>CAIYLG010000001.1 GCA_903927025.1 uncultured Armatimonadota bacterium
TCAGCCGATTCACCAGGGCTCAGTGGGCCGCTGGAAGCGGTATGAGCAGTGGCTCAACCTTTCCCTTTAGCGCGTTTGGCTAGGCGAAAGTTGGCGTTCCCGGCTTTGCCGGGGTCCTTGTTTATCGTGATTTGTAGCTGAAATTTTATACGGTGCCAGGGGCGCATTTTCAGTCCGCCACCCCCTCCCTGAGCCCTGCGCCCGCCACGACGGCGGTAGAGGGAACCTGGATTACTGCCCTGCTGGCAAGAACAAAGTGTTTGAATTTGAAGGGTGCATCCTACTTCTGGCCAAGCCAAGGCACCGCAAATCGGCTCCCTCCCACGCCATAAGTGGCGGGCTGGAGGGTGGGGAGGGGGTGGCGAACGTAGATGCTCCCGGCTACGCCGGGGTCCTTGTTTATCGTGATTTGTAGCCGGTATTTGATAAGGTGCCAGGGGCGCGTCTTCAGTCCGCCACCCCCTCCCTGGCCCTCCACCCGCCACGGAAATGGCGGTGGAGGGAACCTGGATTACCGCCCCGCTTGCGAGAACAAAGTGTTTGAATTTGAACGGTGCATCCTACTTCTGGCCAAGCCAAGGCGCTGCAGATCGACTCCCTCCCACGCCTTCCGTGGCGGGCGGAGGGTGGGGAGGGGGTGGCGAACGTCAACGCTCCCGGCTACGCCGGGGTCCACATTCTTCGTGATTTGTAGCCGGTATTTGATTCGGCGCCAGGGGCGCATTTTCAGTCCGCCACCCCCTCCCTGGCCCTCCACCCGCCACCGATGGCGGTAGAGGGAACCTGGGCTACCAGCTTGTTGGCATGATCAGAGGCATTGAAACTTTGGCATTTAGCTGTTCTGGTCTAGCCGAGACGCAGGAGATTGGCTCCCTCCGATGCAATCCGTGGCTGTCTTCCAAAACACGACGCGTCTTTTCAGAACCTATTCTATGCCGCCTGAGCATGGCGACTCCAATTTTCCCTTGGTGACGTATAAACTGGGATTTGCCAATGACTCTATTGCTTGGACTTGCGGGACTGCTTATGACTGGCGGAACAACGAATGAACCTCAGGGGGATGGGATTTATGGGGCTTTTCAGGCGAGCAAGGAGTGGATCGCACCAACTGACCCGAAGATTCTGAGCAGCTTGCGAAAGTGGCAGGATGAAAAGGTTGGAATCCTCATTCATTGGGGCGCCTACAGCCAGTGGGGCATCGTGGAATCGTGGAGTCTGGTCGCTACTCGCTACCCGTGGAACAACCGCCCCAAACAGTACGCCAGCCTAAGCGACGAGGCGTACCGAAAGGTTTACGAGAGACTGCCAAAGACCTTCAACCCCGTTCACTTCGATGCCGATAAGTGGGCGACGGCGTTTAAGGACGGTGGGATCAAATACGTTTTCTCGATGACGAAGCACCACGACGGCTTCTGCATGTGGGACACAAAGTACACGGACTACAAGATCACCGGCCCCGACTCGCCGTTTCGAGTGGACCCGAGAGCGGATACGGTCAAGGTGATGAGCGAGGCCTTCCGGCGGCATGGACTAAGCTCCGGCATCTACTTCTCCAAAGCCGACTGGCACAGCCCCTACTACTGGCGTCCGGAGAACGGAGTCGGAAGCGGGCAGGGCCCCAACTACGAACCTGCTGACCACCCAGAGGAGTGGAAAAAGTTCAAGGATTTCACGTGGGATCAGATCGCTGAACTGATGAAGGGATACGGCAAGCAGGACATCCTCTGGCTGGATGGCGGAAGCGTTCGCCCTCCGAACGCTGACATCGACATGAACGGCATGGCAGCGATGGCACGCAAGATTCAGCCCGGCCTGATCGTGGTCGACCGAACGGTTTCGGGTCCCAACGAAAACTACATCACACCGGAAGGAGAGATCCCCAACCACTATCTTCCCTACCCGTGGGAGACGTGCATGACCATGGGCACCTCCTGGCCCTGGCGACCGAATGACAACTTTAAGAGTGTGGGGACGCTGGTGAAGAACCTATGCCACATCGTGGCGCGGGGCGGAAACTACCTGATCGGGATCGGGCCCGACACCAACGGTGAGTTTGATCCGGTTGTCTACGAGCGACTTAAGGGTCTTGGTGCGTGGCTGCGAAAGAACGGCGAGGCCATCTACAGCACCCGCCCCGTGCATCCGTATGAGCAGTCAGACTGCGTGTTCACGCGTAAGAAGAACGGCACCGTCTACGCCATCTTGTTGGCCAAGAACGACTCAGCGGGGTTGCCCGAGACGGTGAAGCTGCCGATCGAGCTTCTTGCGAAAGCAAAGAGCCTGCGGCTGTTGGGCTTCGGCGAGCTAAGGGCGTCCGAAGACGGCACCATCGCGATTCCAGCCTCGTACCAAAAGAAGTCCGAAGCCGGCCTCGCCTGGGCGATTCGGATCACGAGTGAACGTAGCTGACAAGCTATGTTGTAACCGCATCCAGTAAGGCGTACCAAATTTCGCGCGTGGCGATCGCCTTGAAAACTTGGTGGAGCGGGTCCTCAAGCGCGACCCCAAGTTGGTGTTGAGTGCAAAAAGCGATCACGCCGTGAGCAAGAACTGAGTACTGACCATTTGAACCAAGCTTCTCGGCGTCGAGGTCCAGATCCCGGTCTCGACTTAAGTGCTTCTCAGATTTAGCGCTCTCTCCTCCATGCTTGGTCATGATTTCCGTTTCGTGAAGTTCAAGCAGGTGGGTGATCAGCCCTGATCGCGCAACGGACTTGAGACCAAAATCGCTCGACTGTTCGGCAAGCACCAGTCGGCACGCATCTGCCATCGCTTCATAAAACAGTGCCTTCGCGTCAGCCTCTGAAGAGTTGGCCATGATGTAGAATGCAGCTTGATCGTACATGTCTGCTGCCTCCCGGTATCTTTCGTGGCGCGTTAACCGCTCCGCTTCGAAGACGAACGGCACGATGTCGGTAGGATTTGCACGGGCCTCTTCACCCTGCTTGTCTGCAAAGAATTCCAGCAGCGCATAGTAACCAACTAGGATCACAAGGATCAGAGCTAATACCGCAATCGTTCCTGGGTTGTGAAGCAAGGTTGCGAGACCAACCTTTGTTTCTTTCGCGTCTTTCCCGTCTGAAATCGATTCGATAAAGACCGACAAAATAAAGGCAGCCATCACGGAGATCAGCAATGCAACTTCAAATGCTTTGAAGTCGAGTAGTTCAGCTTTCGCCCGCTTTGCATCTTTGTTGCGTGCGAGTGCATTTACATAGCGCCTCAGGCCTAAAATCAGCAAATAGGGCAGCGGTGCCAAGATGATTATCTCGAGGGAGTGTAGACCCACTAAAATCAGCTCATTCGGCAAACTGTGAAAGTCAGCTTCCTTCTCAGAACTCTTTTGGAAAAACGTCGTGGTTCCGGTACCAAGAACATAGACCCCTGCGAACATCATTCCCATCATCAGGACACCGGAGAGAACTGCCGACAGCTTTAAGAAAAACTCGATGAACTTGGATGACTTTCCGGTAGTTGTGCCGTGAGCTTGTTCGCCGATTTTGTTTACGGTTTGTGCGCCATCAACTTTTTTGGCCCGGCTGATAAAGCGAAGGCGGATGTACTTAAGAAACGGGTGAAGTTGACTCGAGTCTTCAATGGGTGGGGGGACCCCGAGGACCACATGAGGCTCACTCAGGACAACCCGGAAGTGCTTCTTGCTGGACTCCAGATCCAAAGCGACTTGCGCCGCGTTGGCTTGAACACCACCGTCCATGTTTCTCGCCTTACACTGAAGGCCAGAAATAATCCATTTGCCCACAAACCCGAAGCTTTGCGAAATGATGGCTCTTCGTCGGCTAGTAAAGGCAACGTGTCCCGAGGCGTCCAGGTGCCTTGGAATCTCGTTCAAGGCTTCATTTACCCGGGTTGCCCATGTACTCACTTCGCCCGATGCATTTGGCCCAGTCACCTCAAACGACACGCCGAGGTCTAGGGCATCAACTGTTGCGGCACCGAGCGCATCCGAGACCGACTTGTATCGTTGGCCGGTGAACTGCAGAGCGCTGGCCTCCAGTTCCGACAGTACCGGGTAGTGACGAATCTCTAGCGGCAAATCGGGGTCACGATCAACCACAGCATACAGTGCCACGGTTGGGATCACCTCAGGCTCAACGACAGTCTGAGATGGCCTCAGATCCTCGGTCTCAATTGACGGGGCACGCTCGCTCGAAAAGGAGTAGACAAGTGCCTCGTGGAGCCACAAGTAGCGTAACTTGCGCGAAATCTTCCTGATCTTGAGCTGGTTCTTATACTGCTGGACGAGATCGGAAAACCCCTCGTAGTCAGCAGATCCCATTTGCTTTTGTACAGACTCGATTGCTCTTAAGCCGTAAGCCATCCATGGCCAAGAATCGTTTGGCCGCACGTAGTTGTTCTCAATTCCGTCATTGATATATCTGACGGTCTGCTCCGCGTTGGCTAGGGCCCTAATTAGTGGCCACGAGGTTGATAACTCTGTTTGCAGGTCAAATCTGGGGTCAATGGCGAGAGGTACCTGTCCAGCTTCAGAATTCTGGTTCAAATTCTCAATCAGGTCCCGGACTAAACCCAGAGCTTCTTCAACAGATGGTGATTTCTCAAGTACTTCGGCTATTGACGCGCTTGCTCCCAGGCGGCTACTTTCGCTAATTGCTGGAAAAATTCGACTCCAGATCTCACTTTGTTGTCGATGTCGTGCTCGGATCACAGATTCCCTAGTCTCGTCTAGAAGCTCCTTCCAACGGCTCTTGCTCCAGCCAAGGTTTTCCTTGACGTTAAGGTAACGGGATCGTGGCCGCTTCATCCTTAGCGTAATTACGATGCTTTTAAGCTGTGAGTAGGTTCCGCCGTAAGCAATTCCTCCGGAGAAGAGCTGTGACTCGTGAATGTGCCAAAGCCGCTCGGTTGGGTTATATCTGAGGTGCGTCTTCTTAGGCGCCATGGTCATCAAAGTCCCGACGCAAAGGATTGGGGCAAACACTGCGACAGTCACTACGAACACAGTGGTTGACTGCGGTTGAAAAACCTCAGTCCGACTGAGATTGTAGGCAAACACAGCAGCTCCGATACCTGCCGCTAGAATCACCACACCTATGGCGAAAAGTACCGGAGAGACGCCTTTATCTCCTCTTAGAGTTTCGTGCCTGAATCGCAGAAATGCGTGAAATAAAGAGACAGCTCCCAGAAGAATCAGAAAGACAGCAAGCACTACCTGCCACCTGAACGAAGGAATGGTGGCCACGACAAAGAAACCCAGCAACGCGAGAATGTTGGCGATGGGAGGGCTGTATTGCTCTGCAGCCAGCCAGTCGTCGGGTGGGACGGCCAAGTTATGACTCCAACCAGGAACTGAGGACGAGTTCCGATTTGGCGCAGTAGCGAGAGTGGCCTCTGAAGAGTACAAGTCACTGCTGACTTTGCTTGATTCAGTTGGCAGGCCGGCGACAGTGCCTAAGGTCGGATCTCTCAAATTGTCCCCTTACTTTGTGGCCTCAGCCAAATGCAGCAAATACATTGCCTGCACACCAAATTGAGGACAATTTACAGCAGCTGTACGATAAATTCAAGTAGCAACTGTGACAACACTTCCAGCGAGCCTAAACGAATCTATAAACTAGTCAACAGGCTAGCCTCCGCCACACCCACCGCATCCGCCGCCGCCACCTCCGCACCCTCCTCCACCGCCGCAGGAGCTTCCGCTGCATCCTGAGCCGGATGAGGATTGTGGTGGCATGACGACGGTGGTGAGGAAGCCTAGATCCGATCCGGCGAGGCTGGTGATGCCGAAGAGGCCGACGGAGAAGATCAGATCGTCTGCGGGAACGACGTGCTGATGGTGACCGATGGCTTGATAGTGGGCGTACTGGCGTCTGTAGGTAGCCAAGACCGCATCTCCGTATCGGCTTCGGCGTGGGACGCCGAAGAAGACTCCGATCGAGACCAGCAGCGTCAGAATGCAGAGCAGAACCAGGAACCCAACCGGCCTTTCTCGGTTCATGCCAACAAAGATCTTCATCACGCCTATCGAGATCGCAAAGAGACAGATGAGGAACGGCAGCAATCGGATAGCCAGCATCCGCTCCTGCGGAATCAGCATGCCCTGACGAACGAGGGCTTCACTCATCGAATCCGTGTGAGATCGGCAGGTGCGGCGAAGCTCAGCGATTGAAACTCCCCCAGGGGCGCTTGCTCTCGAGTGAAGCATTTGGTCAAGGGTCGTGCTTCCAACCGGCAGATCTGCGATGGCAATGACCTTGCTCGGCTGCGAACCCTGGCCGAGAACTCCGAGGCGAAAGAGGTGGGCCACCACCGTATCCACAACCTGAACGCTTCCCTTGTTGAGGTACGCCAGTTGGAGGCCACCAAGTGGCGGCATCTCTGGCCTGCCAACAGCGTCTGGAGTGCGGAGAAGGTGTCGGTAAGTAAGCGCGGCTGCGAAGCAGATGGCGAACAGAACAACGTAAAAGGCCAGAAAGTCTGGCCCCATCATGTCCATCGGGTTTCCGCTTGCCGCCCCGGTGCACCCAGCCGCTGCCAGGGAAAAGGCCGTTACAAGCCCGACATTGCGCCAGGAGCGCCGACTCGGTTTCTTGATCACCCAGTGAGACGTTCGATCAACCCTGGCAAAATCGGCTTTGAGCTTGGCTTTCGTTTCGGGGGAGGGCCAAAGGTCTTCTGGCGGCTCTTCCTGAAAGAAGGAACGATAGCTGTCTAGTGTCTTTCGATACCAGTCGTCAAATTTGTCCCGCTCAGGCCACCCTCCGGTTGAAGGGTTGTGATGGAACGGCACCTGAAGCACGTCTGGGCAGAACTCTCTCCAGTAGCTCTTGGAGTAGGTGAGATGCATGTGCCACACCTGGTCGACGTCTTCCGAAGGAGAGACTGGGTGGCCGCTCGCAACGGCCAGGAATGCGAACCTGCGGTATTCGCGGATGGCTCGCTGAGCATGTTCGGGTGTCCAGTGGTTTTCTGAAGCGAGCTTCTTTGAAAACGGGAACGAGGCACCAGGGACGTCAAATTCGAATCGTTCGATTCGATCGAGTAACTCTCGCTGTTGCTGGTTCATGGCAAACCTCAGTCAACGATACAGCATTTTGGTAAACCGCGTTGCAGTAGCCTGAGGCACATGAAGCGCCCTTAACATTCTCGGAAAGGGTTTGGGTCGGGCGATTGGGAACGATTGGGAATCCATCCGGGGAGTGCGGGTTTCAGCCTAATGCCATCTAGTTTGAGGTTTGGCACTTGGTGCGAAAGGATTTCCCTGCCTTACTGAGCAGGGCCAAGCGTCTCGAATCTGTTCCCTCGCCTGCCTGCGGCGGGAGAAGGAGCCGGTACGCGAGTGCACGCCTTGCTCTAGGGCTTCTACAGCCCAGCCAGCCGCGGGGACTTCTGTTCGCTTAGTGCGTCTCTTTAGGGAGGGTGGCGGTGATGCCGATGCCACTTAGGAGTTGGACTAGCTTCTTTTCTTGTTTGGCACCCAGGATTGAGCCGGCGACGTTTCCGTCTCGGTCGATGATGTACATGGTGGGTATGCCGATGACTTTGTACAGCTTCTTGGCGATGCTCTCCTTTCGGATGGTGGCGTGGTCACCTTCGGCGGGATCCCGCACGAATTCAAAGTCGTACTTGGTTCCGGAGTTCTTATCCACCCACGTTTTGAAATCCGCTTTTTGGTCCCAAGTGTTCAGGCTGAGGACGACGACGCCTTGCTTTTTGACCTGCTTATAGACGTCTTCGAGTCCTGGCATTGAGATCTGGCAGGGTCCGCACCAGCTTGCCCAAAAGTCGAGAATGACAACCTTTCCCTTATAGTCGCTGAGCGAAACCTGCTTTCCCTCGGGAGTAAAGGCGGTGAAATCAGGAGCTTTCTGGCCTACGGGCACCGGATTAAACGAGGGCCTTTCCTGCACAGGGCGCAGTTGAAGCGGGGCTGTGGTCGTCGGCACTGTCGCTTGAGAATATGCGGCGGCGACTAAGCCGAAACTGGCGACAGCAAGGGAAAGGGTTCGGGAAATAGGCGTCATCTCAATTCTCCAGCGGACAAATCTTCCTGGTCATCTTACGATGAGCACCCATCTACTGTGTCTCGCAGCTGAAATTTCTAAGGCAAATCGGTCCGGAATCGTTCCATCCGAGGGGTTCGAGAAAGAATCGACGAGCGGTCATTTGCAGGTCCCAGGCGTGAAACGCCAAGTACTGGGTGACTCCATCTGGCCCCACCACCACCGAATTGTGGCCCGGGCCAATCAATTCTCCAGGGACGGTGATGAGCAGTCTTGGCTCCATGCCATCGTTCGTGTCCGTATAAGGTCCCATTGGGTGATTGGACACCACCCAGTCGACGCCGTACGTTTGGTTTTGCCAGTTGCCTCCGCTGTACAGGCAGTAGTAACGGTCGTTGTGCCTAACGGTGAAAGGACCTTCGAGGGTATGCCAGTCGTAGATTCCGTTGTAGATTGAACGCTTAGACTGATATCGCTGCCAATCGTGGCGAGCCCGCATCACGACTTGGAATTCAGGTTCCAGATCCACCATGGTTATCAGCCGAGACACCACGAGTGCGGTTCCCGGCCGGGCTCCATTGTCGGAATCCAAAAAGTCGCGCGAATAGAAGAGATACCACTGACCGTCTGCGTCTTGGAACGGACTCGCATCAATCGCGAACTCGGCATGACATCGGTCCAGCAGGGGACGGCCGATATCCCGGTATGGACCCTCCGGTCGATCGCTGGTGGCCACTCTCAGGTGGTGGCCCTTGTCGCCAAAGCCAACCGAAAAGTACATGTAAAACGCCCCATTGCTGTACGCAACCTCGGGTGCCCAATAGCAGTCGCCCAACTCGGGAAGCTTCTCCAAGACGCAGCCGATTGGATGCCAATCGACAAAATTATGGGAGCACAGCATGGGGATTTCGAGCCCCTCAGACCCAGGACCTGTCCCTACCGCGTAGTAGATGCCGTCGTGCTGAAACACGAAGGGATCCGCAAAATAGTCGGCAAAAGCGGGTCGATAACTCGTGCGGTCTTGCTCAGACCCCGCATCAGCGGTGACTCGTGTTGGCATTGCAGTCTTGCGGTTATCATACACGATCCGGAATGCAAACCCAGGGCAAGGTGACTGCAACCCTCATATCGATCATACGAACCCATACTCACCGTATTAATACGATCAAGATCGCCCTCGATACGCATCAAACAGGCTCGACAACAATAAGTCTATTCATATATTCACATAAACATACACGTAGTGCTATGATAACAGCTCAAGCACATGGCAACCGACGCTGAGAGCCACATACTGGAATTGCGCATTGACGAGGCGCTGGATGTTTTCCGAGCCCTCGCCCTGGAATCACGCATCGTGATCCTGCAGCTGCTCGCCACCGGCGACAAGAACATCAACGAATTGGGCGCCGCGCTGGGAATTTCTCAGCCGACGGTGACCAAGCACATTCAACAACTCGAGCAGGCGGGGCTGGTCCGCAGCGAATACATGCCCGGGCTGCAGGGGATGCAGAAGCGCTGCCACCTTCGCCGAGACCGGCTGATCATCCAGATCCCCGCTCAAGCTTCCTCGGATGAGCGTGTCGACGAAGTGACGATGCCGATTGGGCTGTACACCCTGGCGAATCCAGGCGGCACCTGCGGATTGGCAAATCGCACCAAGTTCATCGGCTTTTTGGACAAGCCCCAAGCTTTTTACGCACCGGAGCGAGCGAGCGCGGAGATCCTTTGGATGGCGACCGGGTTCGTGGAATACACCTTCCCAAATGACCTCCCTACGTCGATGGAGATCGACCGCTTGGAACTCTCGATGGAGATCTGTTCAGAAGCGCCCGATCACAACCCCGACTGGCCATCTGACATCACCGTTTGGATCAACGATGTGGAAGTGGGCACGTGGACGAGTCCGGGAGACTTTGGCGGAAGACGCGGATTGCTGAACCCCGACTGGTGGGTGGAGCACATGACCCAATTCGGGCTACTGAAGATTTGGTCTGTGGACGAGGTTGGCTCCTATGTGGATGGGAACCAGGTGTCTGAAGTGAACCTATCCAAGCTGTTCATCGTGCCTCAGCAACCTATTACGATTCGAATCGGAGTGAAGCCAGATGCCGAGCATCAGGGCGGATTCAACCTGTTCGGACGCGGTTTTGGAAACTATGCTCAGGACCTGGTCCTGCGCCTCATTTATTCAAGAAAGAAAGGTTCAGATCGGCGAGTCGACTCCCTTGAGGCGACGAGCGGCGAACTCTAGTCCCTCATCGGAGATTGATAACCATGCAAAGACGCAGTGCTTTTACTCTTATTGAACTTCTCGTCGTGATCGCGATTATCGCGATTCTCGCAGCGATCCTATTCCCAGTATTCGCTCAGGCCAAGAAGGCGGCCAAGAAGACCTCTTGCTTGAGCAACATCAAGCAGATGGGTCTCGCCTTCGTGATGTACGGCGGCGACAACGATGACATGTCTCCCTCCAACGGTGAGGGACTCAACCCGCAGCCTTGGGGCGGTTGGCAGGCTCTTGAGCCTTGGACCGGCCTGAATGGAGGCGTTTGGGGCTATGGCGGCGGCGCCAATGCTCCCCTCGGATTCATGGACCCGGGTGCGGCCCAGAACTGGGGCGCGGAACTGTTCCCCTACATCAAGAGCATGGATATGTTCACATGCGCTTCGGCCATGAACGACACCTCGGGCGACCTCGCACCCGTTCCCAACAACAGCAAAGCTGGCCGAACCAGCTATGTGATGAATGGCTGCGGAAGCGACAAGCTGCTGACGGCGGTGAGCCTGCCCGCTGACTTCATCACTTTCCAGGGACGAGCCACCACGGTGCGAGAAGCGGTGACGCTGCCGAGAATGAACGGTTTCCCTGATGGAACCACCAAGGCAAACGACTCGGACGATGCCTGGATTGGATTCACGCATGATGGCGGAGACAACTACACCTTCTCGGATGGACACTCCAAGTTCAAGATGCGGCACGGCGTCAAGTTCAAAGAGCTCGGCTTTTGGGAGTGGATCTACGACGTGGACCCGACCATCAACCGATGGGTGGACCCGGCAACCAACCCGACCATGAGCGCGGACCCGTTCGGCAGCCCATGGAAGGACAACTGGGGCACTTGGGGCAACTGCGATCCTTCGATGGTTCCTTCATAGTTCCCTTTTAGAATCAACATGACCTTGAAGTGTCTTAAACCCACTCTGGCTGTCTTGGCTGCCGCTGCCGTCGGCGTTCCGCTCTCCGGCTGCAGCACCAACGACAACCCCATCAACCCAGACAAGATGAACCAGATTCGGCAACAGGAGTCGCGAGACCGCGCCAACTTCAAGCCGAATGTGCTGCCTCCAAACGGCAAGTAGCTTGTTCATCTGCCGATAAAATCAAATCGTCATGTCCTTACCGAGTAGGGACATGACGATTGCCTTGTGTGGCATTCCTAAACGCCCATGCTCCTTTCGATTCTCTTCTCCGCCGCGGTTTCAATGGTTCTAGGATCGCAAGAGTCATCTGCAGTCAAACCGCTTCACTTTCGGCTGGGGGCTGAGGGCGATATCCTTGCATGGCTGACGGCTGGACCCTATCCCAACGACGGGGCCCTGCAACTCAAAGGCACCGGATTCAAGACCGATTACCTCCAGGGCGAAGACACCTCGAATCCAAAGGAGGGGGACCGTGCAAGTGGCCACGAGTGGCGGCTTGCAGCCGGCACGGTTCTCAAAGGGATTGACTTAAAAGGGCTGTTTCATTGGGATGAGCCCGGCATTGGCTACTGCTTCGCCAACATTGTGAGCCCAACCGACCAGAGCGCCCGCCTTCTGTTTGGGAGCGATGATGGCGCAAAGGTTTTTCTGAACGGGGAGCAGATCTTCTCCAAGCAGGTCGCACGCGGGATCAAGCGTGACGAAGAAAAGGTGCCCATTCACCTGCGTAAAGGCGTCAACCGACTACTGTTTAAGATTGAGCAGGGAGATGGCGACTGGGGCCTGATGGCGCGCATCGTGGACGCGCACGGCCTCGTGGAGTCGCTGTCGATACAGCCTACGGTTACCGATGGGCTTCGCCAGGCAAGGGCATTTGCCGGGTCCGAGGGCGGCTTTGATGTGGAATCTTGGAGCGAATACTTCCGCATTCACGCCCTGAGCTCCACGCTGGCTGCTCACCTCGGCGACAGAATCCATGATGCAGAGAAGCTTTCAGAGGCCCTGCACTCCGCCGAAAACAGTGTTTCTGGCGCTCACGATAACTTGGATCATTTCAACGCGGCGCTTCAGCACCACACCGCCAATCTGAAGAGGCAATATGCGGCGTCCCGCCAGCCGCTGGTTGATTGGGCTCAGCACCCTGGTCCCTTTTTGGACGCTGAACCCGCGCATGGAGACTGGATCAGGGTGTTGTCCGGTGGACGATATTTTTCACACGCAGACGGCAAGCCGTTCATCCCCATTGGTGCCAACCACAACCCGGATTGGCCCGAGCTAGAACAGGCAAACCCGCTTCGAGCCGACTTCGATCCCCAACGGACGGACCGCTGGTTCCAGCGCCTGGTCGACCACGGTGTCAATGTGATTCGACTGATGGTGGAGACCCCTCCCAGCGGCAACTTGGAACAGCCAGTTGGGACGATCAACCCGGAGCACCTCATTTGGCTGGACAATATTGTTGGCGCCGCCCATCGTCATGGAGTTCGGCTCTGGATCACACCGTACGACACTTTCTGGATGAGCCTGCGAAAGGATGCCTCCCCTTACTGGCAGGCAAACGGTGGACCCATTGCCAATCCGATCGACTTTCTCACCAAGCGATCCATCATCGACCTCCAGAAGCGGAGGATAAAGTTCCTGATTGACCGCTACGGCAACAGTGACACCATTTTCGCCTGGGAGATCATGAATGAGATCGACCTCTGGTGGGGGGCATCCCCGGAGCAGATTCGCACGTGGGTGGATGAAGTTGCCCCCGAGATCCGGAAGTATGAGCGGCAGAAGTGGGGCCGAAACCACATGCTCACGATCAGCTTTGCCAAAGCTGAGCCGGAGGGGATCAATGCCGACACCGCCTTCCGGCAACCCGAGTTTGACTTCGCGACCATGCACCTTTATCTCGGCGCTTCCCGAGGCACAAATCCGGGCCAGGAAGATCAAGCGGCGGCAGACTTTGCCGCTGGAGTGACCTATGCAAGAGAGCAAGTTCGAGACAACCGTCCGGTTCTGGATGGAGAAAGCGGGCCCATTGACCATTGGATCAAAGAAGAGGGGTTCGACGACCTCGTTTTCCACAGAATGTCCTGGGCTCACCTGCTGGCTGGTGGAGCGGGGCCGGGCACCCGGTGGCCGTATCGACAGCCCCATCACATCACAAATGGGATGCTGGAGACGCTAAAGTCCATGTCTGCCTTCTGCGCGGACGTTCCCTGGGACCTGCTGACGGGAGCGACTCATGCTGTTCCGCTATCTTTGGGCCAATCCGCTCACTCGGCAACCTTGACCACGGATCGAGGCGGCTTGGTATGGGCCACCTCAGCGGGGGATGCAGGGCTTGGTAGGCTGTCCCTTCCAACGTTCAATCGTGCGATGCGATATCGGGTCTTTGATGTTCGAAAGGGGAGTTGGCTGACGGAAGTCAGGCGGGTTCATGCAAGCGAGTCTGCTGTGGTTACGCTGCCCAAGGGTGTGCGCGAGGTCGCGGTTTGGATGGGCAAGGGCTGACCTAATCGGCATACACCCGCACTCCAATCAAGCCGGCCACAACCCGTGCATAGGCTTCGGAATGCGTGTAGTTATCCGCCTTTGAGACGGAGGCCTCCACAAAGTCTCCCCAATACATCATGTCCGGGAAGATGCCGTCGTTGACGAAGTCGCCCTGGGTGTAGAAGCGAAACAGAAGAATGCGCTCGCCGGTGGTGAGGCGAAGCTCGACGGTAAAAACGCCGCGATCACGGTAGGCACCTGACCAACTGAGGTGGGAAAGCGACCAATCTTGATAATCGGCGATCAAGTTGAGGATCTGATCGAAGTGATAGACCTGCTGGGTCAGCACGAACCAGGCAACTCGCTTTCTCAACGTCACGGTCTTGCGGGCAGGGTCCACCAAAACCTTCCTGCTGCCAGAGCCGAGACACAGGATATGGGTTAGCCAGGGGGTTTCCGCGACAAGGACATCACCCTGCCTGGAAATACGCGGCGGGACCTGGAGCAGCCGCTCCACAAGAATTTGAATGATCCAGTCGAAAAACATGCTCTCCGAGGGAATATACGGCAAAGGCCAGGTTGGGTGGCATGCTGTAGAATTCGGCAGACATGATTCAGCTGCCCGACGACGAAATCCTGGACGGCATTGAGCGCTGCTGTATCGGCACGTTCATGCGCTGCAGCCGGGTGGTGCCCCACTGCACCGTGTTCGAGGGGCCAGACATCGTTGGATTTCAGATGGGGCTTGCCTCCCCGATGGCGAACATGATTCTTGGGACCTACCTCACCGATGAGGATGTGTCCGCACGTGTCGCGGAGGTTCTGGAACTGCATCGTGCGAAAGAGATCCCGATGCTCTGGTGGACGGGCCCCTCTTCGAAGCCGCCCACGCTTGGAGAAACCCTCGTGAACTTGGGCGCCCATTCCATCATGGACACCCCGGGAATGGCGGCACCCTTTACGCCTGAGAACACCACACTTCAGCCGATTCCCGGCTTTGAGCTGCGAGAAGTTGGGCCGGAGGATGACGAACTTTGGGCAGATACGTGCCTCGAGATTTTCAATATGTCCCCTGAACTCAGAACGGTATTTGGGCCACCGCTGGTGGATCGTTCTCAACGGAAAACCCACCCGATGGTGAAGTTCTTGGGGCTATTGGACGGAAAGGCGGTGGCGACCTCCTCCTACAGTGTTATCGACGATGTTCTCGGCATCTTCTGCGTGGCTACCCATGAGTCCGCTCGGGGCATGGGAATTGGATCAGAAATGACAAAGGCGCCGATGGCGGCAGGCCAGGAGCTTGGATGCCGATATGGTGTCTTGCAGGCTTCCCCGATGGGCCTATCCGTTTACGAGAAGCTCGGATTTACGACCTACGGCTCCTTCCAGCGATACCTTTACAACCCGTTGCTGCTGGATTCTGCAGAGTCGGAAGCTGTAGCGTAGAAAGCGGGATCAGCCCGCCATAATGCGGGAGTGCTGGACCTCGTCCTATCCCTTTTGGCAACAGCGTCCCTTCAGGGTCCAATCGACCGCCAGGCGCTGGTGTCCCGCCATAACGTCACCCTGACGGAATTCAACGGGGAACGCCCAATTCAGGTTGGAAATGGCGAGTTCGCGTTTGGAATGGACATCACGGGACTCCAGACGTTTGTCCCGTTCAGCACGATGTCCAATTGGGGCTGGCACTCATCGCCGTTGCCGGATGGAACGAGCCTAAACGATTTCCAGGGGCAAGTTTGGGACACACATGGTCGGCCCGTGCGGTACCCAATGCCAGATCCGCTTCATCCGGAGATCTCGCAGTGGCTGGCAGGCAACCCTCACCGAATCAATCTGGGACGAGTTGGACTGCTTCTGAGAAAAGTAGACGGAACCCTCGCGGGCCCAAACGACATCCAGCAGACTCGCCAAACCTTGGACCTCTGGCACGGCACTGTTACGAGCCGCTTCACCCTAGAGGGAATCCCTGTCGCCGTTGAAACGGCATGCGACCCCAAGCGAGACCTCATCGCCAGTACCGTGCGCTCTCCACTGGTGAAGCTAGGGCGACTCAGTGCCTTTTTTGCCTGTCCGGGCGACACCAACCTTCAGTTTCAGAACTTCGTTGGCGAATGGAACTACCCGGCCCAGCTCAAGGAATCTGTTCACCCGGAAAGCCACCGCGCAGATCTGAAACGGGAGCTTGGCCAGGACAGCTATTCGATTTCAGTGGGCTGGAAGGACGCCGCCCACTTTGGGCAGCCAGATGGAAGCGGTGCTCCCGCTCTTCACATCCTCAAGGCAGAATACGGAGCGGACAAGAGATCGCAGGATGTCACCTCCTTTGCCAAGGCAGAGACTCACTCCGGCAGGATGACGATATACGCGGGGAATCAATTTGGTCCCGATCCTGCTCTGGGCACGGTAAAGGCCCTCCGAGTGACGTACGAGGCGGCGGGACAAACCCATACCGAGCAGTGCCGAGAAGGCGAGTCGCTGGTCATCGACACGATGCCTGAACGGATGTTCCACGTGCTGACGCCCGATAAGGCTTCCGATCACTTCAGCTTTGTCTGCAGCTTTTCCAAAGCTCCCGCAGCCACTCTTCCGTCCGCGGAATCCACGGTTGAAGCCTCCCGTAGCCAGTGGCCGAAGTTCTGGAAATCCGGAGGGGCAATCGATCTTTCCGAGAGCACCGATCCGAGGTGGAAGGAGCTTGAGCGCCGGATTGTGCTGTCGCAGTACCTCATGAAGGTGAACGAGGCAGGCTCGCTGCCTCCTCAGGAAAGCGGTTTGGTAAACAACGGCTGGTTTGGACGCTGGCACATGGAGATGCTGTGGTGGCACGCCGCCCACTATGCGCTTTGGAACAGGTGGGATGAGCTGAATCCCATGCTGGAAATCTACAAGAAGCTCCTTCCAAAAGCTCTCGCTCGAGCTAAAAGCGAGGGTTACAAAGGTGCCCATTGGCCCAAGTGCATTGGCCCGGACTTTCAAGAGTGGCCCCACGTGATCCATAGCCTTCTGATGTGGCAGCAGCCTCACCCGATCTTCTTCGCGGAGCTGGACTATCAGGCTCACCCGACCCAGGCGACCTTGAAGAAGTGGCAACCAGTGGTCGAGGCGACCGCCGACTTTCTATCCACATACTCCTTTTTTGACAAGGCGACGAATCGCTACATTCTTGGACCACCAATCATGTTGGTTTCTGAGAACACGGATCCCAAAACCACCCAGAACCCGACTTTTGAGCTCGGCTACTTCCGGTTCGGCCTCCGCACGGCCCTGGAGTGGCGTCACCGACTGGGATTGGCTCCTCGCAAGGATTGGGATCGAGTCCTCAATAAGCTGGCCCCTCTGCCAACTCAAGAAGGGCGGTACGTGCTTCATGAAGGCGTCAAGGATATGTGGACAAAGTGGGCGTTTGAGCACCCGGCGCTCATCGGAGCCTATGGGATGCTCCCAGGCGATGGCGTGGATCGGCCTACGATGCTTCGCACCCTGGAGAAAGTCAACCAGACCTGGAACTTCAACCACACCTGGGGATGGGACTTTCCGATGCTCGCCATGGATGCGGCCCGCCTAGGCAAGCCGGAGATGGCTATTGATTTCCTCCTGCATCCTTCCGTTGGCTTTCAGTTCGATGAGCGCGGGCTGGCCACGGGTGGCCCGATCCCCTACTTCCCCGCCAATGGTGGACTGCTCTATGCCGTCGCGATGATGGCGGCAGGTTGGGGAAATTCGCCCCAGGCACACGCGCCTGGATTTCCTACCAACGGAAAGTGGAAGGTAAAGGCGGAAGGTTTGAGCAGGGCGCTGTAACAAATTGGTAAATAAGCTGGCCGACGTTTTTTAACAATCGTCGTAGACTGTCGTAAATCTTTACGCCGAGGTCGACCGATCAGCACTGTCACGCCGCCAGCCCCGACGAATTCTAACAATACGGCCAATAAGGTCTATCTGTATTTTGGAACCCTGACGTTTCTGTTGGGAATTGTCAATCCCGCCAGCTACTTCACGGATATCTCAACGGCATACATGCTGAAGAATCAGCTTCATGCTATGCCGGACCAGGTGTCAACGTTCCGACTTGTCACCGTCATTCCGATCTACTTAGCCTTTATTTTCGGGTTTATCCGGGATCGATGGACCGTCTTTGGCCTTCGCGATCGGGGGCTCCTGCTGATCTTTGGACCGATTGCCGGACTGGTCTTTTTCTGGCTTGGAGCTCAGAAGATCACTTTTGCGAACCTGTACGTAGGCGTATTGCTCGTGGTATTTGCCACGAGATTCTTATCCGCCGCGTACCAGGGCCTCATCTCGCTGATTGGTCAAGAGAAGCTGATGTCGGGTCGACTCGCCGTGGTTTGGCAGGTTGTCGTCTCGATCCCCGCCGCCATTGGCGCGTGGCTTGGTGGTGTTGCCACCGTGAATCTGAAGCCGAGCACGACCTTCACAATCCTGGGCATTCTGGCGTTTGGAGTGGGCGCTCTCGGGCTATGGAAATCGAAGGCAGTTTTTGCCGGTGCCTATGATCGACCTGAGGCAGCCCGCTTAGATCTATGGACGGACGTTAAGCGTCTTCTCAAGCACAAAGCCATTTACGCTCCAGTGCTCATCATGTTCCTTTGGAACTTTGCACCCGGATCCAACACGCCGCTTCAGTTCTATCTAACGAACACGCTTCATGCGAGCGATGCTGCGTTTGCAAACTTCAACGCGATCTTTGCGCTCTCGTTTATCCCGACTTTCCTGGTGTACGGCTGGCTGTGTTCTCGCTACCCGCTCAAGAACCTCCTGTTTTGGGGAACTGTGATTGCCGTCCCTCAAATGATTCCGCTTCTGTTTGTGCACAGCGCAGCGGGGGCTCAGCTCTTGGCGATTCCGATCGGACTGATGGGAGGTATTGCCACGGCGGCCTACTATGATCTCGCGATGCGGTCCTGCCCACCGGGCCTGCAGGGGACGCTGATGCTCATGGTGGATGGCGGTTATGTGCTGTGTCAGCGTCTAGGTGACGTCCTCGGCTCGAAGATCTATCAGAGCGACCCGAAGAATGGGTTCATGTACTGCGTGATTGCCATCACCGTGGTATACGCGGCGATTATTCCAACCCTGAAACTCGCTCCCAAGCACATCGTCGCCACCGCAGACGGGCAAGCGAACCCAGAGGAGCAGGCGGAGATCTACAAAGAGCTTCATCCAGATTAGGGAGAGTGAATTGGGCTGTTGGCGGGCGTGGCGAAAGTTGGTGGAGCGGACACCCCACATTGCCAATCCCGCTTAGTTATCGGATTGGACTTGCCCCAAACGGGGCAGATTCTGCTTAGCGGTTTGATTCGGGTGGGGTTGGCGTCTCTTCGCGGCCGAAGAACACCCAAAATGTGGCCCAGGCGCAGGCGCTGATGACGGCGACGACCACCTTGACCCACTGGGGCACCGCTGGCTGAAAGCTGAAGAACGCCTCGATCGGGGCGGCGATGAACATGAGGATCACCGAGGTGGACAGCATCACGATGGCATCTCGTCCAACCGCCTTGAGCGCATCGGATCGGCGACGGCGACCGGGGTTGATGACGGCGGCGCCGAGCAACAGACCGGTGCTCCCAGCTACAACAATGCCGCTTAGTTCTGGAACTCCGTGGGGGCTGATGGAACTCAACAGGAAGCCCAACTTGCCCAATGGGGCAACTTCATGTGCCAAGGAGCCGAGGATGGCTCCGTTTTGGAAAAGCAGGAATACGGACACCAATCCAAAGCTGCCGGCTCCCACCGCACCGGTGATAATCGCGGTTCGAGGGTTGTTGGAGGCGTAAAAGCCCGCCATCATCCCGGACTGCGAGCCGGTCCGTGCCTCAAACTTGCCGGACTTCCAGGCATCAAACACATGCTCCATCCCGCTCGGAATCAGCACGCTGCGCGTGGCAGGAGCCCAGTTCATGATGTTGTAGACAAACACCGCGGACCCGAAGAAGATCAGCGCGCTGGTGAGCACAAACCACCGATTGCGGCGCATGGTTTGGGCGGCGGTGGCAACGGCTTCATAAAGAACCTTCTGCAATGGCTTGCGAGGGGCTCGGTAAAGGATTCCGTAGGCGCGGCCGACTAGGTCGTTGAGGAAATTGATCAGTGGCGCATTCGAGGACTGCGTCCTGGCAATCGCAAGGTCGGTGGAGACGCGACGATATAGCCGGATGAATTCACGGAGTTCTTCCGCGGTCATCTTCTTGATGCCTCTCTCCGCGATGTCGCACAGGGCGCTCAGGCGCTTCCAGTCAACATCTTTGCGGTCGACGAACCCCTGCTCGTTCATTTGTAACCCAGATTATAACGGTGGTTTTGCGGATCTTTTCCGCGTAGATCAATTGCGTCTCGTATCTCTAGAAGATTCCGATGCAACAAAATGCTCAAAAGTTGCGAACTTTTTCCACAGCTGAGTCCCTCATGGAAACACAGCAGTCAATATCAGCGTCTGACACCGGTAAGAGACGCGTTGAATAGGTATCGTACACGTACGATCCTTTGAGTTTGCCAGTGCAGATCAGAATCACTGCCTTCTAGTCCAGCCGTCGTATTTGTTTCGCTAGAGTCCACGCAAGGCCCGTCGAATGAGCGCCCAATCGCACATGTCGGAACCCGAAGATGGCATCCCCAGCTATCTTAGTAGGTTAACGCAGGCCCCTCTCCTAAAGCCGGAAGAGGAGGCGATTCTAACGCGCGCGGTCCAGGCGGGAGACGTCAAGGCCAAACAGAAGCTCATCGAGTCGAATATGCGGCTGGTGATCAACATCGCCAAGACGTACCGCAATCGCTCTTTCCCGCTGGAAGACCTCATCCAGGAAGGTGCTATCGGCCTGATGCAGGCGGCGGAACGGTTTGACCCAGAGAAGGGATTTCGATTTTCAACTTACGCGACCCACTGGATTCGACAGGCCATTGGACGGGCGATTGATAACAAGTCCAAAGCAATTCGGTTGCCGGCCCATGTTTCGCAGTCGCTGCGCAAAGTGGAAAAGGAGCGTCTTCGCCTAGCACGAGAGCTTGGCTATGACCCCAGCCCGGAACAGCTCGCAGCGGCAATGGGAATCAGTGCGAAAAAGCTTCTGACCCTACTCCAGTCTTCCCAGGAACTCCTATCGCTGGACATGACAGTGGGCGATAGCGGCGGAATGACGCTGGGCGGATTGCTGAAGGATGACTCCAGCAGCGACCCGGAGAGCCTGATGCTGAGCCAGGAAGTTGTTGCCGAGCTTCAGCGCATCATGGATGAGCTCAACGAGCGAGAGCAGCGGGTGATGCGCCTTCGGTTCAAGCTGGACGGAAGCGAGCCACCGCTTCAAGAAGATGTGGCCCGTGAGATGAAGCTCTCCCGAGAGCGTGTCCGCCAGATTGAGATCCAGGCAATCAAAAAGCTTCGAGTGCTGGCCCAGAGACGGCGCCTGCGCGACATTTTGAACAAGTAGCGCCTTGGTATCCTATGCCATGAGCCTGATCGGCCCAGTTGGCAGAAAGCGCCCCAGAGCACGCATTGCGATGGCGACGCTGTATCTGCTTCTGAGCCTGGGTGCCATCACCACCCTGTATCCGTTCGTGCTGATGGTTTCGACCGGACTGAAGGGTCCAACTGACCAGGCAGACACTTCCATCGTCCCGAAGTACGTCACTAGCGACGATGAGCTGCTGACCAAGTACATCGACGACCGGTACGCTGGCGACAAGTTCAATATCGCCTCGAACAACACCGGAAGCACCTCGTCCCCAGTGGTGGTGGGTGCCTACCGTCGGTTCGTTGAGCAGCTGCAGCCCGACTACTGGCAGGCGGGGTTTCGCACCGCGCCGAACCAAGTGACCAGTCGCTTGGCAGTGGAGTATCACAAGTTTTTGCGCAAACACTACGCAACGATAGAGAAGCTCAACGAAACCTACATCGAAGAAAACGTCGGATTCCAGACGGTGGATATGCCGGCTGAGCCGTTTGACCTGCCGAAATGGCAGCCAACACCGGGGATGAAGTGGCTTGACTGGCAGCACTTCAAGATGTCTCTTCCCGAAGAATTTCGCATCCCGGTGCGCACCCGATGGCTATGGCAGCGGTTCTTGGCGGCAAAGTACAAGAACCAGATGGCCTCCGTTCCAGCTGAGTTCACTGGGAGGGCCAAGGCGTTCTATGAACTGGAGGTGCCGAACCTCTCGGGCAGTTACCCTGCCCCTATGGCTGCGGTCATTCAGGAATTCAAGAGCAAACAGAAACCGAGGTTTTTAGAGAATCCGGTTGAGGACCAATGGGAGCGGTTCGTGGGTCCCAACGCGGAGATGCCCATTCGTGCCGCCGACATGGCATTCCTAGATGCGAACCGATCCAGCACCCGTCGAGAATTCGCCTGGCGAAACTATGCCTACGTGCTGGACTACATCCTGCTGAACGGGCGGGCGGTTTGGAACACCCTTCTCTTCTGTTTTCTGTCCATCGTGACCCAGCTCACGGTGAACCCCATTGCCGCGTATGCGCTCTCGCGGTATCCGATTCGTGCGTCAGGCAAGATCCTAATGTTCCTGTTGGCAACGATGGCATTTCCAGCTGAGGTGGCAATGATTCCATCGTTTCTGCTCCTCAAAGACCTTGGCCTGCTGAATACTTTTGCGGCCCTCGTGCTGCCAGGTGCGGCCTCTGGCTACATGATCTTCCTGCTCAAGGGGTTCTTTGATTCTCTTCCCCAGGAGCTGTTTGAGGCGGGAGCGATCGACGGGGCAAAGGAGACCACGATGATGCTGCGCATCGCGTTTCCGATGTCCACTCCGGTGCTGGGCTATCTTGCGCTCCTCGCGTTTATGGGCTCCTACGGTGCGTTCATCTACGCCTTTTTGGTCGCCCAGGATCAAAAGATTTGGACGTTGATGGTCTGGATTTTCCAGCTTCAGAATAGTGCGGCGCCCAAGGCGGTGATCATGGCGGCACTTACCCTGGCGGCTGTACCGACTCTGGCAGTGTTCCTCTGTGCTCAGCGCGTGATCATGCGCGGTATCGTGCTGCCCGGTGAGAAGTAGCACAATAGACAGATGTCTTCAGCAGAGACGCTGACACCTCAGCAAGAGTCGACCCTCCGACGCGACTGGAAGCTGTTTACGATCCTCACTTTCCTGTTTGGGTTCGGATTCCAACTGTACAGCGGCGTCTTTCAGAACTTCCTGAGGGATATTCTGCACGCAGATGAGGTGAACCTTGGCACGCTGGAATCGATGCGGGAGATCCCTGGTCTGCTTGCCGCGCTTACCGCCGGCACACTGGTCGCGTTTGCCGAGTCAAGAATTGCGGCCCTAGGCCTGGTTGTGGCGGGGATCGGAATTGCCGTCAGCGGGAGGATGCAGACGTTTGGATCGCTGATTGCGATCACCGTCTTCTGGTCAATCGGCTTTCATCTTTGGTCCACTGTTCAGAGCGCTATTGTTCTCGCGCTGGCGAAGGGAAAAGAGGGTGGGCGCCACTTGGGCCGAATGTCCGCGGTCTCAGCGTTCGCTACTATCGGCGGGCTGGGACTGGCGTTTTGCTTATCCAAGATTTTCTCGCACCTTGCCTACGATGTCTACTTCGTTCTTGGTGGCATTTCCATTGCGGCGGCGGGCGTGATCTGCTCTCAACTTTCCACCCACGCGGAGGGTGGAAAGCGGCAGCGAATCGTGTTCCGAAAGGAGTACGGGCTGTACTACATCCTCATATTCCTTGAGGGATGCCGGCGTCAAATCTTCTCAATCTTTGCCTCCTTTGCCCTGATTCTTGTCTATCACGTACCGGTTGGGAACATGCTGCTTCTGCAGTTTATCAACTCAATTCTGATCTCGATGACAGCACCAGCAATGGGCAAACTCGTGGATAAAGTTGGCGAGAAAGGCCCCCTAACGTTCTATTCCATCGGTCTGATCCTGGTGTTTCTGGGCTACTCGACGTTCCAGACTGTCGGTGCGCTATATGCGCTGTTCCTGCTGGACAACGTTCTGTTCTCGTTTGGCGTCGGGTTCACCGTGTACCTCCACCGGATCGTAAGACCCGGGGAACTGACTCCGAGCTTGGCGATGGGTACCACGATGAACCACATCGCCGCGGTTACGGTTCCGGTAGGTGGTGCGCTGCTGTGGAAGTCGACCGGCAACTATCAGTACCCATTCTGGGTAGGCGTGGGAATCGCGGTCATCTCATGGTTCGCGATGCGGTTCCTGCCAACGGGTCCGGCGCCAGAAAGAGCCTAATTCCCAAACCAGGTGCCACTAAGTGTTTTGCTATTTAGCGCCGGTATTAACCTTTTACTTTCTCTGGTTCCGGTTTGACACCAAAGATTAGCTTTTCGCACGAACAAACATTGCGCGAGTCACGGGGCCACTCACACAAATTTGCCCAAGCAGAAACTGGCAAAGTCCAAGCGCTTGAAGAGGAATCTTGGTCACTACAGACCCATACGCCACGCAGAACGCGTCCTACTCAGACAATATCTACAACTTTAGCAATCCTCATAATGAAGAATAACATTCCAAATGCATAGCTGAAGTGCAGATTCCTTGAGTGGAAAAGGAATTCCTGTGAACTAGCATTTTTGGCGACGGGCGTGGCCACCTCAGCCTAATCTTTCGATAGCGGCCAGTTTTGTTCAGGGTCAATATCGCTGAGACTCGTCTGACCCGGTGCTTCCGAGCGATTCTAGGAAACGTCAGAATAAACTCAAATCAGAAGCGACGGGGGCGGGCATTTGCAGGAGCAAACAATGGGGCGAGTAAAAATTTCTAAAGCAGAGCTGCGGGAAGCATTGCAACGTATGGTGAAAATCGGAAAACCCAACAAAGCGTCCACGGCTTTTGTTTGGTCGCTTGATGGCCAGCTATACATCGAACTCCCTTCGATACGCGTGGCTGTGCCGATCGAGGGTGGATTTGAATCCAAGATTGAATTCAATGCTCAGTGGCTATCACGCTTGTGGATGATGTTGCCAGAGGAAGATTTAGCGGAACTGCTGTTTGAAGCCGACACGGTGCGGACTGGCAGTTTTTCGTTCACTGGAGAAGCGGTCGCGAAGCGAGATACCGTCCCTACCCACTCCACTTATGTGAACCGAGCTCCATCCAGAGTTCGCGACTGGCTGCGAGACAGATTTCTAGCAGGAAAGAAAGATAGGTTCGAGGAGTTTGCAATACTTGGCCGCCCTCAAGACTTCATTGATTGGGGACTGTTGAAGGCAGTGGATCCGATTCTTGCCGATCACAAAGCACGTATAAAGCGGGCTTCAAGTGCCCTTAAGCAGTACGGCGTCACGCCTGAACAAGTCGAGGGCTTGGCGATTCAAACGATGAGTGCGCAGTTGGTCGACCAAATGGAAGCCGAATTGCGGTGATGCATCGCATGGATTAGGTGCAAGATTATCCACCAGCTGGTAATGTCTCCAGGGTGGAGATAGACGACAAATTACCGATTCCAAACGAGTTCCTTGTGAAGATTCGGGAAACGCACAAGAGGGGACGCGAGAGGATCGAGGTGGGCTACGGTGTTCCAGTCATCAAGGTGGAACCCGTCGAGGTTGCGGAAATGGTGGAAAGCCACCGATGGGCATGGAGACCCGCAAGGCCACGTCTTGTCCTGGTAGCAGAGTCACACGTCTTCACAACCCCTGAAGAGATGGCCGTGCGATACACAAATCCTGTTGGGGCTGAATATGCCCCTTCAAACTATGTTCGCCTCGTGTATTGCCTTGGATACGGTGAATCAGAACTGGCTTCCGGGCGCAAAGGCGGCACTCCACAGTACTGGGACATCTTTGGGAAGCTTGTCGGCACCTCGCCGAAGAATATTCCTGGAACCACGCCAGGGACCAGACTCGCGGAAAAGGTTGAGACACTGCGCAGGCTGAAAGCCAGCGGCATTTGGCTCTTAGATGCATCCCTGCACGGTATCTACATGCCAAAGGGCGAGCGGATTGACGCTGTCAGCGGTGATATCACCCGAGACCTTCAGAAACTTTGGTGGGAAGGCTACGGCAGTGCCCTGCTCAAGCATGCAAAGCCAGAGAGAGTCATCGCAATTGGAAAAGGACTCTTCAACAATATGAGCTCGGAGATTCCTTTCAACGACTGGATCTACCAGCCGCAGGGCGCTCGGCTCCCTGCACAGCGGAAGAAAAACTCCGATACGCTTGGGGAACTCGCAGATTGGCTGCAAAAGAACGTGACGTAACGACGTTGACATTGTCCAATCCGTCCATGAAGCCGTAAACAACACACGTGGATCTAATGATCGAAACGATTCACCTATCGCGCTCACGCGACTATCGATCACTGGTTGACGAAATTGAGGGGATACTCCAGGCGTGACGCAATCGAACCTGTTTGAGGAAGGTGATTCTGAGGATGTCCTTCCGAACACACCTGCGCCAGCAGATCAAGATCGGATCCAAGGTGAATTGTCGGAACGCGACGAAGATTTGGGCGATGATGATCCCGAAGACGAAATCGAGTTGTTCAGCTTCGCGGAGTCGGACCGCTTGGTTGTCGAGCGATGTCGCAGTGCCCTGCGAGGATTGCTTGCAAGACCCGACCTGGAGCCTCGATCCATTAGAAACATTGCAACTGTGCTCCAGGCCGTGGAGCGGTTACCGCTCCCGACGCCCGAATTCTACGGGAGAATCACTACGAAGTCGAACTTCGGCAATTCGTCCGTTTCTCGAACGATAGACATTTCTGAAGACACGTTCAGGCTTGAGGTGCTCGAGATGTACTCTAGTGACTCGATGGGATCGGATTGGCATTCATCGATCCAATATGAAGTTGGAGTCGGCTGGCGAGACTCTGCAGACGTATACGGGGCGCTCGAATGGCTCGATCAATTCTCCCAGAGTTCAGAGGTTGGCACCGACGTCGATGAAGATGCACCTCTTATTTGGTCATGTGAAGGTGCGGATGTGGCTTGGGATCGACTATTGACGGATCTCTAAAGTCAGGAAGCGAATCTAGCTCCTCTCTTTGATTCGAATGCATCTGGGGGAATCAAGAGTTCCAATCTTCCCATAATCTATCGTGGCTTCCGTCCTGCTCCATATTCCGCATTCATCGAAGTTCATTCCTCCAGAGTGGCGTTCGATCTTCGTGCTGGATGACGAGGAGTTACAGAAGGAAATAATCACGATGACAGACAGCTACACCGATGAGCTGTTTGACCTCGGCGGCCGAGCGGATGTCCTTCGGTTTCCAGTATCTCGGCTGCTTGTCGATCCTGAGAGGTTCAGAGAGGATTTTGACGAGCCGATGTCCGAGCGGGGAATGGGAGCGGTCTATACAAAAACACACGCTGGAAAGCCCTTAAAGATAGGTTTCGATCGTGATGCACTTCTTAAAGAATACTACGATCCACTCCATCAGGCCCTTGAAGATTGGGCCGCAATGGCGCTGAAAGAGAATGACACTTGCCTGATCATCGATTGCCACTCTTTCCCCTCAGAGCCATTACCATGTGATTTGGATCAGTCGCCAAATCGCCCCGATTTCTGTATTGGAACCACCGCTTTTCACACAAGCGAAGGGTTAGTGAATGCGATCAAATCCAATTTAGAGATGGTTGGACACTCAGTCTCCATCGACAATCCGTATTCGGGCACGATAGTTCCACTCCTCTATCTGTCAAACGAGCCAAGGGTCCAGTCGATCATGATCGAGGTGAATCGACACTTATACATGGACGAGAAGTCTGGAAAGAAGCTTGCTGTGTTTCAAGATGTTCAGAGCACAGTGCGTATGGCGCTATCTGTGGCGATCCTGTATCAAATGTTCCCCAAGGACCCATGTGAGCCATCGCAGCCCGCGAGCGATGCGAAAATTAAGGAATTCCTTGATTCACTCTAGGGCATCCTTGCGAACCCCAAAGTTTCCTCCAAGATGGAAGTAGGATCGAATCAGATATTGCCAGCCGCGTTGGATTCGCCGAACGCCCGAAGGCGGTCTGTAAAGTTGCAGAAATCAGAATTCTTAAGCATTTGGACATCCTATGAATTTGATGGAATCCGAAATGGTCGGATCTACCTTATGTGTCCGAGTTCGATATGAATTGGCGCAAGCAAACTCGCTGTTTACACGAGTTCACAAGAGGATCATCAGTTCTCCGATCTTGCTTGAAAGTGTATCCTTGAGCCCACGATGAAGTACGCAGACCTATTTACTTTGAACGCAATCGAATCAATCATTGAGATTGCGGACGCAGTTGAAGCGGAGAAAGCTCACCAGCATGTCTCCACCTTTGTCGTTACCCCTTCTCTAGCCCGTGACCTCACTGAGATCGTGGTTCCTCTTCTTGATCCATCTTCCAACGCTGAAGGAAAGGGCCTGTTCATCGTTGGAAACTACGGAACGGGAAAGAGCCACTTGATGTCGTTCATTTCCGTCATTGCGGAAAATGCCGATTCGCTTGGGTGGCTTCGAGAGCCCCAATATGCTGACTCCCTTAAAGCCATCGCTGGCAAGTACATCGTTCGTCGACATGATATCAATGTCGTCGATCCTGCATCCATTACGCTTTACGATGTCATCGCCCAGGAACTAACCAAACTGTGCGTCAGCTCTGGTGTCAATTTCGCGTTCAAGCCCAGCAACCAACTCGTTGACCTAAAGGGTGAGCTCCAGCTATTCATGACCGCTTTCGAAACGGTTCATCCTGATAAAAGCGTGCTGCTTGTGATTGACGAGGTTCTCGATCACCTACGTCGCCTCACCGATCCTCAGCTGATTCGAGACCTTGGAACATTACGAGCACTTGGTGAATTTTCGGATGGCAGCCGCCTCAAGTTCATGGCGGGCGTCCAGCAGTCGCTCTTCAATAATCAGCGCTTCCAACACGTCGCTGCTGAAATCAGCCGCATTCGGCAACGGTATGCCGATGTTGTCATAGACAGCAAGGGAGTTGAGCAACTTATTCAATCCTTTCTTTTCGAAAAGACGTCTGCTCAAAAATCCAATGTCAAGGAGATCCTCCTCAAGCAGAGGGACCTTTTCGAAATCATCGGTCAAGAGATTGATCGGTTCGTGAACCTTTTCCCTGTTCATCCCAAATTCATCGAAGAATTTGTCCGTATGACTGTTGTTGAAAAACGCGGAATATTGAAGGTACTGACAGCCGAAGGAAGAGCTCTCCAGCCGCTAGAGGTCGAAGAAGGTGTCCCATCGCTCATCACTGCTGATAAATATTGGCCACACATTGAACGAGACAAGGGCCTTGATGCCGACTATGAAGTCCGACAAGTCAAACAGAACGTTGCAACTCTAAAATCTCGAATTGACGTTTCGATTCCAGAAGTGGATCGAGTGCCTGCTACTCGTTTAGTCGAAGCACTTGCTGTAAACCGCCTCACCACAGCGACGAAGAAGGAACAGATCGGTCTTACTCCAGGTGATCTCAAAGATTCTTTGCTTTGGTTTACGCCTATCCCAATGCGGGACTCAAGCTTTCTTACCAAACAGGCGAAGAGTCTCCTGGAAAAAGTTCGAGAAGCGGCAAACGGGCAATTCCTGACTAAATCGCCAACATCTGACCATTACTATATCGACCCGACACTCAACCGAGACTTCGAGCAAGAAGTCCATACAGAGTCCAGAACGCTTTCACCAGACGTAATTCAGCGCTACCTCAACGAGTTAGTGACCAGGGCGCTAGACATGACCAACGAGTCACCCGTCGTTGAAAACCGTTTATACAATGCGGCAGTGCAGTGGGTCGATAAGAACGTCGAACGACCAGGCTGGTTCTTCTTTGGATACCCGAACCTTCGCTCGACAGGTAATCCACCAAAGGATTTCTACATCTTCATCTGTCCTTCGACTCGAATCCAAAACTATAAAGAGCACTTCACGCCCGAGCGGGACGAAGCCTACTGGTACCTAGAAGGGTTCCCCTCAGCTCGATTTGAGCAGTCTGAGAAGGACCGCGAGGACTTTTCTGCCCAATGGCTTGATAAATTGCGCATCTACACAGCAGCAAGAGAGCGAGCTTCTGCAGTCCGCAAGGGGCAAGATGAGCACGCGGCATATTCGGCAATCGCTGAACGCATCCTAAGGGAACTCCTTCCTGAATTCAATTCTCACGCGAATGATTGGGTGACGGTTCAGTACGACCAAGAGAAGAAACCTTTGGGCGTTTGGATGAATGAAGTGGATCCGAACAACCTCAATGCCAGCTTCCAGACGAAATTCAAGAGCCTCAACCAGTGGTGGTTTGCCGCCGCATTTGCTCATAAATTCCCAGACTATCCGCGCTTTACCATGGTGCAGACAGAATCTACAAGACCATTTAATGCACGGGCGGCCATTGAAATCATTACGGAAACGGGATTTGGCATCAAAGGAACCGAGCAAGGCAAATGTGTTCTTAACGCTCTCGGGCTTTATTCGGGAGGTGTCCGTGCCTACGATCAGTCGCCGTGGCTAAAGGAGGTCAAGGCCAGGCTCTCCAACCTAGGGGACGGCCAATACATCAATGCCTCAGACCTATTCGAAGAAAAAGATGGTCGTAAGTGGTTCAAGGGTGAAAACCTCGAAGCGGAATGGCTTCTTGTCGCATTGGTCGCTGGCATTGCTGAAGGTGATCTGATCATCGTCGGCAAGCAGAACAATCTGTACGACGCATCAAAGTTGAGCGATCTGTTCGGCGCGCTCAGAACGGTCGAAGACGTTGTTCGAATCGGAAAACCGAAGAGCCGTCCTCAAGAAGAGTGGAAAGCTCTGTTTGGGGTCCTCGGCCTCAACAAAGGTGAGCTTGCCCATGAAAGCAAACTCGATCAAGCGATCGGCGGTTTTGTTGACGCATGCAACGTGCGCATCGAAAAGCTTGTCAGGCTCCAAGAAATCTATAAGAACCCATTGCCTTTCCAAATGCTGGATCAAGGGGCGCCTGAGGGTTTAACGTCCAGGATCCAGACATTGAAAATTGTCCAGGATCAGCTTGAGTCACTCAAGAACTTGAACTCCAAGGCGAAGATGACGAATCTTCGTCTGTCAACAACCGATATAAAGAGGTTCGGCGACCTGTTTACCGAATGCAGTGAATTGCAGAATCTTGATGATTTGCTTGCGAAGCACGGTCCGATTCTCGGAGCAATAAAGCGCTATGACGCGATTCTGAAGGACAGGGGAGCAGAATATGAGGCGGCAAGTACGGCGTTGGCGACGGCTTTGCATTCGGTTTACGGATCACCACAGACTCTTGCAGACAGAACTCAAGACATTGAATCCCTCATCGAATCAGCCAAAACCCTTGCGCTTTCCACTTATCAGGAACTCCACAAGAAGCATCGGCTTGATGCCGCGGGCCTTAAAAGGAAACAGCTTCTGACAAATGGTACGGCATTTAAGCAGTTCAGAGCTCTGTCGTCCATAAGTAACTTTGGGACTACTAAGCTAGACAGTGCCTACGCCAAACTGGAAAGCTTGACCCCCTACAGCCCTGCGTCAGATGAGCAGTTGCTCAAGTCTGCCACGTCCCTTCACCCAATAGACGGGTTTGACCCAAGCAAATTGACTTCTGACTTGAGTGCGGTTGAATTGCTGGAATCATGCGAAAAGGAACTCGATGCGACGCTTGGAGGGTGGGTGCAAAACCTGCTAAGCGACCTAGACTCCGATCCAATGGTCCAAGCGAGCATCTCGGCACTGTCGGAAAATGAAAAGAAAGGAATTAATGAATTCCTCAATACACACAAGCTTCCCGACGTGATTGACACCACTTTCATCTCAGCAGTGAATCAAGTCTTCAGGGGTGTCAAAAAGAGAGTGATCAAGAAAGATGCCTTTACGAAGGCGATCTTTGGGGATGGCGTACCTTTGCGACCTGACGACCTCAAACAGCGCGTCAGCGAATGGATAACGTCACAGTTAGATAACGAGGACCCAATGCAAATTCGATTCGTGGTGGAAGAATGAAGTGGGCCATCCATTTCTGGACGGCCCTTAAGGTTCGCCTTGGCGGTCATATGAATTACGAGTCAATGACTCCATCCACAGAGGCTCCGACCCAAGGACACCAACCCAATTATAGCGCAAGTCCAACTGCGCCTCAGCTTAGTCCTCTGGAACGGACGCGTATATGGCAAAAGTGGGAGGCAGTTGCCCCGAGTCGGATGGCGGCCTTCGTGGAACTAACTGACTCGTGCCCTCTCGAACCTGCGGGCAGATACATTTGGGCCACACACCTCTCTGCATCGATCGCCCCTGCATTACATACGTTCGAAGTTGCACTACGAAATGCAATGCATAGCGCGCTGAGCGATTACTACCAACGTGCAGATTGGTATGCGATACCTCAATTCTTTCAGCCACAAGAGGGTGGGTTGATTAAAACCGCGATAGGGAACGCAAAGAACAAGGCCAAGAAAGCGAATCGACCTCATACGCCCGATGACGTTGTTTCCGAACTTATGCTCGGCTTCTGGTGCGGGCTCCTCAATAGTCCGTATGACACATCCGTTTTCCGTCCCTGCCTTTCTCGCGGGTTCCGAAACCTTCCTGCTCCGCTTAAGGTCCGATCCGACCTCAATAGCAAGGTCGTAGAGTTCAAGCGAATTAGGAATCGCGTCTTCCATCACGAGCCGATCTGGAACTACCCTGGAATCGACCAGGTAGAAGCGGAGCTCTGGGTTCTTGCGGAGGCCTTATATCCCGAGTACTCCATCCTAAGCCAGGACCAATCGCATTTTCAACAGATCTTCCACAATCGCTCGGCGTGCAAGGTAGCACTGGATAATTGCCTTGCGATGTGTGTAGCACAAGGACGAATCCTACCATGAACGACAGGCTTTTCGAATTCGAACCTCCAACTTGGCATTCGTCCAATGAACTAACCTCCGAGAAAAAAGCCGAGTACAGGCGACGGCTAGCCGAAAAGCTCCGTGACCCCGCGTTCAGGAGCATTGAGGGCTTCCCAATCGGAACTGATGAAGCGATTCTGGCCTTGTCTGATCCACCTAACTACACTGCATGTCCTAATCCGTTTATTGACGAATGGCTTTCGGAGAACGCCAAGCCGTATGACCCCGAAACAGACAACTACCACAGAGTGCCGTTTGCTGCGGATGTGAGTGAGGGTAAGAGTCACCCGATCTACAGCGCGCACGGTTACCACACCAAGGTGCCCCACCGTGCAATCATGCGCTATGTGCTCCACTACACCGAACCTGGAGAAGTCGTTTATGACGGGTTCTGCGGTACGGGAATGACGGGAGTAGCGGCACAACTTTGCGGAGACAAAGCCGAGGTCGAGGCCCTTGGTTCCGACTCGAAGAGTGGCACACCTGGAGACTACAAGGTAGACGGCAATGGCAACATTTGGGACCGAGCAGCGTGGGAATCTAACCAGGCAATAAGGGCAGGACGACCGAATCCGCACCCTTTTTTGACCGATCCACAGCCGTTCAGCAAACTTGGGGCACGCAAGGCGATTCTCAATGACTTGTCCCCTTCCGCTACATTCATCGCTTACAACTATAACGCTCCCGTGGATGCCATAGCGTTCGAGCTTGAAGCAAAACGCATCTTGGCAGATTCCGAAGCGGAGTGCGGCTGGATGTACACGACCCTTCACCGTGAGCCAGGCAAATGGAATGACGCCGAATGGGACGCATTCGTGGCTCAGGCAGCAAACGAGTTATCTAAATGCACCGATGTACAATCGGTAAAAGCTTACTTACTTCAAATCGGCCAAGGTGCTGCCTTAGGTCACGTTGAATTCATGGTCTGGTCCGACGTGCTCCTTTGTCCCCAATGTGCGGGCGACATTGTATTCTTCGACGCCGCGTCTGATCCAACCTCAGGTGCAGTAGCCGAGAGCTTTCCTTGCCCAACTTGCCGTGCGGAGGTAACTAAGCGGAGCTGTGGAATGAAGAAGGTCTCTGTTTACGATCGAGATCTGGATCGATCTGTATCGGTTCCCGCTCAAGAAGCTGTGCGAATAACATATTCAGCGTCAGGAAAACGGCACGAGAAGAAAACAGACTCGTTCGACCTAGCTATAACAGCCTTAAGTGATGTTTTGCCGATCCTTGACTCGTTTCCAAAGGGAGAATTGCCCCACATGCATATGACGCATGAACGTGCGAGCATGGCCAATAAGGGAATTTCGCACATTCATCACTTTCATACGGCCCGCTCACGCCGTGCCTTAGCTACGTTGTGGCGATTGGCAGGAACTGTTCGAGACGACAGACTCCGCAGGTTCGTGTATTTTACGGTTGATCAGACAATCTGGGGCCTTTCTAAGCTTGCTAGATTTGTTCCGACCCACTTTTCTCAAGTCAATCAATACTTGAACGGTGTTTACTATATAGGTTCGCTAAGGGCAGAGGTAGCACCAGATTACATTCTTTCTGGGAAAGTGAAACGGCTCACAGCTCTCTTCAGTAGGTTTATGCCCTTTTCGCAGAACCTTGTCCTCACGGGTTCATGCTCGACTGCCTTACCTCGCCCTCAATCACTGGACTACATATTCACTGATCCTCCCTTTGGAGAAAACATTTATTACGCTGATCTTAATTTTCTTGTTGAGTCCTGGTACGGGCTAATGACAGATGCTAAACCCGAAGCAATCGTCGATCAAGCCAAGAAGAAGGCTCTTATCCACTACCAGCAGGCGATGACGGCATGTTTTAGAGCGTATTACGAAGCTCTGAAACCAGGCAGGTGGATGACGGTGGAGTTTTCGAATTCCTCTAATGCAGTTTGGAATGCGATTCAGGAAGGCCTGGAGAAGGTGGGATTTGTTGTAGCCGACATTCGTATCCTAGATCGCTTAAGCGGCTCCTACCGTCAAGTTACGGCGACGAGCGCTGTCAAGCAAGACCTTATTATCTCTTGCTACAAGCCGACAGACCGTTTTATAAGGGAATTCTCTACACACAAGGGATCTGTAGCGGGAGTACGAGAATTTGTGGAACAGCACCTTGAAATGGTTCCTGTTGCACCAATCACAAAGGCGGGAAAAATTGAAAGCCTTACGGAGCGCACCCATAGTGTTTTATATGACCGTATGGTTGGCTATCACCTGGTGCACGGGGCACCGATACCTCTAAGCGCCGTCGAGTTTGAGAGCCTACTAATTGAACGCTTCTACAAGGAAGATGGAATGTGGTTTTTGCCGAATCAGTTGGCGAGTTACCAAGCACGGAAGATGCGGGGAGCAGAACCCGAACAGCTGGCTTTTTATGTCCAGGATGAAAAGAGTGCTGTTCGATGGGTCCGCACGGAGTTGGACGAATCCCAGCAGACCCTAGGCGAACTTACCCCTAAGTTCATGCGAGAGCTCAAGGAATGGCCGAATACCGAGCCTCGACCTGAATTGCGAGATTTAATGAAGGAGTACTTTATTCAGAACTTGGACGGGAGCTGGGCGATCCCCGATCCTGAGAACGAGGAGCATCTCGCCACACTGCGTCGCAACCAGATGTTGAAGCTCTTCCGTGTTTATGCCACCGACAAGGGCAAACTGACATCCTTCCGCAAAGAGGCTGTCATCGAGGGCTTTAAGCACTGCTGGCAGACCAAGCAATACGGCGTCATCGTCAAAGTCGCTAAACGCATGAAAGAGGCTGACTTACATTCGGACCGTGAACTTATGCAGTTCTACGATGTTGCCAACGACATGACCCCTGAAGACGAGGGCGGCCAGCTTGAACTGGTGATGGACTGATGGTAGAAGCGATTGCGTAGCTCAATTCCAGATTCAGAGTTGTCTTTAGCTTCGGTTGCGATCGGCGACCGTGCGTGGGCCAATCCTGGATCGTGTTGGGTCAGAGTTATTGAGACCAAGCGCCTCCTTGGGCGTGACGTTGCGAAGGTCATGATTGAAGGTTCGGACCGAGTTGCCACGTACCCCATATCAACACTATTTCCCAATCGATCGCTAAACCTAGGGCAGGCTCTTTCGACTGTTGCGGCAGCTCGAATCTGGTCCGCATTAGGCTCCGATCTTTTCCTTTCTCCCCTGGTGAGCAAGGTTTTGCCCCTTCCTCACCAATTTCGCGTAATTCGCAGAGCAATGAGCGGCTATCCCGTACGTATGATGCTGGCGGATGAAGTGGGTCTGGGCAAGACGATCGAGGCGGGCCTGGTCATCAAGGAACTCAAGCTTCGTGGATTAGTCGAGAGAGTCCTGGTGATGACGCCGAAGAGCCTCTTACTCCAATGGGTCAGTGAGATGGACACACTCTTTGATGAACGATTTGAACTCGTCCTTCCTGGCGACTGGGGAGCCAGCGTTGCTATGCGAGGTGACAACGAGTGGAAACGCTATAACCAGGTGATCACTTCTTTTGATAGCGTAAAGCCGAAAGACAACCATAAAGGTTGGGATCGTGAAAGGATCGAACGCTATAACTTGGAGCGGTTCCACGACCTGATAAGCGCGGGTTGGGACCTCGTGATTCTCGATGAGGCACACAAACTCGCGGGCGCTTCTGATGACGTTGCGCGATATGCTTTGGCGGATGCAGTGTCAAGATCGGCTCCCAATGTTCTTTTACTAACAGCAACCCCGCACTCAGGTAAGAGTGACGCCTTTCGAAGACTCTTGGCGCTTTTGGATGAAGCTTCCTTTGGCGAAGGGGCACCTATCAATCGAGAGTCGGTGGCTCCATTTGTTATTCGCACCGACAAGCGAAATGCAGTCGATGCCGATGGCAAAGCACTGTTTGCACCCCGTGTCACGAAGCTCATTCGAGTGCCATTTGAAGCTAGGCACGCACTGCAAGAGCAACTCTACGATTCAGTTTCAGAGTATGTAATTGAGGGATACCGACAGGCAGAACGACAGGGCGACAAAGGCTCTCGGCTCCTCCTCATCATGATTCAGCGATTGATGAGCAGCAGCACTCGATCCGTTCGCAGATTTTTGGAAAAGCGACTGGTTGCCTTGCGGGAAGAAGAAGCGACTCTACGTAATTCAACGCTCGATGCCGAGTCGACGGGTGAAGAACTGGAGCAGCAGACTCTTTTCTACTTTCCGACATCAAGCAAGGAAGAGGAAGAGCTTGAGACGCTTCTGACTCTTTGCAGGCAAGTGGAATCCTCTGGTGCGGATGTAAGGGCGGAGGCACTTCTTGATCAAATGCGGTCGATAGCTCGTGATGATGAAGACCTAAATCAGAAGTTCTTGATCTTCACAGAGTTCACGGAGACGCAAGCAATGATCCAAGACTTCCTCACCGCTCGTGGATATGAGGTGGCGATCCTTAATGGATCAATGGACCTTGAAGAGCGCAAGCAAGCCCAGGAGACCTTCAGGAACCATGCCCAAGTACTCGTGATGACCGATGCGGGCGCGGAAGGACTGAACATGCAGTTTGCGCATGTGGTGATTAACTACGACCTTCCTTGGGCACCGATGCGAGTCGAACAAAGAATTGGACGTGTCGATCGAATTGGACAGAAGAAGGAAGTTATTGCGATCAACCTCGTTCTTGAAAACTCGGTTGAAGCAAGAGTTTACGAAGTCTGGCTGACCAAACTCCAAACCATCCTGGAAGAATTCGGCGTGGATAAAGCGGGCGATGTGCTCGACTCCTCTGAAGCAACCGCTCAGTTTGAGAGACTGGCTCAAGCCGCACTGCTGAGGCCCCAGACCTTTGACAACGAGATTGATAAGGTTGTCACCGATATCCGCAGAGCAGCCAAGGAAGCACAGGATTCGAGCCACCTCATTGAATCAAAACTTGAGGAAGCGGATCGTGCGCCGAGTATTCCTTTGCGTGCATGGCTCGACACGATGTCTCAGGTACAGCAGCTAACGCTGGTTGATGAAGTGAAAGGCGATGAGTTCAGCGAGTCGGTTATTCGATCCATCAATGAGTTAAAGCCCTATTCCACACTTGGAAAGCCTGTTCCACTGGTGAACCTGGACGGGTTGGGATTCGAGGCTATTGGATGGTTTTCTCTCTGGAAAATTGGCATTGCCGATGGTGCCTGGAGACAGCAAAGGGTATTTCCCCTGTTTGTTACCAACGAAGGGCAAAGCTTCCAGCGAACGGCAGAAAGAATATGGGATGTGCTTGCCGCTCGGACGGTTGAGATCACTGCCACTGAAGAGGTTGAACCAACGTCGCAACACGAGATTGAGTCTGTGGCTGAAGGCCTTGCACAAGAATTCTTTGACGGTGTGCAGGCCAAAACAATCGAGCGAGCCCGCAGAAGACTCAATTCGCTTGAGATGAGCTATCTTCAGCGCCGAACAGCTCTTACCAAGATTGGATTGGACAACGTTCGAGAGGTCCGCCGAACCGAACTGGAATCGGAGTACAACAGTCGCCGCAAAGAGATTGAGTCGACAACAGATATGCTCCCAGACCTTGAATGCCTGGTGACATTTAGAGTGCAGGCAAGATGAAATGGGTGAAGAGAATTGCCGACGACATCTCACCTGCCTTCGGCGGATTTCCAACCTTTGTCGTTGATCCAGATTCGCTGCTAGACATTCCTGAACTTCGAGAAGAACTACACAAACGGAACGTAACCATTGAGCAGTGGAGTGGAACTGCTGAGGAACTCCCCAGTTGGAACAGAGTCCATGAGGACAACAAACTCGTCATCCAAGTCTCTTCTGACTGTCCTGTTCACTTGATTGGCGAAGTCGTTTCTGAACAGGTGACTATCGATATCAGTATTTCTAAACTGTTTCGTAAATTCGATCCTGAAGTGGCTCGACACGTGGCAAAAGAATATTGGGACATGCTCCTAAGCCTCCAGGATCGTGAAAAACCCTTGCGAACGAAAAGAGAATCCGCTCTTGTCATTGCAAGGGCAATCTATGGCATCGATGAACTCTATGGATCACTGCATGGATGGGATTCCTACGTCGCTGGAGTTGCTGAATCGGGTGAGGCCATTCCTCAGATAATTGTTGATGAACTGCTTGGGGTCTCAGGGGATGACAAGGTGATGCTCCTGGCTGACATGTCTGCGGCTAGACTTGCCTCACGCCAGACATCTGCAGCTTTACACCTTGCTGTTTCAGAACCGAAGGCATCGATAAGGTCTTCAAAGAAAAAGGCGATCATCGAGTCTGTTCCCGAATTGGTAAGGGCGTTTCGTAACGAGAAGTTATTAGCGCCAGATCTCCTCGCCCTTGCATACAAATATGCAGACGCTGTTCGAGCTGGCCTTGGGATAAACGATCGCGAAGCCTGCAACAAGGCGTTCCGTACTTGGCTTGGCAAAAACTATGATCTGATGCTCAACAGTCAGAACCTCCAAGTTCTGCGACTTCATCGTTTGATCGACCAACTCGATGGCGAATGCGGAAGTGACAGAATGGCCTTCTTCGTGGTCGATGCTATGGGGCTTGAACCATGGCTTGAAATCGATCGAGTTTGGAGACAGCGAGGCATTCACTCGAAGACAATTGAACGATCTGCTTTTGCAGTCATACCAACCCTGACCAATCTGTCACGACGTGCTATCTTCGAACGAGCCCTTCCACCTCAATTTGGGAAGGGTATCCATGGCCCATCCCTTGAACGATCGCTTTGGACCCAACGATTTCCAGACGGAGCCTATTTCAGCGCGGGCGAATATGAAGCGTTCCGAGATGCCCTATACCAAGGGAAATCGCGAGTTGCACTCGTTGATGTCTCTTGGGACAAGCGGGGCCACTCGATTGATCCTGACACCGAGACTATTGCTGAAGCTGCGAGCGCCTGGGCAAACAAGTGCGCCGTGGCCGAAGCTGTGAAGGAAGCCTTGGATCAGGGATATGCAGTTTATTTGACGGCAGACCATGGTCAAATCGCTGGTAAAGGCCTTGGGATGCCCAACTCTGGATCGGCGATCGAGGATCGTTCTAAGCGGGTGTTGGTATTCTCATCGAACGCCACATTGAACTCGCATAGAGACTTTGGCGATACCGAGTTTAGGCCGATTACCGTTCCGAATGGGCAGTTTCCTTTGTTCCCAGCATACGGGGATTCATACGACAACAAGGGAGTTGGCTCGGTTTCCCACGGCGGATACAGCATCGAGGAAGTGATTGTGCCAGTGGTTGAGGTTAGGAAGTAGTGGAAAGGATTCCCCTGTTATTCGACAAAATGATCAAGCCTGAGTGGTTTGATTTTGCCCTTGAGCGGTTCGTGTCTTCTGATAGTGAAGATGCTTTGAGAACCGAATTGCGCGATTGGCTCAAGAGTGAAGACCTGAGTCAAGTCAGTATTGACAAGACAATTCGGGTCCTCCAAAAAGTTGTTGGATTCAGAAGTACGCTCACCAAATCAGAACTTCAAGAACTCTACAATCGGCTCAACCAGTTGACGCCAGACGAAAGGGCTCACGAGCGACTTCAAATGCTGATCCAAAACAACGCATTCTTTTCAGATTGTGTGCAGTGCATCCGAAGACGAGCGCTCAATGGGGCAACATTTATTACCGTAATGGAAATGTATGAGGCGCTTCAGAAGCAATACGGATACCGACAATCCGTCACTCGACGCATCCGATATGTTCTTCAGACACTTGCCGCCTTTGGATGCCTGGAAAACAGGGATCGAGTTTGGCACTTCAAAGATGATTCACCGTTACTGTAAGTTTTCATTACTAGAGGTCGTTTGCTGTCGTCATCTCGCAGTGAAGATGCCTTCCACCAGGCCTGAATATGACAAACTGCTCTCGATTCGAGGTGGTCCGCATGTCGCGCACACCACCTGGGCACCCAAATCAAGTTCGCGCGGCGAGGCAATTCGAGCGGCAATGATCGGGGGACGGATCAGCGGATGTGGTGGTCGTGTTCCATTCCAAGACTTTATAAAGCTGTTTTCTGCCACGAAGGCAAGCGCCACTTTATCCTTCGGCTTGATGTTTACGGGGAGTGGACAGGCATGACGTCCTGTATGTTCTGGGGAATGCTTGCAAGTGACTCATGGCCTGAAAGCAATCGAGGACAAATTTGGAACCCGTTACCACCACGATCGCAACCGTTCTTGGCGTGATTGAGGCCGTGAAACTTTCTATCGCTGGCGTTGAGAAGGCACGCCAGGCGGCTGAACCCATGTTTCAGAAAATTCGGGACTGACCTGTTCCCCGTAGTTTGACCCACTTGAAGTGTGAAATCCGTCTGGAATCACATGAAGAAAACTGGCAAGCGCTACACCGAGGACGAGATCCTGAAGGTGTTGAAGGAAATCGAAGCTGGCGGCGCGATAGCGTCA
>CAIYLG010000002.1 GCA_903927025.1 uncultured Armatimonadota bacterium
ACGACGAGCAGTTCGATGAGGGTAAAGCCTTTCTTCATGGTGGATGTGTTTCCTTTAATCTTCCTAAGCGACTCTCGCCGCCTGATGAGATGATTGTCCGCCAATCACAACAAACCCTCAAGTCGCAGTTACAGGGTCCTCTGCCGAGGGTAGCGCGATAGAAGTACACAAATGGACCTACGCTGGGGCAGTGCGCGAGACGCTCACTGGCTTTTTGCCTTTAGGCTTAGGATCTTTGGGGGGCTCTTTTGGGCCGAAATTCACCACTGCCCGCACCCTTCCGTTTTCTTGGTGAAGACGCACGTCCCACCCGTTGGCGGTCGAGACTGCTCTGCTGATGGCTAGGCCGAGGCCATTGCCGCCTGTCTTGCTGTTGCGGGAGGTGTCATCGCGGTAGAAGGCTTCAAAGACGTTCTCGGTTGCGATCTTGATCGACTCAGGAAAGTCGTTGATGACCTCGAGCACGATGTTTCCATCTTGCGTTTTAAGGTTCATCTCAAGGTTCCCGCCCTCCGTTGTGTACTTCACTGCATTCTCAATGAGGTTCCTCGCCAGCACTTCAGCGTGGCTCGGAACGGCAATGACCTGCAACCCGGGCTCGACGTTCTCAGTAAACGTGAGGTTTCGCGTCGCCGCGAGGGAGAGCATCATCTCGGCAGCGCTCTCACAAGCCTCGGAAAGGTTGACGGTGGATGAAGAAGAGTGGGTACGCGTGTCGATCTGATGCAGAAACAGCAGTCCCTGCACGAGAGAGATCAGTCGCCTAGTCTGCTTATAGGACTCCTTGACGACCTCTTCATATTCCTCGGCAGTTCGCTTGCGACTGGAGGCGAGTTCGAGGTGGCCCGAGAGCGCCTGCAACGGTGTACGGAGTTCATGCGAGGCGGCTGCGTAAAACCTTCCCTTCATCTCCGCAGTTTCATAGACTCGATGAAGTAGCCCATTGAGGGTTTCGACCAGTTCCGCCATCTCGACATCTTTGGATGGGGACTCCAACACCACACTCATGTGGTCGGCCGAGGCCTGCGTGGTCTGACGGGCGAGAGATCCGATGGGTGAAAGGACTCGCCCCACGAGGAGCCAGGCTCCCGCGGCAACGGCGGCCAAAATTATGATGCTGAGTCCCGCGAGGGTGCCCGGCAAAGCGCCGTTGACCGACTTCCGTGGCTCCAGCACCACCACTCGGAACTGGTGGAAACGCCCAAAACTTGCGCGCCACTTATCCCTTACTTCTTGTGTCTGTTTGGCAAGATCGGTCCGCGGCGTATTGGCGGCGGATTTGAAAACGATGGAGTCATCCAAATCTCGAACGAGGATGCCGGCTTGATGATCGCGAAACGGTCTGCCGTCTGCCAATTGGTCGAGCCCTTTGACCTTCCAATCAGGACTCTGCATCGCCTTCAGCGCCTTATCCTTGAGAACGCTCAAAGCCTTCGAGGCATCGTCCTCGGCAGCCTTTGTCGTGATGGTGAGCAGGAAATAGGACGTTCCAAAGAGGAACGGGATGAGCAGCAGCACGAACCAGATGGTCATGCGGCTGCGCATCGATTTAAGCATCCTGATTCTCCATACAGTAGCCGACGCCGCGCACGGTTTGAATCAGGGAGTTAGGATGGCCCCGATCGATCTTTCGTCGCAGGTAGCTGATGTAGACGTCAAGGACCTTATCGTTTCCATCAAAGTCGTATTGCCAAACATGTTGAAGGATCATCGCACGAGTAAGGACTCTGCCCGCATTGCGCATCAAATATTCCAGCAGGGCATACTCTGTTGCGGATAGCGAGATCGCCTTGCCGCCTCTAACGATCTGTCGCGAGGTGGGCTCAAGGGTTAGGTCGCCAACTTTCAGGCTAGTCGTGCCCAGATTTCGTCTTCGGAGGAGGGCTCGGGCGCGAGCCAAGAGTTCCGCAATCTGGAATGGCTTCACCAGATAGTCATCGGCCCCGCTGTCCAACCCCATCACCTTATCGTCAAGCAGATCCTTAGCGGTGAGAATCAGAATCGGGGTAGCGACTCCATCACCCCGCAGTCTCCGGCACACCTCAAAACCCGTTAAGCCGGGCAACATCACGTCGAGGAGGATCAGGTCAAATGGATTCGATTTAGCGAGGTGATAGCCAGTTAAGCCATCCTCAGCAACTTGGGGGGCATAGCCAGCCTCAAGCATCGCCTGCCGTAGAAAACGGGCGACGCTTTCGTCATCTTCAACAATTAGAACGTTCAAGGTATCAATTAGACCACGTTAGGACAGATTTAGCCATCCCTATTAACCTCACGGCTAGTGTGGTTCTCCAGAATTAGACAGACGTGAGAACCCGGTGAGAGTTCTTTAACTTCGGTTAGACGTTCCTTGCAATTGCGCTTGTTCCCAAAGCGGGCCCCCAGCAGATCACCGCTTTCTAACCGCGGTGTAGTGGAGGCGGTCACTCTTGGGACGAGGCGGGTTCAGCGTGTAGCTGTGATAGGCACGCAAATCTTCAAAGCCAGCCAAGTCCAACATCTCATAGATCTCTTCTTCAGAGTAGGCCCTCTGCTGGTGAGTTTCTCTGAACTCTTCCTGGCCTCGCCAGAAGCGCATGTTCACCGTGATAATCCGGGTGTTGGCATTCCAGTCGCCGACCCACTTGTATCTCAGCTTGGCGTTGCTTCGCAGATTCTCCTGGTCAAACATCTGCTCCTCGAACGCCACCGCAGTATTCATGTCAAAGATAAAGGAACCGCCGGGCCGAAGGTGAGCCGCCACCCGGTTGAAGGCAAGCTGCAGGCGGTCCTTGTCGAGAATGTTGTTGAGGCTGTCAAAAAACGAGTAGGCAGAGTCGTAAGTCTCTCCCATGTCCACTTCAGCGGCATCCATCACTTCATATCGGATGTCCATTTTTTTTGCCTCGGCTTTACGTCTGGCTTCTTCGATCATGCCAGGGGAAAGGTCAAAGCCGGACGCTTTGAAGCCTTCTCGGTTGAGCATCTGGCACATGGTTCCAGTGCCACAGCACACGTCGAGAATTTTCTCTGGGTGCACGTCCTGTTGGGTGAGCAGCAGAAAGTAGTAGCCGATCCACATTCGGTACGGCACAAACTTCATGAGGTCGTCGTAATACGGCGCGACCGGGCCAAAAGACGACGTCACTTCTTCAGTTTGTTCTCAACAGACTGGATCCGCTTCTCAATCCTGTTCAGATACAGTGATACGGCGAACCACACCAGTAGGGGCGGGATCGCCGCCATTATTTTCCAACTTTCCATTGTTTCGTTCCATTTCGAGCTCCATCATGCCGGCTCGAACCCTGAGGCGATAAAGATATACGGTGAGAATCGCGAAGAGGACCAGCAACAGAATGACGCACTGCGCATACTGCCCCTTGATGCCTCCACCGGTTATGCTGTCAGACGGATGCAGCGACAGCTCCTTGATCTGCGGGAGTCTCGGGAAGACAAAGGTGAGAAACATCCCGGGCAGAAAGGCGAGCAAAGCGTAGCCTGCGCCAAACGTTGCCTTCTTGGATTCGTCTGAGTATGCAAATCGCAGCGCAAAGTAGGCTGCGTAGATCAGCAGCACAATGAGAAACGAGGTCTGCCGAGGATCCCAGCTCCACCAGTCTCCCCATTGCAGGTACGAGAACATGATGCCGGTGACCATCGTGAGCACAAAGAAGATGTAGCCAATCTCAATGCACGCCAGAGACTTCAAGTCGAACTCGGCCCGCTGCACCGGATCTGTCTGGGCTCTCATCCAGCTTCCAGTTCGAACATCTACGACGGCTCGCAAGGCAAACCATGTGCCGAACATCATCAGGAACGTACCGATGACGGAGGGCGGGAAATGCCACAGAAAAACTCGAGCCATACCCGGCTTCTGGAATGCGTTGGCATCCGGAACGGAGTAAGTCCAGATGGTCGCCGCTGCCATCACCAGTATGTAGAGCGCTTTGAGAATCGTCTTCAACTTTTCCAGACCGCCGCAAAAATATAGGGACCCGTCGCCAGCGTTGCCGTTGCGTAGCCGATGAGCCCAACCACGGAGGCCATTCCCCCTGAAGCCCACGAACCGTCGCCCAACGAAATCCTCATCCCACTTACTCCCAGCGCCACCAGCGGAAGCAGCAACGGAACCGATATGGCGGCTGAAAGCATGGATCGATTCGCCGCCTGCGCCGCGATCGCCCCGCATAAGGTTACCGCGCCCGTCAGGGAAAGACATCCGGCCACGAGGGACACTACAAAAAGCCAAGGCATCGTGACAGTTGCCGCCGTGAAGCCAAGGTAGAGGACGCTAAGAATGACCGACGTCACCAAGTTCTGGAAGATATTGAACAGCGCCTTGCCCCAAAACACCGCATGAGGTCGCGCGACTAGACGCAAGAGATCAGCCGTTCCCTGTTCTTCTTCCACGAGAAAGCTGCGCGTGAGGGACGATGACGCCGAGAATAGCAGGGCAACCCACAACATGCCAGCAATCACGGTGCCGTGAAGCTTCGTGCTAAGTGCGGCAAAACCGATAGCGTAAACCGTCACCACGCTGAAGAGGAGCGAAGTCAGGATCCCACTTAGGGAGCGCATTTCCGTGCGCCACTCCTTAAGGAAAACGGCTTTGATTTCAGTCTGCCAATTGGAGTTCAAGGGTAGCCAGCCTCCTTTCAAGCGGATCGTTGGTTGCGACGATCAGGCAGCCACGCTGAGCCTGCTCGGATGTGATCTTGTCGACCAGGTTGCGACCGGCTTCATCCAAGCCAGCTCCTGGCTCATCGAGCAAGAGCAGCTTCGGCTTCGCCTGGATTGCCATCGCCATACGGAGCCTTGCCTTCATCCCTGTCGACAGCTGCCCCGCGGGCACATCTTTGGCATAACCAAGCTCGATGAATTGCAGCAATTCGTCCACCCGAGCCGGGCAGCTTCTGAGATCCGCCGTGAGCTGAAGATGCTCTGCAACCGTGAGCTGGGCGTAAACAGATTGCTCCAGAGCGCTCAGCCCGAGTACATGACGCAGATCGCCTTCAGGAAAAGTGATCGTTCCTTCCGTTCGCTCCGTGAGCCCGGAAAGGGTCTTCAACAGAGTGGACTTACCCGACCCGTTGCGACCAAGGATCACGAGCCGGTCGCCAAGTCCGAGTTCGAAGGATAGTCCACGGAATATCCACCTGCCGCTATATTTCTTTCCCAGCCGGTCGACCTTCAGCACTATCTTCAGTATGACATTGACGGTTTTGCAAGGTTCGCGCGGATCGTGTACGCTGATCAGCCATGCTTCAGGTCCCCCCAATCTTCACGAATCTCACGTCCGGGCAGCTTGTCGGGGAGGGTGTGACCGAATCCCGACGCACGGTCAGAGACCTTGCAGGCTACTGGCTGGATGAAGAGGCGGCGAGAGCCAACGCTGACCAACTCCTGTATGTCACCCAAAGCTGGTTTCCAGAGCCGGATGGCACCGAAGGGGCTGTCCTTTGGGGCAATACCACGCTTATGCCGGGCACGGTCGGTGGCGAATACTTCATGACGAGGGGCCATTGGCATCTCAAACGGACCCGCGGAGAGATGTGCATCACCGTCTCGGGGACCGGACTCCTCGCCCTAATGGACGAAGGTCGAAATACTCGGTTCGAACGCCTGACGCCCGGCTCGTCCCATTGGATTTCAGGCGAACTGGCTCATCGAACGATCAATGATGGAAATGAACCACTCGTCTTCCTCTGTTCTTGGCCCGCCGACTGCGGTCACGACTATGAGGTCATCCTCCGTGAAGGCTTCAGCGAACGGGTCTTCGCATGACACCTGAGCTCAATGACTACCCAGAGCTGAATGAGCCCTACGCCAAAGCGCTCCGAGAAGCGGTGGAGTGGATTTTTGCCAGCTACGAGGTCTGCGGACTGCTGGTCACCGGAACCATCCTGCGGGGCACACCTGATACCCGAAGCGACCTCGACATCCATGTACTGCATCGAGACAGGTTTCGGGAGCGCGTGCAGCGGTTCTTCAATGGGGTGCCTTGCGAGATCTTCGTAAACCCGCCAGATCGTGTTAAAGATTATTTCATAGAGGATTTGGAAGACCGGCGACCGATTTCGCCGCATATGTACGCAACCGGAACTTCCCTCTTCGACCCAGACGGGCAAATCCTAGAATTGCAAAACGAAGCCACCAGCCTTCTGACCAACACTCCCCAAGCACCTTGTGCGGACGCACTCACTGCTTCGCGATACTCCGTTGCGACGGAGTTTGAGGACGTCCTCGATCTCGCGGAACGAGACGAACACGCAGCATCGGTGATGCTGGGCGCGGTGATTGTGCACCTGCTGGAGTTCAGAGCCAACCAGTCGCCAGGATGGAAACCCCGCAACAAGGACCTCCTCCAGCGGATTGAGGAGCTAGACCCTCTTGCGGCCCGCCTAGCGATTGAGGCTGCTTCTGGATTCACCCTCTATGAACGGTTGGAGGCAACTAGGTCGCTATGCGCGCTCGTCACTCAATCGGAAGGGTTCTTTGAATGGAAGAGTCCGCGCGAGGTGATTCCTCCGGCGAAATAGATTCTGGTTCAAAACTCGAGGACTCCCTGGGGCCCATTTGGGGCCTTTCTCTTAAAGTCTTCAGGGTTTGCCAGTTCCACCTTCATTTCACTGGCTGGGTACGGAGCCATGATCACCTTCAAATCCGAGGCGGGAGTGGCAGGAGACAGCCAAAGATCGTAGTGTTCAGGATGCAGGATCACCGGCATCCTATCTTGAAACTGAGAAGCCAGTTCATTTGGTGTGGTCGTGACAATCGTGCAGGACTCCAAGATGGTCTTCCCATCTGTCCAGCAATCCCACAAGCCGGCAAGCGCTAGCGGGGCTTCGTTCCGCAGAGAGAGCTCGTAAGGCACATTGATTCCGAGTTCTTCTCGCCATTCCACGTAGCTGACCCAAGGCAGAATCCCGCGTCGGGATCGAAACGGTTCACGAAACGTTGGCTTTTCGGCCAGACTCTCACTCCTGGCGTTAAAGGTGGAGTGGCTAAATTTTTGATCCTTCGCCCAGAAAGGGACCAGACCCCAGTGAAGCATTCTCACGTGAAGGTGGCCGTCCGATTCTTGCCGAATGAACGGAGTGTCATGGGTTGGGCGAATGGCGTGGCGCGAAATTCCGGCTAGTTCTTCCACCACTGCGAAGAACTCAGTCACATCGCGGGCCAGCTTTGTGCGAGAAGCAATGTAGCCAGCGGAACACACAGAGTGGTTTTACCGCCAACATATAAGCAACTTGACGATTTCCAGGGGTTGACGTGAAATCAATGACTACACTGCGGACGTCTAGTTGAAGGGATTGCGCTGATTCGATCCGAGCGAGTTGCCATGGCAGTCGAAGAAGATGTCAAAAGTCAAAATGAAGCACCCGCAAACCATAATAGGGAAACTCGCTTGAAAGCTCAGCTGCCCACCACCGTCCGCACCCACCGCGACTTCTTCGGGTCGTTCATTGGCATTCTTGTGTTTCTGGGTGGAGTGGCACTCCTTGTGCTCGTTTTCAAGCTTGCCTATGGCCTCTTCATGACTCCACCTGCCAAAGCTCTCAACATTGAGCCGGGCAAAAAGATGGACCTCAATGCGGGCCTCAGCTCCCTGTTCATGGTGATGATCCGAATCATGTTGCTCCTCGTGATGGGCATGGTTGGATCGTGGGTCGCCAATCGCGGAATTTCGCTCTACACGCAGGCACGCGGAATCAAGGTCAACGTAGAAGAAGGCTGAACCTAGCAGGAAACCCGGGTGAGTTGACACACGTTTGTGTCGATAAGGAATCCAGGACACCACCCTCCGTTATTCAGGACACCCTCGGCGTCTATAATTGAGGTTAGCGTCACGATTTATGCTTCCGCTCCTGCCAGCACTGATCCTCTTACTTCTGCAGGGCCCCTCAAATTTTGAGCGGCTCGCGATCGGTGCACGGTTACCAGAGGCATTGGAAGCGATCCATCGACAGATGTCGGAGCCGGGTTCCAGTTCACTTGCCCGAGGCGATGAGCAGGCCCTAGCCGATTTAATCGCCACGAAGTCGGGAGCGGAGCTTACACAGGCTCTTATTTCCTTCCTTTGCGGACGCCCTGAAATTGTACGCGACCGCCAGAACTTGGTGGAGCATGTTCCCACCGGAAGTTTTCCTGAGCCAAGCACCTCATCCGCGTCGGATGGCTTTGCCCGATCTCAGCGTTCACGCGACGGCCCCGCGATCTAGCGCCTCAACCTGGCGCCCTTCATTTGATCGCTCCTTCGGGCCCATCCGCCCGCCCTCCTGAATGCATAAGGCAGTAACGTGAATTTTTTAAGAAAACTATTTGACACCAGTAAACGCGACGTCGAGATGATCTCGCCGATCGTGAACCAGATCAACGCCCTTGAACCGTCCATCTCCCCTTTGAGCGATGACGAACTCAAGGCCAAGGCAGCCGAGCTCAGGGCCAAAGCTCAGTCTGGCACCACCCTTGATGCTCTCCTCGTCGAAACTTTTGCCATCGTTCGCGAAGTCTCTAAGCGCACGCTGAACATGCGACAATTCGACACCCAGCTAACCGGCGGCGCGGTCCTTCATCAGGGTCGAATCGCTGAAATGAGAACGGGTGAAGGTAAGACGCTCGTCGCTGTCGCTCCGATCGTTCTCAACGCCCTCTCAGCACGCGGAGCCCACCTCGTCACCGTCAACGACTACCTGGCACGACGCGACGCGGTTTGGATGGGTCCGATATACCACTTCATGGGCCTCAGCGTCGGAATTATCCAGGGCCAGTCACCTGACTCGGACGAACTTGGCGGTTCCTACTACTACGAACCAGGCGCTGAGCACGAGGACCCACGGTACATGAACTTGGTTCCCTGTAGCCGACGCGATGCCTACGGTTGCGACATCACCTACGGCACCAACCACGAATTCGGTTTTGACTACCTCCGCGACAACATGGCGTTCGATGAGACCGACCTGGTTATGCGAGAGCTGAACTACGCGATGATCGACGAGGTGGACTCGATCCTCATCGACGAAGCGCGAACGCCACACATCATTTCTGGCCCTTCGATGGAGGATGTCTCCATCTACAAGGTCGTTGATGAGGTCGTCCGAAAGCTTGAGAAGGAAGTTCACTGGACTTCCGATAAGAAGAACCACTCCGCCTCACTCACCGAGGAAGGAATGGACTACGTCGAAGAGATCATGGGGATCGACAACATCGCCGCCGATCCCAAGCTGTTCCACCACGTTAACGCATCGGTTAAGGCGTATGCGCTGTTCGACAAGGACATCGACTATGTCGTTCGAAGCGGCGAAGTCGTCATCGTTGACGAAAACACCGGGCGAATGATGTTCGGCCGACGTTTCGGCGATGGCCTCCACCAGGCCCTTGAAGCAAAAGAAAAGGTTGCGGTTCAGCGAGAAAGCCAGACCATCGCGACAATCACATTCCAGAACCTGTTCCGCCTCTACAACAAGCTCGCCGGCATGACGGGTACGGCGAAGACAGAAGAGGACGAGTTCCGAAAGATTTACGGTCTCGACGTGGTTTCAGTACCGACGCACCGACCGATGATCCGAGTTGACCAGCCAGACATCATCTACAAGACCTTGGAAGCCAAGTACCGTGGCATCGGTTGGGAGATCATTCGTCTGTTCGCCAAGCAGCAGCCAGTTCTGGTAGGAACGCGATCGATTGAAATGTCTGAAAAGGTCTCCTCGCGACTGACCGCAGACCTGCTCCAGCGCCTGGTGATTTCCCAGCGGCTGAAAGACCGGCTCGAAGTCAAGAAGGATCTTAAGGGCGACAACAAGGATGAGGCATCTCGCCTCTATCTCACTGACTTGCCAGACATGGATCGCCAAGCGGTCAACTCGCTCCTCGCGAAGATTGACCTCAGCGGAGACGTTCTCAAGGGCGATTGGATCGACTGGTGTCTGGAGCAGTGGAGCCTGCCAAAGGCCAATCGCGAGTTCCTAGAGGAAGCTCTCAAGCACGGAATTCCGCACAACGTTCTCAACGCTAAGTTCCACGAGCAGGAAGCCGTCATCATCGCCGAAGCTGGTCGAAAGGGCCAGGTCACCATTGCCACCAATATGGCTGGACGTGGTGTCGACATCCTTCTTGGTGGACGGGTTGAAGATGACCTCGTCAAAATGGCGAGAGATGCCGAAGGCGAAGACCTTGAAGGCACCACCGACGTTTACGGCGAAACGTTCGTCAGCTACCGCCGAGGCGGCAAGGAGCGAGCTGCTCCACCGCTTCCGCTGGATGACCAGGAGCGCCGAGAGCGCGCCGAAGAGGTTCGAGCCCTGGGTGGAATGTTCATCCTTGGTACCGAGCGCCATGAGAGCCGCCGAATTGACAACCAGCTTCGAGGACGTGCCGGTCGACAGGGAGACCCTGGCGAAAGCCGCTTCTTCGTGGCGCTGGAAGACCAGCTTTGGAAGATCTTTAACGCGAATATGATGGAAAATCCCGCGCTGAAGATGTGGCCAGCGATGGAAGAGGTTACTGCCGGCTTCCTGAGCCGAATGATCCAGAAAACGCAGGAGCGAATTGAGAACCACTTCTTCGAGGCCAGAAAGAACGTTCTTGAGTACGACGACGTTCTCAATGCTCAGCGCGAGCACATCTACGGCCTTCGCCGAGAGATCTTGCTTGGCAAGGACATCCGCTCCGAGTTGAAGACCTACATCCATGACACTCTCGCCGAAGTGGCAGAGAACGCCTGGATGGTGGAAGAGGACGGCACTAAGGTGTACGACTACGCGGTGCTTTACGAAGACCTCAACGAGATCTTCCCGCTCGTGGACTACGCCACGATCGCTGACCTTGAGGCGCACAAGCCTGGCGCCGCACTAGTGAAAGTTCTGAACGATCTGGCGCTTCAGGCGTATGACGCAAAGATCACCGAATCTGGTGAGGCAATGAAGCTCTTGGAGAAGCACGTGCTTCTGAGAGCCGTTAACGATCGCTGGATGGAGCACCTCCAGACCATCGAATACATCCGAGAGGGTATTGGCCTCCGCGGCTACGGCCAAACCGACCCGCTGATCGCCTACAAGAAGGAAACGTACGACACGTTCCAAACCACGCTGAAGAACATCCGAGACCAGGCCGCTCGCATGATCTACCACCTGCGCGCCCAGCAGCAGCAGGAGATCCAACAGTACGAAGAGGAGCAGGACGCCACACCGTTGATGTTCAACATGGACGACCTGCCTCCCGAACTGCAGGAGCAGCACGGTGCCAAAACTGTAGCCGCGCCAACCGCGATCTCGCCGGTAGCCCTAGGAAACATCGACTGGACGCGAGTCGGCCGAAACGATGTCTGCCCTTGCGGAAGCGGCAAGAAATTCAAGGCATGCCACTATCCAACCTTGAGAGCCGAAGGCGTTATCTAAGCCTAGGCACTGGTTCGTAGTTAGGGGGCTGGTTGTTTTGACAACCAGCCCCCTAACTACGAACCAGTCAGTAATTGCCTATGGTGTCAGCTTTATCGTGAGGTGAATCGTGGTCACGTTCACCGCGGTTATGATCACCGAAGCATTCGAGGTCACGGCGCTAGTCGCAACTGAGAATGTCGTACCTGTCTGACCCTCAGGAATGATCACGCTGGATGGCACGGCTGCATTTACCGAACTCGAGGAGATGGGTACAACCGTTCCTCCAGCAGGAGCAACTCCAGTTAGAGTTACGGTCACGGATACCGCCGTGCCGCCTTGGACGGTGGCAATAGCAGTCGTGAGACCGGCCAGCGTTGGGGGAGAAACGATGAATGCGCAAGTCTTGGTTACGGTGCCAAGATTCGCACTCAGTGTTGACGTTGTTCCCGATCCCACCGCGATGGTTGAGATCCCAAAGGTGGCTGTCGTGCTTCCAGAGAGAATCGTCACCGTCCCAGGAAGGACGACCGAACCTGAAGTTGAAGCCAGCGACACGACTGCGCCCGATGCTGGGGCGGGAGCCGTCAGCGTTACGGTTCCAATTGAGGAGTTGCCTCCAATCACACTGCCGGGAGAGGCGGAGATGCCCTTCAGAAGTGTCGAGATTCCTACCCCGAAGCCGCAAGTGACACTTCGACCATTGAGAGAGGCCGAAAGAGTCGCAGATGCTGCCGTTAGCGTTCCTACCGTCGAGATGCTGAAGGTCGTTGAAGACTGACCTGCAGGAATGGTTACCGTCGAAGGGAGGCTGACGAGCCCGCTGCTTGAACTCAGCGATATTGTCGTCCCGCCATCAGGAGCGTTTCCATTGAGGGTCACGCTTCCAGTTGCAGAGGCACCACCGGCAACTGACCCGGGAGTTGAGGAGATGCTGTGAACCAGCACAGACGCACCCACACCAAAGGCGCAAGACTTCGTCACACCTCCGTACGAGGAGCTAAGGTTCGCCGTGTATGGGTTCGAGGTTGATGCCGTCGAGATGGCGAACGTGCCGGCGGAGCTTCCGGCCGGAATCGTCACAGAGGCTGGAATAGTGACTCCGGAACTGTCTGAGCTCAGGCTCACCGTAATGCCACCGGTTGGAGCCCTACCCGCAACGGTCACCGTACCCGTGGAGGATGTGCCGCCAGCTACAGAACTGGGAGTTGCAGAAATGCTGTGAAGCTGAGATGGATAGATGGACAGAGCCATCGTTTGAGAACTGAGACCAGCTGAAGCCGTAACCCAGATCCAACCGCCATCAAGAACTCCAGTCTGGCTGCCAATTGCGGAAGTGGAGATATTGAACGTCGCGGTCGTGCTACCACTCGGAACTGTTACCGAAGCAGGAACGGTGACACTCGTATCGGTTGATGCAAGACTCACAACAGTGTCCGAAGCCTGAGATGCACTCAGGGTCACCGTGCCCGTTGCCGAGCTTCCGCCAAAGATGCCGGTGGGTGAGGAAGAAAGGCTCAGCCCCAGTCCGCCCGACGACATCAACATCACAAGGCCCTCTTGAGCCTGGACGCCATCCTGAGCGATGATGAAAACTCCCGTCACGCCTGGAACGGAAGAGGTCGTGACGGTGAACGTCGCGCTATTAGAGCCGAAAGGAATCGTCACGGTGGATGGAACCGACGCGGCGGCTGGAGTTGAGCCGTCAACATTGCTCGTGCTCAGCGAAACGTCCTCACCATCGACTGCGGTGACATAGTGATCCAGCTGAACTCCCGACGTCACAGGACTACCGCCAACGAGGTAGGTGTTCGGAACCTGAACGCCAAAGACGAACGGGCTGTAGGTATTCAAGCTCAGATTTGCAGTTGCGGAGCCGCCTCCGCTGGATGCAGAAATGACCGAAGACTGAATAGCTGCACATGGGCTGGTCCAGATGGGGAAGCTTGCGCTCAGCGAGCCAGATGGCACCGTGATGGTCGGTGGGACCACTGCAAAGCGGCTGCTTGATGACAGTGAAATGGCAAAGCCGCCCGATCCTGCAGCTCTACTTAACTGAAGGGTACCAACAGCAGTTGTCCCTCCCATGACCGAGGAAGATGGTAGCGTCAGTGACGCCAAGATGGGTTCCACCGTAAGCGATGTGGTTACGGTGCTGCCGCCTACCGCCGCAGTTATGGTCGATAAAGCGTTTGAAGTGACGGAGCTCGTCGACACCGAGAACGTTGCCGAACTGTTACCGGCTAATACGTTTACAGCTGCGGGCACCGTCGCGGCAGAGGTGTTGGAGGAAGAGAGGTTGACCACCGCGCCGCCGGTTGGGGCGTTGTCACCAAGGGTAATTGTTCCGGTAGTGGACGTACCACCGCTGACTGGGTTTGCAGTGATGGAAACGCTAGAGAGCGGATTCGCCAAAACGGGCAAATAGCCATAGACATGGGTTCCGTTCGGCGCTGTCTCCGTGATGGTGGCCTGCACCGGAGTCGACACAGTCGAAGTGGTAGTGCTGAAATTGACGACAAGCGTCCCAGCCAGCAAGATCACTGACGATGGGACGGTGACGCTGACGGAATTCGAGGAAAACAGGAATGTGCGGTTGGTGCCGGTAGAGTTACCCGCCACGGTCAGAGTCGCCGTGGTACCGTTGCCGCCCACAACCGTGGGCGAATTGAATACAAGGGTGTTGGCCACGGCAAACTGGCTTAAGACGCACAGCACAAAAACCAAAAATAAGACGGAAGATTTCGAGCGCATTTTCTCCTCTGGCGGGTTAAAAGTGCTGAATCAGCTAGAACAGGCCGACTTAAAACATGGCCTGATTTAGCAAGAGAAGATTCGAACAAATCTGTAACCTATCTGTATGGAGCTTCGGGTTGCGAGTTCCGAATCTTAATGGTGTGAGCATGGTTGGGCCACATCGCGGGCGCTTTCCGCAAGGAGTCGCAAGGTTGGGCCGCCACCTTTATCAGAACCCATATCGGCGCTGAAGTCACCCGGCCACGGACAGTTCCCACCTAGCCGATGTCCAAAACTTGGGCGTCCCGAATCGGCAGTCTCGTTGCTCCCGAGACGTCCTTTGCCCGAATCACGCCAATGAGTTCGGTCCCTACGAGTTTGATGCGCAGTTCGGAAAGTTCATCGGCGATCCATTCCATGATCGGATCTACTTCGGTCAAATCAGGCAGGGTGAGATTCATGCTGACTTGGACCTGATTTCTGGAGGCAAGGGGAAAGCCGAGGGCTCTGACACCTAGAAACCGAGTGTCCCCTTCCCTTCTCATCGACCGAATTTGCTTTGCCAGGGCCTTGGCAACTTCCAAGTCTTCGGTCCCTAAGTCGGCATTGACAGCAATAAGGAAGTCTCGAACACCGACCACAGTGACGCCCAAGTTTGTGTGGGCATATTGAGGGCCGAAATCAGGTGATAGGGTCTTTCCAAGGAGTCCACCAAAGCCACCATGGCGCAGGGCGGGCAAATCCGCCTCATGGCGGCCGCGCTCCGACTTTTCATAGAGGTAGACCGGGACGCCATATCTGCCTCCGATCACGGCAGCGATTCTTTCTGCTGAGGCATTCGCGCTCTGAAGTTCTGCCTGAGATTTACCAAACGGCACGATTGGGCATACGTCCAATGCCCCAATACGTGGATGTACACCGACGTGCCGATTCAGGTCGATTGCATCGAAAGCGGGCTCACAAAGCCGCAGAAGCGTTTCTTCTACGACCGCAGATTCCCCGCTGAACGCCACAACGGTTCGGTTGTGGTCGACATCGCCCTGACAGTAGTGAACCGTGACGTCAGCCGATTCGAGAATCGACTGAAAGTCGCGCAGGAGTGCCTTGTTCCGACCAAAAGACCAGTTCGGAACCGTAAGCAGCCGCATTTACATGCCGGTGATGGTGTAGCCGGAGTCGATAAAGATGATCTGGCCGGAAACGCCCTTGCTGAGATCGCTGAGCAGATAGACCGCCGATCCCGCAACCTCTTCCTGACCGTAGGGTCGCTTGAGAGGGGCTCGATCCTGGACCGACTTAATCATGTCGGTGAGGCCATTGATACCTCGACCAGAAACCGTATTGACCGGTCCCGGCGACAGGGTGTTCACCCTGATTCCGCGATCTCCCAGGTCTACGGCCAAATATCGAACCGTCGACTCGAGAGCGGCTTTGCAGACTCCCATCACGTTGTAATTCTTCAGAGCTCGGGTGCTGCCCACATAGCTGAGGGTGATGACACTTCCGTCCTCGTTCATCAGCGGCTCAAGGGCATTGCAGAGTCGGCAAAGAGAGTAGGCACTGATGTTCATCGCGATCTGGAAGTCCTCCAGAGTGGTGTCGATGAATCGGCCGTTGAGAGCGGTTTTGGGAGCAAAGCCGACGCTATGGACGATAAAGTCGATCTTGCCGTACTTTTCGGCAACCTGGTCTCGCAGGAGATCAAACTGCGCGTCATCGCTAAAATCGATCGTGAACGGATCAAATCGCTCGCGACCTTCCACCAGCTTGAGCACGCCATCCAGCATCCGCTCATTCTGTGCACCGATGCCCACCGTGGCTCCATGGAGGTTGGCGGCATCCGCAATAGCCCAACCGATGGAGTTCTTGTTCATCACGTTGAGAACCAAACCCTTTTTGCCTTCGAGCAACATAAGAACGGTTTTACCCGGGTTCGCCCGTTTCATGGCCGATGAAGATTGCTGGGCGGTACCCTTTGGAGGTGAGTCAGCGGTTCGATATCGGCTTTTTGGGTGGGGGACAGCTCGCGCGGATGTCGATTCAGGCCGCGCAGCGCATGGGATTGAAGTGTCTTTCCCTTGATCCAGACCCCACGGCACCTGCTTCGCAGATTGCGCAATCGGTGACTGGCAAGCTGAGCGACGTTGAGCGAATCGCCGAGGTGTTTGCCAAATGTGACCGCGTAACCCTCGAAAACGAGTTCATCCTTGCCGACAAGATCGTTTCCGCCTGTGAGATCGCTGGGGTAGATCCTGGTCACCTTTGCCCAACGCTGACGTCCCTTCGCACGATTCAGGACAAGCTTCTTCAGCGCCAGGCGCTCCAGCACGCGGGTGTTCCTTCGCCACCAGCCTTTTCACTGGAGAGCGACGTCAGTTCGGTCATAGAGACCCTGGGCTTCCCCATGGTCCTGAAGGTTCGGTTTGGCGGGTATGACGGCAAGGGCACCCGCATCGCTAGGAACGCCGAAGAGCTGGAAGCCCTGCGCCCTGAGTGGGAATCGGGCGGATGGCTCGCCGAAAAGTTTGTGCCTTTTACCCGAGAGCTTGCAGTGATGGTCTACCTAAGCGACCACGGCACCGGATGCTTTCCGACGATGGAGACGGTCCAGGTAGACCAAGTGTGCGACCTCGTCTACCCGAGCGGTACCGACGCCTCTGCAGTCGCCCTTGCCGCGATTGAAGCGGTGGATGGCGCAGGACTTTACGGGGTTGAGCTGTTTGAGCTGCCCGATGGAAGTATCCAAGTCAATGAGATCGCCCCACGCCCACACAACACCGGTCACTACACGTTGGATTGGGGCGGCCCCAGCCAGTTCGAGCAGCACGTCCGCCTCGTGATGGGCTGGCCCGTCCACTCACCGTTTGGGCAAGAGACTTGCATGGCCAACCTCTTGGGTCGAGTTCCCAGCGGCCGCCACGCCGACGCCATCCCCGCCGCCCTCGCGGAGCCAGGTTTGTTCTTCCACTGGTACGGAAAAGTCGAGGCAAAGCCTGGCCGCAAGATGGGGCACATCAACGCCGTCGGCAACGACTGTGTGAATCGTGCGATAAGAGCCCGAGAAGCGTTCTTCAACACTTGGAGCGCCCCGATCTGGGACGCTCCAGTTTAATGCTTTGCGCTCAGCGCGCCGATGGCGCCTTCTGCGGCTTGGCGGAAGAAGACGAGGCTGTTGGTTCGGAAGGGTTCCAGCAGCTTGATTGCTTCGGGGTTGCCGTAGGACATGAGGGCGTAGATGGCGGTGCTTCTTGCACCGAACGACGTTTCCTTAAGGATGTCTGTAAGGGCCGAGTAGACCCTGGTTTCGCCTGGCTTGTCTTTGAGACCGCCGAGCATACGGATGGCATCGACTCGAAGCGGCTCTGATGTTGGGTGGGCAAGGATATCCAGGCACTTCTCGCGCGCTTCGTCGGCCGCGTGGCCCTGAAGCCAGCCAAGAGCAAAGCGTCGGAACTCGTCGGCATACCCGTCCATCGACCAAGCCTTCTTAACGAGCGCTTCATCGTTGGTAAGGGCGACGAGGGAATGAAGGGCTGTGGAACGGATCGACTCATTGGGATCCTTCTCCCAAAGGGCCGTCAGCTGCTCCACGATCGCTGGACTCTTAGGCAAACCGCCGAGGACACCCGCTGCCGCGTTGGCGACCTGACGATTCGCGCCTTTCGTCAATTGGATGAGGAAGCCCTCACCCGGCTTGCCAACTCTTCCGATAAGCCGCTGGAGGATATTCGGGGAAGTGGTTCCTTCTGCGATGGCGAGCCACTGATCCTGGGTCAGCCCATCCATCATCGTGTCCAGAATTCTCGCCTGCTCTCCGGCGTTTGGCGCATTCTTGAACAGGTTGATCCGCTCGTCCACTGAGAACGGGATGTTGTTGTGGATGGTGGCCATCACAAAGCACCGAGGGTCGATCAAAACGGGCTTACCCGCCTGGTTGCCCAATTCCAGGGTCGTTTCGTGACCAGAAACCTCAACCTTCTTTTTGAACCACGAACCGCCATCTAGGGTCCAAACATCCAGTTTGAGGTTGAAATACGGCTCGGGCTGGGTGATCACCAGCTTGCCGTCTCGCTCAGAAACGGTGAGATCGGGCGCGGCAGGAGTGTAGAACCACTGCTGCATGAACGGCTTGAGATCTACCCCAGATGCGCGAGACATGCTATCAAAGAAGGCCGGCGTGTCAAACGAGGTGAACTTGCGCTCGTTCAGATAAGCCGAGATCGCCTTCCAGAATCGCTCCTCGCCGAGCATGTCCATCAACATGAACATTCGGGCAGAGCCGCCGGGATAGATGAACCCGTTGAACATATCCAGGGCGTCTTTATAGCCCGCCCAAACCACGGGGCGCTTCTGCCCCTGGTGGGCGCCGATCGCCGCCTGGAAGTCACCATAGCGGCCCAGGTCAAAATTCTCCTGGCCGTACTTCTTTCGATCCCAGAAGTGAGGCAGGAAGGTGGCAAAGCCCTCGTTCAGCCAGGCATCGCTCCACCCGTTGCAGGTGATGGTATCGCCAAACCACTGGTGAGCCAACTCGTGGGCTACCAGCCCGGTTGCATCGTTGACCGGCTCGGTGGACTTTGGATGGAGGGCGGTAATCGTCTGCGTCACGGCGGTGATGTTCTCCATTCCGCCAAACATAAAGTCAGGAACCGCGCTCTGGCAAAACTTGGCGTACGGGTAGTTGAAGCCAGTCAGCTTGCTGTAGAAGTCGATGATGTCTTCGGTCCTGCCAAAGGAGGCGTCTCCCCAGGGCAAGAGCCCCTTGGGCACGTAATAATCAACAGGCATCTTGCCCCACATTCCATGCCCGGCATCGAGTTGCCCGGCGACGATGGAGATGAGGTAAGTGGCGTGCTGCTGATCCACCTTCCAGTGATAGATTGACCGATCTGGCAGTTGCTTGACCTCAATCAGCTTGCCGTTGCTAACTGCAGTTTCGCCTTTAGCAACTTCAATGAATCCTTCGCTTGTGGCCTTGTCATCCGGATAGTCCCATGTCGGGAGCCAATAGCGGTTGTCCACCATTTCACCCTGGGTATAGATCACGGTGGTGTGGGCGGGAAAGGCTCGCGACCCAGGGATGAGATACATGCCGGCCTCTGGAGAGCCGTGGTAGTAAACATGAACCCGCAGCGTGGCGCCGACCGCGGTGCCGGCTGGGAGGTTGACCGTGATCATCTTGCCGTCGGTGCTAAACGTCGCGGCGGCATCGTTCACCTCCACCTTGTCGACCGTGAGCTTCGCGCAGTCAAAGGTGACGCTGGCGGGATCGGCCAAGACCTTGAGGGTGTTGACGACATCTCCGTTGAGAACTCCGGTGCTCTCGTACGTTTTCAGGTCAACGTGCCATTTGACGTCGAGAAGGTCAAAGTTGTGGGGGCGGGTTTGGCTGAACCCAAGCGCAGAAACGAGGAGGCAGCAAAGCGCCGCAGGCAGTCGCCGGAAGGTCATGGGACTCTATTGTAATCGAACCGGACGAAATCGCCTCAATCTAAGAGCCGTTGAGGAGCTTTTGAGCGGCCTGCCATGCCCGTGTGATGTCTGAAACGAGGAGCGAATAGCCTCCATCGCCTGAGATATTCATCTGACGAAGAATGTAGCTCGGGTGAAGAGTGGCGATCGCCGTTTTCGCGTACTCGCAAGGAAAGTAGATCCCGCGCTCCTTGGTGATGGCAAAGTTCTTCTTGATTAGGTTCTTGGCGCTCGGAGCCCCGACGCAGAGGATCACCTTTGGCGCAATGATCTGCACCTGGGGGACCAGCCAGCGGCGACAGGCAACGGCTTCCTGCTCGGTAGGGGCCCGGTTGACAGGCTTGCCTGTGCTCCAATCTGCCGCTCGGCATTTGACCGTGTTCATGATGTAGACATGGTCTCGCGAGAGGCCAGCATCCGCTAGAGCCTTGTCCAGGAGTTGCCCTGCCCGCCCCACGAATGGCCGGCCGAGCTTGTCCTCCGTTTCCCCGGGTCCCTCGCCGACCAGCACAAGAGGAGACTTTGGGTTGCCCTCTCCAAAAACGACGTTGGTCCTGCGATCGCTGAGCGGACATTCCCTGCAGGTCAGGGCTTCTGCGCGCAGCTCGTCAAGCGTCACTGTCGATCGCCTGCTTCACAACCATGTATGTGTCTTCCAGCGACTGCGGGATAACCCTCGCGCCTCCGATGGAAGTCATAAAGCTGGTGTCGCCGTTCCAGCGCGGCACGATGTGCCAGTGGATATGGATGGGAATGCCGGCACCTGCAGCGCTGCCCATATTCACCCCGATGTTGAATCCGTTAGGGTTGTACGCCTTGCGGAGCCAGCGGACACCCTTGGCAACCAGCTGATTGATCTCCAGAAGTTCGTCATCGTTCAGGTGAACGATATCTGCGATCTGCCGGTATGGAGCCACCATCAGATGACCGTTGGCGTAAGGGTAGGCGTTCAGCATGACGAAGGCATGAACACCACGAAACAGGATGAAGTTCTTGACATCATCCTGTTCGGCAGGGAGGTCGACGAAGATATCGCCGGCCGAGCTTCCAGTTGGCGGTCTCTGGATGTAGGCCATCCGCCAAGGCGCCCAAAGTGTCTCCGTCATGCTCTGGTTATAGCACGAGTGGCGACTAGATGGACTTCGCGAGGATGATGGCTTCAGCCACTTCTCGCATCGTCTTGCGGAGGTTCATGGACTGAACCTGGATTCGGCGGTAGGCCTCACCCTCGGAGAGCTTGTGCTCGTCCATCAGGATGCCCTTGGCTCGGTCCACCAGCTTTCGAGCTTCAAGTCGCTCTTGAAGGTTTCCGACTTCCTTGGTCAGCTGAAGATTCTGCTCAAATCGGCTTCGGGCAACTTCAATGGTCGGCAGAAGGTCGCTAGCTTTGAACGGCTTGACGAGGTAGGCAAAAACGCCAGCGGCCTTGGCTCGGTCAATAAGGTCCTTGTCCGAGTAAGCCGTGAGAAGAATCGCAGGGGCGATGTTCTCTTCGGTAATGATATTGACGGCGTCAATACCATCCATCACCGGCATCTTGACGTCAAGAATGCAGATATCGGGTTTGGTTTCACGAGCGAGATCTACAGCCTGCTGACCGTCGCTGGCTTCAGCGACCACCTCATATCCGAGGTTCTCCAGCATCTGTTTGAGGTCCAGAAGGATGATGGGTTCGTCATCCGCGATTAATACTTTCATCTTAGACATAGCAGATCCTTCGAGCAAGCACGGCACCGTACACGCTAAATGTTGTTAATAGATGATACCAGGGTAGCCACAGGTAGACAGGCGCAGACGGCAAAGGCCCAGGTGCGGGATACTGTCCATATGCGCAGTTCGCTGAAGAGTCTGCTGGATGGATTTATTGACTACGCGGGGACTTTCCCTCCCGCGGGCCTCACTGTAACCCAATCCTTTGACAACTATCTTCGCTATCTTCGGGGCCCCGAGCAGGTTATCGTGAGTCGCTTTGCGATCTCTTCCAAAGCTCTCCCTGAACTGATTGAGGAGCTTGACCGCCGCCCAACCGCGCCTGAGGTGCCGATTACCGTCATTGGATCCGGAAGCCAGGACCTCGACAGTTGGCACGATGCTCTCGAAACCGATGCGGGCCTGATGACAGAATTCGTCAACGAGGCCGGCGAGCGCGCGGCAATCGAAGCCTACGAGGTTCGTATTCCAAGCAACGACCTCATCGAGACCTGCGTGCGCGACATGAAGGCGTTCGATCAGGTGGATGCGTTCCTGGAACTTCCATGGGGACCTGGTATGACGGACTCCCTCGCCGTCATTGCGCAATCGGAGTGGCTCGCGGCCAAGGCAAGGACAGGCGGTGCGACGTTGGATGCTTACCCATCCACAGCTTCTGTTGCCACGTTCATCCATGGGTGCGCTGCGTTGGAGCTCAGTTTCAAGCTGACGGCGGGGCTTCATCATGCTTTGCCCAAGATTGACCGCGAGACCGGTGCCAAGGCTCAGGGCTTTCTCAATGTGCTCGCAGCGTGCGGCTTCGCGCTGGTCCATGACCTAACCACATCAGAGTTGGCCAACGTCCTCACGAGTCACTCTGCAGAGGATTGGAGGTTTGGTGATGCGGGGTTGAGTTGGAAGGGCATTGACCTGACCCTTGAAGATATTGATGATTCGCGCGGAATTTTCTGGTCGATCGGTTCCTGCTCCGTGGAGGAAGCACTGAATGACCTCGACGCGCTCGGACTGATTGCAGGAGGCCGCTGATGCCGTTTTTCGTTTCCCCCAACGCCAAAAGCTGGATTCGCGTAGATCCTGAGAGCGACTTTCCTATCCAAAACTTGCCGCTGGGCATCGCTGACCTTGGCGACGAAGCCCCGACTCTGGTGACTCGGATCGGCGATTTCGCGGTCGACGTGCTGGGACTGTGTGACGAAGGGTTCATCGACAACGAAGGCTTGGAGGACTTTGCTGGCATCGCAGAAATGGGGAAGCAGGCGATTGTGGACCTCCGCAAGAGCCTGTACGACATCCTTCGAGAAGGAAACCCAAAGCTCCGCGACAACTCAAAGCTGAAGAAGCAGCTTCTGCTCCCAGCATCGGAACTCACGATGATTCTTCCAATGGAGGTCCCCGCGTTTGTGGACTTCTATTCCGGGATCAACCACGCTAGCAATGTAGGCAAGATGTTCCGCCCTGACATGGAGCCGCTTCTGCCCAACTACCGTCATCTGCCGGTGGGATACAACGGTCGTGCCTCCAGCCTGATTCCTTCTGAAGTACCCGTGCTTCGACCCAACGGTCAGACGAAGGCACCAGACTCCGAATTGCCCACCTTTGGCCCAACCCGAGAACTGGACTTCGAGCTGGAACTCGGCTTTTTCCTCGCTGAGGGTAATGATTTCGGTGAAGCGGTGAGTGTTGCCGATGCTGAGGAAAAGATTGCAGGTCTAGTACTGGTCAACGACTGGTCTGCCCGTGATGTCCAGCGGTGGGAGTATCAGCCTTTGGGACCGTTCCTCGCCAAGAGCTTCGCAACATCGGTCAGCCCTTGGCTGGTCTCTTTAGACGCGCTGGAGCCCTTCCGCGTGAAGGGCCCCGCCCAGGAGCCGGCACCGCTTCCGCATCTTCAGCAAAAGGGGCCAGGTCACTTCGACATCATTCTCGAAGTCTGGCTCCAGACCGAGAAGATGACAAAGCCGCAGCGAATCAGTCACACGAACGCTCGCGAACTGTACTGGAACTTCGCTCAGCAGCTGGCGCACCAGACTTCCAATGGAACGCCCACGGAACCAGGTGATCTTTACGCTAGCGGCACCATTAGCGGGCCAGAAGAAGGCAGCTTTGGCTCGATGTTGGAACTCACATGGCGTGGAACCCATCCCATCAAGATGGTGGAAACCGGCGAGGAGCGACGATTTATCGAAGATGGAGACGTGGTGACGTTGAAAGGCTACTGTCTGGGCAAAGGCTTCCGCGTCGGATTTGGGGAACTCGTGAATCCGGTGGCCAAGCCGTGAAGCGGGGAGTCTATCCCGCATCGGTGACGCCATACGATTCAAAGGGACAGGTGGATCTTGCCGCAGTAGCTCGCCTAATGGCGTGGTTCAAGTCAAACGGATGCACCGGCGTTGTGCTGGCCGGCACCAACGGTGAAGGTCCAAGTCTGAGTGCGGTTGAAAAACGAGACTTGGTGAAGGCTGCGGTCGGACTGGCTGACGGACTCGAAGTGGTGCTTGGTATCGCCACCGCAAGTTTGGATGAGGCAAAGTGGCTTTGCCGTCAAGCCCATTCAGCTGGTGCTGTTGCGGCGCTGGTGATGCCGCCCGCCTATTTCAAGGACGTCACCGAAGAGGGCATTGCCCTGTGGTTCGAAGCGCTGCTTGACAGTTCCCCGCTTCCCATACTGGTTTACAACTTTCCTTCTCGTACCGGAATCACCCTCAGCGCGAACTTGATGGCTCGTTTGGCGAGGCACCCTCAGATGTTGGGACTCAAGGACAGCAGCGGGAATGCAGACAACCTGGCTGACTACTCAGCGGCACTTGCCGACACCGAAAAGCTGATGTTCGTGGGTGACGAAACTCTGCTGGCAAGAGCTCTGGCCCAGGGATGGACCGGCACCATCAGTGGTGCCGCAAACTTGCTCCCAGCCTGGCTGAGCCAAATCGTTTCGGAGTGGGACCTCAATCAGGAATCGGCGGAGACCAAATTCGCAATCATCGAACCTGTTCTGAAAGCGATCCGAAAATGCCCTCAGCCCGGTTCCAACAAGGCGATGCTTCATGAGATGGGAATCATCCCATCGGCAGATGTGAGGCTTCCGCTTGAGCCTGTTCCCGCTGAGCGTTTCGAAGAAGCCCTTTCGAAGGTTCGAGAACTCGTCCGCTAACACAAAAAGGCTCCTTGCTTTGGACGGGGGCTTGTCCGAAGCAAGGAGCCTCTTCTGTTTTCGTGCGTCTACTTGGTGGACGTGATCAGGACGTGACCGGTTTCCTTGTCGTACTCCACATTGACACCGAGGGCGTCATGGATGAAGCTGAGAGGAACGATCGTACGACCGCGATCGATGTAAGGAGTGACTTCCATCGACATCGTGATCTCATCGACCTTTGCATTTCGATCGCCGATCTGAATAACGATCGACTTGCCGTCTGCGCTGGCTCGAACCGTCTTGGTCATGTTCTCCCACTTGACCTTGCCGCCGTCCTTCTCAAGGAGATAGCGGAGCGGGGTCATCGGCACGCCATTGTCAACTCGGGGCTGAACGTCGAACTTGACGAACTGCGAGTTGAGCTCGATCGCGAACGTTCCGATGTTCGGAATTCGCTGACCCTTGGTGATGCTGAGCATGTGGGCGGCTGTGTTGACTTCTTTAATGACCGCGCTGGAGATTCCACCCTTCTGAGCCATCGCGACTTCCGTCGGCTTGACCTTGATGCTGATGGAGCCTGGATTCACCTTGGCCGCTTCAGAAGCGACTCGGCGTCCACTGGGAACGAGAGTGCGAACACCTGTAGCGATTGAAGCGGCATGAGGAGCTGCTTCAAGGCCGCTTGGAGCGCTCACCGATACGGAATGAATTCCGTTTGACGAGGTGAGAGCACCTACCTTTGGCTCAACACCAGCTGGCTTAAAGGTGCCGCTGCTCTTGGAAGTCGAATTGCTGGCACGTACACCAGCATCTCCCGCTTCAATGGTTGCATGGAAGGTTGGAGAAGTTGGGTTGGTCTCGTTCGAAACACCATTTCGTCGTGTATCGCCATGGGGATTGTCAACGAAAATGCGGGTCTTCTTTGTCTTGTAGGTCTGGCTCGTCTCGTCGACGTCCCAAGCCTCAACCTCGTGCCAACCGTTGGTCTCACGTGTCGTGTCCCAAATGTAGTTGTAAGGAGGATAGTTGGACATCGCCTTGAAGTTGCTGTCCACAAAGAAGCTCACGATGGAGTTCTTGATGTCTCGATTGAAAGAAAGCTTGATTTCTACGGGACCGCGAACGGTTGCTCCGACCTTCGGGGTGGTCAGGTAAACCGGACCTCGGCTCGATTGGTCGGTGGATATGGAGGTCTTATCCGATCCAACCAGCTTGCCGGTTCGGTCGTAAAGGCGGACTTCCACATCGTTGTCGCCGTCTTTCAGCTCTGTGAGAATTACGTTGAAGTTGGTCTCGCCGGAATCCTTGGCCGCAGCCACGGAGCGGGTTCCCACGCTTTCGCCGTTGAGTCTGAGCTCAACCAGAGCGACGTGAGCGCCTGCATAGCGGATCGTCAGCGTTGGGCTGTTCAGTGCCCGATCAATCGTAATGTGGGTATCTGCAGGTACAGCGTTTGAAGTAACTCCCAACGCCAACAATCCTGCGAGCACGCACATCCTTCGTATCGTTTTGCTCGTCTTATACATATCCTAACTTGCCCCCGGAATTCTCGCGCGCAACGCGAGAGCGTTCTATTGTCTCACCTTTGAAAAATGGTGTCAAGCTGCTTGATTCCGTAGCATTCTGGACGGGAACCGCTGGGCAAGACGTTCGCGTAGAACGTTAGTCGCATTTCGCTGGACTCAAAATCGCCTCCTGAACTCAAAAAATGGTGCACCTACTGCTTGCCGCAGCTCTTTTGCGGCCTCAAATTCCTAACGAGTTTTATGACTACCTTAATAAAAAGGATGCCTCGTTTCATTACGAGGTAACGGATGTAGTCAAGGGCGAAATCAAGATGACCAGCCAAACTTGGCAGGGTCACCCGTGGCAGCATACGATTCTTCTCAAAGAGCCGTCGGAGATCAAAACGAAGGGGACTGCCATCCTTTTCATTACTGGAGATGGCCCTTTCCGGGGCGATTACCTCGATCTGAGCCTGGTCACCGCCGCGACCGGCATGCCTACCGCGATGCTGTTCGACATCCCGAACCAGCCGCTCAATGGGATGAAAGAGGACGATCTCATCGGATTTACATTCGAGAAGTATCTCGAGACGAAAGACCCAAATTGGCCACTCCTATTCCCCATGGCCAAGAGCGCGATTCGTGCCATGGACGTGATCGAGGCGGTCACCAAGAACACCGCGAATCCCATTCATCAATTTGTCGTCACCGGTGCCAGCAAGCGCGGCTGGACAACCTGGTTTGTGGGAGCGTCCAAAGACAAGCGGGTCAAGGGCATCGCACCGATGGTGATTGACAACCTCAACGTGGTCAAGCAGATGAAGCATCAAATGGACTCCTGGGGCTTCTACTCTGAGGAGATTCAGGACTACACCAAGCGTGGGCTGCAGCAGAAACTCGCCACACCCACCGGAATGAGACTCGGCAAGATCGTGGACCCATTCTCCTACCGAGGCAACATCACCGTTCCCACCCTTATTGTAAAAGGCGCCAACGATCCTTACTGGACAGTGGATGCCATGAGCCAGTATTGGGACGATCTTCATCAGCCCAAGTGGGTGGTAACCGTCCCGAATGCGGGTCACGGGCTTGGTAACCACATTGAAGCGGTGGAATCCATCGGTGCATTCGCACGCGCCATCGCCGGGGACTTCAAGCTCCCGAAGATGCGTTGGGGAATTTCCCAGCAGCCCGGCAAGGACAGAACCCTAAAGGTGGTGCTTGACACACAGGGACCACCCCTTGCCAAGCTCACGTTTTGGGTTGCCGAATCGGACACATTGGACTTCCGAAAATCGACTTACCGTGCGAACGGGGTTCTAGAAATCCAAGGTGCCGATGGCAACCTTTCCGGCAAAGCGAATCCGATGATGCTTGTTTCGACTGACCACACCAAAAACATCGCAGTATTTGGTGAGGCGCGATATAAAATTGGCAGCCGTCAGTTCTGCCTGTGCAGTCCCACCAAGGTCTTCACCAAGGTCCCTTGACGTCTCTGGAATATAATCTAGCCGCCGTTCAGACAGTTCGTCTTTGATCGGCGGCAACTAGATTTATGACTTCGTTCCATCTCCAATCGCGCAGAGGCGGCAAATGATCCGCCCGATGATCTGGGAGGGTGACCACCTCCTCATGCTGGACCAGCGCGTCCTGCCTGCCAAAGAAGATTGGCTGAAGCTGGAGACCTACCAGGATGTGGTCGACGCGATCAAGACGATGGCAGTTCGCGGAGCGCCTGCGATTGGTGTGGCCGCGGCTTACGGTATGGCTCTTGCCGCGCTGAAAGGCGTGGACCGCTCCCAGGCGGCGGAAGAGCTTGCCGCTTCACGTCCCACCGCTGTCAATCTGTTCTGGGCAATCGACCGTATCTGCGGAATGCACGAGTGGACCTTTGACGCAGTTCTTGCCGAAGCGCAGGCGATTGAATCGGAAGATCTGGAGATGAACCGATCGATTGGTCGAAACGGCGCCAAGCTGATCGGCGAGGGCTGGAATATCCTCACTGTCTGCAACACTGGCTCCCTGGCCACTGCGGGCCACGGCACAGCGCTCGGCGTGATTCGCACTGCTCACACCGACGGAAAGGGCATCCATGTTTTCTCCTGCGAAACGCGGCCAAGACAGCAGGGTCTCCGGCTGACCGCCTATGAACTGATGAAGGAGCAGATTCCGTTCCACAGCATCGCCGACGGCGCGGCGGCCTCCCTCATGCGCGCTGGTGAAATCGATTGTGTGATCGCCGGAGCAGATCGCATCGCCGCAAACGGAGACACCGCCAATAAGATTGGAACCTATGCGCTCGCAGTTCAAGCCAAGCATCACGGCATTCCGTTCTATATCGCCGCTCCCAGCTCCACCTTCGATCCGAGCCTGGAGCACGGAGACCTTATCCCGATTGAGGAACGAACCGGCACAGAGCTGACTCACGCCGACGGCATCGAAGTCGCCCCCGCCGGTACCCCCGTCTTCAACCCCGCCTTCGACGTCACCCCCGGCGAACTGATCACCGCGATCATCACCGAAGCCGGCGTGTTCACGCCGCCGTATCGGTTCTAGGCATTTAGTCCGATGGGGCCGTTCGGTGCGAAATATTCGTAGTCCCAGCGTTTCTCTCGGCGGATGGTGCCTGTCCACACCGTAAACTTGGGGTTCGTGAGCAAGGCTGTTATCTTTCGAGAATCTCCGTTTCCTGCTTCGGATGAACTCCGTACAGTTCTTGTCACGGGAGCGGCGGGACGGATTGGGTCTTGCTTTGCGGAACTCTCCCATGACCGCTATAAGCTGCGTCTGATGGTGCGCGGGGACGAGGCGGAAATTGATGCTATCCGGCCATTCGGCGACGTAGTCGAGTGCGATCTCGCCGACCAACAGGGGCTCAAAGATGCCTGCGCAGGGATCGATACCGTCATCCACCTAGCGGCAGACCATCGCGTTCACGCGCCGTGGGAGGAGCTGCTTCCGAACAACATCGTTGGAACCTACAACCTATTTGCCGCCGCCAAGGAGCAGGGTTGCAGGCGGGTGGTCTATGCGTCTTCTGTGAACGCGATGAATTCCGCTCCACGTGGCATCCAAATCCGCCCGGATGACCCAGTCAGCCCCGGAAATCTGTACGGCGTCAGCAAGACGTTTGGCGAGTCCCTTTGCCGCCTATACGCCACTCGAGAGGAACTGAGCAGCTTTGCGCTTCGCATAGGAGCGTTTCAGACCCTCCATTCCATTCGGCATCACCACCATCGCATCCCATTCAGCATCTTCGTTTCCCCTCGGGACCTCAACCAGTTGCTCAACCTATGCGTGGATGACCTTCGCGTGCAGTTCGGCATCTTCCACGCCCTGTCTGCTAACCAATACAACCACTTCGACATCTCGGAAACGTGTGAAGTGCTCGGATACCGACCAGTCGACGACGCCTACGCACCGGAACCGGATCAAGCGTCAAACTGAGACTGGAAATGGATATCCAGGCATTTATCGCAACCCGACGAGACGGGGGCCGGCACCCTTCAGCCGACCTGAACACCTTTGCAAAGGGTGCTGCCGACGGCTCCATCCCCGACTACCAGCTTGCCGCATGGCTGATGGCAGCCTATCTCAAACCGCTTAATGAGCAGGAAACCGCCTGGCTCACGGAGGCGATGGCAGACAGTGGCGAGCGACTGGACCTATCCGGTCTTCCCAAGCCGTGGGTCGATAAGCACAGCACCGGTGGCGTCGGTGACAAAACTTCCATCGTTCTTCTTCCGCTTCTGGCCAGCTGTGGCCTGACCGTCGTCAAGATGAGCGGTCGGGGTCTTGGCATTACTGGCGGCACGGTGGACAAGCTCGGCTCGATTCCAGGATTTCGCCTGGACCTCAGCCCAGAGGAGATGAAGGCACAGGCGAAGCGGATCGGTATCGCGCTCACCGGACAGACCCCGGACCTCGCCCCCGCCGACAAGGTCCTTTATGCACTCCGGGACGTCACGTCGACCGTGAGCTCGGTCCCGCTCATTGTCAGCAGCATCCTCAGCAAGAAGCTCGCAGGCGGTGCTGAAACCATTGTCCTGGATGTGAAATGCGGGGCGGGTGCCTTTATGCGAGACCTCGAAGCCGCACAAACACTTGCTGCCGCATTGAAGCGAACGGCAGAGCTTTGCGGACTGAATATCCGGATCGCGATTACCGACATGGATCAGCCCCTTGGCTCTGCCGTCGGGAACGCGCTCGAAGTACGAGAGGCGCTGGAGGTCCTGCAGGGTAAGCCCAGCCGGTTCGCCAGCCTATGTATTCGCCTCGCTGGGCTCACTTTAGCCGCTGCGGGGCTCGCACCGGATCGCGATGCCGGGGAACGCGTTGCGGCTGAGGCGATTGCCTCTGGCAAGGCGAAGGCAAAGGCAGCAGAATGGTTTGCCGCGCAGGGAGCGACGGTTGATGTTTTTGCCCACCCGACGGCTCTCCCTTCCGCCAAGATCAAAGTCGACGTTCTTGCACCGTCTGTCTCGGGTTGGGTCAGCGGGATCAACGCCGAGGCGGTTGGGCATGCGGTGGTTCACTTGGGTGGCGGACGGCTTAAGAAGTCGGACGACGTTGAACCCTCCGTCGGGCTCGAGCTCCACGTCGAAGTGGGTTCACCGGTCCAGCCGGGCGACTTGCTGATGACGATTCATGCACGATCGCTCGACGAAGCGAAGTCGGCGGAGCTCTCACTTAAGGATGCCTTTACCTTCTCGTCAAGCAAGGTCGATTACCGAGACCCGATTATCGCGGTTCTTTAGGTTCAGCCAAACGGCTGGTGGGCGCGCGGGCATTCTCATTCGTTCCCCTCCCGCCGCAGGCAGGCGAGGGAACCGATCCAAGATGCCTTGCTCGGCTCACCTAGGCATGGGAACACAGCACCACCTAAGGGGCAATTCTCGAACTGGATGGCATTGGGCTCAAGCCAGGGCTCAATTTTTTGGGGAAGCTAGCCGGCTTTCGGGACAGGGTAGCTGGCGATCTTCATCCAGAAGTGGGTGCCATCCTTTGCAATGCTGTCGAGTTGGATCTCGATTTTCACTGACTCCTTGGGGACTACGAGCAGGATGAAGGGATAGTAGATGGTTTCATCCGCAGTCGCAGGGGCGAATTTTTGGGTTAGCTGAACCACTGCAACATCGTCCCGGGCGTATGTTTTCGCGTACTCGTAGGCCAGAACGTTGGGAAGCTTGCCACCAAAGACCACCAGCACCTGGTTCTTCGTGAAATCGACTTCTGGCGGCTTGGGTGCGTTTGGATAAGTGATATCCCCTTTGTCATTCACAAGCGCCTGAACGCCTTTATGAATGTTCCAGAGCTCGGCCCAGTTGCTCTGACTGGTAATTTGCCGAACCAGGGGAGCGTGGATATGGCTGTCTCCGCCCGCCATCGTTTGATTGGGCTTGATCTTGAGCGGATCCGGGCCATCGGCGGCCGCCATTGCCGCCACGGCGAAACACAGCACCATTGACGAGCAGAGGGTTCTCATACTTTGATTGTACAGAACCTTCTGTGGTGCGGAGCGATTGGTTTACACAATCGACTTGCGCGCGAACTCTTCGCCGTGGTGCTTGCCGATCGGCTTGACGGAAGCCACGTTGTCTGCGGTGTAGTCCAGAAGCTGGAGCCAATCCTCTTGGGTGTCGCCCTTGGGGAAGATCTCATTCTCCTTGTACTCCTGCATCATCGCCTCGGTGAGGTCTTCCAGCGAGACGCCGGCCATGTGCTTAGGGTCCGCAATGGCACGCTTGATTGCAGAATCCTTGGCTCGGTCCACGATGCTCTTGAGGAGCGCGCCGGACACGAGGTCTTTGAAGTGGAGCGTGTCCGTCGAGCCGTTCCGTAGGAACACCTTGAGAAATTCGGTCTCTTTGGACTTGCGCCAAAGCTGGTCGATGAGCGCCTCCACGATCTCCTTTCTGGCGCAGTCCACCTCGCCCTTGTTCCGCTTGAGCAGTTCCGCATCCAGCGGGATGCCGGCATGAAGGTAGATCTCGAGAATCTGGATGGAAGATTCTTTGTCTGGCCGAGAAACCTTAACCTTTCGATCAATACGCTCCGGGCGCAACACGGCGGGGTCGATGTAGTCCGGACGGTTGGAAGTCAGCATCAGAACGACGTTATCCAATGACTGGAGGCCGTCTAGCTCCGCACAGAACTGAGGAACAACGGTGTTGGAGATATTCAGATAGCGTCCGCTCGAGCGGGTGCGCAGCACCGACTCCGCTTCATCCATGAAGATGAAGACCAACCGGCCCTCTTTTGCCTTATCTCGGGCGGTCTTGAAGATCTCTCGCACGATTCGCTCAGTTTCACCAAGCCACATGTTCAGGATCTTGGGCCCGCTGATCGCCATGAAGTACTCCTTCACGTCCTTGCCTGTCCGCTTGGAATACTCTCGGGTGAGGTTGTAGGCGGTTGCCTTGCCCAACAGGGTCTTGCCGCAGCCGGGAGGCCCGTACAACAGGATTCCCTTGATCGGCTTCTTTTCGAACTGGGCAAAGATTTCGGGATACAGCAACGGCTGCTCAATGGTGTCTCGAATCAGGCGAATCGCCTCTTTCTGTCCTCCGACGCGCTCCCAAGGAATTTCTGGGACATCTTCCAGGAAGTAGTCTCGGCTCTCCTGCTTTTCGTAGTGCTCTAAAGCGATGCGTCCGGTTCCATCCAGACGAACCTCGTCTCCAACGTTGATCTTGGTCTCGGAAAGCGCCGCGCCGCGAAGGATCAGTCGACCATCAGAACCAGGCGTGTCCGATCCAATTCGAATCCGCCCATCAGGCAATGGGTCTGAAACTTTGACCACACTTCCGGTGAGCACAGCCGGCATCGTGCCAACCACTGCATAGGCGTCGTTGATCTTTACGCGAGTGCCAAGGGCCAGACCCTCGGCGTCTACATTCGGGTCGACCTGGCTGACGTACTCCTGATCTCCCAAGGAGATCACCGCCAGCTTATCGATGGCCACTTCCCCTTCGGATGCCTCGCGGTCGGTCGCTTCCTGCTCCAGCCAGTGAAGAAAGACTCCAAGGCGATTTGCCGGGGCGGTCAGCTTGTTGTAGGCCGCTTCATACTCGGCGAGCATCTGTTGGGCATCATCGCGCTCCTTTGACTCGCCATGTAGCGCAGATCGCAGCGCTGCAATGTAGTTCTGCAGTCGCGCATTGTCTTTAGGTGCGTGCTCTGCGATTCGCTCAAGCAACTCCAGCGACGTTGGAGTATCTCCCGGTGCCATACCCAATAGTACGTTGTCAGTCGGCCTTGCGATAACGTCAAGAAGACCGAATATTGTCAATCCGCCCTACATTGCGGAGGGTGCGTCAGTCTTTGGTCAGCGATTCCAACACCAGCTCAATAAATTGGCGCATAGCGGCGCGGCTGGATTCAGAGGTTTGGATCTCCGCGCGGAACCGGGTGGCGCGCAGATAGGCTTCGGAGGGCTCAATGCCCATCACGCGGGCAACGTCGACTTCTGATAGCCCCGCCTCATGGAGAAGCGTGTAAAGGGTTAGGTCCGCAACGCACACTTTGCTGAACTGGGGGGCGGCAGATTCTGCCACGCGAAGAATTTTAAGTTTTAGGTCCCAGCTCCCGTTGTCTGAGAAGAATGGATCCAAAAGACCGAGCGCACGAAGGCTCGAACTGGAATCCAGCCAATTGGTCCCAGAAAGCCGTAAACGCTTGAGAGCGCCGGACATCGTACGACCGTTGCCGTGCATCTGCTCTGCAATCAGCTTGCTGAGCCTTGGCGAAAGGGAGAGATCTTCTCCAGCTGCCATCTGATGAAGGAGCAACACTCGTTCCACTGGCTCTGCGGCAGGCAGGGTGACAATCTTCCATTCCCGCGACATCGGTAAAAAAGTTCGAATGGCTCGGCTGGGGCGAGGGCCGGTAAAAGCAAGCAAGGTTGGCTTTCCACAACGAACCCGTCGCTCCAAATTCATGCGAAGGTTCATCTTCAGGCGACTGCGCCCCATCGCCTCCTGAACGTCGTCCAACAACAGGTGACCCGAAGATTCGCCCTTTGGCGGGTTAGACAGATACTCGCTCACCGAGATCGGCTCTGGCATCACGTAAACGTCCATGCAGATCCGGTTGGCGACTGCCTTGAGCAAGTGGGTTTTGCCCCAGCCGCTTGGTCCCACTAGAGCCACAAAGGGGTGAAGACCTGCGGAGAACATAACAGCCGCATCAATCGCATCGATGTTGGAAGGCAACGCGGCAAGCGAATTGAAGGTGCTTTCTCGACGCTCGAACAGAACTTCGGACAGCTTTGGAAATGGGGCAACTGTCTCGATCTTGTTAAGCACGTTCATCCTCGTAAAAGGCAATTAAATTGGCGAACTCGCCATGACACTGAAATCAGTTATCCAGGAACCATTCTCTTAATATGGACAGCCACCGTCAAGGGCAACCAAGCGGAAAGCATTAGGTTCGATCTGCTCTCAGATTCTGCCGAATACTCGCGTTTTCGAGTGTTTTCTTTTCGGGATGTTTTCGCAAGAAGTTTTCCGATATCCACCGGTTTTCCACTATTTGTGTTGGATCTTTGCCCAATAGGTTAAAGGGTTAAATTTGGGACTCTGGTCCGCGGTATGGCAGTTTGTGCACATCTTTAGTTGAACCTTGGGCAGCTTAACTTTCTTGGGCTGAAGTGAATGGAGGACGGCATTGCCGTGACAGGACTCACAGCTCACGTTTGCCAGGCCTGGTGTGGCCTTTATGGAACGAAATCCTGTGTTCAGATTTAAACCAGTTACATGGCATTTGACGCATTCGGGATCTCTTGCTTCGCCAACTTTCTCTAAACTTTGCAGTGCAACAGAGTGTTTGCTGTGCTGCCAAATCTTCGTGTCTGCGGCGTGGCACTTGGCGCAGGACTGAGATCCGGCAAATGCCTTCGATGCCTGACGAACCGCCTTATCAAGGAGTCCTTCTCGGTCCACTTCACTCAGATAAGCCCGAAAATAGCGACTTGCCTGGGCGTCATTGGGAAATTCAGGGTCCAGCGGAACTGCGGAGTAGTTTCCAAGCTTCCCATCTTCCAGCGTGATGGTCAGTGCGAATTTGCCCTCTTGCCCCGGGGTCACAAGTAGCGTGGATCCAACTGTTTCCGCGTCGGTTTCGGGGTCCGAGGCAGATCGATAAACGATGAGGGCCAATTTGGGAAACTGCTTCGCAATCGCCTCGGCGCGCTCCTTTGGGCCGTCCAGCAGCAGGACCGGACTGGATTCGGACTCCTTGGCTGATGTCACAAGAAATTCAGTCGCGGCTTCAACGGAGTTTGCCTGACGCAGCACATTGCGGGCAAGCAGATCAGGCTGGGTACTGACGCCGCCAATGGTCAGACCGTCTGTGGTCTCAGTCTGGGCAAATGTTACTGGCCCATTTCCCTGCACCGAACTGGTGAGCAGCTTTCCTCCCGTTTGGTTTTGGATCGATTGGAGCGCACCCAACCCAAGCTTGGCATCTTCCGGAGTCAGGTTCACGGCGGCAACTTTGAGCGCCCCTAGAATCTGTGCTGTCGTTTCCAGCTTTAGCGCATCCTGGCGTTTGATATCCCCTGAAAGGGCTCCAGTGCTCAGCAGCACGACGTCAGAAGTCGCCTCCAGCCGGTGAACCAGTGTGGCTAGCCGAAGGAGGCCGCCTCGCTGCGGGCTGGTGCAGCCGCAGGGTTGGACATGGCCGAGATAGTCGCCACTGATGACAATCGTGGTGGCGCGGTGGACCTGCAGGCTCCCGATCAGTGCGCTCAGCGCGCCGAACAGGCCAAACAGGCCCAGCGCCAATTTCATTGGATGCTTGCCCGAACCGGGATGTCGATGGTGGGTTGCTTAGCGTCGGTGGTGTGAGCTCGGATCGTCGCCAAGAGTTGCCCGGGTGTGCCCTTTCCGCTGTAGCTGACCACCAGCTTCCACTCGCCAACCTCCGCCCCCGGTACCGCCATGACCTTAATCAGAGCGGTATTCGATTCCACACTAGTCACCTTAAATGCTGACCCTGGACGAGAAAGGAGAATCTCTCGGGTGACCGGCACGTGACCCACTTCACCCATAAACAGGTCTTCGGGAAGGGCGATAATTCCCTTCTGGCCATAGAACGTATAGGTGATGTTTGGAAACTCGGCATCGCTTGTGTAGATCTGAAGGGTGCCTGGGTTCCGCGTCGGACTGATGTGCCCCTTCATCGCCATCACAATCTTGTATCCCTTTCGAGGCTTCGGTCCTTCGCCTCGTTCTGGGTCGGCCAGGGTGCCTTGCCAGGGTGTCATCGAGACTTTGACATTCATTCCGGAAAGACCGGCGAAGGAGTTGGAGAGTGGCTCCATGTCTGAGCCGGGCGCTGGGATGAGATACAGGGGAACGTTTATTCCCGTATCGGGAATGATGAGCGTGTCGCCCAAAGGAGCAATTAGCCGGTATCGCGGCTTCAAGCGCACCTTGAGGGTGACCTGCTGAACAGGAGCCTCGGCGTCATTGGTGTACACGTATACATGCTTCACCATGTCGCTGGTGAACATCTTCGTGTCCACGGCGACCGGCATGATCATGTCGGTGTGGGGCTTTAGGTTCCCGGGATCCTTGACGATGGTGCACCCACAATCCCCATGGAGATAGTAGGCTAGGCTCCCGTCTCCCTTGTTGGACATCTGAATGTGAAACTCCACCCTATCCCCCTGGACTGCCGGGTCGCTCACAAGCACTTTAGGGTCTAGGAAGAGGCTTGGCTTTCCGGCGGAGACCACCGTTTTCTTCTCCACCAGTTGCTTTAGTTCTCGGATCGCGAGGAGATTCTTTCGCGCGGCATTCATTTCTGCGTACGCAGCGTCAGTTTGGGAGCTTCGGCTGTTGTCCGCCGGGTACATCGCCCCTTCGTCTTTGAGTCCGTCGGCGACGCCCAAGTACGCGCCCACTGCGTAGACCACATCGTTGTAGACGTCAGTCTCTTCGGTCTGCTGAAGTGGATTGCCCCGCTGGAGACCGATGACGAAGTCTAGCCTCGGGGCATTTGGGTCTTCTCCAAAGAACGCGACTTTGGCGTAGGGCCGCTTGGTGTCCGGATTGGTGCCCAGCACCGGCTCAAAGCTGATATGAATATCGGCGTGCTTGTCGAAGGAGGGGCTGAACGCTGGGATGTGCTTTTTCCAAGAGTGCAGGGCCTGCTCAGCAGCGTGGCGGAAAGACGCGCGAAACGCGGCGGGCACTTTTGAATCATCCCAATCCACGTTGGGCGCTTCCTTGGGCAAGAGCTCAAGCCGCTTCTCGGCGGCAGCGAAATCTTGGCCCTGGAGTGCTTCCTTCACCGAGAAGTACGCGGTTTGGAAGGTAGGACTCGACGCAGGCGGAAGGATGGGACCTTCCGACTGAGCCTGTGCCAGCGCGAATGCGAGTGCGATCAGCATATTGAATTGGAACCTATCTTGAGTGCCGCCGGTTCTCGTTTCCCGGCCGGCTACTCTATAAACGCATCATCTGATGGTTTTTGCTTCAGGTAAGCCTCGATAAATCCATCGATCTCACCATCCATTACAGCCACGACGTTTCCGGTCTCATGGCCGGTTCGGTGATCCTTCACCATCGTGTAGGGCTGCATCACGTAGCTGCGAATCTGTCGCCCCCACGCGGCGGGTCCGCCATCTCCCTTGAGCTGGTTGATGCGGTCCTGAGACTGCTCTTTCTCCAGCGCCATCAGCCGCGCAAGCAGCACGGACATCGCGCTGGCGCGATTCTTGTGCTGGCTTCGCTCGTTCTGACAGGACACCACAATCCCAGTGGGGATATGGGTGATACGAACCGCGCTTTCCGTTTTGTTGACGTGCTGGCCACCGGCACCGCCTGCGCGCAGGGTTTCCTGCTTGAGGTCGTCCGGGTTGATATGCACTTCCGACTCCTCGATCTCAGGCAGAACTTCTACCTTGGCAAACGAGGTGTGCCGCCGCGCCGCCGCGTCGAATGGCGAGATGCGCACAAGACGATGCACGCCCATTTCGGCCTTGAGGAAGCCGTAGGCGTTTTCACCGGAGACGAGCATCTGCACCGAGCGATAGCCGGTGACGTCACCAGGGGTTTCGCTTAGGATTTCCAGCTTGTAGCCGTGAGTTTCCGCCCATCGGGTGTACATCCGATGAAGCATCAGGGCCCAGTCACAGGCTTCTGATCCACCCGCACCGGCATTGATTTCGAGGAGGGCATTTCTGCCATCGTGTTCGCCGCTGAGCAGAGTTTTCAGCTCATAGGCATCGAGGTCGGCCATGAGCTGCAGGGCCATCTGATCCGCTTCCCTTTCGGTGTCAGGATCATCTTCCAATCGCAACATGTCGTACAGCTCGGCTATGTCTTTTTCCGCTTTATCGAGGGCGTAAAAGGGCTGGACGATGTTCCGCAATCGGGACAGCTTTTGCAGCGTCTTGTTGGCGAAGTCTGGGTTGTTCCAGAAATCTTGTTCAGAGGATCGTGCCTCTAATTCCGCTATTTGAGTTTGCAGGTTATGTAGGTCAAAGATGACCTCCAATAGCGTCCAATCTCCCACGAGCCTTGGACAGCGCTTCCTGCTGATCGAAGTTCAGCATACGATGAGGATACCTCTAGCCGTACACTCCAGGGCTCCCGCAGCAACAACGCCGTTGAGGTGATGGAATGGACGTGCCCCAAAGGGGCCGTTTCTGCGGAGCGAAGGGATGGGCTCGTGAAACGAGGGCTTCCCTTCGCTCCGCGGTGGGCACGCCAACCTGAGCGCCTTTGCAGAACCCACTCCCTTGGGGTGAACTAATCCTGCTCGCGGGGGAGTACCGCCAACGCGAGGATCGCGCTGATCAGGATCCAGGCGAGGGGGAGGAGGTAGGTCATTACCTTGGGATACTCGGCGGGTGGGGCCTGACGGGCGAGGGCGGAGAGGAAGACTTGGTCTAGGCGCAGGAAGAGGAAGATCCCTGTTGCCATCGACCCACCGACAAACCCGCACGCCCCAGCGAGGGCAAAGCGACGGGTGGCGAGGATGCCCAGGATCGCAGCAGGGATCAGGCCGACGCTGGAACTGATGAGCAGGAACTTGACCTTTTCCGACTCCGGAAAGAAGAAGAAGGGCCAAACGCTGAGCAGGTAGCCGCCGATGGAGGTCCCGACGAACCCGCTGCATCCAAACAGCATGGCGGCATCCATGTCCCGAGTCTTCGGGGCAGGGGTGTCCAGCTTTTCGTCGGTCTGAAGTGGCTCAAACGCCATAGCTCAGTATAGGTGCTATTGCCCGACCGGCTTCTTGCCGATTCCCGTCTTCTTCATCAGGGCCTCGATTTCGTCTACCGTTCGCGGGACTCCAGCGGAAAGGTTGACCGGTCCCTGAGCGGTGACGAGGATGTCGTCTTCGATGCGGACGCCGATGTTCCAGTACTTGGGGTCGCACTTGCTTCCCGCCCGAATGTAGATGCCGGGCTCCACCGTGAGCACATAGTTCGGCTTCAGGGTGTTGTCGCCGTGGGCATCGTGAACGTCCAGCCCGATGTAGTGGCTTATGCCATGAGGCAGGTAGGTGCCGACCTCACTGGCGTTCTTGATGATGCCGAGCTTCATGAGCCCCTCCGTGACAACCTTGAACGCGGCATTTCCGGGTTCGCCGAACCCGTTCCCGGCTTTGCACTGGGCAATTCCGGCAGTTTGGGCGGCCAGCACAATCTCATAGATCGCCTTTTGAGCAGGGGAGAACTTGCCGTTGGCAGGGAAAGAACGGGTGACGTCAGCCGAGTAGCCGTGGAACTCGCCGGCGGCATCCATGCAGATCATGTCGCCGTCCTCAATCAGTCGGCGATCCTCCTCATAGTGAAGGATGCAGCTGTTGGGGCCAGAACCGACGATGCTGTTGTAGCCGACCGACTCGCAGCCGTTTCTGGCAAAAACATACTCCACCAGTGCCATCAGCTCGTATTCCCGCATCCCCGGCTTTACGGACTTGAACACTTCTCGATGCCCCATCGCGGAGGCTTCGGCGGCCCGCTTCAGCATGGCGAGTTCGGCGGCCGACTTATTCACCCTAAGCGAGGCGATGTAGCTGTTGATCGGGCCTAGGTCCAGCGTCTTCACGTTTTGTCCCTTCGTCCACTCCGCGAGGGAGTCGATCATCTGCTTGAGGTGCCCGCTGGGCGATGGAGGAATGAACGGGTTGTAGTAGCGATTCTTCTTATTGGCCGCGAGCGCCTTCAACAGGTCTGGCAGCCGGTTGTTGGGCAGCACGGCTTCCATCCCAAGCAGCGGTTTGGCTTCCTTGGATCCCATGCGGTAGCCGAGCCAGGTGACGGAATACGGGTCGCTCTCGTTGACAAGGAGCACCTCGCTAACGGTCTTGCCATCGATCTCAATCCCATCGGGAGCAAGCACGAGGGCGGCATCCGGCTCCTCGAACCCGGTGAGATACAGGAAGTTGGAATCGGCGCGGAATCGAAAATCGCAGTCGTTGTTTCGGTTCCTCTCTGGGTTGGTGAAGAAGATCTCCACCCCATTCGCCCCGAGGTGGGACTTGACCTTCTCGCGTCTGGCCTTAAGCTCCGCAATCGGGATCTTGTCGGTCTCGAACACCGGGTAAGTGATCTGCTGGGCCATCGCCGCCCCCGCGACCCCAATCAGCAAGCAACTCATCGCCAAACGCATGGGAGAGAGAATGACAGATTTGGGTTGGGGCCGGTGGGTGGAGAGCATCTCCCGAGTCATTCCCCTCTGTGGAGGGATGGACAGCGAAGCTGGACGGGGTGGTTTCCGGGGAACTTGTCCGTTCCCACCAGCTACCGGAAGAACCACCCCGCCCTAAAGGGCACCCCTCCACAGAGGGGAATTCGCAGAAAACGCCCTAAATTCCAGCGTACTCGCAGTACCGATCAAAGAGGTTGTGCGCGGCGGGATAACACGAGTTCGGGCTCATGAAGTGGGGGAACTCGAACGTGATGATCTTTTCCGCCACTGGGGCGGCGGCTTCCAGCTTGATGCGCAGGTAGCGCCAGTCGGCGGGTGGGAACTTGATCGGCATATCTCGATCGAACGTCTCGAGGTTGGACCAAATGGTGACGCCGTGCTTCTTCCCCAGTTCCCCAATCCCCTGGATGAAGTTGGGCAGTTCCTGGTAGTGAATCTGTCCGTCTTGGAAGGCGCAGATGTCGAACGCGCCGTGGGTCTCGGCGAAGATGCGCTCCCAATGGTCAAACGACTCGTCGATGGACATCACGGCCCCACCGCTGAACTGCTTGGCGCCTTGGGGGAACGGCGAGATGAGCACGGGGACGTCTTTTACCTGCTTGCAATGGCCGCCGATGTGGTTGAAAAGCTCGATGATGTGTGCATCATTCCTTGACGTCTCGTGGCACAGGTACCAGCCCTTGAACGACTCGTGGTGGCCGTATCTTTCGCCTGCTTCGTCGATGAACGCTTTGTTGAGGTCCACCTCTTTCCACCAGCTTCGGCGGTACCAGTGGAAGCCTGAATCGTAAGTGCCGAAGAAGACGCTGATGCCGAGTTCATCGGCGAGGCTGAAGAACGTTTCACCGATGTCGTCGTGAATCGGGAGCAGGTCTGGAATGGTCTTGGATGGGAAAATGCACTTGTTTTGGTAGCCCGCGCGGATGATGACCACGGTGTCGATGCCGATCTGCTTGTACAGCTCGAATTCCTTCCGCCACTGCTTGGGCCCCCAGTTCTGCGAGGGGATGTCGTGGGTGATTTCGTCGAGGAAGGTACCGGTGATGCGCGGAGCAGTGGGCATGACGCCCAGACTCTACCCCTCCAGCATCACACTTGGCTGCGCGGGTTTCACCAACCGCTGAAGCGTGGCTTCCATCACCGCCGGAGTCTGGGCGGAGACGGTGAATACAAGCGCCTCGCGATAGATTCGCTGAGCGGGATGGCTGAGCGAGTTGGCGGCACCGCTGGACGCGGCGATGGCGGCATGGGCGCACCGCACCGCGAACTCGATCGCCCAGGCACGCACCTTCAGACGTTCGGGGGTGGTGGAGTCATCTGATGACCTCTGAGCCTGCGCTGTGCTCATCCTCAGCTCGACCAATTCGAGTTCAAGCGACTTCAGCGCGTCCTGCAGGAACGGAAACGGCTTTCGTTCTGCGTTCTGGCGAACCACATCGATCCCTGCCATCGCGCAGCCGATGGCGAAATGCCCCTGGAGCGCGATGTTGATCATGTCGCTGTTCTGAATCCAGCCATCGGGTTTGATGAAGCCAACCTGCGACTCGGAGATGAAGAAGTCGGTGAAGTCGACTGTTACCGTCATCGCCGTCCCCATCGACGCCAGCGCCATCGGCTCGGAGACTTTCAGCCCGGGTCGATCTGTGAGGGGGACAACCGCGAAGAGTGCGCGTCCATCCGGAAGGGTTGCGCCAAGCAGAAACTCCGGATAGAAACTCCATCCGGTAACCCAAGGTACATGGCCATCCAGCTTATAGCCTCCCGTCACCGGAATTGCCCGCATGATGGGCGGACCGCTTCGGCGAAGCTGGCTGAAGCCGATGCCGACGAGCTTGTCCCCGTTCACCATCTTGGGCAGGTACTCCTGCTTGAGCGTCTCGTTGTCTCCACCGGCGATCATGCCGACCGCACTCTGGTGCTGGGTGGTGAGGAACGCCAGCGTCCCCGAAGTGCGTGCGACCTCTTCCTGATAGATGCGGAACATGATCTCCGACATCTCCACGCCCCCAAACCGCTGGGGAAGCTTGAGGCCGAGAAGGTTGAGCTCGCCCATTCGGTCGACGATCTTGTGAAGCTCCGCTGAATCCTGGTCAATGATCTGCGCCTTGGGAGCCACCTCCTCCCGCAAAAACCGCTTCGCCGCCTCCAGCGCCTCAACCTCAAGACTCATATTCGTATTCTACGCAGAAACCGGTTCACCCCAATGGGGTGGTTTCTGTGCAGCGACGGGGTGGACGCCAAAGGCGCTGTTTCTCCGGGGACGCGGAATTGGCGGCCCAAGTGGATCGCGCGGCATAAACCCGACGTCCCTCCGCATTTCCGGAGAAACAACCGTTGCGGTATGGGGTCGCACGCGCACCGCCGTTTCCAGGGAAGCCCTCGTTTCACGAGAGCATCCCTTCGCTACACGGAATCGGCCCCGTTGGGGCACATCCTAACCCAATCACTCCATGGGGTGGTTTCTGCACAGCGGGGGTCGCACGCGCACCGCCGTTTCCTGGGACGCCCTCGTTTCACGAGCGCATCCCCTAGCGGCGCAGAATCGGCTCCGTTGGGGCACGTCCGAACCCTGCCCCCAACGGCGTGGGGTGAACCCCCGGTATCCTGCGACGCATGATCTTGGCGATGACTTTATTGGCCCTGGCCCGGACGCCGAAATTCGGCGCTTGGGTGCTTTTGGACGACGACGGCAAATCCGTATCCCGATTCGAAGAGCATGTTTCCTGCTTCGACTCGGTGACCGGACAGTTCTATTCCTGCACCAAGGACGGGTTGGTGGAGCATGTCCAGGGGATAAAGGAAGAGACGTTTAAGAACTTTGTCGACTTTGCCCACAAGCACCGCGTGGCCGTGTTTGGCCTGGTCGGCGACGGCGGACTGGGGGCGGCTGGAGTGGAGTACTTCCTCAATGACCCCGTCCGGCGAGAACGCCATGCTCAGGCGCTCGCCGATGCGGCGGTGAAGGACCACCTCGCTGGCATCGACCTGGATTACGAGAGCATGAAGGCGGAGGACAAGGAGAATTTCAGCCTGTTCGTGGAGGCTTGCGCGGAGAAGCTTCATCAGCGCCACAAGATCCTCACGATCGCCCTCAACGCCAAGGAGCGTGAGCCCGGCGAGTGGAGCGGGTCCCAATCCGAGGATTACGCCCGAATCGGTAAAGCCGTCGACCGAGCCCGGATCATGACTTATGATGAGCACGAAGAGGGCGGCACCGCTGGTCCCGTCGCGGACATCGCCTGGGTGAAGCGCGTGATGGACCACACCCTCGCCCTGATCCCCGCCAAGAAGGTGGAGCTCGGCATCCCGATGTACGGCTACGATTGGTCGCCACCCCACGCTCACGGCATCAACTGGGAGCAGTTCTCCAAACTCCCCGGCGCCGACAAAGCCAGCCGGGACCCATCATCCCAGGAAGCCATCCTCACCACCCCCAACGGAGGCACCGCCTGGTTCTGCGACGCCATCTCCGAGAAACCCAAAATCGACCTCGCAAGGCAGCTCGGCCTGAGAGGCGTCTACGTCTGGGTCATGGGCTCCGAAGACCCGAAGTGGTGGGATGTCCTCAAACCCTGGAAATAGGGCGGCTCGCTTTACTCGCCGGCGCCGATGGCTTGGTTTTTGATCTTTACCCAGCCTTCCTTCGAATGCCGGTGGGTGGGACGGGCGGGTTGGCGGGCGCCGTCTCCATCGGTGTATCGGGCGGCGACGGGCAGATAGGGGAGCCGCGAGGGGCCGGTTCGGGTGTCGGTGTACAGCGTGGTGGGGTCAATCTTGGTTCCGGTGACGGCGTAGCCGGGGGAGATCACATTGCAGGTCCCGGTGACGGCGGTGAGAGACGAGCTGCTGTCGACCGACACCAGCACCGGGTGGGCCTCCTTCACGTTCTCGATAAGGTTGTTCACCAGGACCGCCTTCGCGGTTGCCGAGGTGAGGGACAGAACCGCGGAGTGGAAGGGCGTGTTGATCGTGTTGTACAGCAGGTAGATCGTGCCGTCCCGCTGACCGGACTCCTGCCCGAAGTTGATCACCCCTTTGTTGCCTGTGCAGTCGGGGTCCTTGTTGATCACGTTGCCGAGAAGAACCACGTTCGAGTCGGGCCGCTTCGTGTCCCATGAGTCGACAAAGTCGCACTCCCGGCTGGAAGCGGAAAAGATCTCACAGTGCTGCACCAGGGTGAAGTGGGCGCGGCTTTTGAGGTTGTGGCCGGTGAGGCTGTGGTCGATCTGGCAGAAGCGCAGGGTGACGCTGGTGCCGCCGAGGTACAGGTTGTGGTTGTAGCCGGGGTCGCCAGTGTTGCCGTTGTGGTGGATGTGACAGTGGTCGATAAGCTGGTTCTCACCCGCATAAGGGTCGCCTTCAATGCCCGCAGACATGATGCCCATATCGCAATCGTGGATCTCGCACTCCAGCACCGAGCAGTTCTTAGCCGCATTGATCCGCACCCCCGCCCCGTTGAAAGACTTGTTGTGCGCCCCCGTCAGCTCAAGGTTTTGGATAACGACGTGGTCCGCGTTCGGCTCAACCTGAAAGATCGCCCGAGGCACACTTCCCTGCCCGGAGTACTCAAAGCTCCCCCCATCCAACCGAACCCCTTTCCCAATCCCAATAATCTTGAGCCCCGAGGTCTTGACCCGCACCGCCGTCCCCGAGTACCCGCTCTGGCGAGGATAAACATCAATCTCATCCCCGGGTGATGCCGCCGCCACCGCATCCTCAACACGGGTGTACGTATGCCCATCCCCAACCTCCAGCGTCGTCATCGCGTGCGACAGAAACAGAAGGGGGAATAGCATGAGCCGAGGTTACCGCGATTCCTCCGGGCCTCCTTCCTTCCGCTCGCCTACCAGCAAACAGCTTGCCGAGAGGAAGGCGGGGGATGGAGAGTCAGCGCGTTCAGCGCTGGGTGCGTACGATCAACTTCAGTCCAATTCCAAGAAACGTCCCCTGCGTCTCACCCGTCCTCATTTCGAGGATGCCAAAAAGTCGAGACCCGTGGTTCACCGCCCGCGAAGGCGGCGCATCTTACTACCCAGTGACCTGGCAGGGCTATGTCGTGCTCATCGGCTATGTGGTGTTGCTGAGCTTGGCGTCGCTTGCCATCTTCAAGAGCTGGGCGCTCTTCTTCGCCCTCGTCATCGCCCTCTCGGTCGTCCTCGCGATCATCGTCTCCGCCACAAGCTCCGAGTTCTGAACGGGAATTTCGCCCTTACTTCACCGTCAGCTCATCCAAGAAAAACCACGACTTGCTCCCCGCCGCCGAGTGCCAGGCGGGCAGCTCGTGAGTCCCCTCCACGTGCAGGCGGACGAACCGAATCGGCTTCCCCGAGAGCCGAAACGCGAACGTCTTCACCAGCGGCTGGGCCCGCAGCTCGGGGTCGCAGACAAGCGTGCGGATACCGAGATAGTTCACGCCGTCCACCGACACCGCACACGACACCGAGGCCGGGTTCAGGATCCAGCTATTGGGGACGCAGATGGAATCCACCGCCACTTCGGTGGCGTGGGTGGGCTTTCCCAGGTCCAGGGTCAGGTCGCAGTCGACGCCTTCCCAGCCAAGCCACTGGATGCGGAAGTCGTCTGCCCCTCGCACCCCGTTGGTGAGAAGCTTCAGGTCACCGTGGCCATATTTGGGCGACGGCAGCGGCATGGCCGTCACCGGTTTCTGGAAGGCATGATTGCCCTCGATCTGCAGGTCCAGCATCCGCTTTTGCACTGTGTAGAAGTCCGTGGGCGAGAGGTTCGCCTCGTTCACACTGCGCACGTGGTTGGTGGTGCAGGTGTTGTGGAACTCCTCCAACACATGAGCCATGGACGGGCGCAGCACCGGCTTGCCATGGGTGGAGTCGAAAAAGCCTCGTGGGCCGAACATCTGGTCAGACCCGATGCAGATCATGGCGTAGTCGAGGGGGAGGCGGGCGACCTTGACGCGCTGCAGGAGCTCCGGGTGCCCGGCGACGCTGGCTTCGGCCTGGTCAAAGAGCTTGTTGTATCGGGCCACGTTTGACGCGGAGAGGAAGTTGCTTTCGTGCGAAGTCGGCGGCTCATAAATATCCAGCCGCTTTTTGGACTTCGCCAGCTCGGCTTCCATGGTGTGGATATACGTGCGGATGAAGGGGGCGGCGTGGCCGTAAAAGCCGGTCAGGAAGTCGTCCTCAATCGCCTTCACGTCGGCGTACGGGTTCCACAGGAGTTTTGCGATCAAGTAGCTTTTCAGCTCGGAGAACTCGTGGCCGAGACTGGTGTTGGTCTGCTGGAACTGCAGGCGCGCGTTGTTCTCATAGAAGAATTTCAGGTTGGGGGCCAGCACCGGGAGGTTTGGGAAGGGCGCGATGTGGTGGGAAAAGTTGACGGTGTAGTCCCACAGATAGATCTCCGTGCAGATGCGCCCCCAATTCACGAGATCGTCTCGAAAGCTGGCCGACGTTGGGTCTTGGGAGATCGGCAGGGTTCGGGAGAGCTCAATCGTGCACAGCATGATCTGCACATTGGGGCGTGGCTTCGTGAGCTTGGGTGCGTGGCGGGAGTACAGGTAGGCGAGGGTGGAGATCGTTTTGTCTGGAAAGTGCTTTGCCACTGCGTTGACATATCTCAGGATGGGGCCAGACGGCGAACCCTCCTCCGCGATCGCCTTGATGCAGTCCGGGCAGTGGCAGTACGTTTCGTTGTCGTTTTGGCTCACCGACCAAACCTGCTTGTCCGGCTGAGCCGCCATCTCCCGCTTGAGCGTCTCCACCGCAATCTCGACGTTTTTGGGGTTGCTCGGGCAAAGCTGATCTCGAACCCTTCTGCCATCGACGAGGGCATATAGCTCCGGCTGCGATGCAAAATACGTTTCGGGAGGCACAAGCCGGTGGAAGGTGTGCACGTAGTACCCCTTGCCAAACATCTCGTCGGTAGTCGTCAGCCGCAGCCAATCGACCCAATTCGGGTCCGCCGTGAAGTCACCGTTGATGGTTCGGAAGCTGTTGCGCGGCTGGTCCGTTGTCTCCCCAAGCGGCAAGATCAACCTGCTTCGCTTAGGAAACACCTGAACCTTGGGGCTGTAATACCTGCACCCGAAGTTCTTCTCGAGGAGGTCGACGACCGCATAAATCGCACCCTTCCGGCTACCGGAGATTTTGACCTCGTCGCGGGTCGTCTTGACGAAGAACTCGTCCTTCTCGCCGCCCAAGGATCCAAAGGTGCAAATAGCGACACTGCCTTTCTGTGGCTCATCGGTCCAAGTTCGAATAGGCAGCCGCGCTCCGCTCAGCCTCAGCACCGAGCTCTGTAAAATCTGAGCCGCCCGCCGATCATCTTTGGAGGGATTACTGGTCAGAGCTATATAGGACTTGGCCACCCCACGTTCGACGAGCACGAATCCGTCGTTTCGAGGCACCTCCCGATGCATCATCGCCCCCATCACCAACAACCCAATCCACATGCCCGAGTTTTACCGGTTCCAAAGAGATTGCGATTTGGAACAGTGGTATAGCCTCGACTCGATGCGAGTGCAACCAGCAACGACGCGAGATCAAGCCAAAGATGGCCAATCGAGGTTCCCTCCACCGCCATGTCCGTGGCGGGCGGAGGGCCAGGGAGGGGTGGCGAACCGAACAGCGCCCCTGGCTCCGCATTCCCTTAGAAACCCGTAGCTTCCAAAACTCCTGAATTCCCTCAGCACCCCAATTTGAACCCAGCCCCCCGAACCAAGTACACTAGACCCTTCGCGGCCTCGTAGCTCAGGGGATAGAGCGCCTCCGTCCTAAGGAGGGCGTCATCGGTTCGAATCCGGTCGAGGTCGCCACTTTTTGAACCTAAGATTGTCTTTTGGCATTCGAGATTGCAAGTAATTTCGGTTGTTCTTGGGCAGATATTGGGCTCCCTCCTGCGAACGGAGGGAGCCGGGGTCGAGCACCATCGGGACCAGCAATTCATACGATGCCGTTTCCATTCGATGGAAACGGGACTCCTCGCGGCTCCGAAATAATAGTTCCATAGGCAAACGCTTAATTAGGCATCATGTTCAAGCCATGGTGTCAGCCCGGCTCAATCCCGGTGACAACTGGCAAACATTTAAATAAGATGTTCATGGCCAGAACGGATGGCCGCGAGCATCGATAACTTGCAAGGACAGAGTTTGGTTAAGGCCGTGGCGAACGCACGTTATAATAGTTAGAGAGGCCAAAGCCGTGAGAATCAGTCTTAACATTCAGGATCAGAACCTAACACCCGAGGGAAGGGAGATTCTCATTGGCCTGCTCCACCGCCTGGAAAGGGAGCCAGAGAAGTTCACTGCGGAGAATAGTCTCGTTTCTTCTCTCCCTGAGCCGGAGGAAGTGATTGATGTGGCTGAATTCTTGCGCAAAGCTCGCGCCGAGCGAAAGCCATTGAAGCCGATCACTCCACAGGAATTCTTTGCGGCGATGCGCGAGACAAAAGGCTTCGAAAGCAAGGAAGCCGCACACCAACATATTCAAGAACTCCGCGATGAGTGGGATTGAAGGTGTCCCCTTTACGAATCTATCTCGATGCCGATGGCTTGCTTGACCTAACCACACCGAGATCCCTGGCTGATGACGAGAACGAGCAGAAGATCAGCGATGCCTTGAAGGGCGGTCGGCTTATTTTCGTCACGAGCGAGATCGCAGTGCTAGAGACGCTTGTCCATGCCCGCCGGAATGAATATGAGAGAAGACAATCGAGTATCAGGCGCTTCCTCACCCCATCGACTCTTATCGAAACCAGGCCGGTCAATCTGGAATTGATCGAAGACGCCCTCACCCTTCGTGTCCAGTTCGGACTGAAATCGCCCGACGCCATTCACGTGGCGACCGGCATTTCCTCCAACTGCAGCGCCTTTCTGACCAAGGACGAAAAGTGGGGCAAACTCGGTCTATCGATTCTCACCGCCAATGACCTGGTTGCTTTGCTGAAGGATTAGCGGTCCTCGTCGAACGAGCCGCCGATATCGTTCTCCTCCAAACAAAAAGGCTGGGCCACGATCAAAAGTAGGGACCCAATCGGTCAAGATCTGCCCAAACTTTGGGCAGACACACCGATATTAGGCAGCCCTTAGTTACATCCAAATATCTCAATTTAGGTTCAAACTGGCCTTCCTTGACTCGCTTGAAGCTCCGTCCTAAGGAGGGCGCCGGGGGTTCGAGTCCCTCCGAGGCCGCCAAACGTTTGGAGAGCAAAGCGTCTTCTTGCCAGGCCGGTCCGTCGAAATCGCAGGCTAGGAAAACGCAAGTGTCGTCCTCTCGGATGGCATAGGTCTCCAGGACAACCTGGCCACTTAGATGGGCCCTAGCCGCCTCTTTGTCGAGTGCTGGGAATGCTTGGTTGGGGCATTCCGAGCACTTGACACGTCCATTTGGCGGCTTGCCGCAAATACCTTTGATCCACTCATTTTCGCAAGTCGGCGAGTCTCCGCTCGTTCCCTTCGCGCGGTTCTCCCAGAGCTTCGGATAGACCGATTCTCGACAGCGAAACATCTGAAGGATAAGTTCGATCTGCGAGTCGATGGTGGTTAGCGGCTGCCTGGCATTTTCGTGAGCTGGCGACTGGAGGAGAGCCAATTCATGTTCGAGCTCACGCTTCCGTGCCGCAAGGCGAGATAGTTCAGACTCGATTTCTTCCATGCGGTCGCGGTTCAACGAGTTTATGCTGGTAGGTATCCACTTGGGGTCGGACATCCGTGAACTGGATAACTGTGATCCGTTCGCTGGATGAGTTTTCGTTGTAAAATAGGTCAACGCCAGTGCAAGCACTTAGAATTGACGCGAACGTTGCCTCCGATCATACGGTGACCATCAAGTTGCCGTCAGACGTTCCCGTGGGTCCGGCAGAAGTCATTCTTCTCTACAGGGAGTCAACACCAAGGATCGAAACCAGCGGAAACGGTCCGGCGATCTTGAGCGCACTGTCACACAGTCCGCACCCGTTGGATGGTTTTTGGAAAGGGGCTAGCGACGAAGTCCAAGAGGCGCGGGATGGTTGGGATGCATATTGAAGGCCTACCTTGATTCATCGGCCGTTCTAGATTTGCTGGATCCTGGAAGCCTCCGCCATGAACAGGCAAAGAGGACGTTGGAGATCGAACCTCGAACATGGTGCGTAAGCGATTTAGTGCGCTTGGAGTGCCTGATCCGTCCGATTAGAGCAAAGAACAGAGAAGCGGAAACGGAAGTCCGGGAAGTCTTGGGAAAGATGGAGTGCCTTTCAATTACGTCTTCGGCTTATGACGGCGCTGCAAACTTAAGAGCCGAGTTTGGCTTGAGAACGCCTGATGCGATCCATTTAGCAACTGCTCTCACCAGCGAGTGTGTAGAGTTTTGGACTAACGACGAAAAGTTGTTGAGAGTTTCGGCGGGAATAGTATTTCGGACGTTCGCTTAAGACCGGAGCATGTCGACTGGCAACATTTTCGTCAACTCCTGACACTGCCCACGTCCGAATGGATTGCCAATTCGAAGCGATCAGTTTTAAACTCCCACTCGCATGGCATCAGTGAAACGGACCTGCCTCGTTTTCGCCCAAAGTTTAGGCAGACACATCGATGTTGGGCGGCACTTGGTGGCATTCATACGGGTCGATTTAGGTTCAAATTGGCTCGAGACAACTCACACTCTCCTCCGTCCTAAGGAGGGCGCCGGGGGTTCGAGTCCCTCCGAGGCCGCCATTTTTTCTATTGCGGCGTTTATTCAGCGCGAAAGGTTTTCTTTCCGGGCACATTGCCACTCCGTGGCTAGGTTGACGTATCCCGGCATCCAATGTTTCACGCTTCAACTATTCGGTCGAAATTAGGGTTTCGTTTTTGAAGTAGTGAGTTGCCCCCTGGGGGTCTCGCTGGGGCAAGACGTGGACTTTTGATTTCCCTTTGGTTTACCGGGGTATCTCTACGGCTCTACCCCGGGCTAATGCACGTGACTCCTCCATAGTCCTCTAGTGCGGCGGGTAGCGGCGGGTTCGAGAGCGCGTTGGTCTAGCCTGATTGAAACTTGGCGGCTTACACACTGGGCAGCAAGGCAAAATCATCCTCACTGACCAGTTCCGCCCGTGGGTTGTTTTTGAGAGTCACCCGATTCCGCGTTCCGGCCACACTCCGCCGTACACATTTTTCACTATGGACAGTTTTTCCCGACTCGTTCCCGATACCCCTCCCGATAAATCCTCGCTCGTCGAATGAGAATTCCAAACGCATCCCCAAGATAATTTTTCTCGTAATGTGAATGTCATGGCGCAATCTTCGCTGACTCCGCTGAAAACTCAGCTTTCTGAACTTATTGGTGACATCTTTCCTGATAAATTCGTACCAACGCTCGCGAATCTATCGTCTGTCGCGGCTCTCGCGTCTATCTTGACGTATGTGGTCAACTACACGGAATCTCAAAAGTTAGTCGTTGCTCGGTTCGCATTTGTCGTCGTTTTATTGGCTACCTTAGGGAATTTATTGATCCGGTTTCTGAGAAAAAAACACACATGGCTATTTACAGCTTGCAAATTCATATCCCATCTGTGGCTTGTCCCAGTTTCTATTTACATCGCCGTTTGTGTACCTCATCGACTCGACGCCGTACCAACCGGAATACTGGACCTTCTCCAGGCTGAGAGTCAATGTGCAATCAATAATTGCAAACTTGACACCATCTACACCCCAAACGCTTCTTTCTCCGTGGCTGGTAATCATGAAATCAATCTTTTCAATAATTTCAAACTAGATAGTTTGTCAGAAAATGATATACCCGTGCTTAAGAAGTTAGGCTTTTCATATTTAACAGGGAAAAACTTCCGTGATCATAGGGATGAAACTCGACGCCGTATCGAAGGATGGCGCGATGGAGCTACAGTCCAGGGAATACCCTCAATAAAATTGCTGCGGAATGACTTGCGCAAAATGTGGGAAGAGCAGGAAGCCCCAGGCTACACATACCCAAAACACATCATACAATACGAATCAACTCCAGATCGTCAGCGATCTATCGCGATTGCGACCTCTATCCCGACTGCCAGGATTCCCGAGTTGATACCTGTGAACCGCTACGTTGTATTTGAATTCGAAAGTCACCTTGCCGCGAGTACTATTTGGCCTTGGCGTATAGCCAAACAGAGCGGTGGCCTCACGGAGGCGGAAGCAGAAAGAGCATATGCGTCATTAAAAGAGAAAGGTCAGCAATGGGAAACCGTATCCTCTCGTTAGTCTGTAGGACGATCGCTTTTGTGGTGCATCAAGCATCTTTATTGGATGGGCAGGTTCAGGATTTTCACTACTTATCGAAGTCCCGATTCTAAATTCGTCGGAGTGCTATTTTCTTCGTAGAACTTTGGGTTGAAGCGAGTTGATGCAACCTAGTAATGTTTGGGCGTGTAGGATTAAACAATGCTCAAGTTTCAATTATTGATCTCGACAAACCTCGTGTTCTTTGCCATTTCAAATTGTTTCTCACAGTCGTTAACAAAGGTGATTGCGAGGAATGATGCTGTTCTGGATGGGTGCTTTCGGAGTGACGGCGGAATATCCGAAAGCCCAGAACCGACATCTGAAGTTGTTCCCTATTTCGCCAATTTCATAGCAGTAAGATGGGCTATGAGAGGTAAGGAGGCTGACCTCGATAGAGTCTCGAAGTATTTGACATGGTGCCAAAAACATCAAAATGGAGATGGCACGATCGATTGTTATGGTTATGCACAAGGTCCTCCGACACGCCTGTGCGATGCGGACGACTCGGAACTGGCAGGCTTCATCTGGGTGGCTGACACCTTTGTGAGTCACAAGGGCAAGTTGACTGAGAAACAGATAGCAGCATTGCAAAAAGCATTTGACCACCTTCAGCATCTAATGCGGCCCTCTGGGTTGACTTGGGGAAGAGATCGAGAGCAAAACTTCATGCCCTCAGTGAAAGGTCCAGACGGACGGCCTTACAACAAGCGATCAACTCTCTCGTATCTTCAAGATAATTTGGAGGCTTACGCAGGTTTCGCCTCTGCGCAGCACCTCTTTACTACGCTTGGAGACACAAAGCGAAAATCAATTGCTGAATCATCAAGGCTAACGGTTGGACACGCGTTGCAGAACATGTGGGTTCCAGAGAAAAAACTTTACAGCCCGGGTTTCGCAAACGGAGTCCGCTTCCCCGCCTACACGGTAGATATGCCGGAATATCCAGGCCATGAAAAAGACTTTCTGGCTCTATGTTGTTTGGTTAATCTAAGGGCTATTACATGGTTAGACAGCTCGCCGGTTGAAGTCAAGCATCCTGGACACCCGTGGGTCTATTGCACTTCGAAATTCATTCCGGATGGCGGGAATTTTTGTGCCTGCCCTACTGAGTACTTCTACATGGCAAGTCTGCGGGTCGGCAAACCAGACGAGATTGCGAAATGGAAGCACAAGACAATTGCCGAATCAGATGGATTCGGGAGTGACACCTACGGATATCGCCCAGCGATATGCAATTTGGCGCTGCTTTATGGAACGAATTGGATCCCAAATTGGATAGACGATCAACAAGCAAATCATGCGCCCAAAGGTGTCACGTCGCAATCTAATTTGCGCTGAGCTTTTCCAACTAGATCGCGTTGTTCTCGCCAGCCCTCGCGGTCCCTAGATTCAATGGGGGCCCGGCCTTCCAGGGCGACGCCAAGAGGCTCGCAAGCATTTTCAGCACATAATTTTCAACGTGAAACGTTGCTTGAACATTTGAGGAAACAGACACACATGCCCCCTCTTATGTGAGGCTTGATCGGGGAAATGCTTTTCTGCCGTAGGCTGAAATCGTCCTTTACTCCTCAGAATCGGTTGTATTGACAGGTAAGGTAATCGGTCGTTTGGAATACCGGCTCGGTCTCTCTTAGCCTCTGGATTTTGGGAGACAAATTGAGACGCCTGTAGACTCAGATTTGGGATTTTTCAACCTATTTTTCTTCCGTCCTAAGGAGGGCGCCGGGGGTTCGAGTCCCTCCGAGGCCGCCAGGTTTATGGGCATACACCTATACATATCCTCCAGATCGCGGAAGCCTTTTGGCAATCCTGTTGTTTTTGCGCTGGTTGAAAGCATTTTTTCGAGCCAAACTAGCACACGAAAAGCCTTTTGGGGACTCTTAGCCAGAGCGCATGGAACCCTAACGTTGCTCCAGATTCAGCTCAACCACAAGCAGAGAGTGATCAGATAGACCGTGGCTCCGGACATCGTGATCAAAATGCGCCGACGCGAGGCAAGGCGAAAGTGGTGGGGACAAGAAACAGTGATCCAAGCGGAAGCCGTTCTTCTTTTGTCGACTCAACCACGAGTACTCTCGGGTTTTTTCATTGCATCGACGCCAGCAATCGACCCAACCCAGATCCAATAGCATCTGGAAACAGTGCTCTAGGTAGAAAGGGGTACCTTCGGTGTCCTCACTCAACCCCGTGTTGAAATCTCCAAGAATTGCTACCCGGCTTCCGGAATGTTCCGCTGCAAACAGCAAGAGGTGGTGCCAAAAATCATCCTTATCCCAATGCTCCCCTTGATTCGGAACATGTACGCCTAGTACCTGTAAGCCAAGAGTCGGAAAAATTGCTGGTAGCCAGCGATGACTGCTCTTTGGAGTCGCACCCTGGTCGGTCAGAACTTGGAACCTGTGCGGACTACTGAAAAGAAGGCCATTTTGTTTTGGCGGCGGAAGTGAATCCTGTAGAACGATGGTTTCATCGACGGCCAATGCCTCACGAAGCTTGATTCCTGGAACAGACCTGTATTCAGAGATCAAAAGGCAGTCGGGAGCCAGCGTGCGCAGTCGATCTGCAATCTGGGGGATTCTTTTGCCTCCTCCACTTTGAATGTTCCAAGTCGCAAGAGAGATGTTCTGAGACTCATGGGAGGTCAGCTTCATCTAGCCAGTATGGGAGGTGGTGTACCACATGGGTTGAATCCAAATCCTGCCATGCTGATTCATGTGGATCTTTTCGGAAAAGGGCATGATCAGTGCAGTCGCCCACCGGGACAAGCCTGGCGTAACGCTGGTGAGGGCAAGGCGTAGGGAGCACTTGGCGGCCTTCCTCGCCTCTTGTGGTCCGTGGACTGGAAGCGAGATCTGCCAGATGCCTTCGGCAGACTACGAATACCGGATAGAGCTTTCTTCCGAGACGTTTTCTCTGCTTCTCGCTGCGCAGGCCATGGCGATCGACTATCCGAACTTCAAGGGCAAGTGTGATGCTCTACCGGATAAGGATTACGCACACGCACTTCACAAGGTCTGGGCTGTGATTCATACCGCGGTGGCACGCAATTGAAAGACCTTGGAGTCCACCAGAGATGACAATGCGGCACTCGGAGCAAGCCACCGCGATTTCCACGCTGCTATCCAAAGCCCACCTGGCACCGAGCAGTGATGGGGGAGCTTACGATCGAGGTCAGGCTGACCTGTCCCCTTTCGAAAAGGCTCAATCTCTGATAGGTTCTTGGCGAAGTCGCGGCAGGCAGGGTCTTTACCGCCAACTACTTTGCTGCCCCTCTCGGCTGCTGTTGCACTCCGGTTGCCACTTCTGTTGAAGCGATCAATTTTTAGCCTCTCAAAAATCTTAGGCTGTCTGGTACTCACATCTAACACATATGGCTTGGGAGCTTGCCAGGCAATGGGCCGTATCCAATTGCTTGCTGGCCAAATGAATGCCATTGGTGAATCACATCACAGGGACCGTTAGGCGGCAGTTCCTTTCCGAGCAAACAGACGCAAAGAGTCGTTAATGCTAGCTCAGCTCCTTCCTTGGCACTTTCAAAAGTGACCGATTCGGGACATTGGCTCACCTTTATGCCTTTGATGCGATACCCCTCTGGACTGTCTTCAATTCTCATGGTGAATGCCTCAAAGCCTGTCCAGCTGCGGTGGAAATGGAGTACTGGCTCCTCGAAAAACAGAAACCATTTATCCTCCATCTGGTTAGGGATTAGCCCTAATCGAACCACATTCATCGCTTCTGAAGATAAGCGGATATCCAAAGAAAACTCTGCGAACGCAGGGCCCATAGGCTCATTGATCCAATCGCTTCTTATAACCGGCATGCGGTTTTCTAAGGAGACACAGTAAGCCTCGTTTACTGTAAGCACCTGTGCAATTTTGTCATTTGCCATCGGCACCAATTCGCGGAGCCTCTCCATTGCCCTTGCAACGCCACCTGCGACGAAATGGCTCGCAAACCATCCTCCATCGTTGTTGTCCGGAAATCTCGAAAAGCGTGTCGTTGCTCGGAGGTAAGTAAGGACTCCCCAAATATTCGCTTTCTGCATAGAGTGGATGGATTCGAAGTCTGCAAGAGATTGCGTCAGAAAAGACTTCGACCATTCGATGCTGGCAGTGCGTCGCTTCTCGTCAATTTCCTCAAACAGGTTCTCAAGCGCATCCAGGAACGTCGTAGCCTCAGGTCCGTATCCCCAATCCGCTCCTGACTCCGAGGACTGAGCACTTTGTAGCTCAGTGCTCTCGATTTGTAATGCGGTCCACGCGGATTCAATCTGGCTCAGTAAATTTTGCTCCCACGGAGTCCAATTGGGAATTTCCTGAAATCGATGTGATGGATTGGATTCATGCGGCATAGATGAGTTACCGTAGGGAGAGTAGCTGGCTAGTACGATTCGGATTCCGCCATTTAGCATTAGGAGACCTACTGTCACCCCTTCTCAAGAATATATTAGACGGGTGGGGAGCCACACACTTTTCTTATGTGGCCGGTAGCTGAGATCGAATCTGTGCAATATAATCGTCCGGAGCAGATCCATCGGTCTTTAGCAAGGACACATTTGAAACGGTCGGCTTGTTTGACGTCTTGCAAGAAATCGGTCAGGATCTTGCTGAGGGCCGGGCGAGAGATTCCATCATGTTTTCCCAGGATGTCATCCACCTGACCCTTTTCGGTAGCTGCTTCCAGCTTGCCACAAGTTACTTTGGCAGGCCTAGTCTTGCGGTTTATCAATCTTCGGCCTTTGCGGCGTTTATCGCCGCAGAATTTCAGTTTGATAAACCAACCTGGACCCGAAGGTTTACAAATCGCACGAATTGCGGCGTTTTTCGCCGCAATTCAACGGTATAAGTAAACCATGAGACAAGCCCATCAACAGCCAGGAGCCCTCTTGCCGCCCGGCCTCGTTGCCGCCAAGTCGTGGCTGATGGGCAAGGGCGTTCAACGCCATACCGTCGATAACTGGCTAAAGAGCGGTCAGATCGTCGCTGTGACACGTGGCGTGTTCAAGAGGCCAGAGGCTGAGCTAACCTGGAAGGGCGTCGCCTGCTCCCTGCAACGTATGGGAGCCGATCTGACTCCAGGCGGACTCACCGCCCTCGAACTGCAAGGGTTCAACCACTACCTTTCAATGGGACCGCAGTCGGTCGTTCATCTGTACGGACGTTCCCATCTGCCAGGGTGGGTCAATCACCTTCTGCCCGAGACCAGCTTCGAACGTCATAGGCCCTTAGAATTCGACTCACGTGAGGACGACTCCGGATTCGAGAATTCGCGGTGGCGCGCTCAGGTTATGCCTTTCGGCAATGAAAAATGTTCTCTGAACATTTCGTCGCCTGAACTCGCTATGCTTGAGTTGCTGATGGACGTTCCCATCTCAGTCTCATTCGAGCACGCCGACAACTTGCTTCAAGGACTGCCCAATCTGTCCCCGCAAAAGCTCACCCATATCCTTGAGCACTGCAAGAACGTCAAGGTGAAGCGCCTGTTCCTTTGGCTTGCCGAGCGCAACCAAAGCCCCTGGCTCAAGAGGCTCGATCTTCACAGGTTCAGCTTAGAAGGTGGCACCCTTGGATCGGGCAAGCGCGTCATCGCCAGGGGCGGCAAACTCGACCGCAAATATCTTGTAACCGTTCCACCAGAGATGGCGGTTGAACCCAATGGATAGCAGCGGCCCATACTACCGGCAGGTGCAGCTTCTCATCCGGCTGTTACCGATCATAGGTCGCGAGACGTGCTTTGCCCTGAAGGGTGGCACGGCTCTCAACTTGTTCGTGCGAGACATGCCGCGCCTATCCGTTGACATCGACCTGGTCTATCTCCCAGTCGAAGATCGAGATACAACCCTTGCCAATGTGCAGGCTGCCTTGCAGCGGATTGATGACGCGATCGGCACAGAAATTCCCGGAAGCAAGGTGACTTGGACTAAAGCCAAGGACTCGTTGCGCCTATTTGTCGAGGCGAATGGCGTCAACGTCAAGATTGAGTTGTCTCCAGTTCTGCGCGGCAGCGTTCACGAACCGGTTACCCTCACTGTCAGGCCAGCTGTCGAAGAGGAATTCGGTTACGCCGAGGTACCTGTCTTGGCGTTGCCCGACCTCTACGCCGGCAAGATTTGCGCTGCGCTGGATCGTCAGCACCCGCGCGACCTTTTCGACATCAAGCTCCTTCTCGAAAACGAAGGGCTCACAGACGACATTCGCCGTACATTCCTGGTCTATCTCATCAGCCATAACCGTCAAATGGCGGAACTCTTGGCTCCTAACCGCAAAGATATCCGTGCCATCTTCGTGTCCGAATTCCAATCAATGACGATGCATCCGGTCATCGTCATTGATTGGAAGAGGCTCGCGAACAGCTTATTCGCCGGATTCACACAGACCTGACCGACGAAGAGAGGCGGTTCCTGTTGTCGTTCAAATCCAAAGCGCCCGAGTGGGAGTTGCTCGGATTTACGGATACAGATAAGCTGCCTGCCGTCCGATGGAAGATGATAAACTTGGAGAAGATGCCGCAAGAGCGGCATGCAGCAGCGCTGGGGGCGCTACGCAAAGCGATAGGCATGGATTAGAGCGGTAGATCACGGAACGGGATGACCCCTCCATCGATGTTAGTCTAGTGGTAGCCTGTAGGAGTTCTTCGTAGCTCATTACTTCAATTCAGTACAGTTACGTCTACTAAATTGGTTCTAATTTTGTAGACGCATGCACTTCATGACGCCCTTCGTCCTAAGGAGGGCGCCGGGGGTCGAGTCCCTCCGAGGCCGCCACGAATTTGAATCTGAGCGGTGTGCTTTCTGGCCGAATCAGCTTCGAAATTCGCGTTTCGCCCATGCTCTCGCTTAGACGGTATCGGAGTCATTCCTCAAGCGACGAGTCGCTCAAAGTGAGAACCGGTCTTGCAGGAGACAGTAGCTCAGCATGGTCATCAGGGCGGGGTCGAATCGGGTTCTTGAGGCGTCGTCCATGTCCGGAAGCGCATCGAGCATCGCGATGACTTTCTTGCGATCATAGATTCCGATCGCGTCGACGCCGGGACCGCGCAGCGTGTCCTGTACCAAGGTGTAGAGCCGGCCGTCGGTTTGAAGCGTCGACGGCGGGGCTAGGAACGGGTGCTTTTGGCGACGATACACCTCTTCGGTCACCACGGATCGTGTCGCTTCGCGAAGCACATACTTTTCCGTCATGCCGTTGATCTTCATTTCAACCGGCATCTTGGCCGCGCATTCCACAACCTTGTGGTCTAAGAACGGCACCCTTCCTTCAACCGAATGGGCCATCTCCATGCGGTCACCCAAGTTGCTGATGATGTAGTTGGGAAGCAGGGACCTGCCCCATAAATAGAGCGACTGGTTGACTGGGTGGCGTCCTGCAACCTTTCCCGAAACGTTCAAATGATCGAGGAATTGGCAGAACGGATCTTGATTTTGTATCGCTTGAAGCGATTCTTCGCTCAGCAGATTGAGGTTCGCCGTACGGCTCTGAGCAAAGGGCTCCATAAAGGCGGGGCTGTAGCCGAGTCTGGCGCTGATACCCTCCATGTGTGGATCTCCGCTGTCCCCAAGCAGGAGGCCCTGCGAAACGCGATTTGAAGCCTCCAGGTCGCCAAGAGTCCCCCGCGAGTCGTCCGGGCTAAGGCTTCTCGCGAGATGCCCCATCAAGTCCTTGCGAAAGTGGGCGTATCCAGCGAAAACCTCGTCCGAGCCCTCTCCGGTAAGAACAACCCTCGTTTCGTCGTCCCGAACCGCCCGACTCAGCAGGTATTTGGCGACGCAGTGGGCGTTGACGAAGGGGCGCTCGGCATGAAAGAGGGCATCTCCAAAATGATCCGCCATGTCGTCTGATCGAATGTCGATCGGGAAGAATTCGGCGCCGGACAGTTTCGCCTGAGCTTCGGCCGTCTTTCGCTCGTCGTAGTCCGCATGGTCAAAGGCGAGCGTGTACGCGCGGAGGGGTTTAGAAGCATATGTCGAAGCGATGCCCAGAATCGCGCAGGAATCCAAACCGCCGCTCAAATAGCATGCCACCGGCACATCCGCGCGGAGGCGCAGCTTTACCGCGCTATAAAGAGTCTCCCGCAGCTCTTCTACATGTTCCGTGGTTTCGGCATCATGCTCCTGACCCGCCATTGGGAAATGCACATCCCAATAAGGATGAAAGTCCATGTGCCCCCCACTTGCCAGCAGATAGTGAGCCGGCGGCACCTGTCGCACCCCGGCATAGAGGGACCCGTTGGGTGGCGCGATGTTTCCGGCAAGCAGCGCGTCCCGGTCCCAAGCAGCAGGAACTCCGGCCGCAAACAGCCCCTTCACTTCCGAGGCGAAGTAAGTGGTGCCTTGATGCGTTGAAAAGTAAAGCGGCTTGATTCCGAATCGGTCTCTTGCCGCGAACAGCCTCCGATGCGGCTCATCCCATAGCAAAAAGGCAAACTCGCCCCTTAAGTGCTCTAGGCAATGAACGCCGTATTCCTCATAAAGGTGGATGAGTAGTTCGCTATCGGAGTGGGTGCGAAAGACGTGTCCTCGAGCTTCCAGGTCTGACCGGATGCGCTCAAAGTCATAGAACTCACCGTTGACCACCACGCGAATGGTTTCGTCTTCATTGGCGATAGGCTGATCCCCTCCGCCTAAGTCGAGGATCGACAGACGGCTGTGCCCGAGACCCATTTGGTGGTTCTGTGAAACCCAAACACTTTGATTGTCGGGCCCCCTGTGAGTAAGGGAGCGCACCGCCGCGCTCAAAGAACCCGAATCCACACTGCCGGGTGATCCCAGCGCGCCAACGATGCCGCACATAAGAAGCGGAGTCTAACACGAACTGTCTTTCCGCTGTTGCAACCTGGCAAGTGCCAGGAAATCCGCTTTCTCTGCCCGCGTGATAAGATGGCGCGGTGCTTCTCAGCCGAAAGCACTTTGCAAGTTTATGTTTATTTCCTTCCTGCTCCTAGCCATTACCCAGGCAGCAACTCCGGTTGCTTCCAATCCGCCGAAGCACACCATCTGGTACAGCGTCGACGCCAGTCCGTCCCACTCCCAAATTTTTATCGCCAATGGAGACGGGACACAAGAGAGACCCCTATTGCCGTTGACGGGGCTGGACTATTCCCCTTCCCTTTCCAAGGACGGTAAATGGGTTATTTTCACGTCCGAGCGGAACGGTTCCGCCGACATCTACCGCGTGCATCCCGACGGAACGGGGCTGGATCGGCTGACCGATGATCCCGCGTTTGACGATCAGGCTGCGCTCTCTCCCAATGGGGAGACTCTCGCGTTCGTCTCCTCTCGTAAATTGGGCCTTGCCCATGTCTGGCTGATGGACATGAAGACGCGCCGATCGCGCCTTCTGAGCAACCAGCCGGGCAGCGGCTTTCATCCCGCCTGGTCGCCGGATGGCAAGTGGCTGGCGTTCAGTTCCGACGGCGGACGCTTCGCCGGACACATGCCGGGGCGGTGGGAGAAGACTCAGTCGCTCAGCGTCTACATCGTCCGCCCGGATGGGTCAGGGCTTCGCCGGATCACCCGGGGCAGAGGGGTTGCAGGTTCACCCCAGTGGTCGCCAGATGGCAAGCGAATCTTCTATTACGAAACCTCGGAAATCGGCGCGGTGTTCGCTTCTGGCGCTAACGCAACCAAGGGCGCAACCCAGATCGTCTCGGTCGACGCTGCAGACGGAACGTTCGCCCAGGTCACGACCGGGGACGGGGTACGTCGCTGGCCACAGCCTCTCGCCGACGGCAGCATCGCGTTCCTGGATTCTGATCCAAAGGGTTCCACGGCCCTGTGCCGTGTGAAGGATGCCGTGATCACAAAAGGCGGATTGGGAGACATCCGCTCGCCGTCTTGGGCTCCCGACGGAAAGACCGTGGTCTACGCCAAGGTCTCATGGGCGGACAAATTTGAGCTACAGCCCGGTTTCTCCATGCATCCCGCATTTCAGCTGACCAGGCTTGCCAGCGGAGGATTTTTTCCAACTCCGATGCCCAACGGTGGGCGGATGGTGGTCTCGTCCAATATGCAGAGTTTGGTTTCCATGAAGCCCGACGGCTCCGATCGCAAGGAAATCTTGTCTTCAACCGATAGCCTGCTGCTGTCGCCGGTGGCTTCCCCGGATGGAAAAAAGATCGCGTTCTCTCTGGGGATGTACTTTCGCCCCTCAGGGCACCCCATCGGCCAGATCGGCATCATGAATGCGGACGGGACAAACGTCCAATACAGTGGCGTTGCGAACACCAACAGCGGCTTTCCAACCTGGTCTCCGGACGGGAAGAACATCGTGTACTCGCAGGATGCCCACTTGGTCGTTTGGAATCTTGAATCGGGCCAGCGACGAAATCTGACCGTGCCCGGCGCCCAACGAGACACGTTTCCGCAGTGGTCTCCGAAAGGGGATTGGATCGCCTTTTCGAGTGATCGCGACAGCGACGAGGACTTTAAGCTGTTCCTGATCCGGCCGGATGGCACTGGCCTGCACCGCCTGACCGACAAATCGGGCGACTCCCACTGCTCCTGGTCGCCGGATGGAGACTGGCTCATCTTCTCCAGCGCGCGGATGGGATTCAAAGACGAGCACGCCCTCTCCGAATCTCCCCAGCCCTACGGCCAACTCTTCATCATCCGCCCCGACGGCTCCGGCCTGCGCCAGATCACCGACAACAAGTGGGAAGCCGGGACGGCGATATGGATAAAGTAAGCCCTCTCATTGACCATGAAATACTCCCTCCTGCCCGTCTTCACCCTCTTAATGGCTTCAGTGCTAGCCCACGGCACTGAAGCAACGAAATCCAACGAACAGAAGACCCTGCGCGTTTTCATCTTTGCCGGACAGTCAAACATGGTCGGCTCGGATTCTAAAGTTCAGGATATTAAACTCTTTCCGCCATTCGTGGGCCTCGATGCGCCTCAGGACAAGGTGATGTATTGCTACAACATCGGGCGCGAGGACAAGCTGACCTCAAACGGCTGGGTTCCCTTACAGCCGGTGGACAACGTGGTGGGCCCGGAGCTCAGTTTTGCCCGAAGAGTTTCGCAAGAGACGAAGGCTCCCATCGCCATCATTAAATGTGCCGCAGGAGGAACGAACCTGGGCGCAGATTGGAATCCCGACCATCCGGGTGGCTTTAAGCTGTACCCATTGGCATTGCAGCTGGTTCAATCATCCCTGGCGGAACTCGATCGACGGAAAATTCCATACCGGATCGAAGGTTTCATGTGGCATCAGGGCGAGAACGATATGTTCGACAAAGAATTCAGGCCCAACTACGGAAAGAACCTGAAGAACTTCCTAGCCAGTTGGCGACGTGACCTAAAGACACCGCATCTGAAATTCTATATTGGCGAGCTTTGTTCCAAGACGGTTTGGGGAATGGACAACCGAGAGAACATGTATGCCATCCATTTGGGGCAGAAAGCCGTCACCGAATCTGACCGGTACGCAGAATACATACCGACTTCACACGATGCTGTCGAAATTGGCGGAGGGGCAGGTCTGCATTACCACTACGGCACCTTGGGTCAGCTTGAGCATGGCGTGAACTACGCCGACGCCTACTTGCGGACGATTGGAAAGAAGCGAGCCAGCTCACAATCCCTGAGAGAATTGCCCTATCCCAAAGGAAGCCCAGTCAAGCTTTTCATCCTAGCTGGACATCGCAACATGGAGGGCGAGCGCGCCTTTACAGACGAGCTCAAGGGACTGCCCGGAAAGGAAGTCTTGGCAAAGGCGAATGCCAAAATCGCCTATAAGTTCAGCATCGGTGGCGGCTATAAATCCTCCAATGGATGGGTGCCTCTGAGCCCGGCAGGGTTCTACGACACCTTTGGCCCTGAACTTAGCTTCGGAAAGATGCTGCACGACAAGGTCTCCGGCAACATTGCGATCGCCAAATTCACAGACAGCGGTTCGCAGATAAACGATTGGACACCTCAGGGAACAGTGGCGACGGATCGAAACGTGTATTCGAAATTCATCGCCTTCATTCAATCATCCATCAAGGAACTTCAGGCAAACGGGCATCCGGTGGAACTGGCCGGCATCTTCTATCACGTTGGGGAGAACGACATGGCGTTTGGGCCCTATCGCAGCAACGCGAGGAAATGGCTCCAATCCATGGTCGCAAAAAGTCGTATGGATTTAGCCCTGCCTACCCTGAAGTGGTACGCCAGTCAACAGTTGCCACCCGATGAGGACGGGCTGAAGAGCATTGACGTCACTTCCAGTCTCGCCGCCTTTGCCGACGCCGATCCAGGATTCATCCTCTTAAATGCGTTCAGCCTTGCGCCTCAGCAAGACAAACTCGTGATCAATACCAAGGGCATCGTTCAATTGGGAGAGTTGCTTGCGCAAGGATATCTCGATCACAGGTAAAGGCACTGATGATTCCCAGGTCAGCGAGTCGCCGATGTCGCCCGAGTCCCTCTACCTCGTCTCCGCTGAACAACTGGTTACTCGTTCAACGAACGTAAAATGATTGATGTGAACTTCTCACGACCGCTTCGGTCGATCCTGTTTTCTGCTTTAGCGCTTGCTTCGGTCTGCCAGGCGCAGATTCGGGCGACACCTTCTAACCAGCGATTTGAGATTCCGGCGGTGGCTCAGATGCCTGGCTGCCCACCCGAGGGGTGGTGCGGGGAGGCGGCGCTGCAGATGATCTTTATGTACTACGGCGCGTACATCCCGCAGAAGATGATCAACGCCGCCGGGCATCCGGAGCATCCCGACCTTTGGAGCAACAACCTTGGGCCGGCAATGCAGAGCCTGGGCTTCAAGTGGGAGGACTTCTCAACCGGCGACACGGACGCGTACATCCGGAAGGTGAAGAGCTATCTGGCGGATGGGGTCCCGGTCCTGATGGGCGTGAATGTCTACTCGAACGGCAGCGGCGGTCCCCATTTCTGCGTGGCGGCGAAGTGCGACGAGACTTCCCTGACCATCAACACCACTTGGGCGATGAAGGGCGACGTCTTTACATGGGCCAAGCTCCACACGAAGGCGGGCGGAATCTCGCTTGCCGACCCCTTCCAGGCGCTGGCGGTTCCCGCACCGGACCTGCTGGCCAACCACCGGCTCCGCCTCTATCCGACTGACCCGGCGAAGTTCTATGAGAAGCGATGCAAGCTGCGGATGGCGGCTTCGAACCTGATCAAGGGAGCCAAGTACCAGGTCCGGCGCTATGCGTCGATGCAGCTAGCGGACGTGAATCGAGGCGGCGGCGAGATCGTGGACGAGTTTACGGCGGACACCACTGAGTACACGAAGGACGTTGTGGTGGATCGGGATGCCGAGGTTGTCTTTGTGTTGGGGCGAGGCTAGGCAAGGAAGGCTCAGGAACGGCCCGCCCCGAGGAGTTCCGTCTGGCTCATCTGGTACACCTGCAAACGTGTCAAGCTTTTTTCGGACTGAGGCGCTGATTCGGTGGTTGGTGACTTCGATCGGAATGGTCACCCTAGGGTTCGCGGCGCCAGGGCCCGAAATCAGCAGGGGTCGGGAGGTTCTTTCGCTCGACCAAGGATGGCGTTTCCACCTTGGAGACATTGCTCCTACCACTTTCAGGCCGAACGGCGATGAAGCCCAGGGTGGCGGGAAGGGCGGAGGGGCATGGGGTGCAGCATCACCTGCCTACGATGACGCATCGTGGCGGGTTCTGGATCTTCCTCACGACTGGGTTGTCGAGCAGCCGTTCGATCCAAACGCAGTCCGAAATCAGGGCTACCGTCCTCGCGGAATCGCTTGGTATCGTCGGCAATTCAGACTCGACCCGACGGCACGCGGCAGGCATCTTGAGGTTCAGCTTGATGGTGTTTCAACGCACTGTTCGGTCTGGTTCAACGGGTCGCCGGTCTATCAGAGCCAAAACGGGTACCGATCCTTTTCGATTGACATCAGTTCGATGGCGCAGTACGGCGACACTCTCAACACCCTGGCTGTGCGAGTCGATGCAGAAGCAATGGAGGGGTGGTGGTATGAAGGCGGCGGAATTTATCGCCACACCTGGCTCGTCGAGCGCAGCCCACTTCACATCGTCACGGACGGTGTTTATGCAAACCCCGTCAGGAGTGCGGGTGGCCTCTGGAAGATCCCAGTTGAGGCACTCATCGAAAACGCGGAGAGTTCGACGTCAAATGCGCTGGTCGAAGTCGCACTGTCCGACCCACAGGGAAGAATCGTCGCACATGGCTCGTCTCGCACGATGATCGAAGCGTGGCAGCGAGTTGCCGCCAAGCTCTCGCTGTCCGTTGCTTCACCGCAGCTTTGGTCCATACAGCATCCAAACCTCTACACCGTATTCACGAAGGTCTCAGGCGGCGGAAAATCGGATTCAACATCGACGAAATGTGGCTTTCGAACCATCCGTTTCGATGCCAAGAATGGCTTCCTTCTAAACGACCGTCGCGTTGAGCTACAAGGCGCGTGCTGCCATCAGGACCATGCAGGCGTGGGCGTAGCAATGCCAGATTCGCTTCTGGAATTTCGATTGCGCAAGCTAAAGCAGATGGGCGCGAACGCCTACCGGTGCGCCCACAATCCCCCCTCTAAGGAACTGCTTGATTATTGCGACCAGATGGGGATCCTCGTTATGGACGAGAACCGGCATTTCAACACCTCCGCCGAGGTCCTCGGCGATTTGGAGTGGCTGGTACGCCGGGATCGCAACCATCCTAGTGTCATTCTTTGGTCGCTGTTCAACGAGGAGAACGCGCTGCAGGGAACCGAACAGGGCCAACAGATGGTGCGACGCATGATGGGAGTGGTCAAAAGTCTCGACAGGACCCGACCTGTGACAGGCGCACAGAATGGCGGGCAACTTGCCGGTAGCCAGCCAAACATGCACAACGCGGCAACAGAATTGGATGTCGTCGGAATCAACTACCAGGTAGACCTATACAAAGCGATTCGCGCCGCCTATCCGGACAAACCGATTATCAGCACGGAAGACACTTCTCAAGTGATGACTCGGGGCGCGTTTGCAACGGACTGGGGCAAACTCGCGCTCGCCTCGTATGACGATAAGTTTCCTGGCTGGACATCAGAAAATCGGGCGGATTGGGCAGCGATCGCTCATGAGTCGTCCTTTGGTGGTGGATTTATCTGGACTGGCTTTGACTACCGAGGTGAGCCGTCTCCTTTTGCCTGGCCCGCCGTAAGCTCTTACTTCGGCTGTATGGACCTGTGCGGCTTTCCAAAAACTGCCTTCTTCATACGACAGGCACTCTGGGTGCATGACCGCCCCGTGCTGACGCTGGTGCCGCACTGGAACTGGGCAGGCAAGGAGGGGGAGGTCATTCGGGTCATGGCGCTCAGCAACACGGATACCGTAGCGCTGTATCTGAACGACAAGCTCATCGGCGAGAAGCCAGTCGACCCAGTCAGGATGGTGGAGTGGCAGGTGAAGTACGCTCCCGGTCGCCTGATGGCGGTCGGAAAGAAAAAGGGCGTGGAGGTAGTGCGATTCGCGGTGGAGACGACAGGCGAACCCGTAGCCCTTCGCCTGACCGCAGACCGGCCGAACCTCGGTGGAGACGGAGCGGACGCCCAGCCGATCACTGTGGAGGCCATCGACGCGGAAGGACGGCCCGTACCTACGACCAACGTAGAGGTTGAGTTTGAGATTGAAGGGCCCGGCACCATCATTGGTGTGGGAAATGGTGACCCAACCAGTCACGAGCCGGAAAAGGGAAATCGGCGCAGATTGTTCAATGGACTCGCGCAAGTCATTCTCCAAAGTCGGCGACGTGGGACGGGGAGACTGCTCCTGCGTGCCAAAGCTACCAACCTAAGGCCTGCAACAACAACAATCGAGGTAACCGCCAGCCGTCTAGCCCCTGGGGACGGCGTCAATCGTGCCCATTAGAGACGATGTTTAGGTGTGGGAATCTGGCGTTCGCTTCATCGTCACGATTGATGCCGCTCCCAGTTCCATCTCGTAGGTGTCGGGGCCGGTGAACCTTTGACGGGCTTTGTATTGGGTTTTGGGTTTGAGGGCGTCGACGAAGTTGTATGTCATCCACCCATTGTCCAGCTTCACGGTGCCCAGGTAGATGGTGTCGCCGTTGTGCATGTCCAGGTAGGACACGGCTTTCTTGACGGGGTCCCAGCCCATGTTTGGGTGCATGTAAAGCACGGGCTTGCCGTCCTTTGTCACGGTGCCTTCACCCCGGATCACCGTCCCTCCGGCGGCGAAGACGAAGTGATGGGTGATCTCCAAACCGTTTGGAAAGGTTCCCTTCCATGTGCCACCAACGAAGCGTTTGAGCTCCGTGAAGACGGGGCCGTTGAGGTAGGCATCCTCACTGCCCTTCAGAATCGTCGCACTCAGAATTGCGGCTGTCAATAGAACCATTTGTCACTCCAGTGTGTCGGCCAACCTCCAGCAATCTTGGGCGGCCGCCTGAATGCTACTAGTCATGACTCGCAAAAAGCCACGGGTTCACTCCAGCCTCTCGATTGTTTCATCGTTCGGCCCTTACTATTTCAGGGGTTCGCTAGAAAGGTCGATCCGTGTTGCTGTGTACGTTCATGCCATGGGAACCGCACGGAGCGGCTGTTCACGTCCGAAGCAGTCCTAACGATCAGCCCCTGAGGAATGCACCCTTGTTCTCAAGCACCACTCTCACCAGGACTGCCGCGTATTCGCAGTACTTGTTGCTTCCATCCGGGTTGGTAGTCCCGTCAGGCTGAGGGTGATATCGCTCTCGCCAGAATCCGTCTTTGGCGGCTTTGCTCACTAGGCGGGCACCCTCCACCAGCCGGGCGGTATCGCCCATTCGCCCACAGGCAAGTGCTTCCAGGTACCAGCAGCGGCCCATGGAGGCGACGTCGTTGGTCTTGGGGGAGGTTTCAAACGGGACGTTCTCGTTTTCCCATGGCTCGTACGCGAATGGCTTAGTGACGGGCAGGGTTGGCACGCTTCCCCACCAGAAAGCCTTGTCGGCACGAAGCTTTGGCCAGAGGGTTTTGGTTTGGGACCGAGTTGCCAGACCGAACGCGATGGCGGCCCAATTTGTGTCGGAGAGTCCATGAATGTCGACGGGGCCGTGGGTGGGGTGGATGTACTCGGCGAAATGGTCGCCCATCCAGAAGGCCTTGCCGAAGCTTTTGGCGAGAGCGTTTGCCTGCCTTCCCACTGACGAGCCACCTGGGTTCTACCGGTGGCTCGTTCCAATTCGGCGACGTCCCGAAAGCCGTTCACGGCATAGCACTGGGTCACGCCGTCCCAGCCAATTCTGGGAGGAAGCTCGGTATAGAACCCAGAACCGCTCAGCAGGCCGTTGCCCGAGATTTGGGTCTGCAGGTATTCGGCGCACCTTTCCACCGAAGGCAGGTGGTCCTTCAGCCAGCCTCTGTCCTTCGTCGCTTGGTAAATCTCCTTCGCCGTCATCAGATAGCAGATTGGCCCAAGCGTGCCCAGCGGGTTCGACTCGATTTCCCAATGTCGGAACAGGCCCACCCATTGGCGGGTCTGTCGGCTGGATTCGGGAAGGCCCTCGAGCACCGGTGGTTTGTAGGTGAACTGATCGTCGGGCCACTTCATGCCTCTCAGATAGGTGCTGCCGGGCCGAGTGTCGCCGGAGAAGATGGCGAAGGGGATGTTTCCGTCTTTCCGCTGCGAGGCGCGGACGAAGTCGAAGTAGTCCGTCACAATCCTCGTTTTGCCCAGGAGCAGGTACGCGCCCGCCATTTGCCAGGAGTCCAATCCCGGCCATGTTGTGTCGCTGCCGTACCCGCCGCCGTCGGCATTGATGTAAAAGTGGCCCGGGTAGGCCTTTTCATCAGCGGACGGGAGCATGTTCAGGCTAACCGCCGCCGCAAAGCCGGCACGGACCTCCGGATCTTTGATTTTGGAAGTCCAATCTTCGCTTTGGTGCGCCATTGCGGAAAGCGCGATGAGGGGGAGCATCTTAGCCGGATTATGGAGGCTAATGTTTCGGTTCGATTCGGTCACGCGGTGCGTCCCGTGGACTTTTTGGCGTCTCACGGCCCGTGTTCCAGGGTAGTCGCTGAAGCGACAACCCTTCGCTGGATCAGGCAATCCCTGCGGGATTGGGGTCTAGGGTCACGATTGTGATCGGCGTGTACGGACCTTTTCCTCCCTTTCTCAGGGCAAGGCGATACGGATTGGCTCCCACCACCTCGGTGCCAGGGGCGCGTGTTCATTCGACACCTGACTATGCTCTGATTAGCCTGCCACGGGCACCAGTTGGTATTTGTGGGGGACGGGTTGTGCGGCTCTGATCACCTCTGCTTCCAGAGCCTCTGCGTAGCGGTCCAGGGACTTCATCACGTCGGACTTTTGACGCGCGGCGGCTTTTTCGTTGCCGAATCCCCAGCCAGTCATGTAGGTGCGCCACATTTGGTTGTGGGCTTCTTCCCGCTCTCTTACCAGCGCCGTTACTCGGAAGGCCTGAGCCTTCATCGGCGTGTTCAGGGTGGCGAGGTTGACTCCAGCGGAGAGTTCGTCGGCGGAGAAGGCCTGGACCGGTTTGCCGTCGATGATCAGGTTGTATTTACCGGTGATGCCGGTGACTTTGAGCGTCTCCTGATTCAGCGCTGTGATGAAGTCTGAAGAGTCGATCACCAGCTTGATGCCGGGGTTGCCAAGGTCCAGCGGAAATGGGAGGGCGCTCTCCGTCTCGGTCCAGCTTAATCCGCCGGTTCCAGAAGCCAGCCCGGTCACCTTTGCGCCATCCAGCGCGCCCACCTTGTCGCCGTTTATCTCCACGGAGGAGACGAGGCTGGGCGCGTTCCATGCCCTCAGAAGCGCTTCTGCCATCGTGAGATGACCGGCATCGCCAGGGTGGACGCGGTCTTGAATCAGCTTCTGGGCGAGATCAGGGTTGAGCGATTTTGCCTTCTCCAGCATCGATACCACAGGTGAGTTGAGGTCAGCGGTTGAGCCACCCGATCGGCTGGCGAGGTCCTTCAAATAGTCTCCGTACTTGAGAAGCACGCTGTTGTAGCCGCCTTCAAAGTTGGGGGGACGGGTGACGTCGTCATAGGGTGACGGAATGATAAGCGTGATCCGCACGCCAGGAGCTTCTGCTTTCAGGCGGTCTACGATGTGCTGGTAACCCTTCGAGAACGTATTGAACAGGCCCTGATCAAACGGCCGATAACCTGCGTCGTTCATCGCCAGCATGCTGGTCACCACGGTGGGATGATAGGCAAACACATCCCGTGTGAGTCGCGTATCGACATCTCCTCCACCTCCGCCGGTGACTCGGTCTCCACCCCAGCCGGAATGGACAAACGAAACCTTCAGCTTCGGAAAGCGGGTTCGAACGAATGCTTCCGTGTAAAAGGTGTAAAGTCGCTGGTCCGTAATGCTATCGCCGTAGAACACCACTCGGTCGCCATCGTGGAGGGCGAACTGGGCGGCGGCGAGGCTGGGAACGAGGGCGAGAAGGGCGGCGCAGGTTTTCATGACTTTGAGTTCGGAGAAGGCTTCTGGTATTCGGATTCTAACCGAATGAGCTGAATGTTGGGGCCGGACCTTACCGACGGCCAGTAGGTTTTGAAAATCCAGTAGGTTTTGCGACTACTTGTCGCGCCGGGGGAGCCCTTTCTGCGTTAGAGTTCAGTCGAGCGGCTAATTCAATTGCCCTTTCCGGTGACCTGATGAAATCCCAAATCTGCTGTTCCCAAAAACTCATTCTCGCGTTGGGGCTCAAGCCAGGGGCCCTGCCGTATCAAGAGCAGGGACTCCCGCCGCTTTCCACCTGGTACGCAGACATTTTCACGTTCAACCATCGCAAATGTGTGGCGTTCTATAACCCCTCGACTGGGTACGGATTTGTGGCGGCGTATCTCGTCAAGAAGCAGCTTCAGAACTTGAACCAGCAGTTCTTGCGCACCTATCAGGCGGCGATGACCACTGACGGAGTCTCGGCAACACGGATGGAGGAGCTGCTGGGGACAATGGCAGAACCCAACCTTTGCCGAACAACGGACCGAAAGGCGCGTGGACATCTTGTCCAGGCGGTGAAAGACTGCGCTTGGTCTCTCCCTCACGCTGATGTCACGGACCCGAAGTCAGTTGAACGCCAGGGGCACCTCACCCTCGGGCATGGCGTTGGAGGGCCATTCATGGCGCCTCTCGAAACATTCAGCAAGTATGTCGGGGAAGAGTTGATGAGTCGAGTCGTGATCCTCGACCGGCATCGCGATATTTGCGAAATCCTGGTGACTCTGGAAGGTGTAGAACCCCCAATCTATCGGCGCATCCTCGTCCCTTCCCTGCTTACGCTAGACCGGGTCCACCTCGTCATTCAGGGAGCATTTGGCTGGACAAACTCCCATCTACATATTTTTCTAGCGGGCACCAGGAAGTTTGAGGCGATCTACGAAAAGGTCGAGGAATACGAGGGAGAAGATGAGCAATTCATGGATCTTGCCGAGCTTTTAGAAATGGGGGCCGGTTCAGCGGAATACATTTACGACTTCGACGACGAGTGGAGACACACGATCCGCTTGGAAAAGCGCTACGTCTCGGACGAGATGACGGGTCCTACCTGCATGGACGGATCGCGTTCTGGCCCACCAGAAGATGCCGGAGGGCCCGATGGCTACGAGCAGATGCTTAAACTGTTCGCAAAACCGGCCAATCGAAACTACAAATCGCTCATGAATTGGCTGCCAGAAGGCTTTGATCCGGAAGAGTTCTCCGTTGAATCCGCGAACCAGCGGATCTATGACATGTTGCGGCCGCACGTTGACAACTTGATCACGTTCGCCTAATCCATTGGAAGGCGTCTTGTTGCACGAAACCTACCGGACACCTGAGGCTCCCTCAACAGCTTCACCACATTCGAAGGTAGTCCAGCAAGGTTTCCTTCCGAGTCGATCGGCACAACTCTAAGGTAGAAGGCTCCAACTTCGTAACCGGGCGGCGGCGGACTTTTCAAGAGTTCCCTGGCGGTAAAGCGCCTATAGTCTGCCAATCCGCGTGAGCGATCGTTGAGGTCCATCGTGGTGTACTGACTAGAGGCCCAGCCCTCCCAGCCACGAAACATCATCTGGCTCAGCTGCACCACGATCCGCTTCGCCGCTCTCGCCGATGTGCTCCATCGAAACTCTGTATCCAAGTCAAAGGGGGCATCCTCTTTCCAAGTTTGTCCGCCGCCTGCACGCCTCCGCTCGGAGACTTGCAGGAGTGTAGGCAAGCTCGGTGGAGTTGGTTCTCCGATCTCGACGGGGGTTGTCGCCAGCTGTTCGCCGGTTGACTCCCGGCTGAGCCCAAGGTACAGGCGGATGTGCCCCGTCATATTCAGTTCCCTTGCCACGAAATCCTTCTTGTCGGCGCGGTCAATGAGGTCGCGCATGTTCAGGTCAAATTCAGACCCGGTCACAGTTGCGTGGTTGACGTAATCGCTCAAAAACCGACGCCCGGTATTCATGTCGCGACCCCACTCCCGATACACGGTCACCCGGCATGTGCCCCAACTTGGGTTGCCGCCAAGCACCTTGCAATGGACCAGCATTTTGCCTCGACGCGGCAAAAACGCGGTTTGAGCCTTTTCGCTTCCGGGGACCTGCACCGATAACTTGACCCCATCGGCACGGGAGCCAAAACTCGTGCACGACATGGCCAGGCACAGAACGGAGAGGATGGGCATAGATTTTGAGACGAATCAGAATGAGCCTCGTTACCAAGGGACGAGGCTTGTCATCTGGAGCCTAATGTCGTCCAGTTTGAGAGACAGCATCGATCAAAAGAAGACGGCAAGTTTGCGTTGAAGCCGTTACGCCCCTTAGGTGGTGCCAATCTCAGAAACAAGGAGCTTGAAGCACTCCCGTTCAACTGGTTCTACTCAAACAGACTCGCTTGGCGATGTGAATGGGTACCGAGTTCTTGCCATCCCAACGTGTCACCCCATTTCGGAAAGCCTGACGAAGCCAACAATATATAGATCCCAAAAAGTGGAAACTCAGGCAGATAGGCGGACATTCAACCGAGTAGATTAACTTCGTAGTAATGCGAGGTTGGCACGTTGGATAATTTCGAGGAACAGGGGAAGGGCGGCGAAGGGGTATCCAGGCGCGGACTATTAGGCGCCGCGATCACCGGCGGGGCGGGGGCGGCATTAGCGCCACTGTTAGGAAATCGTGCGGCGGCGGCAGTGCCGGCGTCTTCACCAAGTGCCCCTCCAGCAAGTTCAGCGGCGGGAATGACCCTTCATGTCAACGGACAAGCTCACTGGGTGGAGATTGAGCCAAGGGTCACTTTGGTGGACGCCCTCCGAGACCACTTAGGGATGTACGGAACCAAGAAGGGCTGCGACCATGGCCAATGCGGAGCGTGCACGGTGCTGATCAACGGAGTGAGAGTCAACTCCTGCCTAACCCTCGCCGCGATGCACACCAACGAAGAGATCACCACCATCGAGGGTCTTGCCGACGGAGATCGGCTTCACCCAGTGCAGGAGGCGTTCATCGAGCATGACGGTTTCCAGTGCGGTTACTGCACGCCCGGACAAATCTGCTCTGCAGTCGGACTGATCCACGAGGGCCATACGAAGACGGACGACCAGATCCGTGAAGGCATGGCCGGAAACATCTGCCGATGCGGGGCTTACTCCAATATCGTGGACGCGGTTAAAAAGGCGATGAAAGTGTCATGAACGACTTCTCCTACTCTCGCCCTACAACGACAACCGAGGCGATTCAGACGCTTCTGAGTCACCCCGACGCGCTCTACCTCGCGGGAGGTACCAACGTTATCGATCACCTCAAGCTTGGCGTGGTCACTCCAAGTCAGCTCGTCGATATTCGCCATCTCGGACTCGACAAGATTTCGACAGACGCTCAGTCCGTCACGATTGGCGCTGGGGCGACAAACTCAGCCGCCGCCTATCACCACGAGATTCAAACCCACTTCCCTGCGCTTGCCGAGGCAATCTTGGCTGGGGCCAGCCCGCAGCTTCGCAATGTGGCGACCACTGGCGGCAATCTTCTGCAGAAGACCCGCTGCACCTATTTTCGAGACATCCACTCGGCATGCAATAAGCGCCAGCCGGGGTCTGGTTGTGCTGCGTTAGAAGGGTTCAACCGCAGCCACGCGATTCTTGGGACCAGTGATGCCTGTATCGCCACCCACCCCTCGGACATGGCCGTGGCGCTCACGGCTTTGGAAGCGGTGATTCACATCCAAGATCAGTCGGTAGTGCGCACCGTCCCCATTGAGGCGTTCTATGTTTCTTATGGAGAGGACCCTGCAAAAGAGAACGTACTGAAACCGGGCGACCTCATTGTTGCCATCGAGATTCCGCGAACGGCTTGGGCGGGCCATTCCCGCTACGTCAAGGCAAGGGACCGCTCCAGCTATGAGTTCGCTCTCGCCTCGGCCGCTGTTGCGGTCGACGTTGATGCTGGGAAGATCCGAAACTGTCGGATTGCGCTGGGCGGTGTCGCCACCAAACCCTGGCGTGCCCATGCCGCGGAAGCCGCGTTGGTGGGTCAGTCAGCTACTCCTGTTGCCTTCCGAGCCGCCGCTGAAGCCGAACTTGCTTCAGCCAAAGCGCAGAAAGAGAACGGATTCAAGATTGAGCTCTGCAAACGAGTGATGGTCAAGGCGCTGCAGGAAGCGGCCGAAATGAGGAGAGCCTGAAGATGCCAAATCAAGAGAAAGCAACCGGAGCCGTAGGGGCTCCAACTCGGCGAACCGACGGACGCGAAAAGGTCACCGGCGCTGCCCGGTACGCAGCCGAGGCTCCGATTCCTAAGGCGGCATTTGGCTACATCTTGCCAAGCACCATCGCCAAGGGAGTGATCAAGTCGATCGACACCTCTGTTGCCGAGAAGGCAATTGGGGTGATTGCCATTCTTACACCCTTGAACATGCCGAAGCTCCACGGAGGTCACTCGGGAGACAGCCGGGCTCCATTCAGCGACATGAACATTCTGTACGCCGGCCAGCATGTAGCAGTCGTCGTTGCAGACACGCCGGAACGGGCGCGGCACGCCGCCTCGCTTATCAAAGTGGAATACACGGAAGCCAAGCCGATTGTGGATGTCCACGATTCCTCTGCTCCACTGAATGAAACCCCCACCTTCTTTGGAAGTCCCCTCGGGTTTAAGGAGGGCGACGTCGCGTCTGCGGTCAGTGCCCCCGGAGTGACGGTAGTCAAACAGACCTACACCACCCCCATTGAGACGCACAACCCGATGGAAATGAGTGCGACGGTCGCGCTGTGGGAAGGGGATGACAAGCTGGTCGTTTGGGATTCCACCCAAGGCGTCAGCAATACTCACGGATCCTTGGCCAGAGCATTTGGCCTCAAGCCTGAGAATGTGCGGGTCTACTGCCCCTATACAGGGGGCGGATTTGGATGCAAGGGGGAAGAGTGGCCCCACAAGTTCCTGGCGGTGGCCGCCGCCAAGCTGGCAAAACGCCCGGTTCGGCTCCCTTTAACCCGCGCTCAGATGTTCACGAACAGCGGCCATCGGCCGTTCTGCGAGCAGGTGATCACTGTCGCCGCCGGAACTGATGGCAAGCTCAAAGGGCTGAGGCACTTTGTTCTATCCCAAGTCTCGCCGAGCAGCACCTTCATCGAAACGTGCGCCGCCGGCACAAGCCGAGTTCTGTATGATACGGCGAGTCTTGAGATTGTCCAGCACGTCAAGACGATGGACCTGCCCCCTGGCACCTGGATGCGCGCACCTGGTGAAACCCCTGGAATGTTCGCCCTGGAAAGCGCCCTGGACGAGTTGGCCCACGAGCTCAAGATGGACCCCATCGCACTCAGACTCGCCAACCATGCCGACGTGAGCCCAGAAAGTAAGAAGCCCTGGTCCAGCAAGCACCTAAAGGAGTGCTACACCAAGGGAGCCGAGAAATTTGGTTGGTCTCGCCGCAATCCAATCCCGGCCTCTACGAAGACGCCAGACGGAAAGTGGATCGGATATGGAATGGCCAGCGCAACCTACCCTGCCATGATTTTCCCGGGCAAGGCGCGGGTGCGACTCTATAAGGAAGGAAACGGAGTGCGGGCGGTGTCCGCCGCCGCCAGCCAAGATTTGGGTACGGGAACCTGGACCATCGGCGTTCAGATGACCGCTACATTGCTTGATCTGCCCGCCGGACAGGTCAAATTCGAACTCGGTGACAGCAAGTTGCCCGTGTCCGGACAATCTGGTGGTTCTGCCACCGCTGGTAGCCTCGCCCTCGCTCTAGGCGATGCGGCGGAAGCACTGAAAGCGGAGTTGCTGAAGCATGCTGACGGGACGCCGCTGGCTGGAATAGACATTAAGGACGTCCAATTCAAGGGTGGCGAATTAGCCTCCATTTCAAAGCCCACCCAGAAGGTGAAGCTGAGGGATTTGGTACAGAAGGCCGGCTCGGAGTATGTCGAAGGCGTGACCTCGGATCGCAACAAGTTTCAGCCGACCGGCGAGGACTACATGGCGAACGATGCCAAGTACGCCTTCCAAAGTTTCGGCGCCCACTTCGTGGAGGTCCAGATTGATGACCTCCTTCCACTCGTGAAGGTAACTCGGGTGGTTAGCGTGATGGATATTGGCAGAGTGCTCAATCCCAAGACGGCGCGGAGCCAGGTGATTGGCGGAGTGGTGATGGGCTTGGGGCAAGCGCTCACAGAGGACACCCACTACGACCTTCGAACTGGAAGGCCGACCAATGACAACTTTGCGGACTACAGGGTCCCCGTGAACTCGGATATCCACTCTCTGGAAGTTGAGTTCATCGATGTTCCCGATCTCCACTTCAACCCAATCGGGTGTCGCGGAGTCGGCGAGATCGGGATCACGGGAATCGCGGCTGCTGTCGCCAACGCGGTGTACAACGCAACCGGCAAGCGAATCCGTGACCTCCCAATAACGCCAGACAAGCTGCTTTAGCGAGCAGGGACCTTCTGGTCAAGAAAGGCCTGAAGCTCTGCACAGGAGGCGAAGTTTTGGGATGGGTTGTCGCCCGACGCGGGAATGCCGATCACGCGGATGGCGACAATCGAAACCGGTGCAAAGCGAACCACAAACTTCTGTCCGTCCGTGAGTCCGGCAGGGTTTTGAGAGGTGGTGGTTGGGTATCTGTCCAAAGTCGCGACAGTTACCCAGTCTCCGCCTTTGGTGGTTTGAACCTGAACCAGCGGCTTGTGCGCTCCACCTGACGTATCGAACCAGCCACCGTCGTGAAAAGCGTGACCGTGGGCAAAAACGATGCCTCCGGTCTTCACCGGTTTCGGCGCGGTGACCGCGAACCAATCTTCATTGGCTTTGCTGTTGGTGAACGTGACGGCGTAGGTCGAAGTGTCATCGTCCGTGATGTCGCCTGCCACATTCCCCATGCGCGAGGCTGACCATGGACTGCCACCCAACAGGGAGTTCACGCTATTTTTAGGCGCGGAGCGCGGAATCCAGACTTCAAAGCGACTCTTTCCATCTGCCCCTGCGTCGGCGTAAGGCACGAGGGTGAGCTTCGTGCTCCCTTCGCCAGAAACGGTGAAGCTGGTCTGCCCTGCTCGATTTACGTAATGCAGATTGGCGAAGGATCTCTTCATCCCGAGACCCAACGTTCTCAGCGGAGGACGTCCCAAGTTCTGACTGCTGTCCAATGCCAAAACGAGCGGACCATGCATCACCAGTGCCTTCCCTGAATTCTCGTGATCGCCGATAATCAGCCGATCCGCCAGCACCAAGTTTAATCGGATGACATCGTGCAATTTCCATGCACGATTCAAGACAACATAGCGGGATTGCTGATTATCGCCGAGACCGCTTGCCATCGTTCGCCCGTTCACCGTCACTTGGAAACTCTTCGCGGACGGTGGGATGCGGAGCCTTAGGGGAAATTGCTGAAGGGATTTGGTTGGTGAAACGATCAGCTTGACCTCCCCACTCAGCGGATACTGCGTCGACTCCTCAACGAATACCTGCCCGCCTTTGACTTGAGCGCGTATCGATCCCGAGTTGTAAATGTTGAATACCAGGCCGCCATCGGCACTTGTCATCGCTGCAAGGCTGGGTATCAGTGCCACCCCGCGTGGTCCGCTGGAATGGCAACATGTGGTCACTGCATCATACGGCTTGTGTCCTTCGAGAGGGGTGTAGTAAGCCCAGTCATCTCCGGTTGGCTTTTGAGCTGCCAACAGGTGGTTGTAGATCGACTTCTCAAGCTGGTCGGCATACCGCGGATCGCCAGTTAGCCGAAGGAGCTGTAGGTTCATCTGCTCCCACGTCACAGTGACGCAGGTCTCACAGATGTTTGCGCTCATCTGGTTGGGTAGATGAAAATTGTCCTGAAACACTTCAAAGGAGGAGGCGCTGCCGGTGGGGTACAGCCGGTTCTTGACGATGTCAGTCCACGCCACCTGCATTAGCCGGAGCAGTCGCTTTTCGCCAGTCGCCCGATACATCTCCAGCAGGCCGTTGAAGTTGGAAGTCATCTCATACGCTTTCGCGTTGGCTACCGCTCGCACGGTGTGCATGCTGTCCAGCGATGCCAGAATCGCAGGTCCGCCCGGCGCGTTATAGTTGTCCACGATATAGTGGGCGAACTTTAGGTACCTGGCGTCCTGAGTGGCGCGATAGAGAAGAACGATCGGCTCCAAAACGCTGTCGGCGGCCATGCCCATGTGCTCACCGGCTTTGTTGAGGTCCCGCTTGCCCGGCTCAGTGCCGAATGTCGTTACGAGCAGATCCCCGATTTTGCGGCATGCGCTGAGCGCCTCAACTCCGAGCGGCGTTGGGTGATCATCGTTGTCCAGTTTGGTGAACTGGTAGTAGGTGAGAAGGCCGAGCAGGTCGTATTTGTGAACCCAGACATCCCAACTGGTCCAGCGTTTCGCCTTGGTGTAGGTCCCAAGATATCCGTCGGACTCCTGGGTCTTAAGCAATCGCGCCGCAACCCGATCGATCTTCACCTTGAGATCGGCGGAATGGGTGTAGTTCCAGGTCAGCGTGGCGGCATGGAGGTATTTCCCCACGTGTTCACCCTGCCAGTCCTGATGGAACACTTCCCTTCGCTCGAACGCGTCGAGGAGGTCGTCTTCATCCACCTTCAGCATCCGGTTCTTGGCATTGGCGTCGATTCGCCCACCAAGAAACCCGCCTCGGAGTCTCACATCCTGGGGAAGCAGCGGCGAGAAAACATCCTGCACCTGAGCGGTGCCAGGCAAAACGAGTGAGCGAGGATTCTGCTGGGCATACCCGCTCACAGCCTGGGCGGCGAGACCTGCAGAAACAAGGAGCGATAGACGCCCGGAGCAAATTCTTATCGACATGGATTCATCACCCTCAGCACATTGGAACCGTACCTGAGAGTTGGAGCCAATCTCCGGTCCCCTTCCTTTTGCTCGCCGAGAGGAAGGGCTACGGAAGGAGAGCCGGGCCGTTCAGGCTCGGACGCATGCCTGCCAGTTGGACGTATGCTACCAACGCTAGACGCGTTGGCTCTGCCTCTCCAGCTCTCCCTCTCGCCAGGCGAAAGGAAGAGAGTCCAAATGTCGGTCCGCTTCCGGAAGGTCCTTACTGCTTGTACAGGTCCCAGGACATGCCCAGCCCTGTGATCAGCAAGGTGCCCGAGTTGAACTTGTGGCCGGTGATCGCGATGTCTTTGTCCACGCGCACTAACAGGGGAAAGCCGCCGTTCTCACCACAGAAGCCGACGGGATGAAGATTGGTGTAGTCGGAGGTCAGCAGGGTGCGCAACTCCATCTCGGTCGCTTCACGCATATTGAATTGACCGTACCACTTGATGCTCAAGGCATATCCGCTGTCGCGCTTCTCTAGCTTGGCAATTCCGGAGCCACCTTCTGAATCTGCGTAGCTTCCGATGAAGTTGCTTCGGTCATCGCATCCCGATAGCCCCACTAAAGCAACCAGCAACATCGCAAGTGAATATGTCGAAACAATGTTCATCGCATCCTCGAGGACACGTTACTGGGGGCCCACGGTGGGGGGCATCACCCCCGCAGGTGAATCCTAGTGACCCAATCGGGTCATTTGGAACTGGCTGATCGCCATAGCCGCCGCAATCACATCGGATCGCTTTTTGAGTCTGGTCTTGTGGTAGATATTGTCAAGGTGCCGTTTGACGGTATGTTCCGAGATGAAGAGCGCCTGACCGATACTTTTCGTGTTTTTGCCTTGGGAAACCTGCACCAAGACTTCGATTTCCCGATCGCTCAACTTCGCCAATTCTGCACCCAGATCGTCCGATGCATCCTGATGGCCAGACGCCCAATGGGCAATATCTACCTGCGCCGATTGGATTCTCCGCAGCAGAGCCGCTGGCTTTTCCACCTGCAGACTTAGGTCGTCGAGGATGGCGTTAAACTTTTGAGCGTCTGTAGCAGCGCGATTGAGCGCGCCTTTCCTTTCAGCCTTCTCGACTTCGGCCTGAACGATCAGAGAGGCCCTTCTCCGCTGGATCAATTCGGTTGCCCGAAGGACCAGCCACTCGATCGCAGCAAGTGCTTCTTCGTCATAGGCATGGTGCGCGTAAGCCTGAATGGAAAGCACCCCATCGGGCAGCTGCGTGTGGGGGACTCCGATCCACATGGGCCAGTGAACGGCTGAACATGTAACCGTTTCGAGGTTCGCAAATTGAATGTATGCGAGGCCCGCTGCGTGTTTGGGTTCAAGGATGATCTTGGGTTTCCCGTTGTTCGCAACCCAACTGGTGGGGCCATTGCCAAAGGGATGGGGGTCTGGTCGATCAAAGCGGTCCCCTTCGCAGTTATAGACAAAATGAAGCCAATCCGGCGACCGCTGGACCCGGCACAGGTAGAAGGCATCCACCGTGACCAGTTGCGACGCTGCATCGTGAATCAGGCGGTGGAACTCCAACTCGGTAGAAACCGCAGTTCCGAGAAGCTTCTCGGCGGATAGGAACTGGCTGGCTGATGGGTTCATGAAGGCTCGCCCTGACTACACCTTCATTTTCCCAGATTCAACTGGTTTCACGCAGTTAAGTTGCTCAATCTGATTCCAATTTAGCCGTTGGTCTGGTTCTGGCGAAATAGGATAGAGCTCCCGACAAAAAAAATGCCGAATCGAATAAATCACCAAGTGACCGCACTACAACCTCGTGTCTAGAATGGGGGGTATTCGATGTGCCGATTAATCCTGAGGAAAAGGTCGAGGACGCTTGGGCCTGCTCGTGCGACATTTCTGTCCCACACACCCGGTAATAGCTTTGTAGCTGCGTCCTCCATAACAATATGAAGCTTGGCGCCTAACAACTACTATCGTTGTTTTGCCCTACACCGCAGGTTGCTGTTCGGGCTGATCCGTCTCAATATCTTCTGGAGGCAACGTCTGTCTATCGCCTGTGAGCAGCGTGTGGTCGCGGCAGATCTTTACGATACCGATTAAGTTGCCCTCTTCATCTAGTACCGTACTGGCGAAACCGCTCCCCCAGAACTTCGACCCATCCTTCCGCTGATGCCATCGCTGGTTGTTCGCCCGACCAAGTTCCATTGTTGCAGACAGTTCTTGTTGAAGCGCGCCCGCGCTACGATCAGCTTCGGTGAAAATGATTTCCGCTGAACGCCCAATCCACTCATTCTCATCGTAACCGAAGACCTCCTTAACACCTTCGTTCCAAGTACGAATGATGCCGGTCGGCTCCATGATAAAGATCGCGAAGTCGGGAACGGATTCGACGACGAGCTTCATGATGTGCTCGTACTCTCGCTCGCTCCGCGATTTTTCTCGATAGAACTGAGCCAGCAGCTTGCTGATCGACTGAATCCGGTTGCGGGTTCCGAGCTTCTCCCGGATTCGATCCCAATAGGTTCGAATAGTTGCGAGTTGAAGATCCAAGCGTTTGGCGATCTCCTTATCTGTCAGTCCGTCTGCCGCCAAAAGCGCGACTTGGCTCTCTCGACCACTGAGTTCACCAGCCGGCGACCTGTCACTGTTGGATTTATTACTTAGCGACTGATTTTTCATGGTGTGGTCCACTGGAGCCGTCCGACACAGTGCGGCTCCAAATTGGTTGAGAACGTCACGGATGGCTCCATGCCATCGTCATCGTCCTACTCGCAAATCGCTTTGCCGTTACAGATACTTCGACGACCTTGACGTACAGGCTTAGGCACTGCCCCGTATCAAGACTCTCGAAAAAGTTTGGGATAGGAATTCAACGACTAGGCGCGCGGTCCGCCACCGTACCACCCTGATCGTGATCCATGAAATCCGAGTCCGCCAAGGAGCCAAAGAATTGCCAACACGATGAGCACTGTGCCGAGGGTTCCGTGCAGACCAAAGCCTACGCCGCCGAGAAGGAGGAAAACGATTAGAACAAGCAGAAGTAGTCCCATGATTGTTTCTAATTGTTGATGCGTTGCCAGGGCTGGCTCAAGTCCGCCCTTTCGATGTCAGTTCAGCAGTGTCTAAGAATGCTCGTACATAGCCAGAATGTTACGTCTGGATCCGGCGAGATCCGAACCTTTTGGCACTATTAGGCCCGGACTGCCTATTGGACGGACGATGCCATTAACGACTCGGCTAAGGTCTTGCCAGGCTCAACAAGCTGATGCAACCCACGATGTCGCCAGCCTCATCAGCTAACGGACTCACTCGCAGCTGCAGATCCTTGAATTCCCCATCCAGGCCAATGACCGACTCTTCGCCGGTTAGTGCCCTCAGGTGTGCCGCCACAGCGAGGTTCGTTGTATCTGTCGTCTTGAAGATCTCATAAACCGTTTTGCCGACCTCCCACTTGACTCCGCAGCGAGATGAAGGCAACGCCTCGTTTGCGAGGATATTGATTTTGAGGCTGGTGTCGGTGGCCCAAACGGTGGCAGAGACTTGACTCATCGCAAAATGGAACCTTGCGAGCGTCGCCCTTGCCTCAAAGTCGCTGTCGTGATGATCAACGAGCATTGCCGTAAGCAGTTCGCGGCTTTCGTTTGTAGCTTGGAGCGCCTTTTCGGCTCTCCCCTTAATCACTCTAACAACCGTGTCCGTCCTACCCAAACCGCCAACTTTCAGCTTGATTCGCAACCAATACGTGTTGACGGTCCCTACGCTGATCCCGAGCCGGTGCGCGATCGCCTCATTGGTTAGACCTTCGGCGCACAGGCTCACTATCTCCTCTTCGCGGGGTGAGAGGTTTGTAGATGCCATTTCCGCTCCTTGACCCTTCAGCGAATCGAGGCGGTTCGTTGGAGTCAATTCAAGCCTACCGGCACGATCTACGAGTGGCAAGTCCATAAATCCTCTGACAAAGGCTCACTGACCTCGGAGGTGGCGGGAGGATTCGCGAATGTCTCGATTCGTTCAGACCATTCGGAACGTAGAGGTTAGCCGCGTGTTGAATGGTGTAAAACTCCACACGGTCGCAACGCAGCGCTATGGTCAAGCTCGAGAATCGCCGCATCGTCATTGATGGAAAACCTCGCCTCATTATCTCGGGCGAGGTTCAGTATTTCCGCCTGAAGCGAGGCGAGTGGCGGGAACGCATTCGTCAGGCGAGAGAGGGGGGCCTCAACGCAATTGCCAGCTACATCCCGTGGATCTTTCACGAGGAGATCGAGGGAGATATCGACGTAACCGGGCGAAAGCTTCCGGAGCATGACGTGGCCGCATTCATCGATATGTGCCATGAAGAGGGCCTCTGGTTCCTGGCGCGGCCGGGCCCGTATCAGATGGCGGAGCTGAAGAACGAGGGTTTGCCCTATTGGATCTTTACCAAGTATCCGGATGCTCTTTCCGAGACATGGGGCGGTAAGCGAGCCAACGGCAAGAACGTCGACTACCTCCATCCAGGGTTTCTAGCGTCGTCCCGAAAGTGGTACGCCGCCATTATGCCAGTGTTGGCACAACGCCTCCAGCAGAACGGCGGCAACGTCATCGGAGTTCAGCTAGACAACGAAATCGGAATGCTGATGTGCTGGAACGAGCAGGCTGTTCTCAACGAGGACGTGCAGTGCGGCGTGGCCGCCTATGCCCAACACAAATATGGCCCGGACGCTGCCAATTTGAGATACGGGTTCGACCTCGCAGATCCCACCCTTCGGCGGACGAACTTCTGGAAGGGCGACTTTTCCAAGGCTCTCGCCTTCCATACCGACTATATCGAGTTCATGCGAGACCGCTTCGCCCAGTACATTGCGAAGCTCAAGTCCTTCGCGGAAGAGAACGGAGTTAGGGACGTCCCATTCATCGTCAACATCCAGGGAACTGGCGGCGGCAGCGCCAAAACTTATCCGCTCGGCATCAGCGAAACGATGCGGTGCTTCAACCAAGCGCCCGGATACCTCCCTGCCAGCGACCAATATCTCAATGAACTGACCCGCGCCAATATTGCCGATTTGTACATGCTCAACGCGGTGACCGCATGCGTCAGCCGACCCGAACAGCCGCTGAGCTCCATCGAATTCCAGGCAGGAACCGGCGATTACGGCGAGAACGGCTCGGAACGGTTGACCGGTGCAGCGGCGGACTTTAAGGTCCGGCTCTGCCTGGTCCAGGGCAACCGGATGCTGAACCACTACACCTTTACTGCCGGCGTGAATCCCAAGCTGGAGGTTCCGCACGGCGACGGCAATGAGACGATCGGTACCGGCGGGGAGCGGCACGACCCGACTTCGGCACCGATTGGAGTCGGCGGGCGGCTTGATCCGATCTACTTCTCAACGCGGGAAACCAACACAACGATGCTCGCGGTAGGCGACCTCCTCGCCGACATGGACGAAGAACTGGACAGCGTCCGGCTCGGGTTCGTGCCCGACTACTATTCCACCGACGTGAAGCCAGCGGGCCCGATGCGCGAGCTGGCAGTCAAACTGGAGAGCGCACGGGATCGCATCGGTGCGATCATGCGTCCGCTCCTCGATGCATCCTTCTCGTTTACGGCGGTCAACCTGCAGGGTCCAATTCCCGCAGCCTGCCGGTCGATTGTCCTCTCCTGCGCCGTTTGCCTCCCCCACGACGTTCAGGAAAGACTGCTCGCTTTCGTCGAGGCTGGAGGCTCTCTCCTCTCGGTGGGCCGATTACCGGTAGAGGACCTGGAGGGGAACCCAGCCACCCTGCTGATTGACCGACTCGGCGTCAAGCCTGGGGGAATCCTGAACTCAGAGGGCAAGCACATGGGGATTCACGGCATCGGCTGGGCCAAGCACGAACCTCCGATGGCGGCATGGGAACTGCAGCATTTCACCTCAGCAGGAACGCCGTTTCTCCAAGTCCTTGGCTCCAGCGAGGTGTGCGGGGCGACAATTTCGCTCGGCAAAGGCAAGGTGGTGCTTGTCACCTGCGACCCACCCGGAAGCCGCAGCTTCTGGGATGGAGTGTTCGCCGAATTGAATATTCATCCCCGAATAAGCCATGACTACGACTTCGGCGGCGTCGTTCTCAACCAGGTGAGCAACGGCAATGGCCAGAGCTTCATCAGCCTGGTGAACCTCGACCTTATCGACAAGGAGATGACCGTGCACGAGAACGGCAAATCTCTGTTTGATGGAAAGCTGATGTTGCCCGGCAAGAAGGCTAAGATGCTTCCCATCAACGTCTCGGTTGGCGGCCTCATGATTCACTGGTCCACCGCGGAGATCACGGAGGTGACCAAGTCCGGTGTCTCCTTCCGCCAATCCTCAGCAGTAGAGCGGATCAGCTTGGCCGGCGATGTCAAAGTGGGGAAAGGCGCGAAGGTCGTCCGCACCGAGGGCCGAGGAACGATCGTCGAAATTGAACCCGGTTTCGGAACCGTCACGATAACTCCCAGGTGAGCCACCCTCAAAATGGAGCGCTGGGTTCACCCGGCTTGCCGAGCAGAGCTTCAGCCTGCGAGAAACGCCCGGAAACCTGACAGGCTCGGAGCGTGCGCTGAAGCATCACGTCGCAAGCCGGGTGAACCGGGCTGTCCAGTCATGCCTACAAGTCAAATAGGGCCTCAATGGCAATTGGTTTGCCCAGGCTCTCCTTCCAACGGTTGCGCTGCGAATCGGTGAGCAACGCCTCCAGTTGGCGTCCAAGGTCTGCCCGGAGACTCAACACTTGGTGCTGAACTTCGGCTTTGTTGGTTCCACTCTGGGCCCTGGCAGCCGCTGCCACCATTTTAAGGTGCATCGGCTCGATTGCTGCCATGAATTGAGCCCTTTCGTCGTCCGTGATCTGCAGATTCGCCCAAAGCCCAGGGCCGCCAAACAGGCCCTCTCGCTGTCTCACTAGCTCACCAAGTCGCTTCTGTTGGGCGTCCGTTAAGATATCTTTCAGCACCGATTCAAGGCTCCTCAGCGCCTTGGATCGATGCGTGTCGAAGTCGCCGCGACGCGCTTCATAGGATTGGAGAAATGCCGTCTCGGCTGGCGCTACCGTATGCAGGTATTTCTCAACCGCATCCTTCTGGTCAGGGGAAAGGCCAAGTTCTGCCTGGATCTTGTCCCGCGTAACAAGGAAGGAAAACCCGAACTCATGCCTCAGCTTTCTCCGCGTCTCTTCTGTGACGTCCTCGGTGACCGACGGCTCTCCATCACCCATCAGCTTCAGGATCGCTTCGGCTGCCTTCTCTGCTCGGTCGAAGTCCTTCGCCTGAAGTGCCGAGCCCAATTCCTGCATGAGCGGCTCTGCCTCAGCCTGCCTTCCCGTCTTCTGAATCCATGGAGGAAGCTCAGTCTGTATCCTGTGAATCTTCGGAGGCAGTCGCTCCAAAAGCGTGGGAGTTTCCGAATTCGTTTCAGTGAGGCGTCCTCCTCCAAGGAACTTCCGATAGGCCCCCAGGGCCTCTTCACTTTCAGTAACTTGCCGGAACTCGTTGTTCCGGTTTGCCTCGCCCCCGATTCCCCAGGAGAACACGTCCACGAGCGTCGCTCCATGGTTGAACATCTTCGCCAAGTAGGTTTCCATGTTCATGCCGGAATGCCCAGGACCCGCCCCGAGCTGCAGGTTGGTACCCTCGCAAGAGCCCCACCCCACCTGGTTGTGATCGGCCAGCTGAGCATATATATCGTCAAAAAGACCCGGTTGTGGGTAGGTCGAAAAGCCAGGCCGATGATTCTCACCAAACGCCACAGAAGGCGGCGCGAAGTGGTTGAATTTGGAATACGAGAGTGGTTTATTGTCGCCTTGGTCGAAGACACGGTGAGACAAAAACGCGGTATGCGAGTAAATTTTTTCAGTCGGAACACCCGCCTCCGCCAACCCTTTCGTCCACAAATCGATAAATTCCTTCACCACCGCCTTGAGCTCAAGGTCCATGTCCTTGGGTGGGTGCTTGCGACTGAAGCCCCGGTTGGTGAGGGCCCTGTATCCCAGATAGTTGCCTGTCGCGAAGTCCTGACCGATCATCGTCTCGGAACCCGCAATGACTCCAGCAAATAGCTCCGACCGCTTGAGCGTGCCTAGCCTTTTCAGTTCCGCGGCGATCGCTCTGCCAAAAACGATCGCTCGATGCTGAACTTCATGTTGAATCGAGGTGCTGTTGAAGCACATCTGGGGAGGAGCCTGCGTTGGCGTCTTCCCCCAATCTAAGCGCCGACCGGTGCTTGGCGTGCCCTCCCAGTCCATTGCCTCCACATTCTTTGGGTCACTCCACAGATCCTTCCGGTTGCCCCAAAACATGGAATCGTCGATCTTAATTCCGACGGCTAAGTTAGTCTCAAGGGCTAAGTCGAATCCGATCTTAATGAAACTTGTGATCTCTGCATCAGTTTGATCGAAACAGCCGATCGGACCGAGGAAGAATCCGAGCCGATTTTGGCGATCGCCAACAGTTCCAATTCGGTTCTTAATATCCTGGATATACGGCAGAAGAGGTGCTTTTGATGGAAGGGTCGTACCTGACGTTCCGAAGCCTGCCATCTTCGGATCGGGGCTCCAGGTGAAAATCTGAAACGCGAGGTACCGGGTTTCAGACTCGATCCTCTTTGGTGATGTCCTCACATGAGGAGTCCGTTCTGGGACCCGGGCTTCCACCCCCTGACACAAGACGCATAGGATGCCCACCAAACCGAGGGAGAATGAACTTAGCTTCATAGATCTGCTACCGCCGTGGCAACTCAAATGAGTCTCCACTCAACACTTACACTCAGATAGGACCCCTACAAGCCTCCAGCGGGAACATATCCCCTGCCCTGGTTAATATCGACAATGTTCCCGGAAAAGAGCAGCACCCGTCTCTACTCATAAAGCAGGAGAAATGAAGTGATCACAAGAATTGCATTGATGTTCGCCGTCGTCGCCACGCTATGCGGGGCCGCCTTTACTTTGGGGAGCACGTCAACAGGAAGGCGTCAGGATGCTGGCGGAATTCCATCCGAGCATCCAATCGTCCTGGCCCTCCACTACCAGCATGAGTTGGCACTCTCTGATGAGCAGGTTCAGAAACTCAGCGCACTTCGGGACGCTTTAGGGAAGGAATTCGCACCTTTCCATCAGCAGGCGGATGCGCTTCAGCAGCGAATGCAGGAACTGCAGCAGAGCGGAAATCCAGACCCAGCAACCGGGGCAAAGCTGAAACAGGATGCAGATGAACTCGGGGCAAAGATGAAGCCGATGTTTGATCGCTATTCTGAAGAGGTCGGCAAGCTTCTTTCGGATGAGCAGCGTCAGAAACTAATGAAGTTCTCTAGTGTAGCTGGGCACCCTTCAGACGGCCAAGAGTTCGTACTCAACACCATGATGCAGTCCCGGGAACAGCTCGGGATCACTCCGCAACAATTCACCCAGCTCCAGTATCTGCTGGCCGACTTTATCCGCGCATTCGCTCCGGTTCGCGAGAAGATGGAGTTGCTCCAACTTGAGATGAAGACAAAGTTTGCCGATCCAGGATCGACACCAACCCCGGAATATGTTGGCCGTGCCGCCGAGCTACAAAAGCAGGTCGCAGCACTTCAGTCTCAGTTCTCTGACCAGGCGGCAAAGAGCGTTTTGGAGCCCAAACAGAAGGCAAAGCTCGAGGAACTTCTTCATGGAGATCATCGCCCTCAATCCAACGGAGGTTAGGCCCGACTACAGCGCCGACCTGGAGCTTGCTCGCCGCTGCGCAACCGGCGACGAGCGAGCTCTGCGTGAAGCCTTTGAAGCTTACGAGTCGCTTTTGCGCAAGCTGATCTACCGAAACCTCGGCAGCCGAGAAGATGCCGAGGAACTTGTTGCGACTACGTTTTTGAAGTTCTGGAAATCAGCTCATCACTATCGGGGAATAAGTTCACTGCGAAGCTATCTCACACGCATCGCACTGAACCTCTGTCACGACGCAAGTCGAAAACGTCGTCTAAGCGTTGTCCCCGAACCCGCTTTGCCGTCTCAAGAAGAACACCCGCTTGCAGAACCGATCCGGCAAGGGCTCTTGCGGTTAGACCGCGAAGATCGGGAACTGCTGAGCCTTTACTACCTTGAGGATTGGGACTACAACGAGATTTGCGACAGTCTCGGCATCACGTACGACGTGCTCCGAACTCGTCTTGTACGCGCACGAAAGAAACTACGGCTCACCGTGGAGGAGAACAATGACTGACGAACAGTTCGACGAGATTTGTCGAAGCGCTCTCGCTTACGATCCTGGTGCGGCAAGCGAACCCACATGGTCGAAAATCCGCCGGAGGCCAAGGTGGAGTTGGCTCCCAACCATTCCCGAGACTCTGACCTGCGGCCTAGCTTGCGGCTTTATCCTCTTCGTATTTTGGGTCCAGCTTGGCCACAAGACGGGTCTTCCAACAGATTCCAATCCAGTGGTCCAAAAGGCCGTAGGAGGATCGTTGGCTGGGTTGCAGGCGTCCACGCTCCAGGTGCCAGATACGACTCAGTGGACTGAAGCCTCTCTCGGCTTTCCCAGAGTCATTGGGTCGGAGGCGAGGAAGGGTCGCTGACTGCAGGAGCCATCATTCACCCAGCCATCGCCTGAGTTTTCTAGGACGGCTCGCTAACACTTCGCCGTCTTTTTCTTCTTCCCAACCGCGCCCTTGGCTTTCGCATCGGCAATCCGATCGGGCGCGAATGCGACTTTGCACGCAGTGTTGCCCACAAAGACCTGGACGGGTCCGATTTCGGCTGCACACTGGGAAGCAAAGTCGGAAAGGCTGGCGATGTTGGTTCCACAGGCGATCACGAACCCATTCATCGTGGATCGCACACGGTTGGGCTGACTATGGATGGTAGCGGCCACACGCTTCAGAAGCGCCTCATACTCGGCGAGATCGAGGTCGGCATCCGCCCGAATTAGGGACAGGGAACTCAGGGTGCACCATCCGGCACAGGCGATATTCTCTATCGAAGACTCGATCCACTCGACGGCGCAGTCCCGGCCATGCTTTCCGGCAGAGGCGACCCAAGGCACCGTACTCTCTGAATGGAGCGACCAATTGGCACCCTCCACCCAGGTTTGGAGATCTTGCCGAGTCATCTTCATGTCATCGGTGATGAGCCCCGCCAGGTACATGGCATCGGAAATGCCAGTCGCGTACAGTTCCAGGGCCAACTCGTAGTTGGGTTTTAGTCGCTTCTCAATCGGCTTGAGATCGCTGATCTTCACCCCGAAAAACGGCTCCTGGGCGCCGTGATTCACCAGCACTTTCTTAATCGATGCGCTACCTAGCGCCCGCAACTCTTCAATAATCTCAGCACAAGATGGCATAGCAATATCCCCTGGTGACAAGTTTGCCACGAGAGAAATCCTATCATCTTTGGAGCAAACCCGTGTGCGAGCCTGCCGAAACAGTCGGGGTCAGATGCCAACTTAAAATTGGATGAACTCGATCAGCCCACAGGTGGAATCGTATTGAGTGACGTACACTTGGCCACTGGAGCCAAAAGCGAAATCTCTTGGCGTAGCGTGAAACTGGCCAGGGAGGTAGGCATGGAAATTCGCCTTCTGCCCAGCCATTCCAAAGGTTCGGACGAATCTTCCTTGGGCATCGAAGACCGATACTCTTGGCAAGATTTTCGCATTGACGCCATCTTCGGAAAGGAAGATTCCCCCATCAGGCGAACATCGCATCCCCGACCTCCCGGTGGGCACGATCTCACCGAGGCCACCTGTGCCCATTTTCACGACAGTCTCAGAGTTCCCGAAGTTTGGATCGGTTTTGACAAGATTATTCGTGGCGAGGATCCAAAGCACCTGATCGCCAGACAGATCAAAAGGATCGCCAGGTCGGATGCTAAAACCGCCGATCCTGTTGCCGCTGGATGCTGAAATTTTGTAGTCCTCGAATGTGGAAACTTTGGTGCCAACCTTCATGAAGAGGCGCCCTTTGGAATCGAAGCGAGCATCTCCTGGCCACTCATCCAAGTTCCCTGGGAAGGCAGGGGCGGTTGTACCGTCTTGAGTGACCCTGACACAGTTGTGCTGGTTGTATAGTCCGACCAGATAGTCATGCGTCACCGGATTGAGCGCCACCTCTCGGCCCTCTGCTGGCAACGTGCCGAATTCGCCCTTGAACTCCCCATCCTCGGAGAAGCGCCATAGAGCTTTGTGATTTCCCTCGCCTACCACCACATCACCGTTTGGATCAACCACGACGCCGCACCCCTTCAGCGATGACTTGGGATGGAGAAACTGCTTATGGAATGTCAATCCGCTGATAACCGCATGAACCCTCACGTTGACCGTTTCAGGATTCAGCTTGATTCCTTTGACAGATCCAGGGATTGAGATCGACGACTCTTGGTCGGCGAGATCCCCAAAATAGCAAGGTGAGCTGAATTCCACCGTCTCCATCCGCGTCTTTGTGCCTTCGGTGCCATCGTCTAGCTTCACTTTGTAAGCCTCCGTCACGCTTACAAAATCAAACCGAACCCCTTGGATAGAGGTGCCAGCACCATTTGCCAGTGAGAAGTTCGCGCTCAAGATCCCATCTCTATAGGCGAGGTCTGCCTCCGAAAGACGGCAGCTTCCCTTCCAAATTGGAGTCTTCAACTCATCACCAGATACAGAAACTTCTCCAGCAGGAGTGATCGTGAAATCGACGGAAAGCCCCTTTGACACTGGAGCAACTTTTGCGGAAGGCCCGACCAATGTGGAAAGTAAACCTACTTGCGGCTGAATGACATCCTTCTGAAGAAGGCTGAGGATAATGAGACTTACTGGCAACACAACCTAGTATTTCACATTGCGTTGCGAAGGTCCCTGGCAATGGACCTATCCGCGATTTGCTCTCGTACCACCGAAAAATGCGATGGAATGAATCGACGCGTGTTTACTCGAAAGGGAATCAAACGTGCGGCAACTGCCTCGGTAAACAGTTTCGAGGGTAGCGCTAATTTGCTCTGAACCGTCTCTGCCTTCGCAAAAGTCAATTCATTCAACCATGATAGGCCAACTCCGCATCGCCCGCCCCGTCACAAACCTTGCGCGCACTGCGGAGATGTACCGGAGCGGCCTTGGTCTAGAGTTCCTCGGCCAGTTCGAAGCCCACGACGGCTTCGACGGAATTATGCTCGGCCTGCCCGATTGTCCCTATCACTTCGAGTTCACCTACTGCCAGACCCATCCCGTCCCGCCAAGTCCCACGCCAGAGGACCTCGTCGTTTTCTACATTCCGGACGCTTCGGAATGGATCCAGACGTGTCAGCAGATGTCGAACGCTGGATTCATCATCGTGCCAAGCCTCAATCCCTACTGGGAAGTCCACGGCAGAACATTTGCCGACCCAGACGGTTATCGAGTCGTCATTCAAAATGCCGCTTGGAATTAATGGTTGCTTGGACGATGCCGTGAACAACATTTCGAGACGCTGGTAGAGAGCGTCAATAGCCAGGTGCTAATTCCAATTCTCCAAAGATGGCCGCAGCCCGCTAGCTCATCCAAACCCAGTGGTATCGGCCCCACCACTCGCAACTTTCACATATCTCGACCCAGCCACCGCGGCCGCATAACCACTCTGGCGGTGCATCGTTCTCCCAGTAGACCCACCTCATTTGGTTCGTACAGAATGGGCAAACCCAAGACGGGTAGTCAGGAGGATGGCCGCTTCTCTCGGATCGCTTTCCTTTCTTGAGCCAAGCTGAAATCTCGTCCCAATCATACGGGCACTCGGACAGGGCATCCTTCAAAGCCTTCTTGGCGTCAGAGAGCCCCAATCCGTTCAGCTTCACAAACTGAGGGATATCTGGCAGAGCAATGTCACGTCTCGGAGCCCAAGCCATATCTCAACAGAGCTCCACAGAGGCTATTCGAAAAGCCTTGAGTCCCAACTGAGAGGCTTCGGCATCCGCAAGTATTTGATCGATGCGGCCTCCGGGTGGTTTGGATTGATCAAGAGATTGGTGTACGGAGCTGGCACAATCACACTCGGCACAATTAGCAAGCATGACCCTTTCGTCCGCGCCCAATGGTCTCCGTACGCCCTAGTCTGAGATTCAAGGTTGCGCCAATTTGGCAGGCTACTTCGTGACATGACATCGTAACTTAGACCAGCCGGCAGGTCTATCCAAATATATCCATGCTTCTTGGGAGGCGGCAACCCAGCGGTATGCACCCTCAATTCCAGCAAGGCCCCTTCAAGGCTTTTTGCAGCATAGATCACCTCGGTTCCGGGAGAATTCCACCTGCCGCCGTAGATCATCGCTCCATAACCGGAGTAAAGCGGAAAGCCCCGATCGGCAATCCTCCAAACCCTGGTCTTCCGCGCTAAGACAGGCATCTCTACGCTGGCAAACCAAATTGAATCTTTCGAAGGAGGCTTTCGACTTCCCGGGCGCCCCATTCAGATTCGGCCGCCTGAATAGGCGACAGATCGCTAAGTTGCCTATGAGGGCGGCTGAGAAATTTATCTGCGGCTTTCCAACCGCCCCAGACTTCTACGGCGAGCGCGAGAATAAATGCCAGCCTTCCCGCTTTTTCGCTACCGGACGGCGGTAGCACCTGATCTGCTCCGTCGGGGTTCACCAGGCGACGCCACCGTGGTCGATCAAGGGTGGGGACGTGCTGCACGACCAGTTCAAACGAATCGACTGGGAGCCCGGACTGTATCTGCCGCCAATAGGCAAGCGACGACCTATCCCGGGTTTGAAAAATTGTTCCCTCACCCAAAAGGCCAAATGCTCTCTCAGTTACGTCCATGTCTCGATTATATACGTCGTTTGGCGAAGGCGCATGATGGCAGTCGCACCGTGTTTGGGTAACTTGTGTTCTAGCGGATCACCCCAACAGCAAGAAAACTCAGTCTCATAAAAATATGCGGTTGAATGATCTACACCACTCAATGCTGTCAATGTCTTTCTCATCAATCGCAGCGATCGGCCTGGGCACATTTGCTAGTTGCCCCCCAATTAGCGGTTCGGAACGGCGCTTCCTCCGAAAACCAAAACCTCATACGGCTTAAGCTCGATCTTTAGTAGCTTCCGACTCGAAAACTCCCCCACACCCTGCACTCTCTGATCCCGGTACGGTGACTTGAGCATGTATCGTGTCGGTGCCCCGCTTGGGAGCTCGAAAACGACTGCTGGATCCAAGGTAATCGTCTGGGGCTTATCGTCTGGGTTGCGGAGCATCAGGGTTGCCTTGTGCGGGTTCCATGAGGCGTAGCCGTAGATTTGGAGCTGCAGGGGGTCGCCCCCGATCCAGTGGGAGTCGACGAGGACATCGGCGTTGCGTTGCGCCCACTTGGCGGCGGTGGCGACGTCGTCCCAGGCGGCTGAGTCCATCATCGATGGGGTCAAGTACAGCTCCTGCAGGGAGGTGCCGTTGGCGAAGTAGCTGCGTGCTTCGTTTCGTAGATGCGGGCCAGTTTTGCCGATTGGCTCACCCTGGAAGTTACGACCGTGAACGATGCCGTGATGCATCACCGAGTTCAGCGGGTACAGGGGCGAGCGGTCGACGAACATCCGCTTGCAGTAGCCATCCCGAAACGTGATCCACTGCTCGCGCTTGTCGCCTTTGCCCGCCCAGCCGACGTCGGCGCTTCCGTTGCGCCAAGTGCTGTCGACGTGGTTGAGCCAAAACGGAGAGGGCCAAGTGCCTACCGTCACATTGATAAACACCTTGGGGTTCTCGTGGCGAAGATGGCGAGCCACATCCAGCAGCGCCATAAAGTGCGGACTCACTCCGTCCCCTGCCCGGTCCCATTTGAAGGCATTGACGCCGTCCCCCCGCATCAACTTGAGGCAACGCTCTTGAAACCACTGCTTGTAGCCAGGATAGGCAAGGTCGAGTTGGGCTCCCTTCGGAATGATTCCCATCTTCTGGGCATCGGCGGTCCGCTCCTCAGCCCCGCCATAACCGCCCAGCGGTGAGATCCAGATGGCAAGATGGGCACCGAGTGCTTCCATCTTGGGACGAAGAGCCTTGAAACCACCGGGGAACTTCTCCTGGTTCTCCAGCCAGAGCCCCTTGCTCGGATCGTCCCAGCCGTCGTCCACCAGGTACGACTGCACCTTCACGCCCCGCTTCTGCACCAGTTCGCGGTTGAACTGCGTCGCCGCGTCCAGCATCTTTGCGGCATCCACGTCGAACCCCAGGTCGTACCAGCAGTTGTAGTGGAGGAAAGGCGACGACGGACGGGCGCGTTCGCGCTCCATGTAATAAAGGAAGGACCGACGAAGCTGCCCAGCTGGGGCGACGCCTACTACCGAGCCGAACCTATAGGCCTGGGCGGGTGCCAGCCTCAGGTCGCACCCGAAAGAGATTCGCCCGCCGGAGTCATCCGTATGAGAAATCGCACCTGGCATCTCTATGCCAAAGAACATCCCACTTCCCGCGACTGGACAGCCAGGCACGCTGCCTATTGTCCTGGCATCCGGAAGTCGATAGTCACCAAATTCAACTCCGTGAAGCCTAATTTCACGACGTGAAGCAGCAAGCACGACGGTTTCGTGGATGTAGTTGGAGCCATCCCGAAGTTCCGCCCGCCAATGGGCTTCAATGCCGGTGGGAGAGCTCAGTTCAGCCTCAATCGCTTCCCCGCCGATGCGGTCGGCAACCCGAATACCGCTCTTGTCCGGCTTTATCCTAGTGATCTTGGGCGGTCTTACGCAGGCAAAGGAGTCAGAAGTCAGGTCCAGCCTCGGGGTGTCGTTCAGCACCTGGCCGAGGATGCGCTCGCCCTTCTCGGTGATCACGTTGAACACCGTATTCTTCTCACGGAGCCCGACGAGAATGAACTTCTTGGTTTGAGGAAATACAACTTCAAGCGCCGGTCCCCAGGTCATCCCCTGGTCAGTCTGCTTGTCGATCCAGCAGCTCACCACTTGCGCGCCCTTGGGAAAAGGGAACTCTTTGGTGAAGCCTTCATGGGCATGGGCTTGGATGTCGAGGGTTTGCCCGGGAGCGAAACTCATGTGCGAGACGAGTGAGTGCCCTGCGGGTCCGATGTCGCCGGGGTTGTTGGTCGGTTCACCCTTCAGGCTCATTTTCCCGATGCGAATCAGGCCCGGGATGCCGGGAAACTCTTTGATGGGATACGAGCTGAGTTCCTGCCAGGTCGTGCCGTCCGCGGAGGCAAGTGCGACGATTCGAGTGGCTTCCAGGCGGATGCCCACGTACGCGCCGACGTGGATGGCGGCCGGCTTGGTCGCGAGGCGGAAGAGCTGAGTACCGCGCTGGTCGAAGCTTTGCTTCTGCAGTTGATTGGAGATGCCGTACGGTCGGAGGTGGCCGTGGACCCATTGCCAAGTCGCGCTGATGGCTTGGTTTGAAAGTGTGAACTGTGTTTGGGAGTGCGTCGTTCGGGCGTTGCCGGGCTGGGGGCCGGGGAATTCGACGCTGGCTTGGGTAGTGGCTATGAGCAGTAGGGTGAGGATGGCCAGGCAGAGTCGGGGCGGCATTGGGTTCAGCTTAGCGCTTTGGGAGAACGGCTAGGACGGCGGCTAGGAGTTGGGCGGAGTCTACGGGTTTGGTGACGTAGCCGTTCATGCCTGCTTCCAGGCAGGCTTCCCTGTCTCCCTGCATTGCATGGGCGGTGATGGCGATGATCGGGATTTGTCGGATGTTGGGCATCTTTCGGATCCGCATCGTGGCGTCATACCCATCGACCACCGGCATTTGGCAATCCATGAGGATGAGGTCGTATGCCTTCTTCGCTACCATCGCAAGCGCGATCTGGCCGTCGTTGGCGCAATCCACTTCAGCACCAAAGCGGGCAACCATTCGCTGAGTGACCATCTGGTTCACAGGGTTGTCTTCTGCCAGCAGGATGGAGATCCCTGCAAGCGGCAAAAGATCTTCGCTGTCCCGTTGCGCCCCCGATTCCGATCCGCTCGGTGTGTTATGTGCGGGCACTTCGGCGGCGATGTCCAATTCAATCTCAAACCAAAACGTGCTTCCGATGCCGAGTGCACTCTCCGCGTGGATCGTGCCACCCATGAGCTCAATCAGCCTTCTGGATATAGAAAGCCCCAGCCCGGTTCCCCCAAACCTCCGACTCGTCGAGCTGTCCCCTTGCGTGAAGGTTTCAAAGATCACAGGGAGTCGGCTTGGGGCGATCCCGATGCCGGTATCACTCACCGAAACGGCGACCCTAACCCTGTCCGAATCGCACATTGTGGAGGCCAATCGAATGGCAATGGAGCCGCTCTCGGTGAATTTGAGGGCGTTGCCAACGATGTTGTAAAGGATTTGGCGAATTCTGGCAGAGTCGCCCATCAGCGCTTTCGGGAGGGCAGGATCTGCGTCGACATCGAGATTCAAACCCTTTTGCTTAAAGGTCGGCTCGAGAAGCAGGCACGTGTCTCTGACCACCTGCATCAGGTCGAACGGATGACACTCAATTTCCAGTTTGCCAGCATCCATTTTGGACAAGTCCAGCACGTCATTGAGGATTGTTAGAAGCGTGGATCCGGAAGATTTGATGGTCTGGACATACTCCCGCGCCTCGTCATCCAAATCGCAATGAAGCAGCAGGTCTGCGATGCCAAGGACGCCTCCTATCGGCGTGCGGATCTCATGGCTCATGTTGGTGAGGAAGTCTGACTTCGCCTTGGTAGCCGCCTCAGCAGCTTCCTTTGCGGTTTGAAGTCCCACGTTCACTTGCTTCAGCAGTTCCGCTTCTCGGGTAGCCCATTCGGCTTCGTGCCGATACTGAGCCAGCTGTTCAACTCGAGTCAGGTCCAGTCGACGGTTCTCCTCCACTAAAAGCGCATAGGTCTTGAGTTCTTGGAGCGCAAGCAGGGGTTCCCCCAACTGTTCGTATGTCTCGGCAAGTTGGGCGCAGATTCGCTGAAGGCCAGGGTTCCCCTGCATTTCCAGGGAGAGTCGTTTGGCATCCTCGAGGCAGATTCGAGCCTGCTCCCATCGCCCGAGCTTCATTTGGGCGGCACCCAGCTCCTGCATTGGGGTGGGAACGTAGATTAGCTTCACCGCAGTCCGAAACAATTCTTGCGACTCGCGGGCAACTTCCCTGGCCTCTTCAATCGTTGAAAACTCGCTCATCGCGACAGCCAGGTTGTTCAACAGGAATGCGCGAATGGTCACAGTTCCGCCATCACCAATTCGATCTAGCCCCTCTCTCGCGCACTTGGCAGCCTCTTGAAATCGCCCGACTGAGCAAAGCGCGCTGGCAATGTTGTTCAGAAGGCGAACTTTGCGCTCCGGCGGCAACAGATGCTCAAACTCGCGATGAAGCTCTAGAAGCAAGTCCAGGTTGCCGTCATCAATGTTCATCTCCAGCGCAGACAATGCTTTGCCTATCTGGGTCTCAACCTTTTGCCGCAAGAGTCCAGCGGAGTCCGCGATTTGGATGGCGCGGTCCAAGACCTCAAAACTGGATGCGAGGTCGGACATGTGAACGTAGCAGGAGGCACAGTATCGGAGGGCGATGACCTGTTCTTCTGGCTCGCCAAGGTCGCCAAGGGCTTCTGCGGCTTCGCCAGCAATTTGTAGGCTTCGGACAAGAAAACCCGAATCTCGGATGGGATAGGCTCGCGTGCGATTGAGCATCGCGACGGCAAACATGTCTCCTCTCTCCGTTGCCTCGGCGAGATTCAGTTCAATGATCTCAGAAACCTGACGATCCCCGTTTCGGTGCCTTGTCTCCAGTTCGGCGGCATAAGCCTTAACAGCATCGCGGGATGCAAGCCAATCCGCTTCGCTTGGAGCCTGACTCTCCACCAAAAAAGTTATGTCAGACATGGGGCCGATCCAACTTTGCCGCCTCAGATCGGTGAAGACCGAGCGCAATTATTTCTATTGTGCATGGTTGGGCTGTATTAGGCGTGCTGAAGCCTAATCCAGCCCAATTTGAGTTCAAAAAAATTCGGTAAGCGCCCGAGTTGCTTTCAATCGACAAAATTCCCCTCCTGAGGAGGGGAATTCCAGCCATCCGGCCGTGTAGTTCTCAAACTAGATAGAGCTGTGCTGAAGCGCGAACTCCATTTGGGTGGTTTCCAATCCGGTCACTCTCCCTCATCTTCCTCGGTAACTGGCCACTCCCATTCCCTGCGCAGAAAGGTCTTGTTGAGCCAGCGGACGAAGTCGTCGACATAGGTGTGCATGATGGGGATGTCGAACAGGGAGAGAATCGTTCCCGAGATCAAGCCTCCTACCACTGCCATCGCAAGGGGCTGATACGCGTCGAGGCCGGTCTTGGGGGCTAAGGCCACGGGGAGCATGACCACGAGAGTGATGCCTGCCGTCATTAGGATCGGACGAAGCCGGTCTGGGCAGGCATTCCGAATCGCCTCGTCGCGCGGCATCCCGCGGTCGCGGTACTTCATGATCAGGTCGATCATCAGCACGGCCGTGGTGATATCCATACCGGTCAGAACGATAATTCCCAGGATGGAAACGGTCGAGAACGACTGGTGAGCGAGGAACAGGGCGACAAACACTCCGGCAAGCTCCAGCGGAAGCGATGCCAGCATCTGAAGCGGCTGAAGGAAGCCACGGAACTGCACCACCAGCACGAGATACATCATCACAAGAGACAGGGCAAGACCGCTGACCAGGCGCTTGAAGCTATCCATCATCTGGGTCATGTCCCCGCGCATCTCAATTCCGTAGCCGGGTGGAAAATTCACGGGCCGAATGCCGAGTTTCTTGTTGCCGCCGTAAGTGTTGGACACAAGGTTCATCACCACATCCATGCTTGGCAGGTTGCCCATACGGTAGTAGCCGGTTACCCCAATCACGCGCCTCAGGCCATCATGCTCAATTGCAGTCGGTGCCTGAGCGGTCACAATTGTTGCAACCGACTTTAGCGGGATTTGACGGCCGTCTGGCGTGGAGATATTGAGCTGTTCAAGGTCTTGAGGCGTGCGTCGCTCGTCTCCCTCGTAACGCACCAAGATGGTGTTCTGTCGAAGATTAGGGAGTCGGAAGTATTCAGTTGTGAGTCCGCCGCGTGTGGCGTAATAAGCCTGATCCGCGATTTGCGAAGAACTGAGCCCGACTTCCTGGGCCCTTTGGAGATCGACCTGAATACGATAGTCGGGTACGCCCATGGCCCAGGTTCGGGAGGGCTGGAACATCTCCGGCATCTTCTCCGCCACCGCCTGTACTTGAGCGCCAAGGCGGTCTAGTACTTGAAGGTCTGGCCCGTAGATGTTCACATGAACGGGAGCTGCCGCGGTGGCCATCACGTCTGAGCCCATCTCCTTGATCTGGAACCTTCGAATTCCAGGGATAGTCCTGAGCGCCTCCTTCTGAATCGTGTCCATCAATTGGAAGATCGTAAGGCCCCGTTCGTCTTTGTCACTCAGCGTCAGCATCAGGGCCGCCCCGTTCGCGGCAGGCATGGTGTAGCCGGTGAAGAACGGAGACCAAGTCTCAAACATCGACTCAGCACCTAGTTCAATGCTGGCCTTCTGGATTTCGGGATGCTTGCGGATGATTCCTTCGATCTGCTTAATCGCGGATTCCGTGCCAGCAAACGACGTACCCGGTTGCATCTCCAGGAATCCGGATGCTTGGCCGGTATCGGCAAGCGGCATCATCTCGGAACCCAGGAAGTAGTAGAAGCCAAATCCAAGAATCAAGGTCGCCAGCACTCGGGTGAAGTTGGCAAGGCGATGCTTCAGCAACCAGTCGATTAGCCGCCTATATCCAGCTTCCATACGATCTAAGCCGTGCTGGAACGGGTCAAGCACCCGATAAAGCAGTCCCAGGAGCGGACGCTTTCGCTCCTCATCTCGAACGTGCGCTGGTCGCAGGAGCTTGGAGGCAAGAAGGGCGGTGAGCGTGAAGGACACGAACATTGAGGCAAGAAGGCCAAAGATGAGCGGCCAGACCAGTTCGACAAACATGAGACCGACGATTCCGCCGGAGAAGATCAGGGGAAGCAGGGCGACCACAATCATCAGGGTCGAAGCAATCACGGCCACCCGGACTTCGGCAATCCCCTCCACCGTGGCACGCTTGGGGTCTTTGCCCATCTTGAGGTGACGCTCCACCGCGTGGATATCGATGATCGAGTCGTCAACAAGCCTTCCGATGCTCAATAGAAGCCCGATCAGGGTTCCGCTGTTGAAGGTCATCCCAAACGGCACCATCATCAGCACCGCCATTGCCAGCGAGGTGGGCAGCGTGATCATCGCGATCAGAGTTCCGCGCCACTCGCCAAGGAAGAACATGAGGGCGAGTCCAGTGAGGATGATGGCGACACCGAGTTCGTGCCAAACATTGTCAAATAAGATTCCGACAAAGTGAGCGTTGTCGTAAGCCACGTTGAACTTGATTCCGGGGTTCTCCGACTCCAGCTGGTGGACTACTGCCATGACGGCAGGAACGATCTCTGCTGAACTCGCACCGGGGTTCTGGATCACACTTGCGGAAATGGATGGGTGGACGGTTCCGCTGGTGTTGTCCAGATAATCGTAGGCACTACGTCGTTCCCAGTACGTGTCCAGGACTCGCGCCACATCTCGAACGTACACCACCTTGGGACGCGCACTTGAAGCGGGTCGTCCACCACTGGGAGCGGGAGGTGCGGCAGATGAACCGCCGCCCATCCCCATTCCTCCCGATGCAGGAGCTGGACCGGTTATCGCGACCCCGCCATTGATCGTGGCAATCGGGTAGTGGGATACATCCTCCGCGGTCGCGGCTTTGGTTTCTACGCGGACGATCCCCTCGTGATTTCCATCCGTCAGCGTGCCACCGCTTGCACTAACATTGGAGCGGTCGATTGCATTACGGACATCGAGTATCGAGAGACCATAGCCGGCCAGCTTGCCGCGGTCTGTAATTACCTGGAGCTGGCGTCGATATCCTCCGAATGGCACCACCGCGTACACATCCTTGACCGCTTTGAGCCGACGAACGACGGCGTTGTCCGTAAATTCGCGCACCTTGGCCATATCCCAACCCTGAGCATTGTCCCCTTCGATAGACAGGGAGAGAATCGGTAAGTTGAGCGGATCAATGGGGACGATGAAGGAAGGCTTAAGGTTGGCTCCGGTAGCAGGAAGATTTGACTGGACGACGTTCATCAGGGATTGGATGTCGGTCTGCGCCTGCTGCATGTTGGTCCCGTAAGGGAATTCCAAGGTGACAATCGAAAAGCCATCTTGCGAGGTCGACCGTACGTAGCGCACCCCCTTAACATTGATGAGCTGCTCCTCGATTGGTTTGGAGATGTAAGTCTCCATCTCCTGCGAAGAGAGGCCCGGCATCATCGTGACGACGCCCACCATCGGGCTCTCCACATACGGGGCAAAGCGGCGAGGCATCCGCCCGATGGAAATCCAGGCGAGGGCGATCATCGCCACAAAGAAGGAGATCACCGCATACGGGTGCTCGATTGACCATTGCGGGATCCGGTTGAGAGAACCCTGGACTCTCTCCTTCACCTTGCAACCGCCTTGCCGTTGAGCATGTTCATCGGGCAGGTAAAGTTCAGCTCCTTGCCCGCCAACTGGGCAGGAAAGTCGATCTTCACCGGCTGATTTAGCGGGAGAGACTTATGGATGCCGAGATCCGGGAAGATGACCTCAGTTCCGCAGGACTTATCGTCGCGGCGAATGAATGTGACGCTGAACGGCTTGCCAACAGGGACGATGATCGAGGGCGGGTTATAGCCAGCAGCGGTGATCTCAATTGTCTGATCAGTTGGAGCTGCCGCCATCGCCTGGGCAAGCTGATTTTGCATCGTGACACGCCCTCCAGCAGTTAGGCCCTGCGGCGCGTCAAGCACGACTTGCTGACCCGCGAGAATTCCAGACACCAAAGCCGTGAACTCGCCAGACCTGCCCAAAACTTCAATCTGGTGCCGAGAAACGGTGAACTCGTTGTGGGTGGCTGGATCGGCGACCCACACAAAGCTGTGGCTCTCCTCGGTCTGTACCGACTCGCTTGGAATCACGACAGCGGATGTCTCGGAGCCAACCGAAATCTCCATCGACAGGTACTGACCGGGTAGGTACCGCCCATCCGTATTCGCATAGAGCGCCTCGACGACACCCGTTCGAGAACTGGGGTCCACCGTAGGAGACACGGAGGTTACTTTGAGCGCCAGTGGGGGTTCGCTGACGTCCCGCCGCTTCACTTTGATCGTCGCGCCAAGCATTATTCGAGCAAGGTCCGATTCGGGCACGTTGGCCTGGAGGCGAATTGGGGAAATCTGAGCGACTTTCAGCACGGATTGCCCTGGATTCACAACAACGCCTGGGCTGATCAGCCGCGCGGTAACCACGCCGTCCACTTCGGATCGAAGCTCTGCGTAGCCGCGCTGGGTCGTGGCACCGCGAAGTCCGGCAGCCGCTTCGGCAACTTCGGACCGGGACTGCCCGATCTTGGCTTTGGAAGCGGCCGATGCAGACTGGGCCGTGACGATTCCGGCCACTTTGGCCCGGACCTGCGCTTCAACCTGCTGAACTTTGCGCTTAGCGGCAGAAATCTCGGCATCCGCCTTTCGCAGTTCGGACCTGGCTGCCGCGACGCCAGCTTGAGCCCGAGTAACGCCTTCTCGTGCTTTCTCTGCCCCAGCGCGAGATTTCTGCGCGTCCGATTGGGTGCGTTGCCACTCGTCCTTGGAGATTGCGCCCTTATCAAAGAGCGACTTCATTCGCAGGAGCTCCTGCTCTTGGTAATTAATGTCTGCCTCCGCAGCGCGGAGGTCCGCACGCATCGCCGCGACGTCGGATTCTGCGGAAACTACCTGGGATTCAGCAGTTCCACGTCCCTGCTCTGACGCATCGAGCATGGACCTCGATTCAGCAAGCTCGCCCTGCGCCATCGAGACCTCCGCGCGCGCCTGGTTAACCATGTTGAGGGACTGCTGATACTCCATGGACGCCACGTCGACTCCTTTAGAGGCGGTGTTAACGCCAGCCGTCTTCTCACTGACCATCGGGTCAATCTGGGTGGTATCGAGCTTCGCGAGGATCTGCCCCTTGGTGACTTTGCTGCCGACGTAGGAAGGCATCCAAATGATCGCACCCGAGACGCGAGCCACAACGTCCTGCTCCACAAATCCGACTGCCTGTCCGCTATAGGTCACCGTTGTACTGAACGGCTTCATCTCTGCCTTTGCGAGTCGAACTGGCAGAGAACCCTCAGGAGCAGGCGCATTCATCTCCATCCCCTGAGCTTCCAGCGGTGTCATGGATCCAGGTCGTCGGAAAGTATTGACCGCCCAAACTGCCACCGCCAATGCACCCCCCAGCAGTAGTACGGACCAGACCGCCTGCCAGCTGAAAAGCCCTTTCCAATTCAACCTCTGCCCCGATCGTTTGACCTGTAGGAGGACTAGACCGATCACGCCGACGACGAGAAGCACTAGAATCGCGGTGCTCGGTGTAAAGCCGCCAGTCGAATCTGCGGTCTGTCCGGACGTGATCTTTAGTACTGCCTGGCTCGAGCCAAGTGGCCCACTGATAGAGATGGATGCGTCGTAGGTGCCGGCCATTCCGAACACCGCTGGAGCAGAATAGGAACCAGGCGTGGTACCGGCCGCAGCCGTTTCTTCCCGTTCCCCCATCGGCATTCCGGGCATCTGAGCAAGAACCTTCACGGTTGCTCCCGTAACGGGCTTGCCAGCGGAGTCGGTGAGAGTCACCAGCAACTTCGCACGTCCCAATGGGACGATAGCCGGATCAGTCTTCAGATCGATACGGTAAGGGCCGGCCGAAGTTTGGATGGCGAACGCGCAAAAAGCCCAAAGGGCGAGCATGAGGGAGAAGAGAAATTTCATAGTTGCGCTCCACTGGCTCGGGTGAGCCTAGCGACAGCGATCACATGATCAAAGGTGGCCTGTGCAAGATCGGCTTTGGCACGGACGAGGGACTCGAGAGCGTCAAGCTGCTCGACGAGAATGCTTTTGCCGGCTGTTACCCGCAGGGCGGTGACGTCATAAGCAGATTGGGCAGCTTTGACAGAGGCTTCGGCAGAGGCGGCGTTGGCCCGCGCGGTCTGGACGTCCAGCCACGCCTGGCGCACTTCTTTTTCCACCGTGAGTTCGGCAAGGCGAAGACTCGAATCAGCCTTCGATTTCATCGACTTCGCCTGCGAGACCTCTGCGTTTATTCGTCCGCCATCGAAGATTGAAAAGCTGAGAGTGAGGCCAGCCGTGATTCCGCCCATGCCTGGGCTATTCGTCGCATCGCTCATCACCACTCCATATAGAGATGGGGCGTGCTGACCATTCGCGGCGCGAGCATCGGCGGAAGCGGCCTCCTGTCGAGCATGCGCGGCCAAAACCATTCCCCGCGCAGAGTGGGCCCTCAAGCGATAGGTTGGAAGGTCCGAGAGGGGGTTCACATTCTTCAAGTCGTCGCTTGGATCGAGCGGAATCGCGAAGTCGGCTCCCATTGTTGCCTGAAGGTCGAGACCGGCTTTTTCTTCGTCGTTCTGTGCGGATGTGAGGGCTCGCTGAGCGCGAGATAATTCAGCTTGCGTGCGGAGGACACTGGCCTCGATTCCTTTACCAGCCTCAAACAGCGCTTGGGAGGTGCGGACAAGCTCCTTGGTGGCGGCCACTTTTGCTCCTTCGGCCAAGACCATCTGCCGCGCGAGAAGCACTCGGCTATACGCCTCTGTCACCTGAAGGTCCAGGTCTCCGCGAGCTTCAGCGAGGTCACCTGCTGCCGCCCGAGCCTGCCAACTTGCTGCGCTGGCCATCCCACGAAGTCGCGGCGCGAAGATTGGAAGCATCAGTGACAGGTTCCCATCGAGGAAGCCACCGGCCGGTATCAGCATCCAGGCGGGTGGCTCGACCATCGGGGAGGAACTCATCACACCAGGGTTGTTGCCAGTGGTTGCAAAGCCGTTCGCAGAGATCACCGGCATCAGCCTTGCCTTGGCAACCTTGGAGGCGGAATTTGCCGCTTCGGCATCCGACGTTGAACCTGCAAGAACTGGGCTGTTTTGATGAGCGAGGCGCAGGGCTTCTGCAAGGGAAATCTTCTGAGAGGGTGCCTGCGCAAATCCCAGCGATGCGATCGCGAGGGATATTAAAAAGAGAGCGCTTCTCATTTCGAGGCTCCTTCAACAAGCTCTTTCTGCTTCGGGTTGAGCTGAGCGCATGCTTGGGTCCAATAGCTTGCCCGGGTCGTGTCAAACGACCGGGACAGTTCGGAATAGGCTTGTAATCCGGCGCTGATCTGATCAGCTCGCCCCTGTTTCGGCTGGTAGGCAGACATGGCGGTGAGCAGCCGCGCGCGATTTACCTGCCAAGAAGATTCAATCGACTGGATGGCGGAACGCTGCTCTGCCGTGAGGGAAAGCCCGCTTTGGGTTAGGAGCGAGCCCGGCTCAGGCTTAAAAAGCGGGCGAGACGGTGCAGGCAAATGCCCCATCTGAGGCTTCTCGGTTCGCATCTGCACGAATCCGACAATTATGATGATCGCGACGAACGCAAGCATCACAAGCGTGCCAGGGCCCAATAGCTTCGTTTTGGAGTGGCAACCGCAATTGGCTGAGCCGCATGAACCTGTTTTCTTTTGAATGGGGGAGATGTTGAAACCCTCGCTGATCTCGCAATGGCCGACAGCGCTACGCGCAAGTCGGCGAGGCCGAGATATCAGCGAACGGGAGGCGCACGAAGACCGTGTTCAGAAGGATTGGGTGGCCGTATGCGCGGTACCGTGAGATGGTGCGGTGCCGGCAGTTCTCGAACTCCAGAGAGTCCGGAAAGATCAAGCTTTAGCTGGGGGAGAATTGCGACGAGCGGGGCGGCAGCGGGAGCCGCGATAACCGCCGGGTGCGAAGGCGCCGCCACTCGAATAGAGCAGTTCGGTTGCTCCTTAACAGGATGCAGGGTGTGGCTCTTCGCAGGTGCCTTGCAGCACCGGCAACACTCCTTCATGCCCATCGGGCAGTTTTGAGAAACCTTGTTCGAGGTGCCAACCTGAGAGGTTGCGGGGCACGCGCCGATGGCTGAGCCAATCAAAGACTGGGTCATCAACACCACTAGGGCGATCATCCATCGAATAGCGAATCTCATGCTCTCTACTTGTTGAACGAGGATCTCCTGCAAAAAGTGCCTGGGAGACAATCGCTCGTGCTCTATTGTGCACTGACTAATGGTCACCTGCCAGTCCGTGCATTAGCGTCCTTGAAACCCATGGCGCGGCTCTCTGGGGCTGGTGGGCTACCGGACGAACACCACAGTGTTGCCGGCTTTGAGCTTTCCGTCGCTCGTGATGTTGAGGATGATCCTGTCTGAGCCTTCGATAAGCGTTAGCTGCGAACCGTTGTGAACCCAGATTCCCGATTTGCCATGCACACGGTACTGGTGATTAGGATAGAGATCGATAAACGACATCAGCGAGCCTTCTGAGGCATCTGCCTCCTTCGCAAAGTCCTGGAGACCTTCTAAGCCGCCGATCTTGTACCGCACCTTTCCGTCCAACCGTTCAGGAAACCTATCGGGACCTTGCCAGAGGCCAACGAGGCCCTGATCGCCAGCGTCTGCCGACTGGGCAGGATAGGGCCGATCACCAGTTACACGATAGACATGGAAGCTTCTTAAGTTCCCCTTGACGCGGTAGGTGAACTCCAGTGAGCCGGTTCGCTCTTCGTAGTCGCCCTCGAAATTCTGCATGGAGCGAGCGTAAGCTTCATTGTTCAACCTTGCCTGGCTGGGATTCATCGCCTCAACGAGTCTGTCCTTAAAGTAGTTCTCCAACTCCATCGCGGTGACGGCCCGGAAATAGTAGTGGCTTCCGCTCACCGAGAACTTGCCCTGCTGGATAAAGTCAGGGGTCGTCAGCATATAGGTCGAACTCGACATGAACCGGAGGACAGGGTGAAACTCCCTCGGACTGGCCTTCTGGACGGGAAGTGGCTCGTCCCAAAAGTCGAGCCCAGCCGGTGTCGGCATCTGGCGCGTGGGAGCAAGTACACCAAGGGCGGCCATGAGAGTCAGACACATATTGACAGAATATCACAGGTTCTTCTAAACCCAAAGTGGATTTTGGAAGTGCCTCACGTCATCTGCAAAAGGCCCATTTCGAACCCGGAGCTTGAGCACCTATGGGCTTTGCGCTTAAGGTTTGTCGCTTCCTCAATGTACTTCCGGGAGCGTCTCATTGCACGCAGCTTCGACGAGCTTTTTCGCCTCAGCGACGGGATTGGCATAGGGCTCAATCTTGCTGACGCTGCTCTTTCGGACCCAGGACTCCTCCCACGCAGGGATGCTGATATTCTTTCCAGTTCGAAGCTGTTCGAAGACCATCTTCATGCGCGGAGCGTAGTAGTCCCGTATGAGGCCACTCCAGATCCGGCATGAGTAGTCGTTGATTGGCGGTCCCCAAAGGGTAACAATTCGCCTTGCATCGGACGCATATTTGGCCTTCTCGGCGGCGTCCGTGCCATGGCTGGAGGCGAATTCGACCCATCGCTGCAATCGGTGCGTTGGATGCGACTCCAAAAGCCGATCGACAGCCAGGAGCAGTTCCAGCCCACGTGCGGCGGCTTTGTCGCGAAGGTCACCGTTGTGCTTGAGGTGCGCTTGGTATCCAATCTGGAACCAGTCACCAGCTTTTGCACCCAAAACCATTGCCGCCTGCTCAAGCGCATCGGCTTGATAGAGGGGAGAGCCGGATAGTTCGGGCGCGCAATCAAGGAATTTCCGAACGCCTTGAGCCACCTTCGGGTCCTGATTCATCGTTCCGGGTGACGTGCTGTCCCCATGCTGCCATCCGTAGTGGGGGTGGTCGGTGAACGTCCCGTAACAGCTTAGCCGCAACAGATCCCACGCCTCCTCCATCGCGGGAGGACACCCGCCGTATCGTGATTTCGCATAGTCAGAAATCCAAACCTTAAGGTTCGGTCCTTTTGTGAGCCAGGCGTTGTCCGTGATCAGCTCGTAGAGGATTTCGTTGTTCTCGATTCCCTCAGGGTCGGTGCCATATCCAACCAATCGCCCACGTGCCTTGTCTCCTTCGACTTCGAAAATATGATGGGCGTAGAACTCTAGGACACCGGTGTAGCCCGTTTTTCCGCCCATGTTGGGGATCGTCGCGTATACCCATGGCTTACCGTAGAACGCTTCAAAATGCTTCCAATTCATGTCGGTGTGCCAAAAGTTGGCGTTGTAGTCGCACGCCTCGTCCAACACCAGCATCTTGTCGTTCGGTACGCGGCTAAGCAGGGCTTTGAAGTTCCCGTTGTCCCAGGTTTCCCTTCCATATCCCAGCATCCAGCCCTGAATGACCCAAGTTGCGTTGGGATTGCCCGCCTTTAGCGACTCGTAGGTAGCTTGGCCGTAACGGGCCAACAGCTCACTTTGGGACACGGTTGACTTCGGCAGATCCATTTCATTGAAGCTGTCCACGAGCCAGTAGTTTGAGGTGCCGAACTCCTTCTGCCACTCCGCCAGCACCATCTTCCCGACCTTTAGAAATAGCGGGTGATCGGGTTGAAGGATATGCGCCTGCTTGTCTTTCGGGAAGCCGCCCCAACTGGTTTGACTGAGCTTGACGTCTGGGTACAGGCGGTTGATGGCTTTGGGTACGAATCCCGCGAATCCCGGCGTGATCGGGGTCATGCCCAGGTCTCGCATGCGCCTGAGAATCTTGTGTTGAAGGGCAACCTGGTCTGCGTGCCAGCTGTGAGAAAGGGGTCCCTCGTGCTTGGTAATATTCCCCATTCGTTGCCATGGCAAGTAGGCAGGACCGGTGTAGAACTCGTCAATTTCCGATTGCGTGAGCCCCAGATGCTTCCAAACTCGCGTTCCGATCGCCTCGGTGCCGACAAGGGCCAATGGCATATTGATGCCGTGGACCGCCATCCAGTCAATCTCTTTCTCCCATCGAGCCCAATCCCAGAACGGCATGGTGTAGCCGTAAGTAACCACGTTCAGATAGAACCGCTTTTCAAACGGCGTGGTGACGCGGGTCAACTTGGAGTCGGGCCAATTCGCCGGTAGGCTGAGCCGCTTTCCAGCCCAACTCACCATTCCCAGGTGATGGCTGCGGAGGTATTCATAGAACCCACGGCAAATGGCAACTCCACTTGAGCCGCGAACGGTGACGTTTCCACCTGAACCCTGGTACTCAAATGTGTCACAGCCGTTCGTCGCTGGCAATCCACCAAGCCGAAGCGTATTGGCTTTTGGGCCGATGATCCGCCAGAGCGCTGCCCGAGCAGATTCGATGCTCCCAGGTGAGGGAGCCTGCTGCGCATATAGCGTGCCGATCAGACACAGCCATGCAGAGAGGCAACAGATCAGGCGGCGGTCTCTCATGAATCCCTATTTAAAGTTCAAGCTGACGGCTGAGCGATACTGCGCGGCGGAAGGATCAGCGGTTTCCGCCACGATGGCGACTTCATGTCGGCCGTGCGGCAGCTTGGTGGTATCCAAGATGAGAGAAGGTCCGCGCTGAGAAACTGTCGTGCGCTTTCCATCGAAATATACGATGAACTGCCGCACCTGCACTGTTGGAAGGACACTTGGACTGATGGTGAGGCGGCCCGAAACCGTTTGCCCTTCGGCAATCCCCTTGAGCTTCACCTCAACTCGCTTTGCCCAGGGACGACAGAGCGGATCACCAATGATGAGGAGCTGGTACGGTCCAGCGAGCGACAAGTAGAACGATTCCGCGAGGGTAAATCCCTTGGCGTACTGGACGTGAATGAAGGGTGTCGGGAACTTCTCCTGCAGCGCAAATGGCTCCGTGACGGTTCCGGAACTGCCTGAAGCACCGTTGCGAATGAACTCGGTGCAAGGCGTTTGCCCAGCTCCCTTGTTGATCATTCCGCCAAAGCTGGTGAGGTGCTCGGCAATCGCTCCGGGGAGCATCGTGCTTCCCGATTTGGGCCAGTCGAAGTCCGAAATCCCGATCGTCGCGCCGGCTACATCCGTTCGATGCTGAGGCAGGAGTCCATCCTCAACTACTGCCTTGACGCCCATAGCGTTCAGGGCGTCAGCCGCCGGTTGGAAGCCCCACTCACGAGTCGTGGATCGCACGTCGCCGTTCCGTTCAAAGTAGATGGTGCCCGCTGGATGGGTGAAGTCAGCTGCTTTGCTTCTGCGGAGGCTTTGGATGATTTCGTCCACCGTGTTCCCTCGGCCCGCTGTGACTCCGAGCACGGTCGAAAGCATGTAGTGGAACCCGGATGGGTCCACCTCACCGCTGCGATCCCACCCGACTTGGTGGGAAAATCCAACGCCTGGCTGGACGTCGATTCGTGAGCCGCGAAGGACGCGGAGAACTTGTTGAAAGCGGTCGTCGCTCTTCAGTGACGCAAGATCAGGGTCAGATGAGGTTTGGCCGAAATTTCGCCATCCCGCCGCCACCGCCATTCGAAGTGAACGAATCGCATCGTCAGGCATCCTGCTCAGCGCCTGACAGCATGCCAGGTTGTAGGCAATGTTCGGGTCCGTGCGCGGAACCTGCAGAAGCTTGGAGAGCCCTTCCATGGCAGGGCGGTAGTTGTGCTGGTCGTATTGCGACATCGCCACTGCGTAGGCAGACTGCTCATCAGTGGTTAGGTCAGAACCCTTTGGCAGAGGAAGAAAATGACGAGCGTAGCGGTTGGTGGTAAGGCCAAGATAGGCAATATCGCCCTTTGCCGACCAATCCATAAGGTAGGTGAGTCCGTTTACAGAGGCAGTTTGAGTCAGCACCTGAGGCATCGGTTTGCCCTTTACATCGCTTGCAATATTGATGGAGTAGGGGATGTCAACGCTATAGGTAATGCAGTCAATCTGGGCGCTAAGCCCCCTGCTCTGTATCGTCTTGAGCACTGGAAGGAGGATCTCCTGCCGGAACTGCTCGACGTTGATGAACTCGGTCGCGCTCAGGTGATGGAGGACGATTACATTTCCTTCCGGAATCTCTCGAAGTCGCTTGTACTCGTTCGCCACACTAACCGAATCTGGGCTGTCTCCGTTGAGCACAAGCGCCACATTTTCCGGCCCCAGCCCTCCGAACGCCTTCCCCGCGGCTAGGGCGACTATCGCCCCGACGAATGCCAATTTCACTGCCAGTCTCACGTCGGCCCCAGGTTACCAGTCGGTGTACGGCTGTGGCAAAAGCGGTTGTTTACGGGTTTCAAACAAGCGATCCCGACAAGCTTGATCTCGCTTGATCCACGCGTAGGCGCTAGGCGCCAACCCGGGGCTCGTTTTCGCAACCTCTCCGAGGCAGGTCGGAAGCCTCAACCAGCGCCGTTGGGTTGAGGCACTTCGCGACTCGTTCTGCGAGGGCGGTGCATCGGGCGGTTTCCCGGAGGACACTTTCGCCAGCGTCGAACGTTGCCGCTGGAAAGCGACGATAAACATCGCTGAGACGGCGAAGGTGCACGATGGATCGATCGAGCGTTGATGCAGGAGCCTTTGATAGCTCGACGAGCTCGATCAGATGTTCGATGGCCGTGACGCCAGCCTTGGCTGACGCCACGATTTCGGGTGCGCAGGGCAAGCGGCCAGGTGAGCCTCCCTCACAACGTTCTGGGAGGGCGAAGTCGTAAAAACGGACGAAGTTCTGCTTCTTAAGCGACGCCAATTCTTCGTAGATCCAGCCATCCGCAGCAGTGTCAGCGATCGGACCTCCGCGTGGATCCTGCTTGAGGATTTCCTCGATCCGTTCGACGCCGCCCCACTTCGTGAGTTCATCGGTCGCGAGAGCATCAATCGTCGCTTGCTGATGGGGCCATGGCTCGGCTTGTTGAAGCCGCTGGGCCGTGTTCGGGAAAACGAGGAAGAAGAGATCATCCCTTCCTTGACCTGGCGAGGACTTCCCGTCAATGACTGGCATTCCAAGTCGCTTGAGCGTAGCCAATGCCGCTTCGCCGGACTCGCTTGTGGGGCCGATATCGCCGAACACGGCGGCGGCAAACTTCTTCACAAACGGATCGTAAACCACGGCAAGGTCGCCAATTTTCACCTCAGGGACCATCCCGCCTGGAAGCACAATGTATTGAAGGTGACGCGGATCCAGATATCGGTTCGGATCGATGGCTGGCATCGCCGGATTTTGAAGGGTTGTCTCCGAGACGTAAAAGCCCTTGAATTCGCCATCTGGCTGGATGTACGGCTTGCCATCGACCCAGACAACTATCTCCCGAGATGGCTGAATCAGCAGCGCTCCGTCAGGTCGGTCCCCGTCTCGCTTACCTTCCGCCGAATCAATGACGTCAAGCGAAAGGCGATCATCAAGCGGATGGTAGGCATTGGGAGCTCCATCCACATCGCAGCTAAGCTTGCTTTGGAAGAAGAGAGCCGTGGTCCCCTGGATTCTGCGCAACGGGACACGGAGGTCGCTCCGTTGATACGACATGTTTCGGACTGTCTCGATGGGCAATTGTTGAGACAGGGCGATCGCAGCAATGGCGAATCCGAAAAGCATTGCTAATCCTACCGTTTGAAGGTTCGGTCAGTTCCCTTGCCTAATGCCCAGAACATTGCATAGGCTCGTCATCCGCCCTTCGAACCATATTCATTTTCGGCTGATCTCCACATACCAGGTGTCATTCGTTCGCATCGGTAGAGCGAGAGTCGTGTGCCCGTCTGTCACGACGACGTCTGGGAGCGACTCTGGAGACTGATACTTGGCTTCCAAGCTCTGGAGGACTGACGCAGGCAAGTGGGCGCCGTCAGGCTTAGTCCCCTGCATCTTCGAATAGAAACCGTAGACGTCGTTGCGCATATAGCCTGTTCCCCACCACTTCACGTGGTAGGTGCCGTTGGGAAGGTTTTTGAATTCAAGATTCACGGGCGGCAGCTCTGTTGGCTTCAGATCTCGATGGTAGAACGGTTCGTTGGGAGCATCCTGCTTAAAGGGAGAGTAGTCCCACAGAACGATCCGAAGGTTTTTGCCCTGCTTCGTGGCGATGACTCTCGGCTGATCGACCTTCACCTCTCTGTCATACAGCTTCGCCAGCATTTCGTAGGCGAAGAACGCGGGCTTTCGAAGCCCGTCCACATTGAGCAGACCAAAGCCGCCGTGAAACGGCGTATGAGGTGGTCCCGGTTCCTCGAACTGGTCGGAGAAGGCCCAGTAGGACAGACCGTCTACAAGTCCTTCGCTCAGGCGCACCTTATCCAGAATAAATGGGGCGCACACATAGCTGTCGTGAATTGGATCACGGGGCGAATAGCTGGGTCCCCATTCGGAAATGAAGAGCGGCAATTTACTTGGAGTGTCGGCTCGAGATGGTCGGAAGCCGTTGATCAGGGTTTCCGGACTTGTATCCAGAACGGTTCCACCCCCATGGCCATTTTCATCCAAGAACCCCTGCATCGCGGCGTAGGCGTGAGATGAAATGAAGTCCAAAGGAATGACGTTGGTTTTGCAGTAGGCGACGAAGTCTGGAATCCAAGCCAAACCGGCAGTCGATGGCCCGCCAACTCGGAGCCCGCTGTCCACGCTTTTCAGCGCTTTAGCGGTGGCGGCATACAGGCTAAAGTATCCATCTTTCCCGCCCGTCCAAAAACCATCAAGGTTCGGCTCATTCCAAACTTCGTAGTAGCAGGAACGGGCCTCTCTCAAGCCATATCGGGCGATGATGTGCCTCGCAAATTCACTGACCAGTTGCTGCCACTCAGTTATCTTTGCGGGCGGAGTGACGTTGCCTCGCCAGTAAAAGATGGTTTGCTTTCCGCTTGCAAGAGCCTCTGGAATAAACCCAAGTTCAAAGAACGGTTTGAGATGGGCGGCGTGGAGCTGATCGATGAATTTGTCAACCCGAGTCCAGTCAAAGCTGAGACTGCCATCGGGATTACGTCGAACGATCTTCATCTCCTCGTTGAATAGACCGTGGCAGCGAAGGTAGCGGAAGCCAATTGCCTTTTGCAGCGTCAGCAGATCCCGCTGATGCTCGTCCCGAAGAAAAATGAGCGCCCGATCCGATCCAACACTGAATGTGGCCATCTTCGACCTAGGCTTTGTAGGCGCCTTCCAGTCGATCAGAACTTGAGGGTCAGCCTGGGCCACGATAGCCAATGCCACGAGCCCAATCACACTGATGCCTTTGCGCACCGCTCGTGAGGACACCGAATTCCAGTCGATGGTCTTTCTCATTTCTTTGCTGCCGTCATGACACTTTGGATTAGCTCTGGGTCTTGGATTTTGCCCGTGTTGCGGTCGATGGCTCCGCTTTGGGTTCCAACATCCCACAGCATCGGAACCATTCCGTGCAGAACCGCCGACCGAGTGATGTACTCATCCCAAAGTAGCCGGTACTTGTTCATTCCGGGGTATTTCTGCTTGAGGCCAGCCGCGTATTCGCCGAGAATGACGGGCACTCCACGGTCCACAAAGGCTGACTTCATCTTCTGAAATTGGGTGTCGACGTACGCCTCGTTTGCCCATGTTTCGGTTGCCGCCGGGTTAGTCGCGGCTGCCCCCCACTGCCAGATCGCACTCTTATCGTTCAGGGTGAAGTCGTAAGGTGAGTAGTAGTGAACTTCCATGATGAGTCTGCCCTTCACCACATCCTTGGGAACCGTCAAATTCACTTTAACCGCGTTGTCGATATCGGTGTTGTATGCCTGGACAACGAGGTAGCGGCTGCGATTGTTGCCACCCGTCGCTCGAACCGCATCCACGAACGTCCGATTGAAGCTGTTCTGGACTTCTGCGTTTTCAGGAGTGGGAGCGCTGTAAACACCGGCTACGCCAACTTCGTTCGTTCCTGCAAAGAGGACGTGATCATCAAAATCCTGAAGGCTCGCGGCAATCTGCGTCCAGAACTTTTGCAGCTTTTTGTTGACCTTGTCTTGTTGGGCGTAGGTTGGCTGCATCCATCCACCGTCCCAATGAACGTTCACCATCGCATAGAGATCTGACTTTGTAGCCATCTTGACCACATCTCTGATGTGGTCAAGCCAAGAGGTCCGAATGGCACCATTCGCGTCCGTATATTGGCTCCAAGCCACCGGAATCCTAATGCTCCGAAAGCCAGCCTTTCGAACAGCTCTCATGTAAGTCTCAGTCGGAATAGGGTTGCCCCAAGAAGTTTCAGCGGGAATCGCCTCAAGGGTGTTGCCCAGGTTGATCCCGGGGGACATCATCTCCACGATGTTATGGTCCGGGCCCTTATTGTTCTTGACCGGTCCCTTGCCCCATCCCGTCGCAGACAACGAAATGACGGCGATGCAAATGCCTATATTAGAGAGCTTCATTTCCATTCGGTCCTCGCAGGTACCAGCGCTTCCGTTTTTCACTCAACCAAATCGGCGCCTCTGGCAGAAAGGACGACTTCATGATCGAATGTCTTGTTGGAGAGGAGGCCCTTTTTGGCAGAATCCACTGGGATTTTAACTTCGGAATAGTTTGTGTTCACATAAAAGGTCCTGCCATTGACCACTCGGGCAAAAACACCTTCGGGAGTCGCGGGACCATTCTCAATTCCCGCAGCCTTCTTGACCCGCTCCAAAACGGCCCCGATCACCGAAACGTTTGATTCCGTCGCTAAGTAAAACGCTTGCCCCTTCCCGAATTTATTCACGGTAAGAAGTGGGAAGTGGTCCGGAAGGTACGAGTTGGTGATTTGGCCGATTTCCTTCGCAGTTCGGGGTTCGAGAAGCTCATAGTACTGGGCAGTCGAACTCAATTCATGGCCATCAAGGCTAAATTTCACCCCGTTATCATTTCGATAAAATGCGGCGGTTCGCAGTCCGAACACATCGCTGAGAGCCCCGGGAAGAGTTGTTTCGAACCACTGCCCGTGCTCATTCACCTTTGCCGAGTAGCCGGTCATCAGCACGGTTCCCCCTTGGCTCACATATTCCCTTATCGCCTTGGCGCTTGCCTGATCCAGCAGGTAGAGGGCTGGGACGACGACCAGCTTGTACCGGCTAAGCGAATCGCGCCCGATGTTGATGACGGCGGCATCGATGTTCTTGCGATAAAGCGGCTCAAAGGCTGCCATCACCTGATCCCGGTAAGGAGTTTTGAAATACTGCTTCGTTGTGCTGGAGGGTCCGTTCGGAGCAGAGGCATTGGCACTGTCGAATGAATACGCGATGGCAACATCTGGCTGGAAATAGCGTGGAAAGCCGTATTGCGCCAACACCTGGTAGTCCGAGGCGATGCCGCCCCATTCCTTGACTTTCCATGAAGGCTCGCCATCGTGATCCACGAGGCCAAAGAGCGCTTGCTCCTCACCTCCGGCATGGCTGTTGAATGTCCAAGCCATGATCCCCTGGGCACCGATCAGTGCGGTGACATAGGCAAGCATTCGACTGCGCCCCGGATCGCCGTACCATCCTCCTCCGCCAGCCGTAAATTCGTTCAGCCATGTCGGAGTCTGCAGATCGCCTTTGGTCATCATCACATCAAACGATCCGTCGATGGCGCCGCCAGCATAAAACCCCTCCGCTCCAAACGAGACGTATTGTTTGTAGGAAGAAAGGTAGTCGAACCCACGACGCCAAGCGGTATCCCACAGATTGGAAAGGGTGGGAGTATCCGGCATCAACTTTCTGCGAATAGCTTCCAGTTCGTTTAGCCTCGCAATCGTCACGTCCGACCAATAGCGATGAAGGTCGATGTAGCGCTCGGCCGGGCCAGGGCCCGTCTGCAAAGGGATTTCTACGTCGTCGAAGCTGGCCAACCGTCTTGACCACCGCTGCGTTGCCCATGCCTTGTTCAGGCTCTCGATGGAACCGTACCGCTTCTTCAGCCAATTTACAAATCGGACCCGATCCGCTGGCGAGTAAGACATAAAACCATTGCCAATCTCATTGTTGTAGCCAAGTGCAATGATCGCGGGGTTTTGAGCATAGCGACTGAGCAGCGCCTTGGCCATCTTGGACAAATGTCGAACGTAGTCTGGATCGCTGATGTTGTCCATGTACCGTTCGGCGGGCGGCAGGCGGTTCCCCTCTTGGTTGACGAGGTCGACCCCTGGATACTTTTTATGAAGCCAGATTGGAGCGGGTGAACCGGGAATATCGAGAACGACGCGAATTCCCATCTGATTCATTTGGTAGAGGATCTTGTCAAACCAATCAAATGTGAATTTCCCGTCTGCAGGCTCAAAAGAGTCCCAAGACAAGTCTCCCATCCGCACCACATTGAAACCTGCCGACTTCATGATCGCGATATCGGCTTTGATCTGATCGGGGCTCCGATCAATCGGCTGATAGCAGGTTCCCACGAACATCTGGCCCGGTCCAGGAAAGTTGGTCGGGCGATGCCCTAGGTTCGGAGGAAATACCTTTTGCCCGTCAATCTCGGTGCTCATAGTTTGGTTAGGATGATGAGTTTCAACTGCGAACGCAGCTCCAAAAACGGATAGAACCGCAATCAGGCTGAAAAGGATTGACTTCGATTGGATTTGGCTGGGCATGGCAAGCAACTGTGGCAAGCCCGCGGTGAGTGCTCTTTCTCAAAACGCAACGATCACGTGTAAAACGGACTACAGATTTAGCATACAACTCTAATGATTTCGGGCTCTGACGACAATTCATGTGTCCGCATTCAGACAAGTAATTCGTTGTTTCTGCTAACGTCTCGAAAGTGATCGCCGCTCATCTTTGCCTCAGTTCTCCACCGGTCATAAAGGCGATGGGTGTCCCCCGGCATGGAGAAACTCAGGCGATTGACAAGTATCTTCTTCCAGACCTCTGGTGTTTCCACATCTACAGCTACCATGCCGTTCTTGAGTTGGACGGAGTGATATACAGCATCAGTCCAGGAACGGCAAGCGTCATTCCTCCGGGCGTCCAAGCTGTTTACAGGTACGCAGGCAGCAGCGAACATGTCTACTTCCACTTCCAGCCCCAGCCCCCGCTCCAGTCCGGTGAGAGTGGCGCGGTGCTGCCCACGATCTGCCCCCTCGGCGAACACTTCAGTGAGCTCGACCGCCGGGCAAGAAGGGCGGTTGAGTTCGCCACTTCAGCACCGGAATACGCTCAAGCGGCCCTTTGGTCAATCCTGTGCGAACTCTCGGTTGCCGAAGGAGCAGCGACCACTCACCCCACTCCTGTCCGTCATCCTGTCGTCGAAATGGCAGTCAGACACATCGAGCAGCGCCTAGCTGGGCACATCACCGTCGAGCAACTTTGCCGAGAGGTCGGAGTCTCTTACGGTTACCTTGGCCGGCTCTTCCGGACCACGCTTGGATGCACGATCCTGGAACACGTTAGGAAGCGTCGAGCTGAACATGCGGAACATCTCATTCTCTCCACCATGCTTCCGATGAAGGTCATCGCACGTGCCGTAGGAGTCTCAGACCTCCAGCAATTCAATCGCATGATGCACCGGGTTAAAGGTCGCTCTCCGCGCGAAATCAGGGCGCTGGGCCGATCCCAAGTTCGTTGAGGTTTGCAGCGATTGAACAAATCTCAGTCAATTCCACCACCTCGTGACCCTAACAGGTTTAAAGTGTGTAGCTGTGATGAAGCAGGAACAGCCGGGGAACGACAGCCTATACGGGTCAATCCTCATTCGAGGTGCGCGGGAGAACAACCTCAAGAACATCTCGCTCGATATTCCGAAACGGCGGATCACTGTGTTCACTGGGGTTTCGGGGTCTGGAAAGTCGTCGCTGGTGTTCAGCACGATTGCAGCGGAGAGCCAGCGCCTGATCAACGAGACCTATCCCGCTTTTGTCCAGCAGTTTATGCCCCGCTACGGTCAGCCCGAGGCAGATCTACTGGAGAACATTTCAGCCGCCATCATCGTGGACCAGCAGAGAATCGGTGGCAATTTACGATCCACCGTAGCAACGGTCACGGACACTGCACAGATGCTGCGGGTGCTCTTTTCTCGCCTGGGCGAGCCCCGACTGCCCTCACCTGGATTCTATTCCACCAATGACCCGAGGGGAATGTGTCCGGAATGCGAAGGCATTGGGCAGGTTTCCGCAATGGATATGTCGGCGGTGATTGACGAGAACAAGTCGCTCAACCAGGGAGCCCTGTTACCCAAGGGGTACGAAGTGGACACATGGTGGTGGTCCACCTTTGCCAAGTCTGGGCTGTTCGACAACGACAAACCCATCCGTGACTACACACCGGCGGAACTCGACAATCTGCTCAACCTAGACGATGGCCGAAAGATCAAGGTCGACAAGATTGGCTTCACCTACATGGGCATGATTCCCAAACTGAAGCGATCTTTGGGTGACAAGGACCCAGAGGCGATGCAGCCCCATATCAGGGCCGAGTACGACCGAATTTTCACCAGAAAGACGTGTCCCCTCTGTAATGGGGTCAGGCTCAAAGAAGAAACACTTTCAAGCCGAATTCTCGGAAAGAACATTGCTGAAATGTCTGCGATGCAGGTCAGCGATCTTGCCGACCTCGTTCGCTCCATCCAGGCACCTCAAGTTGGGCCGATGCTTGCAGCCTTGGCAGCTCGCCTGGACAACCTGGTCACGATTGGCTTGGGATATTTGAGCCTTGATCGGGAGAGTTCAAGTCTGTCTGGCGGCGAAAGCCAGCGCGTAAAGATGGTGCGGCACCTCGGCTCTTCCTTAACCGATATCACCTACGTTTTCGATGAGCCTTCGGTCGGTCTGCATCCGCACGATGTAGGACGGCTCGCCGGACTGATGGAGCAGCTTCGCGATAAGGGAAACACGGTCCTCATCGTGGAGCATAAACCCGAAATGATTGCGATCGCAGACCACGTTGTGGACATGGGACCGTTTGCGGGCACCCGTGGAGGCGAGGTGGTGTACCAAGGCGATTTCGCAGGGCTTCTTACATCAGGAACGCTCACCGGGAATCACATGAACAAGCACCAGAGCGTGAAGGCGAAGGTGCGAAAACCTGATGGCGAGCTCAACATCAAGAACGCCCGCCTCAACAACCTTAAGGACGTCTCCGTCACGATCCCAAAGGGCGTCCTCACTGTTGTCTCGGGCGTTGCCGGTTCGGGCAAATCTTCGCTAATCCAGGGGTGCCTGCCCAAGGCGTATCCCGAGACGATCATTATCGACCAGAACCTGGCACGTGGCTCGCGCCGGTCCAATACCGCGACCTACACCGGAATTCTCGACAATGTCCGAAAGGCATTCGCTAAGGCGAATGGGGTGGATGCCTCACTGTTCTCCGCCAACTCTAAAGGGGCTTGCGCAGACTGCAGCGGTCTTGGGGTCATCTACACAGACCTCGCCCACCTCGACCCGATGGTCACGATATGCGAGACATGTGAAGGGCGGCGTTTCTTACCGGAAGTCCTGGAATACCTCCTGCGGGGAAGGTCGATCTCCGATGTGTACGAAATGAGCGTGACCGACGCGGTGGACTACTTCACTGAACCCCCTATCGCCAAGATTCTGAAGGGTCTTGATGACGTCGGACTGGGATATCTCACTCTTGGACAGCCACTTTCAACTCTCTCCGGTGGAGAGCGACAGCGACTAAAACTCGCCGCAGAATTAGGCAAGAAAGGCAATATCTACGTGCTGGACGAGCCCACGACAAGCCTGCACATGAACGACGTCGATACCCTGATTGGATTGTTTGATCGTTTGGTGGATGAGGGATCCTCCGTGATCGTGATCGAGCACAACCTCGATGTGATCGCTCGCGCCGACTGGGTCATCGACCTCGGCCCCGGTGCCGGGCACGACGGTGGAACGGTCCAGTTCGAGGGTTTGCCATCCGATCTGGCAAAAAGCGCGGACTCGCTGACCGGTCGATACCTGGCAGCTAGTCAGGGCGGTCGGTAACTGGAGTTGAAATGTCCTTGTGGAGTGCCCAATTCCCCTCCGTCGGAGGGGTGGACAGCGAAGCTGGACGGGGTGGTTCCGGGAGCCAGAGCGGCAGGAGGGCCGGGCCATCCGCCATTCCCACATCGTTACTGAGACCCGGTCACTCTGCCTATTCTAACGATTTCAAACGGGCAGAAATGAATTGCCTTTCCTGCGGGTTGCGTGCCGTTTCTAAGGCGCTCAAGAAACTGTTTCTTGCTTCCTCTCGAAGCCCAACCTTTAACTCAAAGTCCGCCTGGGCGACCCAAAAGAATGGGTATTGGTTCAACTTTTGCTGATCTCCAATGACCCGTAAAGCCACCAATCCATGTTTCGGACCATCCCGCTGACCAATGGCGATCGCACGGTTTAGTTCAATGATTGGCGAGGGCTTAAGCTTAAGCAGGTGGTCGTAGAGACCAACGATGCGGCTCCAATCAGTAGATTCGAGGTCGGGAGCCTGCACGTGGGCGGATGCGAGCATTGCCTCAATGTGATACTCACTGATGACAAGCCCGAAAGCGGATTTCGACATGTGGGCAGCCCCAGCCGCGATGAACCCGGGATCCCAAAGGCTCCGGTTCTGTTCAATCAGTGAGTGCAGTTCGCCCTGCTCATCGGTTCGACTTCGAAGTCGAGCGGCATTGAAGCACATCAGGGAGGCAAGGGCGTAGGTCGATGGCGTGCCCCCAAAAGGGTGTTCAATAAGGAGTTCCGTGAGTCGAATCGCTTCCGCGCATAGCTGTGCCCGAATCGCCGCCTCAGACGACGCGCTGTGATAGCCTTCGTTGAACAGGAGATACAGCGCCCTTTGGACCGCGGGAAGTCGCTCCTCAAACTCTTGCTTTCGCGACACGTTGAACAGAGTTCGCGATTCGGCGAGCACTCGCTTTCCTCGGCTGATTCGCTTCTCGATCGCGTGTCCTGAACTCACGTAGGCACTTGCGACTTCCTTTACAGAGAATCCGGAAAGCAGATTAAGGATCAGAGCCACTTGGACCTCTTCTGAGAGCCCGTGGTGGCAACAGGAGAACATCAGCCTGAGTTCATCATCTTTGATAGCGGCCGGCCCCAGGATGCGGTCCAAATGAGACTCCGCGGTCCATTCGCCTTGAAGCATCGGATCCCACTCAGGGTCAAAGGTTCGCAGGCGGCTTTCCCGACGAATCACGTCCAGCGCGCCATTTCGGGCCGTCACCATTAGCCAGGCTGCCGGGTCAGGCGGAGTTCCACGAATGCTCCACACCTCAAGCGCCTTGCGGAAGGCATCTTGAGTGACGTCTTCCGCAAGGTCGATGTTTTGCAGTCCAAATACTTTGGTGAGGGCCGCAACAATACGGCCCCTAGCGTGTCGAAAGTGGTGGTCCACCGCCTCCATGCGACTAAGACTGACAGCGCTGAACGGGTCGAACTTCGACCGAACCGCCGACTCCGATGATGGGGCAGGTCTGTGCGACTTCGATCGCTTCAGCCAAATCCTTGGCTTCAACCAGAGTGAAACCACCCACGACATCCTTTGCCTCGGCAAACGGGCCGTCATGAATCACGCTGTTTTTGGTAACCAAGGCACTGCCTTCGGAACCGAGGGGCACGCCAACATCTTTGATGGTGCCCTTGGAAATGAGGTCGTCAAACCAGTTCTGACAGTCGTCGATATGACGCTGCATCTGTTCGGGCGACATGTCGCCCCTGTGCTGTCGATAAACAAATGCGAATTGGCTCATGCAACGCTTCCTTGAATCGGGCATTCCCGTGCCCTCAACGATGAGATTATAAAGGCTCTGGGCCGCGTAATATTCCCAGCCCTTCCTGCAATTGTCAAAGCACTCGACTTCTGGGGTGAGTCCCTGATGCGTCATCAAGATCGTCGTCTCGCCGTTTGCTTCGCTCAGATCCCAGTGAACCTCAGTCCCGGTCCACTCGTGCTTGTCTTCCAGCCACGGCAGAAAGCAGTTCGTTACTGCCCAAACATAGCGTGCGCCCGACTGCGCATCGGTGACTTCGAAATCGACGAAGGTGTCTCCAAATCGGATCGTAAATTTGTCTCCGGCCTGCTTGCTGTTCCCTTCCAGGTCCTGGCCCCACCACTCCGTTACGCGGCTGATCGCATCGTATGCATGGATGGCAGTTGCAGGGACTTGAATCGAAATCTGAAGGTCTTGTTGAGTTGACATGTGGTTTTCTCCTTGCTGTTGGCTATTGCCACCCCCTTAACGAAGAACCTCTTTCGATCCGGACATCTTTTTTAAGAATTTTCAAAAATGGTTCCGGCGATACCCGTATGCGACTTGAGGCCAAAATTGCCGGATCGTTTGAGACACTCCAATCTCAAGGGGCAGATCCCAAAGTGAGAGCGATCTGGATTGACGAGCTTCAACAAGCTGTCCTGGCTTGATCAGTCAGTTGGTCAAGCCGGGACACCAGGAGCGTGTTCGCTCGACCCTTTCAATATCTCGAGACATTCCCTTCCACTTGCGGGATAATCGTGCGGTTAGGGAAACAAAGATGATCCTCTCCGCACTCGCATTTGCCCTCGTCCAAACCACCCCGTACATGGACGCCTCGCTCCCTGCAGCTGAGCGTGCAAAGGACCTCGTTTCTCGGATGACGACCGACGAGAAGATTGCCCAATGCATGATGGACGCCCCCGCAATCTCCAGACTCGGCGTGCCGAAGTACTACTACTGGAACGAAGCGCTCCATGGTGTCGCGAGGAACGGAGTAGCGACGGTGTTCCCTCAGGCGATTGGCCTAGCTGCGACTTGGGACCCAGAGCTCATGCAGAAGATCGCTACGACGATCAGCACCGAGGGTCGTGCCAAGTACGCAGAGGCGATTCAGCACAACCAGCACGATATTTACAAGGGACTCACGTTTTGGTCTCCCAATGTGAACATCTTCCGGGACCCGCGATGGGGTCGCGGCCAGGAGACGTACGGCGAGGACCCATTCCTAACAAGCCGAATGGGTGTCGCGTTTGTCAAAGGCATTCAAGGAGACGATCCTACATATCTGCGAGCAGTCGCGACTCCAAAGCACTTTGCCGTTCACAGCGGCCCAGAGCCCCTTCGCCACGGCTTTGACGCGAAGGTGAGCGAGAAGGAACTCCGCGAGTTCTACCTTCCAGCATTTGAGGCGTGTGTTCGTGAAGGCAAGGCTGGAAGCGTGATGAGCGCTTACAGCGGGTTCAATGGCACTCCAGCGACGGGAAACCCGTGGCTGCTGACCGACCTTTTGAGGAATGAGTGGGGATTCAACGGCGCAGTAGTGAGCGACGTGGACTCGGTAGCGGACATTTTGTACGGCCACCATGCTGTCAAAGATCGCGCGGAGGCGAGCGCGATGGCAATCAAAGCAGGCAACGATGAGTGCAGCGGCGACAGCTACCGGGCCCTCAAACCAGCCCTTGAGCGAGGCTTAATCTCGGAAGCAGACATCGACCGAGCAGCAATTCGTCTGTTCACTCTTCGGTTCAGGCTGGGCATGTTTGACTCGGCTGACCACTGTGCCTACAACGGTATTCCCTCCTCGGAGAATGACACTCCGGCCCACGAGCAAGTTGCGCTCCAAGCCGCCAGCGAGAGCCTCGTCCTCCTCAAGAATGATGGGATTCTCCCTCTCGCCAAGCACAAATACGCGCGTGTCGCCGTGATTGGACCCGTGGCCAAGGATCGGTCGATTCTAGAGGGCAACTACAACGGCGAGCCTGCCCGACCCGTGTTGTTGCTCGACGGTATTCGAAAGAAGTTGGAAGCAAATGGCATCGCCGTGGAATACAACGAGGGCTGCCCTCTCGCCAAGCCCGTTCGAGACCCCAAGAAGCCAGAAGCGAAGCCAGACTACACTGTGGCGGAAGCAGTCGCCAACCGTTCGGATCTCATCATCCTCACCCTCGGTATCACACCGAACCTGGAGGGTGAGGAGATGCAGGTGAAGAATGAGGGGTTTGCCGGAGGGGATCGCACCAGCCTTTTGCTTCCAGAGCCACAGCGCGAACTCCTTCAGCACATTGCCGCAACTGGAAAACCGGTTGTGGTTGTGCTCACGGCAGGAAGCGCGGTTTCCCTGGACCCGAAACTGGCCAACGGCATTCTGCTTCAGTGGTATTCAGGTGAAAAGGGTGGAGAAGCGGTTGCCGACACTCTGATGGGAGATGCAAACCCTTCCGGGCGGCTCCCACTGACCTTCTACTCATCAGAGAAAGATCTTCCTCCTTTCGAGAACTATCACCTGGATGGCCGCACTTACCGGTTCTTTAAGGGCAAGCCCCTGTTCCCATTTGGGTTCGGGTTGAGCTACTCCAAGTTCCAATATGGCCGCGCTAAGGCGGCCAAGGCTGCCGATGGCTACACGGTCACCGTTCCGGTAACCAACCGAAGCAAGATCCGCGGCGCTGAAGTTGTCGAGGTCTACGCGCGATATGCCCATCCAAGCGCAAGCGATCCGATTCGCAAATTGGTTGGGTTCAAGCGAGTCTCGCTGGATGCAGGCGAACGCAAGGATGTGCAGGTTGACCTCACCCAGTACGCGATGCGCAGCTGGAATGAAGACCGTCACGCATACGAACTCCGACCGGATACCTATGAACTGGAGATCGGCCCGTATTCTGGGAAGACCCTCGCGGCGGTGCATCTGACCGTTCGTTAATGTTTGAGCCCCTAATTCACCCTTAACTTAGGGGCTGTATTCTGCTCGCGGAATCCGCCTATGAACCGCCCGATCGCATTTGTCGCCCTCGCCCTTGTCACAACCGCCGCATACGGGATCTGGCACCAGCAGGCTCGACTTCACGATCTTGGTTGGGATGCGGACAAGAAGCAGTTCGAACTGTACAACGGCTGGTTCTTATCCCCAGCCGGTGAGCGGACCACCTTAGTCGGAGACACCCCAGGAACCATCACGTTCTCGTCGGATGGCCGCTTCGCACTCGTTAATACCTGCGGCTACAACGACCATAGCCTGAGCGTGGTGGACTGGAAGACTGGAAAGGTCGTGGACTCTCACATAGTCGCAAGAAGCTCCTTCGGACTTGCGGTAAGTCAAGACACGGTGTATTCAAGCGGAGGCGCTTCGGAGGGCAAGGCTCCGAACCCCGATATTCGCCAGTGGACCCTCCATGATGGAAAGCTGAACGAGGGCACTCCGATCACCTTGGATTCGATTCCCGCCAAGGACAGGTTTGTCACCTCACTTGTCTCCTCGGAAAACGGTCTTTACGTCGCCAACGCCCAGACGGACGAGATTCTCTTGCTTGGGGCAGACGGCTCGGTAAAGACGCGCACCAAGGTGGGCTACCGACCCCGCATGATGGTGCTCTCGCCAGACCGGTCCACCCTCGCGGTCAGTGAGTGGGGAGATCATGGCGTGGTTCTCCTCGACGCGGAGACCTTGAAGACAAAGGAACGCTTTTCAACCCTTGCCCACCCGAGTTGCCTTGTCTATCACCCAGATGGCAGACTCTTCATCTCCGAATCGGGCTCCAATACGATCCTTCAGATTAAAGATCATCAGGTGACCCGCACCACGGTGTCAATCGACACGATCCACCCGATCGGGCCCACACCAAATGGGATCACCCTTTCCAAAGATGGCAGCCAGCTCTTTGTGGCGCTAGGCGGCGAAAATGCGGTTGCGGTACTGGATGTCCACGGAGATTGGCCGATTTTGCAGGGCCACATTCCTACCGAGCGATGGCCAAGTCTCGTCGCCGTGTCTCCAGACGGAACCAAGCTGCTCATCGGCACCGCCAAAGGCCTCTTCGGTCCAAGTTCGGCAAATGGCAAGGAGATCCCTAAAGCGGGCGCGTCCAAAGAACAAATGACGGCGCGCGTGGCCATTCTCGATATCCCGACTCCATCGAAGTTGCGCGAACTCTCTGTCCAGGCAAAGAAGAACTTTCCGAAAGGTGTGGAGGCGACACGACTTGCCAAAGGGGAAATCGCCCAGGCGACTCAGCATCTCCACCAGATCAAGCACGTGATATATGTGATCAAGGAGAACAAGAGCTACGACCAGGTTCTTGGCGACCTTCCCAACGCCAACGGTGACCCGTCCACAACTCTTTTTGGAGAAAAGGTCACTCCCAACATCCACGACCTGTCCCGCAAGTTCATCACCTTCGACAACCTTCAGAGTGATGCCGAGTCCTCGCAAGTCGGCCATCAGTGGGCGGATTCGGCTTATGCAAGCGAGTACACCGAGTCCCAGTGGTCCAGCAACTACGGCGGACACGGTGAGTTGCACAGCGACAAGCGGCTGACCTCCTCTCCCGGTGAATACCTCTGGTCGACGGCCAGAAAGAAGGGCCTGTGGGCTCGCGTTTACGGTGAATACGTTGACGTTCAGGAAGATCACGGGTCGCTGGATGACCCTGAAATCAAGGCAAACCCGGAGCGTTGGGGCTATTCCGAGGCATGGGAGCGAGTCTTTGGCCGCGGCGGAAAGGACACCGAGAAGATGGATACTTTCTTGGCCGAACTCAAGAAATACGAGGCTTCTGGAAAGATGCCAGCCCTCATGGTAATGGCCCTGCCCGACGACCACACCCATGGATACGACTCAAAGTGGCCCACTCCCAAAGCGATGATCGGTTCCAATGACCTTGCGGTTGGACGCCTCGCCGAAGCACTCAGCCATTCAAAATTCTGGGCGGACACAGCCATCTTTGTGATTCAAGACGACACGCAAGGCTCCCTAGACCACGTGGATTCGCACCGTACGTACGGCCTCGTGCTTTCACCTTGGACGCGTAAAGGCACTGTGGACTCGACCCACTACTCCACCGCCTCCATGCTGCTGACCATGGAGATGATCTTAGGTTTGCCTCCTATGTCCAGCTACGATGCGCATGCGACCCCCATGCTCGTCCCCTTCCTCGGCGCTCCAAATCCCACGCCATTCACCGCCCTCGCTCCAGGTGTGGACATCTACGAGATGAACAAGCCGAAGACTGCCCTCGCCAAGCGCACATCGCAATTAGATCTATCCGACATCGACCGGGCAGATGCAGAGCAGTTCTCGCGACTGCTGTGGGAAGGCGAGAAGCCCGGTGTGCCGTACCCGGCTCGCCGCCGGTAGGAGATCAAGAGCCGGTCAAGGGAAGTTTGGACTGCGCTGATTTTCTTTAATTCCCCTCTTGCGGAGGGGTGCCCGAAGGGTGGGGTGGTTTCCCCCAAGCATTCCTAAGCCACGGAATCGGCTACGGCTTCAGCTATCTAGAATTTGCAGGCTGTCAGAACCACCCCGACCAGCTGCGCTGTCCACCCCTACGTGGGAGGGGAATTCTCATCGCCTGCGGACTAGGTGATGATGAGAGGACACTATCGGAGGTGTCAGGTGCCCATGGAAACCACCCTGAAACACACAGAAATTCTCCCCTTCTCAAGCTGGTCGAGGAGGGAGATTTGGCGCTCAAAATCTCTCCGAAATTGGGCGATTTTGCTGAGATTGGGTAGTCGTCGTCTTGAATCCATGTTACACTGCTCAAACGTTTGAGCAACGTTGCTAGGACACATATTTGGCCATTTTGGCGCGACTCAATGGTGGAGGCGCTTCGGTCGCTTCGACACACTTGTCGGGCGCCCCATTTCCTGTTTATCGGGCCCTTTCGGCTCCTCCGAATTTCCTTTCTTGGGAGGACCGATTGATCCCCCGATCCGTCATCGTTTTGGCGATTGCCGCCGTTGGATTTGCGGCGCTTGTTGGAACGGAACGCGCGGCGAGTCGCCAAAGCGGGTCCAGCCGCATCGTGGTCACTTACTGGGAAAAGTGGACTGGCGACGAGATGGAGGCGATGCGGAAAGTTGTGGACGGATTCAACCGTTCGCAGGATCGCATCGAGGTGAAGTACCTCAGCATCTCTGGAATTGCCGACAAGACGCTTCTGGCAACGTCCGGCGGCAATCCGCCCGACGTCGCAGGCCTATGGGCTGATCAGGTGATTCAATTTGCCGATGCGGGGGCGCTCACCGATCTTTCCGAACTCGCCCGTCAATCCGGGTTGACCGAAAGCCAATACATCCCTTCCTACTGGCGGTCCATCACCTATAAAGGCAAGCTGTTTGCGCTTCCGACTTCCCCTGGCACGTCCGCGCTTTACGTCAACCGCGACCTGATGCCGGAGAAGTACAACTCGCCAGAGAAATTCCCCAAGACGCTTTCCAAGTTTGAGGAGATGGTCAAAGAGGTGAGCGTCAAAAACCCGGACGGAACGCTCAAAGTTGCGGCGTTTCTCCCCAGGCAGGGCTACGGGACTGGGTCCTGGCCGTACCTATTCGGTGGATCCTTCGAGCAGGACGGCAGCGTGAAGGTGGACAGCGACGCCGACATCAAGGCTTGGGAATGGGTGCACTCCTACGCAAAGCGTTTTGGAATCCGAGAGACTCAAAGCTTTACAAGCGGCTTTGGCAACTACTCGTCGCCTCAGAATCCATTCCTTAGCGGCAAGCTTGTCTGCTATGTGGACGGCCCTTGGTTCAGCAACTTCATCAACCTGTTCAACCCCAACGTTCACTGGTTTGCGGTTCCATTTCCGTACCTAGATGGCCATCCTGAGCTTGCTGGGTACACCGTTCTCAACCTGAACACCCTCATGATTCCGCGAGGGGCCAAGCATCCAAAAGAGGCGTTCGAGTTCATGGCTTACGTGCAGAAGCAGGACGTGATGGAAAGCCTCTGCAAGGCTCAGCGATGCAACTCGCCGCTGTCGGCGGTTTCTCAGAGCTTCTTTGACACCCATCCCAACAAGGCAATTCGCGTCTTTGATGCACTCGCCCGAAGCCCGCGGGCGTTTGGGGCGGCTCCGTTTGGCATCTACAACCAAATTGGACAAGAGGTGAGCAACGCGGTGGACCTGATGGACCTCGGACAAGTTGAACCCGCGGAAGCACTCCACGAGGCGCAGCGACGGTTGGACAAAAACTGGGCGAAGTACAAAATCCAGGTGCTGGAACCATGAGGGGCAAGCAGGACAATCGAATGGGCATCCTCTTTGCCCTCCCGTGGATCATCGGCTTCTGCCTATTTACGGCCCTGCCACTTCTCAGCTCGCTGTATTACAGCCTCACGAGCTTTTCGATTCTCAAGTCGCCCAAATGGATCGGACTGGACAACTATAAGGAGCTCGCGACGGATCAGGTCTTTCGCGGCGCGCTTGGAAACACCCTCCTCTTTACAGTAGCGTCCGTGCCCCTTGCAACGGCAGCCGCGATTCTTCTGGCGATGCTTCTGAACACCAAAACGAAGGGCCTGGCGTTCTACAGAACCATCTTCTACATCCCTTCCCTAGTGCCGACCATTGCCCTGGCGGTGCTGTGGCTTTGGGTTTTCAACGGGGAGTATGGGCTTTTGAATGAGGGGTTGAAGCACCTCGGGATCGCTTCCCCACCCTGGCTGACTGACCCAGCATGGACGAAGTCCACGATGATCATCATCTCCGTGTGGGGATGCGGCCACGCGATGGTGATTTACCTTGCCGGCCTTCAGGACGTTCCGCAGTCTCTCTTCGAGGCGGCTGAGCTCGACGGGGCAGGGCTGATCGCCAAGACTCGCCACGTCACGATACCGATGATTTCTCCGGTAATCCTGTTCAACGTCACGATGGGGATGATCGGCGGACTTCAGCAGTTTGCCCTCCCCTATGTGATGTTCCCAGGCGGTCAGCCCGCACGGTCCGCCTACTTTGCCGCCATGTACCTGTACGACAACGCGTTCCTCTATCAGCGAATGGGCTACGCAAGTGCGATGGGCTGGATCATGTTCGTCATCACCGTTCTGCTGACACTGGCCGCATTTCGATTCAGCCGGGGCCGCGTTCATTACGAGGGAGGCTAAGCGATGACAGGAAACCAACGAAAGGTGACTCGGCAGGTAGCGATTCAAACGTCGCTCATCCTTTTATCCGTGCTGTTTGCGGCACCGCTGCTTTGGATGATGTCCACGGCACTGAAGCCGCTGAACGAAACGATGAGGACGCCACCCGTGTGGATTCCCTCTCAGTTCAAGTGGGGCAACTTCTCCGACGCGTTTACCTATAACAGCAAGGAGCTAGGCTACATTCCGTTTCTGGTGTACGGCCAGAACACGGTGATGATCACCGTGCTTGCGATCATCGGCTCGCTTGTCTCAAATGCCCTCGTTGCCTACTCGTTCGCTAGGATTCAGTGGCGGGGTCGAGAGACGTTCTTTGCTCTCACCATCGCCACGATGATGATTCCATTCCCCGTCATGATGGTGCCACTCTACGCACTGTTTCGGGACTTGGGTTGGATCGGCACCTTCCGGCCACTGTGGGTTCCAACCTTCTTTGGCAGCGCCTTCAACATCTTTCTGCTCCGCCAGTTTCTGCGTACGGTGCCAATGGAGTTGAGTGAGGCAGCCAAGATCGATGGTGCATCCGAGTGGCGAACGTTTATCGACATCATCCTCCCGCTTGCGCGCCCTGCCCTCACCGTGATCGCGGTGTTCACCTTCATGTGGGCATGGAACGACTTCCTTGGCCCCCTGATTTACCTGACCGATCAAAAGACCTACACGCTTTCGATGGGCCTCCAGTTTCTCCAGAACCAGCACACCGGCACGCCTTGGAACCTCCTGATGGCAGCATCGCTCATCGTGATCATCCCGGTGATCATCGTTTTCTTCTTTGCCCAAAAGGTGTTCATCCAGGGCATCGCCACCACTGGAAATAAGTAGTTCATGTCAAGTTCCGAAGACGCAGCACAGTCGTCCCATGCGATGAAAGGGATCTCATCTGGCGCCCAAGCCTGGAGCGAGCCCGTTTCGATTCCGACCTATCCGGTGATGCCGCCCGACAAGAACCCAATGTTCTTGGAGAAGCGGGTTTACCAGGGAAGCAGCGGCAAGGTGTATCCGCTCCCATTTGTGGACACCGTCTCCGTAGAGAAGTCTGAGCATCCGTATCAGGCGCTTCACCTTGAGAATGAGTACGTGTACCTAATGCTCCTTCCCGAGATTGGCGGACGCATTCAGATTGGATTTGACAAGACCGCCAACTACGATTTCTTCTATCGGCAAGGGGTGATTAAGCCTGCCCTTGTGGGCCTTGCCGGACCGTGGATTTCCGGCGGCGTTGAGTTCAACTGGCCACAGCATCATCGCCCGGGCACCTATATGCCCTGCGAGTGGCACCTTTCTGAAACCGGTAGCTTCGGGCATATTGCTTGGCAGGGTGACCATGACCCCATGACCCGGATGAAGGGGATGCACGGCGTGTGCATTCACCCTGAATCCAGCCTCGTGGAACTCAAAGTTCGACTTTTCAACCGCACGGCTCACACCCAGACGTTCCTGTGGTGGGCGAACGTGGCGGCGCGAGTTCATGAGCAGTATCAGTCGTTCTTTCCGCCCGACGTCAGCTTTGTAGGCGATCACGCCAAGCGAGCCACAGAGACGTTCCCGCACGTCACCGATCGATACTACGGAGTTCGCTATGGCGAGCGTGGGCGAACCGGTGTCCCTCTTGCGGAAAAGCCATCACGATTCCAACCCGGTGAAGATGTCTCGCCGGATCGTCTCGATCGGTACGCCAACATTCCGGTTCCAACCTCCTACATGGTGTTGGCAACCGAGTTCAACTTCTTCGGCGGGTACGACCATACCGTGCAGGCTGGCTTTGTTCACGTTGCTGACCGGCACATCTCACCCGGCAAGAAGCAATGGACTTGGGGCAACCACGAATTCGGCTACGCTTGGGATCGCAACCTCTCCGATGACGAGGGACCCTACGTCGAGTTGATGGCGGGCGTCTATACCGATAACCAGCCCGACTTCTCTTACCTAGCGCCGTACGAGACCAAGACGTTCAGCCAGTTCTGGTACCCCATTCAGCGCATCGGCATCCCGGTGAACGCGACGCGAGACGCCGCCCTGGCGATGGAACTGGTAGATGGAACACTGAAGATTGGAATCTGTCCTTCACGTCGCTTCGCGGATGCTGTCATTGAAGTCTCCGACGGAACAGAAGTCCACCAACTTACTGCCGAGTTCGCTCCTGGAAACCCATTCTTCGCCATGGTCAAGGTGAAGACAGAACTGCCAAGCGTGTCCGTGATCTCCTCACTTGGCGAAAAAATCGTAAGCTACCGTCTTTCGAAACCGGCTCCCAAAGACCCGCCGGACCCTGCTACGGAACCGCCCGAGGCTCTGGATATCGCCTCAAACGATGAACTGTATCTCACCGGCGTCCACCTGGAGCAGTACCGCCATGCGACCCGCGCACCCGAACCGTACTGGGAGGAGGCCATTCGCCGTGATCCTGGCGACTCAAGATGCCACCTCGCTCTGGGCAAGCGATTGCTTCAACGAGGGCTATTTACGATGGCCGAAGAACATTTTCGAACCTCGATCCGATCACTCACGCGGCGCAATCCCAATCCGATCGATGGGGAGGCGTCCTACCAGTTGGGGCTGTCGCTAGAGTTCCAGGGTCGGTACGACGACGCTTACAGCGCGTTCGCCAAGGCCGCCTGGAACCAGGCTTGGTCGGGTGCCGCACAGTACGCCTGTGCACGAATCGAGTGCCGATCCCGGCGATTTGAGAGTGCCTTCGACCACCTCCAGATGGGTAGACAGGTTGGTCTCAACAATAATTTGGTTGGGTGCCTATCTTCGGCAATTTGGCGCAACGGGGGTGAGAAAACCTCGCGAGCCACGGCCCATTCCAAAGTCTTCTTGGACACAATCTACGACCCACTGGACCACTGGGCGCTGTACGAAGAATCTCTGCTCTCAGTTGGAACAAGCCAAGAAGATTTTCGAGCTCGTTTCCGATCCGTGATGCGAGACGACCCTCAAAACTATTTGGACCTTGCCTTTGACTTTGGTTCCGCTGGGCTGTTCGAAGATGCGATTGCAGTGTTAAAAATGGTGTCCGAGCCCCATCCGATGGTGGCTTACGCACTTTCCTACTTCGGCTGCCCCACCCCTGTCCATGGTTCCCCAGACTGGGTGTTCCCCAATCGACTGGAAGAGATCCTGGTTCTGGAGGCAGCCATTGCGCGAGATCCTAACGACTGGCTGGCTCCCTATCTGCTGGGGAACCTCTTCTACGACCGCAAGCGATATGAAGAGGCGATACAGCTTTGGGAGGCTTCGGCGGTCCTAAACCCGGATTACTCAGTCGTTTGGCGAAACCTCGGCATCGCCTATCACAACGTGCTCGGAGATATCGGGAAGGCGGAATCAGCCTATTCCCGAGCTCGCAATGCCGACCCAGGAGACGCTCGACTGCTCTACGAGCAGGATCAACTTTGGAAGCGAGCGGGCAAGCAGCCGCTGGATCGACTTAAGGTTCTAAAAGAAAACCGCGACCTTGTCGCCAAGCGAGATGACCTGTCTTTAGAATTATGTGGTCTACTCAACCTCGCTGACCGACCTGACGAAGCGAAAGACATTCTCGCCAGCAGATCGTTTGCCCCTTGGGAGGGAGGCGAAGGGATTGCGCTTGGTCAGCACACCGCAACCTATTCGATCCTCGCAAAGCAGGCACTGGAAGCTGGGCACGCAGCCAAGGCGGTTGAGCTTGCCGAGTACGCCCTCACCGCACCGAAGAATCTCGGTGAAGCGCGACATCTTCTCGCGAATATGAGCGAAGTCTGGCTGCTGTTGGGCGATGCGCTTACCGCGGCCGCAGAGACCGAGAGGGCAAAGACTTTCTATGAGCGTGCCGCATTCTTCGATGGTGACTTTGTCGAGATGTCTGTGCGCACCTACTCTGACAAGACCTACTATCGCGCGCTGGCCCTCAAGCGGCTAGGGCAAGAAGCGGAGGCAGACGAACTGCTTGCCGGGCTCGCCTCCTATGCAGACGAGATCCAGCGCACTCCCGCCAAGATTGACTACTTTGCGACCTCGCTGCCCACGATGCTCCTGTTCAATGAGGACATTGACGTGCGCCAGAAGAAGGAGGCGATATTCCTTCGAGCCCAGGCTAGGCTAGGACAGAGCCTCAAAAATGAGGCAGAACGAATGCTTCAGGAGATCCTTGCGGACGACCCCAACCATCTCCAGGCCCACCAACTGCTTGAAGAAGCGGTGAAACGATGACAAACATAATTGACCTTGCTGGAACTTGGGAGTTCCGTTTAGACCCAGAAGATATCGGGACCCGCGAGCATTGGGAAATTGGCGGTCTTCCAGACTCCGTCTTCCTCCCAGGCTCGCTAGATTCAAACGGGTTGGGTGAGCCCAACCACAACCAAACCGACTTGGCTGGTCTTTCCCGCCGAGTCAAGTACGTCGGTGCTGCCTGGTATTCCCGTGAGGTGGAGATACCGGCCGGTTGCATGGGCAAGCGGATGGATCTCGTTTTGGAGCGCGTCCACTGGTTCAGTGAGGTTTGGATCGATGGAAAACCGCTTGGCAAGGGCGAGAGCCTCTCCGCTCCGCATCGATTCAGACTCCCCGCCAATTCGGGGAATCGTAATGTCCGGATCACGATGCGAATCGACAACACCCCTCACATTCCGATTGGTCGCATTGGGCACGCTCTCACCGAATGGACCCAGACTAACTGGAACGGAGTCATCGGTGACATCAGCATCCAGCCCGCATTTGATTGGAATCTCACGGTGAAAGGTGATGGGATCAGACTGTCTGGGCTGAGTGCAGGCACTGAAGTCACCGTGGAGGGCCCTGGCACGAGCTATTGGGCGACCGCGTCTGGGGCTGAGGCGCTAGAGATCCCGATGGATGGAGCGGTCCTGTGGAGCGACACAGATCCCAACTTATACACCGTGACCATTGGGCAAGGACCGACGGCAGGGAGCAAGACTTTCGGTATCCGTCGGATTGAGACCCGGGGCAAAGAGATCCTGCTGAATGGCTCGCCCGTGTTCCTGCGCGGCACTTTAGAGTGCTGTGTGTTCCCTAAGACCGGCTACCCGCCAACGGATGAAGGCTCTTGGGAATTCTTGATCAGCCAGGCAAAGGCTTTTGGGCTCAACCACCTGCGCTTTCACTCGTGGTGCCCACCTGAAGCGGCATTTGCGGTGGCGGACAGGTTAGGAATTCTGCTTCAGGTTGAACTTCCGCTCTGGACGGGATTATGGCCGGTATCCAGCGACGAGAATCTATTGCGCTTTTGCGAAGAGGAGGGTCTCCGGATTCTCGCCGAGTATGCCCATCATCCTTCTTTCGTTCTGTTCACTCTTGGAAATGAGATCGCCTTTTATGGCTCTGAGCCAAAGGTGGATGCCCTCATCGAAAAATTGAGAGCGACAAGCCCGAACCGACTCTACAGCTTCTCGGCACAGGGAACCCATCTGAGTCCCGCGTGCGACTATTACGTTCAGGCGGACAACGGCAAACCCGGAGCCGAAAACAAACCGCTGCGAGGAAGCACTTGGTTCGGGGTCGGCTCTCGCTTTGATCGCGATGTGCCTTCAACTACCGTTGAATGCAATGCGGCCGCCGATGAATTTGACCGGCCAGTGATCTCTCACGAAGTAGCGGAATGGGCGATCTTCCCAGACGTCCACAACCGTGATCGATACGATGGACTTCTTGAGGCTCGCAACTTCCGAACCATTCACTCGATGCTAGAAGCCAAAGGGATGGGCGACCAGTCCCCCGCCTTCACACAGGCATCTGGGAAGCTGAGCACCCGACTCTATAAGGAAGAGATCGAAACTCTGCTTCGCACCCGAGGATTGGCCGGCTACCAGTTACTTGGTCTGACGGATTTCCCAGGCCAAGGAACCGCGACCATCGGAATGCTGGATGCGTTCTGGGATGAGAAGGGATTTGTCGACGCCAACGAGTTCCGAACTTTCTGTGCGCCAACCGTTCCGCTGGCGGAATTGACGAAGTTCGTTTGGACGAATGATGAGCGGTTTTCAGCCAAGGCTGTCGTGTTCCACAACGGTCCAGCGACTTCCCAAAGCTTGATTTGGCAGATCAAGGATGCGAATGGCGTCACCGTGCGGGAGGGTTCGATTGATGCTCAGACACTGCCAGAACTGGGAACGATTGCCTTCGGAGAAATCCAGTTTTCATGGTCCGGACTTCCTGCACCCGCTCGCTATGAGCTTGAGCTGATCTGCGGAATCCATCAGAATCATTGGCCGCTTTGGCTGTATCCGGCATCGATTCCCATTGCGCCCAAAGCTGAATATCTGGCCGCTCGACACTATCGCGAAGATGTTCGAAAGGCACTGAAGGACGGAAAGAATGTTTGGCTCAACATGCACCCAAGAGCCAGTTGGTCTGGCATTGCGGGTCGCTTTGCTCCTGCCTTTTGGTCTCCCATTCACTTCAAAGAGCAGGTGGGAACTATGGGTGCGCTGATCGACTCCGACCACCCGATCTTTGAGCACTTCCCCACCGAGTTCCATACCGATTGGCAATGGTGGGATGTCCTGACTAAGTCCAAAGCGATCAATCTTGATGCGCTTCCGCTGAATTTCCGGCCGACTCTTCAAATCATTGACCGCTATGAGAGAAACCTCAAGCTCGGCTCCATTTTCGAGGCTCAGATTGGAAACGGAAAGCTGTTCTTTTCGTTTTTGGACCTGGATGATTTGGATTCCCGCCCAGTGGCGCGGCAGCTCGACTATGCGATTCGCAGGTACCTGGCTTCGGACGCCTTTGTGCCCGCTCAGGCACTCTCTCTGAATGACCTAGACCGATTGTTCGCCTCAGAACCATGATCTCCACCCTTCTTCTAGCAATGACTCTCGCCAACCCCAAGACGTACCTCCAACCGATTGCAGTGGAGTTGGAGAAGGCTTGGCCCTCCAATCGGACGGTGAACATTGTGTGCCACGGCCACAGCGTTCCGGCCGGCTATGCGCAGACACCGAAGGTGGATACGTTCAGTGCTTATCCGCACCTGCTCCACGTTCGACTCAAGGAGCAGTTCCAAAAGGCGGTGATCAACGTGATCGTTACTGCGATTGGGGGTGAGAACTCGGTTCAGGGAGCAAAGCGATTTGACGCGGACGTGCTGAGTTTGCGACCGGATGTTGTGACGATCGACTACGCGCTGAACGATCGAGGCGTCCCCCTCGACCAGACGAGGAAGGCTTGGACTGAAATGGTGGATAAGGCGAAGGCAAAGGGAATAAAAGTGATCCTTCTGACCCCGTCACCAGACCTGACCGCCAATATTCTTGATCCAAACGATCCTCTCTCCCAGCATGCCGAGCAGGTGCGTGCGATTGCCAATGAGGAGGGTGTCGGACTTGCCGACACTTATGCCCGCTTCAAAGAACTTGTCCAATCTGGCAAGAAGCTGGAGCCGTACATGGCCCAGTCGAACCACCCCAACCGAGCCGGTCACGACGAGATTGTATCCGTGCTCCTTCCGTGGTTCTTGGAACCTAAGCCATGACGACTTCTTCACTCCTCTTCCTGCTATCTATCGCGGTCCATCCGCAACCCACACAGATGAAAACGTTCAACGTCCGGCCGGACCTCGTTCGGCAAACCATCGACAACTTCGCCGCATCCGACTCCTGGACCGTTGAACCATTGATCAAGTGGTCGGCAAAAGACCGCCAAAAGATCGCCGATCTGTTGTTTGATCCGAAGAAAGGAATCGCCTTGTCGGGCTGGCGATTCAATATCGGCGGAGGGCTCAACCACGAGACCATCACCAATCCGCTTCGCACGGTGGATTCCTTCGAGGTCGCTCCAGGAAAGTACGACTGGAATCGATGCCCAGGACAGCGGTGGATGCTAAAGGCAGCCAAGGATGCGGGGGTCCCAGAACTGGTGGCATACTCCGTGACCCCGCCAAGGAGCCTCACCCGAAATGGCTTCACCAATGGGACTGAAAACCAGGGAAGCACCAATCTCAAGGATGGGCAGGACGGTGCGTACGCATCCTACTTAGCCGACATCGTTGAGCACTTCTTGAAGCAGGGCTACCCGTTCACGCATATCAGCCCGATCAACGAGCCCGATTTCCCGTGGGACGGTGTTCCGACCGCTTCCACTCAAGAGGGAAATCGAGCTGGAAACCGGGATATTCTCAAGATTGGCGAGGCCGTCCATGACGAGTTCACCAAGCGCAACATGAAGGTGCGTCTAGTCACTCCAGAGGCCACCTCTGCCCAGGTGACCTACGAGAAGAACGTCGGGATGTCCAAGAAGTACGGCACCCCCTATGGGAACTACTCGGATATGTTGGCGAAGGCACCGGAGTGGATCGCCAAGGTCGCCCCTATTTACGGCTATCACGACTATTGGTCAGATCAGCACGCCAACTTAGTGCCAGTTCGAGAGAGAATGCGCGCCGCCTTAGACAAGGCTCCGCCAGTCAAAGTTTGGCAGACCGAGTTCTGCCAGATGAGCGGGCCGAGAGGCGAAGGCGGATGGGGTCGAGATCTCGGAATGACGCTGGCGCTCAACGTAGCCCGCCTCATTCAACTAGACATGACGATCGTGGAGACGAGTGCCTGGCAATGGTGGCTCGCGGTGAGCGATTCCGACTACAAGGACGGGCTCATCTACGTGGACGATCTCAATCATCCCTCCGGAACCATTTATGCCTCTAAGACACTTTGGGCGATTGGAAACTTCTCCCGCTACGTCCGCCCTGGCTATCAGCGGGTTGTGGTCGACGGGGTCGTGAACAACCCTGACGCTCTGCTGGTGAGCGCCTACAAAAACCCGACGAACGGCGAGATTGTGATCGTGCTGGTGAACGTGAATACCGAGTCTGAGGAGATTCAGCTTAACGTGCCTGGTCATGCGTCGGCTACGCCGTTTATCACATCAGACCGGCCCGGGCATGACCTCAAGGCATTAGCCGGAATCGACCTCTCGAAGCCGTACTTGGTTCCATCGAGGTCGGTGGTGACGCTGGTTTGTCCGGCTGGGAAGTAACGGTACGAGCCAACAAATCGGGTGCTGGCATCCTTTGCCGACGCGCCGACCGACCGTTCGGGGAGTGCGGGAAACGGACGCCAGTCGGTTCGATGATGGCCCCAGAGTAGAATCTGGCCTTTCTAGGATTTACCCCTTAATGAAACCTATTCAGATCCTCTCGTTGTTCATCGGACTCATGGTTCAGGCGACAGCCATTGGAATTGAGAATCCGAAACCGGCCGTGATTCCAACGCTCCGAGAGTGGCACGGGGGCGATGGAAGCTTGACCTTGACCGGTCGCACTCGCATCAGCTTCGATCCGAATCAGCGCTCGGAGGTTGAGCCGGTTGCGAAAGTGTTGGCTTCCGATCTCAGGGAGGTTGCCAGAGTTCAGGCGAAATGGTCCACCTCACAGACAGCCAGCGGGGATATTGTCTTGCGTCTGGACGCCAGCCAGTCCTCGCTGGGCAAGGAAGGGTACCGACTGGAAGTAGGCGACACCATCAAGATCACTGCGGCAACTCCAACCGGGATCTTCTACGGCACTCGGACTGTGCTTCAAATGGCTTCGCTGTCCAGCAATCACCTCTCTCTTGCGAAGGGAACGGCTATTGACTGGCCGGACTACGGCGAGCGCGGTTTCATGCTGGATGTGGGTCGCAAGTTCTTCGATGTGAAGTACCTGCGGCAATACGTCAAATTCATGGCCTGGTTTAAGCTGAACGACTTCCAGCTTCACCTGAACGACAACGCAGATGACGACTATTCCGGCTTCCGACTGGACAGCGCCAGGTTCCCGGGTCTCGCCAACAAAGATGGCGCCTATTCCCGAGCCCAGATGGATCAGCTTCAGGACCTTGCCTCTGTTTACCATGTGAACATCACTCCGGAAATTGATGCCCCTGCCCATGCAAGGTCTATCACCAAGTACCGGCCAGAGTTGGGAAATCCTAAATTGCCAAAGGATCACCTTGACCTCGCAAACCCAAAGACTCAGCAGTTTGTGAATGAGATTTGGAAGGAGTTCATCCCTTGGTTTCGATCGCCCGTCGTTCACATCGGTGCCGACGAGTACAACGGAGGCAAGGGCAGCGCTCCCTACTACAAGGATTACATCAACGCCACCGCTGCCTTTATTCGAAGCCAGGGCAAACAAGTTCGGATGTGGGGCGGACTCAAGACGGCAGGCAACTCTGAAGGGGTAGACCGAGATATCGTGGTGAACCTCTGGTACCCGGGATATCACGATCCGCTTGCGGCTGTCAAAGATGGCTACAACCTGATCAACACTCAAGACGGCTATCTGTACATCGTCCCATTTGCCGGCTATTACTATCAATTCTTAGACACCAGAGATCTGTACAAGAACTGGACACCTACATCGTTTGGCGATGAAAAGCTCCCCGACCACGACCCTCACATGCTGGGTGGAATGTTCGCGGTTTGGAACGACAAGGGCACCTATCCCTATGCCTTCGAGGATGTCCACCAGTTGGTTCAGCCAGCCATGCCGACGCTGGGAGAGATCCTCTGGTCTGGGCATCCATCCGATGCCCGCTCATACGATGTGTTCTCCTCAGACGCCGTCCACCTGGGTGATGGGCCCGGAGTGCACATCTCTGCTCCGCTGGTGTTGCATGCGAATGGCGACCTAGCATTTGGAAAGACTTGCTCTGCTTCCGAGAATCAGTCTGGTGATTTTGGAGTCGAAACCCTAGTTGACGGCAGAGCGCCCACACGTTGGATCGTCACCGCAAAGCACCCTCAGTGGGCGACGGTGGATTTCGGCAAACCCGAGGCGGTCTCTAAGGTCACCCTTCGATGGGTACCGCACAGTTTCGCCGCACAGTATCGAATTTCCACTTCGCTTGATGGCGAACATTGGACGGCGGTGCATGAAGCGGCTGATCGCAAGGGAGGGGTCGAGATCGTTTCGATCCAACCTGTTACGGCTCGTTTCGTTCGGCTCGACTGCCTCAAGCCAGGCAAATCGGTGGGCGAGTATTCGCTATTTGCGTTTGAGGTTTATAAGTAGGGATTGATGGGCGCACGGGCATTTAGCCTAATGCCATCCAGTTTGAGATTCGGGAGACCCTGTGAGCCCTAGGATTGCTTTCAAGCGACAAAATCCTTGGCGGCGACTCCTTCTCCTGCCACTGGCGGGAGAAGATAGGTTGAGGGTGGAACTGACAGGCGCGCCCCTGGCACCTTGGTAAATCCGGGAATCGGGAAATGAGCCATCGGGTGAGCGGATCAGTTCTTTAATGTCAAATGATGCAGGTTCCCGAACCAGATGGCAAATCTCACACTGAAGCCAGCGTTCAGAAAGGGGCTTCAACCCTGTTGTCGGAGGTTCCCACAGGCTCGAACTAGCGATCCCGACGGTTAGTTGTCGGGCGTTTGTTCGCCCAAAAAGTGTCGAGCGGAGTAAATTTGCCCGGTGTGGTAGGCGATGTGGAAAGCGACGTAGCGAAGCAGCTCGTCGTAAGTGGAGTGCCACTGTGGTGCCTTGCTCTGCATGTCTGGATTTCGAGCTTTGAGAAAAGCCATTGCCTCCGAGTGCACCCTCTGAAGTTCTGCGCTGACTTGCTCAGCGGTCAGCTTCAGTTGATCGTCGGACGGAGTCAAATCGATTGTCGACGTGTAATAGCCAAAGCGTGGATCCAGCAATGGGCTGATGATTTTGCATCCTAACAGATCTCTCGGCGAACTGCCGTCTTCAAGACTGCCTGCGAACCGAACCGCCTCCCAGTAGGCGATATGCCCTGCAATCTCTCCCACCGAGAGCAGTCCGGTGCCGGGTCTCACCCAGACGTGATCATCGGAGAGGCCCTTGAATGCCTCCGACAATTCGAAGTAGCAAAGGTCCAGCTGCTTGAGATAGGATTCGAGCATCTGCGATTTTTACCCCCAACCGCACCATGGCGCAGGTCATTCTTAAGTAAGCGATGTGCCTCTCCCTGCTTGCCTGTGCTGCTATCGGAATGTCCGGAGCACTGAACGATTATTTCGGCATTCATGTTGTGGATGAAGCGACGGGGCGCGGTGTTCCGCTGGTTTGCCTCGAAACGGTGAACAAGGCGCGCTTCTACACCGACAGCGCCGGCTACGTTGCTTTTAACGAACCCGGCTTGATGGGTCGAAAAGTGTTCCTTTCGTTCACGAGTTCAGGCTACGAATTCCCTAAGGATGGGTTCGGCTATGAGGGGACCGGGTTGATAACCCGCCCCGGCACGATCCAAACCGTCAAGCTCAAGCGGCTCAATGTTGCAGAACGGCTTTGTCGCCTCACCGGTCAAGGAATCTACCGAGACAGCGAGTTGCTGGGAAAGCGCCCTTCCAACGCTACTTCAGCCCTGGTCGCTGAGGTGATGGGGCAGGACACCGCGCAGGCGGAAATCTACAAAGGCAAAATGTTTTGGTTTTGGGGAGATACTGACCGACCGGAGTATCCACTGGGGAACTTTCACACAACCGGTGCCGTGGCTTCCCTCCCTCGCGGCAATTCCGACGCCAGCCAAGGTTTGGAGTTCCGATACTTTCAAGACAAGAACGGGTTCGTGCGCCCCATGTTCTCCAATTCGGATCCACATCCGATCTGGCTTAGCGGGGTGACGGTTCTTGGCGCGGGTGCCGCTTCAGAAATGTTTGCCAATTTTGCCGAGATGGCGAGCCTCGGCAAAATCATGAAGAGCGGCTACGCCAAGTGGAACGACGTCAAGGAGCAATTTGAACCGACAAAGGAGTTTTCTGCAGAGACAGGCTGGCGCTTTCTGGATGGCCACACGATTCGCGTCACGGAAACTGGCACGACCTACGCGGTCGGTGGTTTCCCCTGCACCACGCGTGTGCCCGCCGACCTCCGTCACCTTCTGGATGCATCCTCATATGAAGCATTTACCTGCCTTCGGTCTGACGGATCCGTTATCAAAGGCAGCGACGGGGGCCCCTTGTATCGCTGGCAAAAGGAGAGCCCTCCCATCGGGCCTCAAGAAGAAGCTGAATTGATAGCTCACAAGCAGATCACACTAGACCAAGCGCATTTCCTCCCGGTTGATGCGAATGGTGCGATGATCCTGCCACATGGCGGCTGTGTCCATTGGAATGCGTACCGGCACAAGTGGGTCGCGATTTTCACCCGTCTCCACGGAAAGGATTCCGAGCTTGGCGAGATTTACTATGCGGAGGCAGACGCCCCATCCGGCCCGTTTCGCAAGGCGGTGAAGATCTTCACCCACGTCAAGTACACCTTCTACAACCCGGTGCACCATGAGTTTCTAGATCGTGACGGAGGGCGGACGATCTATATCGAGGGCACCTACACCGCCGAGTTCTCAGGGAATCCAACACCGACTCCTCGCTACAACTACAACCAGGTCCTCTATCGCCTCGATCTGTCCGATCCGCGGCTTGCGTTTGCGCATTCATGAAGCCAGCGTGCCCGTAAACAAAAACAGCCCAGGCGGGTTCGACTGGGCTGTCTGCATTTCTAGGGTGTTGTAGTCTTAGTTGCGGACCACCGTGATGGTTCCCACGTTCTCGTAGACACCAGGTCCTACTGTAGGATCGATAACGATCTGTCGTCCGAACCGGCGTTTGTGAGGAGTGAGCGCAGTTTCATTTTGTTGTTTCCTTTTCGATTGCTTTATTCTCTTGGGCCCTGTTGTTTGCCCGACGAGAATATGATGCGGGAGGGCATCAGCACTTGGAAATCGCTTCTTTTAGCCCCGCCAAAGCGGGCGTTCACCGTGTGCAGCGCGACAGGGCCTCGAAGAATTACCAGCACATGGAGCGCTGGGTTCACCCGGCGCGCCGAGCGAAGCTTCAGCTCGCGAGAAAAGCTAAGCGGATTCCGAGGCTTCCGGAGCGTGCGCTGAAGCATCACGAAGCGAAGCTTCAGCTCGCGAGAAAAGCTTTGCGGATTCCGAGGCTCCCGGAGCGTGCGCTGTAGCATCACTCAGCGAAGCTTCAGCTCGCGAGAAAGGCTTTGCGGATTCCGAGGCTTCCGGAGCGTGCGCTGAAGCATCACGCGGCGCGCCGGGTGAACCCAGCGCTCCCTTCCTCTCTCCGGGGCGAAAGGAAGGGGACCGGAGCGCGGCTATTCTTGCGTGCGGAAGAGCGCGCCCCATGCGTGCTCCTGTGTCAAAATCGTTGGACGGTGGGTGGGTTCGAGTCGTAGAACCTCCTGACTCGGCAACCTTGGGCTTCGGATCGATGTCCCAGTTCTGTAGCCAAATCCACTTTCAAATCGAAGCAGCCAATCTAAGGAGAACGTCTTGTCAAACGAATCTAAATGCCCATTCTCGGGTGAATCTCTGAGCCACACCACTGCCGGTGGTCGCACCAATGCCGATTGGTGGCCGAATCAGCTCAACCTCAAGATCCTCAATCAGCACTCGCCCCTTATCAGCCCGATGGGACCCGATTTCAACTATGCTGACCAGTTTAAGAGCTTGGATCTCGATGCGGTCGTGGCAGACCTCCATGCCTTGATGACGGACTCGCAAGATTGGTGGCCAGCAGACTACGGCCACTATGGCCCTCTGTTCATCCGAATGGCGTGGCACAGCGCTGGTACCTATAGAATTCATGATGGTCGCGGAGGCGCCGGTTCGGGAACCCAGCGCTTTGCTCCCCTAAACAGCTGGCCAGACAACGTGAGCCTAGATAAGGCACGCCGCCTTCTGTGGCCGATCAAGGCAAAGTACGGCCGAAAGATCTCCTGGGCGGACCTGATGATTCTCGCCGGAAATGTCGCACTGGACTCGATGGGGCTCAAGACTTTCGGCTTTGGTGGCGGACGCGAGGACGTATGGGAGCCAGACGAGGCAATCTATTGGGGCTCCGAGGCTGAGTGGCTTGGCGATAAGCGCTATAGCGGTGACCGACAGCTAGAGAATCCGCTTGGCGCAGTCCAGATGGGCCTCATTTACGTGAACCCACAGGGCCCTAACGGCAACCCGGACCCGCTGGCAGCGGCTCGAGATACCCGAGAGACCTTCCTGCGCATGGCGATGAACGACTATGAGACGGTTGCCCTTATCGCCGGTGGCCACACCTTTGGCAAAGCGCACGGCGCCGCAAACCCAGACGAGTATGTAGGAGCAGAACCAGAAGCCGCTTCCATTCAAGAGCAGGGCTTCGGCTGGGCGAATACATACGGAACAGGAAAAGGCGCAGACGCGATCACGAGCGGCCTCGAAGGTGCTTGGACGACCAACCCAATCAAGTGGGATAGCAACTACCTGGAGAGTCTTTACGGCCACGAATGGGAGCTCTCGAAGAGCCCGGCAGGCGCTCACCAGTGGATTCCGAAAGATGGTGCCGCCGCTGGAACCGTCCCCGATGCGCACGATCCAAGCAAGACGCACACGCCGATCATGTTCACCACTGACCTCGCCCTGCGAACGGATCCGGAGTACGACAAGATTGCGCGCCACTTCCTCGCCAACCCTGACGAGTTTGCCGATGCCTTCTCCAAGGCGTGGTACAAGCTCACCCACCGCGACATGGGCCCAATCGCACGCTACCTTGGTTCACTGGTTGCCACCGAACCGCTGATCTGGCAAGATCCGCTGCCGGCTGTCGACCACCGGCTGGTCGGCGAGGTTGAGGTTGCATCCTTGAAGGCAAAGATTCTGGCGTCTGGCCTCACGATCTCCCAGTTGGTCACTACCGCATGGGCTTCAGCCTCCACCTTCAGAGGGACCGACAAGCGGGGCGGTGCAAATGGAGCGCGCATTCGACTTGAGCCTCAGAAGAACTGGACGGTCAATCAGCCTGAGGAGCTGTCAAAGGTGCTTGCCGTCCTGGAGAGCATCCAGGACGATTTCAATGCCGCTTCTTCCGAAGTCAAAGTATCCCTTGCCGATTTGATCGTACTGGGCGGCGTGGCAGCCGTTGAGGAAGCCGCTAAGAAGGCAGGTCACCCAGTGACCGTTCCTTTCAGCCCGGGCCGAGCTGACGCGACGCAGGAACAGACAGACATCACTTCATTTGAAGTGCTTGAGCCTGCCGCCGATGGGTTCCGAAACTACATCATCCCTGGCCACGAAGGTTTGGCAGCCGAGTTACTTATCGACAAAGCCAACCTACTCACCTTAACCGCCCCTGAGTTGACGGTTCTGATTGGTGGTCTGCGAGCTCTTGGTGCGAACTACGGCGGATCCACTCACGGCGTCTTCACCGCCACCCCGGGAGCGTTGACCAACGACTTCTTTGTGAATCTGCTCGACATGAGCACAGCATGGAAGCCGTCTCAGGTCACGGAAGGCGTCCTCGTGGGCACAGACCGGACGACCGGCGAACCCAAGTGGACGGGAACCATCGTCGACCTCGTCTTCGGCTCCAACGCTCAGCTCAGAGCCTTGGCCGAAGTCTACGGCTCGAGCGATGCATCCGGCGCGTTTGTGGATGCCTTCGTCGCCGCCTGGGTCAAGGTTATGAACCTGGACCGGTTCGACCTGGCTTAGTTCAGAACGAAAAAGGCTCCCCGTTCACCCTAAATCGGGTTTGCGGCGAGCCTTTTTCGTTGGATAAACCCGCCGTGTTCAACGAGACAACACATTCATCCTGATTTCATTGCATTATTGATTCGATACAATGGCTCAACAGGAAGAAACTTCAGCTGCGCTCATGATGCGTGTGGTTCAGAGTGCGGGGACGCCGCTTTATCTTCAGCTTTACAACCAGCTGAAGTACCTTATGGCCTCGGGAAGGCTTCAGCCGGGGGAGGAGCTTCCTCCGATTCGGGTGCTTGCGGAGAAGCTGGTGCTCAACCCCAGCACCGTGGCCCGCGCCTACCGTGAACTGGAAATTGAGCGGCTTGTTGAAAAGCGAAGCACGAACGGGACGTTTGTTGCCGAAGCCGAATCACCCTTTGCCGAAGCAGAACAGCGCCGAATCCTGATCGATCGAATTGACACCCTGCTTGTTGAGGCGAAGCAGTTTCGTTTCACGACACCCAACCTCATCGCGCTTCTCGAAGAGCGAGACGCGCTTCTCCGCGAAGGGGAGCGAGTCCGATGACAGACATCCTCCGAGTCGAACATCTGAGCAGAAAGTTTGGCGAGAAACTTGCCCTCAACGATGTATCGCTCACCCTAAAAAAGGGAAAGGTACTCGGCCTTATTGGCGAAAATGGTGCGGGCAAGACCACGCTGATTAAGCATATTCTGGGACTGCTTACCGCCCAGGAAGGCAGCGTTCACGTGTTCGGTCTGAATCCCGTACAGGACCCGGCCACCGTTCTCGCCAACATCGGTTACCTTGCCGAAGAGGATGGGTTGCCAAGCTGGATGCGCGTCCATGAGCTCCAGCGGTACTTCCAAGGCTTCTACGCCAACTGGGACCAGGCGTACGCGGAAGATCTGAGGGAGAAGTTCCGAATCGACCGCCGGGCGAGAATCGGTCAGCTCTCTAAAGGCCAGCGCGCCCGAGTCGGATTGATGGCGGCACTTGCCTATCGACCTGAGCTTCTGCTCCTCGATGAGCCATCGTCTGGCCTTGATCCCATTGTCCGTCGAGAGATTCTCACCTCCATCGTCCGTGCCGTTGCCAACGAAAACAGGACGGTGCTGTTCTCCTCTCACCTGCTCAGTGAGATTGAGATGGTGGCGGACGAAGTCGCGATGATCCGAGACGGCGAAATCCTGTTCTGCGATGAACTGGACGCGGTCAAGCAGTCGCATCGGAGAGTGACTCTCAGCTTTGATGAGACTCGTTCTGCACCGCCAAACGTGCCAGATGCGTTCTGCTGGGAAGGAGGCGGCCGGGAGTGGAGATGCCTTTACAGCGGTCGCACGACCACGATCGACGCCGCTGCCGCCCTTGTCGGAGCGAGAATAGTGGAGCAAGATTGGCTCACCTTGGACGAGATTTTCTTAGCCAGATCAGGCGGGGAGGTCAGCCATTCCTAACGTTGGACTCTGTCTTCCTTTCACCCGGTTCCTGTTGGTAAAGAGCTGGCGGCAGTGCCTGTGCCTCATCGCCGCCATTTGCTTTGGGGGCGTTTTTAGTCACTCCTACCGCCAGGGAGCGTCGCTGACGGGCTGCCTTTTGCTGATCGTGATCATCGCGCTTCTCGCAGCTCTGACGCTGCCCGAGTCACACCAACAAGGGGCTTCAGGATTTCCTGCCTACATGTTTTTGCTTCCAATGAGCAACGCTGAAATGGTGGTGTGGCCGATGTTGCTGTCAGCAGTGCTGCTTGCGGCGGCGGGGTGGGCCATCGCCTTAGCCGTCCTCACTGCGGTGGCATCGTTTGCGGATACTTGGTGGCTCGCTCCTTATCTCGCCGGTAACGTTGCCCTGTTTCAAACCATCTCATGGTTGCCGATGAAGCGCCCAGAACTTAGGGCGCTGCTCGCTTTTGCGATCGTCGCTTCGATCGTTTCAGGTCCCATCGCGATCGGGGTTGGGTTCCTCACTGCGGTGCCGATGGCATTGAGCTACATCGCAGTCATGGTGCTTTCGATGGTTGCCTGCGTTCGTGGTGTCGGACGAGCACGGCATGGGTTGGCCGCGGTTGGGACTAACGATGATTCGTATCAGATCCCAGATCTCCCCCGGTTTCCATCCCGAGTCGACTCACAGGTCTGGCTAGAGGAAAAGCGAAATGGCCTTGTTATGAAGATTCTCACAGGGATGTTGGTTGGGCTCTTTGCTTTAGTTGCAACAATAAGCGTTCCGACTTCGGGCTCATTCACTCCAATTGGAGGCGTCCAAGTCTCCTCGCTTGCGTTAGTGTGGGCATCACTGGCTTTGGTGCTTCCTCCTTACTTTGGATTTGGCGGATGCTGCGCCAGCGAAAGTGACAATGTATCGAAAGATCGAAGTCTGTTGCCTTTTATGGCGCTTCGGCCACTCACGACACTACAGATCGTAGAAGCCAAGGTGCTCGCATCAACCCGTATGGCCCTGCGCCTTGCAGTGGCCTCAGTCGGAGCGGCATTCGCGATTCTTCTGTTGCCGACGTCAACCCACGGTCCTTACCGGCCAACAATCGGTGCACTGGCACATGCGCTGACCCTTCCCCAAGCTCTCGGTATCCTCGTGGCATACGGTGTGGTGCTTGCGGGAGGCATCAAAGCATGCATCTCTGGAATCTGGAGTTCTCTAGGTCGATTGCCGATCTGGCTAATGTACATCTTCGCAATGCTTCCTCTCACGGTCATATCGGCGACGATCATCGGCCTAGTGACACATCCTGAGAAGTTGCCTGCCTTTTTGGCGTTTCTACCTAACGTCATCTTCATCTACGCTGGCCTCAAACTGGCAGCGCTTATCCCGGCAACCGTTCGCCTAAAGCGGTCAGGGCTCGTCCCGGAGTCACTGGTCACTCGATGGTTCGCCGGATGTGCCGTGACAGGAGTCATCCTCTTTGTGCTTGCCTGTTGGGGCATTCCATCGGCGCTTTATGGACGCTGGGCGATTGCCGCGCAGGTGTTCGTGTTCCTTCCCCTTCTTCGGGTAGTTTTGGCTCCGCTATTCGTTGCCCGTGGCAGGCACGGCTAGCCTTGAAAAACTGCGCACGGCAACTCCGTTGCCGCGGATGGTCCGAGTCAGTCCGCCACAACGATCTGAGCCTTTTTCGTCTCTGGAACGAATTGGCTGCCCTCTTATCGGAGGGTTACCCTATCGAATTTCCGGAAAGGCTGATCTTGCCATCTGAGTCGTATACGGTGAACGTGATCTGAACAGAGGTGCGGTCATTGCTATCGATATTCTTCAATCGGCTTGTTAAGGCGGGAGTGCTCGTTTCCACTCCTAGCTGAAGGATTCGATAGCCCTGATCCAGTTTGATGCGCACGTTGACCGCTTGCAAGAGCGTACTGGCCAAAGGCGTCATCTGGTTTTTGAAATCACCAACTGCATTGGCCATCAGGGAAGTCTGCTTAGCAAGGGCCGCGTTGCGGTTCAGGACGGCTCGGAGCGATGTTAGGAACCGGATTGTTCCGTCGTATCCTTCCAGCGGCAGGAGTTTTGCTGTCGCAAGATCGATCGCCTGAATCGCCACACCCAGTTCATCTACACCCTCTGGCGCAACTGATACAGCCTTGATTGCCGCTGTCTCTGGGCCGACAGGAACGGTGTACGTGGACCAAAAGTCCAATATATCCTGAATCAGCCTTTGGCACTCAGAGGCAATGAATTCATGGAGACTGGCTGAGTTGTTCGACTTAGAAATTCTGCGATTCAATCGTTCGAGATCCTCTGAGATCCTCCGCTGTGGTGCGAATACTTTCTGCGCCTTTGAGAGATCGTCTCGAAAGTCGGCAATCGTGCCTGGGCCTTGACGTCGACATATTGAGATCGCGTCATCAAGCAGCTTTGTCGCGCAACCGAACTCCTTCCAGAACGAGTCGATTCTGAATTGACTATCGAGACCCGTTCGGAATTCCATCAGCCGTTCACTGACACGACGTTGGTCTGTTGCAACATCCTCATGGAGGGATTGTTCAAGCACCTCAAGCTCTTGGAGGGGGTTAGGCTGCCCCTTGTCGAAAATAGGGACCCTAGCAGGGTCGTAATAGGAGCCCGGCAGAGCCTTGATGAGGTCGCTTATTGCCAGAACTTGAGCGGTGCTGCGGCCGATTGTCCTTTCGGGTGCAGATGTGATTAGAGGCACCGATCCAACCTTGAATGAGATGCCCTCAGAGGATTCTGAGGATCGATCCCACGGATTCCTTGTCATGGGAGCAGGCCGCTTCATATAGATCTGAAACTCGCCATTGTCCACCCGGTAGGTCGCGTCGACTTGCCGAAGAATGATCTCGAGCATCGTGTCAAACGTTACGTTCCTGACGCTGTAGGTCACGGTGCCTTTCACCGTTGGTTCGATAGAGAACTTCACCCCTACGGATTGAAAGAGTTTGGTAAGAGCCTCCCGGACGTCAGTCTGATTTGCTTCGGAGGATGAAGTGCTCGCCTGCAGGCTGCCGTCCTCCGACCTCGGCCCGCCGGGCGCCTTGACCTTGATTTGGCGCTCTGCCAGTGACCGAAGCTCCTCCATTCTTTTGCGAAGTTCCTCCTGAACCACCGGATCAATCTCCGGTGGTCCCTGCAGGCTGTTTTGTCCGGAATCCACCAAATTCAGTCGTTTGCGGCGAAAATCCGCGAGTCTAACCTGATAGGCACTTAGGGTGGATAGATCACTGAATATCTGTGGGTCGTACAGGATGTACCTGCTATCAGACTTGGCAACCCCCAACTGCTTCGCCACGTCACTGACCGCTGCGGCGATTGCATGATAGCGGCTAGTCGGGTCATTTGTGGCCGCAGTCGGTGATGTTTGCGCATGCAGCAGTACCGGCATCAGCGCGGCAATGAAGATGGCACCGAGCCCAGTGCTTTTGAGATTCTTTAAGCGACCAGCAGGTTGCGAAGCGGTGTAAACAGCCATATGCGTGAGTCCTGGGAGAGTAAGAAAGGCCCTACGACACTTCTCGCCCTACCATCGGACGCCTCTCCAACTCATGCGTTACTGCAATAGAGCGACTTGTTAATTCAGCGTCCGCTTCAGCAGCTCAATCAGATTGATGAAATGGCGCTCGGCGGCATCTTCGCGGTACGCCGGAGTATCGGCCATCGTGTAGCCGTGGGGCGCGTCGGCGTAGACCTCGCAGGTATGGGTGATTCCCGCTTTGGTCAGGGCCACTGCCAATCGCTCCTGTTGTTCTGCGTTGGCGCTTTCGTCATGATCGGCATAGGCGAGGTAGACCTCTGCCTTCAGCCTTTCGACCACAAGGTGAACGCTGTCCGGCTGATCCGTTGCGAGATTGCCGCCATGAAACCCGGCGACGGCCGCAACCTGGTCAGGGAAAGCTGAGGCAGCTCGAAGGGCAACTCGCGTACCCATGCAGTAGCCAGAGAGTGCGACGGGGCCGGATGCCGACTGCGGGAGGGACTGAATGAACTCGAGGTATGCCTGAGCGTCCTTGACGACGCTCGCTGGCGTAAGGAGCTGCATCATCGGCATCAGGCTCTGGAACAGTTTGGGTCGGTTCTCCTCAGTCATCAGACTGGCAACGTCTTCAAAAATCGGTGAGCGCTGGCTCCGATAGAGGAGGTTTGGCGAGAGAACAACAAATCCCTCAGCAGCAATACGCTTGATCCACTCATCCGTGACGGGACGGAGGCCGAAGGCATCCATCAGAAAAATGACGACAGGGTATCGGCCGGGCTCCGCTGGAACGGCTAGGTGGGCATCGCAAATGCCGTCGGGGGTCTGGATATCGTGGGTTGTCAGGTGGACATTCATAGGTTTGGACAGATATGAAATTGCTACGAATCATGCTCGAAGCGAGTCCGCAATTTCCTGAGATTTGTGCCACCTAAGCTTGGTGACGTCATCCCAGGCTTGCGACGGATCTACAGTGTCAGCGAGAAAATCGGAAGCTCTCAAACTGGGGCTACAACAGCCTCAGCGCCAACACCGATACGCGCAAAAGATATATCGAGTCTCTGCGCAAAGCAGACCAACGGGAAATCTCACTTATACTCAGATTTATGACGGAATAGCCTCAGGGGCAAGGTCCGCAAAGAATCAGCGGCTGATCAGATCACTGTTTACGTGATCCGGTCAGCCGCTGATTCTTCGTGCGGTTTACACCAACGTCGCAAGGGCTTCTTTGCTGAAGCCTTTGAGCTCGCCCGACTCCCCGAGACGCTCTTTCTGCACCCAGGCTGGGTCGGAGATGAGAGCACGACCTACAGCGACGAGATCGAAGTCGCCTCGCTCCAGCCGACGCTGAAGTTCGTCGAGTGGTTCGGGAGTGGCGCCAGCGCCCTGAACGAGCGAGGAGATGAACTCCCCGGAAAGACCGATTGAGCCTACTGTGATCGTAGGTTTACCGGTGACTTTCTTGGCCCAACCTGCAAAGTTGAGGTCAGATCCCTCGAATTCAGCTTCCCAGAACCGGCGCTGGGAGCAGTGGAAGATATCCACGCCCGCTTCAGATAGAGGCGTCAGCCATGCCTCCAGTTCAGCTGGGGTTGCGGCAAGCTTGAAGTCAAAATTCCCGATCTTCCACTGGGAAAGGCGGAGGAGGACGACGAAATCTTCACCCACTGCCTTTCGGACAGCCTTCACAACTTCGATGGCAAACCGGGAGCGCTCTGGCAAAGTCGCGCCACCGTACCCGTCGGTGCGCCGGTTGGTGAAATCCCAAAAGAATTGATCGATAAGGTAGCCATGAGCACCGTGGATCTCCACCGTGTCAAATCCAAGCGCCTTTGCCTCGCCGGCGGCTTTGGCAAAGGCGGCGATGGTGTCCGCGATATCTTCTTCGGTCATGGTGCGTCCGACCGCGTCTCCCGTTCCCAACAATCCGGAAGGACCTTCGAACGCATCCTGAGGGAGCGGATCTGGGCCGCTGGGTGGGACCATGCCGACGTGCCAAATCTGAGGGCCCATCTTGCCTCCGGCCTGGTGAACGTCGTCAATCACGTGCTTCCAGCCTGCCAATGCCTCGTCTCCGTAGAAATGCGGATAAGACTTGCTTTGGGCGGAAGAAGGTCGATCGATGACCGTTCCCTCAGAAAGGATCAGGCCAACTTCCCCTTCCGCTCGGCGGCGGTAATACGCGGCAACGTCGGCACCAGGAATGCCGCCTGGTGAAAAGGACCGCGTCATCGGCGCCATCACGAATCGGTTCTTGAGAGAGAGAGATTTGTACGAAAAGGGTTCAAAGAAGGAGCTGTTGGACATGAGTTGCTGGGTTTGTAGACGATCCAACTTCTTTGTTGCCGCTAGATAGAAGTACGTGGTTTGAGGCGATTCGTCACAGCTTCAAGCGGCCAATTCATGCCTAGAAATCCAGAGGAACGTACATCGAATCTACGACGGCGAAGTAGCTGACTTGCCGACAGCATCCGGGTTAGAAGAGACTGACAGCAATGTCTTCAGATGTCCGCATCAGGAAAGAATCCAATGACTAAGACAACTAGCCGGGAAATCCGATTGGCTTCTCGCCCATCTGGAACGCCCACTCCCTCCAACTTCACCCTGGCTTCGGTAGAACTCGGTCCCGTCCCACCCAGGAAAGTGCTTGTCCGCAACCACTATATGTCGGTCGATCCGTACATGCGCGGTCGCATGAACGAAGGGAAATCGTACATTCCGCCCTTCGAGATCGGTCACGCGCTGAGCGGTGGGGCGGTTGGGGTTGTCATCGAATCGATGGCGGAAGAACTTGGGGTGGGAGACATCGTCACTTCCAATTTCGGCTGGCAGGAGTATTTCATTGGCTCTCCATGCGAGCTTCACAAGGTCAGTCAAGATGTGGAACCGCTCTCGGTTTACCTGGGCGCTCTTGGAATGACAGGAATGACGGCATGGGCAGGACTCAACCTGGTCAATGTCCGCAAAGAAGATGTCGTATACATCTCTGGTGCAGCCGGTGCTGTGGGCAACGTCGCAGGTCAGTTGGCCAAATTGCGCGGCTGTCGAGTCATCGGCTCGGCGGGGAGCCCTGAAAAGGTCAAGTTCCTCACGGAGGAGTGTGGATTCGACTCTGCATTCAACTACCACGATTCGCCGATCGTGGAGCAGCTTACGGTCGCCGCGCCCGACGGCATCGATGTGTACTTCGACAACATTGGCGGCGAGCCACTTGAGGCGGCGCTTACAGCTATGAGGCTTCACGGACGCATCATTGCCTGCGGTTCCATTTCCGGCTACAACGATGCACACCCAAAACCTGGCCCGACAAACCTATCCCTCATGATCGGCAAGCGACTCACGATGAAGGGCTTTATCGTGAGCGACTCTATGGACCACCGATCCGAGTTTGAGAAGGAAGTCGGCACTTACTTCAGCGAAGGCAAGATCAAGAATAAAGAAACCGTTGTGCAGGGTATCGAATCCGCTGCCGGAGCGTTGATCGGCCTGTTCTCTGGCGAGAACGTCGGCAAGATGATCATTAAGCTTTTCTAGGAGAAAAACCCATGCATGCGATGGTCCTGAACAATATTGGTGAGCCCCTACAATGGACTGAGCTTCCAGACCCGATGCCTTCCGAAGGCGAAATCCGAGTCAAGGTCGGTGCCTGCGGAGTCTGCCGAACTGACCTCCATGTGGTGGACGGTGAACTTCCCAATCCAGTTCTGCCCATCATCCCAGGTCACGAAATCGTGGGTCGGATTGACGCAGTCGGGCCCGGCGTTGAGGGTCTTAAAGTCGGTGACCGAGTAGGAATTCCATGGCTTGGGCACACGTGTCAAGTCTGTCCCTATTGCCTACGTGGCGAGGAGAACCTGTGTGACCATCCCCTATTCACGGGCTACACACGCAACGGCGGGTTTGCCACTTCCGCGGTTGCGGATGCAAGATTCGCGTTTCCGCTGACAGAAGATGGATCCGATGAATCCCTTGCACCTCTCCTATGTGCCGGCCTCATTGGCTGGCGATCGCTCATGATGACGGGAGACGCAAAGAGGTTGGGACTCTATGGGTTTGGTGCGGCTGCCCATATTTTGGCGCAGGCTGCCTCGATGGAGGGAAAGTCGGTGTACGCCTTTACTCGGCCCGGGGACACAGAAACGCAGATCTTTGCTCGTCGCCTAGGGGCTGACTGGGCAGGAGGCTCCGACGAGTCCCCTTCTGAGCCGATGGATGCGGCCATCATCTTTGCGCCCGTTGGGGAATTGGTCCCCCAGGCGCTGCGCGCCGTTCGAAAGGGGGGCACCGTGGTTTGCGCGGGCATCCACATGAGCGATATCCCGAGTTTTCCGTACAGCATCCTTTGGGAAGAGCGGAAGCTGGTATCGGTGGCAAACCTCACCCGGCAAGACGGCATCGACTTCTTGGGTCTTGTCGGAAAGATGGGAATCGTTGCTACCACAACCTGCTACCCGCTCCAAGAGGCAAACCAGGCGCTTGCCGACCTTCGAGCAGGGAAATTCGACGGGGCAGCCGTGCTCGTGCCTTAGCGTCCACGAATCATCCGACACCAAAGAGCGGACGTGTTCACGAACTGCCGGGACCACCACACTGGGCTTACAGAGGACCCCTCAACCATGTTTATCAAAGCCAAGACCCTATCTGATTTCAAACTCGACTGCCAGGATGGCGAACTCGGGAAGGTGGAGGACTTCTATTACGACGACCAATTTTGGACGATTCGGTACATGGTCGCCGACACTGGTGGTTGGCTAACCGGGCGCGAAGTTCTGCTGTCTCCGTATGCAGTGAAGTCGATCGACATCGACGGGAAGCTGGTCTATGTAGACTTAACAAAGCAGCAGATCAAAGACAGCCCTGAGTTAGAAGCTGGCGACCCCCTTTCGCGTCAGTTTGAAGAGGACTACTACGGCTATTACGCTTGGCCCTTCTACTGGGGAGGTCCGTTCCTTTGGGGACCCTATCCATTCCTCCAGACTGACCACGACCAATGGTCGGCACCCACTTCAGAAGTCAAGGATTGGGATTCTCACCTGCGACGAATTACCGAGCTTCGAGGGGACGTTTTCCAGGCGACCGACGGCGAAATCGGCCACGTCGACGACCTGATCATCGACGACACCACGTGGGAGATCCGATATTTTGTGATCTCCACACACAACTGGTTGCCAGGAAAGAAGGTTCTAATTTCCCCTAAATGGATTGACCGAGTGAGTTGGGAAGAAGGAAAGGTTTTCGTGAACCTCACTCAGGAAGCGATTAAGGAATCTCCTGAGTACACAACGGAATCGCTTTTGCGACGTGAGTACGAGGAAAGCCTCTACAACCACTACAAGTTGCCTCCCTATTGGGAAAAGGCTGAACGAGACGAGAAACTGGCTGAAGTCGCGGCGAGCACAGTATGAGCCGATACTATTTCGTGGGAAGCGGCATCGCCTCTCTTGCTGGTGCGGCATACCTCATCCGAGACGCGGAGGCACTGGGAACTGAGATCGTGATCTTTGAAGCCTCACACGAATTCGGTGGAGCGATGGATGCCCACGGCTCCCCTAACAGCGGCTACTTCATGAGCGGCAGCCGAATGTTTGAGCATCACTACAATGCAACGCTTGATCTGCTCTCGTTCATTCCGTCCATTAGCGATCCGTCGATCTCAATCAAACAGGAAACCGAGCGGGTGGAGAAGGACGCCGAATGGCACAACAAAGCCCGGCTGATCAATCGCGATGGAGAGATTGAGAACTTTCACTCCATGGGGTTTTCAGAGAAGGATAGGCTTGAGCTCTTCTCATTCATGGCCCGTAGTGAGCACTCACTGGATTCTAAGCGAATCTCGGACTGCTTTGAGGACCACTTCTTCGACACCAGCTTTTGGTACGAGTGGTGCACGCTGTTTGCCTTTGAGAGATGGCACAGCGCGATAGAATTCCGCAGATATTTGTTGCGCTTCATTCACCACTTCGCAACCATCGACACGCAGGAAGGGATCTTCCGAACGAAGTACAACCAGTACGACGCCATTGCACGACCGATGGTGAATTGGCTGAAGGCCAAAGGCGTCGAGTTTCGGATGGGCACTCGCGTGACCAACCTCGGCTTTGCGGCAGACCCCAATGCGCTCAGAGTCGATCTCCTCTCGTTTGACTGCGATGGAACATTGGGAGAGATCCCAATCAGCGAAAGGGACAAGGTCTTTGTGACCAACGGTTCCATGACCGCCGATAAGAGCTTTGGCTCGATGACGGAAGCACCCACGCTCAAGACCGAAGGAAACGCTTGGCAACTGTGGGAGACATTGGCGGCAGGAAATCCCGACTTTGGCAATCCCTCCGTGTTCAACGGACACATTGAGGAATCTGCTTGGGAATCGTTTACCGTCACAGTCAACGATCCTACGTTCTTCGGACTCATGGAACTGTTCAGCGGCTCTGCACCTGGAAGAGGTGGGCTGATCACCTTTATGGATTCGCCTTGGCTACTGACCCTCTCCATCTTCAAGCAGCCGTTCTACGAAGGACAGCCAGAAGGTGTGTCGGTCTGGTGGGGATACGGGCTTTATCCAGACAAGGTCGGAACGTTTGTCAAAAAGCCGATGAAGGACTGCACCGGAAGAGAGATTCTTCAGGAGGTCATCGGCAACTTAGGTTTCTTTGAGCACGAGGAGAGGATCCTCGCAACATCCATCTGCATTCCTTGCATGATGCCCTACATCACCAGCCAGTTCCTCGTCAGAAAGGCCGGAGATCGCCCGAAAGTCGTTCCTTCAGACTGCGTCAACCTGGCATTCATCGGTCAGTTCTCAGAACTGCCAGATGATGTAGTGTTCACGGTGGAGTATTCGGTGCGAAGCGCGCAAATCGCGGTGTATACACTCCTTCACCTGGACAAGGAGCCGTCCCACTTCTACAAGGGGCAACATGACTTGGGCGTCCTCTGGGACGCGTTTAAGACAATGCATCGGTAGGGCAAGTGGCAGGGCTAGGGGTTCATTGCACAAGGGGCTGGATTGCCGACCACTGTGGAGCTAGGCCAGCCTCCCGGACTTAGCAAGGTGCCAGGGGCGCGCCTGTCAGCTCCACCCTCAACCCAACTTCGCCCGCCGCGGGCAGGAGAAGGGGTCGCCGCCGAGAATTGTGTCGCTTGAACCTAAGCGCAGGGGTCAGCGCAAGCTTCCAGCCCAAAACTGTATTGCATTATGATAAATCCCGCACTCCCCGGGTAAGTGCCGACTAACGGTATGCGTGAACGTGATAGCATAGCCGAATGTTTTCTGCCGGTTTGTTGATCGTCTTGTGCCGGAAGTCGCTTGGTAAAGCAGAGCTCAGTCACTTTCCGACAAACGAGGATATGAGGCACATCCGGTCGATCAGCGACCCGCAGCCGTCGCCTGACGGACACTCCGTGCTATTCCGGCTGACGGAAACCACCGCCGATGGTGCAGGAGCACATCTTTGGCTAACCGATGTCGACCAGAATGTCTCGCGGCAAATCACGTATTCGCCCGCAACGGATAAGTCTGGTGAGGCTTCAGGACGATGGATGCCGGACGGCAAGAGCATTCTCTTTATCGCCAAACGCGGAGAGCACAGGCAGATCTTTCAGCTTCCGTTAAACGGTGGCGAAGCCCATCCGTTTGAAATCAAGGCGGTGCCACCTGTAGACACGTCCAAGGCCGCTAATGCAGTTCCTCCAAAACCAGCAGAGGCACACTCAAGCTCGGAGGCACCTGCCCCAGTTGAACTCAACATCTCCTCATTTGACATCTCACCAGATGGTAAGGCGCTGGCCATCCTCGCCGCCGACCCTCAGACGGCAGGTGAGCAGGCTCAATCCAGTGCGAAATCGGATGCGAGCTGGGTAGACCACGACCCACACGGCACCCGCCTCTACCTGTTCTCACCAGATACGGGAAAGACAACGCCGATTGCAGTTCCGGCCAATGCGGGTGGAGTGAACTGGAGCACCGATAGTGCTCGACTCTTTGTCACCCAGTCTCCGGTGGATGGTTCAGAGGACTTGGATTACGCAACCACCTCATGGATTGTGGAAGCCAGCACAGGTTCCGTTCAGCGCATTGCGGAGCTTCCGCGAGACCTGTTTGGGTCAGAGTGGTCCAGCGATGGGAAGGGGATCTGGTACTTCGCGCAGGCCAAGCGGGACGCGCCTCCGTTTTACGGTGACCTCTATCGATTTGATCTAGCCAGCAAGAAAACTCAAAACTACACCGATGGGTTTGGCGGTTCGCTCACTGGAGGGATGATTTCCCTTCCCGATGGCGGCATCCTTGCCAACGCAGGGTTTGGCTTCTCCACCGAACTCTTAAAGTTTGCCGCCGGGAACACCGCGCCGGAGCGGGTGAAGTTTGCAACCCCAGTTGTCAATTCCCTGGCCACCAACAACAATCGAACGGCGTGGGTATACGTTGGAAGTGGCAGCACCCAGCCGCCAGCTCTTTACTTCACCCATTCGCTTGCTCAACCTGCCAAAGTTCTCAACACTCCCAGCCTGTTTCCAAGTGACCTCAAGACTGTGGCCTCGAAAACGATTCGCTGGAAGAGCGATCAGTTCACGATCGAAGGAGTTCTGTATCTTCCAGCTGAAGCCGCCCTCCACAAAGTCCCCCTCATCGTCGAGGTTCACGGCGGACCGACCGGTGCCTTCCTCGACAGCTATCAGCCGTTTGCCAATTTCTTAGTCGGACATGGCTGGGCTGTGCTTCGAACCAACCCGCGAGGCAGCACCAACTACGGCGCAGCCTTCGTCGCCGCCAACAAAAACGACTTAGGCGGCGGGGATTACCGGGACATCATGGCTGGGGTCGATTACGTTATCAAGAACGAACCCATCGACGGCGACCGAATGGCCCTGGAGGGGTACAGCTACGGCGGAGAGATGGCCGGATTTGTGGAGGTCAAGACCTCGAGATTCAAGGCAATTGTGAGCGGGGCTCCGGTGATTGACCAGTTCAGCGAGTACGGGACGGAGAACGGTTCCCAATATGATCGTTGGTTCTACGGCAAGCCATGGGAACATTTCACGGATGCCTGGCGACAGAGTCCAATTGCTGGTGTCAAGCATGCAAAGACGCCATTCATGCTCCTGCAGGGCCAAGAAGATACAACCGACCCACTTGGTCAGAGCCAAGAGATGTACCGGGCGCTGCGCCAGATGGGGGTTCCGGTTGAACTGATCACCTATCCTCGGGACGACCACGGGGTTCTGGGAGGGGCCATTTACGGAAGCCCGAGCCGGGAGCCTTGGCATGGATTTGACGCGCGCCAAAGGATCGTCGAATTCATAGAAAAGGCATTTGGGCAGGTAAAGAGCTGATGAGAGAATCCTGCCGTATACTTGGCCGATGCTGAAGGGACCTCGGATACACCTGCGCACCATGCGCTTGGACGACTTGGAGACGTATTTGGAACTGGCCTCCGACATCTCCAACCGGGGAGAGCACTTTCACTACAACATGCCCACGGAGGCAGGGATCAAGGAGCGCCTGCTAAAGGACAGCTACTGGAACAACCAGTTTGGAATGCTGCTGATCTGCACAAACGATGACAAGCGAATAGTGGGTGGCATCGCCTGCTTTCAGCCGCTTGTCTATATGGACGCTGTTGAGTTTGGATACATCCTTTACGATGCGGACCTTCGCGGCAAAGGGATCATGACCGAGGCAGTCGGCCTCGCCGCCGACTACATCTTCAAGTCGCGTCATGTCAACCGGGTTCAGATCGCCGCCGATCCTGAAAACGTGGCCTCCTGCAAAGTTGCGATCAAGTCCGGATTCACGTACGAAGGCACCCTTCGAAGCGCGCTCATCATGAACGGCAAGACGCAAGACATCAAGCTGTTCTCGCTCCTAAGGTCAGAGCATGAGGCGATGGTGTCGGCGGCGAAGGGCGACTAATTCGCCCGCATTCGGTTGTTCTTGGGCTCGTGCTCAAGCTCGCAGAGTCCAAGCGCTTCCATCAGCGGTGGAACGTAGACACCGAATCGGCCTCGCAGGCCCTTTTTGAGACCGTACCAGCCACCTATGGGATTCTCGGGCGATCGGCCCCAGGCCTCAACCGTCCCTTCCTTGGCTGGCTTCTGTTCATCAGCACCGCCCAACTCCATCCAGTCGCCATGAGCCTTAAGCATGGTGTGGAGGTCTTCAATGCACCTCTCATCGTACAACAGGACGGTTTTGCCGACCGTGCATACAAGGACCTTGATGCCGTCCTTCGTGTCTGAGTGCATCGTGAACTCGGAGGTTCCTGGAGGCGTTTTCAGCGCCAAAGGGTTCTCCTTGGTGTGGTTGAGCGAAGTCATGAGATAGCCTCCCTGGTAAACGTCATTGCTGAACTATTTGGTTCAGTATAACAACTTCACTTTGCCGGTGCAATCTCACCGTGCGGAGAATCTCACCGCGAACTTAGTTTTTGGCGAGCGCCGTGTGCATCACTTCCCAAGACTTATGCAGCCCTTGAGCATAGTCCTGATCCGGAAGTGTGTCGCATCGACCCTTGAAGTTGGAGTAGGTGATCGCTTCAACCTGCTTGGCGATCGTTTCGCTAAAGGCTTTCTTTGGCATCTCCACCCGATATTCGTAATCCTGATTGGGCATCTTTTGGATCTTGTCGGAGAGGTTCAGCCCGCCAAGAGTCAGAAATGCTTCAAGGTGTTCCCGTCGCCTAGCCCTCACCCACAACACATCTTGATGGTCTCGGTGACCCACTGCGGTGAGCATGCCGTCTTCGGAAAAAATCCACATACATCAGCTTGGCAGTTAATCCATGGGCGGCAAGAAGAAAAGGGTGGCGGAATCCAGAACCATCAGATAAATGCATCAATCAGGGAACATGTTTCGATCTTTCGCATTTTAGTTGCTGAATCCGACGAGTTATGCCAGGTCCGAACGGAGTGCGGTTCGGCACGATTCACACCCAGTGTGCCGCAACTCTCTGAGCCCGTGGAACTTTCCCACCACATTCGTTGCCCTATGCTTCGCTCGAGCGATTGATTTCGGGATCTGTTGCTGACTTTTGGTCCGTCAAGACTGGATTGTCGAAGTGTCTTCCCATGATATGACTGTGCTTAGCGGTCAATTTTCATTCGGAATCGCTCTTGTCCCAATCATTCCAAAGGAGATTCCCATTGCTAAAAGAGATCGACGAAAAGCTTCAAGTACTCGAAGACACCAAGCGATATCTGATCCGACACGTTGACTCCCTCTCCACTGAAGAACGAGAGCGCGCTCCCAAGCCCGGGCAGATGTCACCGATCCAGGTGCTTGCGCATGTTGTTCTCGTTGAAGAGACAGTGACTGGCCCCTTTGTTTCCGACACTAAGAATCGTACGGTATCGCTGAAGGGATATCTCTTCATGCTAACGGCGGTCGCACTGATGAGGTTTGGCTGTCGAATTCCCACCCTGCCCTACCTTTCGCCGAAGGGACCGCAGGACTATGAAGCCACCAAGCGAAGGTGGGAAGAGGCGCGAATCAACCTTCGACGCAAGTTGGAGCGAGTAACCGCACGTTCCAAAAAGATTCCCATTGCGTTTCAGCCTATGGCTGGCCCGATGACCGCCGACATGGTTCTGGAGTTTTTAAACGTCCACTTGCGCTATCACTGGAAGCATTTTCCAAAGTCGGCCACCGTCCAACTCCCCTTGGTACCTAAGCCGGCACCAAAGAGGGCGTAGTTCTAGTCACGCTGGCTCAGGCTATATTGCTTTGCCGGCCCAATCCTGAGCACGGAAAAGTTCTCCGGCGGTTCCATCCTCGATGAGCACGGGAACAAGGGCTCCAGGGAGCACGGATTCAACTGCACCAGGGGCATTGGGGCCACCGAGATCGGTTCGGAGCCAGCCTGGATCCATTAGGTTCATCAGGACACCCTTTTCTTTGAGGCGGCCGGCCGTATCGGCAACGAACTTATCCACGGCAGCTTTCGAAATTGCATAGGCGATCAGTTCGGGCTGGTCTTTGACACCTGACGTGACATTGACGACACGCCCCCAGCCTCGTTCGATCATGCCGGGCAAAAGACCATGGCAGATTCGGATCAGAGCGGTCGCGTTGACCTCAAAGCTGACCCGCATCTCGTCTGCAGGCACGTCCAGCCAATCGGATCTGTAGCCAATCTGAATGGCAGCGTTATTGTAGAGGATATCGATGGCCGGCCCCTCTTCTCGGAGGATACGAATCATCTCATCGACCTCTTCTGGCTTGGCCAGCTCTGCGGAGATCTGAACAACCTCAACGCCCTTAGCTTCAAGCTCCGCAGCGAGCGGCGAAGTGTGGGCAAGGTCCCGACTGTGGAGGACAACATTGCATCCATTGTCCGCCAATCCCAACGCCACCTGCCGTCCAATTCCCCGGCTCGCACCGGTGACGAGCGCCCACTTTCCCCGAATATCTGCTTTGATCATCTCTTTTCAGAGCGTATTCGATTTAGCTTGTATATCAAGCCTACTATTCCGTGATCGTGTCCAATTTCAACACCGGGAAGGTGCAGCCGATCACCGGTTTCTTCGGTGCGGAATCGAATTTTGTGGTCATGGCAGCATGCTTGGTTTGGGCGGCAATGTGGATATTGAGGTCGGTCAGAATCGTACGCCCGACTCCCGGATAGCTCTTGTAGATGCGGCCCCTGGCATCGACCATCGTGAGGTAGTTGGCGGTGGGGGCTTTGTAGGCATGGATGATGGCCTGTTGCGGGTCCGGAACAACTGTGAACTTCGCTCCCGTTTCCAGAATCCATGCTTTTGCATCGCGAGCGTTCGAGTCGATCACCCCAACCACCGTAAAGCGGCCCCGATAGTGCTCGGCAAGCTGGGAAATGAACGGGGCGGCTTCTTTGGAACACGGGCAGTCCCGTTGGATGAAGAAGATCAATACCGGCTTACTTGCCGATGCCTTGCGGAGACTGACTTGGTCACCGTTCACGTCAGCCGCTTCAAATTCAGGAGCCATCGTCTTCGCCTGCTTCTCCATTGAGGCGACTGCGTCCGGTGGGAACGTGTGTTCCATGCTGAGCGACAGAGTGCTTTTGACTTTGCTCGGGTCTTTGACCACAAGGAACTGCCCCATCAGCCCAAGGTCCTCGTGGTTGGACATGTGGCAGTGATACATGTAGGCGTCGGTGTTGCTGGCGTAGTCCTCGAACTTGGCGCGGAACGTCACCGTTTGGCCACGGGGGATGTACACCGTATCCTTCCATCCTCTCTCGTAAGGCTGCACTGGGCCGTCGCTTCTGGAAACGAGGTTGAACTGCACATCATGGATGTGGAAGGAGTGGCCAAAGATGAAGTTGCTGGTCACTGTCCACTCCTCCACCGCTCCCAACTTCACAATCTGGTTGACCTTCTCCATCTTGTAGAGCACGTTGTCGAAGGAAAACGGACTTCCTGGGCCGTCGGCGGTGATGGTGAGCTTCCGTCGATTCGTGACTTCTTGCGTGGTGTTGAATCGATTCTGCGTAAGCACCTGCGGGATGGCCGCCACAGGGTTTGCGGTCCGGGCACCTACGTTTATGTGGAGGACGTTGAAGTCGCGGTTGTTGAGATAACTTCCATTGGGCGGCGACGTCCCATCTTCCCCACCGGGAAAGCCAAAGGGCTGATTTGAGTTGAAGGCAGCAAGGTCCAGCGAGGATCCGACTTTGTCTTTACTCAGGTTGACGAGAATCTCTGCGCGTTCGCCGGTCATTAGCGTGATGCGCTGCAGAGGCACTGGCTTGTCGACAAGGCCACCATCGGTGGCGATTTGATAGAACGTGCGGTTATCCCTAAAGCCCAGGATATAGCCGCGTTCGGTCTCGGTGTTGAGGATGCGGAGCCTTACCCACTGGGCAGGCAGCTTCACCTGAGCATCAAGCGTTCCGTTGACAAACTCATAGTCACCGTACTTGTCGTTATCCCCCATGTGGGTGAACTCATTGTTCTTATAGAACCGGCGACTTGTGAGCACAAGCGGGATATCATCGACGCCGTAAGTCCGCGGCAAGTTCAGCCTGGCTTCCTGAGGGTCTTTTACGATGATAAACCCACCCGCTCCCATAGTGAGCTGACGCTGGGTGTTGCCGTGAATGTGGGGATGGTACCAGTAGGTTGAGGCGTGATTGGTGACCTTGAAGGCTGCCGTCCACGTGGTTCCAGACGCGATGCCTTGGTGCGGACCTCCGTCGGCGGCGGCGGGCAGGTGCAGTCCGTGCCAGTGGGATGTGGTGGTCTCTTCCAGCTTGTTCTGGACATGAATCTGAACGTTGTCACCTTGGTTCAGAAAGAGTGTCGGCCCCCAAAACTGCTCGTTGTTGTAGGCATACGTCGACGTGATCGCACCTTCCCAAAATGACTTCTTCGACTTATGCAGCGTCAGGTTGAAACTCTTGCCGTGAATCGCTTCAGGGATGTGCAGGTCCTGATAGGGGCGCTTCTGCTCGTGCTTCGAAGCGGAGAATGTCGCCCCATGGGAGCAGGGGCAGGCCATTGCAAAGATGCCGACAAAGGCGATTTGAGTCAGCAAAGTTCTCATGGCTTTGAATCTAAGGGAATGAGATGAAAATCTGATGAGATTCTGCGGGTTAAGTTCCTAAGCATAGGCGGCATGCTCGAAAAGTCGATTGACCAGTTGAGCAGTCCATTCTGGGTTCAAGTCCTTCCATCCGCACACTCGCGCCCACTCCATTTCATGGTGCATCTCTTTGATCGTCGCGAGACACATTGCCGCGTTGAATGCTCTTTCAGCAGCATCCGTCGGGAGGTTAAACGATGCTAGGTATGCCTCCGCGATCGTCCGCTGTGTCGGCGTATCTCGGCGATAGCCCCAAGGGCCACCTGCCTTTCCGACATCCAGTCCCCAGGCAGACGTCATCAGCTTTTCCGCGCTGAAGAACGGATGAGACTGACATGCGTTCTCCCAGTCGAAGATCAAGATGCGTCCATCCTCCAACTGGACTGCGTTTCCAGCGTGACAGTCGCCATGGTCGATAGACAACTCCACCCCCACAGCCTCGACCGCTTCGATCCAAGTCTCGATTCTGGGAACCAGAGGCGACAACCGATCCAGAACCTCCCGCCCGGAGAATCCCATCGCCTCTGCTATTGCCCCATCCTCATCTATCCAAGCCGCGAGGTTCGCCTCGATGTTGGCAAGGCATTCTGCAAAGATTGCTTTCAAGTCTGCGGTCTGGACGATTTGAAGCCCACTGACTTTGAGACAGGATTCAGTGCAGCGAATTTGGATTTGCGCCAGAGTCTTTGCGGTTGCCAGGAGTGAAGGGACGGTAGAACTTTCTCCGACAACTTTGCCCTCAAACGCTTTGAGGAGGATCATCGATCCAACATCCGAGCATTCGGAACCGAGCACTTCTGGAATGCTATCCGGTGCCGACGATGCCACCCAGGCATGAGCGGACGCGGTGGCGGAGAGGAACGGGAATCGATTCGCCTTCAGCACCACGTTTGGATGTCGAGTGGAATCTGTAGAGAAGCTCACCGTCGCCCGGACATCGGGAACATCTGTGTATTGAGCAAAAATCTCGTTCGGTCCGCTCACGTGGGTCACATCTCCAAGGGACCGGCGAATGAATTCGATGGCTTCATCCAGCGAAGGAGAAGCCAGGGGCCATGCAAGATTTGGGGCTAGGTGAGCTTCACTCATTCCGAGTAATCCATCTAACCCCACGTGTCCAGGTTATCGCATCACAAGTCCGCCCGGAGTGTTGCTAAGATGCCGGTGCCGAAGCGAGAAAGTCGATTGGGTCTCGCACTCGATCAATTCCGACGTTCAGCGTTCGAAGTTCCTGAGAGATGACCATGCGACGGTAGGCGGCGTGTGTGAGTGCATGAGCGAGCACACCCACGTAGGAAAACACCATCGGTGGATCACACTCCGAGTCGACGAACGTCATGTCATAAGAGCCTTCCTTGTCGATCGCAGTCAGCAGCTTGAGGAAGCCTGCCTCGTTGATGGATATTGCCGCTCGCATCTCGCTGAGAGTTTCGGGCTGGTACTCCGTTTTGTCGCCATTGATGGAATCCATCCAGGGTGCGGCGAACGCGCAGGCACGGCCAAGCATTTCTCGAAGGGTGACGCTTGCTTCGCACCATATATAGGGCTCGTAGGTCGACATTGGCGCATCAAGGCGAGCTCCTGGCAACTTCTCGCAAGCATCTAGGAATCGCTCCATCTCCCAGCCATGGTGGCGGGTCATCAGTTCTTGAATATTCATAGCGTGATCTCCTTGCCAACGAACAGAGGAGGGAGCAAAGTGATATCGCTCACTGAGATCAATCCGGTACTCATCGGGTGCCAGCTTTCGATAGTGGCTGGGACTGATTCCGAATGCGGTGCGAAACGCACGTCCGAACCCCTCCAGCGAATCGAATCCGGCATCAATGCTGATTCCGGTAATCGATTCGGAGGTGCGCGTAAGCCGGTAGGCTGCGCGTTCCAGCATGAGCCTTCGGCGAACCGCCATCGGCGGCGCGCCGAAGGCCTGCTTCACCTTTCGATAAAACTGCGGCTTGCTGTAAGCGGCTCTCTGCGCAAGTTCTTTGCCATCAGCCGCCGTGTCCAAATCTCCGAGGAGATCGAGTTGAGAATCATTTGACTCGTTGTTCATTGACCCTGCCATGGTGCGGCTCACGCCTATATGATCACTTGACCAAAAGGATCATTTCCACCTACCAATCTACAGGAGTCTAAACTTTGTCGTCATCCTCCACGAGGGACTTGAGCGTGCCAAGACGGTCGTCCCAGTCAGCTTCCATCTGCCGAATGAAGAGTTCGGCCACACGAAAGTTGGTTCGGTCGAGTGAAACGATCTGCTCTCGGCCAGACCTGCTGAGCGAGATCAGCCCAGCGTCGCGGAGCACGGAGACGTGCTTGGCTCCCGCCTGCCGGGTGAAGGCCATCCCTTCCGACAGGCGGATCATGTTCATTGGGCCGCGCTCAGCTAACCGCTGGACCATAGCAAGGCGACTCGGGTCTCCGAGCGCGAAGAATATCTTCCAGAGATTGTTCACGCCTCGATGTATTTGCGGATGTTCTCGATTTCCTCGTCCCAGCCCTGGGTGTTCATTCCGATTGATTTCAGGCGTCGCTCCTCGGGAATGTTCGAAAAACCGGATTCACGCAGAAGCAGGTCCACACCCTTCTCGGTCGGCGTCAGCGTCATGGTCACCGTGGTCAGCTCTGCCTCCGGGAACTCCGCGATCTTGGCGATGCCACCAGGATGCCACTGATAGGCAAACTCAGTCGTCGGCTGAATCGTGACGATTCGAATCTCATTTGTGCTTCCGCTGGGCCACTGAAGGGTGACGATGTTCCCCGGGGTCCAGTCTCCAATCACTTTACACAAAAACCATCCCTCGAACCCTTCCACGGTTCCGACTGCCTTCCAGGCTTTCTCGAGCGTGGCGTTGAGGGAAAGTTGGCGAACGATTTCATCTTGCACGGTTTGTTTCATAGGCAACCTCTTGGTTGCTTTACATTGTACATTGTATTCCTCTGAATTGAGCAACATTTCGGTTGCTCAATTTCTAAAGATTGCTCTACGGGTTATTTGGTGATCGCTTGTTTTCGATGGATTGAATCGAAGGTTGTTTGCTCCTTCCAACCGTGGGGAACCGGATCGAATCTGGATATTGGAGGTCCTATAGTAAGTTGTTCGTCGCTTCCAACTGTGGCTTGTTTACACGGTAGCTCTAACTTCCAACTTTGGCATGATCGCTTCCCGATTCCGCCTCGCTCCATTCCCTTCACTTTGTTCAGCGGGACAGGCGCCGCTGGCCGTTCCTCTTCCGCCGCTTTCAGCCTGCGCTTACGCTCATGTCGCGGTGGGAGCGGCAAACTCGCTATCGCTCACAGCGGGGCGCGAGCGTTTAGCCCGGATCGAAGGCGCTGGAAGAAGAACGGCCAGCGCCGAGCATACATGGGAAGGTTGGAAGCGACGATCAACTCTCAATCAACCGACAACCTCTAGAATCCTACCAAGACCTGGCCTTCCCGTTGTTCTATATAGAGGTTATACTCCTACCCTATCTGAGGTGAATGGCTATTCTGATTGCTGCACTTGCGCTCGCTGCTGCTTCGCCCCGTCTTTTGGTGTTTCCGCTGCCGAATCAGGTTCGGTCGAATGGCGGGGCGATTTCCATCAGTGGTTATCGAATTCTTTCGGATGCCAGCTTAAGTGGTGAAGCGGTTACGGCACGGGAGGATTTGCCCCTTGGGGGGAATCGACCTGAAGAAGTTCGACTTCATCTGAACATAAAGATGCCAAGTCTTGGGCAGGAGGGATATCACCTCCGCGCTACAAAAGCACAGATTTTGATCGAATCTCCGACGAGGGCTGGCTTGTTCTACGGAGTCCAGACCCTGCGGCAGATGACAACCAGGACAGCTAGCGGGTGGTTGGTACCGTCCGTGGACGTCGTTGATCAACCCCGGTTCGGGTGGCGCGGCATGATGCTGGACACGTCTCGGCACTTCTTTCCCAAGAAGGACATCCTTCACATGCTGGACCTGCTGAGCCAGTACAAGATCAACTCATTCCACTGGCACCTCGTGGACGATGGAGGTTGGCGGATTCAGATCAAAAAGTATCCAAACCTCACGGACCGAGGGGCCTGGCGCATTCCGACTGATGGAAGATTTCCCGAATACAAAGGGTTAGATTTCCCTCCTCGCAGACCAAATGATCACCATTACGGTGGGTTCTACACCCAGGATGACGTCCGGGAGATCGTGAAGTACGCAACGAAGCGACACGTCAACATCGTCCCGGAGATTGAGATGCCCGGGCACAACCTCGCCGCAACGATTGCCTATCCTTGGCTCATCTGCAGTAAGGACCTGAAGCCGGGATTCCAGAAGGAAACCGACTTCGTCTTCCCAAATATCTTCTGTGCTGGGAAGGAAAGCACGTACAAGTTTGTGGAAGACGTTCTCACCGAGGTGATGGCCCTCTTCCCTAGCCCCGTCATCCACATTGGCGGCGATGAGGTCGACAAGTATCTGTGGTCGCGCTGTGATGACTGCAAGGCGACCATGACCAAAGAGCATCTTGCGAGTCCTGCAGAACTGGAAAGCTACTTTGTCCGAAGAGTTGAGAAGTTTGTGAATGCGCGCGGACGACACATCATCGGGTGGGATGAAATCCTAGAAGGCGGACTTGCGCCGAATGCCTATGTGATGTCCTGGCGAGGAGAAGCTGGGGGAATTGAAGCGGCAAAGCAGCACCACAAGGTGGTGATGACGCCTTGGGATCAATGCTACTTTGACCACGACAACACGGAACTGCCCATTGAAGTCGCCTTGGGATACGACCCCGCTCCTGTCTCTGGCGGCCCAAACCTGGCCAAGTACGTGATGGGAGCTCAAGCGTCGATCTGGACGGAAACCCTGCCCTTTGAGCGCAATATTGAAGACCGCCTCTTCCCACGGATATTGGCGCTGTCCCAATCGCTTTGGAGGGTTCCGCGCGAATCGGAATCTTCGTTCTTGGATCGGCTTGACCTTGCCACAGGAGACCTGTTCCGCAAAATTCCCGGGATGCACCTGCGCGGCCCGCGAGTTGATCAAACCGTCGTCTTGCCGGGCGAGCAAGTTATCCTGAAGGAAATGCCCATCGGCGGCCTTAAGCTTCGGTACACCCTAGACGGCACTCGTCCAAACACCACTTCTTCAAAATGGCCAGGCAAGTTGAGTCTGACAAAGGGACAGGTGCTCACGGCTGGCTATGTGGGCACAAACGGGCTCGCAAGTGAGGCAACCCAGATCAGCTGCGCAAAGATTCAGTCTGCCGCCGTAGCCAATGTTCAGCCAGGTCTCACCTACGCGTACTTCGCCGGTTCGTTTAAATCGGTGCCCGCGTTTGCCGGCTTGTCACCCGCGCGAAGCGGAGAGCATACGGTGATTGGGCTCTTTGCTGAAGACAAGGAGAAGGAGCACTATGCGCTGGACTTCAAGGGCTACCTGCGTATCGATCGCGCCGGTACCTACCGAATTTCGACTCTCAGTGATGACGGCAGCGTGCTTTGGCTCGATGGAGCCAAGATTGTCGACAACGATGGTTTTCACGGCCGCAGGGAGCAAACCGCTACACTTAAGCTGGAACCAGGGCTTTATCCTCTGGAAGTTGGATACTTCCAATTCACCGAGGGCGCCTCGTTGGATGTGATGATTTCCGGTCCCGGAATCCCCAAGCAGAAATTGGGCAAAGGGCTTCTGTTCCATTGATCACATGTCCGTTCCAGCACTAAGTCCCCATCCCGTGATTATCCTTGGGATGTTCCGCAGCGGAACATCCTGCGTGGCAACGTGCTTCAAGGAGCTCGGCTACTACTTCGGGGACGAAGCAGAATTCTTTCCTGCCGATGACTTTAACCCCGGGGGATATCAGGAGATCAAAGACCTGATGAACCTGAATCGCAAGATTTTAGGAACGCTGGGGATGCAGCACTTCCGGATCGAAGAAATCCCAGCCGATTGGAGAGAAATCCCAGGTGTGATGAGCCAGGTTGACAGCATCGAGGCGATGCTGAAGTCCAAGCTTGGTGGACGCATCCGTTGGGGCTGGAAGGAGCCGCAGACTTCGGTTCTGATGCCGCTGTACAAGCAGGTGTTCGAAGCAAACCAAGTCGATCCTTTCTATGTGATCTGCGTTCGGAATCCACTCGCGGTGTGTGCGAGCCAGCGAACTCACAGTCCTCTCCCCCACATCGGGGAGCGAGTCATTGGACTTTGGCTGCACTACACACTCAGCTCCCTTCGGGAAACTCAGGGCAAGCGAAGGTTGGTCATCCACTACGAATCCTTTCTCCAGGACCCGATTCTGTTCTTGTCGCGCGCATCGGCCTTCCTGGAAACTGATGCGATCAATGAACCTCAGTTGGAAGTAGCCGCGGGCAAAGTCCGACCAGAGTGGCAGCACAACCGGCCCGACGAGGCGGAACTAAAAGGGTGGCCAGAGCTCGTGAAGGACGTCTACGACCTAGCCAAACAGTGTTCCCAAGATCCCGAGGGTCTGCTCGCGGGCACCTACGACCAAGCTGTCGAAGCTCAATGGCGTCGATGGCGGCAGATGCGTGAAATGGTGAAGTCCTCAGCGATCCCAACTGGACGCATCATCTCCACTTGGGCTGAGCTGGGTAGAACCCGCTCTCGAGAGGAAGGACTTGTGCCCACTGGGTCATGGCAGACAGTCAAGGTTCCGATCGAAGCACCGCCCGGTTCCATTGTGCGCTTAGATCCCTATCAAACTCCGTGCCTCCTATGGATCCGTCGGGCGGTACTCAATGGTCCTGCAGCTTCGGTGCCAGCTGACCTGCGCCCAGGACGATCTGGGATGCTTGGACCCGTCGAGGGGATGCGAAGACTGGTAATTTGGGGGCCGGAGCCGATGCTCCTCCAGCTACCAACGAACAAGGTGTACGAATTGGAGATGGAGATCCTGATCCAATCCAACGCAAATGCGCTTGCTGAGGTGATCACCGTGCTAAAAGGCAACCTCGAGTTTGTCGTGCAGAAATTCAATCAGGCCAAACAAAAGTAGGGCGCGAGTCCGATGGCAACCCCCTTGCCACTGATTCGGCCTCCGCGCCCAGATGGGATGCAGTTGAGCATTTTAGACTTACGGAGCTTTCACGCCCGCATCGGGTCCCATCGGCGTTCCGCCGCGCTTCTCGCGGAACTTTCGAACCGCCTGACCCACCTTCGAATTTGCAGGCGGAGTTTTATCCTGCTTATCGGCAACAGGCACCGGCTGAGACGAGCCACAGCCCACGATGAAGAGGCCGATTAGGGCTAGGGCAGACAGTGACAGGGTCTTTTTCAAAGAGTGATTCCTTTCAAGATTCAAGCAAAAGGACGGCCGTCTAGAGCAAAAGTCTCCCGACGGCCGAAAGTGATCAGTGATTCGGCGGCGTCGTTGCGCAGTCGTCCTGAATCGTGTAATCGCAGAGGCGAACAGAGCCGAATGGCCTGTACTTAGCGTGGAAGTCGCCCCACACGTAGTTGGTGCCGTTATGGTGCGGATCCCAGTCTGAGATCGGAACTCCCCATGCCGGAGCGGCCCAATCGACTTGCCAGTCGGCGTAAATCTCGTTGTAGACGATACCGCCTGGGGTTGGGGTGTCCTGCATCCAGATGGTGTCGGCAGGAAGCTCCACCATTGAGGAATTGATCATGCAGGCCTCAACTCCACCGCAGGCGGTTGGATTTGAGTGCATATATCCTATGTGAGCTTCCTGGTAGCCGCCAGCGTTCACTGCGTTCCCGTCCCAAGCAAGTTCTGCCGCGTTTCCGAACGTGCCGTAGTACTGCATGTCGTTGACTGCGTAGCTCATATAGTCGTGGTTTTGACTCCACTTGTCAGATGCAGGCACGTTGGACAGTTCGTACTTGCGATCGGGACAGATCGTGAGGTCGTAGCTCTTGGAATACGGCCGGATGAGTGAGTTCCACCAGTGGATTCGACCCGACTGCGCCGGATTGTCGAGATACATATAGCTGGGAACCCAAACGTCGTCATAGTCTCCTATGTATAGGGCAGTCGCGGTGCCGATCTGCTTGAGATTACTGAGGCAGGTTGTTGCCTTAGCGGACTCCTTTGCCTGAGCAAAGACTGGGAAGAGAATGGCAGCAAGAATGGCGATGATCGCAATGACGACCAGCAGCTCAATCAAAGTGAACGCCTGTTGGACACGGGAAGATGATTTCATGCTTATGCTCAAAAAAAAATGTCAAGTCGCTCAACGCTGAAGGGCGACTCGGCTTCGCGAGGGTGCTAGGCATTCCCACAGAGTTTGGCTAACCGGAGCGGACTTACCGGGTAAGGATCGACAAACTTCATTGGTTGTCCTAGAATTTCGCGGAGCTTCTATATAGAACACTCGTATGATAACACGATTAATCCGAAATGAAAAGGGGATTAGGGAGACTACTTTTGCCGAGGTGCGGCAACCGATTCTCGCCATACGATCGGACACGCAAGCTTGAGTGTCTCTACTCGACCACCGCGATGCTGGGTAATCAGCGCATCAGCCGATTGACGGCCAATCTCCTCTAGTGGAAGCTGGACCGTGGTGAGAGCGGGAGACATATAGGCGGCGAGCCGGAAATCGCCAAAACCAAACACGCTCACGTCGTCTGGCACTTTCAGCCCATCTTCTCGAAGCGCCTTCATCATGCCCACCGCTGCAAGGTCGCTGACCGCCACGATCGCGGTAGGCAGAATTTTGCCCTTCAGGAGTTCCTTTCCCTGCTCGTAGCCTCCCTCTTCCAGAAATCCTGTCTCAAGGATTGAGCCGGGTTTCAGCCGAATTCCAGCCTGTTTAAGCGCCATCTCAAATCCCTTCCGGCGTTCGATCGCATCAAGGTTCAACTTGGGTCCGGCAAGGAACACAAAGTCGCGATGGCCCAACTCAAGAAGGATTTTCGTTGCGTCGTAGCTTCCTTTCCGGTTATTGGGGCTCACCGACGTCACTCGACGCAGACCGCCATAGTTGTTGATCGCAACGACCATCACTCCTCGGTCCAGCAGGTCATCCGCATCCTTTAGGTCGTCGTGCTCCAAGATAACACAGGCAACTGCCCGCACGTGAAGTTCTTGAAGGCGAAGGAGTTCGAGCAGCGGCTCTGATCGATCTGCAAGGTGAACCTGATAACCCTGTGCCTGAGCGTATTCGACAAAGCCGGTGACGATGGGAGGAAAGTAAAACGGGTCGATGCTGTGCCAGTTCCGCAGGAGGAGGAGTCCGATCGATGGAGCCTGGTCAAGCGAAGGCGGCTCTGCGACGTAGGTTCCACGGCCTCTCACTCGGTACAGATGCCCCTGCTCGACCAGGGTTGTAATCGCCCTTCGAATGGTCATGTAGGCAACGCCGTACTCCTGAGCCAGGAACGGCTCACTGGGCAGCTGCTCCCCTACCCGATAGGCTCCGCTAGCCAGCCTCTCTTGGAGGTCGGCCACGACTTCGGCATGCTTGGTGACCTGTTTGTTGGTGGTGACCTCGTCTCCTATCGAGTGGCCTATCATCGATTACTTCCCGAAAACCTGGACGAATCGCAGAGATGCCCAATTCTGTGCCCGGGTATCCCCGGTAAACAGGATTCGAACATACCTCGCCGCAGGGGCACCGGTAAACGAATGGTTCTCCTGGTAAATATAATTACCTTCTTTTGATGCCTCGGTTAAGTCGAAGAAGTGCGATCCATCCACGGAGCCCTGTACCTTGTATCTCCATGTGTCGGGCTCTTCGGGGGCGAATTCAATGTGAATTCCACTCAGCGAATGAGATGCGCCTAGGTCGACCGTCCACCAAGGGTTCGGCTCGAAGTCGCCGTTCCCTGCACACCATCTCTGCTCAAAACGCTTCCCGCTGAGAACAGGCTGATTGGGACCAAACTCCGCTGAAAAATTTGAACTGGAGGCACAGGGCTTATCATAGGAGAGAACCTGACCTACAGGGAGCGGTCCGGGATGTGGCTTTGAATTCTTGATCTGATCGAGGATCGATTGAGATACTCGGACTCGATCTGCATCTGGCACGCCCAACGCGCTTAGGATGGTTTGGGCCATGACCTGGTTGCCCTGCGAATTCATGTGCACGCCGTCAACGGTGAGGAAATTTTGAGTGCTGTGAGTTTGAGCGCGATAACTGCCGATGAGACTTGCAAAGGGCGAATGCAGGTCGATCAAACCCGAGTTTGATTCTGACGCCGTCTGGGATAGCGCCTGGTTGTATCCAATTGCCTTGGTGTTCTCGGCCCCAGACAGGTCTTCCCCGATCGGGGTTGTGAGCATCAGGGTCGCCTTTGCTCCCGCGTTACGGGCCTTGGATATCATGGCCTTCACGTTGGCTCGATAAGCCTCCACTGGAATGCCAAGTGGGCCATCTCCCTTGGTGTGGTTGTCGTAAAACCCGTGCCAGACATCGTTGACGCCTACGCTGATCAAAACCAGATCCGGATGTCGTTCCACCACGTCACGGTCGAAACGAGCCAGCATGTCGGTGGATTTATTCCCCGAAATCCCGGCATTGAGAAGCTCGATTTTCGCCGCAGGGTAGATCGCCTCGAGGTTGTGCCGATCGAGCCAGACGTAGCCGCCTGGCGTCTCGCCCTGCTGCGTGATGCTGTCGCCAATGACGATGATGCGCTTGACGTGCTGGAGCGGCACAGGCAGTTCCTGATGCTTTGGGAAAACCATCGACGTACACCAGCTTACGGCAAGGAGGATCGAGGCACCGGTCATTTCGACCAATATACCAACTTCTATAGAGGAGTTCCTGAAACATTCACCGCCGAAGACATCGGCGAGACCTAGATCCGCCTAATCTGCAGCCTTCATCACCAGCGCTCCATACAGCCCTCCGGCTGTTCCGCCGTGGGAAGACTGGAACCGAATCAAGACTGTGTCCTTGTTCTCGATTTGCTCGACTTCGAGAGGAAAATCAACTGTATAGAACTGCCCGGCGCGGCTTCCATCCATGTGATAGGTCACCAGCTTCTTTCCATTGACGAGAATATCAAAGGTCCGCCCCTGATCTCCGCCCCAAAAGGTGAAGCGGAGCATTTGCACTGTCTTGGGGAGCACCTTCATCTGGAAGGAGAACCAGCCGCCATCTCGGGCGTCCCGCCATTTTTTGCCGCTGTTGTCGCCCGAGAACGCATTCTCCGAGAGCATTCGGTGGTCGACTTCGGACTGTTGTTCGCCAGGGCTGTAAGAGTCGATCGTCCTCGCCAAGTCTCGACGCGCGGTTTCTTCCTGTCGCCTGAGTTCTTCTTTACGGACCGCATACTCCGAAGCTGTCAGGAAATCCCAGTAGACCGTTGTTCTGCGTCCAGCAAGATCCGTGTACGGACGCAGCGAGATCACCGATCCATCGGCCGCCGCAATCTGCCATTTATCGCCGTGTCCCTCTCGGCCCACGTGATAGCCATCCCGATTTGAATTCTCAGACAGAAGCGGCGGCACCACCGGCGTCGGCGAAAAGGCATATTCGCTCTGATTGCTGGCAAGCTTGGCGGGACTCGGGCCAAAGTCTCCTGCAATCACCATGGGCCCGTACATGAATGCCATCTTCTTCGGTGCGCCGGCCAGAGGCTCCAGCCGCATCTCCATTGGGATTCGAGCCTCCAGGACATCACCCTTATGCCAAACCCGGTGAATCGTGCTGTAGGTTCCCGGAGCCGAACCGAGGTGAAGCGGCTGGCCGTTCAAAGTAAGGGTAGTGCCCGTCTTTGCCCACGAAGGGTTTCGAAAATGAACGGCCAGCGAAGTGGAAGGGGCCTGGTCAATCGCGATCTTCACAATTTCAGAGTGCGGATAATCGGTGAGCTGCTCCAGCACCAGCCCCCTCTCTGTCCAATTCAGCTTTGACGAGATGAATTGATTCACATAGACTCCGTCGGCGTCTTTGAAATAGATTCCCTCACCGTATTTGGTGTGATTTTCCATTCCGCTGCCGAAGCAGCACCAAAACGAGTCATCCAGCGTGCTGAAGGTTCGAAAGTGACCCGGCTTGAGACTCATGAAATAGGCGTACATCCCTGTCTTGGGGTCCTGTGACGCGAGGATGTGGTTAAACAGAGCCCGCTCATAGAAGTCGGCGTACCGAACGTCGGGAGACCACTCAAAAAGATGCTCAGTGAGTTTGAGCATGTTGTAGGTGTTGCAGGTTTCAGCAGTGCTCGGGCTCAAATGTTCCGCAGCATCCTCCTGTCGAAAGAAGTGCTCGTGGTCGCTGTTGCCGCCGATGGCAAAGGTGTACTTGTCGGTCACTAAGTTCCAGAATGTCTCAGCTATCTTGCGACCGCTACTGTCTCCCTCTACTTCATACGCTCGTGCCATCCCGATGACTTTGGGAATCTGGGTGTTTGCATGACGGCCAGGCAACTCGTCTCTGCCCGCTAGAAGCGGATCGAGAACCGCATGATGATAGAAGCGCTTAGAAACTGCAAGATATCGATAATCTTGGGTGTGGGAAAACAGGTCGATCAGCGTTTCCATCATCCCGCCGTGCTCAACGCTCAGCATCGTCTTCAGCTGCTCGGGTGTGAGATTCTTCGTGACGTCGTCTACCCAGTCGGCTAAGTGCAGGGTGACCTCCTTCGCCTCTTTTACTCCAGCAACAAGCCATGCATCTTTGAGACCCGCGAGCACCTTGTGCTGCGTGTACCAGGGCACCCACGCACCACCTTTGAAGAAGAAGGCGCTGTCCACGTTCACCTTCCCTTCACGTAGCCCGCGCAGAGTCGCCAGTTCAAGAGGTGGTAGCGCACCCACATAACCATCCCCGTAGAGTTTCTGGCACACCGCCATCTCATGAACGATGTACGCAACACGATCATGGAACCGGACATCTCCAGTCGCCGCAGCCTGCTGGCTGAGCGCGGTCAGATAGTGGCCAAGGGTGTGCCCGGCAATACCGGCGGACTCCCAGCCCCCGTAAATCTTCCCCTTCGGCTCCAGACCAGCGTACTTCCGCGTGTTGAATAGCAGTCGATCCGGATCCAGGCTGAGCAACACATCCGCATTGCGAAGCATCGCCTGCTTAAAAGGACCCTCCAGCAGATTCACTTCGGAGAGGGGAAAGGCAGAGGCTTTAGGTTGCATCATTGCGAACACCGCGAGGAGGATCAACATCGGAGGTTCCGTTGATCCAGCTCAGTGAATCGGTGAAACTCGATACAGGCCAGCCCCATGGCACGGAAGAGTTTTGCTGAAGGAATCCGTCACTGTCTCGAGATCTTGGCGACTCCATAGATCGCGAACCTTGGCAGACCCCTTGATTCCCAAATCAGCGAAGCTCACTGAGACTTCACTGGGAGCGACGTCAGACTTGCCATTGAATAGCGCCACATAGAGGTCATGACTGTGCGGTACCTTAGCAGTCCAAACAACTAGGTCGTCCACTCTAGATACCTGCCTGTTATCCGTGCTGGCCTGATTCACGGCAAGGACCTCTGGGTTCGTCAGGAGATGGAGCGTAAAGGAATCCAATTTCGTTAGGTCTGCACCCAAGATGAGCGGAGATCTAGCGATCGACCAGAGAGACATACAGAGCACCTGTTCGTCATGAGTGAAACGGGTGGGACGCTTAAACTCCACAATGCCGAAGGGCAACATATCCGCGTCTGGCCATGCACCGGTCACCCGATACTGCGTCCACTTGTCCAAACGCCCGAACATCCCGTGAAGCGGTTGCCACTGGTCCCAGAAATCGTCGGAAATACGCCACATGTTCGCATGCTGGTTAACATGGGCTCCCTTTTCGATGGGAGTGTCGCCGGGTGAAAGACTCAGCACGATGTGGCGATGAGTCTTATCAATCGCCTTTCGAATCGCTTCGATCTCCGCTTGCTGGGTTTCGTCATAGGGACGTGCGATGTCGTCAACCTTGACAAGATCCACGCCCCACGAAGCGTACAAATCAAAGAGGGAGTCGTAATAGGCCTGCGCTCCTGGCTTGGTCATATCGACACCGAACATATCTGGATTCCACGGACAAGTGCTCGTTGTCTTCGCGATGTCAGCTGCACCAAAATGGGTTCCCTTCACTGGCGTGTTTGCGACGACGGCTTGGCGAGGGATGCCGCGCATCAGATGGATCCCGAATTTGAGTCCCTTGCCATGAACGTAGTCCGCCAATGGCTTGAACCCTGCCCCATTCCCGGCTGATGGGAACTTTGCAGGTGCCGGCACCAACCGACTGTATTCATCCATCGTGAGGATGGCACCCGGCTTGTAGTCATGCCCCTGTGAGTTCGGCTCATACCACTGAATGTCGACCGTGAAGTATTTCCAACCGAACGGGAGCAAGTGCTCGGCCATCGCATCTGCCTGCGACTTGGCCTGAACCTCATTGAGAGTGGTGCCGAAGCAGTCCCAACTGTTCCATCCCATCGGAGGCGAAGTCGCCCAGCTGTGGAAGTCAGCGGCAACCAAGAAAGCAGCCGCAGCCGCAACCGCAATCACTGGATAACCACCTTGATGACGTTAACGGAATGGGCGGCAAACGTCTGCTTGAAGGTGGTGCCAACGTCCCCGAGAGTTATCGTGATGGGAGCCACCCGCTTCGGTTCAGCCAGCGTATTCATCAGCTTTGGATCCCCATTGATCGAAGTGAGAACTGCGCCCTTTACTGACTTTGCACCGTTCAGCACGACGGACACCGGTTCGTCGGTCGGCAGGGCGTTGACGACCTTCAGGTAGAGCGTTCCAGATTTGGTATCCCGTGTGGTGGAAACGAAAATTCCGGGAAGAGTCTGGTTCCCCTGGGTCTGAATCGGCGCACCTGCGAGGACGGTAGGCACGGTGTGATCTCCCACATTTGCCATGAACATCTTCTGCGCATAGTAGGAGGGAGAGCCGAAGCTGTCGAGCGCGTCGTAGCCAATGAGGTTCACCGCCCACTGCCTGCCTCCTGGGTTCACGTTGACGAGAAGCGGCGCATAGCAGGCCATGACGACCAAGTCCGAATTGCGCTCCATTCCCGTCATGAAGGCCGCATCTGCTATGGCGCAGTTCATATTGGGGGTTGGTCCCTTATGCTGTGCATCAATCCAAGGCGCAGGCACATCTTGTGCTGCCCACTCGCCAACAAAGATCTTGGGGCCTTTGCGGTCATAGCGATCGTACTTCGAGGCAAACGCCATCATCTGCCACGTGCTGTCGTAGTAGTGCTCATCAATAATATCTGGGCGGCGCTTAGTGATCTTGAATCGCTGACCGATAGAGTCTTTCCCTCCGGTGGTCGAGATCACCTGGAGGTGGGGGTACTTCTTCTTGATCGCATCGTAAAACTGCACGAATCGGCCCTCGTAGCTGCCCGATCCATCAAAGCCATCTTCGTTGCCAACCTCGACGCATTCGAGGGGGAATGGCTTTGGATGTCCGTCCTTAGCCCGCTGCGCTCCCCACTTCGTGTTGGTGTTGCCCGTGACGTACTCGATTTCATCGAGCGCATCTTTGACAAACCCTTCCAGTTCAGTGCCAGAACCCACATAGTCTCTGCTAAGCGTGTATCCGGCAAACACCGCAAGGAGCGGCTTTGCCTTCATGTCCTCACACCATTCCAAAAATTCGAGCAGACCCATACCGTCGTAGGATCGGTAGCTCCACGGAGCAAGGTGACCGGGACGGGATTCGATGGGGCCCAATGTTGCCTTCCAATTGAACCTCTCGCGGAAGATGTTCCCTTCCAGGTAGTTGCCACCTGGGAATCGCAGGAATTGGGGCTTCATGTCGACCAGCAGCTGCATGAGGTCTGGTCGGCTTCCGTTTGGACGGTTGTTGTAGGTCGGCCCCATCAGAGACGCCATGCTCAGCTGGAAATCTCCTCCGGTAGGTCTGAGGACAAGTCGCGCGTCTTTGGTGGGCATGATGCCTGCACTCGTGTTGAGGTCGACGGTGTACTTCAACCAGACAGGAGAACTCATATCGAGTACGGATGCATGAGCGTAGGTGGTCGATCCATCCACGGACTCGAGCGACGCTTCCAGGCTATGCGCCCCCTTTGCCCAAACAGTGAGGTGATACGTTGTGGACGGCCGCACTGGAATGCCCCAAAAACCCTGGTTCGCAACAGCTCCGTGCACTTTCAGCGCAACAGGCATGACATCGCTCATTCCACCTCGTCTGTCAACCACGATAGTAGAGCCGGCACCAGCTCCTTCCCAGTTGAGCACAGCAGGGTCATCCTTCAGGCTCCGGTTGCCAAGCAGCTCCCCGTATAGCCCGCCGTCGTAGGAGTGATTGATCTCCTCCGTCATGAGCCCATAGAGATTCGGGCTAACGGCGACACCAGGTTTGGTGAGGTCAACGGTGAGGGTCGTTTGGGCTTGAGGTGCAGAAAGGATCGCTGAAGCGAGAAGGGAGAGGATCATGATGTTTCGGCAGGCAACAGTGCCAGTTGGCCGTGCTACTACATTCTAAACTCAGAATAACCCTCGCAACCGGGATTTGGGTGAGAAAGTGATAACTCCGCGCGCGACGCTCTTAGGATTTTGCTGGGAATGGGGCGTGGTCGAAGAGCTTGATCCCGGTGCCTTCGGCGTGAGTGTTGGACTCGTTGACGAAGAGCAGGAACACTGCCATCGCCACGAGAGCGATTCCTGCAGCAACTTCAAACATCACCGGAAGGCCGTATTTGTCCGCAACCAGCCCCATCAAAGCCGGGCCGATGGCGCCTGCCGCTGCCGTGACTAGCGCAAGCTGGGCCTGAAGGGAGCCTCGAGTTCGGTGGTCCGCCTGATCGTTGATGAAGGCGATGGAGACGGCACCCACGATCCCAAAATTGAGCCCGTGCAGGGCCTGCGCTCCCAGCACCATCCATGGCCCCGTCGCGGCCGAATACATCATCAGCCGGAATGGGAGCAGAACGTATGAAAGCGCCAGGACAGGACGTCGACCATATCGGTCGGAGTACCGGCCCGAGAACCTCATCACCAGCGCCTCCCCGATAACGCCTGGAAGGAACACACAGCTAAGGAAGAGCCCCTTGCCGCCGACGTGCTGCATGAAGATCGAGATGAAGTTGGTGGCTCCGTAAAGAGAAATGATGTAAAGGAAGTCCACGGCCAGGAATCGCCGCAGGTTTGGCCGGATGATCGCCTTTGCCGATTTCGCTTCCTCTTCGGCGGTCTCAACTGGCCGCTTGGGGTCCGGCAGCCAGAAGGAGAGCACTGAGATTCCAAAGAATATAAGCGGGCCAATCTCAAACATCAGGTTTAGGGGGCCACGGCCGATTCCGCCCTGCGGCTTGAGAAACAGACCCACCGCCAAGGCGACAAAAACGTAGGAAACGGAACCCCAGAACCGGTAGGCGGCATAGGTTTCTCCACCCTTCCCCTTTGCGGCTAACCGCCCCACGAGAACGCCACCCACGCCCTGCATGTATAAATTTGCGTTGGTGCCCAGCGCCACCGCAAACAGAAATGCTGGCGCGCCGTGGAGAAACGGAAACGAAAGGTAGGCGATCGCCGCAATCACGGACATCACTGCTACGAACGGACGCCTTGCATCCACACGGTCTGAAAGTTTGCCTAGTAGCGGCTGTAAAAGCAGAGCCATTGCCGCACCCGAACCAGCAACCAGCCCGATTTGAGACTTCGTCAGCCCTGATTCCAAAAGATAGATCGGGACAAACGGCTGGAGAAACCCGGTGACGCTGGTGGTGAGCCCCATATACAGCGAAAGCAGGCGGCCATCCCGGGTCACGCACAATTATAGGCTCCATTGGTGCGTCGAAAACCGAATATCATCTTAGGCGTGGTATTCGAAGACGTCTCGTTGGCCAACCAAATTCGGGCCACTGAGGAGAACTTGTGGGCGCTTTGGCAACGGTTTGGGCTCACCTCTGGAGGCGCACTTCACAATGAAGGGGGAGCGCTTTGGTTCGATACCGTCCTAACCTTTCTGCCCTATAACGGTGTGCTCAGATTCCAGCCCAACGGTGACCCTGAACCTCTTGTGGATCGGATCTTTGCCCACTATGCCGAGCGTGGAGTTCCCTTCATGTGGGTCGTCCATCCCAGCACTGAACCATCTCACCTCTCGGATCTGCTTGAAGCGCGAGGCATGACGCTTATTGAGCAGATGCCTGGAATGACGATGGACCTCGCCAATCTGCCACCACTCGACCCGATCCCCGATGGCGTCGAGGTTCGGGAGGCCACCTCTGAGGAGGAGTTGACGCTGGCTCAGGAGCTCATCGCATGGCGTTGGCATGTGCCAGAGGATTCGCAGGAACAGCACTTGGAAATGGCGCTCTCGTTTGGAGTGGGCTCCCCAGGATCGCCGATGCGCTGCTGGCTGGCTCTCATTGACGGGAAACCGGTTTCCAAAGCCCTTTTGAACCTGGATGCTGGCTCCGCTGGTATCCATGGCGTCGCCACTAAGCCCGAAGCTCGCGGCAAGGGTCTCGCCCGAATCTTAACCCTGAACGCCCTGCATACCGCCCGCGAATCCGGCTACCGGATCGCAATGCTCCACAGTTCGCCGATGGCGAGGAGCCTGTACGAGAAGATCGGCTTCCGCCAAGTCTCCGAGTTCCGAGTCTACGCCTCCGGCGGCACGTTTCACGTCTGAGCGGGAGCTAGCCGACTCAACCTTCCTGAATAATCGTCTAAGCGATTACTATGAGTGGGCACTTCCACTTGTGCCTGCCAGAAGATCAATGGAGAACCTTTGCTGACCACCGCCTTCCTTGCCGCCTTTCTTGCGGCTAAACCCGATGCGATCACTATTTCGGTGGATCCTACATCGGTGATCTCAACCCAATTCCGCGGAGTTGGCATTCAGGTGGACCCTTTCCACTACGAGCCGACGCCCGAGAAGTGGAAGATGATCTGGAAGCGGGTGGATGCCTGCCAGCCAGGGTTCTTTCGGATGTGCTTCCAGAACGACTCGTACTGCGACCGGCTTGATGCCAATGGCGAGCCGGTCTTTCGCTGGACGGTTCAACCGAACCATCCTAAGCTGAAGCAGGTCTACGAAATCCTGGACTACGCTCAAGCCCACGGCGTCAAGGTCCTCCTGGGAGAGTGGGGCACGCCCGGGTTTTGGAACACCGGCAAGCGCGTTTCCCCCGAACCAGGCTCCGCTCTCTGGTCCAAGCTGGTAGTCGGAATCCTGACCCACCTCGTTAAGGATAAGGGCTACACCTGCATCACTGAATTCGACTATTTCAACGAGCCGAACGGGGATTGGTCCGGCAATCCATCCTACGAAACCTGGCTGAAGGGAATCAAAGCCGTTGGGCCCGCACTTGCCGCTAGCCCGGTTGGCGACAAAGTAAAACTGTCTGGCCCGAGTGCAAGTGGCGACTCCGGCTGGCAGGATGCCCTGAAATGGCTGGATCGAGCGGCCAAAGACGCTCCAGAGCAGTTTGGAAGCTACAACCTCCACTGGTACGCCAAGGACAAGGAAGTGATCGGCGGTCTGATCGAACCCAACCTTATCGAGCGAAAGCTTGCCGCTCAGACGCTGGACCCAAGTGCCAAAGAAAAGCAGTTCTTTGTCGCCGAATCCGGTCTGCTGGACGGCAAGGTTAACGGAGACCAGCAGCCAAGGGTCAAAACCTATGGGTACGGCCTACTGATGGCGGACTACTTCGCCCAGGTCTGCCGGGCGGGATGGAGCGGGGCGACTTTTTGGGACCTCGATGACGCGATGCACCCGGTGACCGCCGACACTCCGAATCCGCCGGGCCTGCTCACACTAAAGGTGTGGGGATTCTGGAATTCCCAGGGAGATGTGATGGTGCCGCCAGAGAGCACGGCCCCACGCGAGCCCTTCTATGTGTGGACGCTTCTGTCTCGCCTGTTCCCACCGGGGTGCTCGATAGTGAAGTCTCAAGCTCACGGAGACTCGGACCTCCGAACAACCGCATCCACCTCAAACGGTGAACTCTCCCTGCTTGTGGTCAATGAGTCTTACAATCCCAAGACCGTCCGGATTCCGCTCTCAGCCGTTCACGGCAGATCCCTGTTGGAGTACCACTATTTCCCCGGCGACCATCCTCAGAATGCGGACGGAGTTCCCATTCCGGTGAGGCGCCGGATCTCGATGAACAGGCGAGACTATGTGGTCGAGTTTCCAGGTCGCGGATGCGTCTTCCTAACTTCCGCTAAGCAGTTTGCAAAGGGACCGGCACGGTGAAGGTTCGTCGCATCCTTGCGACCATGGGTAAGCACACCCTGCTTGTGGTGCTCTCCATCCTGTTTGCGTTTCCATTTGTGTGGCTCATCAGCACCCCGCTGAAGCCAGACGCCGAGGTGATGCGGAACCCGCCGGTGTGGATTCCCAGCCATTTCCAGTTCGACAACTTCTGGAAGGCCATGAACTTTGAAGGGGATAAGTTGGGCTACATCCCGTTCCTGGTTTACGGTCGGAACACGGTTGTCCTTTGTCTGCTCACGGTTTTGGGATTGGTCATCAGCAACGCCCTGGTGGCGTACGGGTTCGCGAAGTTTCGGTTTCCCGGTCGCAACCTGTTCTTCATCCTGACCCTCGCCACCATGATGATTCCGTTCCCGGTCCTGATGGTGCCCACCTTCTCCCTATTTCGGGCGATGGACTGGGTCGGAACCTACCGGCCACTTTGGGTCCCAGCCTGGTTCGGAAGCGGCTTCAGCATCTTTCTGCTCCGTCAGTTCTTCAAAACGATCCCCAATGAACTCTCTGAAGCTGCGCGAATCGATGGAGCCAGCGAGTTTGCGATCTTCTTTGAGGTGGTGCTTCCCCTATGCAAGCCTGCTTTGGCGGTGGTCGCCCTATTCGGCTTCATGGGCACGTGGAACGACTTCCTCGGTCCGCTGATCTACCTGCTCGATCAGAAGCAGTTCACATTGGGGCTGGGTCTTCAGGCGTTTCAAAGCCAGCACGGTGGTACCCCGTTCAGCCTCCAGATGGCCGCCACGTCCATTGTCATCCTCCCCGTGGTCATTCTCTTCATCTTCATGCAGCGCCTGCTCGTGCAAGGCATCGCCGTCACGGGGATCAAGTGAGAGCGCACTTCATCGAGTCCCCGGAGGCAATGCCTAGATGAAACTCTCCAATTTCATCTCGGCGAGCGCCTTCAAGCTGACGGCCGTCGCGATAAGCGCCGTTGCCCTTTTTGCCTACAGCGAAAAGATGGCCGAGCGCAATCCGCGCAAGGATCGGGTTCATGTCACCTACTGGGAAGGCTGGACCGCGTTCGAGTTTGAGGCGATGGCAGCCATCGTGGCGGACTTCAACCGCTCCCAGGATCGGATTCAAGTCGACATCCTCAGTGAGAGCGATGCCGTCAACAAGACGATGATGTCGATCAGCGCCGGGCTCCCGCCCGACGTGGCGGGGCTCGGAAATCCGGATATTGCCCACTTTGTCGACGACCACGCGCTGATGCCGTTGGACGACTTTTGCAAGGAAAAAGGGATCAATCGGAGCCAGTACACCCCTATCTTCTGGGATATGGGCGTGTACCAGGGGCACGTTTGGTCGCTTCCCAGCGTGCCGGCTTCCACTGCACTCTTCTACAACCCATCGATGTTTTCCCAGGTCGGGCTGAAGCCAGATGCCTACCCTAAGACAATCGAGGAACTGGATGCCCTGGACGTAAAGCTGTCCAAGCTGGACGGCGAAGGTCGCATCAAGCAGATCGGCTTTTTGCCCAGCGAGCCAGGTTGGTGGACGTGGGCTTTTGGCTACTACTTCGGTGGCAAGCTCATCGACGCCGATGGCAACCTCACCGTGAACAGCAAGGAAAATATCCGCGGTTTCGACTGGGTGGCGAGCTTCTCGAAGCGGCACGGTTCCGATGCGGTTCAGTCGTTCAAGCAGGGTCTCGGCAACTTCTCCTCACCTCAGAACGCGTTCATGGCCCAGCAGGTGGTCATGGAGATGCAGGGGGTGTGGATGTACAACTTCATCCACACGTTCAATCCCTCGCTCTCGTGGCGCGTGGTGCCATTTCCACACCCGGCGGACCGACCAGACATGGCCAATGTCACGATGGTGGAAGAGAACAATCTCACGATTCCCAGGGGTGCCAAGCATCCTCGGGAGGCGTTTGAGTTCATTGCGTTTGTGCAACAGCAAAAGGAGATGGAGAAACTGTGCTGCGGTCAGCTCAAATTCTCGCCCCTGAGCAAGGTGACGCCGGAGTTCTATCAGAAGAACCCTAACCCCAGCGCCAAATTTTTCTACGAACTCAGCGGCAGTCCGAATTCTGTCCCGGCCCCGAAGGTGGGATATTGGCAGGAGTTTCAGTCAGAGCTCAGCGCAACGATCGACTCTATCACCCTGCTGAGTCGGACGCCCAAGGAGGCCCTCGACCACCTTCAGGAACGGATGAAGCCCAAGGTGGAGAGCTACAGGCAGCGAGTGGAGCAGCGCAGGAGGCTGGGACTATGAACGCGCGGCGCGAGGCGATGTACGGCTACCTGTTCACGCTGCCGTGGATGATCGGGATGAGCGTGTTCATGCTGTACCCGGTCGTCGCATCGTGCTGGTATTCCTTTTGTGACTACTCGGTGCTTAAGCCGCCGATGTGGATTGGCCTGGCCAATTATCAGGAGCTGTTTCAGGACGAGGTGTTCTGGCAGGCGACGCGGAACACCCTGGTGTTTGCGATGCTGTCTCTGCCTCTGAGCACGGTGGTGGCGCTTGCCCTGGCGGTGTTGCTCAACGGGAAGGTGCGCGGTCAGTCGGTGTACCGAGCCCTGTTCTTCATGCCTTCGCTGGTGCCGGTGGTCCCTGTGGCTGTACTGTGGTTTTGGCTGTTCAACGGTGACCACGGAATCATCAACGTGATGCTCCACAGCATGCACATCCCCACCGTGAACTGGATGAGCAACCCCGCCTATACCAAGTGGGCGATTGTAGTGCTCACAGTTTGGGGCGGTGGCAACACGATGCTGATCTACCTCGCTGGACTTCAGGATGTGCCGACAAGCCTTCTGGAGGCAAGCGAACTGGACGGCGCCTCCGGCGCCCAGCGTTTCCGCCACGTAACCGTCCCCATGATCTCCCCCGTGATCCTGTTCAACGTGGTGATGGGCCTGATCGGGTCCCTGCAGGTATTCGCCGTCCCCTACGTCCTCTGGCCCACCGGCTCCCCCGAGCGGTCGGCCTACTTTTACGCGATGTACCTGTTCGACAACGCCTTCAAGTTCAACAAAATGGGCTACGCCTGCGCCATGGGCGTCCTCATGTTCCTCATGATCCTGGTGCTGACACTCGCGCTCCTCAAGGTGGGAGAGCGAAAAGTGCACTACCAGGATGGTGGCTAGGGATCCATTCCCCTCCCACGTAGGAATTGCCCACCTGGTGAACCACCCCGCCCTGAAGGGCACCCCTCCGGTGGAGGGGAATTTTGGGGGCGGAGTGGTTTGTGCGGTTCAGTTGATCGAATCATCGCGACGAGATTCACCCGCTCGCTTATTGCCATTTTTAACCCAGAGCCTCATGATAAATGGGTGCGATTTCACCTCACTCGCCGCCAGCTTCTCGCCAACGTCGGTTACGCGGCGGCTGCCCTTCCGTTTGCCAATATGTTCCCCTCTCGCAAGACTCACATCGTCACGCTTAGCTTTGATGACGGCTTTAAGAAGTCGTTCTTTCGGACCGCGGAGATTTATGAATCCTTTGGTTTGCGGGGGTGCTTCAACGTCATTGCGAAGCCTGGTGAGAATTGGAAGAATCCGATTGGCAACATCGACGACTGGAACCGACTGAAGGAGCGTGGGCATGAGGTGATGGCGCACACCTATGACCACACCAACCTAACCGAGATTCCGCTCGCGGAGGCGAAGAGGCACATTGACAGGTGTGCGGATTACTTTGAGAAGCACCTGCATGGGTTCAAGGCGTCCGAGTCGGTCTACAACTTCGCCTACAATGCCTCCAACCCGGACCTGGACAACTATGCCCTCACCCGGTTCCTCGTGGTTCGCACTCAGGGAAACACTGCCGTGAACCCGATTCCCACCCACCGGAAACCGGTCCTCATTGGATGCTGGTCTCAGGGGCCCGAGAATGGCCAGGCGTTTTTGGACAAGGCAATCAACGACTTCCTCGCGTCGCCGGGTGGATGGTTTGTGTACAACACCCACGGGCTGGATGAGGAAGGGTGGGGGCCGATTGGATCGGTCTATCTCGACGGGCTTCTAAAGCGGCTAACGGCGATGCCGAACGTGGAGGTTTTGCCCGCAGGTGAAGTTGTGCTGCGGCTGAGGCCGTAGGATTAAATTCCCCTCCACCGGAGGGGTGGCCAGCGAAGCTGGACGCTGTGGTTTTTGAGAGCTACTAAAAAGTACAAATCCCTCCCCCACGACCCAGCCCTCAAGGCAAGGGCACGTGAACTGAGGAAGGCAGGCATCCTGCACGAGGTTCTCCTCTGGGAAAGACTAAAGAGCCGGCAACTCCTTGGTCTGGACTTTGATCGACAGAAAGTTATCGGCCGATTCATCGTCGACTTCTACTGCGCGGAGAAGGCCGTGGTGATAGAGGTCGACGGGAGCTCTCACATCGGCAAGGGGACCTACGATAAGGATCGCGAGGCGTATCTTGAGGGCTTAAAGCTGATAGTTATTCGTGTCAGCGCGGTTGCTGTGCTGAGGAGTTTGGGGGACATCATGGACTACCTGGTGAACCACCCCGCCCTGAAGGGCACCCCTCCGAAGGAGGGGAATTTGGATAACGGCTGCGACTGAAGTGTGCGGTTCGGACCAGTAACAATTCCCCTCCACCGGAGGGGTGGCCAGCGAAGCTGGACGGGGTGGTTTCGAGCGCTGTAAAGGCCCTCCCGTCGGTGCGGTTGCGATGCCGAGGAGGTTGATGGACGTAGTTGACCACCTGGTGAACCACCCCGCCCTGAAGGGCACCCCTCCGAAGGAGGGGATTTTTGGCGCGTACACCGATTAACGTTTACACTACTTGTCGTGCGCAATATCACGATCAGCATGGATGAGACTCTGCTTGCGAAAGTGACCGCGTTTGAAGCAAAACTGGATGACGTAGGGCGCTTTTAGTCATGAGCATCTCCCTGCGTGAGCATAGAATATGTGCTGAACTACCCTGGGCTCAGTTCAAGACTCTCCGGAAAGGGAGCGAGCCAGGGGCGCGTCTTTAAGAACCACCCCCATCCCACCTTCCCCCGCCAAAGTTTGGCAGGAGAAGGAGTCGTCTCCGAGATTCTCGTCGCTTCGACGTCACTTCTGAATAATCCGATGTCCGGACAATCTCAAACGGGATGGCATTAGGCGGCAGGCAGCGCTCCATTCCGGAGGGTGAAGATAGCTACAAGTCTGCAATTTGCAATCACGAGCCGGAAAACAAGCCCCCTAGATTCTTCTGAAGCCATCTCCCGAGTTAGCTGGATTCTACATCGTTTCCAGATGGTCAACCAGCAGAGCTTTTTGGCGACCCCGCCTTCACCAAAAGCTCTATTAGCCTCGCCGAGCTTTGTAAAGTCTGGGGTTAAGGTTCCAATGCGATAGAGAACACCGCGGCGCGGAAGATTTCTTTGAATCCGAGGCTTTCGTTTAGGCCGAGCATGGGGTTGTTTTTCAGGTTTGCGCTGAAGACGGTGCGGGCGCCGGAGTTATAGAGTTGGGCGAAGGCGAAGTGCTTTAGGGCGGTCATGATGCCTTGGCGGCGGTGAGAGCGGACCGTTCCGCCGAATGCAGTTTGGATTCGGGTGGGGTCGACGGCGTTGGCTTCGTACCGGGTGTAGGCTACGATTTTGTTGCCGTCTAGGGCGGCGAACATGAGGTTCCTCGGGGCGGATTCTGGGTTTCCGATCTGAGATTGGAACGCTTCGTAAGAGAAATCCTCGACCTCGAATTGAGTGGGAATATCCTTGGTCATCTCCAGAGTTGCTTCGTAAAGGGGCCGCATCCAGGCCATCCCTTCCGCTTCCAGGGTTTCAAAGTTGGAGCACCTGATGTCGCCCAGATCAGTTTTCGCGAACACCTCTGCGTCGGCAACGCTCAATTGTCTTTCCAATCTGACAGCACTCTCTATTTCGGGGAAGTCGGAGTTGAGAATCACATTGGCCAGGTTGGGGTCATCGCTACGGACGGGGATGAGCAGTTCCCTCGCCTGGACTTCAGTGGCTTCCCTCCGCAGAAAGGCTAGACAAGCCTTGATCTCCTCCACAGTCATTCCGCCACAGGGAACGATTCGAGCGATGTATCTGCCTGGATGCGGGAGCCATAGGGCGTAGCTGAGGGTCACGAAACCGATTGCGCCGCGACCTACAGCTTCCACGATCCAATTGCGGCGATATGCCGATTGGGGCCAGGTCGACTCCTGGTGGTGAACTCGATCAGCCGATGTCGGCCACTCGGGGGATCGCTGGTTTTCCCAATCCGCGATGGCGACGTAATCCTGGGATGTAGCGGGGCGGAAGTTCATTTCGCTCAAGTCTGGCGGATGGCTCTCGTTCCTGAACCTACGCGCCTGTCAGAGCATAAGAATAGCGCTAGCCGCGCCATCCCCGACACATATAACCTTGAGTACAGGTTGTGGTGAATCGGATCACTATCAGGATTGACGAAGTCTTGTTTGTGCGCGCTCAGGAACTGGCTCGCTCGCGGGGTACGACTTTCAATCAGTTGGCGCGCGACGTTGTCGCTAACGAAGTCAACCCTGCGCAAGGGGACTGGACCAAGCAGATGTTTGAAGCGGCAGATAGGATTTGTTGGACATCAGTTGATGGTCCCATGAGCCGGGATGAGTCAAATCTGCGTGGTTCTGGCACAAATTAGCCGGTAGTGGCTCTCCATCCCCCGCCTTCCTCTCGTCGGAACGAAAGGAAGGGGCCTGGATGTTTTAGTCCACTATCTTAGCGCTGGAGACCATTCTTGCGAAGTAGGCGGACACTTCCTTGTCCTGCTTTTGGTCGCCGATGATGACGCTTAGGGCAATTGCGGCGCCTTTTGCGTTCTTGAGAAGGACATATTTTCGCTTGACGAAGCCCTCTTCGTTGGCTACTTCAAACGAACAAGATTCGTAGCCCGACTTAGTTTTGCCCAACCGATAGGGAGTCGCTTTACCCTTCTCCTGCCTCATGATGAAAAACATTGACGTTTTGTAAAGCTCGTCCCAGCTTTGATGCGTCACTCCAGCCGTCATGACTCCCAATTCCGTTTGGGAAGACTTGGCTGGAGTGATGCTTCGAGCGCCCCATGGCGTTTGAGATCCCACGGTCCAGGCCTTGGGCACCTCCACGCTGTAGACGCTTGATTTCACCCGGACGAAGCCATCGCTAAGCGACTCCAGCTTCACATCGGAAGGGGTCGCCTGACCGGCAGGGACGAGGGCGAGGGCTGCAATCCAGGTGTTGATCATGTTCTTGTTTCCTAGCGGTTGGTCAGATGCTCTTACTTAGGAATGAGAACGGTGTCGATCACGTGGATGACGCCGTTGCTGCACTCGATGTCAGCCTTGATGACCTTGGACTTGTTGATCACGACGCCCTTCTTGTTGTGGATCGTGATCGTCTTGCCGCTAACGGTCTTGACCTTGGTGCCGTTGGCGAGCTTCATAACGTCAGCGGCCAGAACCTTGCCTGGGACGACATGGTAGGTGAGGATGGCAACCAGCTTGGCCTTGTTCTCTGGCTTCAGGAGGGTCGCAGTGATGCCGGGCTTCGACTTCTCGAGCTTGGCGAATGCCTCATCGGTTGGGGCAAATACTGTGAACGGGCCAGCACCCTTGAGGGTGTCGACCAGGCCGGCAGCCTTGACCGCTGCGACGAGAGTCTTGAATCCTGGCGCGCCTACTGCGGTGTCGACGATGTCTTTGGTCTGAGCGAACGCAGACACGCTGACCAAGAGCAGTGAGGAAAGCAGAATCGTTTTAAATTTCATGGTGTTGTTAACTCCCAATACATTCGCATTGTGCAAGTGTTGTCTAACTATTGTCAAGCTATATTAGAAGAATATAAGCCTGATCTGATATATCCATTGACAACAGTGAGACAATGCGACATCATGTCGGCGTGTCCTCAGTCCGCTATACCATTGGGGCGCTCTCTACAAAAACCGGTTTGACCCCGCATACCATCCGTGCTTGGGAGAGGCGCTATGCCGCGCTCTCGCCAAATCGCAGCGATGCCAATCAGCGCGAGTACGGTGATGCCGAGCTTGAGAGACTCAAATTGCTCAAGCGAGTTACCGATCAGGGAAATACCATCAGCAAGGTGGCGCAACTGTCGATTGAAGAGCTCAAGCGTTTGGCTCAGCCCGAACCCACCGATTCATTCGTCGAATCGCCCACCCAAGAGGACGGCAGTCTTTTGAAAGCCGCCGAACAGGCGATGATGGAGCTTGACTCGGCAGAACTCCTTAGAACACTGGAGCGAGGCACCGCACTCTTGGGAATTACCGGAATGCTGGAGCAGATCGTGCTCCCTCTGTTGGAGCGCGTGGGATGGCGCTGGAGTGAAGGCACTGCCTCCGTCTCCGAAGAGCATCTGGCCACGGTGGTTATCCGAACCTACCTGGACCGATTAAGAGCCTCGATCATGCCAGGAGCCAATGCTCCACGAATCGTCGTAACGACCCCAGCAAAGCAGCACCATGAGATTGGAGCGATGATCGTCGCCATTACGGTGGCTAGCCTCGGTTGGCACGTAACTTACCTTGGGCCAAGCTTGCCGTCTGAGGAGATTGCCGACGCGGTCCGACGATCCCGCGCTCAGGCCGTTGCCCTCAGCATTGTATATCCCAACAATGACCCCGATCTCGATGCCGAGCTGCGTGCGATTCGAACAAATCTCGGAGCTCGAATGCCGATCATCGTGGGAGGCCGTGCCGCTGCCGGCTATGCCGAAGCGCTCTTCGAAATAGGAGCCAGGGTCATCAACCGCCTGTCAGACCTTGAGCCGGCCCTACGCACTTGGGCCTAAGTCGACTTCAAGTCGCACCGGATCAGTACCGCCGCTTCCTCAACTTCAGAGATTTTGCTGGGATGCACGGACAAACGGCTATTCTGAGGACATGCTCCCACAACCGATGATCGGCACTTATGAGGGACACGTCGACGCGAAGGGCCGAATGTTTCTGCTGTCCTCGTTTCGCGTAAAGCTGGGAGACGCGGTGATGGCATTCGTAGGGGACCTGCCGTGCGTGAAGCTGTACAGCACCGAAAGACTTACCAATCTCAGGGCTTCAGGGATCACAATTCCGAATGCCGATACTGCGCGGGAATGCGCGTTTGATGCCCAGGGAAGGATCGTGATCCCCATTGTCTCCAGAGACAGCGCTCAACTAGTCGACCGCGTGATCGCTATAGGCGTTGGCGACCACTTGGAGATTTGGAATCTAGAATTGTTTGAGCGCAACAAAACAGCGGTCGGCCACGATCCAGCAAAAAGTTAGGACAGATCCTTTAAATTCTCCACGGCCACGGCTACAGCATTCTTCACAGGAAGCTCAACAGCCAGTTAGAATGTTTCGTGGCTTTTGTTCGGTTAGCTTTCTTCCTCAAATTAACCCCGCGATTCAGTATCGGATTGGCAGTGGCGGCAACTTTCAGCGTTAGCGCTTTTGCCCAAGTTTCGGTCACGACCTACCACAATGACATCGCTCGCTCGGGCCTCAATTCCGGCGAGAAGATTCTTAATCCGTCGAACGTAAATTCCAAATCGTTTGGGTTGCTCTTCACACTTCCGGTTGACGGAAATGTTTTTGCTCAGCCTCTGTACTTGCCCAACCTCTCCATTCCTGGCAAGGGCACCCACAATGTTCTGTTCATTGCTACAGAGCATAACTCCGTGTATGCATTCGATGCGGATAGCAACCAAGGATCAAATGCCACGCCGCTATGGCATGTGAATCTCGGCCCTTCGGTTCCCGCTGTCGATATGCACAATCCATTGATTAGTACAGAGCAGGGGATAACGGCTACTCCTGTTATCGTCAATTCAGCCAACCCCATCCTTTACGTAGTCAGCTTCACACGGACACTCGGATCAACCGGAACCCCTACCTACACATACAGCCTTCATGCCCTCAGCGCCAACGCTGGAACCGAGCAACTCGGAGGTCCTACAAAAATCCAAGCAAGTGTGCCCGGAAATGGGGACGGATCCGTCAAGGGTGCAGTGGCATTTGTTCCCCGCCTCCAACTTTGCCGGACCGGCCTCCTCTATGTGCCGAATTCAGGAAACATTTACTTCGGGTTTGGATCGCAAAATGACTTGTATGGCTACCACGGTTGGCTATTTGGATATAGCTCCACCACTCTAAAGCAGGTAGGTGCATTCAACACAGGACCTAATTCAAAGACGGACCCAAGCGGATATCCGCTCGCGGGAGGCGGCGTGTGGCAAGGCGGATCCGGTGCAGCCAGTGACGGAAGCAATATTTACTTCTCGACCGGAAACGGCTGGTTTCAACCTTCGATTGGCTCATACGGCGACTCAATTATCCGCCTCAAGGACGGCCAGTTCTCAGTAGCGGATTACTTCACCCCCTACAATCAGGAGACCTTGGACGACTTTGACACCGATGTTGGCGCAGGAGGAGTTCTCCTCTTGCCTTCGTCTGTAAACGCTGTAGGAGGCCCAAATCTGATGGTTCAAATGGGAAAGGCAGGCACGATTCACCTACTGAGCGTCTCGAATATGGGCAAGTATGGCGCGACAGACAATGTCGTGCAGGAGATTCCCAAGCAGGGAACTCTGATCGGAGCTCCAGCCTATTTTAATGGCACCGTCTATTTCGGAATGAGCCTAGGCACGATCAACAGCTTTCCCATTTCCGGCGGGAAGTTTGTGTCCACAACTCCTTCCAGCAAATCCACAATCAGCTATCAAGTCACCGGCGGTGCGATTCCCAGCATTTCTTCGAATGAAAATTCGAACGGTATCGTCTGGGCAATTCAAGGCAACTACAACGTCGTAGGTCCTCCAGGCGCCCTTCAGGCCTATGACGCGCAAAATCTCGGAAAACTCCTGTACAACAGCGCATTAACCAATGGCCGAGATGATTTGCCTCACGCGCTGAAGTTCACTACGCCCACCATTGCCAACGGAAAGGTTTACGTGGGAACGGCGCAGTCTGTTGGAGTATTTGGGCAAGGAACTTGGCCCGAACCCCCATCGCTGTCAGAGCCTTCCGGCATCTACGACAACCCTATTCGAGTGGCTGTAGCGGAATCCACACCTGGGACACTGATGACGTACACCACCGACGGCACCATGCCCACTCGGACTTCGACGCGTTACCGAGGCGAAGTTGCCCTCAATGCCAGTGCGACAATGCGGGTTCGAGCGTTCAACGCTTCCGGCGCTGGAAGCACCGTTGCAGAAGCAAACTATCTGATCAATCCTTACCGTGGGTACGGAGACGGCCTGACGGGTAGGTACTACGACGAAAATGGTCAATTGAAAGCCACTCGGATCGATCCCAAAATCAACTTTGACTGGAAACAGCTCGGCATAGCGGAGGGCTTTTGGAGCGCGCAATGGACTGGAGCCATTCAGGCAGAAACGACCGGATGGCATGTGATATCCATCGCAACCGAGGACTCTGTTCAGGTGAGCATTGGCAACCAAATGGTGGTTGATTATTCAGCCTATACTCAAACTCCGTCGAAGAATGGCAAAGTTTATCTTGTCGCAGGTGAACGGGTTCCTGTCCGAATAGAGCTTGCACACAATGGCGGAGATTCAGGTCTACAGCTGTTTTGGAGTGGTCCTGGAATAGCCACTCAGCTTGTTCCAACTCAGCAGGTGTACTCCAAATGAAGTCCGCGATTGTAGTGCGGCTGTGGCAAACAACATTTGCCGGGTGTTTACTCCTCACCGGAATTTCGGCTCAAGGTCAGTTGGCGCCTAAGTGGACTAACGGGGCTCTGACCGCACCTCACTCCATCGCTTGTTCGCCCGATGGAACTCTCCTGGCGATAGGTGACGCGAGTGGTATTCAACTCATCACCCTCGCGACGGGAAATATCCAGAGCCTTCAAACTTCCGCGAGTGGTGGCGTGAAGTCGGTTGCATTTTCTCCCGACGGAAAATGGCTGGCGGACGGAGGATCGAACGCAAGTACGGTTGCAGAAGGAGGCGTCCTAGAACTGAGGAAGCTGTCTTCGGGTCAGATCACCACCTATCCAACGACCGCAAATTTCGGAGTTGCTTCCGTGGCTTTTTCACCAGACGGAAAGAAGCTTGCCGCTGGCGGACTGGCCTACAACTATCCCATGGCCATTGAGACCGGAATTCTTGAAATCTGGACCGTTCAAACAGGAAAGTCCACCAACTACAAAACCACTTGCAATACGGGAATCAATACCGTCGCATTCACGCCGGATGGCACGGCTCTGGTGGACGGAGGATCAGCCTTTGACGAGCAGGCGGGCGTTTACTCTGGCCCGCTAGAGCTTTGGTCTCTAAGCTCGGGCAAGCCCAAAATATTTGCTTCTGCGTCAACTTGGGGCGTCCTGTCGATAGCAATTTCCCCTGACAGTAAAACTCTCGCGGCGGGTGGACAGAACAGTTCTACGGGAATATTGGAGACTTGGAATATCTCCAAAGGAACTTCAGCGTCACTGGAAACACCTTCTTACGGAGTCTTCAGCCTCGCATTTTCTCACGACGGCAAGTCACTGGCTGCCGGAGCACTCGGATTTGGCACAAATGCCCTGCCTACCGGACTCCTTCAGATTTGGTCCACTTCAAATTGGACGTCCTCTACTTTGGCTACGCAGATGTTCAACGTCTTAGCCGTCGCCTTTTCTCCCAAGGATGCGGTGCTATACGACGGAGGACTGCACGATAACACCAATTACGGTGTTCTAGAGGACTGGACGCTTCCAGCAGGAACTCTTATTCAACGGTCTACAACGGCAGCCAAGTTCGCTCTGCCCGCTGTTGCTTATTCTCCAGACGGACAGTGGGCTGCCGGATATTTGAAGACATCAAATCATCCGCAGGTTAGCCCAATGCTCCAAATCTGGAATGCCCAAACCGGATCACTGCTGCAGTCACTTAACATGACAACCGCAGTTACGTCTATGGCGATTTCTCCAGACGGACAAACTGTCGCAGCCTTTGGACCAGCTGGGCTTACCACATGGAAACCAGCCGCAAACACAACGCAAACTCTCCAGACTGGAGCTAACTGGGCCTACGGCGGAGTAGCCTATGCTCCTAATGGGTTGTTCCTAGCAGATTGTGGCCAGAGTTACGATCAGGCTTCAAACACACTTTCGGGCATCGTTGAATTAAGAAGTACCGCCACTGGGTCACCCATGCTGCTGCCAACCGCGACGTTGGATGCGACATCGGCTGCCTTTTCCCCAGATTCGTCTCTCATCGCAATTGGCGGATATGGCGATTCTGGAGGAGTCGTCGAACTTTGGAATTCGCAGGCGGGCACGCTGGCCACGACTCTTCTCAGTTCGGCTGAATTTGTGACCAGTGTCTCCTTTTCGCCTGACGGAAAAACCCTCGTGTGTGGTGGGTTTTCCAGAGACACCTACGAGGTGTACACCCCGACTCTAGAACTGTGGAATGTTGCCACAGGCAAACTCGTAAAAGCCCTGCCGCTTAATGCCAATGACGCAGTGGTCAGCACACAGTTCTCGCCTGACGGAACCACAATTTGGGCAGGCACATACTTTGAAATAGTTGCATTCACCAATGTCACCTACAAACTGCTTCAAAGCTTCCCTACTGGAACGGTGAGCAGCTTGGCATTATCTCCTGACGCTAGCGGGCTGCTGTATTCGACGACATCCGGTCAGCTTGTCGACGCACTTAACCCCTATTTCACGGCGGGCTGGCTCAAAGGAATCTCAGTTTCTCCCACAACCTTGACCGGTGGATCTACGGCGAATGGCGTGATCACACTGGGATCTGCAGCACCCGCAGGAGGCCTCGTGGTAACGCTGACAGCCACAACCCCTGGCAAGCTTACGCACCCTACTGTAACGATCCCGGCCGGTCAAACGACAGGTTCGTTTCAGCTTGGAACGGCAGGTATTGCGTCGGTTACCCAGGTCACGGTAAAGGCATCTTGCAAAGCTGGAACAGCATCCGCGACCATAACGGTTAACCCGCCCACTCTAAGCTCACTTGTCGTGAACCCATCATCCGTAAAGGGAGGAGCTAGCCTTCAAGGAACGATCACACTTTCGGGACCAGCGCCAGTTGGCGGAGCAGTCATAAAAGTGTCCGCAAATTCCTCCAAGGCAGTGCCACCCGCAGCAATTACAATCCCCGTCGGCAAAGTTTCCGCAACCTTTACAATCAAGACAGCCAAGGTAGCGAGCTCAACCGCTGTTACTCTCACAGCCACGTTCAGAGGGGCCAATCAGACGGCATCCTTGGTGATCAATTAACCCTCGATGCTCCCTCAAAGGGGAAGCTCTGGCTATCGATCGTCGAGCAGGGCCGCAACAGAATCGGGGCCGACTGCTGTGGCGTGAAGCAGGGAGGGAAGGCTCAACGACTCTTCGGAACCCATTTTCGCACTCTTAATCACCAATATGGACCGACGGTATCCGGCTGGCATTACAAGAGGGTCACTCTTTGACGGGAAGGTCTTCAACAGGTGCATCACGCATTCCAAGGCTGCTGGATGCGCGTCACTCCACTTGACACCTCCTGAGGTCTCAACTCCGGCAAAAGCCAATTCCGGCCGAATTTGCTCCTCCTCTTCGGGCGAGATGATAGCAAGCACCACTGTCGAATTTCGTGCCGGATGACGAAGGCCGAGCGTCGGATCAACCGTCACCCAGTTTCCATCCTCAGAAGCGAACTCAACGAGCCACAGGATTGGACAATTTCCAGAGGCGGCTGTAGGCATGTAGGCCACAGTTCGGGCAGGGATTTTCTGCGCTCGCAGAAGGGCGGCGCACAAATTTGCGCGGGCAAAACTTCCCCCACCCTTCTCAAGAGCGAACTGCGCAGATTGACGGTCCGCCTTCAAACTTGAAGGCCTGTTGGACGCTACCCACATCGCAACCTGCTCACAGTAATCCTCGCGATCAGGAAAACGCTTAGACAAGCCTGCCGCAACTTTGCGAACCGAAAATTGTCTCGAATTGACAATCTTTGTCGGCGCAAGCCAACGGCTAAATGCTTTTGCCTCAGACCTAAGCACTGGATCTGAAGGCAACATTAGAATTGCTGTGTAGGAAACCGTGCACGAGTTGACGGATGGCCTGGTGTGTATCCTTATGTGGGAGCTTAGGTGGTCGGCGGCATCTTCCCATCTCCAATACGCTATGGCATTGGCCGGCGAGGAGCGCACCTGTAGAGAAATGATGACTTGTCCGCTGTAAGGCAAAGGGGCAGGCAAGGTTACAGTGCCCGACGCCGAACATGAAATAGCGGCGGTGAACCTAAATTGACACAGGGCAGGAGCGTGAGTCGCTTTCCTATTCAGAGTTGCGTGGACCGGTAACTCCGAGGGCCCTCGCTCCGACTGATTCGCGACAAAAGAGGTAACGAGAATGGTTGCACACAGCATGCTAGAGGGGGGCTGCAATCAAACGCGTCCAGAAGTTTGGAGCGGGTGACGAGATTCGAACTCGCAACCTTGACCTTGGGAAGGTCCTGCCCTACCATTGGGCCACACCCGCTCGGGTGCGGACTCTGGAGCGGGTGGCGGGAATCGAACCCGCATGGCCAGCTTGGAAGGCTGGAACTTTACCACTAAGCTACACCCGCGCTCAGATGTGCATTATACCAAGCACCTGCAGTTTGGTTTCGACGGATTTTTCGGCTAGTTCGACGATAACCTACCGAATCCACACCCCTTTGGGACCGCAAAACACATCCTGCTGCCCAAATCGAGTCCTCAAGTTGAGCAGATGGGCAGAAACGGGGCGGGCGACATGGGGGCGGGTGAGATGCAGTTCCCCGTGCAAGCCGAACTCAATGCCAAATAATCCATGGAGCACGGTTTCTACAAACGCGGCGCCGCTCGTCTCGTTGTAGTCGGCTCCACGCAGGGAGATGCGTGGAATCCAATGGTCGGTGCCGGGACCCTGGAGCAACTCGAATGCCTGGGGAAACGGACCCTGCCAAGTTGCACCCTCGCACCGATGAATAAGGGAAAGCATGTCATCGTACTGGCCGAACTTGGCCATGGTTTGAGCGGCCATCGCTGGCCAGGCACAGTAAGAGCCCTTGGGGCCATGGTCAGGTCTATCGGATATGGGAGCAGCTTCGTCGGATAAAGACATCGCCCGAATCCAGCCATCGGCGAGCAACTCTCGATTGACGAAGCCGGTCATTTCCCTTTTTGTCGAGTCCGACAGATCGTCCGTCATATACAGCCCCATGTTCACGTAGTCGTACACGTGACGTGAAACCGACGTGGAGCCATCCCGATGCTTGGTCCTCCAAACGCCCTCACCGGCGACGTACTGGGCCAAGACCGCTTTGGCCAACCGGTCAGCGTCAGACCGCAGCGATTTTGCTTGGTCGGGCGGTTCAAGTTGAGCGGCGAGACGCATCAAGCCGACGTGGGCTCCGTTTAGCGAGGGAATCATGTGGACGTACTTAGGGCCACACTCCAAGATATTGTCGTTGTCGCCAAAGTCGGCAAGCGTCTCCCCTTGCCGAACTCTAGGTTTCCAAGCCGTCGCCCAGTCGTTGAAATGCGATCGGTTTTGAGCCAGGAATTCAGAGTCCCCGGTTGTGGTTCCGTAGTTCCAAAAGCTGGTGAAAAGGGACAGGTCGTTTGGCGAGTACCACGGGCCCACGCCTTCGCCAGTGAGGTAGTCCTCCGCATAGTGGCTATGGATGTCGATTTTTAGCCAGGACAGGATGTTCTCCCGAAAGACGACTGGATCCAGCAGCGAATAGGTGGTGGAGAAAAGCGCGGTGTCCCAGAAGTATTCCAGCGTGGTTCCGTGCTCCGGGCCAACCGTGACAAAGCATCGCTTGGATCGGGGAAAGCTTGTGCGCTCCATCACCAAAAGCGTGGCGATCGCCATGTAGTAAATCCGCTTCAGCTTCGCATCGCTTGAAATTAGGGTCGGCAGGTTGCCGGAGTATCGCCCGTTCCCGGGCACAAAGGCATCCGACCACCGTTGCTCCCAAGCCCGTTTTGCTCCGTCGAACATCGACTGAAAGGAGGCGATAGGCATTTCATTGAAGCTGCACTTCAGTTCAAATGTTTTCGTTTCCCCAGGTTTGAGTGCAATCGTTCCATACGGAAGCTGATCCACGGTTGCCACCACGTCGCTTTTCGAATCTCGGATCAGTTCCGCGCCCTGCCGTAATTCATGGCTGAAGCCATCCTCGGGCGGAACCCACCGATTGTTCCAATCCCAAACCCCTGACACCCGTCTAAATCCACAGGGGTTCTTCAATTCCAGCCTTGCCGTCGCGGACATTTTCCCTGCGTTCTTGACCACAAGGCGGTTCAATACCATCGCGGCGTCGGCGGCGAGTCGCACCGTGGAAGTGAATTCAAATCCATTCGGCAGTCTCGCCAAGCGCTGAGCCTGGTACGGGAACCAACGAAAACTCGTGGCGGCGAGGGGCTTGCCGTCTACCCACAACTGCATAGCCTCACCGCCCATCGCGAGGGGAGGAAACATTCCGTAGCGAAAACCTGAAAGGTTCTCGGTACAGCCAATCGCCCCGGTGGTGTTCGTCACCGATGGCGGATTGACGATTTCTGGCCCGGTGAGCCAATGTCCGGCGAGCGAGTCGAGCGAAGGAACCTGAGACCAAGATTTACTGGAAAGCAACAGGGCTGACACACAAAGTAGAGCAAGGAGACGCCGCATCAAGCGGATTATAGGTAGCACAGCAACATGTCGGTACCGAAGATTGACAGGACGGGGCAAAATACGCGTATGCGTGCCACTGCCTGGATTTCCATTGCTTCCCTCATCGGCTCCGCTGTCTTTGCCGACGCCCACCTCGACATTCAAAAGAAAGGTTCGAAAAAGGCGGCGGTGACTGATAGTGTCGACCCCAACGCCAACGAGACGCCGGCCCATCACGAGGCGCGAATGCGCTGGTGGCGTGAGGCAAGATTTGGAATGTTCATTCACTGGGGTCTGTATGCGGTGCCTGCGGGAACCTATAACGGCGCGAGAACCCAAAACATCGGCGAATGGATCATGCACGATCTGAAGATCCCGGTCTCCGACTACGCTTCCCTAGCGGCCAAGTTCAATCCGACCGAGTTCAACGCCGACGAGTGGGTCGCCATCGCCAAGGCGGCAGGCATGAAGTACATCGTCATGACATCCAAGCACCATGAGGGCTTCGCGATGTTCCACACCAAGGTGGACGCGTTCAACATCTATGACGGCACCCCCTTCAAGCGCGACCCGATCATGGAGATGTCCGAGGCGTGCAAGAAGGCCGGAATCAAGTTCGGTGTGTACTATTCGCAGGCACAGGACTGGCACCACGCTGGTGGCGCAGCCTACGGCGGGCACTGGGACACTGCCCAAGATGGCGATCTGCACGAGTACGTCAAGAAGGTTGCCGCACCTCAAGTGAAGGAGCTCTTGACGAAGTACAAGCCGGCCGTTCTTTGGTGGGACACCGAAGTTCAGATGAGCAAGGAAGACATCAAAGAGCTCACCGCTGCCTTCCCGGCAGACCCCTGGCTCGTCGCCAACAACAGACTTGGCAACGGCGTCCCTGGCGATACTGAGACGCCCGAGCAGTTCATCCCTGCCACCGGCTTTCCTGGCCGAGACTGGGAAACCTGCATGACCATCAATGACACGTGGGGCTACAAGTCGTTCGACAGAAACTTCAAATCGACTCAGACGCTGCTTAGGAACCTTATCGACATCGCGAGTAAGGGCGGCAACTACCTGCTGAACGTGGGGCCCGAGCCCAAGGGCGTGATCCCAACTCCCGAAGTTGATCGACTCAAGCAGATGGGAGAGTGGCTGGACAAGAACGGAGACAGCATCTACGGCACCAGCGCCAGCCCATTCAAGAAGCTTCCATTCGATGGCCGATGCACTGTTGAAGGTCGCAAGCTGTACGTCAACGTCTTCGCCTGGCCGGAAAGTGGATTGACCCTCCCCGGTCTCAAGACCAAGATTCGCGGGGCCCACGTCCTTGCCACCGGCAAGCGACTGAAGCTGATCAAGGCAGCCGACGGGACCGTGACCATCAGCAAGCCAGCCGAACTGGACCCGATCTCGACCGCAATCGAGGTGGATCTGGCAGGAAAGCTGGAAGTCGACCCACAATAGCCTAGTCCGCTTCCTTTCGCCTGTGAGAGGAAGGGCTAGGGATGGAGAGCCGGACCGTTCAGGTCCGGGGGACGCCTACCAGTCCGACTTTTGCGCCCAACGCTGGACGCGCTGGCTCTCCCTCTCCAGCTCTCCCTCTCGCCAGGCGAAAGGGAGAGAGCTCGGAGCCCGTTCAGAACTCACGGGCCTGGCTTTGTCGTTTCGCAACAGCCGATATCGACCTTCTTTCCGATGAATCGTGGGTTACCCAAGAGGTCGACAGTCCCGGCTAGGGTGGCCGCGAGGACGACTCCGGCGTTGAGGGCGGGAGAGCCGGTTCTCAACTGGAAGTTGTGGGTGGCCGCGCCAACAAAGGCTGGGTCGCCCACTTTGCTATGGGCATCTCCCTTCGAGGCCGTTCTAAATGAGGCAACGTCGGTATAGGTTCCGTTTCCCCACCCCCATGTGAGCCCGTCGGTGATTGGACAGTAGAACACGTTGTAGTCGCTGACGACTCCGGGAACCACGCCGCCGACATCGCTGATCGCGATCCCTTGGGAACTCGTGTAGAGAATGTTGTTTTTGAACACGTTTCCACTGGTGTGAAACTGGATCATGAAATCGCCTGAGCCCGAGCTCGTGGTGTCGTTCTCGTAGAACGTATTTCCCAAGAACGTGCAGTTCAAAGTCCCGCCCCTTGTGCTGTCATAACCGCCGATGGAGAGACCGGTGACGTTGTTGGAATAGAACAGGTTGTTTCGCACCGTACAAACGCTGGCGACATGGCCGCCGTGCTCGGAAGTGACCTCCATGCCCAGGTCGTTGTGGTGCATGATGTTACGCTCGATGACAATCGCGGTGCCGCCATCCACATAAATACCGTCCGCACTCTCGCTGCCTCCATAGGCGGGGTTATGGAGCGAGGAGACGTTGTAGACGGTGTTGAGGCCGATGTATCCGTTGCGCGCCTGATCCTGCCCGCGAATGGGAGAGGTTCCCTCAAAGCCAATACAGTCGATACCGATGTTGTTGACATCGTGCACTAAGTTGTTGGTCACTTTGAACCCGTTCACATTGCCGTTAAGGGTGAGCGTTTCGCTGTTGCCAGTTTTGGTCGCCGTAATCGTGTTCTGGTCAATCACCAGGTTGGTGATGGCTCCCTTTGGGGAGTTGCCATAGACAGCGATTCCAAAACCGTTGATGTTCGCCGCATCAGCTCCGTTGTTCTCAATATGGTCGACCGTGTTCCCCTTCAGGGTCACGGCGTTGGCCATTCCCTCAATGAGAATTCCAGCGGGAACTAGGGCGGAGTTGGCTGTTTTGAAATTTCGTATCTCGAACCCATGGACCAGTACGTTGCTGACACCGTTGATAAGCACGAGCGCGGCATCACTGGCGGGAACTGCAATTCCGGTGCCATCGATAATCGGGTGGGCGCTGGGCGCGCTTTCCAACTGGATCGGTCGCACGATGGTGACCAGTTCCTTGTAGACACCCGAACTGACCAGTACCGTGCTGCCGGAAGCCGCCGTATTGCAGGCATGTTGGATAGTGCGCCATGGCTTGGCCGAAGTGCCGAGGTTGGTGTCTTTCCCGCTGGTCGCAACGTAAAACGTGCTCGCCTGGGTGGCGGTTACTGCGGCGAGAAGGGTGGCCAGCACGATCGACTTTGTCATTGCGTCTACTATGGGGCGTTGAAGGGTCGGTGGAGGTTGGAAGGTCAGGATATTGGCACGAAAGCGTCACTGGAGGAGGTGTGAACATAGCCTCCAGACTCCTTCCGTTCGAGCTCGCGAGGAATGTGGGAGATAACGCCGGAAGTAGCTCCACCAGCCGACCACAAAGGCTAAATCCGGGGGACAATTGTGCCAATACTATCTTGCACCGTGCTACGCCAAGGGAAGGCTGCTCAAATCTTAAATCCCAACTTCGCGGATGCAGAGTCCTCAAATACGCGACAACTCGAGAACATTTTCGCGAAAAGCGGCTCTATGAACTTCTGTGTGGGCAATCGCATTTCAGTGGCGCTGTTCTTCCTCTGATTTGAACCTCTAGTGACCATGCGCAGGTTCAAATCAGAGGAAAACAGCGTTTCTGATCCGGCCAGGACCATAGGTTCAATCCACACAAATCTTCATAGACCCCAAATGGGGCTAATCTGCGAGGATTCAATGACTCGGCTGGGGATGACCCTGCTCCGTCGGTAACTTGCACGTGGGGATTCAAAGGATACTACAGTCTCTGGCTGTTCTATAAGGCAGTGGACGATGTTGCTGGATCCTCCGCGTATGTACCAATCGCCTACATCCCTTGGAATTCTCTTGGTGACATCTCGTTGGTGTTGCCAAACACTTGGACGCAGGAGGACAACGGCTCCGGATTTGCCGGCGGGGCTGCGACTTATCCTCCGCTTATGCAGTGGCCCATTTGGCCGTAACTGCAGCATATTCCCGTCTCCGAATCGTATAGGGACTTCAAATGCTAAACCTAGTAATCGCCTTAGCCGTTCAAGCTTCTCATAGGCTTCCGCCAGATCGGTGGTTTCGCGAGTTGCTGAATAGTAGGACCGCCAAAGTACTGCTCGCGAAAGCTCCGCAATACAAGCAACCCATCGTTGCAATCAATGGAAGTGGGCACCAAAATAGCGGTGCCGCTTCCGGAGCGAGGGATGCGAAGACCGTTATCCTAGATATTGATCAAGGACCTGCGGTAGATGCTAAATATCACGTCTTCGACCTACTTGAGTATGGGAAGACCGAGGAGGCGTATGCATACATCTCAACATTCAGGGATTCCCATCCTGATCTAGACATTTTTATCGACTCAACCGTAATTGACTGCGAATTGTTGTCGGGGCACTACAAGGAGGCGTACGCCGATTCGATTCGATACATCAGAGGCCACACTGGTCCGGGCAAAAGTATTGGGGAGGACACGTACCTGCAACTCTCGCTTGCCGCGGCCGGACTGGGCCAAATCTTTGACGGTGAAGAGGAATACTGTGCGCAGTGGCTGAATGGGGATTTCGCTGAAATCTGGAACCACACCAGGAAGCTAGGTTCCGCCCTCAAAATCGGAAGGACGCAAGAAGCGATGCTTCTCAGCACCCTCTCAGCAGCGGTATCGTCTGCAAATCAGCAGGCATATCTTGATTTGTGCCTGAAGCTTGATCCAACCAATGATGTGGCTGGGCGCTATTTGGTTCAGTTTGATCAATGGCAAGGCCGATACTCTCACCTCAGAAGGGTAGCCGCAATGATGTTGACTCGCTCGACGGACGAAGCCTCTCGCAGTTTCTATCGGGATAAGGTTGTTGCCGTTGAGCACTTGGCTGACCGCCCAAGGTACAGACTGGATCGACGGCGACCAGCAAAACCCTAAGGAGTGCTTCCTCAGCAATCGCCCTTAATTAACCCTGCCACTGCGGTTGTGGTGCAAAGCTTCGGAAATAGTATTAGGAGCTTTAGGTATCGCTGGCGTTAGCTCCTTCGCCAGCGTGCCGCCTGCCTCATGGACTCAAGGGGAGCGGCAGGTGGGCCTCCGGTCTTGGCTGAGAACCCTGTGGCACCCTTCGAGCAAGGGCAGAAGCCCCTCCCCGGATCTCGTGTTCACCACATAGTTGTGTCCGCCCTTCGCATTCGATTGCGGGACTCTCCATACTGCTTCGCCCTTTGAGCTAGAGCGCACTAGTCTCCAACCCCTCATCAAGCGCACTGAAAAAGGGGGGCTTAAACACTACCCTCCGTAGGGGACCCAGATGTTCTTCACCTGCACGGCATGAGAGAGGATTCGATTGACTGACGGGGCGGAATCTTCGGACCAGGTTTGCTTGAGGTTACTAATCGATGCGACCTCCACCTGCTTGGCCCAATCAGGGGCAAAGCACCAAATTGCATCGACATCTTCGTGCTCTGCGAGCGTCGGCACAATTTCTTTTCTCAAACCGGTGACGATGTTGAGGACGCCGGCAGGCACGTCGGACATTTCAAGGATTCGATACACCTCTGCAGCCGGGCGTGGATCGGACTCAGACGGGACGATCACGACGGTGTTCCCCATCGCGATGGCACCGCAGGCAAGTTCCAAGAACTCCGTTAGCGGACGGTCATCCGAACAAACAATCGCGATAACGCCTACTGCTTCATTGAGCGCATAGCAAAGGCCACGGAATGGAACGGCGTGCACCTTTCCGTCCTGCTTGTCGCATCGAGCAGCTGCAGAGAACGCGGCGCGAACTGCCGACTCGCTTCCTAAAGCCTGAAGATTTTCGGATAGGTAGTAGAGAATTTGAGCGCGTACGTGCGCGGCACTGCCGCTCCAACCGGAATGTGCGGTCCGAGCCGCTTCCACCGCGTTGCGAACATCTTTGCGGTTGCCACGAGCAATCTCTTCGCCATGAGTAGAAAGGCTATAGCCCGAGTCGGGGCGGACCTGTTTGCCGCCAATGTAAAGTTTGTGGGTACGGTCAACTCCGCCAACCGGAGCATTTAAGTTCACGTTATCTGCTGATACCGATCGACTCACAGCCGGTGGCTTGAGATACTCACAAAGACCTTCGATTCCACCTTCGCGACCGTATCCACTCTCCCGATATCCTCCAAAGCCACTGGCAGCATCGAACATATTGGTGCAGTTCACCCACACCGTTCCTGCCTTCAGCTTTGCCGCGATGTCGTGCGACAGGTTCACGTTTTCGGTCCAGACGCTTGCGGCAAGACCATAGGGAGTGTTGTTGGCGAGATCGATCGCCTCTTTGGGCGTTCGGAATGTCATCGCAACGAGGACAGGCCCGAAGATTTCAACCTGAGAAATGGTGTCAGCTGGGCTCACGTTTGTTAGCAGCGTCGGCGGATAGAACCAGCCATTTGTTGGGCAAGACCACTCTGGCTGATAAAGTTCAGCACCCTCACCAACACCTTGATCCACCAAGTCCGAAATTCTGGTGAGCTGCACCTTTGCCACGATGGCACCAATGTCGATGCTCTTGTCCATTGGATCGCCGACCCGGAGCTTTGCCATTCGCTGCTTCAGCTTGGTGATCACACGCTGAGAAACGCTCTCTTGGATCAGTAGCCGAGACCCTGCGCAGCAGACTTGGCCCTGGTTGAACCAGATGGCATCAACAAGTCCTTCCACCGCGCTGTCGAGGTCCGCATCTTCGAACACGATGAACGGAGACTTGCCCCCGAGCTCGAGCGAAAGCTTTTTGCCGCTTCCAGCGGTGCTCTTGCGGATCAGCCGACCCACCTCCGTGGATCCCGTGAATGCAATCTTGTCCACGTCCGGATGCTCGACAATCAGCCGGCCAGTATCCCCCTCCCCGGTGACGATGTTCACCACTCCGGCGGGAACGCCAGCTTCCACACATATCTCGGCAAAGAGAAGCGCAGTTAGCGATGTGTACTCAGCCGGCTTAAGCACAACGGTGTTTCCGGCGGCGAGGGCGGGTGCAATCTTCCAGGCTAGCATCAGGAGCGGAAAATTCCAGGGGATGATCTGCCCACAAACGCCAACAGGCTCATAGCCGGACTGGGCGTCTTCCAGTGATTCTGCCCAACCTGCGTGGTGGTAAAAGTGCCGCACTACCAATGGAATATCGAGGTCGCGGGTCTCCCGAATTGGCTTTCCGTTATCGAGGGTCTCCAGGACGGCAAAGAGTCTTGCGTGCTTTTGGATCAGCCGGGCGATCGCATAGAGAACTTTGGCCCGCCCGTACCCACCGAGCGCAGCCCATGGCTCCAGAGCGGAGCGAGCGGCGGTTACGGCTTTATCCACGTCCTGTGGGCAACCGAACGCAACTGCGGCTAGATGCTCCTCATTGGCAGGGTTGGCAGCACCAAAATGTCCGCCTAGCGTCGGAGCCACGAACTCGCCACCAATAAAGTGGCCAAATTTGCGATCGTGATCCTCTAGCCATTGCTGGGCAATATCGGCGGCCTCTGGGGCGGTGCCCCAGCTCATGTCGCTGTAAATTTCAAGAATGGACATTGTGTTAGGGCATCGGGTGCCGGTTATAGGCGGAGTAGTGGCCGGTCACGGCGTGTTCAAGTTGGCGCTCGATATCGGACAGCAGGCTGCTGGCGCCAATTCGGAAGAGATCGTTGGTAAGCCATGGGGCACCCAGCTCCTCTTTCATGAGGATGAGCCAGTCCAGGGACTGCTTGGCGGTTCGAATCCCTCCGGCAGGCTTGTAGCCAACCTTGAATCCCGTGTTTTCATCGTAGTCGCGAATCTGGCGTGCCATCACGAGACTTACCGGCAGAGTTGCATTCACAGCTTCCTTGCCCGTCGAGGTCTTGATGAAGTCTGCTCCAGCCATCATTGCCACCGCGCTGGCTTTGCCGACGTTAGTAAGCGTGCCGAGTTCGCCAGTCGCTAGAATCGTCTTCAGATGAGCTTCTCCGCAGGCTTCCCGAAAGGCGGCAACTTCGTCGTACAGCGCACGCCATTCCTGGTTGAGCACGTGGGCCCGGGTGATCACGATGTCGATCTCCTTTGCTCCCGCCTCAACGCTCGCCCGAATTTCTTCCACACGCTGAGCAAAGGGACTGAGACCGTGCGGAAACCCTGCGGCAACTGCGGCCACGGGGATTCTGGTTCCCTCTAAGGCTTTGACTGCCGTTGGGACCATGGCGTGGTAGACACAGACGGCTCCGACGGTCAAGCCAAGCTCTACTGCGCCGAGCGCATCAAGAATGTCTGCGCGGACCGGTCGCTTCGCCTTGGCACAGAGACGCTGGACGTTGCCGGGAGTATCATCCCCGCCGAGCGTCGTCAGGTCCATGCAGGAAATTGCTTTAAGAAGCCAAGCGACCTGGTGCTTCTTTTTCACAGATCGGCGCGCAGGCAGGCTGGCAGCACGGCGCTCGACAGCGCTTCGATTGACGCGAATTGTATCGACCCAGTCTAGGTCCAGGGGGATGCCGGGATTCCGCTGGATACTGCTGAGCAGTCCATTAAGGTCCTGTACGGACATATTGTCATTCTAGCGTGAATGGACTGGGCTTGCTTCGCGTCGTATACTGGCGGACTATCATGCTCAAGCGAACACAGCTGTTGCTCATCGGAATGGTGCTGGCCGTCGTCGGCTGCCAAAAAGAGGAACCGGTCACTGGCAAGACTGCCCCAAGCGGCGGAGGCGCCGGGCTCAAGATTGTTTACATCCCCAAGAACACGGGCAACCCGTATTTCAAAGATGTGATCAAAGGATTTGAGGATGCAAGCAAAGAGCTCAAAGCCGAATTCACGACCACCGCTCCCGCAACCGGTGATGCCACTTCGCAAATCTCCTTTATCAAGGACCAGATTCAACGCGGCGTCGACGTGATCGCGATCTCGCCAAACAGCCCAGATGCCCTGAATCCTGTTCTTGATCAGGCCAAGGCAAAGGGAATCACAGTCATTACGGTTGATGCCGACCTTTCTGGCAACGAGTCGCACCGTGATGCAGCTGTTCTTTCCACCGATTTCAGCAAACTGGGCGAGAGCCAAGTCGAGCTGATGGGTTCGCTAATCGGCTACGAAGGCAACTTTGCAATTCTCAGCGCCACGACTGACGCACCCAACCAAAACGTTTGGATTGCTGGGATGAAGGAAGCGCTGAAGAATCCGAAGTATGCGAAGATGAAGCTAATCGACACGGTCTACGGGGACGACGATGCGCAAAAGAGCACCACCGAGTGCGAAGCGCTTCTCTCTAAGCACCCAGATCTGCGCGGCATTATCTCCCCAACGAGCGTTGGCCTCGCGGCATCGGCTCAGACCATTCAGCTTGCTGGCGTCTTCCCTGGTGGCCCCAAGGCGATTGGCAAGGGAGTTCAGCTCACCGGTCTCAGCACTCCGAATCAGCTCAAGAAGTTTGTGAAGGATGGCGCGGTGACTTCGTTCCAGCTATGGAGTCCCCACGACATGGGCTACATTGCAGCCTTCCTTGGCGACCAGATTCATGGCGGAAAGCTCAAGGCGGCAGAGGGAGTTGATTTCACTGCAGGCACCCTCGGGAAGCGAACCCTTGGCAAGCTCAATGTTGTGAATGCGGGCCCGCTCGTCACCTTCGACAAGTCCAACATCGACAAGTACGACTTTTAGGCGTACGCAGAGTGGATCATGTCCAAGCCAGCCAAGGTTAAGGGTTCCAAGCGTGCCATGGCTGGGCCTCTTGGATTTGTCCTCGGCCTTGGGCTGTTTTGCGGAATAGGTGGGTTCTTCACCCTAGCCCACCTGTTCCATGAAGACTCCCAAAAATTGGTCACGGACATGGATCGCGCTCGAGAACAGCACCTTCCACTCTCCAGCGCCGACATCGAACAGCGCAGGATCCACCCAAAGGAGTCAGAGGATGCTGGGCCGCTTTACCGCCAGGCGATTGCGCAGTACAAGGTTCGATTCAATGATCCGGTACACCCGTCGGCCCAACGAGCACTTAACCTCGCTGTCACCACACTTCACGAGCAAAACCAGCGCTTTCAGCCCATCTACCAGCTCATTCGAAGGGCCATCACCCTGCCCAGATGCGACTTAAAGCTGGACTACTCGAAGGGATACACCTGGTATACCGCCATCTCCACTCCATTCCCGGCAGATGCTGGGATGCGATCGCTGATGGGTGGCGTGGCGCTGATGGGTTGGGAAGACAGCCGCAACCGCAATACCGAGAAGGTGTTTGAGGAAGCTGAGACTCTGATCGCCATGGCCAAACATGGGCAGGAATACGACCTCGTTCACCCTGGGTCATGGCCAATTGATGCCGACAGCCAAGCGTGTCAGCTTCTGCTGAGAGTTCTGCAGCTGCATTGGCGAGAGCCGGACATTGTCCGCAGAGTTGGAGAGATCGCAAACACGGTCAAGTTCCTGGACCTGTATAAGCTGTTGGAGACCGAATTCGCCCTCGGTCTCGATGCCGTGCACAACATTAAGAGCCTTGAAGAGATTGGCCTAGATAAGGGAACACCCAAGGCGTTCAGCAAAACAGTGGATTCCCTCTACCAATCTCCAGCGGTGAGAGAAGCTTTCGAGGAAAAATTTGTCCACGTCTATATCGAATTCTTCCATCGCCTGCCTGCCAGCCACACTGACTGGGCAAAGATATCACAGACGCTGAGGGCGATTCGGAAGGAACTCAACTCCGACAACTCCATTGATGCCGGGGTGGCGCGGGCTCTGACGCCGACCTACCTTGGAATGGCGGACACATTTGGGAGTTCTGAAACCATCCTCCGCCTGCTTCAAGTTGGAGTGCTCTTGTGCCTGGAGCACAGTCGGCTGGGGCAGTTCCCCCAAGACCTGTCGCCTGAAGCCGTTCAGATGGTGGATCCCTTCGGCGGGAAGGCGTTCCACTATAAGCCGCAGAAAGACGGGTTCACCCTTTACAGCATTGGTCCGAACCTGAAGGACGATGGCGGGAGGCGCTGGACGCCTCAAAATCCGAAGGCGTCGGACGATATCACTTTTCGGCTTGGATCCGCGCGCATTTCGGGAACAATCCCTCGCGGATCGCTGGGGCCGCCCACGAATTTGCGCAGGATCTATAATCGCGGGAACGTGCCGCAATAGATCGGACGTAATAAGGTCAGTCGTCAAATACAGAAGAGCCATGCTATTTACAGCGGTTAAGGAAAAGACGGGTGTTGTCGCAGATCGCGGACGCCTATTCGAGAGTCTCATTCAGGACTCCTACAAGCAGGCTTACGGGTTGGCGTATAGGCTGACCGGGAATGCCGCAGAGGCGGAGGACCTCGTTCAGGAATCCTTCGTGCGGGCCTACCGATTCTTCCATCGCTACGATGAGAACCTGCCCTTCACCAGTTGGCTCTATCGAATCATGACCAACGCCCACATCGACATGGTGCGCAGGCGTGGCAGACTGAAGACGACTAGCCTTGAGAACTCTGGAACAGATGGATCCTCAACTTGGGATCTGCCAGACGCAGATGCGGCGCCAGATCGCATGATGCTCTCCAATGCCCTTGACGAGCCAGTGCAGAAGGCATTAAGCTCAATGACTCCAGAGTTTCGGATGGCCGTCCTCCTCGCCGACGTGGAAGGCTTGGCCTACGAAGAGGTTGCAGACATCATGAGAACTTCGGTTGGAACGGTTCGGTCCCGCATTCATCGCGGCCGAAAGCAGATCCGAACCTATCTTCTCAAGAATGCGCCTCAGACTTACAGGAGCTTTTGCGATGAACTGTAAATCCGTGCAGAACCGCCTTTCGGCGTACCTTGACCGCGAACTTGGCGGGGACGAGCTTTTGCAGATGCGAGCCCATCTATCGATGTGCCGCGACTGCCGAACCGAGGCTGAGGGTCTCCGCTCCCTTCGAGCACTTTTGGGTGGAATGGCAGCTCCCGAGCCACCAGCCGACTTTGCGGCCAAACTCACCGCCAACGTGCTTAGGCAGAAAGTTGAAGAGCCACGACGTGCGTTTCGCGCTTCAGCGCTAATGTTCGCTGGCGTCACCGCCTGCTCCATGGCAATTACCTTTGCGGTTTACGGCATGAGTCATCACACCGATACTAACGGGCCCAATTCTCGAGTCCTGGAAGGGAACATGGGAATCCTCACGATCGATGACCGATTCAGCAACACTGCGCCAGTCATCTCAGCCGCCAATTTTGGGCCGCGCTGATTAGGAATGTCCGCAAGTCTGCGGACTGAACACCCCATAGAGGTCGTAGGACTCTATATAAAAATTCTAGGGAACGGCTTGCCACATCGATGGCGTTAGCAGATAAAGACAGCCCGAAGAAACACACAGAATGGCTTCAAAAAAGCCGCGAAGCTCGCTTCGCAGCCAATCTGTGAGGAGTGGCTGTCCTAACTTGAAATCAACGGTAAAAACAAAATGAATCGAAAGAACCAAATCCCCAAAAGCGTTTACGTAACTCTCGGATCTGGCTTCGTCCTTGGTGCGATCTTCATGGCTGGTCTAGCCTTTGAAGGCACCGGAGGATTCTCCAAGGCTCAGGGCCAGTCTAGTCTGCCCAATTTCGAGCCAAGGACCATCAGCGCTCCAAGCCGCGAAAGCACCGCCGAAGTCAAAAATCTCGACGCCTTCTATGCGAACCTTGCCGCATTCGTCAGTCCCGCAGTTGTGGACATCCGAGCCACCAGTGGCCGCGAGATGTCTGCCGACGGAACTCGAGTTCCAGTTTCGGGAGGCGAGGGCTCCGGGTTCATCCTCCGACCGGACGGCTACATCATCACCAACGACCATGTGGTAGCAGGCTTTGACAATGTCAAAGTCATTCTGAAAGATGGTCGTGAATTTGACGGCAAAGTCACCCGAGCGCACGAAAGTGATATCGCGGTGATCAAGATCAACGCCACCAACCTTCCCACTCTCGCGTTTGGCGACAGCGACAAGCTCAAGCCAGGCCAGATGGCGATGGCGGTCGGATCTCCGTTCAGCTTCCAGCAGTCGGTCACCTTCGGCCACATCAGCGCCCTTGGGCGAGAACGAACTCAGATCGAAGATCGATCCTATCCGGACATGATCCAGACAGATACCGCGATCAACATGGGCAACTCGGGTGGACCGCTGTGCAACATTGATGGCCAGGTCGTTGGACTCAATACTGCCATCTACAGCCCGTCTGGCACCAGTGCGGGAATCGGACTTGCGATCCCCAGCAATGAGGTTCGCCTGATTGCAGACAAGTTGATTGAGAAGGGCAAAGTCGTTCGCAGCTTCATCGGAGTAGCTCCCATGAACCTAACCGACTATCAAAAGCAGCAGCGACACGTTAGCGGCGGCGCACTCGTTCAAGAGGCTAGGGAGTCTGACCCAGCAGGGATGGCAGGCGTCCGCAAGGATGACATTATCGTGCGCGTCGGTCAGACAGCGGTCAACACCCAGATGGATCTTAGGAATTCCATGTTGCAGTATGCACCGGGCTCCTCCGTTGATCTTGAGGTCATTCGAGGCTCCGAGCACAAGACGTTCAAGGTGAAACTGGGCGAATACAAAGATCCGGGCCTGCAGGGCAACAGTTCAAGAGGCTTCCAGCGCGGTCAGCAGGGTTCGCCTCAGTTCCACTTCCCGGGCAACCCAGAAGAGTTCTTCAAGGACTTCCCTGGTATTCAGGGCACCCCTGGTCAGCGTCAGCCACGTCAGAAGACAACCCCTGTCTCTCCAGATGGCAAGCCGCATCTGGGTGTGGGAGTTGGAAATATCACGGATGAAGTTCGCAGCCAATATTCGATCCCAAGCAACGTGAAGGGTGCTGTAGTGGGAGAGGTCACCCCAGGATCCATCGCGGAAAGCCTTGGCATTCAAACGGGTGATGTCATTCAGAGCTTCGACGGCAGACCGATACAGTCTGCATCGGATCTAACCAGCGCAATTAGCGGTGTCAGCGTGGGTGATTCCAAGAGAATCGCGTTTAAGCGCTATGGAGCCGGCTCAGTGATGACGTTCGAAATGGACGCCAAGTTCTAAGACAAAAGTCCCAAAACCCCGGAATTATCCGGGGTCAAAAGAAAGGGCTGCATTCCCAGTACGGGAATGCAGCCCTTTTTCTTTCGATCAATTTTTTACTTCTTGGTGGAAGCAATACCCGTGATTTCGACTTTGATCGTCGAAGCATCGAACCCGAGCTCGGCAGCCTGTCTGTCAATTGCTTCCGTCACCACGGCCGGCAACTTCAGCTCCATCACTTCACCGGTCTTCTCGTCGACGAGAACCTCGGATCTGCGGCCGGTGCACTCGACCATTCGGCAAGGGAAATATCCATCCACAACGCCAATGTGGTGAATTAACCCCACTTCCTGGAGTGTGGACAGGATGCGATAAACGCTGACTACATCAATCTTGCCACCGCCAGAAATGATCTTCTCGTGGATAGCATAGGCGCTGAGCGCCGTCGTGGTATCGGCGAGTGCTCGGATCACCTGAACGCGTGGCATCGTGATCCTGTAGCCAGCGTTGCGCAGTTCCTTGAGCGAATGCTCTTCGTAAATCTTGGCTCCTGAAAGGGCTACCGGGCTCTGTGCGATGGTGTCGCGTGATCTTCTCTCTTTCATATCAACTATTATGTAGGACGCCCAAATCGAAATGTTGAGCACATTTTCTTGACATTTTGTCAAACTTGTCGAATATCAACGAAGCTTACAGAATTCCAACCGGAATGACATATGAACAGAGACCTTCGCAACTTCGCAAAAACTAGGTTCCGTTGAACCTGAGTTTATGATATGATCTAGCCCGAATAGCTCCGGAGATTCAAGTTCCGAGGAGCTGATGGAGGGAACATGCAGTTTTATAATTTGAAAACGCGTTCGCACGTTGAGATTCCAGAATCAGATGTGAAGAAAGTCAAAATGACCCGCAAGACAAAGTCTGGCGAGCAGATTCGATACGCTCTCACCGCGACCTACGAAGGCAACAAGCTGTTCAAGTTCGTGAATGAGGCCACCTACAAGTCTTCAAGCGCAACCGAAGCCTAAAACGTTTTTCATAGGCACTGGACGGGAATGGGACCTAGGCCCTGACTGTACGTGTTGACCCAGTCACAGATGACGGCGCTGCCGTTCTCTGTTGACTGGTTTTTCATTTAAATTCATAAGCTCTCGGCTGCCGGACCTTTCTGCGTTGCCCTCCGATGGATCAGGCAGCCATCTCTCCCCGACGGTAAACTGAACGTTCGAATGACCATCGAACAGCAGCTGGCTGTGCTCCGACGCGGCACAACCGAGATCATCAGTGAAGCAGACCTTCGAAAGAAGCTGGAGAAAGGCACCCCGTTGCGCGTTAAGCTGGGTGTCGACCCGACTGCGAAGCACGTTACCCTCGGCTGGGCCGTTGTGCTGCGGAAGCTGAGAGACTTCCAGCGCCTTGGACACACCGCTTGCCTCATTATCGGTGACTTCACCGCGATGATCGGCGATCCAAGCGGCAAGAGCAAGACCCGACCGCAGCTCACCCGAGAAGAGGTTCAGGCGAACGTAGATGCCGTCATGGAGCAGGTTGGGGCGATCTTGGATCGATCCAAAACCGAGATCTACTTCAACAAGGACTGGCTCGGCAAGATGACATTTGAAGACGTCATTCGCCTGAGCTCTCGCTACACCGTCGCTCGGATTCTTGAGCGAGACGACTTTACCAAGCGCCTTGCCGAGCATAAGCCGATAGCTATGCACGAGATCATGTACCCACTGTGCCAGGGTATGGACTCGGTTGAGATCAATGCCGACGTCGAAATTGGTGGCAACGATCAGAAGTTCAACAACCTCGTAGGCCGCACCCTGATGGAGCAGTACGGTCAGGAACCCCAGGTTGTGGTGCTGTGCCCTCTTCTGGTGGGCACGGACGGCACAGAGAAAATGTCTCAGTCGCTGGGCAACTACATCTCGGTCATCGATACGCCAAATGACATGTACGGCAAGACGATGTCGATTCCAGACAGCCTGATTGAGAACTACTTCGAATTGGCTACCGATGTGCCGATGGACGAAGTCAAGCAGCTGTTGGCAGATACGCCCAACCCACGCGATGCCAAGCGCCGCCTGGCCCGTGAGATCGTCGCGCTTTATCATGGTGCTGATGCCGCTCAGGAAGCGGACGACTACTTCATCAATACGTTCAGCAAGCGGCAGCAGCCGGTGGAAGCAGAAGAGGCTTCTATCCCAGAAGCCGTGCTAGAGAACGGACAGGTGATGCTAGCCGCGCTTATCGGGTCTCTAGGGCTCGCGAAGAGCAACAGCGACGCACGAAGACAGATGCAGGCTGGAGCCGTATCGCTTGACTCGGAGAAGGTTACGGACCCAACCGCTAAGTTCGCTCCTGACGCACTAGTGGGCAAAACCCTCAAAGTGGGCAAGCACCAGTTCCGAAAGCTGGTTTAGCCGCTATTCGAACAGGGATGCGGCGAACTCGTCTGGCTTGAAGTCCTTCAGGTCATCTACCTTTTCGCCGGTCCCAATTAGCTTGATTGGGATTTTCAGACGATCGTAGACGCCGATAAGAGCTCCGCCTCTCGCGGTGCCGTCGATCTTAGTCAACACGAGCCCAGTCACGCCTGCAGCCTTGCTGAACTCTTCCGCCTGGCGAATAGCGTTCTGCCCAGTATTTGCGTCCAGAACAAGCAAGACTTCGTCTGGCTTGCGTCCGAGGGCTTTCTCAGTTACTCGGAGCACCTTGCCGAGTTCAGCCATCAGGTTGCCCTTACTGTGCTGACGCCCTGCAGTGTCGCACAACACAAAGTTGGCGCCACGGGCCTTTGCAGCGGTAATCGCATCGAAAATGACGGCGCTGGAATCGGACCCAGGCTGGTTGCGGACGATTTCACATCCGGTCCGATCCGCCCAAACTTCAAGCTGCTCTATGGCCGCGGCACGAAACGTGTCACCTGCCGCCAAAACAACCTTGAATCCACGCTTGGTGAGCAAGCGGGCAACCTTGGCAATTGTGGTGGTCTTCCCTACTCCGTTCACCCCGACAAAAACAAAAACGCTAGGGTCTTCATCGTTCACCTCGAGGCCGTACTCTCCCTGTTGCTTGAATCGGTCTGCGATCGCCTTTTGAAGCCTCAGCTTCATCGCGTGGGGATCGGTGATCTTCTCGACGCGGACGGCAGTCCTGAGTTCCTCGAGGATCGAAGTCGCGGTGGTGATGTTGGTGTCTGCCTGGAGCAGCGCCTCTTCCAACTCTTCGTAAAAGTCTTCATCAATCACGCCTCGACCCAGCATTCGGTCGACACGCTCCATCAGGCGCTTGAACATACGCATAAGAGGTTAGCACTTGCGGGAGTCGGTCTGGGATGCATAAAGCTCCTTTGACTATCACCGTGACGCTGCCAAACCTTATCCATCATTCAATGCACCGGCTAATGAAAATATTGCGTCACTACGGTCATGTTTTGAGCATCGGCACACTCTGCGTTGCCTCTGCGGCACCAAACGGCCAGGCACCCAGTCATTCCGGTGCCCAAACCATTGAAAGCCAGACCTACCGCTCTCCAGACGGAGCCTTGACTGCCAAAGTGGTTTCAGTCCGGCAGACTCTGAGCTATGGAGGCAATCCAAGCCAAATTGTGATTCGGGATCGCACCGGACACCGGATCGCGTCGCGAGATCACTCGATGTACCCCAACCAGGGCTTGACCGTCGGGCAAGCCGCCTGGACGCATGATGGGCGCTTCTTTGTGTATCAAACGGAGCAATCCGGTGGGCACTCGCCTTGGCACCACCCGACTTTCTTTTACAGTCGCAAGAATGGCCATTTCTACAGCCTCGATGCTGCCCTCCAAGGGCTTGGATCGGGCGACGGTGCGATTACAGAGCCGCTTAAGCTAATTTCCCCAGCCACTGTCGCCACCACGGGCCGTTACTATGGAAAGGAGACCGTCGGATTGCACATGTTCATCGACCCCAAAAATCCAGACGGAGAGCGAAAGCTCCAGATCAACCTTAGATGGCTCGAGGCACATTTAGCCCAGTCTGCGCTCTCTACCGATGCAGCGGATCGAAAAGCGAGAGCGTTGGCAGATCGCGAGTACAAGTGAGGACTCACGGCGATAAGCCTTCGCTTTCAACCTGGACAGCACGATCGCCTTCCTGTCACTTCAGATGACCTGATTTCTCAACCGCGTCCAACCAAATTCGCCACCGTCGAGAGAGGCGGACGAGAAATGATTTGAATGGCGGGTGACTTGGCGTGCGGAAGTCTTTATGTGTTTGGAGCCGCATTCGCTCGGTTTTGGCAAGTTGGGGAGCGCGAAGGAGGAGCGCCTGCCCAATCTCATGATAGAGAAGCAAACTCCAGATATTCTGGCTGGGATAGCTCTTGGCGACTGCCTTTTTTTCCGCCACCTCGGCCTCAGTGAGTTCCAACACCTCTTGTCCCTCGGGTCTGCTAAATCGGTTGAATCGCTGGAGCCAGAAGATGAAGTAGGTGTGATAAAACGGGATCTCGTAGACAGGACCATTGAAGGTTTGATTCACCACGTAGTTGGTCGCATCGTGGTCTAGGTGGCCCTGTTCAAAGGCGCCGCAGCACACTCGGTCTGGCTGAAGTCGCGCCATCAGTTCACGAAATTGGGGAAGCAGGTGCTGGATCTCATCGCAGACTTGACCATCATTTCCATCTAGAAAGTGCAAACTCGACTCAGGCACGCCGAGTCGAGTTGCCACCGTGACGGCCTCCGCTTTGCGGATGGGCGTACTGTGGGTCCAGCACATGTGAACGTCGACTCCAGCGGCACAAAGGCGCTTGATCCAGATCGCGATCGTGATTTCATCATCTGGGTGGGTAAAGCAGAAGAGCCACCGAATCTTGGGCGAAAGGCTGAAGATCTTCGATCCCTCTCCCACATTTGATGCCAATCCTCCGTCCACCCCAGCTATGGCAAGACCTCTTTCAGAAGGGCCTTCACAGCGTCTGGCTGGATGTTGGCGAGGGCACCGGGATCGTAGAGGCACCGTGATATCTGACCGTAAGGGCACGAACGCTCAGGTCGGGTGATGCTGTACAGACCAATTGCTGGCTTACCCAATGCTGCCGCGATGTGCGTACTGCCAGTATCGCCCCCAAGATGGGCCGATGCGAGATCAATCAGCGCCACTAACTGGCGCACCGACGTTTTCCCCAAGAAGTTTTGTGGCTTCGAATGGCAGTTGGAAATGACCTCATTGGCGGCGGCTATGTCCCCCTCTGCTTTGCCCCCGATGAGCACGGATGCCACTCCCCGATTCGACAGATCATCAATTGCGGCGGCAAAGGAACTCGGGACCCAGCGCTTGGAGGCCCAGCCTGCTCCTGCGTTGATGACGACAAATGGGGCTCTCACCCCATGTTCCTCAAGCAGAAGCTTCACTACGTCCGTATCTTCAGACTTGGGGCTAAGACAGAATTCAGCGCGATCCATGATGCCGCCGACCGATCGAGCCACATCGACGTACTGGTCGACCACATGGAGCGAGGTTGGGTCTGGCATTACCCGCTCGCTAAAGAGCCATGCCGCCTCCCTTCGCCAGTGGTAGCCAACTTTCACCTTCGCCTTTGCCTTCCAAATGCACAGGCCGCTCTTTCCCAGCCCTTGAAGGTCCAGAGCCGCTTCAAACTCTCCCTCATAGGTGGGAATCCCCTTTAGAGAAAACTTGATGGGCAACACGGTATCCACTGCCGAGCAACACTCGACAATTCCGGCAAACCGGCGATCCACCACCCAGGTGATCTCGCAATCAGGAAAGGCTCGCTTGAGCGACACGGCTGCGGGGAGGGAGCAAACAGTGTCTCCAAGGGCAGAGAGTCGGCTGATCAGGAACCGTGGCGAATTCAAAGCAGATTGCGTTTCCTTGCGCTCTTCCAGCGGTCGTGCATCCACAGCCACTGCTCGGGATATTCGCGAATCACCGACTCCAACACCTCGTTGAGACGTGTCATCAGTTCTTCTGGACTTGAAATTTCATTTTCGATATCTACCGGCGGCTTCACGACGACTTTATACTTGCCCGGCCCAATTCGCACGCAGTAGCTTGGCAGCAGCACGGCACCGGTGCGCTGATGAAGCACAGCAGGACCTAGAACGGTGCCACAGGGCTTTCCGAAGAAGGGGACAAATGCGTCATCAGCATTCTGGTCACCGAGGATGCCCACAATTTCCTTGCGCTTTAGCTTGACGAGGATGGGCCGAGCAGAATCACCTCGAGAAAGGACGTTGATGCCGGTCATGGCTCTGAGCTGACCCACCCGATCCTGGACCGCCCCCTGATTCGCATCTCGGGCAACAACCGAAATCTGTCGCCCCGTGGCGATCAGCCAATGTCCAAACCGTTCCCAGTTACCCAGATGGGCTGTACAGGCGATAATTCCCTTCCCCACTGCCGCCGCCGCCTCATAGTGTTCAAAGCCTTCCACTTCTGTGTTGGCGAGAACCTCTTCGTTGGTCCGGAGGGGAGTGCGGAGAAAGTCTGCGGTAATGAGCCCAAAGTGGCGGAACATCTTCCGGGCTATTTCCTCGCACTTGGCGTCAGTCCAGTCTGGGAATGCCATATGGAGATTGGAAATCGCTCTGAGACGACGCTTCTTGAGGACACGATAGGTGAGGTCGCCAAACGCCTCCCCACGCCTCTCCGCTTTAGCGACATCCTTGCAGGCAAAGTACCGCTCGCCGAAGCGAAAGGCGGAGAGCCCGAAACGTTCGATAAGGGCTTTCTGCCAGTTACTCATTTCAAACCGATTCCAACCAACTTTCCAGAGCGTCTTGTGGCTCTATCCTGATATTTTGTAGCGCGATGAAGATTTGTCGCTGGTGAATATCATTCCGATCCTTTAGTTTCACCCAATCTTTCGCCGTGACAATGATGGGGAGGCCGGTTGGGAGACCCTCCAAAAGATCCACGGCATCCAGCTTATCGTGATCTGGCAACAGCTTAGCCTGCGTCTCTCCAGCATGATTGGGAACCTGTGAGGCTAGTTCTGCCAGAAATCGGCGGGGCTGACCCAAGGCACACAGGACCGCATAGGCTTCTGGGTTCTGTTCGACCCCTTCTGGATTCACGATGCGCAGCGGACCTCGCACGACTTGAAAGTCATCGGGAATACGCCGATCTGCGCGCCGTCGATTTCCTCGCGGCTCGCGATACGGCCCCGCGGGCATGCATCGCGAGTTGATCGGAGTTTCATCGAGGATAAGCGTTGCGTCTTTCTTCAGCGGGAGGTGCTGAAATCCGTCGTCCATCAGCAGAATGGCATCTGGAAAGCGGGCATGAACCAATTCTGCGGCCATCACCCGATTGCGCCCCACTACCAACGGAACGCTCGGAAGAAGCCATCGAAACATGGATGGCTCGTCGCCCCACGTTCCCGCAGGCAAGGGACCCTGAGGTGCAATTTCAGCATTGGCCGAATGTTCGGCACCATATCCGCTGCATCCCACCACCACTTTCTTCCCCATCTGCAGGAGCAAGGAGGCCAAGTAGAGCGTCACAGGACTCTTACCGCTACCGCCGGTCACCAGATTTCCGACGCAGATCACGGGATGATGCGGCGCTTTTGACTTTTTGAACCCGAATCGATATGCCGCCAGATACCCCTGCCAACCCAAGGCATAGAGCCATGAAAGGGGCGTTAACCCGGTACGTGCGGCGGTTTCAAATGGGCTTGTCCCTTCCCAGATTTCATCGGGCCGCATTACTGGATTGTAGCTCTTAGCTCGCGGAACGGTTCGTGAACGTCATTCGCATCCCCGGAGCGCGTTACACTCGTAGTAAGACCTTATGAAGCGTGGATTTCGCCCTCCCATCGTTGGCCAGATCTTCGCTACGGTGCCGTGCGCTCGGTCGCGATGTTTGGCCTCATTCGTCTCGATTTCAAGGCACTCGCTACCGTTGCCGATGCGATTTGAACCTAGTCAACTGCTATTTGGCCTTGGCGCTGGAATGCTCATTGTCGGCTGGCTCGCCAACTCCTTCACGCGCCTTGGAACGCTGGCGATCGGCCTGGGATGGACGTTTCTCGGAGTAGCGCTCGTGGCTGCGTTGACCCAGGAGCGAATTCTGATCGGCCAGACACGCTGGAAGCTGATTCGCCAGTTGGACGAGGCGCGCCGGTCGGTGGGCCTAGATCATGTGATCCTTCCCGAATCTTTAGAACTGCTTGAGCGGGCAGCCCAGCAATGGGAGCGAACCGAACATGAACTGGCAGCCCTCGTCTGGAATGAGCAGGCAGAGCTCAAGTCGAGAATTAGTCGGGCAGCACATCTTCGCATGGAAGACATTTTGGTTGCAGAATGCGGCACGACAATCGAATCAGGTGTTGACGACGAATTGGCGGCGGATGGACTACAGATGGCGATTGTTGAACTCAGCAAACTTGCCGACCTCGTGGACGCCGCCGGAGCTGCGCTCACTAGCTATCCGCGGGCGGAGTTTGAGTCCTCTGGGGTTGAGCCGCTCATGATCCAACCGGCGCTCGAATCCCTAGACAGCTACCTTTCTGAGTGGGAATCGAAGGCTAGCCAGCTGACAGCCCTTTAACAATCTGCAGGACCGGCTTGAAGTCGGGTGACGCGGCAGAGCCCACCCATTCGTAAACCACTGACTCTGAGTGGGCTGGCACTGCACCAGCATCCCGGATTCGCTCCATTCCGAGTTTGTGCCGCTCCATGGTTCGAGAGGAAACTGCATCTGGGCAGACGACGACTTCGAAGCCTCGATCAAGCAGATCGTTGGCGGTGAGACTGACGCAGATATGGGTTTCCGTTCCCACCAGCACCACTTGAGTGCGGCCGAGTTCAGTGAGCTTCGCCAGATAATCTTCACACCCAGCCGCGCTAAAAGTCATTTTCGAGTAAATGGCGGTCGGATCCAAAAATGGCTGAAGTTCGTCGCAGGTATTCCCCATTCGGCTCGGATTCTGCTCCGTCGTAAGCACCGGAATTCCCAAGTGGTTTGCCACTTTTGCAAGGAATGCAACTCGCTCTAGAACTCTAGAGCTCTCAAAGATGGTCTTTGTGAGTGTCGGCTGAATATCAATGATAGTCAGCACGCACTTTTGCGGATCGAGCTTCACCCGAGGCATGGTATGCATTATAGGCAGATGGGTCGGTAGACAAGTTCGTTCTGACAGGCTACAATGAACCTGCTCAAGGAACGAGCGAACGCTCGGCCCGGACTTCAGGAGGAAACAACTATGAGGACAACCATTTCGGCAGCGGCAGTCGCAGCCGCTTTCAGTTTGGCTTGCGTTGCAGGCGCTCAGACGTCATCGATCGACGCCTACCCAAACAATTTCACCATCCGCGCGGGTGTGGCGCTTCCCATTGACAAGAGCTTGAGCAATGTGGCCAACAGCTTCACCAACGTCGGCGTTGAGTACAACTTCAACAACTCACTGGTGAAGGGTGGAGACACTTATCTCTCCATCGATTCGTTCTTCAAGAACTTCAACACCGTCACCGCGTATCCGATCGCAATCAACCAGCGATTCTATACCGGTGCAAACCCGCTCGGACGACGAAGCTATTACTTCATCGGTCTCGGCATTACCTGGTCTTCAATCTCCAACACCACCTACAGCGCAGTCTCTGCGAGAGGCGGTCTTGGCATGGAATTGGGCCCGAACATTATCGCTGAATTGGCTGGTTATGTATCGGACCAGGCTGGTGGCAATAGCATCAATGCTATTACGATCAACCTCGGCTATCGCTTCTAAGCGAACGCCCTCAAATTAAAAGTGGCTCCGAGCAAAAGCTCGGAGCCACTTTTTTATATTGGGTTTAGGACCGCTCTAACGGCGGCCTTGAGCTGTTCCGGTGGTATCTCTCGATTGCCTTCGCGGTCCAAAACTCGAATGATTGGCAAAATCTTATTGAATCCGCCTGTAGCCGAGTCCAGGTCCGCCGCGATGTCCAGCATCTGAAGCCCATCCGCAAGCACTTCCTCAAGAGGTCTCGTCTCAAATCCGCCCTTTATCCGGGTGATGTACTCAAACACTCCACGAATCCGCTCCGACCCTGAGCCGGCACAAGCATAGGAGCCATTCTGGAATCGCGCTCCTGCCCCATCAAAGAAGTAGACACCGAACTCATCCTTCTTCCGGTCGTAGGCGGCAATAATAGGCAGGAAGAGGCCAATTCCCTGCATTGCCATAGGCGCGTTGCCCGCAAGAGCCTTAGATACTTCCGCGAGTTTTCCATCCATCGACATCTCGTGAAGGACCGTGCGTCGATAGTATTTAAATGAATGCTTCAGAAAGCGGCAGACCTCGATCGAGCGAGCGAATGCTCCCGAAATGGCGACAACCGTTGAATCGTCCAGCGCAAGGATCTTCTCAGCATGATCGTACATGATGAGGTTTCCCGCCGTGGCCCTTCGATCTGCAAGCGTGAGAACGCCTTGGTCATATCTCAAACAGAGCACAGTGGTGCCGTGAACTTCAAAGTTTGGATCTGCGGAAGCTCCAAACCTGGCCGCATCTGCCCCGAACCCGGTTAGTTCCGCAAACTCACGTGGACCCCCAGCGATCATTCGCCAGACCGCTGGCGATACTTCTTCGCTTGGTCGGGGTCGATCTTTTTCATTCGCCTCATCAGTTCGTTGCCCCCTTCCGGCTTTCGAACATCTGGCGCACTCGGTCCGCTGTCGTCGCCCAATTTCTTCTCGGGCTCGCGTGTCAGCGGCTTTGTTAGCCTTTCGCCATCACTCATTGAACACCTCTCAACATTTCGATAAAGGTTCCTACGTCTTTCGCCTCAGCTAATTGCATCGGATACTGCCCGTTTGGCGGAAGATCGAGCTCAACTGGGACTCCATTCACATTAAATGTCAGCGTCCGCCAGCAGACGCCTTTCAACTCGGCACCGAACCGCTTTACGGCAATGGATCTTGCGAGCGCCCTCGTGCCCTCATGGACGGATTCGAGGCTGTCTTCCAACAGGTCATCAGTGGGGTTCTCAACGCAGCTTCCCATTTCCACGAGGGCCGCATGAAGTCCTTCTTCGGGATCAACATTATGGTATTCGAGATCAAAAGACCGCAGAGATGGATCATTCCACGGGCAGCCTTCCTGCTCCACGAATTGACTCAGCATCGCATATTTGGCAGCCCAGTCAACATGGCGACTGAATTCATTGAAGTCCCGGCTCAACTGATCCAAAAGGGCGCGAGAGCTGTCGATGACCCACTTCATCTCTTCATCGAGATCGAGGAATCGCTCCGCTGATGAGAAATAGGATTCGAGAATCTCACCTGCGGTGGTCCAGCTTCGCTTCTCCAGTTCAATTGCGAAGCGATGCGTTTCATCTCGACTTATCGCCTGAAATGCCCGTACGGGGTCACGAAACGCCCACAATGGCGCATCTCCCTGCTCGCAGAGTGCCAGTGCAAGCTTCATAAGGCCAGCCTTACGGGCTGTAGCCTCGGAGATCATGTTTGCGTCGCCACAGATGACGTGCAGACGAATAAATCGATTCGCGTCAGAGTGGGGCTCATCGCGTGTGTTAAAGATCGGTCTTCGGTAGAGGGTTTCCGCGTTCGCAGGTTCGGAGAGAAAATCTGCTCGCTGGCTCAGTTGGTATCCGGCGGAGGCTCCCTTTTCCGCCCCAAGCTTTCCTGCGCCTACCAAGACCTGCCGCACGACCATCATCGGGAGCACGTCACGAAACAGCCGTTCAAACCCAAGCTGCCTGGGCACGAGATAGCTTTCATGGGTTCCGTAGGACGCCCCGTGAAAGTCTGTGTTGTTCTTGTAGACACGCACCTCGCGTCCAGTTGCGGAAGCTAGTGCCTTGGCGGCACGCAGAACAACTTTCTCTCCGGCACAGTCGTGCTTTGCCAGTTCAAAAATCGATTCGCACTCCGGAGTGGCATATTCCGGGTGCCCATGATCATTGTAGAATCGCGCGCCGTTGGGGAGCACGCGATCTGATCGCACATCGTGCGCCTCTCCGTAAGTGCGTCCCTCATCAAACCGAGCGTCTTCAGGGTCAAAGGCTAAATGGGGGAGTTTGAATCCGCGCAGGTCTGCTCTAGGCGATTCGTACTGGTAATCCCAACCAAAATGGCACTCGCCCGGGTAACCCCGGACAAGTGCCATTGAATCATCAACCTGATCGTGCGCGTCCCGCCCCTCGACTAGGAGTCCATACTCCGTCTCGATACCGGCGAGAATTCTTCGCACTACAGTCGGAAGACGTAGAACGTACCGTTCTTGAAGCCAACCTGAGTTGCCGCCGCGGAAGAGCCATCGCTTGAGTTGAACGCGAAGGCTCCACTGTGTACGAGGTCTGGCGATGTGGTTGCGTGACCGTATCGGTCATTCAACTGACCCAGGGTTCCGTCGATGCCACCGGCGGTTGAGCCGCTAACGATGTCTCCGATCGGATACAGGTTGAACGTCAGTGCGTCCAGATCGATAAAGCCAAAGTACAGTGCAGAGATATTTGCGTTCGCATCCTGAGTGAATGCGACCATCTCCTGCATGTTGTTGTCGTTGCTGCTTGGGAAGGTGATCACATAAGATCCTGCACCCAGTGCCGCACCGTTGCTCTGTCGAAGGACCGTCTTGTGCTCTCGCCAAATTCCCTGTCCTGCCACGACCTTGAGGGTCTGCGTCAGGTCCGTTGGGTTGAGTTGGAGGAGCGAATACGTTCCCGCATGAGGCAGGCTGCCGGTAGGTCCGGTTGTGATCGTTCCTGCTGATCCGAGAACTCCACCAATTGGCAGAGTTGGGTCAAGCGTGAGCGCTTCGAAATTGGCACCGCTCGTAAATCCGTCAGCGATCGCATAAACGTCTCCGCTGAAGAACACGCGGACGGCTGTGGTACCGCCGGCAATTCCGGTCGTAGCCGCAAGCGTCGGCAAGAGAGCTGTGTTCGTGTAGCCGCTGAGGTTAAAGGCAACGAAGTCGCTGAGGAATCCCTTCATTGGGTTGGCGGACGTAGCGCCGTTGGCAAGAAGGAATTGACTTTCGTTGTAGTCAACGAGGAGCGGATTGACCGTATCAACCGTAAACATCGAATCATCGATGAAAACGGGGAGGCTGGTCACACGTCCTGGGAAGGTCCGAACTGAAGCCGGATAGCCTTTTGGAAGTGCGGCTGGCTCTTGGAGCACCGAGAAGTCGCCCATTACAGGACTATCGGTTTCCTCATGGAAGTTGAGGAAGTCCAAGTTGAAGGTTGAGAACGATCGCGACGGCTGTCCCGAGAATGGTACAGAGACGTAGACGATGTTGTTCTGGAAGCCGGTCAGCGGGCAGCTGATCTGCGGGCCGAGCGGATTGGTCACTTCGCCATACTGATCGTAGAAGCGAAGCTGCTGTACGGTGGCACTCAGGTCCCCGACGGCACGCCCCTGTCCAGTAAGAAAAGCAACTGCAATGCTTCCCGGAGCACTTGTGCTCAGGTTAGACAGCTTAATTGCGACAGTTGCCGTGTTGCCAGTAGTGCCACCTCCGGTCGTGTTGGTCGCGTGGCTGCCATTGCCACTACCACCACAACCGATTACGGCTAAGGCCGCTGCAGAATACAAAAACGCCCATTTCCTCAAAATCCAATCACCTCTGCGGACACACCAGACGATCTAGGCAGGCATGCTGCCGATCAGTATAGCAATTTTAGCCAACCTTGTGTTCGACGCTTTGACAGCACCAAAAAGGTCACACCGGAAGCTCCAATGCCCTCATTTTGCTTGCATATTCTTCCTTCCAATCCCTGTTAAGGGGAATATCCGTGAAGATCCAGCTGAAACACCGGCCCAGTCCCATCCAATTTACCTTTGTTGGGTCAAATCAAACATCGCGGGAACCGTGGGCATCCGGCGGGTACAATCTGCCTCACATCGTGAAACGAGACGACTTGCTCGACCTCAATGATGTGCTGCAGCATCCTGGACGGGAGCTAGCGGTCGACATTTCAACGGAACTGCCGGAAGAGACAGATGTCGATCTGCTCAAACCGCTGGAGGGTTACCTTGAGGCCGTCAGCACAGGGAACATACTCCTGATCTCAGGCGCTTTCAGCACCCGTGCGGTCTTAGAGTGCTCGCGCTGCAGTGGTCCACTTGAGGTGGATGTCGATTTCGAGGTGGATGAGCAGTTCCCTGTAGAAGGCACTCCTAGTTCGCTCAACCCCCAAGATTTAGCCCGCGTTGTGTCGGATGAGCCTTATCCACTGTTCGATGGAAACCAGCTAATCGTGGAGCAACTCTTAAGGCAGGCTCTTCTTCTTTCCCTTCCGATGCAGAGTCTTTGCGAATTCGGATGGGAAGGCGAATGTCCGGTGGCGGCGAGCCGACGGGCCGAGATTCAGCTCCCATCGACGGGTCGCCCTGAATTCAAGGGCCTTTCAAACCTGTTGAAGTCTGAGGATTCTTCGAATTGACAATAGCGCTTGATGTCATGGGTGGGGATCACGCACCCGAAGCGATCGTCAAAGGCGCTCTGGAAGCCGCACCTCTACTGAAGTCAAAAGTTCTTCTTGTTGGCGATGAGAAGAAGTTCAGCCAATTTCTGCCAGCCCAGTTGCCCGCCAACTTTGAACTGGTTCATGCTTCCCAGTCCGTCGAGATGGATGAGAAGCCGATGGAGGCCTATCGCTCCAAAAGAGATTCGAGTTTGATGGTGGCGGCGAAGCTTGTAAAGGATGGGCTAGCTGAGGCAATGGTCTCAGCTGGCAACACAGGTGCTGCCTCTGGAACGGCTCTGCTGCAGTGGAGACAGATTGACGGTGTTCATAGGCCAGCTATCGTCAGTCAGCTCCCGAACAAGCACGGAGGCTTTGTCCTCCTGGATGCAGGCGCAAGCCCCGATGTGGACCCTGAGCACTTGGTGGAGTTCGCCATCATGGGTCGGGCTTACGCACAGAAGATCATGGGAAGGCAGAATCCGAAGGTTCAGCTCCTAAATATAGGCGAAGAACCCGGAAAAGGAAACGCCTTCGCAAAGCGAGCCTACAGCCTTTTGGAGCAGCACCCTTGGTTTGCAGGCAACGTTGAGGGCAAAGATATGCTTTCGAAGCCTACGGACGTAGTCGTATGCGATGCGTTCGTCGGAAATATCGTCTTGAAGTCGCTCGAGGGTCTAGCCGAGCTCATCGTCGACTCGATCAAGAACGAAGTCCCAACCAGCATGCCCGCGAAGCTTTTGTATTGGCCCGTCAAAAAGGTAACCCGCCCGTTGCGCAAGCAGATGGACTATGCGGAAGTAGGTGGCTCCCCACTTCTGGGCCTTAACGGCCTATGCATGATCTGCCATGGGCGAAGCAGTCCCAAGGCGATCAAGAACGCCCTTTTGATGACGGAAAAGGCTCTTCAAGGGCAACTTGTTGAAACCATCCGCGAATCAGTCAGCAACGAATTAGGATCCACCCATGAGTAGAAACGCCGTCGTCCAAGCTATCGGACATGCTGTCCCGAGCAAAGTGCTCACGAACGCGGATCTGGAGAAGATCGTTGATACGAGTGATGAATGGATCGTTCAGCGAACCGGCATCAAAGAGCGGCGCGTCTGTGATGGTCCGATCGAGTCAACGGGCTGGCTCGCGCTTAAAGCCTCACAGGAAGCGATTGAGCGATCTGGCATTGACCCCTTGAAAATCGGACTCGTTCTGTGCGGCACGGTTTCGGGAGACTATATCTGGCCGTCGACCGCCTGCACGGTGCAGGACCAGATTGGCGCAAAGCACGCGGGAGCCTTCGATGTCAGCGCCGCCTGCGCCGGTTTCATCTACGCGATGTCTAATGCGGCGGCGATGATCAAGGCTGGCGAAGTAGACCACGCGCTGGTTATTGGAGTGGACTCCCTCAGCAAGCAGGTTGATTGGACGGACCGTTCCACATGCATTCTCTTCGGAGACGGTGCCGGGGCCGTTGTATTAAGCGCAGAAGAGGATACCGACCGTGGACTTCTTGGCACCGTGCTGATGTCGGACGGAAGCGGCGGCAAGTTCATCTGTATCGATGTCGGCGGCTCCCGCTACCCCTACGGCAGTCCTCAGTCGGTGGGCAAAAAAGAAACCATCACGATGCAGGGTGCCGAAGTCTACAGGTTCGCTGTCCAGGCAATGGGCGACGCCTGTTGCAAGGTGCTGGACAAGCTTCACATGACCCCTGAGGACATTGACCTCTTTGTGCCACACCAGGCAAATCTAAGAATCATTGACTCCGCGGCAAAGCGACTTGGCCTACCATCGGAAAAGGTATTTCTCAACGTTCACAAGTACGGAAACACCAGCGCTGGATCGATTCCGCTGGGCCTTTACGAAGCCGAGCAGGAAGGCAGGCTCAAAAGGGGAATGAATGTTCTCACGGTTGGTTTTGGTGCAGGACTTGTCTGGGGCGCCAACGTCATCAAGTGGTAGCCCGCGCAACCCGTGGATCCAAATAAATAGAGAGGCCCGTCCCGCGATATGCGGAACGGGCCTTTAAGTTGACTAAACGAGGCTTACGGCGAACTCGGATCCGAGCTCCATAATCGCTAGTTCGACGAGTGCGAGAGACGCGGCTCCATTGCCTTCTAGACGTCTGTCTTGCAACCATCGCAGCGCTTCGCGGTCGCCTCTTTTTGCCTGGTCCAATGCCCAGGCGACCGCTGTCTCCGATTGATTGATGTCTATAAGTTGATTCTGTTTCATACCAAGCTAACCCTTTCGTCGATTCCGACGGTGATTTCTTTCTCTAAGTGACTTCCGAGGACTTCACTGAGATGAATCCTCTGGACGTCCGGTCGCCGCTGCATCATCTGCAGATAGGCGCAGAGCTCGTCAACTTCATCGTGTGTTAGGAATACACCGATGTCATTCAAGCTCCTGTTGGTTTCGTAGTCCGTGATTCTCATCTTCTTGCGTCCTTTCTATTGTCTTGCTTTGCTTTTATCGTTGGAAGAGCCCGCAGGGTTCCAATATTAAAAACTTTTAGGTCAAAGGACGCATTGTTTAACAAAATGAAGGGTCGGATGCGATTATTATCCGCAACCGACCCCACCAGATTAGTTTTCTTTAACTTAGCTAATCTGAGCGAGGACGTCCTTCAGCGACTGTGCTGATTTGTGCAGACCTTCCCTTTCCACTTCGTTTACAACGGGTTCGATAACTTCCAAAACTCCCTGGCGACCAACCTTGGTTGGAAGCGACAGTGAGATGTCGGAAATACCGAGCGCCCCTTTCTGCCAAGAACTGACGGGCAAAACCTTCTCAGTGTTCAGTGCAATTGCTTCCACAACTTCCTTTATTGAAACACCGACGGCTCGCCCAGCTCCTCCCTTCAGACGAATAACTTCTGCTCCCGATTTGCGAGTGAAGTCGAAAACGCCGTCAATCTCAGCCTCATAGTTCGGCAAGGAACTTAGAGGTATCCCAGAGACAGTTGCCGATGAGAGAATCGGAACCATCGAATCTCCATGCTCGCCCAGGATCAAAGCCTTCACGTCCGTTGCGTTCACCTTAAAGTGATCGGCCAGGAGCGATCGGAATCGGCATGTGTCCAGCACGGTGCCCAGTCCGAGTACCTGTTGCTGCGGAACGATTTCCGCCTGCGCAGCAAGGTGCGTGAGGATGTCCACAGGGTTGCTGACGACCAAGATCGTTGCTCCCTCATTCAGCTTTACCGTCTTGAGATTCTCAAGGATTCCCTTGAAAAGACTTACGTTTCGATTCACCAGCTCAAGGCGAGTTTCGTCGGGACGACGTCGAAGGCCAGCCGTAACGACTACACAGTCGCTACCGTTGACAATCGAATACTCGTCAGAGCTCGTAAACGTCTGATTTGAGGTCAGCGATGCACCGTGACGCAGATCGAGTGCTTCGCCCGCCGCCATTTCGCCATTCATATCCACGAGGGCTATTTCCCGAACGACGCCGCCAAATTGCAGTGCATAGGCTGCGTCCGAACCAACGCGACCTCCGCCACCAATGATGCTGACCTTCATTACATCTCATTATGGCAGTTGTGAGGGGCCCATTTGGGCGGATTGGTGTCCCTAGAATCTATTACAGGCGAAGGGACTACACAGCATTACAGCCCGCCGCGAATGACTCGCCGCGAGCTGCAATGCCCTCTTGAGCTCGGAAATCAGCCTTTTGCTTTGGGCTTCTTTGCCTTGGAAGGGGTTGTCTTCTTTGGTTGTGGATTGAGGTAGACCACGTTGACCCTATCCCCCACGACCTTGATTTTCCCACCTTGGATATAGACCGTTGTGGGATTTTGGCTGGGACGAGTGACCCTGAACGGGATCGCCTGGGTGACCTTGCTACCCGGTTCGGTCGCATAGGCAATTTGGATATCGTCGGCAATTTTGGCATCCTCGGCATTGGTTAACACCGTGACCGCCTGCCCATTATCTGCTGCCTTGGCATCCATCTTGAGGATGACTTCCCTGTTAATGTCATCGGCGAGCTTAATTCTAAGGTCTGAATTGACTGCTTTACCTTGCAGCAACTTAATACGCTTGGCATCTCCCAGCTGGTGAACGTCCGTTACATACAGAGTTTCATATCTCGATGCTGGTTCGCCCTTCACCAGCACTCTGTATGTCTTCTGAGCATGCTCAGTCTTCTCTGGGCTCGTCTTGGCAACTTCGACGATTCGACCTTTGATCGGTTCTGTGGTGATGGTCGTCCCCGCCTGAGCATCGACGACTTTTGCCAGATCCACGTTGCTGGTGCTTTCCACAGTGATCGTTTCAGTAGTCTCCTTCTGTTTGCCGCCCTCGGTCGTTGTCGTGGTGATCGTTTTGATTTCCTGAGTTCGCGGAAGGTCTCGGACAATTTTGTCCTCTGACTTCACCGCTTCAGTGGTGATTGAATAAAACCGGTTTTTGCCGTCTTGCCTGGACGTCACGCTGTATGTCTCTGGCGTCTTCTTGGTCATCACAGGGTGAGCGTAGACCATGACCTTGATCTGCTTTGGCGCTGGAGATACCTTCTTCGTCTTAACGGCAGTGACCGATACCGAATGAGTTTTTGAATTCACGTGAGTGGTTAGCTCAACTGTTTCTTGTTGTTGCGGGGTCGGCGCGGCGACAACTCGAGTGCCAGCGATAACGGTGGTGCCGGCAGCGAGTAGAACGGTCATCAAGGCGAGGTGTCTGGTATTCATTTTTGTAGTGAGTCTCCGTTGTGGGTCGAGCAGGCCCTTCACCCGCTCTTCAAGCTTCCAAGGTGGCGTCATCAATCCAATTGCTCCCGAAGGAAGGGAGCCAGGCTTCATCCCGAGCGCTACACATAGAAGCGTCTCGGCGTATTGCGGAGCTGTCGTGCTGTGCAAAGCGGCATTGTCGCAAACCTCTTCCCTCGCGCGCACTAAGTCGCGATTCAGCAAGTGAACGAGTGGGTGGGGCCAGTAACTTGCCTCAACTACCCTCTGGATAAAGCCGATAAGGGGATCCCGATTGCGAACGTGGGCGAGCTCGTGGGCAAGCACACTTCTCAGCTGAGCATCGTCCAATTGGTTCACCAGCTTTTCAGGCAAGATCACGCTTGGGCGCAATGTTCCAATTACAACCGGGCTGTGCAATCGCTTTAAATAGCGAACCGGCACCGCAGGGAGTCCGTCAATTTGAGTAAGTTCATCCATCACCGAGGCGACTTTCTCACTTTCCACTGTGTAGGATGCCCGGCGCAGGCGATTCACTTTGGTGGCGGTTCGAATGAGGCGAAGCAGCAGGACCCCAGTTCCCAAAATCCACACTAAAAGCGTGGCGCTGGCTGCAGACCGAGCACGCTCGATCGACCAGAACGGCTGAGCCGGAACTTGGCGAGCCGCGACTTCCATGCGCGGAAGCGATTCTGAACCGGGCAGGGCCGCGGTCTCGTGGTCCAACTGAATCTGGAAGGTTCGCCAACCTGCCCTCTGAAGAGCCATCGTGGAGATAGGTGCCAGTAGGACGCAGAAGAGAGCGCAGACGCAAACTCCATGTCGGAGCGCCGGATTCTTGCGAGCGAACGCCCTCGCAAACAGCAAGGCGGCTAACGTGACCGAAGAGACCTCAAGCAAGACACGAATGGCGAACGAGGCAACCTCGTCTCCGGGGTAGAGCTGCTGCAGAACGGTCATTTCTGCCCCGCTTGCGCCCGATCGATGAGGGCACGGATTCGTTGGGCCTCATCGGCGTCTAAATCTTGACCATCGAGTAGGGCCATTACGAGCCCCTCTGCGGAGCCGTTGAATGCGGTCTCCACCAGTCGATTGACCACATGGGTCATCGTCTTCTCTCTCGGAACCGCGGCTCGGTAGTGGAAGATCTTCCCTTCCGCTCGATACACAAGCCAACCTTTGTCGACTAAGCGCGAAAGAAGCGTTTGGATGGTGTTGCGAGCGATGGACCGCTTCGAATGAAGTTCCAGCCAGATCTCGCCCAGCGTCGTGTCTGGGCGGTCCCAGACGATATTCATGATTTCCATCTGAGCCTCAGAGAGGCTCGGCATGTCTTGGGGGTCGCTCATTCTTACACCTACAGTTGTAGGTGTATTCTATACCAACAACTGTAGGTATGCCAACAAGAATCTTGAGAATTTAATGCGGAATATTATCCGCCGCCCTTTGACTTCTTATCCTTGTCCTGCTCTTTCTGGCGCTCTTGCTCGCGCTGTCGTTCCTGCTCACGCTGTCTCTCTTGTTCGCGCTGGCGTTCTTGCTCTCTTTGTCGTTCCTGTTCGCGCTGGCGCTCTTGTTCTCGTTGGCGCTCCTGCTCTCGTTGCCTTTCTTGCTCACGCTGACGTTCTTGTTCTCGTTGCTTTTCCTGTTCGCGCTGACGCTGCTGGTCTCGTTGCCTTTCCTGCTCGCGCTGTCGTTCCTGCTCGCGCTGCTTCTCTTGATTTCGCTGCTGTTCCTGATCCCTTTGCTTTTGCTTGTCCGGCTCAGTGCTCTTCTGAGAATCTTTTTTGTCTCCGGTCGGATCTTTGGAAACGGGGTGACCACCCGACTCTGATCGGGCGTGATTCACTGCTTGAACAGTTGTTGAATCCGATTCCGTGGAAGATCGGCTCGAGTTTGAGGCAACCCGAATTGACAGTCCCGGCGGTTTGATAAACCTTGAGACAGTGCCAACGGTGATGATCCTTTCTTGTTGCTGGTCAAGGTTCTCTTCTTGTCGAGTCCGCAAACCAGCCTTCCTTTGAAGCTCCACGCTGATTTTTGCAAGGTTTCGATCCACGTCCGAAACAATCGGCGGTCGACCGTAATTCCAGGTTCTCTTGTTGGCAATAATCGTTGTGCGAACCGGTCCCGTCACGGTGACAACGTTCTTGTTGAATGACAGCACGCCAAACGGAGGCGAACCGGCGTGCACCCAATTCAAATGGCGGATGTGCAGCATCTGCCGGTACTTGACAATGGTGTAGACCCGGCCGTAGACCCAGCCAAATGGACACGGAGCGACATCGGCTTCATAAGGGAGACAAAACGAAGCATCCACAGGATCACCGTCTTCGTTGAAGTCGAATGAAATGACCTGATAGGCACCATCCTGATCAACCTCGAATTCTGGGTGGTCCGCCCGGAGGTAGTCGCACTCGGCGTAGTACTTGTTGAGTCCGTCATCGCGCTTTTCCGCGGCTACTTCGATGTCCTGCTCAAGGTTCTGCTGAACTGCATCACGGTCAATGCGATGAATTTTGCCGCTATCCGCCTTTTCTTCTTTGCGGATGGACTTCATGTCGGCATCGTACTGAGCCTGAGCGGCATCCACAGCCGCTGCAAAATCTTCTTCCAGCCCCTGCCTTTGATCACTATAGGGATCCGGCCAGTTGTCGAGCATATAAATATGCCGAAGCCCGACCAAATAGTATTGAGTCGATGCCGATGCCTTGGCGGTCAAAGACACGCACAAGGCCGTAAGAAGGACTGCCAGACCAAGTTTCACGCGATGCTCCAGTGCATAGATTTCCTGATGAAAATGGATGTTCGAGGCTAAGGCATTTGTTTAGCGAGATCGCTTAAGATGCAGCGTTCATTCTAAACGAAATAGCTGTGAGCTCCAAGCACAATCTCATGGTCGAAGCTCACAGGACCTCGTGTTAGTTTCCGCCGGGCTTCTTTGGGTTCCCGGAAGTCCCAGAACTGGTTGACCCAGAAGATTTGGATCCCGAGGTTGAAGAGCCGGACCCGCTACCGGTTTTCGTGGATGACCCGGTTCCGGATGTGGAGTGACCATACCGCGAGCCAGTCGAGCCTGTTGTACTGCTCGATGAACCAGTCTTGCTTGTGGTGGAGGAGCCTCCAGTTGTTCGGCTATATCTTCCAGTCGAACTTCCAGTCGAAGAAGTTGAACTGCCTGAGCTGGTCCCGGTTGATCCAGTGGATCGGCTGTATCGACTCGTGCCCGTCGTTGCCCCGCCGGGCGTGGAGCCTGTTGAACCGGATCGGCTGTATCCGCTCGAAGAAGTTCCGCCGACTGTTGAGCCACCGTTGGTTCTGCTGTATCGAGACGTGCCGGTGCGCGTGGTACCTGTTCCACCGGGAGTTGCCGTGTGGCTGTAGGAGGACGTGGAGTTGGATCCACCTCCGATTCCACCCGGAATGCGATGGCTGTAAGGAGAAAGCCCTGGTGCCACGATGGCTCCGGTTCGGGTCACTGGAGGTGCGAGTGGTGCCCGAAGCTTAACGCCACCTGCCGACTGAGAAATGTTGCGAGCGCGATCATAGTAGTGAGACCGCTCCTGCGTGTCGCGATGAGCATAAAGCTCTCTGCGCTGTCTTTCCGTGATGTGAGGAGGGTAGCCGCCAACCCATCGGTCCCGTGTACAGATCACCTCGGTCCGAATTGGGGCGTCGATGACAAAGATGACTCCGCCGTAATACATCGGTTCGTAAACCGGACAGCCAATGGTGATCCACGTCGAGTGCCAGATTCCAATCTGGACTCCCCACGTGTTGTAGGCATAGGGGCGCCCCCAATACCAGCCGTAGGGACATGGCTCAACGTAGGCAGGATAGGGCCGATAGTAAACAACGTTCACATATTCGCCAGACGGTGCTGTATCGATGCCAATAACCTTGTAGGGTCCATCCTGATCGACTTTAAATTCTGAGTGGAAGCGTCGAACATCATCGACCTGGGGATACAGGCTGCCCAAGTCTGCGTCACGCTTCTCGGCGGCGTCCGCAATCCCCTTCTCAAGATTCTCCTGCACGGCGTCCCGGTCTACTTGGTGAATGTTTCCACCATCTTTCGCCTCTTCATCGTGAATAGAAGCCATGTCCGCGTCGTACTGCTTCTGAGATTGAGCCACCGCTCCAGAGTAGTCCTCTTCAATGGCCTGGCGATCAAGTTCGTGCGTATCCGGGAACACTGGAACCGAGTACACGTGCCTCAGTCCGACCAGATAGTAGACGCGATCTGCGCTGGCCACGGCGCTAAGGCCAAGTGCAGCCAAGCAGAGAAGCGGAAGAAGTCGAGTTTTCATGAGTGAATTCCTGAGGTGATCGGTCGCACACCCTCACGGTAGCTATCTATCATCCTAGCAAACGTAAAGATCTGTACGCTATTAATGGTCACAACTTACGCCCAATTCGTTGCGATCAGGGTGGGAAAGTGCTGAGACTTTGCATATTGCAAGCTTTCCGGAGACTGCGACGGGCAGCTCATTCGGCACCTCGCATTGAGTCGACAGCCATCCATCCCACCAGACCACCGATGTAGATCAGATTGCCGCCCCACAGCAGGGTTTGGCTTGGGATCAAAACCTTTGAGGGAAGGCACGCCGCAGCCATAAACAGAGTTGCAGCACCAACACCCATCATCAATCTTGTGGTGGAGTAGTTGAATGCCCTCAAACCGATCGCGATCATCACATACAACAACGCGGACACCCAAAAATTCACGACCGCAACAAGTCCAAGAATGGCGGTTGGGCTGGAGCGGCCCGTGGCACTGCTAGCGATGAGGCCAAACCGATCCAACAGATTTCCTACTGCGAGAGAAGCACCTAGGCAGACTCCAGAAAGGAACAGCATGAAGATAAGTCCCAGCGTCCAACTGGAAACCATTGGCAAGCCAACAATGCCGATGTGTTCTGGGCTGAACATGACCACAAGCCCACAGCCAACGACAAAAGCGGCTCCAATCGTGGGAGCTTTGTAATTCTGCTCAACCGCCTCAATCTTGTATGTCCCGTTTTTGGTCACCACTCGACTGCTGCTCAGCAACTGTTCGTACCGTCGCTGATAGACAGGGTTGGATGGGTCCATCTGTGCCGCGTAGGCATACATCTTGCCCGCTTCATTCATGTATCCCCTCGCTCGGAGGATGTCTGCGATCACAGCGTAGGGTATTGCCTGCCGCGGGTCTACCTGCAGAATCGCGTGAGCAAGCTTCTCCGCTTCGCTGTGGCGCCCGCTTCCGTAGAGAGACTGAAGCCTCAGAACCTCTTCTGCAACGGTGGCTCCAGACGGAGTCGTCTTTCTTTCTTCCTGTTTTCGCTGGGCGTCTATTTTTCGCTTTTCTTCAGCGGCACGCTTCTCAGCGTCTTCACGAAGCCGCCGGGCGATGAGTTCAAGCTTTGCATCGTACAGGCGTCGCTGTTCAGGGTCGGCAAGGACCTCATTGGCCTCTCGAATCCTCAAGAAAATCGCCTTCGAACGAGGATCCTTCGATCTGTCAGGGTGGTGCAGAAGCACCAGTTTTCGGTAGGCGGACTTGATCTCCGACTTCGTGGCATCTGGCTTGATCCCGAGGTCGTCGTAGTAGGTGTTCGCCATCGCTCGCTTACCCTTCTGGCTTCACGCTCTGGCCATAGCCGGTCCAGAAATTGATGATGATCAGGCCGATGTAGATGCAAACCAACAGGGTGATACAGAGTCCCACGATTTTGGCGAGTTGGATCGCCTTCGTCTCCGCCTCATCCTCGTAGAAGTCGGCCATTTTGTCGACCATCTTGTCAAGGTTGCCGGTGTGTTCTCCGGTGGCGACCATGTTCATCACGATGGGGGAGAAGGCACCCGTCGCCTGAAGGGTGTCGGTAATTCCTGCGCCAGATTCGAGTTCTTTAGCTGCCGGGCTCATCAGCGAGCGCAGCCACTCATTACCGCATGCATCGCTTGCCAGCTGCACTGTTCGGGTCATCGGTACGCCGCCGCGGTGGAGGGCACCGACCGCACGTCCGAACTTGGCCATCGCGAGCTGCCGCATGATGCCGCCAAGGTACGGCGTGTTGGAAATCACGGCATCATAGTTGTACTTGACCCTCGAATTCGCCAGCCCGACTCGGCTGAACAGAAACCAGGCTACAAGGATCGGCGTCAGCACAATCCAGGTTGCAGGCGTCGTCAAAGGAGACCAAAGACGGAAGCTTCCGTGAAGCGACGCGAGGATATAGTTTGCCGCGATGATGATCACGACGGAAGCTCCGAGTTCAAGCTTTGGGTAAAAGGTGACGCGCTTATAGAGGTTTCGAAGGGCAACTTCCCTCTCGATGTAGTCTGCCACCTGCGCGAGAGCCTTATCGAGAAAGCCACCCTCCTCGCCCGCCCTAACCAGACTCAGGATGACGGGAGGAAACACCTCGGGATATCGCTGCATTCCTGCCGACATGGGCCGACCCGCTTCAACGTGGCCCTTCAGCTCCACCACAATCTCTTTGAACTTAGCGTCGCGAGTCTGTCCGCCAAGCGTCTCCAAGGATTGGACAAACGGAACGCCGGCATCCAGCATGGTGGCCAATTGACGGAAGAAGAATTGAAGGACGGTGAGAGGAACCTTACCAACCAGCGGTCCAACAACACTGGTGGCCATGTAGGATCGCTGTTCGATGGGTGGTCCACCCACTGCTGAGCCGGGTGGGACAGCAGACGGCTCGGTGTTGGAAGTTTCATTCCCAGATTGCTTTTTAGCCGGTGCGGGAGCCATTCCTGCGAGTGGATCACCGAGTCCGGAAGCCAGCCCGATGTGAGAAACTTTCAGCCCCTTACCGCTGAGATCCTGCACGGCATGATCTAGCGATGCGCCGAATACCACTCCCGTCACATTTTTGCCATCGGCAGACAGAGCCTGGTATTCAAAGGTTGGCATCTTCAGCAGTTCTCCACTTTGTCTTTACGGTCAGAAAGCACTCCATTCTACGGTGAATTGGGGTTAGGACTCGCCATACGCTGAATTCGTTCAGTTGTCCTGTTTAGGATGTAGTCAAGCTGAACAGAATGCGATCTGTCTCCGGAAACTCCTCATCCGCATGCAGGAGGCACAATCCTCGGAGTTCTCCTCGATGATAGGTGCTATGGTTCAGGACGTGAAGCACTATTTCGCTGAGGGTTGTGCTGAGCGGCTCTCCTGAAATTCTCCGATACTCCACGACGCGGTCCTCTGGAAGGGATTCCATTAGTGCAACCCACTTATCGGCCGCAATCTGGATTGCTTCCCTGGTAAGTTCCATTTCAGGGAACGCCAAAGGGGAAAACCCCAAGCACCGCTGGTACCAAACAGATCCTGCAGAAAGAATGTGCTCAAAAATCCCGGTTTCAGGTTGCGGGAATCCCTTCGCCTCAAGGCATTCTAGCCAGCGAAGATTCGCCCAAGCGTCGTATTGGAACCCTGTGGCGAGCATTTGGAAGTCAGCCATGCAGGGAGCTTACTCTCCCAAAATGGTGGGAATGAGGCGCGAATAGTATCGAGTCAGCAACCATCCTGCAAGGACGGTCACGACGACTGCGAGAAGTCCCAGGAAGATAAAGCCAGCCCGCCTGGCCGCGGTTTCATCCTTTGCCCGGAAGTCTGCATCAGTCGCCTTTCGCACGGAATCCAATGCTCGCGGGACATCTCCGGTGATTTCTCCAGTTTGGACGATATCGCCGAACTCAGGAGGAAGCACGCCCGCATTCCGCAGAGAGGTGGAAAGCTTGTCAGATTCCGTCATCTGCCGGCCCTGCTCCGCAAGTCGTTGGCGAATCGCTAGGTTGGGTACCGATTCGAGGGCAAGAAGGAACGTGTTCTGTGGGGAAAGCCCCCCACGACTTACCATTGCCAACGCCCACGTGAAGCGTGCCATCGATTCTGCAGACGCTCGCCCCCCGATAACAGGAATGCGCATGATTAGGCTGTGCCGAAACTGCCGCATCGGCATTGAATTGACCCAAGCCGATAGCCCCCAAGCCACAAGGAAGATGAAGGCAGAGAGCGGAAGGACGGCTAGCAAGGCTTTGAACGCTGCTGCCGCAAGCGTCGCAACCGGCGGAAGGCTGCCCCCAGCGGCATCCTGGGTTTTGATGGAAGCCAGGCTGCCGTCAACAATTGCCAAGATCAGCGGTGTGATTCCAAACGTCGCGGCAAAGACGATCTGATAGTAGAACAGGCGCTTCTTGAGGCGGTCCGATCCCTGCATCTTGTCGGCGACTTCTTCCATAGCCTCAGGAAGAAAGCCTGCAGTTTCGCCGGCTCGAATTGTGCCGATTACGTCGGGGGGATAGAGGTATGGATAGGCTTCGAGCGCGTCGCTCATCCGACCGCCCTCAGAAACCTTGGCGGCGGCTCGAAACAGCGAATCGCGATACCGCTCTGGCGTGCGGGAGGCGAGGTCAGTCAGTGACTGAGCGGGATTCATGCCGCTACGAAAATAGCTGCCCAACTGCGAAAACAAAAAGAAGAGGTCTCGATCCTTTCCGCGCTTCGTCTTGACGACATCTGCCTGATTGAATGGGGCACCTGGCGCACCCATCGAGATATTGCCGCGTATCTCTGGCGCTCGATGCGGCACCGGTCGGGCGATACTTGGAGCCGCCGCCTGCAAAAGAACCTGAGGAGCGGGTACGCGTGGTGCCGGTGCAGGGATCGGTGACTGTGGCCCCTGCTCCAGCACCTCACGCACGATGTAGCCCGCACTGACCAGAGCGCTGGAAGCGGCATCGCGATTCGCCGCCTGCAAAGTGCCGGTTAGGAGTTGTCCGTCTTTATTTGCAACACTATATCTAAAGAAGGGCATCGCTTAGGGTGATGACGTGATCGCGCTGAAGTTCCGTTCGGGCAAGGAGGTCTGAGACAACCCCAAGGCCCGGAATCAATGTATTGGGAACGATATCGTTGAGAGGCTGGAGTACAAATCGTCGCTCGGGAATGGCTGGGTGGGGCACCGTAAGTTTCAGGATGTTGTCCTCCATGAATTGATACGATAACCGTCCGTACGCCACAAGGTCTAGGTCTATCTCTCTCGGTCCATTTCTCTCTCGTGGGGCTCGGCCGATTTCCTGTTCAAGGCGCTTGAGCGTCGCCAGGACCGATCTTGGACTCTGCAGAGACGAGCACGAAACGGCGGCGTTAAGAAAGGGCGGCTGATCCTCCACATACATCGGCGCGGTTCGGTAGATCTGGCTCGCCATCAGGGGTCCAAACTCGCGCTCCAGCATTTTGGCCGCGACTCGAAGATTGTTCAGGCTGTCGCCGACATTCGATCCGAGGGCAATCAACACTTCCGCCACGCCACAGTTTAGCTGTCCCAGTCGAGAATCAGACGTCCAGACGCCCTGCTCCCCAAACATAAACTGGATGCCAAGCTGGTGATCGTGGCAATTTTCAGCGATTTTGAGTCACAATTCAGGTCCCTGAATGGCGGGTATAGCTCAGGGGTTAGAGCGCCTGACTGTGGCTCAGGAGGCCGTGGGTTCAATTCCCATTACCCGCCCCATTTCCTTAATTCGCGCTAAGCTTTGAGGGAACATGAATTCTTCCCGTGGCTCCCGATGTTTGCTGGCTGCGTCGATTTTCTGTCTGACAGTTAGTCCAACCTTTTCTCAGGTCATTCCTTCCTTTCGCGACCCATCCGTCAGTCTTGACACTCGAGTGAAGGATCTCTTGACTCGTCTGACCACAGAAGAGAAGCTCGGACTGATTCACGGTGCCAGCAAGTTCTCCACCGCTGGGGTTCCGCGTTTAGGAATTGGCCCCCTCTGGATGTCGGACGGACCTCACGGAGTGCGAGAGGAGATCGGTCCCGATACCTGGAATGCGGCAGGAAGAACGGATGATTTCTCCACCGCCATGCCGGTGGGTATCTGCCTGGCATCAACCTGGGACCCTGATCTGGCGGCAGCAGACGGTCGAACCATCGGACAGGAAGCCCTTTGGAGAGGCAAGAACATCATGCTTGGTCCGGGTGTGAACATCATGCGAACCCCGCTTAATGGCCGAAATTTCGAGTACATGGGGGAGGATCCGTATTTGGCTGGGCAGATGGCGGTTGGCTTCATCCAAGGTCAGCAGGGAGAAGGCGTGGCCTCGTGCGTCAAGCACTTTGCGGGAAACAACCAGGAAATCCAGCGCAACTCCATTGATGTCCAAATGGACGACCGGACCCTTTACGAGATTTACCTTCCTGCATTTAAGGCAGCCGTCCAGCAGGGACACGTGCTTAGCCTGATGGGTGCCTACAACAAATTTCGCGGTACCTACTGCTGCGAGAACAGCCTGTTGCTCAACTCCATCCTTAAAAAGGATTGGGGATTTCAGGGCCTCGTGATGAGCGATTGGGGAGGAGCACACTCGACTGATGGATCCGTTCGAGGAGGTCTCGATTTGGAGATGGGGACGGAGGGTCCTTACGGCAAAAACTATCTGGCCGGTCCGTTTGGAGCAGGAATCGCGGCGGGCACCTACTCAATCGACCAGCTGGATGAAAAAGTTTCGCGCGTACTTCGAGTGCTCATTGCGACCCATGGAGTAGATGTAAAGCCCGCAGGCTCCTACAACACTCGACAGCATCAGATGACAGCTAGGAAAGTGGCGGAGGATGGGTCCGTCCTGCTGAAGAATGACCGTGCCACTCTGCCCCTGAATACCGCAAAAATTCACTCTGTCGCCATCATTGGCTCAAATGCCAATCAGAAGTTTGCGTCTGGAGGCATGAGTTCTGGCATAAAGGCATTCTATGAGGTGCCAATTTTGGAAGGCCTCACTCGCGAGTTGGGCGACAAGGTCACCGTGACTTATGCAGCCGGCTACAGGATCCCGCGTCGGATGCGGCGAGGACAGCCTTCCCCGGCTCCAGTTGTCGACCATGACCTCATCCGCCAAGCTGTCGCGGCAGCGCGCGCATCCGAATTTGCCATCATCGTGGCAGGCCTCAACCACGATTACGATACCGAGGGTTCGGACAGACCGAACATGAAGCTTCCTGCCGGTGAAGACGAACTGATTGCCGCGGTTGCCGCCGTCAACAAGCACACCGTTGTGGTGATGGTTTCTGGATCGCCCGTTGAAATGGGAGCATGGATCGGCAAGGTTCCTGCAGTTCTGCAGACTTGGTACGGAGGGGCAGAGTCAGGAAACGCCGTCGCACGTCTGCTCACCGGAGCCGCGAATCCATCCGGGAAACTCCCATGCACTTTCCCTAAGCGGCTTGAGGACACGCCGACGAGCCATTTCAAGTCGTACCCAGGCGCAAACGGGGTTGAGCACTACGAAGAAGGATTGAAAGTTGGATATCGTTGGTACGACGACCAAAAGCTGGAGCCAGAGTTCCCCTTTGGTTTCGGACTGTCCTACACCACGTTCGCCTACTCGAATCTTGACGTGACCGGATACCAGGAGCACGGCTTCGCTGCGCATGTGCAATTTGATGTTGCCAACACCGGCAAGATCGACGGCGCTGAAGTGGTTCAGGTTTATGTGTCCGCAAAGGGCTCGTCAGTTTGGAGGCCGGTCCAAGAGCTGAAAGGCTTCAAAAAGGTGTTGTTGGCGAGGGGGCAAACAGCCTCAGTGTCCTTACTGCTTGATTTTTCCGCGTTCGCCTATTACGATTCGGCAAGTCAGATGTGGGTTTCAGAAAAGGGAGAGTACGAGATCCGAGTAGGAAGCTCGTCTCGTGATATTCGCCTCCAAAAATCAATAAACGTGCCACAAACTCTGCGCTATCACGACTAAAACCGCTTCGGAGCGTCGGACATCGGACCTTGTCTGCCGATCGCTAGGGAGAAGGTGCAGCCAACTCCCTCCTGGGCAATCACGGAAACCCCGCCGCCATGTCGTTCCGCAATGCGAACGACTTTGGCTAATCCCATTCCTATGCCGGGGTACTCCTCATCGCGGTGCAGCCGTTCAAACGGCTGGAAGATCTTGCCTTCGTATTTCGGGTCAAAACCGATGCCGTTGTCGGCAAAGGTAACTGTCAGCTCGCTCTCTGTCCTTCTAAGATCAACCTGAATTTTAAGCGGGCGATCATGGCTCCGATAGGTGACCGCATTAACGATCAGCTCACCAAGGGCCATGTTCAGCTGCTTTCGGTCGCCGATCACGATGATTTCTTCAGGAAGCGACAGCAAAATTGGCTGCCCAATTTCAGCTGACAGTTTTCTGACCTCCGCGGAGATGAAGGTGCTGAGCTCGACCGAATCCCGATTCAAAGAATCTTTGGCAAGACGCGAGTATGTCAACAGCCCGTCAAGAAGCTCTCCCAGCTTTACCGCCGCCGCCGAGATCCGGCTCAGCTTTTCCCTTACCGGTGGTTCCAGTTGGTCACCGTAGTCCTCAAAGAGGATATGGATGTTTCCTGTGATCGCCCGTGACGGCGTCCGAAGATCGTGGGAAACCGAGTAGCAGAAACCTTCGAGCTCTCGATTGGCCTGCTCAAGCTCTCGTGTGCGCTCCTGAACCCGTTCCTCTAGCGACTCGTTCAAATGACGGAGTTCCTCCTGGGCGCGCTCGCGAGATCGTTTCGCTTCTCGCTCACGGTGCACGAGAGCGATAACTCCTACGCCGATAAGGAGATAGAGGAGCATCCCAAATTGCTCTGCCCGATCTCCCAAATTGAGGTTGTCAATGGGTGGAATGAGAATCCACGCACACATAAAGCAACTGAAGAGGAGGGCAAAGATGCCGGGGCCAACTCCCCCGTACCAGGCGCTAACGAGGACAGCGGGTACAAACAGGATCAGCCGATTGTGGTCTTTGAGCTCCTTGTCCATTCCGTATCGGATGCCGGTAGCGGTGCATACCGTGGCGAAGGCGAGGAAGTATCCGCTGACGCGGTCTAGCCGGTCGGCAATTCTTCCCAACACTGTCGCGCGATCCAATCCCATTTCAGTCCAACCATAGTAAACGCAGGCACGGACGGAGAAGGACGGGTTTTCTCCGTGGCTTTGGACGAAGCGACGGGCAAATGCGCAAGGAATGAACCTTTGCCTAAGTTATCCAACATGCTGATCGACCTTCCGGTTTTGGCGTTGATCTCGTATAATGGATCCAATGGTAGACGCATCTCTACCTTTCATGAAAACGGAGCGAAGACTCCGCTACCTGTTTCTTGATTTCAACTCGTACTTTGCGTCGGTCGAGCAACAGGAGCGGCCTGAGCTTCGCGGAAAGCCAGTCGCCGTGGTTCCGGTGCTCACGGATACCACGAGCTGCATCGCGGCGTCTTATGAGGCCAAGGCGTTTGGAGTCAAGTGCGGCACCAATGTTGGCGAAGCACGGGCGAAGTGCCCTGGACTGCAGGTGGTCGAGGCACGGCCCAAGGTTTACGTCGCCTATCACGAAAAGGCCAAGGAAGTCGCCCAACGAATTCTCCCCATCGACGAAGTTCACAGCATCGACGAGGTGAGCTTCAAGCTCCTCGGTGAGGAGCGCAACAAGGAAGAAGCCTGCGCGCTTGCAAACCGACTGAAGCAGGAGATCATGCGGTCGATTGGCCCATGCATCAAGTGCTCCGTCGGCATCGCCCCAAACAGGTTCCTTTCGAAGGTGGCCACGGATATGCAGAAACCGGACGGCCTAATCGTCCTCGAAGCCTCGGATCTCCCGCACAAGCTGCACCGCCTGAAGCTGACGGACTTTGTGGGCATCAACGTCCGCATGGAGAAGCGCCTCAATGCGTCGCTCATCTTCACTGCTGAGCAGATGTGTGCCGCCTCACGCAAGGATCTCATCAAGGCATTTGGCTCGATTATCGGTGACAAGTGGTGGTACATGCTTCGGGGCTACGACATGGGTCCCGAAGTTCATCCTCGTCGCTCGCTCGGTCATTCCTGTGTGCTCGCGCCAGAAATGAGGACGGATACAGCCTGCAAAGAAGTGTTGCTTCGACTGGTTCAAAAAGCCTCGGCGAGGTTGCGAACGGAGGACCTTTGGACCGAGGCGATGGATATCGGCGTGAGTTCAGACATCCAGCCCTGGCACGTTCACGTACGTGTTCCGCCAACTCAGGACACCCTCACTTTGAACGAGCATTTCCTTGCCGCTTGGGAAACCAGAAGCTTCCGACAGCCACGAAAGGTCTCGGTTACTTTCACGAACTTGAAGAAGGCCGAGCATGTGACCCCTTCCCTTTTTGACCCTAACTACGACCGCATGCTGCTCAATAAAGCAGTCGATACCGTGAACCAAAAGTTTGGTAAGAACTCCATCTTTCTAGCGGGGATGGAGCACGCGAAGGAAGCAGCCGACGAGAAGATCGCGTTCGGAAAGACCTGGCTGTTTCAGGAGGGGAAAGGAGATAACGAAATCTTTGCGATTCCAGATTTAGACGAGCGAGATTAGTCCCTCATTTTCGTGCCGGCTGTGGAGTCTGACAAGGATCGGAAAAATGCCGGATTAACCTTGAGTTTGACGGCTTTGAAGAGTTGCCACATTGCCATTCCAGCCGCATAGAACAGCAGCGTATCGGTTAGGTTTCTTCGGTGTTCTCCAAAACGATCAGGGCCACCGCCCAAGTAAAGTGCCATAAGAATGGCAATCGGTATGGTCAGCGGGGCTACCCTTCGCCAAGATGCCCACAACGTCGGATTAAGCTGGCGATTGGTTTGAACTGGCTCTGCATTTGCGATTGAAACCGATTGGCGGCCGACTGACCCTCTAGAGTTCCTCACCTCGTGAAGAAGCCGCTCCACTTCCTGGGACGAAAGCTGAGTCGCCTCCGCGATGTCGTGCACCGTGATCAGCGACTGTCGCGCCGCCTCTTCCCTTTGGCGGATAGCCCAAAGCTCCATGACCTCGTTGGCCTCGGTCTGGGTCATGTATGTAGCGCTGAGGTTGTGGTCGGGAGTGCGGAAGGTTTCCATGGCCAGTAAAACGGAACGGTCCAAACACTTTACGGTAGAAATTACGGGTGGGATTCGCCAATTAGAAGAGTTTCGCAGCTGGAGCGCTGGCTATCCTGCGCCGAGCAGGACGGCGTTTAGGAACAGCTTTTCTAGGCCTGGCCACATGACTCGCTCGATGGGGTCTTGGAGGAACAGGATTGCGTGACCGCTACCTACTGGGACGTCTTGGAGCCAGACGGTGCCAGCGAGATTCTTCTCGGTGTCGTCCGTGTAGACCCACCCGCTGAGCAGCTTCGTTGCCTTGACATCCGCGTCGAAAGTAACGATGCTTCCCCCTTCCTTGCGGTTGAGATAGAAGCTGGAACCCTGAACGGGGACGGCGATTTCGGCTTTGCCGTCAGGCGTGGCTGGGTAACCATAACTCAGGAAGCTTCGGCCGTCGAGCTTGGCCCGAAAGAGCGATCCAGGGAGCGACTGGGGCTCTCCCTTTACGGCGGTTAAGTCCACCAAGTTGCTGGCACCCAGTGCCCAACCGGGCCGACCCAGAGAGACCAGGCTCCCGCCTGCGTTGAGCCACTCTTTCAGCTTGGGGGTAAGAGTGATCCCGGACCGTTCTGGGGCGATGATGCATGTGAAGCGCGAAAGGTCCCCGTTCAGTGCGTTCACGGAGATCGGTGTAAACGGCAACTTGTACTGGTGCTCGAGCAGGTACCAAGACGGACCCACCTCAGCCAGATCTGCCCCCTTGCCAAAGATCACTGCGATCGCAGGCTTCTTGAGTCCCTGTACGCTTTCCCCTCCTGGGCTGTAGCGGTCCTCATCCGGGTAGGCCGTGGTGAGGGGAACGAAGGTGACGTGGCGATGTCGGCCAATTTCGGCCAAGTGGTCTCGCAAATCCTCGTCGTTATGACTGGTCAGGAACAGGAAAGTCCCCTTTGCGTAGAGGTGACCCGCCAACTTCATTGGCTTACTCGTGACAGAACCGTGGATATCCTGTTCCAAAGCATCGAACGCGGCAAGGATATCGTTCTGATCCGTGTACTCAAGGGCATACCCGATGGTGGATTCTTCCACTCGCTGAGAGCCTGCAACGGGTCCTGTGGGGGTATCTTTTGCCTCGACTACCGGCGCAGACTCGCACCACCATGCCTTGAGTTCATGGGAGAACGGAAGGCTCCAGCCGGTGAGGTCGTAGAACTCCGCACCCTCCGGGCCGGGGTACTTCTCCCCATCCGGTGCGGTCTTCTTCTTTGCCTGCTGAGCCTTTAGGAACTCGGGTTCGAAGTCAGACCCTGGTTCCAGAACGGATTTGGCATAAGGGCCCTGGGGCTGTGCCATGTCCACGATGAGAGAATTTGTCGGGAACTGAACCGAGCCGCGCTTGGCATCCCAATATCCGGTGGCGTCTGGCTGCGTAAATGACTTTGTGTTCCACTTGGCCCTGACCCCGGCAAGGGAGAGCTGATGCTGGAGACGCTGAAGTGGACGCGGGTCTGAAGATGTGAGCACGACACGCTGGAACTTGCCGGCGAATTTACCAGCAACCGCATTTTGCTTGAATTCCGCGTAGCTCTTCATCAGGTCCTGGTGATGCTCGGAGGAGGAACGCACCAGCGCGAGTGCAGAGGTGAAGTGCTTCTCGACACCGTTGCGAAGTGTCACCACCGACCCATCGGAGCGCTGCTTGCTGAGTTCTTTGCCACCATCGGTTTCATGGGTCATTCCGATTGCCCCGGTCAGACAGGTGAAGGAGTCGAGGTAGCCAGGATAGTAGAGGTCGAACTGATCCTTGACGTAGTAACTAAATCCGTGACCGTCGAACGCCTTTCCAGTCGCACGGCCAAAAACATCGGTCCAGTGGTTCAGGCGCTTTCGATCCACATTTACGTTGACCGACATAGGGTTGGGCGGAAAGAAGTAGGACTCGACCTGACCATGCTGGTCGGCGTAGACCTGTGGGTTCCATTTAAGGAGTTCGGCGACTTCTGCACGCGTCTCTTCCTGCGACATCGAGACTCGGTCTCGATTCATGTCGAACCGGTAGTGATTCAGGCGACCGTAGATTGAGCCAGGTTCGCCGGTCTCGTAGGCTTCTGAATCGCTGGATCCCGTCGCTACGGAGTCGTACCAAACCGCAAACCGCTCGTGCCCATCCGGGTTGTAGACCGGGTTCACGATCACCACGACATCCTTCAATGCCGCTGCCACTGAACCGCCTCGCGCGGCAGCGAGGTTGTACAGCAAGTACATTCCGGACTCGAATGAGGCAGGCTCATTGCCATGAATGCATTCGTTGATCCAGACAATGGGAGGGGTGGAATCCACAACGGAAGCCGGTGCTTTACCCTCCGCAATTTGCTCGTGGGCAAGGCGAATCGCGTCTAGGCGCTTGATGTTCTCGGGGCTTGAAACAGCGAAGATTCGGAGGGGCCGTCCTTCCGCAGTGCTGCCGTACTGAAACATGCGAACGCGGTCTTTCGCCTTCTCGGCAATTCCCAGCACCACCCGCTCCTGGTCGCGGAAGTTGGTGATTTTCGCACCCGGCGCATATCCGAGAATGCTCTCTGGCTTTGGGACACCACCGTCGTAGGGGCCATCTGCATAGAAATCGAACGTTCGGGGACCCAGGGTGGCAGTAGCAGCCAGCAACGCGAAAAGCATTCGGCCATTGTACAGGAGCCGAGCTGCTACCTTGGGACCTGCGCCGGTTAGAAACTAGCTAGATGCTTTCGCAGCGCTGGGCGAACGCCTCGTTGATGTTTTCGAGGTTCTTCACTACGATGGTGTGGATCACCTTTTTCACCAGCGGGCCAAGCGTTGGCACGTTGTATTCGTACTCAAGATACTGGTCGAATCGGGTGCCGCCGTTCTCTTCCTTGAAAGTCCAACTTCCCTCAAGCTTGTCGTAGTCACCCTTGAGCTGTTTGAACTTGCTGGAATGGGTCGCATCGTCCCAGATTTCTTCCTGACGCCATCGAACCTTAAGAAGGAAGCTTGGGACGATGCCCACCCAATCCGCCACGAATCGGTTCCCGTCTCGCTCGATGGGCGTGAGCGACTGAACATCCTTCATGTATTCGGGATATTTCTCGCTGTCCTTGGCGATTTCGTAGACTTTCTCCAATGGAGCGTTGAACCAGGCAGTTGTTTGAACGGTAGGCATCTCGGTTGAGTCAAAATCGGAAGGCTGGGAGAAGTCTACCTGCGTGCTCTTTTGGGACCCGAGCAGTCGACACCCTGGCGTTGAGCGTGATTTTGCAGAAACCTGACCTCATCGAAAATGTACCGGACACCATGCAGGCGCTGATTCTTGAAGCGCCGGGCAACCTCCGGCTTGGAACCGTCCCCATTCCTGCGCTGCTGGAGGGTGAAGTCCTAGTTAAGGTCATGGCTGCCACCACATGCGGCACCGACCTCAAGGCTTACGTTCGGGGCCATCCCAAGTTTCCAATGCCAGGTCCTCTTGGCCATGAGTACAGCGGGATCGTTGCAGCGGCAGGTGCCAATGCGCCTTTCAAAGTGGGAGAAGCAGTCATGGGGGTGCACTCTGCTCCATGCCAGGCTTGCTACTGGTGCCTACGAGACCAGGAGAATCTTTGCGAATCGATTATGGAGACGATGGTGTTGGGCAGCTACGCCGAATACCTTCGGGTACCCGCACGCATCGCTCGCCTCAATGTGTTCCCAAAGCCAGATTCCATTCCTTTTGAAATAGCGAGCCTTCTCGAGCCGTTTGCCTGTGTCGCTCAGGGGATTTCTCTTTTGCCATTGCGCCCCGATTCCAGCGTGCTCGTGATCGGGCCGGGAGCAATCGGCTTGATGTTCGCGGCGGGACTCAAAGCATCGGGCGTCCACGATGTCACGTTGGCTGGCCGACATGAGAGCCGACTTGCAATTGGCGAGCAGCTTGGTGCCAAGACGTGCAAGATTGCTGACATCCCAACCGGTGAAGCACACCGATTTGACATCGTTGTGGAATGCACCGGACAGGTGGAAGTTTGGGAGAAGTCGGTCGACTACGCCCGCAAGGGTGGCACCGTGATGCTGTTCGGCGGCTGTGCGGCAGGGACCCGAGCCAGCTTTGATACCAAACACCTTCACTATGACCAAATCAGCTTGATCAGTCCCTTTCACTTCGGCACCAAGGCCGTCCGAATGGCGAGAGGGTGGATATTGGGCGGCACCATCGACCTCAGCGCCCTCATCAGTGGCGAACGATCGCTGGCAGAGGGACCGGAAGTGTTTGAAGACCTCCGCGCCGGGAAGGGCGTGAAGTACGTGTTTCGACCATGAAGCTGGCGCGATATATCGGAAACGGGAGGATTGAGATCGCCGAGGAGGCAGTTCCTTCGCTTCCTACTGGTGGACTGCTCATTCAGACGGAGGCAAGTGGACTCTGTTCGGGAGAGCTGATGCCCTGGTACATGGATCAAAAGATCCCGCATGTGCTGGGACATGAAGTCGCCGGCATCGTGATCGAAAGTGAGGATGGTCGATTTCCAGTTGGCTCAAGAGTCTTCCCTCATCACCACGCACCCTGCCTTCAATGCGAGCTTTGCGCTCAGGGGCTGTATGTCCACTGTCCCCAGTGGCGAAAGACCAAGCTGAATCCTGGCGCCATGGCGGAGTTCTTTGCCGTCTCCGCTGAAAACCTGAACGACACCCTGCTCGTGGATGATATGCGTCCGGTGGACGCTGCGCTCATTGAGCCGTTGGCCTGCGTGATGAAGTCGCTTCGGATGAGCGAGGATGGCCGCGAAGGCCGATCGACTGCGGTCATCGGGCTCGGCGTGATGGGCTTGATGCACGCGCTCGCTCTGGGTGAGGGATGTATCGGCTACGACCTGAATGTGGGACGCGTCGCTTGGGCGAATCAGGTTGGAGCCAACGCCCGAACTCCATCCGACTCGGTGCCAGCAGATGCGATCTACGTTTGCCCAGGGTCACAGGCAGCATTCGATTTTGCAGTCAGCCTCGCCAAACCTGGAGCGACGATCGTGATGTTCGCACCTTTGGGCCCCGGACAGGAATTAAAAGTGCCGCAAAGCGTGTACTTCAAGGACATTCGAATCGTGCAGTCATACTCATGTGGTCCGAACGACACTCTTGCCGCCGCCACGGCGCTGAGGGCTGGGGTGTTTAAGGCGGAGCAGGTGGTAAGCAACTTCATAGCTATTGAAGAGCTGCCTGCGGCGTATGAAGAGATGAAACACGGAAGGATCCTCAAGCCGATGGTACAGTTTCCGTAACGAGCGACTTACAACTCCATGATTCTTGCCGCAGCAGCCGCCCTGTTCTGTCTTTCATCCACTCCAACCATGGAGCGGATTGAGGAGCGTGCGTGGCAGGACCAAACAACGCGCGCCGAGGAATTACATCAGGACGACCTGAAAGCGGACGTCGATGTTGGGGCCAAGTACGCGGTTGAGGTGGAAAAGCACTGCAAGATGAGCGCCGACCAGGAGATGGTCAAGCGCGTGCAGAAGATCGGTGCCGAGATGGCCGAGATCGCGAACCAGACTGCCTCAGTCGCAACCTGGGGGGACAAGCGCTTCAACACGTTCAACTACACGTTCAAGGTGATTGAAGACTCCGAACCGAACGCCTTTTCGCTTCCTGGTGGCTACATCTATGTACAGAGCGGCCTGATGAAGCTGGTCGAAAGTGATGATGAGCTTGCCGGCGTTCTTGCCCACGAGATTTCACACGCCAAATTTCGCCACGTGGCCACCCTCCAGCGCGAGAGCAGCAAAATCACGCTGATTCAGCTGCCAATCATCCTCGCGGCGATTCTTTCTGGCTCCCCCAATGCGGGTGTCGCCGTGGAAGGATCGAGCCTTGCGGGAACCGCCCTGATGAACGGCTGGACCGTACAGGCTGAGCAGGCTGCCGACTATGGCGGCATCCAGCTGATGGTGAAAAGCAAGTACAACGCCACTGGAATGCTCACTTTGATGGAGCATTTAGGCGTGTTGGAACAGAGCCAGCCGCAGTACTACAGCAACCTCGGCATCTTCCGAACCCACCCACCCAGCAAAGAGCGGGCGGATTCGATGATCAAGGACCTGAAGCAGTACGGCATTCCGGTTGAGAGAAGCAAGGTCTCCACCAGCTTCCGAGTCATCGTGAAGCCGGATGACAAAATTCCTGGCGCCGTCGTTCTCACCTTTGCTGGCAAGAATTTGTTTGCTCTCGCCGGGAACGATGCGCTTACACGAGCTGACGAAGTCGCCGGACGCCTGAACCACTTTTTGGACACGACGCCAAGCGGCTATGAGGTGGTCCCAACTGCGGACGGAGTGATCGGCGGCAGAAACGTCCTCCTCGCGTTCGCCCCAGAGGATGCCACCGCTCAAAGCAAAACGATTCCCCAGTTGGTAAAGGAATCCGTCACCAACATCCGCAGCGCACTCTACACGGTTGCGGTTCGCATCTGGACGACGCACTAGGGACACGGATCAATCCGCTTTTTATACGCCCAGTCGTTTTTGCAATATCCGCACTTGTATGCAAATATGCGTTTATGCGCACCTCCCTTGATCTGCCCGACGATTTACTTAGCGAAGCGAAAATTGCGGCTATCCACAGAGGTGTGACCCTTAGGGAACTAGTCACTGTCGCATTAGAACACGAGCTGAGCCGGGCTCCTACCCCGCTCCCGGTGCCCCGTCGACTTGAATTTCCACTCATCCGATCAGGCGTGCCCGGAAGCCTCCAGATCACGTCTGAGGACGTGCGCAGAGTCGAAGCAAGGATATGACTGCAGGCGCCTAGCCGAGCCGCGATGTCGCCCTGCGCTTCCTCCATAATCGCTTCATCACGATGATCAGGATACAGCGGTCCGTCATTCGCTCAACGGTCTTTGCCTATGCCATTGCGCTTTGGCTGCCCTCATATTCTTTTTCGATTGAGGCCCGCCAGTTTGACATTAACCAAATTGGATTTCAATCGCTGTTTGCCCCAGATATGGTGATCTCAAGGTGGGCGAATTATCTGTACTTCGCCCTCTTGGCGATGTCGATTCGAGATACGGTGCCCCAATCGACGCGACTTGGACTGAGTTCAATTCTGCTGGCTCTTCTCGTCGCAGTTGGATATCTCCACCTATTCGGCGAATTGCCTCCTGGAGCAAAAATGCATATCGGACCCGGTGCGTTCTTATGGTTTGGAGCCCTGATGGTGGCGGCTATTACAAACATCCCTCTCAAACTTCGTCAAGGAAGTGCCGCTCATTCGACGTCCGACTTGTGACGGATTGCTTACGAGATGTTGGCACGGCATTCCATTTGCTGATACAGTGGCGTTTAAGGACGGCTAAAGGGGTTGAAGTCTATGGGTAAGCAAGTTCGCTCGTTAGTCCAGCGCGAGTTGGAGACTCCTACTATTTGGGGCTCCCTTCTCGTTGGAGTCATCACCACGCTGATTTCGCTCGCCGTGGTAGACGGGATATTCTCGTTGGCGATTCATGAGAGCTTTTCGATTCTCGACAGCCGGTCCGTGCCACATTTCAAATCTCCGAGTCACTTCTTGAACTTCGATGTCATCAACTTTTTGGTCGCAGTGACTGCGGTCGGCACCAGGAAGTGGATTTTGCCGCTGTTGGGGGGACTGTTTGGATGTGCGGTCATTCTGCCGATGTATGCAACCACAGGGTCCATCACAGAGTTCATGCCACTGGAACACGTGATTCACCTTCACATGGAACTCCTCGTGGTCGCGGTTGTGCTGAACGTAATCCTTGCCGCGATCTGGATTCGCGAATCCAAGGGGATTCGCGCTAGCGGCAAGTCCATTCAACAGTTGGCCCCCACCACTGGGCCTTGAGTTTGCTTACCGCGCTTAGGGCTTGTTGGGTTCGCTAAGTGTCGAAACCCATTCGGTATTGAGCTCTTCAAGCGTCTTGCCGGTCAGCTTCTTCCAAATCCCGGGTGTGTACGACCCGTCGTACATCGCCTCATTCAGCTTCTTCACCAGATTCCTGTCGTACTTTCCAACGGTCCAAAAGAGGAAGGCTCCAGTCGTTTGGTAGCTGCCGGTTGCCTTCGGGTTCCGCTTCAGTTGAGGATGAGGACGCTTCGCTTTGGGCTCGAAGTTGAACCAGCGGACGTAGTCGGCAATCCCTTCCGTCAGCCAGCCAGTGTCATATCCAGTGTCCTTTGAATACGCCTGAACCACGTGGGCAAGTTCATGAACGATGACGCCCGGGATGTCGTTGGGGCGCTTGAGAGCGTAGTCGTTGGCCACTTCCATGTGGTCGCCACCAGTTGCGGCGACACCTTTATAGGCATAGGTGAAGCTGATGGTTACTTTCTCGGCTTGGGGATGTTTTCCTGCGCCGAGCAGGGAGATGATTCTGGAGTAGTACCGACTTCCCGTTTTCACTGCATTGTCTGATATCGCCTGAAGAGCCTTTACCTGGTCAGCATCAGGCTTTCCTCCCGACACGTCAACGCTGCTGACGATCAGCGTACGCTTGGCAACACTTCCGGACGTTCCGTTTGCAAACCCGACTGATGTTGCCGTCACCAGAAGAAAAGCTGGCAAACCAAGGTGCCACACAGGTGATTGAAGACATCCCATAACCGTGGATATACCTGCGTTTTAGCTCGGGCTAAGGGACCTGCGAAGAATCTCAGGTGGACTCCGTTAGATCTGAGGCTATGGCGATGATGAATTCACGACATGTTTCGGGAATCTGACAGGGTCTTGTTCGGCAGTTCTGGCTCGACTCACTGTCCCTGCTCATGTTGATTAGCAAGTTCTCCGGCCGACTTATTGGAAGAAAGCGGCAACTCGACGTGTTACAATTGCAGCATCGGTATGCCTGAAGCTCAGCAAGACATTTGGCATCGTGAGATCCCTCGGACATCATGGACGCGTGGCGTTGGCCTCTGGCTCATGTTCAGCTTCTTAGTCGCAGGCGGCTTTGCCGATTGTGTGATTTCATTTGTGGGTTTCATTCGAGGTTGGTTTGCAAGCTCGGCCAAATGGATGGGTGTCGGACCTTGGTTTCAATTCGTGTTGACGGTCCAGAATGCGTTGGTCGGGGGTGTCGCCGTTATTTGTGCCTTGTATTGGCTTCGAAACCGCGAGAAGGTGATGGTTTTGGCAAGTGGATTATGGCTCGCCGGATTAGGCAGCTTCATTGGCCCATCACATGCCCCCACCGATACGTCGGTGGGAGCCACCTTTTGGGCTCGGTATGCCCTTTCCCTGTTGATGATCGTTCTCTGCGGTACCGCCCTGAACTTGGAATACCGAAAGCGAAGACAATAAACGGGAAGTCTTCTAAGAAGACAACCTTATCTAAAGGTGACAGACAGTCATCTCATAACTCTTGTAAGTCGCCCGAATTAAGGATGTCCGTTGGGTCCGGGAGAGGAGCCGTACGACTCGGCACGACTGACCAAACTGCGAGCAGAGATCCAAATGAGCCGCTTCCGGGCGCGATGGTTCGGCTTGGCGTCATTCGTAACCAGCCTTTTTTTACTTAGTGGTCCATGGCTTATCAGCATTTTGTGTGGCACGTCGTTTTTCCGCGCTGTCGATGCGGGACTCTTGGTGGCGACTCCTGTCGACTTCTTCTTTGTGCTCCTTTGGTGGGGCGGCAGCCACGCCGCCAAACACGGTATCGAGCTTGAGATGGGTGGTGGCTACTGGGTGTATGAACCTCTTTATGAGGTAGCGGATGAAGATGGGGTAGCTGCCGAGGGTGGCGATGTTGCCCTTGATCTCGACGGGCTGAGACGGGAACCAAAGCGAATTGTAAAGACCTGAACCTGTGATTTGAAGCAGTCGGTTTATGACAGACAGAAGTAAAGGCAACTGTTTTCGATCGATGTCGGCCCCGTGGCCGCTTTCGACTGCCAACTGTCTCCTATGCATCCAACAAAGCTAGTTAGACAAGGACCGTTTGCACCGAGCGGCCGATCGGTCCTCAGTGCCCCGCAGAACAGCAGACCCGGAAAATTGGCTAGATACCATTAACACATAGCTCACTACCTTATTTTTTGATGTACCATAAAAGGGGAGACACCCTATGGCATTTCGAATCGATCAGGAGGCTTTGGTTTTGGGGGCGCTGGCGGCGGGACCGCAGCACGGTTATGGAATCGTCAAGCAGCTTCGAGACGGATCGAGTGGGCTGTTCAACATGAACGAAGGACAGCTTTATCCGCTGCTCCATAAAATGCAGGAGGCGGGTTGGATCAAGGGTGAGTGGGTGACCTCGGATTCCGGACCGGCGAAGAAGATGTACGCGCTCCTCGACGAAGGGCGCTTTGAACTCGGTCGCAGGCAGGCGCATTGGCGGAGATTCTCGTCGGCGGTAGGTGGCCTCTTATTCGCCGAAGAAGACGCTTCGGTAAAGACACAGGATTCCCTGCCAGAAGGTCTGGAGGTGAGCCATGGATAAGATGCTCGATTCCTACCTGGAGCAGCTAGGCAATAGACTCCGCGCGAAGCTTCCCCAAGACATCGTCGATGAGCACGTACGAGAGATCGGCGATCACCTCCGGGAGAGCGTCGACGAAAGGGTCTTGGCGGGAGAGAGCGAGCAGGTGGCGACCGAAAATGCGCTTAGGCGTATCGGCAGTGACACCCTTGTTGCGGATGGGCTGATATACGCTCACACGGGACTCGCGAAGATGTCGGTCTGGCGGATCGCATGGGTTCCAGCCATGATCGTTTTCGTCTTCTGGGGCGCGCCGATCCTTGCTCTCTCAGCCATGGACGCTTTGGGAGTGATCCTTGCCTGGCTCATCCTGTTGCCGGGTGCGTTTGCGACCACATTTGGGTTAGCCTGCGTTCGGAGCAGGCGATTTGTGATGGCTCCTATCGGAGCTGCGATGTCGCTTTTGCTGGCGATGTATTGCGTTCAGTATCAAGTCACATCCACACGGCTCGCAGCTGAACAACGCGCGAACAATCTAGCGAGAGCCGCCCAAAGCCCGCAAAGAGTGCAACGGCTTCAATCCGCAATCCAGACGGCGGCGTCGCTGCAGCACGATTGGACTACGGGCAAAGTCCCTGGCACCCTTTTGGCGCCAACAAGAGTGAACTCCGCCGACTGGATCGCCTCTGCCAATCACCAGCGGCCAACCCCGAATTATCTCGTCGTGGCCGCTAACTCAGCGGGGGAGGCCAGCAAGCTTTGGAAGCAAAACGGCCGCAGGTACGTGTCGGAACTGCATCTGTATTTGAGTGCGGAGCACAGAAGTCCAGCAATGGAGGTTGAAAGTGGATTGCCTCCCATCGGGCCGGCGGCGCTTGCATGGGCTGAAGGCTTTGGTGGAGTCTGGAGCGTCCTCGCCGGGCTCAACCTGCTTCTGATCGGCATCCCCCGCCATCGGCGAACCGCCGCCTCCGAGCAATGGCGACCCGCGCAGTTGAGTTAGCCTTCCGAGCCCCGAAAATAAGATTCGAGTGACGGATCGGTGCGTAGTCCCCCACCAGTTGTAGAGGCTGACGTTGCGATGTCTAATAGCCTTTTAACCCAAATCGGCAATCCATGCACCTGCTGTTATGTATGATCAACTTGTGGAGGGTCCTAGCGCGTCGGACCAGGAATTGTGCCCATGAACCCAAGCGGTAAAAGAGTGACCTCACTTGGGCTGCGGCCCCTCAAGTTCCCGTTTGTTTGGAGCCTCGGTTTAGTAGCCGCAGCCTCTGCCATTGCGCAGACCATGCTGCCAGCCCCATTTGAGTGGGAGTACATGCCCATCCTCCAAGGCTATAGTCTCGCCTATACGCCTGATGGCAAGACCCTTGCCGTGGGCGGATTCGGCGGTATTCAACTGATCAATACCGCGACTCGCGCTCAGCGGTGTCTCACAGCTAGGCCGAACTCAGATTTCAATGCGGTCGCAATCTCTCCTGATGGCAAGTCGCTGGCGCTGGGCGGCAACGACCTTGAGGTTTGGAACCTGGCAACCGGAAAGCAAATCGGAACGCTTCCCTTTTCGGGTGTGATGGTGAATTCTTTGGCTTATTCGGCGGATGGCAGGTGGCTTGCGGCGGCTGGATTCAGCATTAGGTTCAATGGCCCCTATCAGCCACCGATCTCATCTTCGGTTGTGCAGATCTACACTGCATCGACTTTAACCCCAGTCGGAAGCCCGCTCCTCAGCAACGGGGGCATCTCCAACTCCATCGCCTTTTCAAAGGATAGTCAGTATCTGTTAGAGGGTGGCGCCGGCTCAACGACACCAGCAACGTCAGGTTATGTATCCATTTGGAATGCATCCTCAGGTGCACTTCAGGGGTCAATTGCCACAACTGCCTCCAGCGAAGTCAATTCGGTGGCACTCTCTTCCGATGGAACCCAACTGGCAGTTGCGGGAAGCGACTCTACCGGCGCTGTGGTGGAACTATGGAACTGGCAGCGGCCAAGCTTGACCAGGACGATTCCGGTTCCTTCTGCCATCCAATTGAGAAGTGTCGCTTGGTCTCCAAATCAAAAGTTGCTTGCCTTGAGCGGCAGTCAGCCCAATGTGGGAAGCAATTTCGATACCATCGCCGTCGTGCAGACTTGGAACCCCACGACCGGCAAACTGATCCACAACTTCAGCGTCAGTGGTTCGGCTAACGCTCAGGCCGTCGTATTTTCGCCGGACGGAAAGACAATGGCCAACTGCCAAGGGACCTCCAGTTCGGGCCAAACACTTCCGACAGGAGGTTTCCTACAGTTTTGGAACTCCAGTTCGAGTGCCCTTGAAGCATCTATCGATACGACCGGAAGCTCCGGTTCCATGAACGTGGCGTTCTCTCCAAACAGCAGGGTCGTCGCTCAACCCTGGACCTCCCTCACGGGCAATTCCATTCGACTGCTCAACGCAGCGAATGGTGAGATGATGCGCTCTCTTCCCTCCCAAATCACGACCGGGCTCGGCCCGGTCACCTACTCGCCGCTTGGCGGCTACCTTGCGGACGCTGGAATCAAGACCACACAAGTTGGGTCCGTCTCAAACTCCACCGGGCTCATCGAGATTCGGAATGGTATCACCGGCTCAACTCTCTTTTCGCTCAAGAGCGCAGCGAATGTCTCGATACCCTCGATAGGATTTAGCAAGGACGGGTCGAAACTCGCCGTCGGAGGCATGAACGCCGCCGGTGGGATTGTTGAATTGTGGAGCGTGGCTCATCGCACGCTGATCGCGAACTTAAGGACCAAGGCAGTGGGCGCTGTCAACTGCGCTGCCGTTTCACCGGATGGCAATTTCGTCGCGGATGGCGGACAAGATGCCCAGTTAAGCGGAATATTGGAGATCTGGAACGCCTCAAGCGGAAAGCTTGTCACCTCCCTCCCAACAGCATGCAACTCAACGGTTGATTACCTTTCCTATTCACCGGATGGAAAAACTCTGGCGGTAGCGGGTTACTCGGCGACGATCGACGGCTTCCTCGTGGAGTTCTGGAACACAAGTGACTGGAGCCGTGGCAAGACGTACACGTCTAACGGCAGGGTCGATGGAATCGCCTTCACTCCCGACAGCAAGACCCTTCTAACCAACTGGGGATATTCGGTCCTAGCTCTCAGCGTGGAGTACGGGGTCGTCTTCGCACAATATGCAGACGCAGGTTTTGGCGCGGTCGCCGTATCTCCTGCAAACGACCGCATCGTCACGACGGACTCCTTCGGTCGAATCCTAGCGATGGCGGATAACGTTGGCTCGGTCGTCTGGTCCAATGGCGTATCTATCAGCCCCGCATCCTTTAAGGGTGGCTCTTCGGCGACCGGAACCCTAACGCTGTCCGCACCGGCACCGGCCGGAGGCTTATCGCTTCAGCTTTACGTAAACATAAGCGGTGTGACGATCACTTGCCCAACCACAGTCGTCGTTCCTGCCGGGAAAAAGGTCACCACGTTCACCCTCTCTTCAACGGTAGTGACGTCTACTACGACTGGTGTGCTTTTGATCGGGAGCAATGGGAATTACGTGACGGCCCAATGCCCACTGACCGTCACTCCCTAGCTCGAATACCCGCGGCAAAAAAGGCGGGTTGGGAATATGCGGAGTCGTGCGCCGACGCCAATACCGTTCACGTAGAAAACTATATTGAAGCGATCAAATTCCCGTACGATCCTCCAATCTTGGTTAAAGGGCCCAAACTCTTGAAGTTTTCGAAAACCATCTTAAAGAGCCACCAGCTAGGTGTTTGAACGGGAAGGACGACAAGGGTCAGAGGACCGCTTCCGCTGACCGGTAAACTACAACAGAATGATCGACAAGCTTAAGGACATCGAGAGGCGCTTTGATTCGATCGAGGCCGAGTACAACGACCCGGCAGTCGTGACGAATCCAACCGAAATGGTTCGCCTAGGCAAGCTCCGCGCGGAGCTTGAGCCGGTTGTCCTTGCCTTCCGGGACTACGAAAAGGCGCTTAAGGACCTTGCGGAATCGGAGGAACTGATGCAGGACCCTGAGATGAAGGAGCTTGCATTTGCCGATGTCGAGGCACTTAAGCCGAAGATCGTTGAACTGGAATCCCGGCTCAAGGGAATGCTTGTTCCGAAGGATCCACTTGATGACAAGCCAGTCATCGTCGAAATTCGACCGGCAGCCGGCGGTGACGAAGCCGGGCTCTTTGCCAACGAACTGTTCCGCATGTACCTCCGATACTCAGAGCGCAAGCGATGGAAGGTTGAGATCATGGACCACGAGGAGAACGGCATCGGTGGCCTTTCCCGAGTGGTGTTCAACATCAACGCTCCCGGCGCTTATTCGCAGCTGAAGCATGAGATGGGCGTGCACCGAGTGCAGCGTGTGCCGGCTACAGAAAGTCAGGGGCGCATTCACACGTCCACCGTTACCGTTGCCGTTCTTCCCGAAGCGGAAGAAGTGGATGTCGACATCAAAGCGGACGATCTTGAGATTTCCACGTTCTGCTCCTCCTCAGCCGGTGGCCAGCATATGCAGAAGAACGAGACGGCAATTCGGATTATCCACAAGCCCACCGGACTGGTCAGCACCTGCCAGGACGAACGAAGCCAAGCCCAAAACAAGCTGAAGGCGATGTCGGTTCTCCGAGCGAAGCTGTTCCAAATGGAGCAGGATCGGGTGGACGCCGAGCGATCTGGCACCCGAAAGGATCAGATCGGCCGAGGTGACCGAAGCGAGAAGATTCGCACCTACAACTTCCCGCAGTCACGAATCAACGATCACCGGATTGGCTATCAGGTGAACAACGTGCAGGCGTTCATGGATGGCGACTGTCAGCCGCTGATCGACGCGCTCAACCAGGACGAACAGGCGAGACGACTTGCCGCTCAAGAGGATCAGGCCGCTTAAATGTCGGAAGATCCAAACAAGGTTCGAAACGACCCCATGGTGCCTGAGTACTGGCTTGTGGGGGAGGACCTACAGGACAAGATCCGAGCCGCCGGCTATGACGCCGAGACAGTTGACGGCATTGCCGTTGACTTCCACGATGTGCTTCAGGCGGCGTCCCGAATTGACACCGAGTTGGTACCCGCAATTCTAGCGACCGACCCAACAGATACCGCCAAGCTGACTGAGCTCTTGGAGGAACTCCGTTTCGAGTTCAACCATATCCGCTGGCACGGCGAGGCTGCAGATGGATATCTGCAGCGCGCCGCTACTCAGATCAGCACAACCGCTAAGGCTTAACCACCTCAGCTGTTGGCAACCCTAGACCTTCCAACTGCTTCAGGATCTGAGCCTTATCTCCTACGAGCACGAGGAGAGCCTTTTCCAGGGGGATCGATCGGTCGACGAGGCTGTTGAGATCCGAGGCCTTGAGGGCTTCAAGCTGCCCCAATTCGGAGCTGATCACCGAGAATGGCAACCCGAGCGAAGACAAGCTCATTGCCTTTGTAATGATCCCCTGCAGGCCAGAGAGAGATTGGATGGTTTCCGTTCGAAGTGAACTTGCCGCCTTGGAAGCTTCCGCGTCCGTGATATCCCCCTTTCGAATTTTTGCGAACTCGCTTAGGAACTCTTTAATCGATGCTCCTGTGACGTCTGCGCGAACGTCGGCAGCCGCGGAGAAGTAGCCCAAGCTCGGAAGCAGTGTGAATCGGGATCCTGCACCGTAGGTGTAACCCTTATCTTCACGCAGATTCTGATTGAGTCTGCTGGTAAAGCTGCCTCCCAGGATGAGGCTCAGAGCATACAGCTTCATCTTGTTCGGGTCGCTCGCTGCCACGGCTGGGAAGATAAAGCGCACCACAGTTTGAACGGCGCCTGGCTTGTCCACTACGACCACTCTTAACTTCTGATTTGCAGGAGGGGCATATTTCGCCTCCTCCGTGGAAGCTGCACCTGATGCGTGCCAGTTGCCGAGCGCGCGCTCAAGCGAGGCTGTGACGGTGGCAACGGGGAGACTTCCTGCCACGAATAGGGTTCCGCGGTCTGGGCGGAAGATTCGAGACCAATCCGCCTTGAGATCATCGACCGTAAGATGGCGGACCGAATCTGGAGTGCCGGACACGGGGCGACCGTACGGATGGTCCACTCCCCAAAACTCTCTAAATGCCACCTTAGTTGCCACGGAGGAGGGATTATCATCTTCCTGCTCCAGGTTTACGGCAGTAAGCCTCTGCACTCGCTCCCAGTCCTTGGGGTCGAACTTCGGTTTACCGAGCGCATCGGCGAACAGGGCGAGCGACTTATCGAAATTGGTCGTCGTTGAGGAGATCTCCGCGCTGGACACGATGTGCCCAGCCGAGGCTGAGAACTGAGCGCCGAGAAGTTCCAGGGCTTTGCTGAAGCCTTTGGCATCTAGGCTCCCCGCACCACCTTGGCTCAGCATGTCTGCGGTCATCTCCGCCTGGCCAGATTTTGCCGCCGCATCCTGATCCGCTCCACCCGCAAATTGGGCCGCGACCGTCATCAACGGAAGCTCCGGCCGGTTCCAATAGGAGACCTTCATGCCGTTCGACAGCTTGAATTCTGTCGGGAGCTGGGGCTGAAAGGCAACCGGTGCCGCAAGAGCTGGCCGATCGCTTCGAGGGTTGCCTGTGGCCTTGGCAGACTCTGGAACCACGCGCAAAATCAATCGAGCGCTCGGGTCGAAGGTTTTTCGGCTTGCGTCTCGGATGCCGTTTGGCGTTGCTTGGCGATACATGTCAAGCACTCGTTTAAACGAATCCGGTTCGCCAAAGTAGAACTCGTATTCGTTGAGCTTGTCTGCCTTTGCCTCGACTGACTGAAGGCCAGAAAGCGTTTGATATTCCAGGCTTGCAGATTGGCGCTTGAGCTCCTCTTGCGTGGGGCCTGTCTTGGCAAACTTCTGGAGTTCCTCGTCAATAGTTTTTTCGAGAACGTCTTGGGACGCACCGGCTGCGAGAGTTGCTTCGACGGAAAAATACGAGCCAAGAAGCATGTCGTTCTGATTCGCGCTGACATCCGTTGCCAGCTTGTCCTTCACAACAAGGCGCTGATACAGACGACTGTTGAGTCCGCCAGCAAGGATCGATGCGGCAAGGTTCATTTCGGCATCGCCCGGCTGATAGCTTGCAGGGCTGTGCCAGACAAGGATGCTCTTCGAAGCCTGTACCTGGTCGACCATCGTCACGCGATGCACGCCCGAAAAGTTCACGGGCGGGACTGACTTGCGAGTGACGTCGTTTTTGCGAGGCAACGTGCCAAACAGCTTGGCGATCAGAGGCTTGATTTCCCCTGGATTGAAGTCGCCTGCAACCACGAGGGAGGCATTGTTGGGAACGTAGAAGCGAGCGAAGAACGCCTGGACATCGGCTACGGCGGCGTTGTCGAGGTCTTCCATCGAACCAATCACGCTAGTGTGATAAGGGTGACCGGCGGGATAGAGAATGCCGTTCAGAGCTTCGTAGGCTTTGCCATAAGGAGTGTTTTCCGTCGTCTGGCGTCGCTCGTTTTTCACGACGTCGCGCTGGAGGTCCAGCTTTTTCTGCGTCATCGTGCGTCCGAGATCCTCAAGCCGGTCTGCTTCCAACCATAGGAGAGTAGGGAGGAGGGTTGCCGGACCCACGTCGTAATAGTTAGTTCTATCCTCTGCTGTTGACGCGTTGTTCGCTCCGCCGCCGCCTTCCATGATTTTGTCGTACTGGCCGGTCGGAACTCGATCCGTTCCCATGAACATCAGGTGCTCGAAAAGATGAGCAAACCCAGACCGTCTTTCCGGCTCGTCTTTGGAACCAACTCGGTACCAAATGTTTACTGTAGCAACGGGAAGCGAATGATCCTCGTGGAGAATGACCGTCATTCCGTTGTCAAGGTGATATTTGTCGACCTTGACACTTTGGGCAGAACAGATCGCAGACGACAAAGTGAAAATGAATGACAAGAGGAGCGTTTTCTTCATAAGCGCGTTATTTCCATGTTGGCATACACTGTGCAGGTCCACCGGCTTAGCCGCAGTAGGACCCAGAACCGCTATATAGGAACATTCGCATGAAGAGCTACCTCTGCCACAAGACAACCGAGATCTTCCAACTGGACGGTCGTCTCGACAAAGCCCCATGGACTCATGCGGCTTGGACGGATGACTTCGTGGATATTGAGGGCGACATCAAGCCAAAACCCAGGTTTAGGACGCGGGCGAAGATGATGTGGAACGATGAATTTCTTTTCATCGGAGCCGAGATCGAAGAGCCCCATATCTGGGCGTATCAAACCGAGCACGACTCAGTGATCTTCCAGGACAACGACTTCGAGGTGTTCATCGACCCTAACGGCGACAATCAGCTTTACGGCGAGTTTGAGATGAACGCGCGAAACACCACTTGGGACCTGCTTCTCATCAAGGCCTATCGAGATGGTGGACCCGCCGTGAACGGTTGGGAGATAAAGGGTTTGCAAACTGCGGTTCACCTAGACGGGACGCTCAATGATCCGACCGACACCGACAAGGGCTGGAGTTTGGAGATCGCGATGCCTTGGAAGTCCCTCGGCGAAATCGCAGGGCGACCTTCCCCACCCCACACTGGCGACCAGTGGCGCATCAACTTCTCTCGAGTCGAGTGGCACACCACGGTTGAGAACGGCAAGTACGTCAAAGTGCCGGGCCGACCTGAGGACAATTGGGTTTGGTCGCCGCAGGGGGTGGTGGATATGCACCGCCCGCACACATGGGGCTATGTCCAGTTCACGGAAGGTCCGGTCGGCCAGGGTCAGGTACGTCCTCTCGACGGATTGGCGGAGCGGACCGCGCTGATGCAGATCAACGAGGCCCAGCGCGCCTATCATGCAATGACGGGCCATTGGGCAAAGACGTTAAAGGACCTGGGGGTTTACCCAGATGGAGCATCGATGTACGTGACGCCATCTACGTACGAGGCCATCATCGGGGACTACCACGTGGATTCTTCGTCGCGGCTCTGGAAGAGCTGAATTAAGTGGTCGATATGCTCCACCGATTGGTGAGGGCAAGGAACATTGACTCCGTGAATCCACTCTTCATGGTAGGAGCGGGGCTTTGCCCTGACCATGAAGATCAATCTGAATTCTGGACACGCGCTTTTGGGCGCGCAATGCCTCATTTTCTGCGGGCTCGTGAGCATCCCTTGCGGATGTCGACGCTTTCCTGAGGGGCAGCTGCGGTTCTACGCACTTCCGGAGGAGGCGAAGGTGAGCTTTGAGTCTGGAGACTACGTGAAGGCACGGAAGGACGCCATTGAACTGCAGTCCGTGATGAAGGACTACAAGACAGATTGGAATTACGGGAATGCCGTCCATGACTCTAACATGGTTCTCGGTCGACTCGCATTACGTCGAAATGAAGTGGAGGAAGCGGGGGACTACCTTTTGGCTGGTGGTGACACTCCCGGGTCCCCACAGATCAACTCGTTCGGTCCCAACATGTCGCTTGCCAACGATATGCTGAAGCTTCATCAACGGGTGGTCGTGTTGAAGTACTTCGAGGAGTGTGGCGAATTTTGCGACCACCGAATCAGCGGACTCGACAGGTGGACATCTGATGTGAAGGCTGGCAAAACGCCAGACTTTGGTGCAAATTTGGGCTACTAATCTGCTGGCCAGCAAGGGTTCGCAGCGCTGACCACGAAACTCGGAAAGTCGATGTATAACGTAGCGATAGGTGTGGCATTGGATGCCCTATCCGTAGGCGATAGGACACGATCATGAAGCTCTTTGGCGTTCAGTTCCCACACATTGTGTCTTGGCTGGTCCCAGTCACCTGCGGCCTGTCCATTGCTGGGTGCGTCGGTGGACCTAGTTCGAGGGCCGCCAGTCGATTCTACGCCCTTACCAGAGAGACGAAAGCGAGCTTCGGGAAAGGCGACTACGCGACGGCTCGCAAAGACGCCCAGGCTCTTCAGGCTGAGATGGGCCGTTTCAAGGAGAACTGGAACTATGGCAATGCCGTCCATGCGTCCAACATCGTGCTCGGAAGACTCGCCCTGCGAGACGGAAAGGTTCAAGACGCCAAGAGATACTTGCTTGCGGCCGGAGCGACGCCCGGCTCCCCTCAGCTAGATTCCTTCGGTCCAAACATGGCTCTCGCCGAAGACCTGCTGAAGAAAGGTGAGAAGGATGTCGTGCTCAAATACTTTGCGGAATGCACCAAGTTCTGGGATAGAGAGTTCAGTGAGATTGGCAAGTGGACGGCTGATGTGAAGGCGGGAAGGTCGCCCGAATTTGGCGCGAATCTCCAATACTGAGGTGGTCGGTTCGTCAGGCTTGGCGCTTTCCACGAGCCAAGTAACTGGACTCATCCCTGCAGGTGCGGGATGTCACAATTGAGCGATGCGATCCAGCCGAATGACTGGCGGAAAGGGTCGCGTCACAGAAGACAACGGATCGTTTGACCGCGAATTCTGGTCAAATGCCACACCTGAAGAGAAGGCTACGGCAATTTTTGAGCTCAGAGAGCTCTATTACGAGATGATGCATCCTGGCATCGGCACTGAAAGACTGGACCGATCTATCGGTGGCACTCGACCCCTCCAAGATTAAGTCTCTCATCGTTGGCGGAATTGCCGTACGCTATCACGAAGAGCGAGAGTTTACCAAGGACTTGGATGTCCCGGTGGCAGTTGCACCCTTCTAACGAATTCACCTGTATCGTGCAATTAGTGTGTTCCAATCTACGAGAGATCTCTTTCTGGGATCATAGATACTGACTAGTCCCCGGATTCTGACCCACCTAGAGTGTTAGTGCCTCTGCCTCCATTTTAGTCTTTAGATTTGCCTTGTATGTCGCGGGAGAGAGCCCTCCGAGTGCCGAGTGAGGACGACGGTTGTTGTAGAACTCCGAGAA
>CAIYLG010000003.1 GCA_903927025.1 uncultured Armatimonadota bacterium
AAGCTTGCTAAACAATTAGCGTCTCTCGAGTGCTCGATACTTTGCTTCTATTCAATCGCTATGCAACTTTCAAAGAGCTTTCTTCGCTGGACAACCGCTTCACTTTCTTCGAGTTTTTTCGAAGTCGCTCAGTGGCTGACAAGGGGATATGATACCGCTTTGGGCCTCCTATGTCAACGGCAAAGCCCGATTTGAGGCAAAGAATGTGAATAGTCCACTTTTGACCGGGTCTATTTCAACAGTCTTACCTCTCCTATGCGATAAGGCTCACTGGAACTTATAAGTAACACATTTCTATTGATTTCGCATTTTTAAAATCTCGCTCATCTATCGAAGTGCATTCCAATCTTGTGTCTGTGTATTTCAAGGTCGATTGATGTTTTATCCCGACTAATTTTGTTTTTAGTCGCAGTCTTTCTCACTTCAGTCCATGAGTAACGAATATCCAAACTCGCGTAATTCGGTTTAGAACTGCGGGATCTCGACCCTGTTCTGCCGGCTTTCTACGCTGACTCGATCAACAAATCTACTCAGCCTCTATACTTGCGGAGCCGGTGGTGGTGACTTGCTAGTCGGTTTTGGAGTGCCGCCACTATTTAGGGTGCGTGCTCTTCAAAAATGGGCGTCTGGGGCGGATAGCCCTGTCTCCCGCGGCGTGATCACTTCCCTCCTATGGCTTGGAGTAGCCTTCCTCGCCCGGAGGCTTGGTACAGGCGCGTCTGCACCGTCATCCAAGACGGCCTTAGGTCTTCCAAACTCCCGGCGAAAAGCCATTTTCAGAACCGGCTCTGGTCTGTTGATTGAGTCAGTGGTAACTCCGAGTCCTATCTGTTGCCATCGACGGCCAGGAAGCGTGACCCCAAACGCAAAAAGGGCCACCTCAGTTGAAGTGGCCCTTTGGTTCTATGGATGAGGAGAAGCTACTCTTCGTCCTCGATCTCAATGTGCCCCTGCTTGGGCTGGTTCGCTCGGCGGCGGACCTGGCCGTAGGTGCGGCCGGAGGTTGGCGACTGAACCTCGGGTTCGACCACTCGGGTGGTGATCACCTGATGGCGCATGTTCTCAGCATTGGCCATTCCCACGAGGGTGTGGCTGACGCCCTTGGACTTCTCCACTGCCTTATCCCAAAGGTACAGAATCGGGGAAGCATTGTAGATGGAGGAGTAGGTTCCAGAGATGATTCCGATCATCATCGCGAGGACGAAGAACTTCAGGTCTGGAGTCGGCGTTCCAAACACCACGAGGATGAGGAGGGTTGCGATAACCGTACCGGAAGTGTTGATCGACCGAGCAAATGACTGTGTGATCGAACGGTTCATCAGGTGGCCGAAGTCTTCGCCGACCTTCGGCTTTCGAAGGTTCTCACGAATTCGGTCGAAGATGACGATCGTGTCATGTACCGAGAAGCCGATCATGGTGAGCATCGCGGTAAGGAACAGTGCGCTGACTTCCCATTTGAAGAAGAAGCCGACAATGGCCGCGGTACCGATAACCACTAGGATGTCATGGAGAAGCGCGCCGATGGCCGACACGCCGAACCGTAGACCTGGGACGAATCCACCGAAGCCTCTACCAAACCGAACCGCGAGGAACAGCACCACCAGCGCAGAGCTGATGATCACGCCTTCGATTGCGTTCTGTAGAGTCTCTTTCTGGATGGCAGGTCCAACCGACGAGAAGCTCAGCGGCGTTGCGTTTGCTAGACCGGCAGACGTCGCAATCAGATTCTCCTTTTCGGCAACCGTCTTCAGATCCGTAATTCGCTTGTCTTCTGGAACGGTGAGGTAGGCAACCTTTTCGCCGCCCTTACCCGTACCGACCTTGACGTTGCCGCCCTTAAATCCAGCCTTCTCAAGGTTGGCGGACAAGGTGGAAGCGTCAATCGTCTGGCCTGATACCGCATAGCCGGTCTCGTAGCCGCCGCGGAATTCAACGTTAAGCTTGAATCCGCCCAAGAAGAAGAACGGGATGCTGATTACAATGGTGGCGATCGAGATCGCAAACCACCGTGACGACTTCTGAACCACCTGAAGCGGCTCGGCAGCCACTGGATCGAACTTCTTGCCGAACCAGTTTCGGTTGACCGCGTACCAGGATTCGTGATCACCGATTCCAGAACCGACGAAGAACATCAGCATGGAGCGAGTGACAGTGACGGCGGTGAAGAGCGAGATGACCACGCCGATAATCAGCGTAGAGGCAAAACCCTTGACCGGTCCGGTGCCGAGGTTGTACAGCACCACCGAAGTGAGCAAGGTACACGTATTCGAGTCAACGATTGCAGGAAGGGCCCTTCGGAATCCAAGTTCAATGGCCGACTGCAAGTTCTTGCCCGACTTTAGCTCTTCCTTTAAGCGTTCAAAGACAAGGATGTTGGCGTCAACCGCCATTCCAACCGAAAGGATGAAGCCTGCGATACCGGCCAGCGAGAATGTTGCTCCCGTGATCTTGAGCACCGTGAGCGAGAACAGAACGTACAGGCCCAGGGCGATAAGAGCGACGACTCCAGGGAAGGAGTAGTAAAGAAGGAGGAAGGCGGCGATCAGGCCGAAGGCGATTGCGCCAGCGGTGATCATCTTGGTTAGCGAGTCGGCGCCGATAGTGGCGTCAACCTTCTCACTGCTCAGTTCCTTCATCTCGACAGGCAGAGCGCCTCCGTTGAGGAGTTCCGTCAGGTTCTTTACATAGTTGTGGCTGAACGTGCCCTCAATGACTGCTTCCGTGCTGAGGATCTGCCCATCAACCACGTTGGCCAGGCTAAGGACGCGGCCGTCGAGAACCGTCGCGATTCCCTCGTGCATGTTCTCGTGAGCAGAGCTCCACTTGCGCATCTTTTCAGCGCCGTCGGAGCTGAAGACCATTTCTGGCTCTTCCTTGTCTCCTTGAATGATGCTCTGAGCCGTCTTGAGATCTTCACCTTCAAGAATCAGATCCCAGCCCTTGATGATGTCGGCATACTCTGGCGTGCCGGCCTTGATAGTGCCGGTGCCGTAGGCTCGCTTAAACTCAACAGTTGGGTTGTTCTCGTCCTTGGAATCCCCAGCGACCTGGTACGGTCGGTAGGTCGTCGTCTGGTTCGAGATGTTCTTTGCCCAGTAGAACTGAATCTTGGCGCTGGTGCCGATGATGTTGCGCGCGGCGTCGATGTTTGAGTAGCCGGGCAGTTCGACAACGACCTCGTCATCACCCTTAGCCACAACCGGCGCTTCGGAAACACCAAGGTTTCCGCTCGCGCGGCGGATAAGGATGCGAATGAGGCGTTCGCGAATGTCATCGATGCTCTCTCGCTGCTTGGGCGTGAGCTGCATCTGATACGTCAGACGGACGCCGCCCTTGACGTCGAGGCCATAGTTCGGTTGGTTCTTGGTAAAGAGAATTCCGGAGATGACGCCGAGACTTAGAACGAGTAGAAGGAATAGATAACTTTTAGACCGCAAATCGGTGACGCCTCCTGGCGCGGAAATACAACAGGGTGAAAGTATACCGGCACCAGCCCAATCGGCGGATAACCCAGCACCTTTCACCGGGCCAGAAGCCTCTCCCTCTGTTTAGTGGAAAGGGATTGCTGGCCCGATCAGGCTGGCGAGGATCCGTTAGTCGCGCGCCCAGAACATAGCACCGGCATCTTCTGAGATCACCGATTCCTTAAGAACGCTGACCGCCTTTCGGAGACCCTCCATCGGAGACATGAGGCCGTCCTCATGCTCAATGCTGAGCACGTAGTCGTATCCCACCATCCGAAGGTTGCTGCAGAAATCCTTCCACCAAGCGGTATCGTGCCCGTAGCCGACAGATCGGAAGACCCAGGATCGGTTCAGGATTTCTCCGTAAGACTTGGTATCCAAGTTGCCATTGCGGCCGCTATTGTAAGGATCAATCTTCGTATCCTTGGCATGAACGTGATACAGCGCTCCTTCAGCACCCAACTCTCGGATAGCGGCAATCGGGTCGATTCCCTGCCACCAGAGGTGAGAAGGGTCGAAGTTTGCGCCGATCGCATCGCCGTTCGCGCCGACTTTGTGTCGAAGCTTGAGGAGAGTGTCGTTGCTGTAGCAGACAAATCCAGGGTGCATCTCGATGCAGAACTTGACGTTGTGGGCTTTGAGGAATGTGGCCTGCTCGGTCCAATACGGGACCACGACTTCATTCCACTGGTAATCGAGGATGTCTCGGTACTCATCTGGCCAGGCACAGGTGACCCAGTTGGGGTTGATGGCGGTGGGGCTGTCGCCCGGGCAGCCGCTGAAGCCGTTGACGCAGGGCACGCCTAGGAGGCTGGCAAGCTTGACTGTCTTCACAAAGCCGTTATGGTGCTCTTCCGCGATCTTCTTGACCGGGTGGATCGGGTTGCCATGGCAGCTTAGAGCCGAAATAGTCAGCCCGCGGCTGTGTACTTCGTGGAGCATCTTGTCTCGGGCTTCTTTGCTCTCGATTAGCTGATCGACGGCGAGGTGCGTGGTGTTTGCATACCCACCGGTGCCGAACTCGACCGCCTCGATTCCCTCTGCTTTGACGATATCCAACGATTCTGTGAAGGTCTTATCTCCAAAAAGCGCTGTAAAGAGTCCTATCTTCATTTTTCTCCCTCCGCAACCTTGCGTGTTTGCCGGCTTTCACTGATGCGTGGGCAACCGGCGGCCCGTTTCACTTGACTTTTAAAAAGCCTGATTTACAGAGTCGCTAAAGCGGCCAGAACTGGCTCGAAGTCGGGCATATCTCCCAAACCTGGGGTCTGGTCGGCATAGGCGATGACTCCCTCTTTGTTGATCACAAACACAGCCCTTGCCGTGCCCTTGCCCAAGCCGGCGAAGTCTGGCCAAACGACGTCATACGCCTCGGTCACGGTCTTCTGGTAGTCGGCAAGGAGCGGAAAGCCGATGCTGAACTTTTTGCTCCACTCTTCGAGGGCAAACGGAGAATCTGGGCTGACGCCATAGACCTGAGCGCTTGCATCAGAGTAGGCACTGAGTCCGCCAGTGACATCGCAGAGTTCTTTGGTGCAAACGCCGGTAAAGGCGCCTGGGTAGAAAAGGAGGACCACATTCTCTTTCCCGAGGTGATCGGAAAGAGTGATGTCCTTGAGGCCTTCTGCAGTTTTTGTCTTGAGTGTGAAATCTGGGGCTTTGCTTCCAACAGTTAATGCCATAGGTTCGGTTTTACCCGCCAAGGGTCGCTAGGGGTAAGCGTTGGCGGAGAGTTCATTGGGAACTTAACGCTTCAAGCAGAAATGCCCCCGTAGAAGATAAAGTTTCAAGTCAATGGAAACTGTTTGGGGCATTGATTTGGGCGGCACAAAGATCGAGGGTGTGATTCTGCCCGTGGGCTCAAGCGAACCGGTCTACCGCGCGAGAATCGATACGGAAGCCAGCAAGGGCTATCGCCACATTCTGGATCGAATCGCCCTCCTGGTCAGCACCATGGAAAGCGCATCCGGAATGAAGCGCCCCACGGTTATCGGCATTGGCACTCCTGGCGCGGAAGAACCAGCCACGGGACTGATGAAGAACTGTAATACAACGGCCCTGAACGGAATGCCAATGCCTAGAGACCTCGCCGAAAAACTTGGAACCCGCGCGATCGTTGCCAATGACGCCAATTGCTTCGCCCTCGCCGAAGCCACCTTGGGTGCCGCAAAAGGAGCCGGTGTGGTGTTTGGAGTGATCATGGGTACTGGCGTCGGAGGTGGAATCGTCATCCACGGTCAAGTCTTGAACGGGGGCCAGGGAATCGCCGGCGAGTGGGGACACAACGAGCTCATCGAAGGTGGCGAGCTGTGCTATTGCGGCAAGCGAGGCTGCGTGGAGACCGTTCTTGCTGGCCCTTCCCTGCAGAGGTTCTATAAATCTCTTACAGGAGAGCAAAAGTCCCTCAAAGAAATCGTCCAAGAGGCAGACTCTGACTCGGCCGCCAAGGCGACGCTTGAGCGCCTAATCGACCTGTTCGGTAAGGGACTCTCCGTTGTGATCAACATTCTCGACCCGGACGTCATCGTTCTCGGAGGCGGAGTTGGCAACATTGACCTTCTCTACACCCAAGGAGTGAAGTCTGTTGAGAAGTACGTCTTCAACACACAGCTGCGAACAAAAATCGTAAAGCCGCTCCTCGGCGACAGCGCCGGCGTCTTTGGCGCGGCGATGCTCGCGCGTTAAGTCCGGGGCACCTTTCGCGCCTGCATCAGGAGCGCAGAACTTCAGTCTGCCCCCGGCCGTGGCTTCAGCCGCGCGCCAAGCCGTCCCGACTTGTCGGGATCGCGTGCATCAACCTGCGGACACCTACAACAGCGGGGCTGACACCCCTTGCTGAAGGCAGGCTTCAGACAGGTGCCCATTCCGAACTGAAAGCAGCAGCTGGATCACGCTCTCCATCCCCGGCCCTTCGCTCTGGCAGGGGCGAAAGGCAGGGAGTCCGAGGACCTGTGCTGGTTCAGACGCATGAAAAAGGCCCCTTTCAGTTGCCTGAAGGAGCCTCATCAAATATTAACCGGGCGACGCACATATCTCGCGGGACCCTGCGGACCAACTACTTCCGTCGCTGAGGAGCTTAACTGCCGTGTTCGGGATGGGAACGGGTGTGACCTCCTCGCCATGGTCACCCGGAAACTTTACAGCGCATAAAGCGCTCAGAAAGTTGCACATGATTGAATAGAAAATATCGAACCTACGAGAGAAGCTAGTTTACAAGCCCTCGACCACTTAGTATCGCTCACCTTAACACATTACTGCGCTCACAGCTGCGACCTATCAAACCGGTAGTCTTCCGGGGGTCTTACTCATTTGATGGGAAACCTAATCTTGGGGTGTGCTTGGCGCTTAGATGCTTTCAGCGCTTATCACTGCCCGACGTGGCTACCCAGCGTATGCACCTGGCGGTACAACTGGTACACCAGAGGTCGGTTCACTCCGGTCCTCTCGTACTAAGAGCGACTCCCCTCAAGTTTCCTGCGTGCGTAGTGGATAGGGACCGAACTGGCTCACGCCGTTCTGAACCCAGCTCGCGTGCCGCTTTAATCCGTGAACTCCGGAACCCTTGGGACCGTGTACAGCCCCAGGATGCGACGAGCCGACATCGAGGTGCCAAACCATGCCGTCGCTGTGAGCGCTCGGGCAAGATCAGCCTGTTATCCCCGGGGTAGCTTATATCCGATGAACCCTGACGTGCCCACGCACAATCAGAGGGTCACTTAGCTCGACTTTCGTCCCTGCTCGACCTGTGTGTCTCGCAGTCAATCGCACTGTATACCTATACGCTCAACGGCTGATTTCCAACCAGCCTGAGTGCAACTTTAGGCGCCTCCGTTACATTTTGGGAGGCGACCGCCCCAGTCAAACTACCCGCCAGTCATTGTCTTGTCACCCGATAAGGGCGACAGTTAGTGAACCAGATAATCGAGGGTGGTGTTCCATTGGTGCCGAAGCTCCCACCTACGCTCTACACGAGTATCCAATTCACAATGACAGGGTGTAGTAAAGCTCCACGGGGTCTTTCCGTCCTACTACGCATAACCCGCATCTTCACGGGTGCTACAATTTCACCGAGCTTCTCGTTGAGACAGTTCCCAAGTCGTTACGCCTTTCATGCGGGTCGGTATTTAGCCGACAAGGAATTTCGCTACCTTAGGACCGTTAGAGTTACGGCCGCCATTCACCAGGGCTTCAATTCAATGCTTCACTTGCGCTGACATCTCCTATTAACCTACTGGCATTGGGCAGGCGTCAGCCCCTATACATCGACTTTCGTCTTAGCAGAGACCTGTGTTTTTGGTAAACAGTCGCCTGGGATGCTTCGCTGCGGCCCCTTGCGGGGCGCCCCTTATCCCGAAGTTACGGGGCCCATTTGCCTAGTTCCTTAACGAGAGTTCTCTCGAACGCCTTAGTCTCCTCGACTCACCTACCTGTGTCGGTTTGCAGTACGGTCAGATATATGATTAACGCTGTGGGGATTTTCTCGGCCCCCCTCAATTCCAGTTCGCTTGCTCGTTAGAGCGCACTTCCCCGACTTCGGCCTTTACGCCACTCTTTCAAGAGGCCCAGCCTATGTCTAGCCCGCAACAACCAACAGTGCGGGATGGAATATCAAGAAGCGTCCTCCCATGGCTCATATACCTGGGTCCGGAATATCTACCGGAAATCCATCGGCTACGCCTTCTGGCCTTGCCTTAGGTACCGCCTAACCTCCGTATGACGAACATAGCCGGAGAAACCTTAGGTTTTCGGCGTACAGGATTCTCACCTGTATAATCGCTACTCATGCCTGCATTCTCACTCGTGTCCGCTCCACCTGTGCTTCCGCTCAAGCTTCACTGCTGAACACGACGCTCCCCTACCGATCGTATAAATACGATCCCGAAGCTTCGGGAGGTGACTTTAGCCCCCTTACATTTTCCGCGCAAGATCACATTCGGCCAGTAAGCTGTTACGCACTTTTTAAAGGGTGGCTGCTTCCAAGCCAACCTCCTGGCTGTTTACGCGATCTCACATCGTTTCACACTTAGTCACCGTTTAGGGCCCTTAGCTGTCGATCTGGATTGTTTTCCTTTTGACGACGGATCTTATCACTCGCCGTCTCACTGCCTTGCTTATTCAATGGTATTCGGAGTTTGGTTGGGTTCGGTAAGTCGGTAAACCCCCTAGCCCATTCAGTGCTCTACCCCCAAAGAACAACGCAAAACGCTGCACCCAAATGCATTTCGGGGAGAACCAGCTATCTCTGCGTTCGATTGGCATTTCACCGGACTAACCACAGTTCATCCCGAGACTTTTCAACGTCAATGAGTTCGGTCCTCCATGGTGTGTTACCACCACTTCAACCTGACCATGGCTAGATCACGCAGTTTCGGGTCTACTGATGCTGACTTGGCGCCTTATTCAGACTCGGTTTCCCTCCGCCTCCGTGGCTGAACCACTTAAGCTTGCCAACACCAATAACTCGCAGGCTCATTCTGCAAAAGGTACGCCATCACACTTGACCAGATTGCTCCGGACATGGTGCTTTGACTGTTTGTGGGTTGTACGATTTCAGGTTCTATTTCACTCCCCTACCCGGGGTTCTTTTCACCTTTCCCTCACGGTACTGGATGCACTATCGGTGACAAGTCGTATTTAGCCTTACCGAGTGGTCTCGGCAGATTCACACGGGGTTCCACGTGCTCCGTGCTACTCGGGTATCCCATGAATTCGATTGGGTTTTTACGTACGGGGCTGTCACCCTCTATGGCCAGACGTTCCAGTCTTGTTTCGTTAACTTGCTCGATCTTCTTTTCTACCAACCTCGAATCAAACCTCAACGGCTTGGTTCGAGGGGGATGGTAGTAGTGACCCCACGACCCTGGCCGGTAAACCGACCAGTTTAGGCTCTTCCGCGTTCGCTCGCCGCTACTTGCAGAATCTCTTCGATTTCTTTTCCTCCGGTTACTTAGATGTTTCAGTTCACCGGGTTACCTTCACACAGCCTATGTATTCAGCTATGGATTGCCGAACATTACTTCGACAGGATTTCTCCATTCGGGGATCTCAGGATCAACACTTCTGTGCAGCTCCCCTGAGCGTTTCGCCGCTTTCGCGCCCTTCTTCGGCAACTTGTCCCTAGGCATTCGTCGTACACCCTCTTAAGCTTGCTAAACAATTAGCGTCTCTCGAGTGCTCGATACTTTGCTTCTATTCAATCGCTATGCAACTTTCAAAGAGCTTTCTTCGCTGGACAACCGCTTCACTTTCTTCGAGTTTTTTCGAAGTCGCTCAGTGGCTGACA
>CAIYLG010000004.1 GCA_903927025.1 uncultured Armatimonadota bacterium
CCCGATCAGCTCATCCGCCTTCAGCCGAGGAACCTCGATATGCAGATCAATCCGATCCATCAGCGGCCCGCTGATTTTCGTCGCATACTTCGCGCACACCGCCGCCGAAGCCACACACTTCTCTTCCGGAAGCCCCTTGAACCCACAAGGGCAGGGGTTCATAGCGCCGATTAAGATACAGGAAGCAGGAAAAGTCATCGTCTGCTGAACCCGCGCTACCGTCACCACACTATCTTCCAAAGGCTGCCGCAGCGCTTCCAAAGTTGGCCTTTCGAACTCAGGCATTTCGTCTAAAAAAAGCACGCCCAAGTGCGCCATCGAAATCTCGCCTGGCTTGGGATTCCGTCCTCCGCCGACGATGCTGGCGTGACTTGCCGAGTGGTGAGGCGCCCGAAATGGCCGCTCCCAAATCAGTCCTTGCCGCCCATCCTTCTCCCCGCTCGCGCTCAGAATCCGGGTGACGGCAATGCTCTCCTCTAGCGAGAGCGGCGGCAAAATTGTGGGCAACCGACGCGCCAACATCGTCTTGCCAGAGCCGGGAGGGCCCGTCATCAGCATGTTGTGCCCGCCCGCCGCCGAGATCTCCAGCGCCCGCACTGCATGGCGCTGACCCTTCACATCGCTGAAGTCCACCGTGTACTCAGGCACTCGCAACGAAGGGGAATCGTCAAACTTTACGGGCGAAAGCTCATCAGATCCGTTCAAAAGCTCAACTGCCTGGAGCAGGTCCACGACGCCATAAACGTCCACACCCGTCGCCACTGCCGCTTCCTGGGCATTCGCGAGCGGTACGATCAGCCGCTTGAAACCCTTCTCCATCGCCATCAGGGCGACGCTTACCGCACCATCAATCGGACGCAGCGTTCCGTCCAGGCCAACCTCGCCCAGCAAAAGCGTCGACTCAAGTTCAGAGAGAGCCACCTGCTTGTTGGCGGCGATGATGGCAATCGCCATCGGCAGATCGAGCCAAGGTCCTTCCTTCCGAATATCCCCCGGTGCCAGGTTGCACATGATCTTCCGATTCGGAAAATCCAGCCCCGAGTTTTTGATCGCGGTCCGAACCCGTTCCTTGCTCTCCTTCACCGCCGCGTCGGGAAGACCCACCAGCATGAAGTACCGGTCCCCATCCCCCTGGATGTATCCCTGCAGGTCCACCTCAACCACAATAGGAACCGCGTCGATCCCCACAAGCGTAGCGGAGAAGCTCTGGGCAATCACCCAAAAAGCATAGTCGAATTGCCAGGCACCGCGCTAGGGCGTTGAGGGCGAGACTGATTTAGGCAAGTCCCAATTCTTTCGCGATTCCGTCCAACCGCACATCGGCCGTTAAGAGCCCGACCCCATCCTTCAGAGCCGAAGCAAGAAGGTGAACGTCCATCCAGCCGATGCCTCGTCCATGGAGTTGATGCCGCCGCACCAGCGAGACTGCTTCAGAATGCGAACAGGACGCCGACCAAGTAAGTAGGGGATACCGGCTAAGAAGGGGCAGCCGACCACCTGGGTCGCCAATCAGCAGTTCGCCGTAGACCATTTCGTGACCTCGGACGGCATCTAGAGAAAGCAAGCGATCTACTTCTGAAAAATATGGCTCGCGCTTTTGCAGAAACCGAATCCAGGCACTGGTGTCGATCAGGACGGGCACTCGTCACCACTGCTGAACTCGGGCGGTCTGCGGCGTGGCGTATCCATCGCGCCCTGCTCCGAGCCGCCCAGGCTGCGAATTTCCTGAGACGCGATGTGAGTTACGAGTTGGCGCAATCCCAGATGAATCGCTTCGGTATCCGTCCGCGCATGGCTCATTTCGCGTGCTTGTGCTAACAGGTCCGCGTCAACGTTCAGAGTCTTCCTCATGCATATGATTATGCCGAATGAGATGCATCAGGACGTGCAAGGCTACCCGCTTTTGTCGCGAGTGGAAGCCTCAAGAGCTATTCTTGATCGCGGTCCGATCCCGCTCTATCCTCTCGTTCATTGTCGCGCCACGCAAACCCACAAGCATCAAGTACCTGTCTCAATCCCCCTGGATGTATCCCTGCTGGTCTACCTCAATCACAATCAGAACCCCATCGATCCCCACAAGCTCCGCGTTTTGCACCAACCGAATGAGCTTGAGCCTATGATCGGATCCAAGCCGCCTCGCATCACTCCTTTCCACCTTGTCTTTAACGCGCATGCGCACTGAATCCCATGTGGAAACCTTCCTAATGACCTGTAGCCAGGCAGCCTTGCCCACCACGGGAGGCTCTTCCATTTTGCGCCCGCTCGTAATTCTTGTTTACAGGGGTCTCGCTTATAGTTGAGTCCATCCTCCATCCACGGGAATCTCCGCACCTGTTGTGTAAGTGGCATCAAAGGCTAGAAAGGCCACGGCTTTGGCAATTTCTTCAGACTGCCCGATACGCTTCATCGGCACGACTTCCTTCACTGTCTCGTACACCTGGTTTGCCGCCTCTTTCGGCATCCCCATCTTCCCAAGTATCGGCGTTTCAATGGGGCCCGGGCTAACCGCATTGACACGTATACCACGGGGCATCAACTCGGCAGCAAGGCTCCGAGTCATAGCGCGAAGGGCAGCTTTGGCGGCGCCATAGGCGCTGTTGCCTGGCATTCCCTTCACGTTGGCGATCGAGGTTGTAAAGACCACGGAACTTCCTTCCGGCATGAGTGGAGCAAGCTTCTGCACGATGAAATACGGCCCTTTGGCGTTCAGGTCGAGCATCGCATCGTAAACTTCCTCAGTCATCGCCTCAAAGGGGATGCGCCGGCTTATCCCCGCGTTTGAGAACAAAACATCAAGCTTGCCGAACGTTTCCTTGACCTTCTCAGCTAAGGCATCCATGTCGGAGAGCGAGGTCGCATCGCTATACATTGCGATTGCGTTTTCACCGAGTTCAGCCTGAGCCGCCTCGATCGTTGCCGGGGTGCGTCCGGTTAGGATCACCCGTGCGCCTTCCCCAACGAATAGCTTGGCCGTCGCGAGGCCGATGCCTGTCGTTCCCCCGGTGATGAGTACCGTTTTGCCTTTGTATCTGTCCATTTGAATCTGCTCCTTCTGAGTTCCAGGTCAGTCCTATCGGTTGTCGAATTTAGAACTGGATGGTATGATAAGACAAAGATGACGGCCAAGTCAAGGAATTTTGAACTGTATGGTTAATAATATTAAGAGGTCCAGAGGCAGGCCTAGAAAGTTCGATGAAGATGAGGCGATCCGAATGGCCACAAACGTTTTTTGGGCCAAAGGCTTCGATGGGGCGACAATTGACGACCTCGTGGAAGGGATGGGCGTCGGACGGCCAAGCCTTTACGCCATCTTTGGGGATAAATCCACGCTGTTCGTGCGATGCCTGGAGGCTTATCGCGAAGACCTCGGGAAGCAAGCCGCCCAAGCCTTGTTCGGTCCGACTCACGTTCGTGAAGCGATTCGAGCTCTCCTTCGGTTCTCAGTTGAAACCGCCACGGATCCTGGTTCACCGCTCGGCTGTCTCATGGTCTGCGTCGCTCCGCTTGTGGATGATGACAACGTCCGGCGATTCCTTATCACCTCGAACGAGGAAACCACCAAGGCCATAGCTATGCGCCTGAACCAAGGAATTGAGGCGAAGGAACTTCAGGCTGATTTCCCAAGCGAGGAACGTTCTCGGATGCTCGCGGACATGTCTCGTGGCCTTAGGGTCAGAGCAAGAATTGGAGTCCCAAGGCAGGAACTCCTAGAAGATGCGGACAGGGCGGCGGAACTGTTCCTTCACGGATAAGAGCAACGCCCTATTCGATACATATCCTCCATGCTGCGGCGTTGCAACCCGTCCTTCTCGGTCGAAGATGGACGCGGCCCCTGCAGTCCAGTTAATATTGAAACATTCAGTTCAAAAATCCTTTACACTGGCCGTCACTCGAATATATAATCAAACAGTTCGAAATTGGCATGTGGCCCATTGGGCCTCACAGCTCGAATTTCACCCTTCACTAAGGAACACGCATGAAACATTCGATCGCCCTCGTCACTGGTTCCACATCCGGGCTCGGTTATGCCGCAGCCCTCCTTCTTGCGAAAGAGGGCTGCGGCGAGATCATCGTCACCGGACGCAGTCTGGCCAGGGTTCAGCAAACGGTCGCTGAACTGGGCGCCGAGACCAAGAATCAGGTCTTCACGCCGTTGGAGCTGGACCTGGACTCATCGTCCAGCGTTCAGTCCGCAGTCGCCGAACTCGTCAAGCGAGGAAAGCCGATCGATTTCCTTCTGCTCAATGCAGGGCTGGTTCCATTCAAGAAGCGCGCACTCACTGCTTCGGGCATTGAGGCGTCTCAGGGCCCTCTAATCGGCCACCATCAACTGACTGTCGGGTTACTCAGCGCCAACCTGCTGAGCCCGAACGCGCGGATTGTTATCGCCGGCGCGGAACCTGCCCGAGGGGGCGTCCCCATGTTCAAGTACACCGACTTGCCAGCCTTCGCGGCCAAGTACTTTCAGGGTGACCGAACCGTCGCTGTTGAAGCCCTGATACACAACGGGCCGAACGTGAAGTACGTAGCCAACACTGCGTATGCCGACGCGAAGCTCATCGTCGCTTGGTGGGTCGCGGCGCTTGCGCGCCGGCTACCCTCCGGCATGGCCGTGTACGCTGTCTCGCCCGGTGGAGCGACTGACACCAAGGTGGTGCGAAGCGCTGGCTGGGCGCTGAAGCATATATTTATCCCAGTCGTGAACCTCATTCCCGGCATGAATCAGACGCCGGAGACCGCGGCCAGTCGCTACCTTCAGGCATCGGAATTTGGCACCGACGCCTCAGGGCAATTCTTCGCCTCGGCTAAAGGTAAGTTCTCAGGCCCAATTGAGGTGCAGCTTCAGCCACACCTCTACGATCGCGCCAGCCAGGAAGCTGCGTGGAAAGCCGTCGTCAAAGTCTCTGGCGTCGACTTTCCTACTCAGCACCCCTGAGGAAGGTGTCCACCGAGAATTGTAACGACTGGAGATTCTTACGAGATCTCCCACGATCTCTTGGCTGCAGCTGGACTGCCACCACGCCTCACCCAAGTCGCGTACACCGAAACCCCTCGGCAAACTGGACGCCAATCGCCTTCCCATCTGCTTCGGCTCTGCTCCGAATAATCGACATGACCATCGAACTCGGCTCGCCGGTGAATTGACTCTTGTGGATCTTGAGCAATTCCGCCTTTCTTGGCCACACCTTGGAGATGTCCACGAAGTAGTTCGCGGCGTGGGTGCTGTAGCGCATCACCCACTTCACACTCGGGCAGGATGTGAGGGCCGCTTCCGTCGCTTCTCCAGATCGAAGGTGGTCGCTGTGCTGAAGCCGCGGCGGATACGGAGGATCGAAGCACAACACATATTCCGGTTGGAACGCTTCAAGCTCGTGGCGAATAGCCTCGATGACTTTGGCATCTGACTTTAGCCGGCCATCCGGTTCGTGCAGAAAGACGACCTCTGCACTGTATTCCGCTGCCGCTTCAATCTGTTCCAACTGTCGCACCCGTCGATTTTCGGCGGCGTCGGTCATAAACCGCGGGTAGTAACCCTTGTCGCCATCCGTGCACATCACGATCAGGATCTTTGCCCCAGCTCGACTGAGCTCAGTCAACGTCCCCCCGAGGTAGAACTCAGGGTCATCAGGATGGGCGGCGACGACGGCAACTCGTATACCCGGGGAAAAGAGATGCTCTGAATCCGGATCAACCGGAGGATGAGGATCGGGTGTCGATTTCGGAAAGAAATCGATCCTCTGCGGTTGGTAGAAGTAGAGTCCCACCAGCCCAAGCGCACCCGCCGCGAAAACCCACGCGCCGAGTTTCAAAAGCTCACTCCAATCCACAAGCTCCAGTACGAGTGAATCCTCGCAGTCATTTCCCCGAGCGAGCAACCAGGAGTCACCTTCGGCATCACTCGAAGCTCTCCTTCACCGTAGCATCGATCCCCAAAAGGAGGCCATTTTTACAATATAATTCTAACTAGCCTAAACTTGCTAATCACCTACCGATGGGGTGGCGATGCGCGTTCTGCCTGCTCAGACCCTGGTCAGGGAGGTTAGAAGTCATCGGGTTGCCACTTCTCAGCACCTTTCGTCTCCGAAACGTCTCCAACGAGGCCTTCCAGCAGCTCGGCCAATTCTGCGGCTCCTTCTTTGAAGCACCACTCAGCTCTTCGCGGGCACTGTGTCGCAACTTCGGCATAGACCTCCTCCATAAGGCGAACGGCAAGGCGATCAGGGTTGGATCCCCCGGCTTGACACCTTACGACGGCAAGGAAGATGGCATGGGCGGTGCGTGTTCCAAGATCAAATTCCAGCCTCAGGACTTCCGGTCGGGAAAGAGATTGCCTGAGCGGTGATCTTGGCGACACAGGTTCCGTGAACGGCTTCAGGTGCTCCCAAAGATCAGCGGCATTAAGCGAACCAACCAGCAACTCCTTAACTTCGTCGGATTTCACTGCCGTCCAAGCTCCCAGGTAGGCAGTCATCGCCTCTGTGGGCCCCTCAAAAATCCGGATAACTCGTGCGTCGCGGTAGATGCGAGCCATTCCGTTGGGCTCGGTGTAACCACGAGCACCCAGAAGTTGCAGACAGGTGTCGAGCGTCATCCAGCTTTGTTCCGGTCCGACGATCTTTGAAGCCAGACAAACAAGCATCGACGGCTCATCATCCCGATCAAAAATGTCAAAGCAATACTCAAGGAAAAGGTGAACGCTTTGGGTCCGAGCTGACTCCTTTGAGATTCGGTCCGAAACCACCGGGTTTTCCGCCATGAGACCTCCGGCGATCTTCCTTTCCGAAACATACTGCCGGGCGAGTTGAAGGGCTCGAAGTGCGGCCGCATTGGCGAAGAGCGTCATCGCGATTCGCCCTGTCATCATCCCCGTCTGAGCAACTTCCATGCCTTGCCCCGGAAGGCCAAGCACGTATTCCGGCCCAAGGGAAACATCCTCGAAGTTCAGCTGATTCTGGACGACGGAGCGCAAGCCCATCGTCACCGACTCAGGTCCTTGAGAGACTCCAGATAGATCAAGCGGCACGGCAAAGCCAGTGATGCCCAGCCGTCGTCCGCCCTCATCGAATCCTTGGGCAAAAACGGCGGAGATACCCGACCATGCGGCGAGCCCGCACCAAGCCTTGTGCCCATTAAGCAGCCATGTGCCATCGGCCAGCCGGTGGGCGACAGTCGTCATTCGACGGGGATCAGAACCCGCTTCCAATTCGGTAAGGGCAAACGCAGCAAGCAGTCGTCCCGAGGCAATGTCTGCCTTCCAGCGATCGCGAACCTCCGGTTGTAGGTGGGCGAGCAACACCTTTCCGCCAAGGAAATTGTGCATTCCGATGGCATTGCCCAGTGAAACGTCAATGATTGAAATCTGGTGGAGAACACGCAGCGCGTCTCCTGCCTTCAGTCCACAGCCGCCATCTTGCTCTGGCGCCGTCAGTCCCAGAAGGCCACGACGTCCAAAATCCAGAAAGACGTTCGGGGGGAGGCATCGATGCTCATCGGCAAGGAGGGAGTTGAGACGCCGTCTCGCATAGTGTCGAGCCCATTCGATACAGGCTTCGGCCGTCAATCCGCTCTCCGGAACAGGAGGGAGACGTTGTGTCCGCCGAAGCCAAAAGAATTGCTCAGGGCATACTCGACAGATTTGGGTCTCGCGACGTTCGCGACGGAGTCGATGTCGCACTCGGGATCGGGACGTTCTTGGTTAATTGTCGGCGGCAGGATACCATCGCGCATCGCGAGGAGACAGAAGATCGCCTCGATGGACCCAGCAGCCCCCAGCATATGGCCCGTCATGGACTTGGTGCTGCTCACCGGCAGATCATCGACGTGCTTTCCGAACACAGACCTAATCGCGGAGACCTCGATCCTATCGCCAAGCAGGGTAGAGGTCGCATGGGCGTTGACGTACCCGACATCGCTCGGATCGATCCCCGCCATTTGAATCGCCTCACGCATCGCGCGAATGGCCCCTTTTCCGCTGGGATCAGGCGCGGTGATGTGATGGACATCCGAACAAGAGCCGTAGCCGACCATTTCGCCGTAGATCTTGGCCCCCCGTGCAATCGCGTGAGATCGCTCCTCCAAGATCAGCAATGCCGATCCTTCACTCATCACGAAGCCGTCCCGCTCGGCATCGAACGGGCGAGAGGCGCGCTCAGGCTCCGTGTTCCGAGTCGAGAGAGCTTTGGCGGAGGCAAAGGCCGCCGTATGAAGAGGAATGGTGGCATCGGCGGCACCAACGACCATCGCATCGACCGATCCCCGTAGGATCATGTGATAGGCCTCGCCAATGGCGCTCGCACCTGATGCACAAGCGCTAACCAGGCAATGGTTCGGTCCTTCGAGCTTATGCATGATGGACACGTAGCCCGAAGCCATGTCGCAGATCGTGAATGGAACCGTCATCGGCGAAACAAAGCGCGGCCCCTTATTCAGCAGATTCGCCTGTTGCGCAACCAAGGTTTGGGTTCCCCCTACCGCCGTAGCGATGCAAGTCCCGGTCCGGGCACCTGCGTTGGAGTCATCCAAAAGACGGCTGTCCTGAATGGCCATTTTCGCTCCTGCGCAGGCATAGTGAAGGAATGGATCGCAGAGTGCCGCGTCGCGCGGATTCATCCAATCATCAGGGCAAAAACCGAGCACTTCGCCTGCAATCTGCTGAGCGAACCCAGAACTGTCCCACTTAGACGTGGATCGGATGCCCGAGCGGCCGGCAAGGATTGCTTGCCATGTGTCTTCGAGGTTCAATGCGAGCGGCGTTACGCCACCGATACCGGTGATCGCCACGCGCCTCATTTCGGATCCGTTCCGACGGGATGATACAGTGTCCTTTTACGAACAACCCCGAGATAACTCACTGGACCTCGGCTTTGGATTGGACATAGTCAACCAAATCCTGAATGGTCTTTAGCCCGGGGATATCCTCTTCCGGCACCTCTATGCTGAAGCGCTCTTCGAGCGCCATGGCGAGTTGAACAACGAAAAGTGAGTCAACTTCGAGGTCTTCGAGAAGGCGAGCCTCTGGGGTCACCGTCTCTAGAGGGACGCGAAGGATCTGGACGACCACTTCTTGGACAATAGTCAGTACGGAGGATGGGGCAGATTCAATCATGATTGGGATTTCCTTACTCTTCGGCTCGAGGGCGGCCGGGGACATTGGGATTCGGGACAAATTCAGTTCGATGAAGGCAGGCGGCTCCGCTTTCATCCTCGTAAGCATTGATTCGTCTGGCGAGGTTCTTGACCGAATCTTCGATCTTGCCGTACTGCAAGCTCTCGAAGAGGGTGGTCTCCCTCAGCTTTCCGTCGACGTCCGGAACCAGGCGACAGCGTTTGATTCCTTCGTCAAGAGCGGCCAGGTTATCGACTCCCAAGTTATCAAGAATCAGCTGAAGCGTATCAACGACATAGTGCTGACGGACGTTGAACACGCCGCATTCGGAAAGCGTCCGTGCAAATCCAGCGTAGTCTGGGACGAGATCTCGCCCCGGCATTGCGTAAAAGCGAAAGACGTCAATGAGCGCCTGGGCCGTTTCTTCCGGCTTGTAGTAAAACAGCAATCGAGCCCCTTCAAGGAAGAAGTTGTAGTGGGCTGCCTCATCGATCGCGATGACTCGTGCAACTTCGGCTAGTACAGGATCCACGTCCGGCGCGTGCGAAGTCGTCCTCTTCTCGCCCTTTGCGATCAGACATGTGTGCAGGTAGTTAAGCTGGGTGGCACGCTCCTGGACGACTTGATAGAGGAGCATTCGCGTGGGGTCTTCCCATGGCACCGTCCACTCATTTCGACGCAACGTATCTGTATAGTCTTCGATCCACTCAAGGGAGCGTTGCCCGGATGCCAGAAGGCAGTTCCGCCACAGATCGCTGTGGCGCATTTCCTCTGAACCCCATGAGACCTGAAATCCTCCTCGGCCATAGGAGTCCCGAACAACGTGAGTGATGTTTCCCGTAACGTCCGGATTGAACTGCTCGACAGCGTAGAACCCCTCCAGGATTCGAAGCACCTCGGGAGAGTGGTCCTTACGGAACTTCGACCAAGAGAAGCTACGGTCCGGGCTATACAATCTGGAACGCTGTGAGCGGTCGATGTACCATTTGTAGAGACCGAGGAAAGAACGCTCCAGCGCACGCTCCCGCGCGGAGGCGCTCAACAATTCAGGACAACGCTCAGGCGCTTCTTCGCGGATATGGTCTTGAATGGTCGGTTCGAGGTCAACAATCGGCTTTGAATTCATGGTCGTTATCCTTGATCAGATAGAAGTAATCTGCATGAAGACAATGTTCTGAACACGGTCTCGAAAGATGTGCCGATCAGCGACATCGCCCTGTTTCAGCGACTGCGCCAGGTTCGACATTTCGGCTTCGTCTCGATAGGTAAGGAACCAGTCCTGGATGCACTCCATAAATCCGATACCTTGTGTATCAGGCGCAAAATTTGCCAGAAGGAGTCGACCATTAGGTCGAAGCCTTGAAAATAGGGTCCTTGTTAAAGCGGCTGCGGTTCGCTCATTCAAGTAGTCGTAGAGGCCAGCACAGTAGATGGCATCGAAATCTCCAAGGTCGTATCGGTCCAACATTAGCCTTCGAATGTCGCCCCGGACAGTCTTTACCGCTGGCAATTCCCGGCATTCCGCTTCGACTACGCCTAGGCTGGCGGGGTCTTGGTCGAATGCGACTAACTCGAGGCAGGAGCCGTCGAACAGCGCTTTCGAAGCCGCAGCCTCCCGCAGATGACCAGACGCCACGGAGAGGATCCTTGCTCCTGGGGTGCATCGGCACACGTCGTCAATGAACCCTGCGAGGATCATCGAGCGCTCTCGTACGCTACAAGCGGGGGACCCTCCAATCTCTGCTGCATAGAGCAGCGGATTTTCGCATTTTAAGGTGTCGGAACCTGCCGAATAAATAAGGTCCAGGGTCTCAGCATCCCCCGCGTAACCACGAGGCTTTGAGTTTGTCCGGCCCGATAGCGGCGACTCATGTATCTTCCGAACTAGCTCTCGCGACTGCCGCGACTTCCCGATGTAAGCACGCCAATCTTCCGTCGGTAGTGTCGATCGAACACGGTCCAGCCACCTTCCCAAGAATTGAAGACAACCGCCAAAATCGGACTTCTGCCACATTCGCGTGGCTAGATCCCACATACGATCATCCTCTGCAATCGGTGCCGATATGCGCCACGGTGCGCATCGTTCGGGCCTGTCCTCATAGACAAATCTACCGGTCCTTACTTCACCGTCGGTGATCGACTTTGGCATGTCTGACCTAGTTCCCAATGAACTTGTAGCCCAAGCTAACCGCGACCCAGGGTCGGTCATTGTAGGCGTATGTGGTTCCCACGCTACCCACGTGGTCGAGTCCGAGGATGAATCCCGCTTGGAGATTTCCACCAGGAATATCGAACATGATTCCAGCTCCTCCGGTTAGTCCAAACGTGCTGGTGCTCGTCACAGTTGCCGCATTTGTTAGAGCCGTTCCGCTCAGCGCGCTGATGCCAAGGAACGTCCCAAAGTGGACGTACTTGGCGGCCCGAGGCGTAATATCGATGAAGTCTCCGATGGCCCCTCCAGGTTGCACAGAGCTGTCTTTGAACTCGTACCTAAAGGGTATCGACAGAAAAGTATGTTGCACCGTTGCAATTGGCTCTTCAGTCCTGCGCTGGAGATGAAACAACCTGTTGATCTGGTAATCGAAGTTATCAATCTCGAAGAATGTTCCTTTATTCGGACAGGTGACCTTCTCGGGCAACTGAGTAATCCGAATGAGAACGACCCTAGTTACCCCATCCTTCACTTCATCTCGTCGACTCGTTATAACTTTTACAACCGTAAATTGACATCCGGCTGGCAACAACTGTTTTGGAGCGTTCTCCCCAGCAAGAGCATTTTCACGCGCCTTCGGCATTGGATTACCAAGTCCAGTTGCAACATGGACCGGAACCGGTGCAAGCGGGATCGGCACCTCAACGACATAAGTTGCCCCCTCCTTTTGACCGAAGGCAGACGCAGTAGCCAAGACCACTCCTACCAAAACAGAAAACTTATGAATGACTCTCATATCCCCTCACCGAACAGCTCTGCTGCCACTTGGAGCGAAGCCTGAACGTTGACGGAATCATCGCACTTAGGCGACCGAAGGTCTATGCACCGCGTCACCAAACAAGGTGATTAGAATCACCGTTACGGCGTTGACATTGCCATGACAGTGAACTTGGTGTCGCAGTTGCCTCCGTAGATCATAGGATCGACAAATACGTCGACGGTTTGACCTTGGGCAAGTTGAACGCCATAAAGGTGGAAGTACGATATGTTGTTAATGAATACCGTGGAGCGGATGGGCCTCTCGTCGATCAACATCCCCGCTCGGTCCGCGTTATAGTTACCCCGACCGAAACGGTCACCCGTACCTCGACCGCCGACTTGAACGAAGATGTTGTAGCTCCCACCTTTCGGCGCTGTCCACCGGATATCTGGGGTCTCACCGTCTGACTGCATGGCAATATCTCCAGGTTCGACGCCGTAGGCAACCTCGCTCAGCGTATTCTTCCAGAGGGAAAACCAGCTTGGAGAGTGGTAGACGGTAGGCTTACTCCGTTTGGGGGGCGTGGTGCCGGTTGAGGGGATAATGTCCTTGATGACGAGACGCATGCTCTTGACGAAGCGTCCCTCAACGCGCGTTCCGAAGCTCCAAGGGCTTCCAGGGCGGTTGGCTTTATCAAAGTCCTTTCCCACATCCCAAGTCTGAATCGGGCCCGTTTGCCTTGGTCTGACACTTCCTCCCTTCGACCGTACGGTAGGAGCAAATCTGACCGATGAGTAAAGGACAGATCCCAGAGCAAAGGCGGCAATCGCCAGCAGTGGTACCAGCGTTCTCCCAAGTGTTGGACGGCTGACCGCCTCTTTCTGCGAACCACTATTGGAGGGGACAACTGGAGACTCCCTGCTGAACTCATAGACCCGGAACGTCTGGCGGTCCTTGCCTCGCACGGTCCTGGGACGCCCGATCCTATCACTCCATCGCTCGAAATGCCCCAAGATATCTGCGCTGGCGGTGGAGAGGAGTACCTGTCCGGGAAGTGCGGCCTCCATCACCCGCTTGGCTTCGGCGAAGGCAACCCCGGTCAGCTTTTTGCCTTGGATGCCATCAACTTCCAACAGCGGGCCTGAATGAATACCGGCACGGAATGTGAGGTCAGTGCGGCCCTTCACTTCTTCAAGTATCTCGGCAAGGCACTCGACAGGCGACGCAGGATCATCCAGGAACGCGATCGAAAGTCCGTCGCCCGTATCTTCAGCCTGCGCCCGGCCCTGGGCAAACTTGGTGCGAAACTCCGATGTCTCAAGCAACAGCCGCCGGAACTCCGATGTCGTCTGGCCAAAGGCCTCCAAGGACAACGCGGACGACCTCACAAGGTCGACAAACATCACATGGGCGACGATTACCTTTGGACGACTCATGTGTCTACAGGCCCAGGGCCTTAATCTGAACGACGATCGATCTGCCCTCCCGAGAGATCAGCCCGCGCTGTTCCAGCCTTGTGAGTTCTCGGCTGACGGTCTTGGCGTCGGCATCGCATCGCTGAGCTAAGATGGCTCGGGATACGTTCAGCGAAAGCGACCCATCGGGGCGTATCTGCTCCTCAAGGACAGCCAGTTGCCTCAGAACCGACCACAGCCGCTCGCCGACTGGCTCCCGTGCATCAAGCAGACGGTCGCCGTCCCTAACTTGGCGCACAAGGGTGAGCAAAAAGAACATGCAGAACCTGCCGTTCTGTTCGAGACAAGACCGCAGCGAGGCCCCTCGAAAGACGACGAACTCAGACCGGCCAATCGTGCGAATCCCAGTGGACCGGGGTGCGGGATCAATCACGGATAACTCACCGAAATACCTGCCGGGACCAAGCTCGCGCACAAACTTCACCTCGCCACTACTGACCATCTTCTCGACAGAGACGCGACCGCTCAGAATGACGTAAACCGAATCGTCCACATCTCCCTGAAAAAACACCGTCGTCTCCGCCGGCTTTGAATAGTAGCTCGCTCCGGCCAGCAGGGTCTGCACCTGGACCTCAGTTAAGAACTTCAGCCATCCCGCACGCTCAAGAGCCTCGATTCCCCGGTCCATAAGAAGTTGCTTCGATATGTGAGATAGAACCCTTCGACGGTGAATAGTCTCAATCAATATACTCAAGCGAATTTCGAATATTAGCCTTCACTCCAAAGGAAAAATGGCCAACTTAAAACATCGCAATTGACTTCGGCGTGATCACGCTCGTGTGAAGCATGAACAGCGCATGACTGAGACCACATCGATCCCTACAAGCCTAGCGGAAAAGCGCTGCACGGTCTCCCAAAGTCACCGCGGTTGTATTGCAGGCGGCTGCTCAGTCCTTCTTAGGAATCGAAATTGTCCAGTAGGTGCTATCGGACTTGCGGTCGATCGGGGTCATCACTTCCATCTGTTGTCCGGGTCGCAGTGTTTCATACCTCGCGATCTGAGGTCCAAAATTGAACTTCGCAAACGGAGGATCGTAGAACCATTCCTGAAGAATGGCGACCGCGAAAATTGCGATCAACCCCCGGAAACCCCAGCGGATCAACGCGCTTCGTGCCTGCTGGCTAATCGCAAAGAGGCTGTACGCAAAGACCATGTCCAGGTAGAGGAAGTACCGTTCCCCGACGCCAGGGCAGCCAAGCAAATTCCAGGATGATTTCGAAATGAGACTCGTGACCAGGCAGTACAGTCCAAGCCAACCCAGCGCACGGAGGTAAGGCGGAGCCTTCCAAAGCCCGCCCACGATGACGGCAATGGTAAAGATCGCACAGCCGAATTCCCGCATATCGAACGTCGGAACACTAATCGTGTGATAGGTGTAGTGAAACCCCCGAAGCGTCCCATAAAGGATCTGGTTCGTGAGAATTCGAAAAAGATGGGTCGCGCTTGCGTCCTCGTTGATGCCATCGCGCGGATGCTGAAGCATCGAAGCGGCGGTAACGACTGCCGTCAACGTGGTTACCGCGAGGACGAGCCAGCGGGAGCGAAGCTGCTTAAAGCGAGACCAGCTAAAGATCGCGAGAATGGGCGCAAATGGCCCCGTGAGCCCGATCAACACCAGCACGGCGCCTTCGCCGAACCTTGAGAGAGCACGGCGACCAGGTTCCGAATACAGGATAGCCAGGCTGAGGATTCCCAAATACCACTGACTGTGGGAGACATTCGCAAACAGTTCCGTCGAATTCGGGTCTGCAATCACAAAAAATGCCAATCCAAATCGAACGAGCTTGGACGGCAGCTGCTTCGCCATTTGGCGGGAAAGCAGAAAGGCGGCCACTGCCGCCTGGACACAGAGCGCCGCTACCTCGAGGAGAAGAGGTCCATATCGAACCGGAAACCCCACCGCTGCCAGCGAGAGGAGCCTCGGCACCACGTGATAATAAGATGCATACTCGCGGAGGATGCTGTGCATCCCTTGGTTGAAAGCAGAAAGATAGAACTCTTGCCCATCCTCGATATAAAACTGAGGGTTCACAAGCCAGTGCAAAGCACGACTCGAGACCAGCAGGAGGAAGAACAGAAAAGCCAGCAAGAACCGGCTTTCCAAAAGCCTCAAAGCTCGATTCATCCCGCGAAGGCCTGACTTTGGAATGCGGGAGAGGAGCGTCGTTTCAAGCTTTTGGCCGGCATTCTCGAGGCCAAATAGGGCTCCGTCAACGGCTTTTTCCAAAGACTTTAAGGTGGCAAACGGATCGTGCTTCTTCATGCCACCGGAACGCCATTATAACCGTGCTGTCCAACGACCCCAATCACATCTTCAGGTGGAACCAGTGAAAGTCGGCGGCTCCGCCGGCACCGGAAGACTCGTGGCTGAAGTTGAACAGCGCGAATCGGTTTGCCGTCCAATCGAGACCCAGCCCCATCCCCAGCGTGTTGCCGATGGAAGTGAAATGCTTGCCGTCGAGGCTGTAGGCAAAAGTGGCTCGAAAGCCATCGTCCGTCGCGGTGGCTCGGAACCAAACCGAGTGGCCTATTAACTTGCCGCTAGTTTCAACCGTCTTCCCGTCATTCACCATCACAATGCTTCGTCGGCCCTTTTCTTGGCGAACGGCGGCAAACGCATAAGGGAACTGAAAGACCCCTAGTCCGGCGACATCCCCATCCTTCAGTCCGCTCAAATCCAATTCAGTTGTGGCCTCTGACCGTGGTCCCTGAACGCGTTGGGTCAGCGTATTCCTAGCCCGAGTGAGGTCATCCGCGACTCCTGCTCGAATCCGCAGGTAGCCACGGCGCTCGGTCAAAGACCAATTCTCCGGGTCTGGGTTGTGATTCCACTGCCACTGAAGTCCAAGCTTCTTGTCCTTAAATTCGTCTGAAGTCGCTGGAGGCTCTATCCGTTGGTAAGTGCCAGTGTTCGGCTTCATTGAGGTCAGAACTCCCTTTCCCTCACCGTTCTCGCCAAGCATCGGCCACCCATCGACCCACTTGACCGGAACCAGCATCGGAACTCGGCCGATTGGGCCCCTGTCCTGCATGATCACAAACCACCAGTCACCGTTCTTCAATTGAACCATCCCGCCCTGGTGAAGTCCATTGGGCGGATAGGCGCGATCATCCTTACAGATGCGCTTCCATTCGTAGGGTCCAAAGATGCTGTTTGAACGCAGGCATATCTGGAACCCTTCCGTGCCGCCTCCAGGGCAAGTGATGTAGTATTTCCCCTTAATCTTATACACATGTGAGCCCTCAAGACCAAAAGGCGCCGACTTGCCTTTCTGCCCGAGTTCGCCGTTTGCATCAAATCCGCCGGACCAGATCTTGACGGCAGGACTCTTCACGGAGAGGGCGTCGGAGGCCAGTTCCGTCGCGTAGAGGGTGCCCTGCCCGTGGACAACATAGACCTTGCCGTCATCATCAAAGAAGAGGCCGGGATCGTACAGGTATTCAGGAAAGATCGTGCGCTTCCAAGGTCCAGCAGCGCTCTTCGCCACACACATGGAAAAGTGGCCATGGGGCGTGCCAAATCCGTTCGGCGTGCAGAATCCCAAATAGAACTGACCGTTGTGATACCGCAGCGTAGTCGCCCAGGAGCCGTTCAAATAGAGCTGCCCGCCCTTCATGTCCCAACGAGGATCCTCATCGTAGCGGCTGACCGCGTAACCCGCCATCGCCCAATTCACCAAGTCTTTCGACTTTGCAATCGGACATCCAGGCACATAGTGCATCGAGGTAGAGGTCAGGTAAAAGTCGTCCCCCACTCGAATAATGTCCGGATCCGGCCAGTCTCCCCACATCAGCGGATTCGTGAACGTGCCGTTCCCATTATCAGGACACCAAGACCGCACACGAGCTTGATCCCGAACCTTAGATTCATTGTGCGGGGACGGCGCTGGCAATGCCATTCCCGTGGCGAACGCTGACGCCAAAAGCAGACTCCATCGGAAAGCAGATGTCATTTGGCCAATCCAGTTTCTCGCCACCGCTGTAAGTTACCTTTCCGTCGCTGGCCTTCTAGAACCAACCGCCTAGCCCTTCTCGCGAACTTCAAGCTGCTTCTTAAGAGCGAGCTCGATCCCCGGGAACTGGTTCGTCAGCGTCAAGAAATGCAGCATCTCAAGGGCGATAAAGGTGTCCTGATGCTTTGCAAAGTACCCATAGACCAGTGCAGCCTTGATGCCGGGATAAGATGGCGATTTCGATCCTCCTTCGCCCCCTTCGGACACCTCTACCGCCGCATCGAAACTCTCAAATTCATCCACCGCACTCGCCGCGAATAAGGTCTTCGAGCGGTTGAACTCCGCCCGCTTCTGAATTTCCCATATCGTTTTGTTCGTCCGCCCCTTATCGTCAGTAACGGAGAGCGTCACCAATTGAGCGATGGCATCAGACACATGGCTCGACAAATATTCGCCCAGAACCTTGCTGTTGGCAACACCGAAGGGATAGCCCTTTGTCCCGCCAAATGCAGCCGGAATCGGTCCAATCGATATTCCTGGTGCCCCATCCACCTGTAGGGTGATGCGAACGGACTGAGCAAGTTCATCGTGAACCCAAACAACCGGCAGGCTTCCATCGCTGAACACCGTCATGTTTCCGACCGCATCCTCGCTATCTTGGCGGGCAAAGATCGCCAATTTCTCGAACGGAGCAGGTTTGTCCCCAGCGCCGGCTCCCCGGCCCGCCAGCACTGTTCGTGAAGCCAATTCACCCACCTGCGCCAATTCTGAAGGAACCGAAAAGGCCGTGTTCCCGGCTAGCCTTACTCTCCGCCCATCCAAGATGAGGACGGCCTTAGACGACGCACTTGAAAGCGTGATCCGATCACCGGTGAACAGCCGGACACAGTTTCTCAACGACTCGGCACTCAGAGGCACCGTCTTCCCCGCCCCATGAACGAGCTGTCCCTGGCCCGCGAACGATGCAACATAGCCTCGACTCGTGTCGAGGATGGCTAAAGCGGCGAAAAAAGCGAGTGGCATTGCAATCTCAAATCCTTAGGCGGATCAAACGAATTCCATTCACGGTCAATTTCCAAGTGGGGATTCAACGTTGGGTCTAAATACTTGACGATTTCGATCCTTTCTTCAGAGCTTCAGTGGCTTCGTCGATTGAGTCCTTATCACCTATTTTCTTCGCAAGGGTGATGCACTCCTCCAGGATAGCTTTTGCCCGTGCCTTGTCCTTTTGAGCATATAAGGTCTTCGCAAACTCCAAGAGCGCTTCAATCCTGTCTTGAGGCAGGTCAGCCGGACGCACTCGCAGCGAGTTTTCAATCGCTTCGCCAGAAAGCTTCAAATTGGCAGCCCGATCACCGGTTTTGAGTTCCCGGTAGGAAGTGCCGAGCCCGAGCATCCAGGCGCCATACAAATCGGGGTAGGCCTTTTCGGTATCGACCCGGAGGGCACTTTGATAGCACTCGATCGATTTTTTAAGGTTGGAATCAGGGTCTCCGGTCGTCAGTTCGCCGTAGGAGTCTCCGAGATTCCCCATCGCGGTCGACCACAATTCAGGCTGGGTTTTCTCGCTAAGGACCTCCACCACGTTCTGCAGACACTTGACCGATTTTTTGATATTCGCGTCCCAGTTGTCATCTCGCATCAAGCGCAGGGCGACTCCAAAATTCATCATCGTAGTGGCCCAATCGATTGGATCGTTGCTCGCGCTCGACACTCGAATGGCCTGTTCATAACACTCGATCGCCTTCTTGTTGTTTGCCGCAATATCTCCTGTTCTCAATTGGCGATAGCAGTTGGCGAGATTGTTCATCGTGCCGGCATATGCTTGCGGATCCGACTTTTCAGAACGAACCCTGAGGACGGCGTTGTAGGTGTCAATCGCCTGCCGTACGTTTGCTTCGCGATCCCCAACTTGGAGATTCCTGTAGGAAACTGCGAGGTTGTTCATCGAGCTCGCCCAGTCTTCGGGATGCGTCTTCTCGGTAAGAACACGCAGGGCGGCACGAAAAGACTGGATCGCCTTTTGTATGTTGGCCTGTCGGTCTCCCGTTGGCAGGTAGTTGTAGATCGCTCCAACTTTGTGCATCGCCAATGCCCATTGATCGGGGTAGGTCGATTCCGTAAACACCGTCATGGCTTGGTTGAGTGCGTCCAAAGCTTTGTTGAGGTTCTTCGTTCGATTCCCGGTGGCCAATCCAATCAGGGCAATCGCATATTTGTCTTGTGCCTCTCCCCAAGCCTTTGGAGACTTGCCTTTGTCGGCATCGTCTAGGGCATTTTCTGCCTCCAGTACTTCTTGACTCGACTTATACGATAGGGCTTCAGCCGCCTGTCGATCCTTCTCCAGTCGTTCTTGTCGGGCTCTTTCGTCTGCCTGTTCTACAAGTTTTCCTGGCTTAAGCGCAAAGACATAGGTGCCCTGTGAGAGGGAAGCGCGGGTGACCGGAATGTAATCTTTTGCCCGATAAAGGACGTCGCACGCCTGGGCGACATTCAAAGGATAGGTGTCGTCCTTCCCAAGACACGATACGATCGCACTGATCATTTGGGTGGATTGGGAACTGTCATCGCTATACGAGCGACCACTGGCGCTGGCCGCAGCCCAGATCCCTCGAAACGGTCGCTTGAATTTATCCGAAAGCGAGGCGCCTTGATCACCCCCCACCGTGGCGTCAACCGATGTCATGGATCCGGAATGGCAGCTGTCCGCAAGCATCAGAACGTGCTTCGCGGGAATTCCCTCTTTCGTGAGCACGGCATCCGCGACCTCTTTCATCGGAATCAGGTTGTTGGCGGTACCGAAGAGCTGGAAGTATCCAACCTTCTCTTTGACGAGTCCATGGGTCGCAACCACGACCAGCACCCGGTCTTGGCGTGATACTCGCATCGGATCCTTAAGCTTGGCAAGCTCGATTCTCACGTTCGCGACAGTCGCAGTAGGGCCGGTGAGGATCGCTATATTTCCTTTGGGAAACCCACACGTCTCACCAAGTGCCTTCGCGATTGCCTTTGCCGAATTGCCAAACGCGACTTCGCCCTGTGGCGGCGTGCTGTCCGCAATGATCAGGGCGTGGGAGGTTCGATAGACTTGCTCTCCCTGATACTCCAGTGGCATGATTTCCGGCGCCAACGTTGAACGGGCTGCAAGGAAGGCGGTCACGATGGAGGCGAGAGATAGGGACATAGTCAACTAAGGTTGGGCAGGTGCCGCGGGTTCACTTTCGGGTTTGACCTTGGATTTATTCTTCTGCTCTTGGTGATGAAGGTGCCTGCGGACCACGACCAAGGCAAAGGCAGCTTCACCAAATCCTTCAATCAAACAGCTCAAGAGAATGGCAGGCGCGCCTGGCACCAGAAGGTGATGGATGTGAGTTTGGCCACAGAACCACAAGACCAGGAATGGAATGATGACGATTGCGACAAACAGCTCAATGAACAACCGATGAATCTCGGCATAAGCGGTTTCTGAATGAAATTTCCGTTTGGTCAGCAGAATGGAAAGAAACAGCATCTTGAGCAAGGATGCAAACCCACCGATCATCGTCGCAAAAATGAATTCCGACAGTGGGCCGGTTAAGACGAGGACCTGATTGCCCAACAAGGTGTGGATCGCAGAAGCCTGATAGAGCACCCCACTTGTCGATATCAGCGAGATACTCGTGTCAATGGCCTTTTCTTTGTCGGCCGACTCCCCTTTGACGATCGCGTTGAACGACGACCGAAAGCGGTTGAGGCTTGCGCCACTGATCGGATAGTTAGCAGTATCCCCAGGCGAAGGGCGGAGAAGATCACCCAGTATCACAACGCGTCCGGTGAACTGTTTCCCAATGCGTGCATCGGCAATCGCCGGAATCGGGCCGTTCTTGGCATAGATATCCAACGACTCCTGAATCATCGCCGGCACGGCTTCGTAGTTGATGAGGAACTTCTCTCGCTTTGAGGACTCCTCATCAGGCGACATTGAGAAGAAGCGAGACTTTGTGAGTTCAAGCGGTTGGGATTCTCGTACGCCGCGGAGCCCCTTGAACTCTGCAATCGCAACCGGAAGCGTTTCGATATCGCCCTCACCCTTCACCAGCGAGACATCGGAGAAGCTGCCCGGTTTTGGGCTGGACTGCTCCAGGGTGCAAGCCAGGTGCTTATAGGGCTCCTGGAGCTCGGAAAGGTGCCCGCCCGCCTTCAAGAATCGGTCCGCACCGAAGTAGACGGGAATACCTTTCAAGGTGCACTCACGAATCGATTTCCACAGGTCGAACCGGATGGAATTTGGGTTCAAATTCGTTTGAGATGCTCGAGGCATATCCTTTGGATCGGAGATGTCCCAATCCAAAGCAATTGCGGTGGGCTTCGCATTGGAGATCTGCTCCAGGAGCATCGCTGCATTTTTGAAATTCTCGCGCTGATCTTCAGTGCCGTTCGTAAGCTTGCCTTCTGACTGGAGTTCGCTGGCCAAGCTTGGAAGCGATTGAGAAATGTCAAAAACAACGACTGGAGATTGCCGCTTGGAATCTAGAAAGTTGTCCTGCAGCAGCTTTTGCTCGTAGGAATATCCGGTGAGCGGCATGTCCACAATCCAAGGTTGACGATCCAGCCAAAGATGCTCAATCAGGTAAGAGCCAACACCAATGATCAGCGCTTTGATGAGAAGCTCTTTGATCAGTGGGATCGACTTCTGAAAGTGCTTCTTCATTGGGGCACGAACGATACGAGCGATCGAGTCCAAGGATTATATATAAATCGCCTGAACTGCGGCCTTAGGGCAGATACCCTGCCTTGCAACTAGAAGCCGAGCCCCGGACCGCGCTTCGTCGCCAGACCGATCTGCTCGAAGCCGCCGTGGCGACCGTTGTACCAAAGCATCCACTGCTTCTTCGCTTCGTCATAGATCGCAAACGGCTTGTAGCAGGCGTCGGCGTCCCAGCCGTCCACGGTGGGACTGAGGATCGGATTGCTCTTCAGCCTCTCCCAATGCGAGATCCCATCCCTTGAGCGCGCAATCCCGATTTGGGCATGGTCGATGTCTCGGAACCCGATATAGAACATGTAGTTCCAGCCCTGCCAGCGAACGACCTGGCAGGCCGTCACCTTATGCTGCTCCCATCGGTTCGTTGGATCCGCCTCGAAAATTGGCAGCTTGTTCTTGGTCCAGTGGATCCCGTCGGTGCTCACCGCGTAGCCAATTGCATCAGGCTCATACTGGTCGCCTCCCGAGAACCACATTCGGAACTGGCTCGCCCTCGCGTCCCAAAGCACCGTGGGGCACATCACGGCCACCTTCTCCCAAGGCTGATCGGCCTCCAGAACCGGGCGTTCTCGCCGCGACCAAGTGAGGCCATCTTTACTGGTCGCATATCCAATGGAGGAGTGCCCGTTGAACTGGCCCGTGTACCACATGTGATAAAGACCACCCTGCTTGATCACGGACGGACGGTTGATGTCGTCTTCCCAACCCGTCTTCGTGGGCCCAATCAGGATCTTCGGCTCACCCCAGTGAATGCCGTCCTCGCTCTCCGCCAAGGCAACGCTCTGCTTAGGTCGCCACGAGAAGTACATCTTGAACTTCCCGTCTTCCTCAAGCAGACAAATATCGAAGCAGGTTCCAAGGTTTCCACCCAAAACCGGACCGTCGTGCTTCTCCCAGTCATCCTTCTTGGCAGCGAGCGGCTTCTGTGCGGGCAACTTTGCGGATAAGTCACCCAAACTCGCTCGCTGGGCCACCTTCTCGCCATCTACATAAAGGGTTAGGCCAGGCTCCCGTCCATAGTGGCTGCCATCGGCATCCCACAGGATGGTCAGCGACTTGCCATGGTAAGGCACACCGTCCAAGCAGAACCATGGCCATTCCTTATCAGGGACTAGCGGCTTCACTTCAATCTGATTGTCATCTCGTGGCCGAAGCCCCACAAGGCCCGTGACAATGAGATCAGCAAACCCTGAATGGTTGTAGCAAACGCTTCGGGGCAGGTCAACGATCCACTTGCCGGTGTCCGCATTCAAGTCCTCTGCAACCCATGGCCGACCATCCTTCGTTTGTGACCGTGAATAGGTTTTAAGCAGCTTTAAATAATCAGACTTAGAGACAACAGTCGGAGAATAGTTGTCGAGGAGGTTTGCCAAGGCGACCAATGTCTGGGTAGTGGCATAAGGCCAAGAAGGCCCGTTCCACAGGCAGTCGTGGTCCTCATGCCGCATGAATCCGGGGTTTCGTCGCTCCACTGTTGTGGGGCCAAAAGGCGCCGCAAATCCTTGAGGGTCCGAAAGCTGGGACCATGCCGACTCGAATCCCTTGCTCGGCAAATTGAAATACCAAGGGACAAAGCCAATCTGCTCCCGCACATTCCGGGTTTGAATCTTGGATCCATTGGGGTCGGCAGTCGCGGTTTCAAAGAACGAATCGCCAGCGTTCCATAGGTGATCCTGGACAAGCCCTTTGAGCCGGGCCGCCTTATCCCTAAATTCGGTTGCCAGCACCTGATCCCCGCCGTCAGAGGCAATGGCCGCGATCGCTGCCGCATCGCCAAACATATAGGAGTTGATCGTCGGTCGGTAACCGCTGCCTCCCAGCGAATACTCCATCCCGTCTCGGTCATCGATCTGGCGGAAGAGCCCGCTTGTGTCCAAGTGGCTCCGTTCCCGCGCGCGATAATTCGCAACGAGATTGGGCAACACCTTTTGGGCGAACTTGCGGTCTCCCGTCGCCAAGGTCACGGCTCGTATTGCATCCGCAGCCCAAAAACTGTAGTCGCGCGGCTTGGCCTCCGGAAGCAGCCAGAACTCGGAATAGTCCGTCATGTACTTCGAGTCCCGAAGCCACCTGCCTTCATAAAGATGATGCCCAGCCGCGCAGGAAATCGTGTTGTGGGTGCCTGCCCAAGGCACCTGAGGCAGAAATTCGGTTACCACCCATCCGGCAGGTGTCTCCGCCAGGTGCTTGCGATAGCTCCACCACCGATAGTAATAGGTCTCCTCAAGCTGCTTATCCGGACAGTCAAACCACGGAATGTTCTTCTCCAGAAAGGCCCAAGAACGATCGTTGGGAATGGAAAGCTTCTGAGACTGACTGGCGACCGAATCCTCTGCATTGAACCGATCGACGTAGTGCTTGAAGGTCGAGGGTGAAAGTACGGCAGTCTTCATGGGCAGCTGAGGCAGAGAGCGGTCCTTTGTCAAGATACAAATGGACTTGGCCAGGAGAATCGGCGCAACTAACGCGAAGCTCATTGCCGGCTCGAACCGCCATTCTCATTCACGATCATTCCAGCCCCACTATAACGTATGCGTAGAGCGCGAGCACTTGATCTGATTGCTTCTGGGTGAGTGATTGCCTAGGACCTCTCATAGCTGCACCAGGCTAAGCGCAGTTCAATCCGAGCTCCTAACCTGGGGTGGGTAGTAACTCCAATCCGAGGCGCCAAGGCTAAAGAACATCTTTGACGTCGAGAACGTGACGTACCCGACGAAGTCGTGAGGGTGCACGGACTTTCCATTTCGGTCCACCGTGTTTTGGCTGAGTCGCCATACCGGGACGCGAACCGTGATCTTCGTTGGAGCCTTCGTGAGCAGGTCATCACTCTGATTAAGAATGTATTTGCGTCCATTGATCATCAGGTGCCTTCCGTATCGTGCATGGAGGGGATCACCCAGTGGCGGAAACCACTCAGATCGCTTCGCCGCAAGCAGTTTCGCCCCCACAATTTCGGGTTGATGTCCGGATCCGTAGTCCGGCCCTGCTCCACCGGTCGTGATCACGTCGATACCAATTCCGTCCGGGATGTTAGGGTGGACGACAACGCCATAAAGCGTCGTTCGAATGCCAGCCAGAACCTTGCTCTGCTCCGGGTTGCCTATCGTGCGATTGAACTCCTGCAGGAGTTCCTTCTTGGTCCGATACTTCAGGCCAATCGGAAAGCGAGGCACTTCCTGAGCGGCGACGGCTGAGTTGGGATATTCAATCATCCCCGTGCCCTCGTTTGTGTCTCCATTCGCGGTTTCTCGGTGCCCATCGGTGAAGCAGATCAGCTTCGACTGGGGATCCACGTCCACGTGCTCGGTCGAGTGGTTATGCATGGCATCGGTGTCTTGCCACTCATATCGAGTGAAGTGCCTTCCGTGAGCCACCACATCCCTAACCGTCGGTGGCTCGCGATGCATGCCAGTCAGCTCAATGCCAATCGTTCCATCGAACTTCCAAAATGAATCGGTGGCGGCATCGTAGGTCGATGAGAAGCCCTCCGTAAAGCGGCTGTCATAGGCGAGCATCCTGCCATCTTTGAATTGCTCAGTGAGGGTGTAACCCTGCTTCCTAAAGTAACGGTCGGAGAACTTCCAAATGTCGAGACCAGGGGTCTGCGGCCAGGGCGGAATAGTTGGGTTCTTCAGAAAGTCTATAGATTCGATATGGACATGAACAATCGGCTGGGCAGACGACAGCCGCTTTGCCTCGGCGAGTGCCGCTAGTGCGGAGGTCGGCTTTAAGACAACCCCCAATCCCCCTGCAATCATCAGACACCCAACCCCTGCCACAGCCAGTTTCTTGACCCTTGCCTTGGCCTCTCGACGTCGAGAAAGAACGGCCAATTCAGCCGGGCTCTGTCTGGGAGCCGCACCCTTCAGGGTCGCAAAACCAGCTTCGATAAGTTCGTCAGGATTCAGCATGAAGATTCTCCAAGGAGGTGGCGCAGGCGTTGCCGAGCGGTAAACAGGCGTGACTTAACAGTTCCTTCGGGGATATCCAAGATCCGGGCGATCTCTTCCACGGAGAGGTCGCTAATCTCCTGAAGGACGAGAGGCTGAGCGAGGGCCGAGCCAATTTGAGAAATCGCCTTCAGCAGAGACTGCGCCGCATCAATCTCACCAAACGACTTCTCGTGCAAAACCAAATCTGAGGTCAAAGGTGCACGCGGCTTTCGCCTGCGGCTCCAATGAGTGAAGGTGTGATACGCCACCCGATGGACCCAAGTCTTTAGCCCCGACTCCCCCCGATAGGATCGAATATGGGCTTTCGCCTGCAGAAGGCTGTCTTGAGCAAGGTCCTCCGCATCCTCAACACTATCGGTCAAACACAGCATGTATCGGTAGACGCCTGCATGGTAGGCGCGAAAGAACGCCGCAACACAGGCATCGTCATTGCAGGCAACCCCACGGGCAAGTTCCATCTCAGAATTCCTGCAATCTTTGCCCATCAATCCATTGAGCCACGCGAACCGCTGGCCGTTCAGATATTTTCCGGGATTCGAGAGATCCTGCCCAGTCCAGGGCCTGGAGGGGACCGGGATTATTCACAGGCTGGCGTGAACCACCGTATTGGACATCCAAGCTCCCGTAGCCCTTGGCCACGCAAAAGAGTCGTCAAACGGCTCCCTCTCCCGCCATCCGTGGCGGGCGGAGGGTGGGGAGGGGGTGGCGAACGTCCGTGCTCCCGGCTTCGCCGGGGTCCCTAATTGCAGGCAATCCCACGGGCAAGTTCCATCTCAGAATTCCTGCAATCTTTGCCCATCAATCCATTGAGCCACGCGAACCGCTCGCCGTTAAGATATTTTCCGGGATTCGAGGGATTCTGCCCAGTCCAAGGCCTGGAGGAGACCGGAATTATTCACAGGCTGGCGTGAACCACCGTATTGGACATCCAAGCTCCCGTAGCCCTTGGCCACGCAAAAGAGTCGTCAAACGGCTCCCTCTCCCGCCATCCGTGGCGGGCGGAGGGTGGGGAGGGGGTGGCGAACGTTTGCGCTCCCGGCTTCGCCGGGGTCCCTATTCCTCGCCATTTTCAGCTGGGGACAAACTCACAGCCAGGGGCGCGTAATCGCTCGCCACCTGTCAGTAACCTCCCGCACCCTCACGCGTCAGAAACCAGACAATGGCGCAAACATTGAAGATACAGATTCTAGTCGGGTTAGCGGTGGCAGCACTGCCAGCCTTCTCCCAAGCTCCGCCAAAGCATCTCAACCAATTTAGTTGGTCCATCAAAGTCACCCACGACAAACTTGGCACCCCCACCAGCCTCGTCTCCCTCATCATCAACAAACGAAATCACTTCGTCACTAAAGTCATAGGCAATGAGATGAAACCAATGACTCGCGACCAATTCGCCGGTTGGAAGGTTCCCAAAATCGCCACAACCGCATGCTTCGGCTGGTTCGCCGGAGGCGGAGACCTGTACTACGCGATTGAGCGTCGTCACGCTCTAAAGATCTATCACCGAGCGATCGACGAGTCAGATGACAAGGCGCAAAACGCCGATTTGGTCCTTTCCATCAATCTGTAGAACTCCATGCGAGCGCGCGGTCCGAATGAGTCAACCTTCGGCGCCCTGTAGAGCCATCTCAATGGCCGCCTCGACCGCCATCGTGCTGCCATGCTCCCAAGCCTTGGCGAACATCTCCTCGCCCAGCCGTATCCGCCCGTCGGCAACGGTTCGGTCGAATACTTCGCGCTTAACCGGAGACAAGGCCCCACCGATCTCGGTTCGCAGTGATTCTGCCGCAGCGAACAAACTCACTGCCTCTGTCACATTTCCCTTGTGAGCGAGAATGCTGCCAAACGACTCCAGCGATTCAGCAATGCCCCAAACATTTCCAATCTCAAGCTGAATAGCCAAGCTGCTCTGAAGAATGCTGCGAGCGGCGGAATAGTCCCCCTCAGCCATTGTTAGCCGCCCCAATCGGCCAAGCGAGTTTGCCAATCCCCGGCGGTCCCCAATCTCCTTTGAAATGGACACGCTTTCCTGATAGTGGGATATGGCAGACGCATGGTCTCTCTGGACCGCTGCCACCCCTGCTAGGTCATGGAGCAGGCAGGCAATACCCCGTCTGTCACCCATCTCCTGATAGATGGCCAAGCTGTCCCCGTAATAGGACCGAGCGGCGTCGTGCTCAGCGAGTGCCGAGGCCACGATTCCCAATCCGTTGAGTGAGTAGGCGATGCCGCCTTTATCCGCAATTTCCTTATATAGGGCCAGAGCCAGATCATAATTCGCCCTCGCGGAGGTCAGGTCGCTCTGGTAATAATCGGCGTTTCCTAGGCCGTTGAGACAACTCGCAGCCCCGCTTCGATCACCCAGCGCCCGATAAAGGCCCAAACTCTCTTCGAAGCAAGCCCTCGCTTTGTCATGCTCATCCCGAAAATTGGCAACCCGCCCAAGCCGGCTGAGCGATTGAGCTAACCCAGCCTGGTCGTCAGTTTCCCGATAAATGACTAAACTCGACTCAAAATTGCCTTGAGCGGCAACATAGTCATCCTGATTACATTCGGCATCGCCAAGGCGATTCAGAGAGGCCGCAACTCCTCTTCGGTCGCCCAGTTCCTCATAGATGCCCAAACTCTCTTGGGCGTACCCCCTTGTGGAGGCATAGTCGCCCTGATGGGATGCCAAGTCGGCGACTGCATCAAGGACTGTCGCGCGCTCTCCGCCCTCAACCCTTCCCAAAATTCGTACGCACCACTCACGACCCTCCGAGAGGTGTCCGCGAATGATCCAGAACCGACTCAGCGCCCGGCAAAATCGCAGCGCTGTCCCAACTCCGTTCTCCTTCAGACTGCAGTCCAAAGCCGCGAGCAGGTTCTCATGGTCCTCCTCTAGCCTCAACAGCCATTCGCCCTGCTCCATGCCTCCGAGCTTTCGCTCTGCCGCCTCGGCAAGATTCAGAAACACGTCTCTGTGTCGGGCCCTCACCGCTTCGCTTTCCCCGTTCTCCACAAGGCGATCCCACGCATACTGTCGGACCGTTTCAAGCATGAGATATCGAATGCAGTCTTTACGCTCCGAGACCTGCACCATAGACTTGTCCACCAGCGAGGTCAGCACATCCAGCACTTCGATGCCAGCAATTAGGGGCATTGAGCCGTGAATCCCATCGTCATGAGTGCTGGAGCCCACCCACTCGGATGCTTCGAGCGTCCACCCATCCGCGAATACCGATAGGCGCCTCAGCAGAAACCGTTCCTGCTCCGTCAATAGGTCGTAGCTCCAGTCAAGCGTTGCCTGGAGCGTTTGTTGCCTGGGCTGAGCCGTACGGCTCCCGCGAGTTAGCAGGCGCAAGACATCGTCAAGCCGTCTGGCAATCTGTTCGATCGGCAAGACCTTGACGTTGCCTGCAGCCAGCTCAATCGCAAGCGGAATACCGTCGAGGCGCTCACAGATCCGGGCAACGGAAAGTGCATTGCGCGGGGTCAAGGCAAAATCCTTCTGCACAGCCTCTGCTCGTTCCAGAAACAGCCGTACCGAAGCCACCTGGTTGAGCTCCCCCAGCAGCGCCTCTGCGTCGGAAGGCAGGTGCGCCAAGTCTGGGACGGGCAACAACGGAACTGGCCAATTCACCTCGCCCGTGATCCCAAGTACCTGTCGACTGGTAGCCAAAATCCTGACCCCGCTACAAGCATCAAGAACGTCTGAAACCAGTACCGCGCACGTCTCAAGCAGATGCTCGCAGTTGTCCAGCACAAGCAGCAAAAGTCTGGATCGCAGAAAGCTAACGAGCGACTCGTGCAGGGTGCGCCCCGCTTCATCGCGCACACCGAGCGTAGAGGCCACTACCTGAACAACGAGATTTGGATCCGAGATTCCCGCCAGTTCCACAAACCAAGCCCCATCCGCATATTCCTCAGCCAGCGCCTCTGCCACGGCGACGGCAAGCCGTGTCTTGCCCAGACCGCCTGTCCCGGTTAGAGTCAGCAGTCGACGCAGCCTCAGGCGTGCCGCGACCTTGGCAACCTCCTCACTCCGACCGAGTAAGTCTGTCAATGGCCGTGGAATTCGGCGCGGAGAGGGTAGAGCGTCATGGCTGGGAACCACTACGTCCGCAGCCACAACTTTCTGGCGAGCCCCCGCTCGGACGCGATTATAGAGTTCCGTCGTGAGCGGACCTGGCTCGGTATTGAGTTCACGGTGAAGGTGAAGGCGCAGGTCACGGTACGCCTGCACCGCGGCTCCAACATCGCCCGTCGATGCCAACGCCCGAATCAAAATTCGATGCGCCGCCTCCTGAAGGGGGTCCACCGCAATGATCCGGCGTGCACACTCAATCGCCGTTTCCGAATCACCGCGCTCAAGGGCCGTCTCAGCAAGGGTTCGAAGTCCGGCGAGATAGGACTGCTCGCGATTTCCACGCTCAAGCAGCGCCCACTCCTCCGGACAATCACCCAGAAGCGGGCCACGGTAGGCGGCGATCGCAACTTGTAAACCTGAAGCATCTCCCTTCTGAATTCCGAGATCAAAGGTGACAACGTCCACCTCCGCATCCATCAGGTCCAAAGCGAGGGCCTGGGAAGTCGGCGATTGCAAACGTGCAGCTTCAGTGCCAAGCGCATGCCGCAGCTCCGTCAGACAGTGGCGTAGATACGCCAACGCCTGACTTTGGCTGCTATCGGGCCACAGCGTGCCCGCAATCCAGTCCCGCTCAACTGGTTTTCCCTTTCGCAGCGCCAACAAGGCAAGCAGCCACACGCCTTTGCGCGAGCGTAGACGTGGAAGTGGGAGACCATGAACCTCGATCTCAACGGCACCCAAGAGCCTAATGGCCAGAGGCGGCGGACTTTCGCTGGTGATGGTGGCCACGGGGTCAATCTGCATCTTTTTCCCACGCACACGCTTTTTGTCCTGTGCCGCACACGGTTCCGCATACGGTGGCACCAGATATTAAGAGCATGGAAACAACCTCAACTTCGCTGATGTGTTCAAGAACGCTTGCCGGTACCGCACGAGTAGTCTTTGTACAGCGATTAGCATTGTTGCTCGCCTTCGTTATAATGCTTTTCCTCGCAGCACCTGTGGCAAAGGCACAGTCGAAATCCGACCTAAAGGGGCTCGGCACGGTTCAGTTCTCAATCTCAGGGGTCTCAAAATTCGAAGTCACCGGAACAGAATCTCATCTCAATCAATTCACAAGTAAAGGCGAACTTCATTTTACGCCTGGCAGCAAGCCTGATGGCGCACTGAACGGGTCAGGCGTCATTGTCATGCACGCGGCTAACGGAGACCAGTTGGTCGGAACTGTCCTGCTGGTTACCGATGCATCGGGCAATGGCAACATAGGATTTGCATGGCGTGACTCCGTGCGTTTAAACGACGGCACTACCGCCTACAGCACCGGCCAATTTCACAAGTCACTTCCGGACAACATGCTAAAGATCGTAAAGGCAAAGCACGGCCTGGTTGTCATTGCGATCATCGCAATTCTGATCGGCTGAGGAAGCCTGTGATCAAGCTGATTCGAGTCTAAGGCTCGAATCAGCTTGACGAGAGAATTCTGGAGCGCATTCGCCAGTCACAACTCCGTGGTCTCCTTGTCCTCACCGCGCTCGCCACCCGTCTAGATCGCCGGCGGCTGCCAACCGCCAAACTCGGACTCGATCAGCTTGGCAACCGCCAAAGCCACGTCCTCCCGCCAAGGTTGAGCCACGATCTGTACTCCGACCGGCATCCCGTCCGCCGAAGTTCCTGCCCGGACGACCACGCACGGATATCCAACCAAGCTGAACGCCAGGCAGTAAGAGATGCACCCTTCCGGGCTATGCTTCCCAGCCGGGAATTCCGCGACCGGCGTCACTAGGAAGTCGACATTCTCCATGAAGGCCGCCATAGTGCGCCGGAACCGATCCCATTCGAATAGATGACGCTCGACTTCGATCCCAGTCATCCGCCCGTCGCTGTCCGGTGCCCAATCATCACCAAGCCCCTCTGAACCAGAACGACTCCAGTAGTCCTGGGTGATGGGCCATGCCTCTTCTAATCGACTTGGCCACTCCTCCGCCATCCGGATTCCAGATCGATCTAGGAATGCAGCCGTGTCTTGGGTCACCCGTCCACAGTCCGCCGATGGCTCTGCACCGTCATAGTGCGAGTAGAACGCCCCTCGAAGCCCCCTCACATCTACCGAATTCCAATCAAAAATCGGCATCGGTACCGCGCTCGCATCTCTCCAATCCACCCCGGAAAGAATTGGCAGAGACGCCGCAAGGTCCTCCACGAACCGAGCCATCGGCCCGATCACAGTGCGCGGGTCCACTAAAGTGTTGATGCGAGGCAGATGACCGGTGATAGGAATACGACCCGTCGTCGGTCTCAGACCAACAATGCCGCAGCAGTGAGCCGGATCTCGAATGCTTCCACCAGAATCGCTGCCCAATCCAATTGGAGATCCACCTGCGGCAATAATCGCCGCCTCTCCGCTGCTGCTGCTCCCTGGACTGTAATCCAAACGGTAAGGGTTGTTCGTGTGCCCGTAGATGAGGGAATCCTCAAATACCGTCGTCTTTCCCAACGGAACGCAGCCAGCCGCGATCATCCTCTCGACCGCGGTTGCGTCTTCCGCAGGCACATGGTTGCGGTACCTCTCGTCGTTGGCAATGCACGGCATCCCCGCAACTTCAATCCAATCCTTCACCGTGAACGGCACACCATGCAAAGCGCTGCGTCTCAACCCGCGGGCCAATTCCTCATCTGCCTCACGCGCTCGTCGCAGTGCAGACTCCTCAGCAAGATAAAACACCGCATTGAGGAGCGGGTTGACCTCATGAATGCGTCCAAGGTGCGCCTCGACGACCTCAACCGACGAGACACTTTTTGCCCCAATCGCTGCCCCCAACTGAGAGGCAGATGCATAGATAAGGTCCGTCGAAGTCATAGGGCGCTACTAGTCAAGCACAACCACCCCCGCGATCGCTCGTTCGCCGAATCGAAGTGCTCAAATCTGAGCAAGCGAACAAACGAGCACCCCCACAATGACCACGCGTTGCAGTGGAGTGAGACTCTTACTACGCGAGCTAAATGAATCCCAATTCACCCGCAATATTCCCGGGAACGCCAAAATCCAAGACCGCGTTGCCACAGATGGAGGAACTCATGCCAAATTCATTCATCCGCAGTTCTCTGCGTGCACTTTTCGTCTCCACATTTGTCAGCCTCGTAGGAGCATCCATCGCCCAGACGGAAGCTGCCAAATCCCAAACCGAGATTGACTCCATCAAACCGACCGAATGGACAAGCAACCTCGCCCCGTCCCTTGGGTCTGCCTCAGCGCCCATCCAAATCGTCTTCTTCGTGGACTATCAATGTCCAAGCTGCCGGACAGCGGATCCCCAGGTCAGGGAAGCCGTTTCGAAGCGGCCAGATGTGGCTCTGATCTATCGCGAATTCCCTCTCCACATGCATCAGTTCGCCAAGACTGCAGCCATTGTCGCTGAAAATGCCCGAGTCCAAGGGACGTTCGAAGTGGCCCACAAAGCCCTGATGGACGGAAAGACTCTCACCCAGGCAACTCTAAAGGTGGCATCTTCAAAGGCCAACGTCAGCACAAAGGAATCTGCGTCCGTGGCAAAGCGTCTCGAATCTGACCACCTGCTGGAAACCAAGGCAAAGCTAAACATGGTCCCATGCTTCATCGTCATCGAGAATGGCAAAGCGAAACTCATGAACAAGCAGCAGGTGCTAGAGTTCCTCAAGTAAATGACATGTGAACCGGCGTCTTTACGCAAAAGGGGAGCAGCGGTCAACAAGTTCGGGCGTCTGACTGTCCAGGTGAGGTTGAACAAATGAAATCGTTGCTCCTACTGAGTTTGTCTGTTGCCACGGTGAATCCAAGTCCGTTTGACACTCTAGAAAAGCTCCCCACTTTGAAGAGCTACGTTGGCCACGAGGCTACTTACCCGCATGCGCCAAAAGGCTCCACCCTCATCTATAACAAGGCGTTCTTCGACGAAACTCGTCGCCTGACCGTCACGGCCGCGGTGTTTCCTAGAGCTTCATCCATAAACTCTGCAATTCAGTTTCGAGACAAGGATCGGCAAGGAGCATCCATCGCGATGTCCTTGCCCGAATTCGAGAAAGACGGCTTTCGGATCCACTTCGTGGCGAACCCCAAATGGCTTGAAACCGACCTCGTGGTTGGAAAACTTTGGGTTCAAGTCGCACTGGATCGGGGGAAGTACATCAAGTCCGATTCAGATGATGGCGATACAGCGATTGCCAAAGAGTTTCGAGGGGATACAAAGAGCTACAAGCTGTTCAAAGCCATCCTTCCTGAGATCAAAAGGCTCGCCAAATTAGCAAGCCAACGGTGAGAGGAAGCCATTCAAGCCTAAGCTAAAGGATCATCTGCCTTATCGTGACTCGCGCTATCATTCTCCGATGACTGCCTCCGAGCAACGACGCGCGGCTGATCGCGATGCCCTCCTTTTAGCGCTGACACAGCAGGTCAAAGCAGACCACCGAATTGAGGCATGTTGGCTGTTTGGATCTTTAGGTCGCGGCACCCAAGATGCATGGAGCGATCTTGACGTGGTTCTTGTCATCGCCAACGACCATTTCGAGAACTTTCTTTCTGAACGGTATCACCAAGTATCCAGGCTCGGGAGCGTTGTGCTCCACGTCGAATCCGCGCATAACGGCCCTCCAGGCGGTTGCTACCTTATGACCGGATACGATTTCCCCGCTGGCATCCAACTGGTGGACTGGTACTGGCAGCCCAGTCAAAGTGCAAAGTTCGCAAAATCAGAAGCGGTGCTGGTGATGAATCGTCAGCCCCCTGAATACGAAGCCTGCCAAGGGGAGCTAGTCGCAATGTGGCAGAGACCAGAGAATGATAGCAAGCTTGCTCTCTGGGCTCCTACCGAAGATCAAGATCGGGCCAACTGTGCGGCCTTGGCTTGGGCCATGCTTGCCATCCAGGCAAAGAACATTGCCCGTCATCCTGCCGAAACTGGCCTGATCTACCAAGATTTCATTGAGACTCTCTTAGCAAGAGCCTGTGGCCAAGACAACAATTCCCACAGATTCGGCAATGAAATGGAACTCACTACTCCGCAAGCACGAATCTCACGATTGCAGGCGATCGCCCAAGAGCTTAACGATTCATGTCCCGAGCGCAACTCTGCCGCTTCCGGAGTCGGTGAGCTTCTGAAGTCGATCAAAAAGCACACCGAATTTCAGTTGGAGCCCAGAATCGATGAGTAGGCTCCAGACTCCATTACTCATCTCTTGACAGCGCTTCAAAGTCAATGGGCCAGTCGGAGCAGAGCAACTACCCCACTGGCCCTTGGCCATGCCCAAACGTTAGGCGGTGAACAGCTGCTTGTTCGCTTCCAGCCACACTCCGAATGGGGTCGGCTTTTTGCCGGTGAGCCGCTCGTAGTCCGAAGTGACCACACTCAGGTCGCCTGCCGCAGTAGCCGCATCGAATGACGCAATCATCGTCGCGACGACTTCTGGAAGTCCATGACTCTTGGCACCCTCAATGATCGCCCCTACCGGAACCTGCACCACTGAGATCGGCTTGCCTACCGCTTCGCTGACCTTCGCGGCAATCGCAGGGTAGCTGAGCGCAGTCTCGCCTGTCAGCGTCAAAGTTTCATTCTCAAATTCAGAACCTGCCACCAAGGCAGCGGCGGCAGCCTTTGCCAAGTCTTGACGAGACAGGTAGGAAATGCCACCGTCGCCCGCGGCGGAATAGAGCGTCCCGCTGGAAACCGCACCTGGAATCGTCACCGCAAGATTCTCGAAGTACCAGCCGTTGCGGAGAATGGTGTAGGTCAGGCCACTCGCTTTGATGGCGTTTTCAGTGCCGAGGTGCACACTGGCGAAGCTGACTGCAGAGTCCTCTGCTTTGGGCATTGACGTGTAAACAATACTCTGGACTCCTGCCAGCTTCGCCGCCTCAACCGCATGAAGGTGCTGGCCCAAGCGAAGCTCGTTTACCGGAGAGTCGGTGCTGATAAGCAACAGGCGATCGACTCCCCTAAAGGCTTCAGCTAAACCAGCGACATCGGTAAAGTCCGCCTTTCGAGTCTCGACTCCAAGTTTGGCCCACTCTACCAGTTGGTCCGGATTTCGAGACGCGGCGATAATCTGCTCGACCGGATATCCGAGTGAGCGAACAAGCTCAGCAACAACGAGGCTGCCCAAATGGCCGGCTGCGCCTGTGACGAGAATTTTAGGTTGGTGGTTTGACATGGTTTCCTTAATTACTAAACAGAACTCGGTTCTGAATGTATACTGTAATTGTCAGTATCCATCGACCTCACGCACTCCCGCAAGAGAGGCGAAAAAAGTTACTGAGTAACATTTTTGTTACCAACCGGACGACATGAAGATTGAAGACGCAAATCTAGAGGGCTTCCTCAGCCACTGCCCGATTCGAACCATCCTGGATCGCCTCGGAGACCGCTGGACGCTCCTCGTTCTCGTTGAACTTCAAAAGGGCACTCGCCGCTTCAGCGTCCTTCGCAAACAGATCCCCGACATCTCTCCGAGAATGCTTTCCCTCACCGTGAGGCGACTGGAAGAGGACGGCATGGTCTCCAGGGAGGTCTTCCCCACCATCCCGCCCAAAGTCGAATACACCATCACCCCACTCGGACTCTCCTTCGTGCAGTCTCTGAATGTGGTGGTTCAATGGGCCGCTGAAAACCGAGAAGCTGTCCTCGCCGCCCGAAACGCCTACATCCCCCCCGCCGCCGAATCCGTAAAGTAAGCGTTCGGTTAAGACTCCGCAAACCTCAGCGAGGTTCCATTAATCAGATCACCCCAAATGGGTAGGTACGGATACATCCCTGACTGTCAAGCCGGTTGCAGGTGTTGTTTCAAAATCCACCAGGCTTTCACCCAACACAATGTGATGCACTTGCTCGATTGAAGTCCGCGTGTTCGCGGACCTCAATCTTAAGGCCGATGCCCCCGCCAACTACAAGATAGTCAGAATGGCAGTCTTCGTAACGCCGCCACTGGCCGCACTGATCGTTGCAGATTTACCCGACCCCGCCTTAGTCGTCCTCACCGAGAAGACAACAGACGAACGTCCGGCAGGCACCGTAACGGTGGCTGGCACCGTTGCTGATGACTGGTTGCTTGAAAGGGTCACTCTGATGCCACCTGTCGGAGCAATCGCATTCAAGTGAACCGTTGCGGAACTGGAAAGCCCGCCCTTCACCGAAGTAGGGCTCAGACTGACTGATGTTAGGACAGGGGCCGTGATAATGACCGTTGCCGTCAATGTCGTGCCATTTAGGCTTGCAGATATTCCAGCCGTCGTTTGAGTCACTACAGCGAGGGTCCTCACAGAGAAGGTGGCAGATGTCGCTCCAGCAGCAATCGTTACCGAAGGCGAAACAGTTGCAGACCTTGAGTTGCTTGTCAACCTGACAGTCAGTCCCCCAGTCGGAGCCGCTGCGCTTAACCTCACGGTGCCGGTAACAGTGGTTCCACCAGGAACCGACTCTGAGTTCAACGTCTCTGAAGTCAGGATCGGAGGATTGATCGTCATCGTAACCGTCTTGGTCACAGTGCCAGCCCTTGCCGTGATCACAACTGACTTCGCCGTGGTGACTCCCTTCGTTGTCGCGGTAAACCCAATCGAGTCATGGCCAGCGGCAACCGTAACGGACCTTGGAACCACGACAGCAGCATTGCTTGAGGACAGCGTGACGACGAATCCAGTTGAGGCTGCCTTGCCGGTTAGGCTGACCGTCCCCGCAGACGAAACGCCTCCAGTCATCGTGGAGGGCGTAACGCTCACAAGGGCAAGCACCGCCGGGGTCACCGTGAGAGTCGCAGTGGCAGTAACGCTGTTCAGCGACGCAGTGACCGTCGCCGTACTCGACGCCGACACCCCGGAAGTCGTCACCGTGAACGTTCCTGAAAGCGCGCCGGCCGCGATGATGACCGAAGCGGGAACGGTTGCCACAGTGCCAGAAATCGACAGGGCGACTGTCGTGCCGCCGGCTCCTGCCGCACCTGTTAGAGTTACGGTTCCAGTCGAGTTGGAGCCGCCACCCACTGAAGCTGGGTTTAGGGTCACCGAAACTAGAGTTGCTGGCGTCAGGGTCAGTGGCGCAGTCTTTGATCCGGTAGTTCCCGCCGTTATATTGACAACCGTTGGTGAATTCACCCCACTCGTCGTGACCGTGAATGTCGCGGTAGTTGCGCCTGAGGCGATGAGTACCGTCGCGGGAACAACCGCGTTGACACTATCTGAGAAAAGAGGCGTGGCAAAGCCACCTGTCGGAGCCGTTGCGGAGAGCGTCACCGTTCCCTGAGTGGCGTGGCCACCCAGGACGGAAGTCGGATTCAGGGTCAGGCTCGACACCGTGATCGTACTCAGAGCTGGAATCGTGGCAACCGCCACACCTCCGCTCGACAATTCCGTCGCGATGAGATTTGCTGTCGGGGAGACTGCTACCGCACCGACAGCGCCGAGTCTATACGTGAACGCAAGGGTATCGGAGGTCCAATCGAACATTTGAAGCCCAACATCGGTCGATGCAAAGAGCGCCTGAGTGTTGGTGGAGTATCCAACACCTGAGACCGTCGTCGTTCCATGGGCTAGGCTCACCGATATCTTGAGTGTGAGCGCTGGAACATTCCAAATTTCCAATACACCAGCCGGTGCCGCGTTTTGTGAATTTTCGTTTCCTCCCGCAACCACTAAACTGGCCCCGTCATGCGAGAACAGTAGGGATCGCACAGGACTAGCAGCCGAACTCAAAGTAGAAAGCTTCGATCCGGTCGACACATTCCACACTTCTGCCTTTTCACCGCCAGCGGCAAGGAGGGTGCTATCTGCGGAGAATGCAATCGAACTTGGAAAGTTGATCGCAGAGTTCAGGGTCCTGATCTTCTGACCGTTGGAGACGTTCCAGATCTCCAATACGCTTACGTACTGCCCTCGCGTAGGAGAAGACTGCCCAAATGTTGCCACCATCGTGCCGTCCGGCGAAAACGCGACAGCTTGAATTCCAACCGTTGCCGTTGTTGCCAACCCAGCAGAAAGGGTGCCACCGGCTGTCGACCAAAGCTCTGCAATGCCGTTGGATGAGCCGTAGCCGCCAACCGCAACTAGAGTGCCGTCCGGTGAAAATGCCGTGGACGCGACCGAGACGCAGGTTGTTGGAAGCGTGAAGTTGAGAACGCCAGTCGAGGCATTCCACAAAAAGAGATCGCCGTAAGTTGACTGCGCTGATTCAGAGCCACCCGTGACCAGATTCTGACCATTAGGTGAAAATGCCATCGTCGACAACCCGAAATTTGAGGGCCCAGTAATCACGAATGTCGGCTCGGTCAACGCCGCCAGACTCCACGCCTCAAAAACCCCACCTCTGTCCGCGCTGTTAATGGATCCTCCGTCACAGACAGACCTGCCGTCCGGTGAAAATGCGACCGTATTCACCCCTCCAGTCGCAAACGTTGACAAGAGGCTTAGCTGGCTCTTCGTGGCAACATTCCACAGTTCCGCAACGCCAGCGTAGGATAGATTCAGTCCACCGTCACAAAGAGTGGCTCCATCGGGAGAAAAGCAGACCGAACTCACCGAACGGTTTGCACTCGTGCCTAAAGTGCTCGACACGTGTTGGGTCGCGATATCCCAAAGCTCCAGCACACCCGTCGAACCAAAAGCGCCCGCAGCAGCCAGCAGAGTTCCATCCGGAGAGACAGCGACAGATGCAACCGTCGTGGCTGCGGAGTGCAGTGTGCCGGACGAAGCTCCGGTCGTCAGGTTCCAAAGCTCTATCGCGCCGCCGTAAGAAAATGTGGAAGCGTTGTAAGCCGTTCCGCCGGCAGCCAATGTCTTACCATCTCGCGAAAAAGCCACGGAGTACACCCACGCCTCCATAGTTCCGTAAGCGTTCGCCAGGACGCCGGTTGCTACAGTCCAGGTCTCAAGGAATCCGCTGCCCAAACTTGACTGCCCACCATCTGCCAGCAAAGTACCGTCTGCCGAAAACGCCAAGCTCGAAATGACCCTGCCCGTCGTGGGAAGCGACTTCACGAGGAGGCCATTCGAAGTGTTCCAAAGCTCGACCACACCAACTTTGCTGTAGTCGGCTTTTTGATAGAATCCGCCAACCGCGAGGAGCGTTCCGTCAGGAGAAAACGCTGCTGAATTGACAACAGAAGCCGCCGTTGGGAGATTAAGGGTGGTGTTTGCAGATGTTTGGAGCGTCGTAATTTCAACGCCACCAGAGCTTCCGATCGCAGCCTTATGACTGTCAGCAGAATAGGCAACTGTATTCGGTGAAGTCAACTTGCTGTAAGTCCATCGGTTAACCAGCGGCCCTTGCCCAAAGCTGAAACTTGAGGCCAAACAGATTAGAAGAAGTAGAAACGATTTCGGCGTAGCCTTGGCGCGAAAACCGGAAAAAATGGCAATGGATAAATGCATGGGAGCCCTCTCTGCTTTGAGACAACTGACTTTGAAATCCGTAAAAATTACGGGAGTCACCAGGATAAAACATCCGGTGGTCCAGAATCGAATCATTCACGAAAACCGCATTTTTACCTAATATGCAAGAGTCATCGCTCACGTTCTCAACTCCTTGAGGAGCCTTGTTCGCACTTCTGGGGCGGGCGAATCAGAGTAGCTTTCAAAAGGCATTTGAAGAGCCGAGAAAATATCGGCAGGCTCTCAAATCTTCAGAACTCTCGGACCCAGAACTCAGGACCAAACATCGACTCATGATCTCGAAGCGTCTTCAGCCGCTTCCGGTCGTCGGCAACGGAGATACGAGCCATCCCCTTAAGCGCCAACAGACAGAAGTGCCTGTTGGACAAAATCCCGTTGCGTCTCGCTTCTGGAGATTGAGGGGACATTAGCCTGTAGCGTTCGTAATCCTGCTCCACGACAGTCTGCGATTCTCCATCTACATCCAAGGGCTGGACGCCAAATGCCTGCCCATCCCACTTCCAGATTCCATGCCCTTCGGTTCCCTGCACCGATAGCGTAAGCGCACCGTTTTGCTCAAACTTGAGGCGAGTGGGCATCGCACCTTCTGCAAGGCGAAAGAAATCGTGGGTCAGCGAAGATTGAGCATCTTCATGGCGGGATACCCAGGTTCCAACCACAAAGCCTTCAGGACTGGAAAGCCGCTTGCTCGACCCGTACATTGGGGCGCGATTTCCCATACCGGGCGGATGAGTTCCGCGATACCAAAAGGCGAGGGTAAACAGGATCGCGCACGTCATGGGCATCATCCAAACCAGCAACACAATTCTCCGTAGTGCCCTCATGACTCAGTGGACGAACTCCTCACCGGACGAGTTTCAATACTCCTGAGATCCTTAATCGAGGCTCTCGACCCAATGAGACACTTTTATGTGACACGACCGCTCCTCGAGACAAGTTATGTTGAGTTGTGTCGTTTGACATTTATGGAGAGAGTCCTATGCCGAGCCAACGAACCTTTCTTGCTCCTCTCCGCCTTAAATGCTTAGCGGCATCCTCACTCACATTCCTCTGCGCGGCAATTCCTATTTTCGCTGAAGCGCAGGTCAACCTGCCACTAAAGTGGGCGTTCTCACAGGTGTTCATGCCCCAGTGCGTTGCCCTCTCCAATGACGGCAAGTGGGTGGCAACTGGAGGAATGGGCGGCGCCCTTCTCTATAACCGATCAACCGGAACTGCAAAGAACTTAGAGCCGATTCACGCTATCGTCAATCACGTCTGCTTCTCACCGAATAGCCGTACCTTGGCGATCACTTCGGAGAACAGCTCCGATGTCGGTGTCACCCAGCTATGGAACGTCCAAACCGGCACCCTTGTCTCTACAATTCCCTACCCAGCAACCTCGAACGGAGTCATTGCATTCGCTCCCACTGGTTCGACCCTAGCCATCGCGGGCGAAGCTAAGACGGGGGGAAACTGTATCCAGTTGTGGGACTCGATATCAGTGAAGCCCACCCAAACCATCCCGCTTGACATCGGACCTGTCTCCGTTGCCTTCTCCAAAGACGGAAAGAGGCTCGCGTGCGGCGGCTTTCCTACTTCCGGCAGCTGCGTCGAGGTCTTCGATCTCCCCAGCGGCAAGCTCCTCCGGAAGATTGGTACGTCCACGTTCTTTGACATCCTCAGCGTCTCCCTTTCTCCCGATGGAAGTATCGTGACCTCCTCGGGCGGAAACTGGGATCCAGGATTCGTGAACCTATGGAGCGTTTCCACCGGTAAGTTGCTCCACTTACTGAACATGGCCGATGCCTCTGCGGTCAACCAGGCAACATTTTCACCAGACGGCAAAACGCTGGCCACGGCAAAGGAAGGGAGCAGCATCAAAGACACTGTCCAGATATGGGATGTTGCCAGCGGCCAGCTTCTTCAGTCCTTGCCAACCCTTGCCGCAGGTGGAGCATGGGGAGTTGCATACAGCGCAGACGGGAAGACCCTAGTCTCTGCCGGCATCGGTGGATACCAGGCACCGGTCGCCGCCGACGCCAGCCTCCTTGAGTTCTGGACTGCCTCTGGGGCATCCACTGGATACTTTTACACGGCAGCCAAAACAGTTCAAGGTCCGATCTCGTTCACGAATAACGGTAAAGCCTTGGTTGTCCCCGAGTGGATTCAAGGCGATACCACGGGCGCCCACGTTGTTGAGATGTACGATGCGCAGACTGGCAAGCTAATCGGCCCAGCCCATGCTCCAACCAACGGTCAGGTCACCGCACGTGCGTTTTCTCCATCGCGAAACGAACTCGCCATCGCTTCATCGACCACTGGCTCAAACCCAGCCTTCCGCTTGGATATCTGCGATCCCCTCACCGAAGACCTCCTTAAGACCATTGATGTGGAAGCCCTTGGCCCCATCCACTCCCTCGTTTTCTCCCGGGACGGGAACCAGATCTACCTCACTGCGGGTGTATCACAAAAGAGACCCTACGTGATCGACCTCGTGAAGGGCAGTCACCCCACACCAATCTCAAGTTCAGCCGATGTGGTCAAGATCTTCCCTCTTGCCGACGGCAACACGGTTGGTCTCCTTCACCCAAAGGGCAACTCCGTCGAATTGACGACCTGGGACTGGGCCGCTAATCGGCAGGTCACTTCACTGACCTCAGGCAGCAGACAGGTCCTTGGCACCGACATCTCACCAGATGGTCGCACCCTTGCGATCCAGGGATGCACCCTCTATTCGGAAGGTTTCGGCCAAACATGGGAGATGTTCGCCTATGGATTTATCGAACTTTGGGACATCGCAACTTCAACTCTCACCGCGAGTCTCGGCGGAGACCCAGTGGGAGTTCCACGCCCTGGCGAAACCTTTGCCATTGCATTCTCGCCTGATGGCCAATACCTCTTTGGATCGTATGGAGGACCGGTTGCGGTAAGCATGGCGGATCATTCCATCCAGACTCTAAATAACGGCTCCCCTTTCTCAATGGCTTTTAGTCCAGATGGTTCGCTCGTTGCCTGCGGCCCTTGGGGAGAGGAAGGGATCTATGTCGGCAAGAACCCGTTCTTCGGTCTGGTGGTCCCCAAGGCGGTAACCATTAACCCGTCGCTGGCTTCGGGAGGGCGCAGCATCGAGGGAACCGTCCACCTGCAGAGCCCAGCTCCTCCAAAAGGCGCCTACTTGACTCTTTCCTCGAGCGACCCCCACGCCAGTTTTCAGACGACCCTTATTGTCCCCCCAGGTGCCGTGACGGCAACGTTTAAGATTCAAACTCGAAAGGTGCCTTCCAAAACCGCGGTAAAAATTACCGCCTCGGCCGGCAATTTAACTGCCTCCGCTACCCTCATCATCTCGTAACTTCCACGCTCATGAAGAACTCACTAAAGGGGATCGGGGTTACGCTAGTGCTAGCGGCCATCTGCCTTCCCAAAGCATCCTCAGCCCAAATCACCCTTCCGATCAAGTGGGCCAATTCGCAAGTATTCAATCCGCAATGCGTCGCCTACTCGCCCGACGGCAGGTGGATTGCGGTAGGAGGCTGGGGAGGCGCGATCCTCTATGACCGCAAAACAGGCGCCATTAAAAACATTGAGCCCCTCACTGGGGTCATCAACAACATCGGCTTCTCACCAAACAGTCGAACTGTCGCACTGACCACGTTCGATACCAATGAGGTGGGTGAGACAGAACTGTGGAATGTCGACACTGGCGCCCTCGCCGCAACGATTCGGGAGCCTTCAGATCGAGACGGAGTGATGGCGTTTGCTCCAGTTGGGTCCACAATTGCCGTCGCTGGACTGACCAAGTCAGGCAAAACCTGCGTCCAACTCTGGGATACGATCGCAGTAAAGCCAATCCAGACGTTCCTAACCTCGTTCCAACCCAAAACGGTCGCCTTCTCCACCAACGGAAAGCAGGTCGCTTGCGGCGGTTGGTCTCAATCCGGAAGCTCCATCCAAATCTGGGACCGAGCTAGCGGCAAGCTTCAGCGAACAATCTCGACATCGTCCACAAACGATCTCTTGAAAATCGCCTTCTCCCCAGACGGAATGACTATTGCCGACTGCGGCGGCTACTCCTTGCCCGGCTCGGTGAAGCTCTGGAATGTCGCCACCGGACAGCTTAAATTGTCGTTGCCGACCAGTGCTGTTCTCGCCGCCGAAAACGTTGCCTATTCCATCGATGGTAAAACCCTGGCCGTCGTAGGGCATCCTGGTGGAGGCAAAAGCTGCATCGAACTCTGGAATCCCACAACCGGCAAACTGATCGAAAATGTTCCCAGCCTAGAGACCGGCGGCACCTACGGAGTTGCATTTTCACAGGATCGAAAGGGCTTTGCCACGGTTGGATCGAATGACAGTGTCTCTTCAACCTCAGACGGTTCTTGCATTCTTGAACTTTGGAATCCAAATGGAACACCAGCCGGGATCGCCTACACCGCCCAAACCACTGCTACGGGTCCCGCTTCATTTTTCAATAACGGAAAGCTACTCGCTGTCCCAGCCACTAGCTTTGTAAATGGAGCCGACAAAAACGTCCTCGATCTATATGACGTCCCCACCGGAAAGCTTTTGGCGGCGACGACCTATGCATCTCAACCGAACGTCAACTCCGTCGCCTACTCTCCCACTCACAACCAAATTGCCGTCGCAAAGTCAGTGGGAACCAGTTCTGCTCCCGCTACAGATCTGAAGCTAGTCGATCCGCTAACCGGAACATCCATCCTCACCTTAGACGCGTCGGCGCTTTCCGCCATTAATTCAATGGCGTTCTCCCCAGACGGCAGTCATCTTTATGCGACGACTGGGAACAACACGCAGAAGGCATACATCTTCGATGCGGTAAAAGGCGGTGCCCCCAGCGAGATTCCGGACCTGAGCATCATCTTTGGGGTCCTAAACTCCCAAAGTCAGAACACCCTCGCCTTTCTCTCCGCCTATGGGATGTCGTTGGAATTCAAGACCTGGGACTTGAAAGCCCAAAAGTGGATCGGAACGATCACTCCGAACGTCGGAGGAATTCTTGGATACGCACTTTCCCCGGATGGCCGCACCCTGGCAGTAGAAGGAGCTGAGGTGTACACCCAGGGTCAGGGCACGGTCTATGCGACGGGATCCATCGAGATTTGGGACGTCAACAGCTCAACTCGTATCAAATCCTTGGGCGGAATTCAGGTTGGCCTTCCATTCCCGAACACTTCCTACGCCATGGCGTTCTCCCCGGACGGTCAGTACCTCTTGGCCGTCCTAAATAACCCTCTTGCAGTTAGCATGGCGGATTTTTCGATGCAGGACCTGTTCAACGGATCCAGCCACAACATGGAGTTCAGCCCGGATGGTGCGCTAATTGCAAGCGCTCCGTGGGGCGAGTTGGGAGTCAATGTGGCAAGAAACCCACTGTTTGGCCTCGTCACGCCGTCCACACTGTCCCTTAGTCTGCCGCTGGTCAAGGGCGGTTCGGTCGTCACGGCAACCATCCACCTTCAGCACCCTGCCCCACCCAAGGGTGCCTACCTAACCCTATCCACAAGCGATCCCCACGCCTCGCTGCCAGTCAGCATCCTCATCCCCGCCGGAAAGAAGACCGTCACCTTTACCGTTCAGACCCAAAAGGTCTCGGCAAAGACGACGGTCAAAATCACAGCGTCAGCCGGAATCATGAGCGCAGGGACAACTCTCACGATCTCTTGAGCGTGGGGCTGAACCACATGTACGGTGACACTTCAAGACCACCGGTTTGGGCTGATCAGTGAATGTGTGTTCTAAAGAATTCATTCAGCCGCTCCATGGCGACTGGTTCCTTCCGCTGAACCTGAAGCTCAGAGATTCGCTCAATTTCATGGATGATGAACGTATCCAGCAAATCCCGTCTCGGTACATAACCAAGTTCAGAAGTAACCGCCTTTTGAGCCAGAATCTCCGCGACCTCATCGGCAACGCCCCCCGGCTCCCCAACCGATGAAACCAGGTCCGAAAAGAGCACCGGCGGCACCGAACCGCTCCTCTCAATCCATCGGCAGGCAAACAGCGGCCTCAGCACGTAGAGATACTTCTTCAACCTCACCGAGTCACTCACAAAGTAGCTGTTCCAGTTAGACTTGGCTGTGTTCAAATAGTGGTGAAGGCAGGTGGTCATGCACGTGCACTCGTCCGCCAAGTTGCGGAAATCCTGCATGAACGCTTCATCTTGCTGATAGACGATTGGAGAGTTGAGCCACTCCAACAGAGACGGATTGGACTTCCGCAGAAGCATGAGAGCCTTCTTGAGGTCCCACCCGGCATAGTCAAGGTCAGGGTCGAGCATCGCCTCAATAACATCCCGACCTTGCGATACCGACAGGTACCAATCAAGGGGATGTCGATACACAAACCGGATGTCGTAATCGCTATCCGGCGAAGCAAATCCCCACGCACGGCTTCCAGATTCAACCGCGTACAAAGATTCCGCCCCCGCCTGCTGGCAAACATCAGCCAGCTTCTGCCTGATCAAAGATTCCATCGATGCATCTATTGTGTGCCCAGAATCGCCCACATGCCAGATTTAAGCCCGCTCCATAAGTCCCAAAGGGATGCTCAGTTGAGCGAAAAGTTGGAAGAGCACTGCTACGGATAACCTGGTGCACAAGGGCAACCGCGGGCTTCGATGACGCCAAAGGCGTTGTTTCCGCGAAACTAAGGGTTACACGGGCAAGGCCCGGGTTACCCTGGTATGTCGGGGCCTCAGGTGATCCAACACCAACGGTGTTGTTTCTCCGAAATATTTGGAGACATCCGATTTACAACGCGCAATTTACAAGGACCGACGAGGCCCTCCACATTCAGGTCAGGTCCGATTTCATCGGCCCACACCTTCGGTTCGCATAAACGACGCCGTTGGCGTCATCCGATTCGGTGAATTGACATGTTCGGACCGTGGCCAATCCCCGTCCATGCCTTCATACCCATCATTACCGACACCCAATCAAGGCAAAGGTGCCGTTTGTGCGAAGCGAAGACCCACCGAAAAAGCGTCCAAATCCAAATCCAAAGCAACTCCCTGCAACTCCAAAACCCAAAACCCAAAACCCAAAACCCAAAACTCCCAATATAATCAACAGCAAGGAATTGAAATCCGCGGACGCAGACCATAGAAGACGAAGACTCTTCCCAGCACTCGCCCTATGGGAGACGGTGGGTCTTCTCCTCCTGTGGGTTGCTTCACTGCTCTTTTGGGAGCCGCAGTTTATGCGCAACAGTCCATTGTTTATGCTCACGATGATCACAAATGCCGTGAACGTGGGCCAGCAAGGATCGAAGGTGAAGCCAGAGCGCGCTTACCCCTGGCTGATCGCGTCTTTTTGCATTTTCTGCCTAACCAACTTCGTGATACTTGAGCTGCGACCACACAATCTAATCACTCGCACCGTGGATGCCTGCGGACTCGCCCTATTCCTCCACATCGTCTGGATGCGCTTTCAAATCCACTTCATCGACGTACGCGCGGCACGACTCGAACTCCCCTTAGATTCAATAGTTGCGAAATGAGATCCATTCAGGCAGACGATAGGAGGCGCAAGCTGTTCCCGGTGCTGTCTCTATGGGAGTCACTCGGCCTTCTGTTGCTTGGTTTTATTTCGTTCATCAACATTGGCCACGCGGGGGAGGGAACTCAACTCGGCACCCTTTCCCTGGGGGCAGTGTGCCTAACGCAGAGCGTCAAAGGCTCCGGGATTCGCCCCTCGCGCGCGCACTTCACTGGGTTGTTTCTGTTATGCCTGATCAGCCCAGCCGTATTCGTCAAGGGAGAATTGGCCCAGCACACGCTCACTGCCCATCTCGTGGATACATGCGGATTTGGCATATTTCTCCACATCGCTTGGATGACATTCAAGATCTATCTTCACGATGCTCGCAAAGCAAACATGAGCGTATATGGCAAGCCTCTATCGAATCAGGCCGAGCCTGGCTGATCCGCTACCTAATCGCAATAACGCCAAAGGCGTTGTTTCCGCGAAGCTAAGGGTTAAACGGGCAAAGCCCGGGTTACCCTGGTATGTCGGGTCCTCCAGTGATCCAACACCAACGGTGTTGTTTCTCCGAAATGTTTGGGGACGTCTGGTTTATGACGCGCAATTCACAAGAGCGGGCGATTCCAATTTCCCAGAGAAACAGCTTGTTTCGGGTTAAAACGGGATTGTCCCCCAAAATCCAGGTGAGGGACGCTTTCATCGACCCACACCTTCGCTTCGCATAAACGACGCCTTTGGCGTCATGAAACTCAACCCTATAGGGTCAAGGTCAGCTTCGAAACCGATGCGGCGGGCAAAGTCAGGACAATCTCCGACTCTCCTGAGGACGTGACCAAACTCTGGGCCGATATCGTCACCTTGGTCGGCTCCTCATAAGTGTTGTGGGCAAGGATATCGCCAGCAGGGAAATCAAGCCCTGTCACGCTGGCAATCTCCTTCAAAATGCCTCCCATCAGGCGCACCGTGGTTTCGGCGGCGTCTGTGGCGCTAGCATTCACCAACGTCAGCGTAAGCGTATTTCCTTTCACAGATGCCGAGCCGGACACAGTGGGAATATTCCCCTTTGGCGTCTCAATCTCAGGCGTGGCCGCCACAACCCGAACGGACTCCCCACCCTGATGATCCGAGTACATGTCGTACACGTGGAACGTAGGCGTCAGCACCATCTTTTCCCCTTCCGTGAGAATCATCGCCTGAAGAACGTTGATCGTCTGCGCAATGTTGGTCATTACAACCTTCTCGGCATGACGGTTAAAGATGTCTAGGCTCATCGCCGCGACTAGAGCGTCGCGAACCGTGTTCTGCTGCCATAGGAACGCCGGATTGTGGCCCTCCGTTGGCTTGTGCCAGGTGCCCCATTCGTCGATGATCAGCCCAATCTTGCGCTCTGGGTCAAACCCATCCATCAATCCCCGTTGCTGAATGATCAGCGGCTCAATGCCAATTGCGCTGTGCAGAAGCTCGTACCACTCGCTAACCGAGTATTCGGTCCCCTGTCCGGCAGTGCCGCAATAGTAATGAGCGGCAAAGCCATGAATATCGGTGCCGCGCCAGAAATCCTTTCTCAGCTTGGTGAAGAATCGCCGGGTCCAATCAAGGTCGTTCTGCGCAGGACCACAGGCAATGAGGAACAGCTTGGTCTCGCCCAGATTCCGCATGTAGCTGGTGTAGCGCCGATATTCGGTGCCATAGTCCTCCGGCGAGAAGTTGCCTCCACAGCCCCAATTCTCGTTGCCGACTCCCCAGAACTCCACCCCAAACGGCTTTTCCTCTCCGTTTTTTTGGCGCTCAAGGCCCAATGTGCTGTCACCGGGATAGTTGCAGTACTCCACCCAATCCCGCATCTCGCGAACGGTGCCGCTGCCCAAATTACCCGCGAAATATGGCTTCGCGCCCACTATACGACAGAAGTCGATGAACTCATGAGTCCCAACGTGATTGGACTCCACCACATTTCCCCAGTGAATGTTGATCCGCCTAGGACGAGACTCCTTGGGACCGATACCATCTTGCCAATGGTAGTCGTCGGCGTAGCAGCCACCCGGCCACCGAATCACCGGCGCCTTGATCTTCTTGAGTGCCTCAATCACATCGTTCCGAAAGCCCCGAGTGTTGGGGATCGAGGAATCTTCGCCAACGTAGCAGCCCTCATAAATGCACGCGCCAAGGTGCTCCATAAAGTGACCGTAAATGTTGGGGTTGATAGTTCCGACCGAATCAGAAAGCACGACGTCGATGCGAGCTGAGGACATATCACTATTCTGGAGGATAGATAGCCAATTGGGAATACCCCTACCTTACAGATTGAAATTCTTAAAGCGAGATAGGAGCCGTTGGAGTCATCATAGTGAGGCATGGAGGTGGGGACCTACGACGCAATAGTGGTGGGCGGCGGCATCGTTGGCTGCGCCTGTGCCTACTACCTCTCTGAAGTTTTCGAGAGTGTCCTCCTCATTGAGCCTGGTCCCATCGGAGGCGGCTCGACCGCGGCAGGTATGGGTCACGTCGTCGTCATGGATGACTCACCCGCACAATTTGCGCTGACCCATGACTCCCAAAAGCTTTGGAAGGGCCTGTTCTCCCAAATGTCGGATGCCTGCGAGGTCCGCGAGACCGGAACCCTGTGGGTCGCCGCAGATGAAGAAGAGTTCTCCCACGTGGAAGGCAAGCGGCGCTTCTATGAGCAGCACGGGGTTCATGCCGAAGTGCTGGATTCGCAACAGGTAGCCGAAGCGGAGCCCAATTTGCGCCCCGGACTTCCTGGCGGACTTAGGATCCCCGGAGACTGCGTGATCTACCCCGTCACCGCCGCAGGATGGCTCCTGGAGCAGGCAAAGCGACGCGGAACCGTTGTTCGCCAGGGCAAGCCGGCGGTTAAGGTCACCGGTGGCTCTGTGATGCTCTCCGATGGGAGCCGGTACACCTCTGCCGTCGTTGTCAACGCTGCTGGAGGCCATGCGTCGGAACTGACACCAGGTCTCCAAATCGAGCCAAGAAAGGGCCACTTGGTCATCACCGATCGGTATCCCTGGTTTGTTCACCACCAACTCGTGGAGTTGGGATATCTCAAGAGCGCCCATGAGATGTCCAGCGAATCCGTCGCCTTCAACGTGCAGCCCAGAGCCACCGGTCAGGTCCTCATCGGGTCCTCTCGACAGTTCGTCGGGTGGGATGGAGCAATCGACCATAGAATCGTCGCCAAAATGATCGCGCGTGCCGCCGTGTACATGCCCAAAATCGCCGAACTCTCAGCGATTCGTATCTGGACGGGATTCCGTGCGACCACCCCGAACAAGCTCCCGATCATCGGCTCCATGCCAGAGGACCCGCGGATGATGATCGCTGCCGGGCACGAAGGACTCGGCATCACGACGTCGCTGGCGACCGGAAAGCTGATTGCCGACCTTGCTTCTGGCATCACCCCAAGGATTGATCCCTCACCCTTCGCCCCTGGAGCCGCCTACCACCATGACTGAATTGATTCACATCCTCATCAATGGGCATGCGGTCACGGTCAAGCCCGGCACAAGCATTGCGGCCGCTGTGCTCAACGCTGGAACGACCGCTTTCCGCAAGTCGGTCAGCCATGTGCCAAGAGGTCCAGTCTGTGGAATGGGCGTCTGCTTCGAGTGCAGGGTGAAGATCGACGGGATCGAGCACCAGCGCTCCTGCATGGTTCTCTGCTCGGAAGGAATGGTGATCGAAACGGATGTCTGATCTCACCCCTAAGCAAATATGGATAGTGGGAGCAGGCCCCGCTGGCATCGCCGCCGCCGAAGCGGCATTGGAATCTGGTGCCACCGTCGGGGTGATCGACGAAAACCCAGCCCCTGGCGGCCAAATTTATCGGGCCCTTTTGGGCGTGATGAAGCCAGAGATTCAATCACGGGTCGACGCCCTACATGCTAAGGGCGTTCTATTTCTAAACCAAACCACCGTCATCGATGCCCCAGCAGTTGGAGAACTCACCGTCAAAGGTCCAAACGGCCCGGAGCGGCTCCGATATGAGAGCCTCATTCTTGCCACTGGTGCCAGAGAGCTGTTCCTCCCGTTCCCAGGATGGACCCTCCCAAACGTGATGGGTGTAGGCGGTCTCCAAGCCCTCGTCAAATCGGGTCTTGACGTTTCCGGCAAGAGAATCGTTGTCTCAGGCACTGGCCCCTTGCTTCTCGCAGTTGGTGCATACCTTAAACAAAAAGGAGCTAAAGTTGTACGAATCGCGGAACAAGCACCCGCTCAACGTATCCGCGAATTCACCCAACGCCTCGTCGGCTACCCCTACAAGCTCGGGCAGGGAATCCCCCTGATGCTATCTATAGGGGCTACCGTGCGAACGAGCGCATGGGTCGAGAGAGCAAACGGCAGCCATGTCTTGGAATCCGTCAAGATCAACTCCCACCAGGAGCCAATCCGATGCGATTACCTCGCCTGCGCCTACGGGTTTGAGCCAAACGTTGAGCTGGCGACGCTTCTTGGATGCGAGCTTCATCGCGGTTTCGTCGAAGTTGATGAAACCCTTCGCACCTCGGTCCCCTATGTTTGGTGCGCCGGAGAGCCAACTGGCATCGGTGGCATCGACCTAAGCGAGATCGAGGGCAAGATCGCTGGATATTGCGCGACAGGAAACGAGAAGGCAGCCCAGCGGCTGATGCCCACCCGGGCCAGGTGGATGCGCTTTGCTGCGATGCTGGAGGTCACTTACGCCCTCCGCGATGAACTTAAAACTCTCCCCAATCCGGAAACCATCCTCTGTCGCTGTGAAGACGTTTCAATCGAACAGGCAACAGAGTGGAACGGATCCCGCGCGGCAAAGCTGCATTCAAGGTGCGGGATGGGCCCCTGTCAGGGAAGAATCTGCGGTGCCGCAGGCCGATTCCTCTATGGGTGGGAGCACGGAACCGTCCGCGCTCCGCTCGTCCCCGTGCCGCTCTCCGATCTCACGGAGCGCGACCCCGAACTGACAAATCATACTAACTGAGGCAGGAACAAATACATGGAATGGCGCGGAGTTATCCCAGCAATCACAACCAAATTCAACGACGATCTCACCGTCGATCACACTTTCATCGCTGAGCACGTCAAGTGGCAGATCGACGCAGGATGCACCGGCATCATGGCACTCGGATCACTCGGCGAGGGCGCAACGCTTACCTACGAAGAGAAGGTGGCGATCCTTAAGACCTGTGTCGAGGCAGTTGGAGACCGTGTTCCCATCGTTGCCGGCATCTCTGCGCTAAGCACGGCTGAGTGTGTTCAGCTCGCCAAAGACGCTCAAGCCGTCGGTTGTAAAGGGCTCATGGTCCTCCCCGCCTACGTTTACAAAGGAGATTGGAGAGAGACTCGGGCCCACTTTGAAGCCGTGTTCCAAGCAACCCCGCTCTCTTGCATGCTTTACAACAACCCGATTGCCTATGGAGTGGATGTGCTTCCTGAGCAGGTCGCAGAACTCGCCGAGCGCAATCCGAACATGCACTCCGTCAAAGAGTCGAGCGCAGACGTACGCCGCGTGACCGCTATCAAGCACCTTGTTGGAGACCGCATTGCCATCTTCGTGGGTGTCGATGACATCATCGTCGAGGCACTCGCTGCGGGCGCAGTTGGCTGGATCGCAGGACTCGTAAACGCTTTCCCCAAGGAATCGGTAGACCTCTACAACCTCTGCATGGAAGGCAAATACGCAGAAGCCGACCCTATCTACAAGTGGTTCCTGCCGCTCCTCAAACTGGACGTCGTCCCCAAATTCGTCCACCTCATCAAGCTGACCCAGCAAGAGGTCGGAATGGGCTCCGAGCGAGTCCGCCCCCCACGCCTCGAACTTGTCGGCGAAGAACGAGAAATCGCCCTAGCCACCATCCGAAAAGGCATCGCAGAACGACCTTAAACTGGGCTCGGCCTTGCCCCAAAAGGGCCGTATCTCCGGAGACGCGACTACTGCGCGTCTACCGGAGCCGGAATCGTTATGATATGGTGTCCCACGCTAAGCGCCAGCATTCCAAGCTTGGCCGATACGCCCTTGGGAATCGTCACGTCAACCTTGTAGCCAGTCCCTGAAGCCTCAACCCGGACCTTCAACGGTCCGTTCGGAGTCGGCACCGTTCCCGCCGCCCACTTAAGCGATCCCAGGTTCGGGTTGATCTCACAGGTCCGGAACCCTCCACCGGTGGACTTGACGCCAAGAACCCGCTCCGTCAGGAAGTTGGTTGGCCCTGCCGACCAACCGTGGCAAAGGCTCACAAAGTAGCCGGTACCGTTGTCAGCCTGCAAGTTGGCATGGAAATTGACATCCGGCCAGTTGTCACCAACCGTGTGCTCTTTCGGCCAGGTTGGATCATATCCTTCCCACCAGCTGGTCGCTCCATCCGCGAGCATGCCGCCCCAGAACTCCCGGACGTACTTCATCGCGTCCGCCATGTGCCCCGACTGAACGATCGAATCGAGAACATAGTTGCCGTAGTACGGCGAAACCGTCTGGCTCCAAGCGTCCGTGCCCGGTGCAAGGATCTTCTTATAGATCTCCTTGGTCTGGTCAGGCGTCGCCACTCCTGCGAAAATCGCCATTGCGTTCTCCTGCCTCAGTGCCCCAAAGGTTCCATCGGAGAGCAGCTTGGCCTGGGCCGTCGCCGTCAGGTCCTCGGCGAATTTTTGGTACTTGGTCGCTGAATCGGTGTCACCTAGTTCAGTGAGGATGAACGCGGCTTCCTTCGAAGCCTTGATCAGAAACAGGTGTGTGGCGGCGTAGGCTTCGGGCGAATCACCATTAAAATGCGGTGCCCAGTCCACAAAGCACCACTGCTTGTGGTTGTTCACGTACACACCGCTGTCGTTAAGTTCTGACTTAAGAAACTCCAGCATCGATAGGAGAGGCTGATGCTGCTTCTTGAGCCAATCCATATCCCCTGTGTGGCGATAAAAATCGGCGACGCCGGCGATCCAAGCGCATGAGTAGCCTGGAATACCATTAACGTGTCCACCCGGCAATGAACCCTCTGGATGGCCCGCCTGCGCATCCTGGCGAAGCCGATCCATGGTTTGCTCCATCAGGAATTTATCCAAGAAAGCGTTGTTGATGACTTCGCCTGAAACATGGAGGTCACCCATCCATCGAGCTCGGTCGCGCTTAGGGGCATCCCAAATATCCTGTTGCATACACAGATGCGAAGTGTAAACGCCGGTGTACCAAACCTTTGTGAAGAGGGGATCGGAGCAGTCGAAGCTGCCCTTGTACTCCACTGGGTAGTACAGATGATCCATCCAAACGTTGACTCGAGCTTCTTGGACGTCGGCCGGAAAGGTCAGTGAGGCGTATCGCAACGCCGTGTACTCAGAGAACCCAGGCTTGGACCCTAATTCAAGATTGCTGGATCGCCATGGCTTCTCGAGGGCTTCCATCGCAGATTCTCCGGTTCCAAGCTTCACGGAAATCGAGTTTGAAGAGGAGATTCCAACACGTCCGCTAAGCTCTTTGCCAAAGTCGACAACGGCAGTCCATGGCTTTCCATCGGTGCTCGTCCGCTTCAGAATCATGCTCTCCGCAGTAGATGCCCACGCTTGATGAGAACCAGCATTTGTCATCCGCACAGGCGGTAGCTTCAGATGCGCCAAGTAGCCAGGAATCGAATCCAGCTCAACTGGCCATCCGGACATTTGCCCCGCCCAGACCCCTTCCCCAACCTTTGACTCAGAGGTCGCCGTTTCCCATGAGGAGTCGCTAAAGTCGGTTGCCGTCCAGTTATCGCCGGGGATAGTGTCTGTTGCCTTCCAGCTTCCATCGCTCAAGAGAATCGGCTTACCATCTGCCTCCAGCCGAAGCACCATGCCTGCCTGTCCACCGGCATTGGTGCCTTTAACGCAGATTTCGTTTGCTCCAGACTTCAAAAGTGCGGTGACGTCGTAAGTCTGTACCTTGGCCCACACGAGATCGTCTGACGGATTGGGATGGCTCGATCCGACCTCATGTCCATTCACATAAGCGACAAAGTAATTGTCCGCCGTCACGCTGAGCTTTACTTTGCTTGGCACGTTGCTCAGGCTAAGCCCATGCCTGAAGTAGGCGACCTCGGTGTCGGTGGTCTTAGCCGTCCAAATCCACTCCGCATCCTTCCCCAGCTTCAACTTGGAAGCCTTACGCTTTGGAATAGGCATACCGTATGTCGGGTCTAGCGGAAGCTTCGTCTGAAGCGTCCCGCCAGAAAGAAAGATCAGCGCAGCGCAGGCAATCCCCATGGTTTTGGCAGTGTACTGGAGAGGGGTCACAATGCGATCAAGTGAGTGAAGACCGCAACGAACATCCACCGATTCCTCCAATAACTTCCCCAAACCGTCCCCTTCCTTTCGCCCCGGAGAGAGGACGGGAGCGCTGGGTTCACCCGGCGCGCCGCGTGATGCTTCAGCGCACGCTCCGGAAGCCTCGGAATCTGCAAAGGTTTTCTCGCAAGTTGAAGCTTCGCCGCGTGATGCTTCAGCGCACGCTCCGGAAGCCTCGGAATCTGCAAAGCCTTTCTCGCGAGATGAAGCTTCGCTTCGTGATGCTATAGCGCACGCTCTGGAAGCCTCGGAATCTGCAAAGCTTTTCTCGCGAGCTGAAGCTTCGCCGCGTAATGCTTCAGAGCACGCTCCGGAAGCCTCGGAATCTGCAAAGCCTTTCTCGCGAGCTGAAGCTTCGCTCGGCGCGCCGGGTGAACCCAGCGCTCCAGTGGGCTGGTATTTCTCCGTGGTCCAGACGTGCTACCTACGGTGAACGCCCGCTTTGGCGGGGGCTAAAAGAAGCGATTTCCAAGTTGTGCGATGC
>CAIYLG010000005.1 GCA_903927025.1 uncultured Armatimonadota bacterium
AGGCTGCACCGTTCAAATTCAAACACTTTGTTCTCGCAAGCGGGGCGGTAATCCAGGTTCCCTCTACCGCCATAAGTGGCGGGCGGAGGGCTCAGGGAGGGGGTGGCGGACCGAAAGCGCGCCCCTGGCACCTTATCAAATACCGGCTGCAAATCACGATAAACAAGGACCCCGGCGGAGCCGGGAACGTTGCCTTTCGCCACCCCCTCCCCACCCTCCAGCCCGCCACTTATGGCGTGGGAGGGAGCCGATTTGCGGTGCCTTGTACTTCTGGCGCCCTAGCGTCCAACCCTGGGCTCGCATAGGGAATCCCTTTGGGATTCTTGAATGTCTGCGCTCCGGTCGCAACTACTTTCGGCCGAAGGTGAAGGCGATGGTGAGGACGACTATCCAGAAGAGGTTGAAGAGGAAGCCGATGGCACCGCAGCCGATGCCTATTTTTGCGTGGGTGCCACCGGCCACAGATGGGTCGGCTTTGGCGGCGGCGAGGGCGAGTCGGCCGTTTCTAATCGCGATGAAGCCCATGGGAAGGCCGAGGCAGGGGAAGATGGAGAACAGGCCCAGGTAGTAGGAAATCAGTGCGTTCTGATTCTTTCCGGGAATGAGGCGATCCAGAAACGTTGGCGCAGGTGCCATGGGGCCAGGCGGCTGTGACATGTCTGGCAGTCCGCTTGTGACGGGCGGGGCGACTGGGGGTGCGGCCGGTGGCGGGGTCGGTTCTTCGCTGCTCATGACTCTCTCAGGGTAATGGCTTTTCGCAGAAAAATGTCCAAGAATTTCTCAACCGAGCGGATGCTTCATCACGCCCGAACAGATTTGTTCCATCACGAGACGGACTGCCACATTCTGATCTGATTCATTTGCAAGTCCAATCGCCGGCATCGCTCCATTGGCCGTAATCGAAGCCAAACCGTGCACAGTGGACCAGGCGAACAGGGCCATCGCCCGCGTCTGTTCCGGCAACTCTTCTCCCCTTGCTCGACGAACGGCGTTCAGAAGCAGATCAAAGGCGGCGGTTGCCTTCTCACCAAGTCCAGGGTGCCGTTCGAGGTCAGGCATCGGGGTATCGCACATCAGCCGGTATTGCAGAGAGTTTCGCTCCGCATATTCTAGGTAGGCCATGCCAAGCACGGGTAGCTCCTCCTCGACGGGAACCCCCTCGATTCGTGCTTTCAAAAACTGAGTGAAGTCGTCAAATGCACGGCCGATGACTTCCGCAAGAATTGCCTCTCGGCTCGGGAAGTGCTTGTAAGGAGCCTGGTGGGAGATTTCGAGGCGGCGCGAGACCTCTCGCAGGCTAAGGTGGTCCACTCCGTCGGTGGCGATGATCTCAGCTGCCTTCCGAAGACACGCTTCCCGCACATCGAGTTTAACGGCCTGTGTGCGGTTTGCCATAGTTCGTGAGCCCGTCCATCACCTTTTTCAGGATGGCCACTCTAAGGGCGCGGGGGCAATGCAGCAGCGCGAAACTTAAGAACTTTGACAGAGCTCCAGGAATCACGGTGGTTCGCTTACCGAGGGCGGCGAGGGTCTGCCTGGCAACCGTTTCTGGCGTCACCCCGTTCGAAATCGTCATGTTGGCTCGGGAGTCAAACTGGGAGAGAACTGGCCCCGGCGCGCAGGAGATCACGTCCACTCCGCCCGGCTTCCACTCGGTGTGCAGGGCCTCGGCGAAGCACTGAACAAACCCCTTGGTGGCAGAGTAGGTTGCGGTACCGGGTACCCCTTGCCACCCAAGAAGGCTGGCGATCAAGACAACGCCTCCCCTCTTGCGATGAAGCATCTTCGACCCGATGGCATGAGTTAACTGCACTGTAGCTTCGCAGTTCACTCGAACCATGTCGACCTCCGAATCCACCGAGAGCGTTTCAAACGGACCCGAGGAACCGAAACCCGCGGATGACACAAAGAGGCCGATCTCCTCGCTTTCCACCGCTTCAAGCAGGCGATCCACATCTTCTGTCTTTCCCAAGTCTGCGGAAATAACGAGAGCCTCTGCTCCTGGAATGGACTCGATGTCGTGCGCCAATTTGTCCAGCAGGTCTGTCCTGCGTGCCACGAGAATGACTCGAAAGCCAGCTTCGGCCAACTCTCGGGCGAACGCTTCACCGATGCCGGAGGAAGCGCCGGTAACGAGAGCAGTGGGACCATATTTCTGTTTTGGGTTCATCGACAGGACAAGCATACTTCGCGTAGGTTGACACTGTCAACCATTCGACTGTCACTATGAAAAAGCGCCTCCGACCTGATGGCCGGAGGCGCTGAGAGGGTCCGCTCGAAGCTACTTCTTGGCGAAGTTGGCGATGAGGGTGTGGGCAGCGTTGACGGTGAAGGTGTAGGAGGCAGCGGAGCTGACCTTGGTTCCGTTCTCCGTCCAGTTGACGAACTTGTAGCCTGTCTTGGCGGTTGCCTTGACGGTGTCCTTGGTGCCGGCCTTGAAGGTTCCAGAACCGGTTACCGTTCCCTGCGTCGATGAACTTGCACTCACGCTGACTGCGTAAGCCTTGACGAAGTTGGCGGTGAGGGTGCGGTTCGCGGTGATCACGAAGGAGTAGCTGGATGCGGTGCTTACCGAGGAGGTTCCTGCCGTCCACTTGTCGAACAGATAGCCAGAGTTGGCAGTTGCGGAAGCGGTGACCTTGGTGCCCGTCTTGTACGTTCCGTCGCCGGCCGTGGTGCCGCCCGCTGTTGGGTTGGCCTTGGTGGCGAGGGTGTAGGACTTGACGAACTTGGCGGTCAGCTTTCTAGCTGCAGTGATGGGGAACGTGTAGGTGGCGCTGGTGCTGGCCGAGGTCGCACCGTCCATCCACTTATCGAACATGTAGCCGTTGCTGGAGGTGGCGACGACCGTTTGAGAAGTGCCAGCCGGGTAGCTGCCGTCTCCGGTTGTGGTTCCGCCAGCTACTGGAAGAGCAGCCGTGCTGATTTTAAAGAGCTTGCCGAAGTTGGCAACCAGGGTTCGGTTGTTGGTCACGCTGAACGTATAGCTGGGGTTGATGGAAGCTACGTTGCCGCCCTCTGTCCAGTTTACGAATCCGTAGGAGGCTTTAGCCGTGGCCACAACCGTGTCGCTGGTGCCGCTGGCAAAGGAGCCGCTGCCGGTTGTCGCCCCTGCCGTGGAAGGAGAAGCGCTTGTGGCGATCGTGTAGTTGACCGGTGCGACACCCGAGATGTTGATGGTGTACGACTTCGAGACGTTTCCGTTGTTCAGGTCCGTCGCCTGAATCGTGAAGGTGTACTTGCCACCCGCAGTGGGCGTTCCAGAAAGGATGCCGGTCGTGGTGTCGTAGCTGAGGCCAGGAGGGAGGTGACCAGAGGTGATCGATGAGGTGAACGGACTCGTGCCAGCGATGACCACAGTGCGGTTTGGATAGGCAACCTTGGGATCGCCATCTTGAACGTGATCGATCATGTTTAAGTTGGGGGCGACGTCGAATCCAGCCATCTGTGCGCCGACGTAGTCGCCGACGACTACGACCTTGGACATGTCCACTGTTACGGTGACCCATTCTCCGAGGGCGTTGTCAAAGTGGTCGGCATAGGTGACCGTTCCCACTCCGTGGATACCGTCTGCACCCACCGTATCGCCCATCGCCTCGCCGGTTTCAGCGTCGTATGGACCGACATATTTGTAGAACTCGTAGCGTCGGGTGATGACTTCATTTCCGCCCGGCAGATCTTCCGGGGCGCCCGCCAGGTTTCCGTTCTTGCCGCCACCTGCGGCTGCCTTTGCAAACTCGGTCTGAAGGACTTTCCACTCCATTTCGACTTCAGAGGGCTCACCGTTTGCCCAAGGCTGAGGCTTGCCGGGATCGTCGCCGACTAGCTGTCCGAGCTGAACCTTGTTCGGGTTGTGTGTCGTTGTCTTGATCTCTTTGACCCAAGATGCCACGCCGAACTGGAGCGGGGGCTGAACCTCAGGGGGAGGAGGAACCACCTGGGCAACCACGTTCGCGGCAGCTCCGTTGCCAGCTGCGCTGTAGCTGAACGTTGGGGTCGAGATGTATACAGATGGGCCATGCACCAGGGTGCCGGAGCCGTTGTCGATGAGCCAGTTGTACTTGACGGCGGCTGGATTCCCGTTGAATCCAAGGCCGAAGTGCTCGCCACCGAAGTTGACGGCAGGATTGGTGAACTGATGCCCCATCGTTGGAGAAATCGGTCCTGAAGGGATCGCGGTATAGGAGGCCCAGCTTCCATCAGGGTTCTTCAGACTTTGGTATCTCACGAAGACCTTAGGGTGAGCCGGATCGGTGTCGTCCTCGGTGATCTTGGGTACGCCGTAATGGTTGTAGTCGTAGGTGTACGTGATGTCGGTGGTGTGGCCGTAGTCGAGCTCGATCTCAAAGCCATGAGCTTCCTTTCCGGTGTCGTTGACGCAGTCGAAGTTGTTGATGCTGCCGTAAGCTTGGCTGGCGGATGCTGGCACTGCCGCACCGCAAAGAAGAACGAAACTTCCGGCGACGTACTTAAAGAGTCTGCTCTTGACAAACCCTTTCGTTGTCGAAAGTTCGCGTTGTTGTGGACTGCCGCAAGCTTGGGCGCCTGAAATGTGTGCTGATCTCATTGATGTTTCCTGTTGCGCCCCCTAAGCGCGATTCAATGAGAGGTGTCGCCTCAGGTGCGCCCTGATACGTGTTTGAGGCGCCGTAGCGGCGTATATGCCTAAAGGCCCACTCGACGGCTTGGATCAAGGGCACGAAATTGAAGATTTCGTGTGCCTGTGGCCAAGTCGAGGCACTGTAAATCGGCTCCCTCCCACGCCATCGGTGGAGGGTGGCAAATGTAGATACTCCCTGCTCCGCCGGGGGCCATCATTTATCGTGATTTGTAGCTGGCCATCAACTCGGTGCCAGGGGCGCGTTTTCAATCCGCCACCCCCTCCCTGAGCCCTCCGCCCGCCACCGATGGCGGTAGAGGGAACCTGGATTGCCGCCTTTTTGGCATGAATCAGGGCATTGACACTCGCGGTTTTAGTCACTTCTGGCCAAGTCAAGGCGCCGTAAATCGGCTCCCTCCCACGCCATAAGTGGCGGGTTGGAGGGTGGGGAGGGGGTGGCGAACGTCAACGTTCCCGGCACCGCCGGGGTCCCTATCCTTCGTGATGTGCCGCTGGTATTTAATAAGGTGCCAGGGGCGCATTTTTAGTCCGCCACCCCCTCCCTGAGCCCTCCGCCCGCCACGATGGCGGTTGAGGGAACCCGAATTGGGGTCTGGCGGGCATGGACAAGGGCTCTGAACTTGAAGAGTGCTTTCCACTCCTGCACAAGGCAAGGCGCTGCAGATCGGCTCCCTCCCACGCCATCGGTGGCGGGCTGGAGGGTGGGGAGGGGGTG
>CAIYLG010000006.1 GCA_903927025.1 uncultured Armatimonadota bacterium
CGGATACAACGCCAATCTGATCATCAACAATGTGGGCACATCCGCCCTCGCAAGCTGGAGCGCTGCCCTCTCGGACGCTGATACAGTCGCCTCCATCTGGAATGCGACCAGTTCCTCGGTAACTGGCGGGTATCAAATCATTCCAGCCTCGTGGAACGCCTCGATCCCGGCAGGCGGCTCCGTCTCGGTAGGATTCACCTTCAATGGAGCTCCGCCCGCAAAACCCTCAAGACTTGTTGTCAACGGGACATCCATTCCTCTCTCGGTTGCAGTACCGGCAGCCTCCCCCACTCCAACCCCGACACCATCGCCTACGCCTAATGCTACTCCTAGCGCTACTCCCACGGCAACCCCGACACCGACTCCCTCGCCAACGGCCACCCCCGTGCCAAGCCCCAGCGCCACACCGGTGCCGACCCCCGTTGCCACACCAACTCCTACTCCCTCATCCTCCGGAAGTGGACTCTCGGCCCGACACCTCACAGGCTATTTCCCCAGCTGGTCGGACCCATACTACTACTACGCCGGCTATAGCGGCACCCCAATGACCGATGCGCAATTAATCGCCGCCAGCAAACTCGCCGCCATCAGTCAGACTCCCTACACTGACATCTGCATTGCCTTCGCCCAACCGAACTTCAGCTGGTCCGGCATCGCTGCCAACACATGGACGGGCACGGGCATCCAGTTCTCTTCGGCGCCCCAGGATGTAGCCCAGGCAATCCGACTCCTCCATCAAGCCGGACAGCGTGTCCTGCTCTCGGTAGGTGGCGCGACTTATGGAAACTGGGCCGGACTGGCCGCCGAAGCCGGCAAAACAGCCGGCGCCTCAACCACGCCGATTCGCACCGCCCTTGCCCAGATCATGGTCGACCTGAAGATCGACGGATTGGATGTGGACTACGAGGTGAACGGGGCTGATTCCGTGACTGTCTCGAACTACGCTCAGGCGATTCAGGCGATGAGAGAGGCCATCGATCAGGCAAACAGCGCCGATGGACGCGCACGTCAGCTAGCCGTGGCTGCCTGGTCCACGGGCGCCGACTACACGGCAGCGGTTCATAATCCCACCAATGCCAACCAGATCTCCTACTGGGGTGGCTCAGCCGGAAGGGAACGCCTCACCTTTGCCAGCACCATCACGACCGGTGCCTACGCGGGCCGCACAGTCGGAGCGCTTCCCGACGCCGTGAACATCATGTCGTATGACGCCGGCTATCAGCACTACGACCCGACCGTCGCCTACGATGAGTACCGTGCGCTCCTGCCCGCGACGACCGCCGTCTCCATCGGATTAGAAATTCCGAACGAGGCTTGGGGAGGTGCAATCCTTGTGGTGAACAACGCCGACGCCTATCAGGCCGGAACCGTGATCCAACTCGACCAGTACGGCAAGGTATTGAACGCCCCTTACTCCGTTCAGCGCAATGCCGCTCATGTTCTGGCCAATGGAGTCAACCCAAAGGATGGTCTCATGGTCTGGGATCTGCTCCTGACCACACCGATCGCCCTGACCGGACCCACCGGAGCCAGCGTCAGCTCCGCCGTCCCCTCGACCATCGCCTCGGCAGCAGTGACCCTCTTCGGATCGGGAACAGCGACCCCGATTCCTTCACCCTCGCCCAGCCCTACGCAAACCCCATCCGCCTCCCCAACCCCCGTTCCATCACCCACGGCGACACCTACCCCTTCACCCACCAGCAGCCCGACGCCTACACCCGCACCCTCCTCGGGAAGCGTCATCACGTCGGGCTCGCTAGGTTTCCACTACTACTACGGAGTCAGCCCGACCTCACCCCAGGACACGATGACTCTTGATGGCGACACCTACACAGACCTGATTCTCTCCAACCTCACGGCGGGAGTGATGTACGGCCATCTGATCCAGAAGGCGTCCCCTGGGATCCTCTTCAGCAAGGACTACCTCTACGGATCACTCCTCGGCCAGCTCCTGCAGGAAAACATCGCCTCCCAATACTATACCAAGGGAAGCACCCAGCTGGCCCCCTCACCCCTCCAGGCTGCGGTCATGGGGGCCGGTCAGGGCGGCCCCTACCAAATTAACAACTATGCAGCCGACATGGTGGGTGGATCCTACGCACCCGCCGGCTTCTCGCTCATTAACTACGTCGCCCTGCAAAAAAACATCGGCTACACCATGGCGGGAGCTGCCAATCAGCACTCCCTGCCCACACCCTCGAGCTTCAATGACCTCTACTTCGGCCCGATGCTCTGCGCCTACTTCCACTTCAACGATTACGTGGCGCTCCAATACATCGGAGGCACTAGCCTGAGCACCCCCTGGAGCCCTGCCTCCTATGGCTGGACACCCCAGTGGCAGCCCTACTTTTACAGTAGTCTGGGCAAATTCATCGGATTGGCAGACAGCCCCCTCGAGATCCTGCTGAACCAAGCCTATAATCAAGGCTATTATGGCCCGCTGCTGACCGCCTCCTCCAAGAGCTGCCAGAATGCCACGACTGCCACCGTTGCGGCCATGGGCTCGTTCAGCAACGCTTGGGGCGGGGACTCCTACGCGCAGTACCCCTACCAGGTGCGCGGCTATCTCAATCAGCTCTTCAACATTCCGACCCCCAGCACGACGAACCTTTCAGTCACGACAACCTCCTCGAACCATGTCGCCGTGAACATGGGATCGCTAGGGACACTCTTCTCGAACATCTTCCAGAAGCTCGGGTATGTGAACTCCACCGGCGTTTACGGCACAGTCCCTGCAGCCTCGGCCCAGAGCGCGTACCAGAGCGCCCTCTCCATCAATGGCCTCACCTCAACAGTAGTGCTCGATCTCGGAAATGCGTCGGACCGTTCCAAAATCTACAGCGTGCTCGAGCAGGCGATCTCCACGCTGGAGAAGAATCTGGGAACGGACTTTACCTCGGTGACTATGAGTCAGCTCTAAGGAAGCGCTGATTTAATCGCATAGAGGCCGTTGCAGGTATCGCCCAGCGCTCGCGCCTTCAAAACCAAGCCCGTGGGAACGGGCGCGGAGAAGTCCGCGTAGCGGAACCCGTGAGGGCGGCACTGCTTACCGGAAGGCAAGTGCCGTCAAATCAGCAACTGGTCTTCAGCGGCCATCATGGGATTAAATCAGCGTTTCCCTAAAGCGTGATTCCGGTTTGACCTGTCACCGGTTCTCGTCTTTAATTACGACCCCCTTTCAAGCAGCCATAGCTCAATTGGATAGAGCATCTGACTACGGATCAGAAGGTTTGAGGTTCGACTCCTCATGGCTGCACTCTCTTTTTATCAGGGTCTACGGGCGCTTGGCCTAAAGTCGAAAAATCCGCTTTGGATTTGCTTTTTATATTTCGAGGGTTGTTTTTTCGGTGGCTTGGCCATGACGCCCCGCTTAGAAGGACAAGAGCCGTTTAATCCTTTGACGCCAGAGGAATTTAGAATGAAGTTGCCTTGTGAAGTCTGATTCCCCTTTTTCTTCCACAAAATGGCTTCTCCCCATGATTGCCCTGCTCCTTTCACTCCTTCCGGGGTGCTCCAATTCGAATTCCAAGTCCAAGTACGAGACTCCCGACTATCAGGTGATCGAGAAGGAGGGCGCCTTCGAGATCCGGGATTATCCCGCACTCACGATCGTCTCCACACCGATGCAGAAGCGGGGAGAGGATGGCTCCTTCATGAGGCTCTTCCGCTTCATCTCTGGGCGGAATGAGCACTCGCAGAAGATCTCGATGACCACGCCGGTCCTGATGACCGGCACCGTCTCAGGCACGATGAGCTTCATTGTCCCGAAGGATGTCGCCGAACATGGCGTCCCGGCTCCCTCCAATCCCGATGTGACAGTCAGCACGAAGCCTGCCGCACGCTACGCCGTCTATCGCTTCTCGGGCCCCAGTAAGCCGGAACCG
>CAIYLG010000007.1 GCA_903927025.1 uncultured Armatimonadota bacterium
ACAAACTCGCAACCATCAAGCCTGTGGCTCTGGCAAAGGAAATCCTACGGCTCAGAGAGGAACTCAGAAAGTTCGCCCGGTAGGTCTTAGTTTTGACGGAACGGCAACTCTTCGGTCGGTTTTAGTTTTGAGGGATCACGATTCCCGGCAGGTAAGAGCAGATCGGTTCGGGCATAGGCTGCACTGCTGACTAGTGAACTGATCGCTCGCATCGTTTCAGGTCGCAAGCCCTGCTCTTTAGCAACATCTTCTAAGATGACCAGTGCATCTTCCATCGTTCTGTCGGCGAGGAATCGGGATGAAAGGCGCAGGGACCCATTCGTGCTGTCGAACACGCTGAGAAATCTCTTCCCTTTGAGGTCATGAAATTGAACTCCCATTCGGCCCGATGCGTTTCCTAGGTCTGATCGCTCAAATGGCTGAGCGATCAGTAGAGCCTCGAAAAGTAGACTTGCGAGAGCTGCTGTTTCCACCTTCTCCTGATCGAGGGCGGGGTGAAATAACACGATTGCAGATGACCCGTACTGATTCGAGAACATTGGATGAGGCCAATTCACACCAGTCACATGCTCGATTTGTGGGTATGTCGCAACTATTTCACTTTGGCCACGGCGCTCTTTGAATCCACTTATTGCCTCTCTCACTTGCGCGTCACACTCAAGAATTAGCGTCTCTCCCATTCCGACCGCACGCCGAAGTCTGCCGGGTTGAACGTTCGGCATAACTTTCACGGGGATGGCCGAAGGCGTTGTTGTGTATCTCTTCTCCTTGCGCACTTGGATTTCTTTTGCGCTGACGCCCACGCGGTACACCCGGTACGCATCCATTAGATGTCGATATACGCCCCCTGGATAGGCTTCCCGCAACGCCTGACCGTAACTTAGCTGTCCCAAGCTTTTGTCGCCAAACATTATCTTGAACTGGCTTTCGCAAGACCGCAATGGGAATCTGCGGTGTGGCTCGTCGCCAGCTTCTCCCTTCATTGATTCAAGTTCTGCGTCTATCTGGCCGGTTCTTTCTTGTTCGCACAGGTCGATGAAGCCATCGGGCCAGTTTGCAATATCTTCTCTGACGGGCTCATCGGTTCCTCCTGATAGGGCGTCATTTTCGCCTCCCGAACGAGCGAGGCACATTGCATGTATGTATTGCACACGCCGGTTGCCGAGATACAACGCGCTCTCTTGTAGTGGACGCGAAAGAAAACGAGAAGTGTCTTCCCAGATGTACTGGTCAACGACCGTGCCCGAATATGCGATGATTACCTCACCCGGCTTACTCCTACCGACCCGACCGATTCTCTGATGCAGGCTCGTTGCTGAATTCGGGACCCCGATCAGGACTACGGTGTCGAGATTTGAAATATCGAGGCCCAGTTCCATCGCCGAGGTAGCGACAACTCCATGCAACTTCGGATCTTGTAAGCGATCTTGAATTCGTTCGCGATCTACCTTTTCATATCCGGAGCGGTAGGGCAGGACACCATATCGTCCGAGGATATCGCCGTCAGGTTCTTCATCGTCGCCTGGCCCATGACCCCGATTCACGATATCGGCAATCATTTCAACCTGTTTTCGTGAATCAGCGAAGGCCAAAAACCTTCGACCACTTTGAACCAGCATAGCTAGTAGGTCTGGCAACCCCTTCATCAAATCTGTTCCAGTAGAGGGCTGAACGAAGAAATGCGCCATTGGCTGCCGGGGCGATCCGTCCCGATCTGGGCCAATAACACGGAAATCGATACCAACTAGCCCCTGCAGATGTTGGTTGGCGTTCTTAAGAGTCGCCGACGCCGCTACGAAGCCGACGTCGTGTCCTGACAAGTGGCAAGCAGCGTACTGAAGTCGACGCATCAGAAAAGCGCTGTTGGAACCGAACACGCCGGTATATGTGTGAGCCTCATCGATTACGACGAGACCGAGTCGCTGAAGGAAAGCAGAGACAGGGCGGTCCTTGGCTTTGGCGAGAAGGGATGCGTGCCAAACGTCTGGAGTTGAAATTACAATGTCCGCCTTTCGCAGGATCCGCTCACGTTCTGCTCCTTGCACATCGCCGTCAATCCGACCCACGATTTGATCCGGAAATGCTTTCCTCCAACGCTGTTCTTGCTCAAAACCCAAAGCCTTCATTGGGTAGAGAGCCAGTGTCGATGACCCTCGCCCTTCCGCTTGCGTCCGCACATGTGCACCGTGAAATAGAACAGTCTTGCCCGATGCTGTACCCGTAGATAAGCACACGTCGTCACCATCCACGAAGGCTTTAAGGGCATCTATTTGATGCTGATACAATTGCGGCCCGTTGGCGAGGAAACGGCGCACGGCATCGCACCTAATTACGCCTGCATCGCCATGGATGGCCACCCGACCGGCAAACGACTGAGTGTCGCGTAAAGTCCAGGTCACGGGCAAGATAAGTTCAGATGCCATCAAGCTATCGTATCTTACGTGTCCCTAATTAATCTTTAATTGAGGTCCTGCCTCAGCAAAATCCCTCTTGTCTGCGACACACACGACGCTCTCAGATCTCAACTATTAGCTGTGGTGCGTCTCAAAGGTGGGGACTTTGTCAAGCATCTCAAGAACTTTGACCCAGTTCACGAGCTGTTGCGTCGCCCCTTCCAAATCCAGTCCGTCGTGATCCGGGTGAGCAACAGAGGTGTTTCGAAATCTGTACACTTCCCCTAGAATTGGAGCAAGTTCTGGATCGAGTGAATCCGAAAAAGCGCGAGTAACGTCTTTCCACACGCCTCCCGGGTGGGCCACTTGATTAGCCGTGGCGAAGCTCAAGCAGTACAGCAAAAGCGCAATGGCATTGCGCTTTTCGTTGTTAGCCAGGGTCTTTCTAAGCTCCCTTGTTCGGATTTCAAATGTCTGCCGTTCACGTTCGGGGACCCGTCCAAAATCCGGATTAAAATAAGCGAAGCGATTCTCACCCGACGGTACTCCCCGCTGCATGCGTTTCTTGATGGCTTCAAAGCAAGATCTCTCTAAGGGCCCTATTAGCGCCGCGAAACGTGTGTTAAGCCTATGGTTTCCGACTACAGCGTCGACCGCCAAATCATTGATCACTCCGACGACTTCATCGGAAAACGGCATCTCACAACCTGCGCCTTTGAGAGTCTGCGCAATTTCTTTCCGGGTATTCTCGATTTCCGCCTCGCGACGTATGACCGACTCGAGACTGCCCTCAAGGACGTTCACCGTGACCTCTCGTACAGCAAGGTTTGCGGCGCGACGATCCAACTGGTTTCGGCGCAGCTTTTCCCCAGCTTCAGTGACCGTCCGGTAATGAACGTTTTGGGAGTTCCAGCTCAAGTGGCGATCTCGAATTCCTCCGACCAAGTAGATTAGGGCGTCTTGAGGCTCGTCAGCGTAGAGGCTCATCAGATGCTGAAACTGAGCAGCATTTGGCGATGCATGGTGGTATGCCCTTAACTCCGAAGGGGAATCTCCAGCGATCACACAGAGATCCCGCCACTCTAGGTCTATTGTCGATGGCCCTCCTCCGAAATTACATGGGTAGTAGGCGCGCACACATCCAGGAGCAATTTGCATCTTGGACTCGACGAGCGCATTGAAGCAGAACAGGGAAGGCCATGTTATCCTCAGGACCCGGCAATGAGTTAGAAGCCGGGGGAATCGCTCAATTTCGCGATGTATGTCCAGGACATAATCGGCAAGGTCCTGTGACAATAAGGGAGAAGGATCAGCAATCAGCACTATCGGAAATTCCGGATCCGCTATCAGCTTCGCCAAGTGCGCTTCCGCAATTTCGCCCTCCGGGACTTCTTCGTCGAAGTATGCCGAAGTCATATATTGGCTCGGCCACTCACCATCCCTCAGTTCGGAGACGTCAGATTGAAAGGCGTCCACTCCATACGAACGGGCGATTTCATCGGCTGCTGTGATACACGGTTCGGACGGCGGGATTAACCAGGCCGCACCACGACCGGCTGCAGAGTTGGGAAAGTACCGCGGATACAGTGGACGAATTTCCGGTGCATGAGGGTCAGATAGCTTGCATGCCTCCCGATCCAGTTCAAATCTAATCCACCTTCTCCCAAAATGATCGCCTGGCGGTTCAATGTCGAGGTCGAGGCTAATCGAATCGTCAGACTGATCCAAGTCCGTCGCCTCAATGCACTCCCTAGCAATTAGCTTGTCATCTCTGAAATGCTCTAACTTAATCTGAATCCAAGTGTAGTCATCCGTCAACACCTCAGTGCTAAGCCTCACGGACTCCGAAAGCTGCAGTGACCATTCGCCGAGTTGTAGAGATGGCAACGACTGAATCGGCAAGTCGCCCACTCTCGCTTGAAAGAGACAATGGAGAAACATCTCATAGACGGAACAAGCTATTGCGGATGGGAACGGCTCCAACTCGCTATACCGAGAACGACGGGCGTTGACGTATTTGGAATAGTTCCTGTCAGCAAGAAGATCTTTAGCGGTAAATACGACTGCATCCGCCACATGACATTCCAAATAGTCAAGTTCAATCATTTCGGTGTTCTGAGGATATCTGAATCAATAGCCAGGTCAAATTGACTCGTGGCGAGTGCTCCATGTCCGATTATCGCCTGCATAAAATGCCTAGAGGAGAGTTTGCTCCGATCTCGGTCCCCAACCTTTTGCGACCAGACGCTTCGGGTTCGATCCTTTCCCCCGACTGATTTGATCAATCTGGTCCAAATCGGATCAGGAGTTAAACGACCACCAGGAAAAGGATTTCCCAGCGTTTCTGTCCCAGAAAAGGAGGGGGGCTTGTACCCAATCTGTACCATGTAACCCATTTTGACGGGTTTAGGTTCGAATAGCGGCTGCCCGTCCTGGACAGTTTTCAAACATCGATCCGAGGATGGACAGACCTAAGCTTTGCTAGGGTGCTGCCGTCTCTTGAGACTCCCGAAGCCTGCTTTGTAGGTTCAGGCTAATTTCCGCCCGTTCCAGGGGTTGAAGATGTAACCGACCCTTCGACCATCTTGATGCACGTTGCCATTTACATGCGCCCGAGGTCGCAGATCATCCGGCCATAGCGTAAACGCTCTTGCCGCTCTCGGGGTACTTCTCGTAGAAGTGGTCAAACACTGCAGAGCACTTGTCTTTGTAGATATCCGGCCCGTACTTGTCGGGAAGGCCCTTGTCCAAGCAATCATCAATCACGAGCCGAACGCGAGAGAAGGAGCTGCGTTTCTGTCGCCAGTCGATCACCATGTACTCCTTGAGCTGCGCCAGCATCTCCCGCGCCACCTTCTTGACTTCCTTCCGCTCGGCGTCGGAAAGATCCGGCGAAGGCCGCGTGAGGATGTCAAAAATAACTAGCTCCTCTTCTGTCATCTGCTCCCGCACATGCCGCTGTTGTTCTTCGCTCATCCCCTGCGCGAGGTTAACAAGCTCAACAAACAGCTGCTCAATGCTGGCCGCGCCCGTGTTGTAAGCTTCAATTAAGTCGTTGAATTTGTCAAGGAAGTCGATGCGGGTTTTGTTGAGCAGAATCAGCTTGTCCAGTTGTGCCTTGATCGCTGCCTTTAGCGCTTCGATTTCCGTCTGCTTCTGCTGAGACTTTTTGAATTTGGCATTGAGTGCCTCGAAGTCAATCTTGGACAGGTCTACTTTTGGTATCTCACGGACCGTATAGCCAGCACCGACAATCGACGCATCCAGGACTTTTTCGATGCTCGCCAGAACGTCGTCCAGCTTCATCGGCGTCGGGGCAAGTTTGGTCTTGATGGACGCTGCAATCACGCCCAAACACAGGACCCTGCTCATAAATTCGATGGCCGAACGGTGCGGTTTCACCGCGGCATACAGCGTCTCAACGAGTCGGACGTGACCCAAAAACTCTTTCCTGAGTGGATCGGGTGCTATCAGCTTTTCGACCGCCTGCACTACCAGCGACAGCCTCTCCATCGATCCCGCCGCCGCTGCCTCGATCGCGTCCAGACTCACATCACACACTTTGCAGAACTCATCCGCCTGCTCTACCGCGGTACGAAGCATCTCGGCAAGCTTGTCCTTATCTCGCACCGGGGTCTCTCCACTGCCGCCCTTTCCGTAAATCGCCAGCGCTTTCTCGAGGGACAGGAACACGTTGGCGTAATCCACGATCACGCCGGAATGCTTGCCAGGAAACACTCGGTTTGCTCTGGCAATCGTCTGCATCAAGGTGTGATTGCGCATCGGCTTGTCCAGATACACAGTGGAGCAGGACGGCGCATCAAAGCCGGTCAGCCACATGGCACAAACGAACACAATTCGCAACGGATCTTCTGTGGCCTTGAACTTCTCGTCAAGTTGCTCTTTGTTCATCCGTTCGCGGTGTGGAACGATATCCAGCCCGCGAGCCTTCATCGTCTCAATCTCGTTCTGCTCGGGCGAGACGATCACGGCCATATCCGTCGATCTCAAGATATGAAGCCGTTCGGTCAGCTCGGTTCGCTCAGCATCAGGAATGCCGTCACGTCGAAGCCGCTTCTCAACGCGGTCAAACTCCTTTGACCAATACTTCCAAACCTTGTCGTACATGCGCAGGGCGGTTGCCTTGTCGATCGAAACGACCATCGCCTTGCCTTGAAAGCCGCGACCGAGGAAGTGGGAAACAATGTCCTTGGCCACTGTCTCAAGGCGGTCATCACGCGTGATGAGGTGATACTGCTTACCGAGTAATTTCTCCAGACGGTCTTCTGCATCTTCGTCCAGTCCAGCCGCCTCCACCACGTTGTAGATATCCTCGTTGAGCCGCGGGTTCACGAGTTGAAGTTCGGGCGTTCGGTTCTCGTAGAACAGCGGAACCGTGGCCTTGTCTTCTACCGACTGTTGGAAGTCGTAAATCGATACGTAGTCGCCAAAGATCTCCCTGGTCCGCTCTTCCCCAGCAATCAGAGGGGTGCCGGTAAACGCGACGAAGGTCGCGTTCGGCAGAGCCGCCCGCATGTTCATAGCCATCGTGTCGTATTGGCTCCGATGCGCTTCGTCGACAAGCACGATCACGTCGCGCCGGTCGCATAAGACCTCGCTGGTCTGAAACTTGTGGATCAGGGTGAACACATAGCGGTGGTTGCCGCCCACCAGCTCTCGGAGATTAGCTTCAGAGGTTGCGTGGCACTGCTTACTCTCCGCATCACTCACCGCACTACATGCCTTAAATGTCTTGGCAATCTGGTCATCCAGTTCCACTCGGTCGGTGATGATCACAAACGTCCAGTTGCCGGGGTGCTTGCGCAGAATCTTCTGTGCGAAGAACACCATCGAGAAGCTCTTGCCGGAACCCTGGGTATGCCAAAACACGCCGCCCTGTCCCGTCAGTGAGTCCCGCGCCTTTAACGAAGCAAGGATCGCGTTGTTTACGCCCAAAAACTGGTGGTTCTGGCCGACGATCTTGGCCGTGCCTGCAGAGAGTTCGCTGAATAGCGTGAAGTTCTCGACCAAGTCCAATAGCCGTGCCGGCTCGCAGGTGCCCCGAAGAACGACCTCAAGCGATATCTTGCGCGGCTCGTTTTCCGTCTCGATCCGCTTCCATTCAAAGAACCGCTCCCAGTCGGCAGTGAGGGAGCCCACATGGCTGTCCGTTCCGTTGCTGGTGATCAGCAGGGCGTTGTACGCAAACAAGCTAGGGATGCCGTTCAGCGGGTGCTTGTAGCTGGTGAGGTTCTCATCGAAGCCTGCCCTGTCATCCACGCCTGGCTTCTTGAACTCCAGCACGACCAGCGGCAGGCCGTTTACGAAAAGAATGACGTCTGGGATTGCCGCGTACATCGGCCCCTGAATCTTGAGCTGACTGATAGCCAAGAAGTCGTTGCTTAGAACGTGTTGCCAATCCAAAACACGGACGCGTTCTTGCTTCTGTCCGCCATGCTGCTGATCGGGCACAGAAACCAGCACACCGTTCTTGAGAAGCTCATAGACCTCGCGGTTCGCCCCAACCAGTCCCATGCCGCTTCGGTCCGAAGTTATTTGGTCGATCGCACTCTGAATTGCCGACTGAGGCAACGTCGGATTGAGCTTATCCAAACAAGATCGCAATCGGGATTCGAGAACAACCTCAGCGTTTAAATTCCTCCCAAGCAAGGAATCAGAGGCATCAGATTCGTTTGCCGCACTCGATACAGCCCAACCCATTGACCCCAGCAGCGCAAGCGCTGGCTGCTCAACTAGCTGATCTTCGGAGTAGTCGTGCCCCATGAATCTGATCTTATGTTACCAACCGTATCTTTGATACAGTAGGGCAACACCTATCTTCTGGCGATGCTCGGTAATAACGAAGCCTGGCGGACGAATCTCCACTCATAAGCACCACTGGCGGCCCGAAAGCTCGACCACCCTGGCCGGTATCCTTCAAAGTCGAGACAGAATTTTGATACAGAGCAATTATCTGTTAACCGCCGAAAGACCATTCGACACTCATCGTTTGCGGAATGCCTAGGGCAACGGCAGCTTCAAAGCCATACCGGCATGTTATCGCATCCGCCTTGCTGTGCTCACCGATCGGAGCACCGAACTCGAGCACATTCGCTAAAGAGGGCCGACTTGTTTCGCCCAGGACAAGGGCACAGGTAGCCAGGTCTAGAATCTCAAGAATCGGTTGAGCTCCGGCAGATGGACGAACAAGAACGAGCCGGTCACCGCCGCATGGTCGCCATATATTTGGGCCATCCATCGGTTCTGTAGGTGGCTCGCCCGCATTCATTCGGTCACAGATCTGCCTACAAAGCGTTCCTGAGACTTCCTCCCACGAGAGTAAGAACCAGGCGGGCAAGTCTTGCTCTCGGTTCGAAATGGTGAGGTAGTCGCCATCGCGAAACTGCCAATAGTCGGCGATCGTCCAACCCTCCTTGTTGTCTGCATCGAGTACGGAGTTACAGCGAACCCAAAGTGCAAAGTCACCCATCCTTGGCGACCATCGGATTGTTTCGTCGCTACCAAATCGACGGATCAAAGGCTCTTGTCTTGAATTCGCGGACATATGCTTGATCCTGTAGCAGATTTCAAATCATCTGCGAATACTTGGCGTGTTCTCGATATTCGTCATTCAAATGGCGTTGGAGCAGGCTTATGTTCTCGAAGGGATTGGACTCGTAATTCGCGAAGCTCAACCTAAATAGCTCGTTGGATTCATCAAATGCTTCTCCTTTCTCTATGCGGCATGCATCAGCAAATCAGAGAGAGCGAAGGGCATCAGCTCAAGGCGCTTCCAATCAATCGCGTCCTTCGAGCAGCTTCGGCAAAAGCAAGTCACGGGTTCGACGGAGGTTATGGCACTGTCGAACGCGTATTTGCTGTTCGCGAATTGCTCCACCGAACAATGTGTTGAACCGTCGCACCAACCCGTCAGGCGGCACCAGGAACGGTGTGTTCTCCAATACACCCCAGTTAGCACGAGGCATTTTTGAGCCGTTCGAGCTTGCAACGGATTTGGCGACGAAGTCGTCGCTGGCCACGAGTGCGGTTACAAGAGCCTCATACTCGCGCTGTTTAGGTCGAATAACAATAGTGTCGGCGGAGCAGATCCCGTCAAATGGGGCGACACTCACTTTGTGAAAGTAGGGCCGAATCTTCCCGAAAAGTACTTCACCATGCTGGAACCTTAGCTTGTTCGAGCCCAGTTCGGTGGTTGTGTCCCAGTCATCGAGTGCCATCGACCTCCTTGGGATATGCTCTAATCCAACATAAGGAACCGGCTCATTCAAAAGGCCCTTCGCAACGTTACGGCGCATCTCGTGACAAGCCTCTTTTAGCTTCTTGACAGTCCAGCCTTGCGGCGCAATGACCTCTTCGGGACCCCACGCGTGTGAGACCAGCGGGGTAGATTCGTGGCCGGGGTAGCGGAAGTGGACGAACCACTCGCGGTAGAGACTACGGGCCATTTCCTCTAGGATGCGGATGCGGCGCTGGCAGTTTTCGATCAGGTCGTCGTAGGCCGACAAGATGCCTGCGATGCGACATTGCTCTTCAAGCTGAGGATATCTGAATTCTAGATTTTTGAACGATGGGTGGCTCAGATCAGGCTGTGCTGAACCTGTCGCGGCAGACCGTGCTTCTTCGATGAAAGCCGGTTGCCTGAGAAACCAGTATAAGTACGACGGATCTATCCCAGGTCGTGGCACAACTCGGAAGCAATTGTTGTGAACGATGCCAGTACGGCCACGAAAAGCGAGGCCAACTTGCCCTGTACGAGTAAAGATAATATCCGTTGGTGTCGCGATGAACTTTTTTGAAACGAGCCGTGGATCCACAAACTTCGTTTCTGTGCCATGAATGAGGTCAGTGATCCGAAGAAGCGGAATCCCAGTGTCGGACATTGCATGGTTAGTCTTTTTGTTAAATGCCATGCCTTGGGCAACATCAACCGCCTCGCCAAATGGCACTGCCTTCCATAGCGAATGTGCCATCTACGCCTCCAACAACTCCGTGATGTTTTGAGTGATTTTTGCTTCAAGTTCGCGCGCCAGAATGTTAAGGCTTTCCAGTTCCTCGTTCAGCGCAGTGAGTCGTTCTTTGAAGTCCTCGTCGCTGACCTCCTCACCGGGGGCGACGCCAACATAGCGACCAGGGTTAAGGCTGTTTTGTTGAGCGGCAATCTCGTCAAGGGTTGCTGCTTTGCACAGTCCGAGGATGTCGCGATAGGTTGGCTCAGAATTCCCGTCAGTAGGATCGGGGCCGAACAACTCCTCAATCTTTGCTTTAGCTTCTTCGCCTCCAAGCGTGAAATCGAGTTCTTCACCGCGGTACAGCCTAACGACATTTGCGAGGAACCCTATTTGCGCTGAGGTCCAGTCGCGATGCGCCCTGTCGATCTGGCGATAGATGTGGCGAGCGTCTAGGAACAAAACTCTCGTCTGTCGCCAATAATGGGCGGTCACTCGACGGCGTGTGGCTTCATCTGCATCCGGTGCCATCTTGAGGTCCGCCATTTTGGATGGATCTAGGAACCACAGCGTACAGGGGAGGGTAACCGTGTAGAACATGTTCGGGCCAACCGCGACCATGACGTCGACGGCGCCTTCTTCAATCAGCTTCTGTCGAATATCCTGCTCGCTGGATCTGGCGTCAGAAGCCGAATTCGCCATAACAAAACCTGCTCGACCATTCTCGTTTAACGACGAATAGAACAACTGAATCCACAGGTAATTCGCGTTATCGGTACGCGGGAGACCGAATGGAAACCGCTTGCCGGGGCCGACCGCTCCACCGAGTCGCTCTTTGTCTACCGCATTCACGTTGAACGGTGGGTTGGCGAGCACGAAGTCGAACCTGCCGACCGCCTGGTGCGGATCGTCATAGTAGGTGTTGACCTCGCCACCGTGCTTGACGTCGCCTTCCAGTCCATGGATGGCAAGGTTCATCCGCGCGAGCTTGCCCGTCTCGTCCGTCTTTTCGACCCCGTAGATACTAAGTTCTTTGCCCGGGTCACTCTTGTGTTCGCTCACGAAACGTGCACTCTGCACAAACATGCCGCCGCTCCCGCAGGCGGGGTCCAGGATGCGGCCATGATATGGTTCCAACACCTCAACGAGCAGCCGGACGATCGGGCTGGGCGTGTAGAACTCGCCACCCTTGCTACCCTCTGTGCGGGCGAACTCACCTAGGAAGTATTCGTATATCCGACCGAAAGCGTCGAACTCTAGGGTCACCGGGATCTCGCTGACTTTCTTCAGCAGGTCCTTGAGCAACGCCCCGCTGAAGATGTTGTAAGTTTTGGGCAACACTCCAGCCAATGCCGGGTTGTGCTGCTCAATCTCGCGCATCGCCGAATTGATCGCCCCACCAATATCTGCCCCCTCCGGCAGGTTCAGCAGGTGCGGGAACCGCGCGACCTCCGTGAGATACAGCACCCCCTCCGCACTATAGGCCGCTGGCTCGTCCACCTGGCTCCCCCGTCTTGAGCTAGTGGCGGCAACTTCGAGCTCCTTTCGGCGGCTGTCAAACCTAGCTTCCGCGAACCTGAGAAAGATCAGCCCCAAAATCGGCTGGGAGTACTGCGCAGCAGTCAGCCCGCTGTTGGCGCGGAACTGATCCGCCGCCGCCCAAAGCCGCTGCTCCAGCGCCTGGTTGTTCACGTTACGTTCGGTCGGTGCGATCCACTTCATAAACTGTTTGCTTGGGATGGCCTGGTGTTCAGCAACCTTGCCAGTCCTTCAGCGTACTGTACGAACAGCCAGACGAGCTAGCAGTGGTGAACATGAACACGACATTTCCATAAATGGTTATACGAAGTTAAGAAAATCTTGGCCGACCATAAAAGCCAGAATGTGGCCGCCAACAACGAGAAACTCATCGTCGTAAGACTATAACGCTGCGATAACGTCTTTCAAGTTGCCGTCCATTAGGTCTCCTCCAGTCATCTAGGATTCCGAGAAGCGCCTCGAGTCTTTCACTCGGATACAAACTGGTCCAGTGCTCCGAACGCTCCCGTGCGAGTTCTTCAAATCTGCCATTGTGAATGGTCCACTCTCCTCGCATGATGTGAGGTGTGGTTGCCCGCGTGGAACGAAGTTGGCGTTCTGCAGACATTGTATCCGGTCGTCCAAATAAACGACCTGGAACTATGACGTAAGGTCAAGTAGACCTTGGTCGGCTGCGCCGCCAAAGAGATGCGCAATAGCGTCCTCGATCTGTTCTATCTCCTTATCAGTTAGTTCTGGGAATTGCGAACGCTTATTTTTGGACAAAAGCCCGTGGTTCTGATTTAGGAGTTGCACAAGAAGCCTTAACCGGCCATCAGGAATATCAACGACTTCGCGGATTGAAATACGCGCTTGATCGAAGCGTGTCAGAAATCCAAGTTCCTCGGCTAGGTCACGCTCAATGGTCTCGTCGATGCAGGCAAATAGATATTCGGTGAAACGAGTCAGGTCGGGAAATCTATACAGGTCAGTCGTAACATTCAAGACCTCTGCACGTCCTGGACCGTAGACAATGTGATCGATGAATGGCATCATCGGTTCAGCATGTAAATCAAAAACGCGCTCATAGTCACGCCTGTGTCGAAGCATGACGGAAGACACGGGGAAGACTAGGTTGTCTGGAGTAAATCCGCGTTCCGCTAAGATTGCGTGAATGAGAAATCTGTGAATACGGCCATTGCCATCACCAAATGGATGAATCAGCACAAATCCGAATGACGCTGCTGCAGCCGCTACAACCGGGTGGCAGCGATCCAACCACTCGCAGCTAACCTGCCACGAGTTCATTAATTCCGGAACGTCTTCGGGTTTGGGACACATGTAGTGAACGACTTCTTCGTAGTCCGCCCGAGTCTCTCCCACATAGTTTTGCGTTGTTCGCCAATCGGATTCTGCGTACCTTGGGTCAACGATCGCGTTTTGAAGTCGGACCAGATTTGCTTTCGTCATTGCAAACTCGCCGGCAGACGACAGCAACCGCACAAAACGCTCCATAAAGTTTCTTGGAGCCTCTTCCCGCTCAATCGCGTAAGATGATTTTGTTTCGCGAGTGTACAGGTATTGTGATGCCCTTGCAAGCAAGGCAGGGTCAATCCCCTCCACCATTTGTGCAGCCTTGAGCTGAAGCGGAGCCTTCATCCAGTCGCGTAGACGAGGAGTCAAGCGAATGAGTGGGGCGTACAGCGGTGTCCCTAGTAGGTTATCGCGTACGCGATGGCGTTGCGAAGGTGCAGAAGTGCCGACCACTTGAAGCTGATCGTCGGCAAGATCCACGTAATTACCGATTGCAACATCATTAAGAGGGAGAGTTTCACCTGTCAGTGACTCGTATAGGTACCAGGCACGGCGGGCGTAACCCCCAGAAGGTTGATTGCGTACCCAATTTACAATTGGATCCGGTCCGATTCGTTCCAAGGCTCTGCGTAAAACATGAAGATCAATCGGCTCATGCTTCAATGCGAAGCGTAAATGACCGTTTAGGGAGTCCGGTTCGAAACGACGCGGATAGCGTTCCACGTATCGCCCGTCGAATTCGTGACTTGATCTTGCTCCGTCGATCGCCTCGGAGCGAACAGCTGGTTCAGGCACGTGAAGCTCAAAATGCTCTCGGAGATAGGCCAAACCAATTGGCCGTGCGGATGTATTGGCAGGAGCAACTGTTCCCCTCACCTAGACACATGTCTCCGTGAAAAGTTGAATCGTTACGATTGGTTTCAGATGAATCGTCGAAAAAATGATTATCAGCCTCTCAAAACGATTATATCTGAAGCGACTGGCGATTTTTTGATTACGATCACTGAAGGTATCGGATTGTCCCGGCGCCGGGTGACGTAGAGCCCGTCTGGTTAAGCAGGGTCGGCCGGTCAGCCCGGAATGTCAAGTTTGAACTCTTAGTTCGGGTCGGGCTCCCTCAAAAGTATGAAGTCTGGCTGCCCGACTAGGATTTCCCGATTCGCTTCGCTTATTCCCCTGCGGCGTCCCGATTCACTGGGTTCATTTCCTTATGGCGGGATCTGCGAGGATAAACTTCTCATCCTATCCGTACGCCAAACTCTTTCAGTGTCTGGCTGACCGTCTTGGACAGTTTTCAAACCTTGACTGCTCGGCGATATGAGTGTGTACGCTGGATATTCCCGACTAGGTCCTCAAAGTGAGCCTTCCACAGACGGATCTTCAAGCGCGCGCAGGAGTTCGGCAACTTCGGACCGAAATGGCGGCACGACTTCTGATGCGGTCTTCCACACCTGATCGAGCTTGACTCCGAAGTAAAGGTGGATGAGCTTGTCCCGCATGCCCGTGATCTTGCGCCACGGTTGGTCAGCGGCTCGGGCCTTCACCTCTTCAGTTAAATTCTTGCTCGCTTCGCCAATGATCTCAAGATTTCGAATCACCGCATCTTGGATCATTTCGTCTGCCAGGAATGCACCGTGGCCGCTCGATATGAATGCGGTAATTTTGTCGCAAGCCTTCAAGATATCTGCCAAAAAGAGCGCATCGCGGTTCACAAAGCGATAGCCTCACGCAGGATCGCCGGTTGGAGCAGTGGATGGATACCCCCCTCTACAACCACATCCACTCGGGTGTGCAGTTCCTCTTCGATCTCCTGTTCAAAACCAACGAGGTCAAGGAGATTTCGGCTGGCTTCCATCTCAACGAGTAGATCGACATCGCTGCCTTCCCGCGCGGTCCCACGGGCTACCGAGCCGAAGACACGAACATTTGACACTCCGTATCGGAGCGCTATTTCTGTGATGCGCGGCCTAATGCCGCGGAGGCTCTCAATCGTTGCGTACATGATTGCAACCGCCAAATAGACAAAAATGCGTGGCTGCCCACCTGGGACGCAATTCGAACCGCACTCGCGTACAATCCAGCGCCGTTTGGCGCCGACAGGTCTTTGAATCGACCCAGGCTGGTAAGATTGACTTACAATGAGAACAACCCTATCGACGAAAGGTCAGATTGTGGTGCCTGGCGTCCTAAGAAGCCGATTGGGGCTTCATCCCGGCGACGCCTTCTCCATAAAGCTTGATAACGGCGCAATCGTCCTCACGCCGCTGACGCCGCGAAGGTTTGCCGTCACGATAGGCATCGATGCGGCAACTCATTTGCCGGTAGCAACCGCCGAACAAGGAGCTCCAGTGCTCACAAGCGAAGAGGTCGCCGAGCTTCTCGCAGATTTTCCATGAGATTCTTGCTGGACGTGAACAGCTTGATCGCCCTTGGATTTGCGGACCATGCCTTTCATAGCCGGATGGTAGCGTGGCTGCAAGCGACTGAAGATGCGGAACTGCTCAGCTGTTCGATTGTCGAACTGGGCTTTGTCAGGGTGCTCTCACAAGCAGCTTCGTATGCTTTTTCGGTCGAACAAGCTCGCACCTTGCTTGTGCTACTGAAAACCTCGCCAGTGAGACCTATCCAATTCCTTGCCGACAATCGGGATATGTCGCAGCTTCCCCGATGGGTGAAGTCCGCGGGGCAAACGACAGACGGCCACCTGATCGATCTTGCGAGGGCGCACGGCTGTAGGCTTGCGACCTTTGACTCACGCATTCCAACCGCTTTCCTGATTCCGTGAAGTCGGGTGAAGATGAGTTGCCCCACGAATGGCGTAGAGCCGAAAAATGCGTGGCTGCCCGACTAGGATTCGAACCTAGACACACGGCACCAAAAACCGTTGTCCTGCCATTAGACTATCGGGCAAAGCAGGAGAATTATACTTGGTCGCGAGGGTGCCATACTCCCAATTGACATGGGGACCTCTGCCACCTCCAACCGAACGGCCCGTTTGGCCAGCGCGCTTCAATCTGACGGCATCGACTGCTTCATCGCTCAGCAGCCGATTTCCATGGGCTATCTGCACGGTTTTCACGAGCATGCCGGGGAGCGATTTATGGCGCTGTGCATCCACAGCTCGGGCAGCGTCCGACTGATTTGCCCCGCGCTTTCGCGCAGCCAAGCGACCCGGGCTGGGTTCACCGACATCGTCTCTTGGAAAGATGGCGAAGATCCGCTGGCGCTGTTCGAGCAGCTTGCTGATGAGTGGGGGCTGAAGAGCGCCATCATCGCCGTCGACTCCGATATGCCCGCGAGAATGCTCCTCCAAATGCAGGCCACCCTTCCCGCCGCACTGTTCAAGAGCGGAGAAGACACCCTTGCCCAACTCATGCGCATCAAGGAGACCACCGAAGTCGATCTCCTTCTGAAGGCGGGCAGCATCGCCGACGAAGCGTTTGTCGAAGTTCTTCCCCAGATAAAAGCAGGACTCACAGAGAATCAGGTCGCTCGACTCCTCCGGGATGCGATGGCAAACCGAGGCGGCAAGCCAACCTTTACGATCGTGGCAACCGGACCTAACTCTGCCGAACCGCACCATCTCACCGACGACACCGTCCTCGCGGAGGGAGACACCCTGATCCTCGACTTCGGGTGTGAATACGAAGACTACAACAGCGACATCACTCGCACCGTCAGCGTTGGACCCGCGTCAGCAAAGGCCAAAGAGGTCTACGGCATCGTCTACGCCGCCCACATGGCTGCCCGAGTTGCGAGCAAGGCGGGAGTCACCGCTGGCTCTGTCGACAGCGCGGCAAGAACCGTGATCGCCGATGCCGGTTACGGCCAGTACTTCGTCCACCGAACCGGCCACGGCCTGGGCATGAACGTCCACGAGTACCCGTTCATCATTGGCGGCAGCGAGTTCATCCTGGAGCCCGGCAACTGCTTCAGCATCGAGCCAGGTATCTATCTTCCCGGCGACCTAGGGGTTCGGATTGAGAACATCGTGGTCTCGACAGAGGATGGTCATCAGTCCATGAACGCGGAGCCGAGTCCGGTGATTTTGCAGGCGGGCTAGCCTCTCCGGCCCCCTTCATTTCGCGCCTGCGAGAGGCAAGGGTTGGGGATGGAGAGCGTGAGCCAATTCCCCTCCGTGGAGGGGTGCCCTTCAGGGCGGGGTGGTTTCGGGTGCCAGGTAGCTCGTGGGAAACTACAGGTTCCCGGAGAACCACCCCGTCCAGCTTCGCTGTCCACCCCTCCATGGAGGGGAATTGGCACGGGAAAATGCGCTCTCCATCCCCGGCCCTTCCTCTCGTCGGAACGAAAGGATGGGAGGTCGGAGTTCTGTTGGTTCTGTGAAAACAGCCGCAAACGATTGTTTATTAGCAAAAACTCGCTTTAGGCATTGCATTCGTTAGGTTTGGCTGTGACACAATGCTTTTCGCCTCGGCAAAGGCTTTTTGGGTTTGGGCCGTAGGGTGTGGGTTATCTACTTCAAATAAGATCCGCCCATATCCGCTCATTTGTCTGAACTCAGAAATCGATTGTTGTCTCGCGGGCCGATTGGATTGGGTTATCGTCTAAGGCACGACAGGTCGCTGGTTCGAGTCCAGCCTCTCTTGTTCATACGGGAGAGTAGCTCAGTGGTAGAGCGGTACAAATGCCCAGTTCGCCCACTTGTCTGCGAGCAGCTATTGAAATTTAGGAATCGCGCTATGAAACGGAATCTGGAATTGATAAACGAAATGCATCCGAGGAGCTACGGCTTCCTTGGCAGCATGGGCGTTGCCTCAATTACCCCACAAGATTCCGATCCCATTTTGGGACGGCGCTAGAGCAAACTCTTAACTCTCTCGCCCTCTCCCTAACTGGAGCGGGCAGATTCCAAAACACCGGATTTCACCCGCTTCCCCGACGAAGCCTTGGTTCGCACATGTCTCTCATGTCCGGGCCCCTCGACACGAGCCGATCGCTCGTGATGCGCAAGAGGTGAAATTTCCGTGAAGTACGCACAGCTGTTCAATCCATTTCAGACCCCGCAAAGCATGCCCATCCCTGGTTCGGCCCAAGTCCCGAACTCAGCCGGCGGCTTCGTGTGGACCCTCGATCGATGGGCCGTCCTTGATCGATTTCTGATCCTTGGAACCGAAAGCGGCACGTATTACGTGGATGCCCCGATGCTCACCCATGAGAACGCGGCCAACCTCGTTGCGCTGATAGCCGACCATGGTGAAAAGGTGGTGCTCCGCATCTGCGAGGTCAGCCATTCTGGCCGCGCGCCAAAGAATGAGCCTGCGATCTTCGCGCTGGCGCTCTGCGCTTCGCTTGGAAGCGAGGCCACCCGCGCCGCCGCCCTTCAGGGCCTTCCGATCGTCTGCAGAACCGGAACCCATCTGTTCCAGTTCGCGGAGATCTGCGATGGTCTGCGCGGTTGGGGACGTGGGCTTAGGCGCGGTATTGCCAATTGGTACAACTCTAAGGCAGTCGAGGAGCTGGAATATCAGGCGATCAAGTACAAGCAGAGGGACGGTTGGTCTCACGGAGACTTGCTCCGCCTTGCTCACCCGGTGCCGGCTTCCGAGGCTCACAAGGCGCTCTACAAGTGGATCGTGGACGGAGTCCAGGTTGGGGAATTCCCAAGAATCGAGGCGATGAGACGTCTGCAGAAGACCACGAGCGGAAAGGCGGCGGCGGAGCTGATTCGCGCGGCGCGGCTCCCAAGGGAAGCGGTTCCGACGGAACTCCTCAACGAGGTCGAAGTTTGGGAAGCGCTTTTGGAGAGCATGCCGATGACGGCGATGGTCCGAAATATGGCGACGATGACTCGCGTGGGACTTCTGTGTCCTGGCTCCGAGGGAGTTCGCACGGTAGTGGCTCGACTGCAGTCGGCGGAAAGGCTGGCAAAGGCGCGCATCCACCCGATGCAGCTGCTGATCGCACAGAGAACCTATGCCCTCGGAAGAGGGTTTAGGAGCTCGGTGACTTGGACGCCGGTGGCCAAAGTGATCGATGCGCTGGACACGGCGTTCTACGATGCCTTTGCGAATGTTCAGCCCACGGGGAAGCGATTCCTGCTTGGGGTGGACGTCTCTGGGTCGATGGGCACTCCCGTGTTTGGCTCGTCGGTGACAGCGTGCGAGATCGCGACCGCGATGGCGATGGTGACGATGGCAACTGAGGAGAATGTGACGCCGATGGCGTTTGCAGATTCCTTCAGAACGCTGCCGATCTCCAGGCGGATGAGGCTGGACGACGCGCTGATGCACACCCGAAATCAGAACTTCGGGAGGACCGACTGCGCGCTGCCGATGCTGTACGCACTGGAGAGGAAACTTGCCGTTGACGTATTCGTGGTCTATACCGACAACGAGACGTGGTTCGGCAAGATTCACCCTGCGCAGGCGCTGGCAAAGTATCGACAGGAAACGGGCATCAACGCGAAGCTGATCGTGGTAGGCGCAACTGCAAACCAGTTCTCGATAGCGGACCCGAACGACGCCGGAATGCTGGACGTGGTTGGCTTCGACGCCAGCGTCCCCGCCGTGATGAGGCAGTTCCTCACCTAAGCGTTTGGCTCGGGGTCACCCAGAGTGCCCCTGAGCCGAACCTCTCAATATATAAAAGGATTTTCGAAATGAACGTAAAGACATTTGGGCCCGTGGATGAGCGAGCCCTCAACCAGCTTACAAACTGCATCCAAGAGGCGGCCTTTGCCGTGCTTTGTGCGGACCACCACCCTGGCTACAGCCAGCCCATCGGCGGCGCGGTGGCCTACGCAAACCATATCTCCCCGAGCGGAGTGGGTTACGACATCGCCTGTGGAAACAAGGCGGTGCTCACAGACGCCAAGCTGAGCGATATCAACATTGCCAAGGTGATGGACGACATCGTCCGCCTCATCGGATTTGGAGTCGGTCGCCCTAACCCTGCCCCGGTGGACCACGCCGTGTTTGAGAAGATTGCGCAAGCCGAGTTCAAGCCTCAGCGCCAGCTTTTGGACATGACGCGTCAGCAGCTCGGAACTGTGGGCTCCGGCAACCACTACGTGGACATCTTCGCGGACGAGCAGGATCGGGTTTGGATCGGCGTCCACTTTGGCTCACGCGGATTCGGACACAAGACTGCCTCTGGCTTCTTGGCAATGGCCAAGGGCAAGAAGTTTGACGAGAAGGCACCGGAAGGAGAGATGGACTCGCCGCCAGTTCTCTTTGAAGTCGGTTCCGAAATCGGTCAGTCGTACATTCAGGCGATGCTTCTGGCGGGCGAGTATGCCTACGCCGGACGCGACGTGGTGTGCACCAAGGTCCTAGAGATCTTGGGGGCGAGCGAAGTGGAGTCGATCCACAACCACCACAACTTCGCGTGGCGGGAGACGCACTTTGGCGAGGAGGTCTGGGTCGTTCGTAAAGGATGCACCCCTGCGTTCCCTGGTCAAAAGGGGTTTGTCGGTGCGACGATGGGTTCTGTTTCGGTGATTCTGGAAGGAGTCGAGTCTGCGGACTCTCGTGAGGGCCTTTACTCCACTGTTCACGGTGCGGGAAGGGTCATGAGTCGCACTCAGGCTGCCGGAAAGATGCGCTGGATCAACGGAGTTCCAACCCGTATCAAGGGTGGCCTCATCGACTGGGAGAAGTCGCAGCAGGACCTCATCGAGAAGGGAATCGAACTTCGTGGCGGCGGTGCCGACGAGGCACCCGGCGTGTACAAGAAGCTCGACGAAGTTCTTGAGTACCACGATGGAACCGTGAAAATCCTCCATCGACTCCGACCGGTTGGCGTTGCGATGGCAGGTGCCGACGTCGTTGATCCGTACAAGGATTAGGCGTTTTACCTGCCTACAACTATCCTCAGCCTCCCTTCCTTTCGTTCGCCGAGAGGAGGGGGCGGGGATGGAGAGCCAGCGCGGGCCAATGGATTGGAAACTCGGATTTTCCAGACAAATAGGGACGCCGACTTCGTCGGCAACGCCAACGTCCGCCACCCCCTCCCCACGGCCCTCCGACCCGCCACCGATGGCGGTGGAGGGAGCCAATCCGCAGCGCCTTGCCCTGGGCCAGAGCTATCGAAAGCAGACAATTTCGGGGTGCTGGGCACTTGGCTTGCGCCAAATCTAACCCGATGGTTTTATCCGGTTGGTACCTTTCTTCCTTTTCGTCTTTCCATCGCGAGCATCGCGGTGAATAGTGACAGCGCCATTCCGGCGCTTATCAGGGCTACGAAGGCGGCAAAACCGCCGCAATCCCCGGAGTAAGCGGTGCCCATCGCCAACTTGGTGAACAGCGGAAACACCAAAAAGAGTGGCAATACGACCCATGACTGCCGGTGGCGAAGCACCCATAGGATGGCAAATCCAGCCGTAGCGATTTGTACGGCGATGCAGCATTGGGCAAAGGCCAAGGACTGATCAATGGGGCTGGGGCCTGCACGATGCCAAGAGCAGGCACTGGCAAGAGTGGTGCTTAGGCTCAAACAGATGAGTGCGGTGCGCCGCATAGAAATATTGTTCGCCAGATGCAACAGGAACGACCGCTACTTTTCGTGGTCGTTGAGCTCAAGGAAGTGTGACCTTGGGCTTTGGCCTTCTGCTTTGGCGCGCTTGTAGCGGTCGATCACGGCGAGGGCGTCTCGGGCGGCGTCTTGCTCGGCTTCCTTCTTGCTTCGTCCCTCGCCGTCTCCGATCGGTTCGTTCTCGAAGATGACCTGGACGTGGAATCGCTTTTCGTGGGCGACGCCGGATTCTCGCACGACGCGGTAGACCGGGGACTGCCGCCAGAACGCCTGGGCGACTTCCTGCAGCTTGGACTTAAAGTCGTTGGGGCTCACGTCGCCGCTGCTGATGCGCATGAGGTACGGGTGAAGCTGTTCCAGGACGAACCAGCGCGCGACCTCGAGTCCAGACTCCAGGTAGACGCCGCCGATGATCGCTTCCAGCACGTCGGCTAGGATCGAAGGGCGGGTTCGTCCACCGGTGGCTTCCTCGCTGGGGCTCACTTCGATAAACGCGTCGAGTCCGAGCTTTTTGGCGACTTCTGCTAGAGGCGCTTCCTGAACGACGCTGGACTTTGCCTTGCTGAGCATTCCCTGGTCCCAGGTTGGGTGGTGCTCGTACAGGTATTGCGCGATCACAAGGCCCAAAACGGAGTCGCCGAAGAACTCCAGACGCTCATAGCTATCCGCCACAGGATTTGCGGCGGCGCTTCGGTGGCGCATGGCGAGCTTAAACAGCTCAACGTTGCGCAGCGGTATCGGCTTTGGGATCATGCAATGCGCTTGAGTGCTTCTGCGATGCGCGCGACTCCTTTCTCGATGTCAGATCGACTCGTAGCGTAGCTTAGCCGAAGGTGACCGCTTCCCTCAAACACTGAGCCCGGAACTGTTGCAACTTTCGCTTCATCCAGCAAATATGCCGCTAATTCAAGGTCGGTGGCCAGTCCCTTGCCAAGGTAGGCAGATACGTCGGGAAGGGCGTAGAAGGCACCCTTGGGCTTGGGCATCTTGATGCCTGGGATGGCGGTGAGGAGGCCGTGAATCAGGTCTCGGCGAGCTTCAAATTCAACCCGCATCGCTTCCATGGAGGAGGCTGGCAGCTTCAGCGCGGCAACGGCGCCCTTTTGAACAAAGGAGGTCGGGTTGCTGGTGACCTGGTCCTGGAAGTTGCTCATTGCCTTGGCGATGGGCAGTGGCGCGGCGGCATAGCCGATTCGCCAGCCGGTCATGGCATAGCTCTTGCTGCAGCCGTTGATGGTGATCGTCTGGTCGAAGATCTCCTTTCCGAGGCTGGCGATGGAGATGTGCTTCTCGCCGTCGTACAGCAGGTGCTCGTAAATCTCGTCGGCAATCACCCAAAGGCTGTGGCGCAGCGCTAGGGCGGCGATCTGCTTGAGCGTCTCTCGTGGCAGTACCGCGCCTGTTGGGTTGCTTGGGCTGTTCACCAGAATCGCCTTGGTGTTGGGCGTGATCGCTTCCTTAAGCTGCTCGGGATCCGGGACAAAACCGCTGTCGCTGGTGGTGTAGACCACTTTGGGCACGCCGCCGGCGAGTCGGATCTGGTCAGCGTACGTCATCCAGTACGGGGCGATTAGGATGACCTCATCGCCTGGATCGAGGAGGACCTGCATGGTGTTGTACACCGAGTGCTTGGCACCGCAGCTGACGATGACCTGCTCGGGGGTGTACTTGAGCCCGTTCTCAACTTCGAACTTGTTGGCCACTGCCTTTCGCAGCTCGGGAATTCCGGCGCTGGGTGTGTACTTGGTGAATCCGGCGCGAATGGCGTCGATGGCGGCATCACAGATGGATTCGGGGGTGTTAAAGTCGGGTTCGCCGGCACCGAAGGAAACCACATCGATCCCTTCCGCCTGCATCGCTTTGGCCTTGGAAGTAATCGCAAGGGTAGGGGAGGGCTTCAAGAGCCCTGCACGCGCGGAGAGGCTTAGGGTTGTCACAACGGAAAAAGTATACCGATGGGGGGCATCGGCAGATTTCTTGGAGGTTTTGTGGCAATCCGGTATCCTGCGTGTCAACACGAGGTGGGGGAAGTCCGGTGAGAGACCGGCGCTGTACCGCAACGGTATGAGGCTTTAGCCTCGAGCCCGAATGCCTGCTTTGTGCGAGTCCGAACTCGAACCGGGGTGAAGCCGGAGTCGAGCAGTGCCGCGGAACCACGGTACTTCAGGCCACCATGCACTCCCCAACTCCATCCGCCCTCGCCAAGAACCGTAAGCAGCGCAGGATCCTTGCCTGGCTCAGCGTGGGTGTCGTGCTGGCGATGTTGATCCATCTCAACGTGGGCAGCACCATGTGGTACGCCCCATGGCAGATTGCGTATGAGCTGTTTCGCGGCTACTTGCCTGGGCATGATCAGACCGCCAACAGCATTGTCTGGAGTATCCGTCTGCCGCGCGTGCTGGAGTGTGTTTGTGTCGGCGGCATTCTGGGTGCAGTGGGCTCTGCGTTTCAGGCTCAGCTTCGCAACCCTTTAGCTGAGCCGTATATTGTCGGCGTATCCAGCGGAGCGGCGGTGGGAAGTGCGCTCGCGATGGTGCTGGGGCTTGAGGCGTGGTTTGGTGGCCTCGGCTCGGCGGCGATGGGCTTTGCCACCGGAATGTTGGCTCTGGCACTGGTTTACGGGCTTGCCAAGCGGCGCGGGGTGGTCGAGGTCTCCACGCTGCTTCTTGCCGGAGTGGTGGTGGGAGCCCTTCTGTCTTCGGTGCTTTCCCTGATCATCCTGCTTGCCGGTAAAGACACCAATCGGGTTTTTGAGACGCTGTTGGGCACGATGTCCACCGCCAACTTTGAGAAGGATGCCCTCCTCGCCGTCGCGCTGTTCTTGGGATGCATCGTCCTGGTTCGGCAGACCCGCATGCTGAACGCCTTTGCGATCGGGGAAGAATCGGCGGCCCGGATGGGTGTGGACGTAGGGCGACTTCGGGCAATCGTCCTCATCACCGGCACCGCGATGACCGCAGCGGCAGTGGGCGCGGTCGGGATTGTGGGATTTCTGGGCCTTGTCGCCCCTCACATTTCGCGCCGACTCTTAGGCGTGGACTGGCGGCGCTCGCTGATCGGCTCCGCTCTGATCGGCGCGATTCTGCTGATCGCAGCCGATCTGCTCGCGCAGCGAGCTGGCTCGATTTTTCCCACTCAGGCGGTCACCGAGGTCCCGGTCGGCATCGTCACTGCCGTCATCGGCGCACCTTCGCTGCTGATTTTGCTGAAGAAGAAGGGCTAGGCCGAGTGCCCATCGTCCTGATTGCAATGACGACCTCTCGGATACCAAAAGGGGTGCAGGCGTGCTCCATCCTAATGCAATACAGTTTTGGGCTGGAAGCTTGCGCTGATCCCTGCGCTTAGGTTCAAACGACACAATTCTAGGCGGCGACTTCATCTCCTGCCCGCGGCGCGAGAGGGGCCTGGATACAGGCACCTGGCCTAACTCCACAGTGGTCGGCCATCCAGCCCAAGCGGAAGGTTAATCCACAGCTGTATGGCATTAGGATTTATCGCGCTCTGCTTGGCTGGTGGCACCTTTGAGGGAACCCTTGTTCTCTAGAGTCGGTCTTCGATCTATGCTGATTGAAACGATGGCACTTGAATATCGAACTTTGACGGATGGCGAACTGGTACGTGGACTCACCGAGCTGAAGGGCTGGACGGTTGAGGAGGGGAAGATGGTCAAGCAGTTTGGGTTTAAGACCTACAAAGACGGACTCGTGTTTGCCGTCGCGGTGGGCTACCTCGCCGACATGCTGGACCACCATCCCGACATGGAAGTTGGCTTCCAGTCGGTCAAGGTTTCACTGAGCACCCATTCGGTGGGCGGGCTATCGCCATTTGATATGGAGTTAGCCAAGCGAATTGATGGGTTGGGGTGACGAGCTACTCTTCGACGAGATACTCGGCGACGAGTTGGGCGGTGTCGGTTAGGGCGTCCTTGTGGGTTCGCTCGTAGCCGTGGCTGGTGTCCACACCGGGGCCGATGAGGGCTACTTCGGCTCTGCCGCCAGATCGCCAGTAGGCGCTGCCGTCGCTGCTGTAGTAGGGATAGATGTCGGGGATGATATCGATGCCTCGTCGGTCGGCGAGGGTCCTAATTCGGTCGCTGAGGGCTTTGCTGTATGGGCCGCTGCCGTCCTTCACGCAGATGGAGCAGTGGAACTCATCGCCGCGCAGGCCTTCGCCGATGCAGGCCATGTCCAGCACCAGATATTCGTGGAGATCGGCAGGAAGGCCGTCCATTCCGCCATGTCCCACTTCCTCGAAGTTGCTGATGAGAATCGTGGTGTTCTGAGCTGGGGTCGCGCCCGCTTCAACCATGCCCTTGATCGCGGCGAGCACACATGCCACGCAGGCCTTGTCGTCTAGGAACCGAGAGCGGATGTATCCGGATTCGTTCACTTCGACTCGGGGGTCAAAGTAGACGAAGTCTCCGACTTCAATACCCAGCAGTCGGGTCTCTTCGGCTCGGGTCGTGCGCTCGTCCAGACGAACTTCCAGGGTGTCGGCATTTCTTGGCGCGGTGCCGGCTTCTTTGTTGACGTGGGAAGCGCCGTTGGCAAGGACCAGCGAGCCTCGGACCATTCGACCAGACCGGGTGGCGATGGCGAGGCCCTCGCTTTCGACGGTCGGCCAATTGAGGCCATTGAGGGCGGCGAGTTTAAGACGGCCGTTTGGCTTGATCGCCTGGACCATGGCACCCAGGGTGTCCACATGGGCGGTGACGGCACGGGGCTTATCGGAGCGGTGGCCTTCCAAATGGGCGAGCAGAGCACCCTTCACCGTTCGCTCGGTGGCAACTCCCATCGCGTCCAGTTCGCCCTGCACAAAGCTGATGGCGTAATCGGTATCGCCTGTCGGGCTGGGGGTATGCAGCAGGTCGACAAGGGTTTGGACAAGGTAGTCAGTTGAGATTTCGAATCGGGCCAAGGAGTTCCTCCGCGCGGGCGCTGGCAAGGTTTACCCGGAAATCCCAACCCAGTTGCCAAGTTTTGGGGTCGCCATAACCTTGAGCGAATCTTTGCGGCTGCCATAATTGGGTGTGGCAAACAACGCGTATCTGCTTTCCTGCCTCGCAAAGGGGCCGAATATCGTCCGATGGATCGTCGACCATGCGTCCCCGGAGATCCTCGATACCAAGACTGATCCGGAGCGATTCAGCTTCCGTGAAGCAGTTGCCCACCTCGCGGACTGGGAGCCGATTCTGCAGGACCGCGCCCGGATTATTCGGTTCGAAGAGGGTGGAATCCTTCAGGGATACGACGAAAGCCAGCGAGCCCTCGATATGGACTACGCGACGGTGGATCCCAAAGAAGCGGTGGAACGATGGGCCGCGGCGCGTGCCGAGTCAACTGCGTTCTTTGAGAACGAAGGGCCCGGGCACTGGGAGCAGGTTGCGCGCCATACCGAGCGGGGCGATATCAGCCTTTACGACCTCGCCAACATGGAGGTGTGCCATGACACCTACCATATTGAGCATCTGCTGTCGTTTTTGTAGATGGAGCGCTGACTCCGAGGGCTAGAAGCCGCCGGGATAGAAGGTTAGGTAGGTCATCTGGTTGTCTGGCCAGTAATTGTCTTCTCGCACATAGGAGCCCTTGTCACCGGTTTGCCAGCCTAGGTTGGGGTGCATTTCGGGGAGTCGGAACACCGTCTGCTCGTTGTACTTGTAGGCGATGTTGACCTGGCCGATGGTTTTATCGCCATCGAATAGGTAGCCAGCGACTCGCTGCTTTTGCTCGTAGCCGCTCTTGCCGATGGGCACCTGGTAGTTGATGCGCAGGGCGATCGTCGCGCCAGGGGCTAGGCGAACTTTGGCGCTGAGGTCGCTGCTGTACTTCACCGCTTTGCCCACGATCTCGCTGTAGCCGCGGTCAGATGCGGGGATGAGTGGGAGGGGCTTGCTGTCCCAAGTCGCAGTCACGTCGAACGCAGGTTGCCCGGAGTTGGCATCGCCGACTCGGCGGCGCGGGACGATGAGCGTGGCTTTGACTGCCTGGTTGGTCTTGTTCTTGTAAAGGGTGGTTGTGGAGACATCCACATAGCCTTCCTTCACGAGTCCGACCTGCAGGGTGACGTTGTGGAACTGGATCTCCACCTTCTCCACTGTGCGCAGCTGGGGTAGGCCCGAGTAGTCAAAGCTGGGGTTATCGGGCAGGCGCTGTCCGCCTAGCGTCAAAAGTGCGATTGCCGTTGTAATCATATTTCTCTAAACCTAGAAGACCTTCATTGTGGCGGCCCGGTTCCTTTCTACGTTTGAGATAGGGCCCCGGGGTCCCATCTTAAGCGGAATACACCAGAGGGAAATGGTCTCCGGACATCACTTCGCCATCCAACACATGTACGAAAGGTTTCATCACATGTTCTCCCGATTGGACAAAACGAGTTTCATCGGTCATGAAATGAAGGGCGATGGCTCGGCGTGGCCGACCGCTGGTGTTGCTGCCGCTGCCATGCCAGGTGAGGGCGTGATGGTAATGAACTTCACCTCGGCGAACCGGGCACGGGCGAACTTCGATCTCGTGTCCCTCAAAGGACTTGGGCATCGCCTCGAAGTTCGGCAGGGTAGCCAGATAGTCCATGTGGTTGCCCCAAGTGTGTGATCCCGGCACCATGCTCATACAGCCGTTGTCGATATCGACATCGTCTAGGGCGACCCAGGCGGTGACCTCTGTCATAGGGGCGAGAATCGGCCACAGGGGGGCATCTTGGTGCCACATGTTCACGCCACCGGTTTGGGCGGGCTTGTACTGAATTTGATCGTGCCAGATTCTCAGCTTTTTCGCCTGAGTGAGCTGAGCCATTTCTTCGATGATTCGGGGGTTGTGGATGAGTTCAAAGAACGGCTCGCTGGCTTCCCAGATGTTGACGATCTGCCAAACCGGTGCCTCTGGCTTGGCCATGTTGTGGAGGAGGACCGGTTGCTTGCCCGGGTTGTCGCGGTTGTCGATGACTCGCAGGACTTCGTCTTGCAGGACCTCGACTTGCGCGTCGGTGAGCACGCTGCTCCCTCGCAGGTACCCGTCACGGTGAAATTGATCAATCTGCTCGGCGGTTAGCATCGGTTTTATCTTCCTCGATAACTTTTTGTGTTTTGATCATGGCAAATGTGGGGAGGTTCGAGCTTGGGGTTGCTTTAGGAAAGGTTTTCGTCCCTTCAAGCGATCGCCTCAGTAGCCCATGGTCGTCGCTTCCAACTATCGCTTGCCGATCTGTTTGTTCTCGCCTTGAACTTCGCATATCCGCTTCCCGATTCCGCTGCGCTCCATTCCATTCCCTTCACTTCGTTCAGAGCCGGAGGAACTTCGGCTTGCGCGGTACCCTTATCCATATGAACTCCCCTTCCGCTGGCAAGAAAGAGTGGCAGCGCTTTTTTGATGCTCACGCGGTCAACTATGAGCAGAATCCGTTTACCAAGCACACGGTGGCGGAGGTCGACTTCATCCTTTCGCTCTATCCAATTCTGCCCGGCTCCGCGGTTTTGGACATTGGATGCGGGACCGGCCGGCACAGTATTGAGCTGGCTCGACGCGGATACAAAGTGACAGGGCTGGATCTCTCCTCGGGCATGTTGGATGTCGCAAAGGAGAATGCGGCAAAGGCTGAAGTGGATGTCACCTGGATTCAGGCAGATGCCACCAGCTTTACTTTGGAGGATAAGTTTGATGTGGGCCTTTGCCTCTGCGAAGGCGGAGTTGGACTCATTGAGCGCGGTGAGAATGCGGAGGAACACGACAATTCGATCTTCCGAAACATCGCTGGCAGCCTCAAGCCAAACGCACCGTTTTTGCTGACTGCTCTCAACGGCTACTCAATCATCCGCCAGATGAAGGACGAGCATATTCACGATGGTCGGTTTGATCCGGTGTCGATGCTGGCGAACTATCAGGACGAGTGGGACCTTCCCGAGGGGCCGACGATCATGACGATTCGAGAGCGGCTGTTCATTGCTCCCGAGGTTGTGAAGATGCTGACGGCGGCTGGATTTGCCGTTGACAACGTCTACGGCGGCACCGCTGGGCACTGGGCACGACGCTTTCTCAGCCTCGATGAGGTCGAAGCGATGTTCGTTTGCAGGAAGCGCCCATAAACGTGACAGAAAATTAGGGGTCAGCGTGGTAATATCTTTCACTGCGCGCCGGTGTTGGAATTGGTAGACAAGCATGCTTGAGGTGCATGTGCTCACAAGGCGTGAAGGTTCGAGTCCTTTCCGGCGCACCATCCCCTTTCTGTCTGTTTTAGGGCACCTCTACGCCCAAATGGACCGCTGGTTTTAGGCTAAACCCATCCAGTTCGAGATACGACGTATCCCGTAAGCCCTCGAATTGTTTTCATGCGACAAAATTCTCCTCCGAGGGAGGGGAATTCCAGCCCATCCGGCCGACCAACGCTTTAGCCTTGTTGACGAGCGTCGGAGATTTTCAATTCGGAAATGCGCCGTGAAACCATTCAGTGGTCAGAGCCCGAGCGGCTTTGGCGCTTGCGCGGGGCAGCGTTGCGGCCGTGGACTCTGAACGTTTAGCGGCCGCAAACCCAGGGTAGGCGCTTAGCACAAGCCCTGGGCTTCACGTAGGCAACACCTTTGGTGTTGGGGGCCTGGCATTGACATCGAGGCCCTAGGAGCTCAGAAGCCTTTCTCCTGGGGCCCAATGACTACGGTTGGTTGGGGTCGACGACTCTTACGGTGACGACTGCGAACACTTCTTTGGGCTGGTTGGGGCCGGTGTTTTTGGAGAGGATTACGGTGCCTGGGAGTTTGGATGAGTAGGTGACGGCTTCCTGGAAGGTTGTTTTGCCATCCTGTTTCAGGTCGTAGCTAAAGCTCATCACCAGCTCGCCTTTGGAATCGAGTTTTGGAGTGAACCTTAGGGTTTGCGAGTTTTTCGATTCCGACTCTGAAGTGATTGTGGCGACCTGTCCCGAGATCGTTCTAATGGCAGGGCTTGATTGCACTTTTCCTGCTTTTCGCCACTTCGAAATCAGTTCTTTGGAAGAATCGACGGGGAAAGAATAGACCAGGCCTTGGACGATGCCTGGTGCGGGATGTCCCTTTGGCGACTTAGTCTCCGCGAAGATCTTGAGCCCAGTGTCGGCCAGGCGAACGCCATGCTCTAACACGACGCATTCGATGAAGAACTGAGTTGGCTGCTTAGCCACGGTGCCTTGTCCGACTGGCACGGCGGATTTGTGGTGCGTAATCGCCATGACGGCAATCGGAAGGGAGGTTCCCATGACGAGTAGGGCACCGGCGAGCAGTCCCTTTTTGGAAATCGAGGCACGTTCTGTTCTTGGATGTAGGATCAATTCAATTCTCCTTGCGACGTTGGGCCCTTGGGCCATGCAGACCGAAAGCTGGGGAAGCGTCGCATGGGCTTCCTTTGCCGTTTCCAATAGAATCTGGGCATACCGAGCGGCAGTCATTCCGCTCGAGAGGACAACATCGTCCGCCGCCCTTTCCGCTAAAAATCGAGACTTCTTGGCGAGGTGCCACACGATCGGGTTTGGCCACAGCGCAGCGCAGACCACTCTGCCTGTTAGCTGAGATAGCCAGTCCCGACGCTGGATATGGGCCATTTCATGCCGAATGGCGGCTTCGCGCCTCTCTTGGGGCCAGGTGTGCCACGCAAGGGGCGCGAGGATAACTGATCGCCCGATCCACGCGGTTAATGGCACAGTGACCCGCTTCGAGACGATCACGGGAACGTGGGTACCTTTCGCCTCGATCTGTTCCCCCTCCTTTGCCCAGGTCCTAACCTTGACGATTCCGAAGACGCACCGACTCAGGATCACGATGGAACCCAAAAGCCAGATGAGCCAGAGCAACATCAGCGGGGAAGGCTGTGATGAACCGTTGGTCCACGATTGAGCGGCGCCTGACAACCCGACAACACCTGGGATAACGATGTCCTTGGCATTGGGTGTGGATGGCAGGGCTGGCAGGAGCGCGACTTGAACTTCAGACAGTGCCGCGTGGAGCAGTGGGAGGATCAGGAGCCCAACCAATCCGAAAACTGTCCACGCATGCTGAGTTGCGGCCGAGCGCCGTCGGGCGAGATAGGCGACAGCCAGCCAGAGTGAAGATAGGATCGACGTGCGGAGGAGGATCTGGAGGAGAAATCCGTTCACTTTCCTTCCTCCCTCGCCTGGTCGATCAGCAGTTGCAGATGATCAAGTTCCTGCGAAGTCAGCTGCGTATCGTCATCGTGCAAAAGTGCGGCGACGACGTCTCCGACTGAGCCCTTAAAGAAGGTCTTCATCACCGAGTCGAGTGCCTGCCTTGCCGCGGATGTGCGTGGGATCACGGGGATATAGAAGTACCGACCATCCCGCTCCTCGTGAGTGAGCTGTCCCTTTTCTTCCAGGATGCGGAGGAGGGTTCGGACGGTGGAGTTGGAGGGGGAACCGGAGAGCAGTTCCATCGCCTCACTGGAGGTGAGATGCCCTCGTTCGTAAACGAGATCCATGATCTCCTGTTCGCGTTTGCTTAAGTAGTTTGCCTTCTGCATTTCGTATGCCCGTTAAAATATTAACACATGATTCGCCGTATTTGGCGCTTATCCGTGAAATTTTTAACGGGATGCAAGATTGGAGCGGTGCCTTAAGGCTGCGCTCCATTTAAGGCACCGCCATTTGAGCCGCGTCCCGCAGAGTGGAAGGTGATATAGTCCGAGGCATGTTCGGTCTCGCTGTGATCGTTTTCGCTCTGGTTCAGAAACCCTCTCCGCAGACGTCTTCGATGCCGCCCATCCGTGGGCTTCATATCGGTGCACCCAGCACGAAGGGGATTGCGGAGTTTTCTCACTTCATTGTCGATGCGCTGCCAAAAGAGGGCGTGAACACGCTCGTTCTTGAATTCGATTACCGGTTCAAGTTCAAGAAGCACCCTGAGATTTCCGATGGCGACTCCTTCACGGTGGAGCAGGTTCAGGTGATCGCTGAGGCATGCAAGAAGGCAAATGTGAAGCTGATTCCTCAGATCAACCTTCTCGGGCACCAGTCATGGGCCAAGGAAACGGAATCTCTATTGCGCGTGCATCCTGAGTTTGATGAGACGCGAGGGAAGTTCCCGGACAACAAGGGAATCTATTGTCGCAGCTATTGCCCGAATGCTCCGGGACTCCACCAAGTGATCTTTGACTCGATCGACGAACTGTGCGATGCGTGCGGGTCAGACACGTTTCATGTCGGCATGGACGAGGTCTTTATTCTCGCTGACCCGGACTGTCCGAACTGCAAAGGCAAGACGCCGCTTCAGACTTTTGCCGGTGAGGTGAATGCCCTCCACGAGCATCTTCAGTCGACGGGTCGCAAGATGTGGATGTGGGGCGACCGCTTTTTGGATGGCCGCACCAACGGTCTTGGAGAGTGGGAGGCGAGCACTAACGGAACTTGGGATGCAATCAGTCAAGTTCCCAAGGACATCGTGATGTGCGACTGGCACTATGAGCACGCCGAGCCGACCCCTGCCTACTTTGCGATGAGCGGCTTTCCGGTGGTCGCTTCCTCTTGGAGAAATTCGGGCATTGCGGTGCAGCAGCTCAAGCTGATTCAGGATGTCCGAAACGGTGCCAATTCGAAGATTGCCGCGAACTCCCAAGGCATGCTCCACACCACCTGGTGCGGCGCGGAGTCATTTGTGAAGGCTTACTACGGCGACGCCAAGCAGGGGAAAGAGGTCAAGGAAACCGTGAAGTGTTTCAAGGATCTGTTCAAGGCGGTTCGGGCGGAAGCGGCGCCTATTCGGTGACGCGGATTCGGATGGAGCGCTGGGTTCACCCGTCTTGCCGAGCGTGCCTTTGGGCCGCAAGAGACGCGTTGAAGGTGTCCAAATCAGCCGCCGGGACCAACATAATGGAGGGCGATTCCCAGGGATCAAATGATCGGAATCAGGGGCCCGTTTTCATCCACAACCCTACGTCCTATGCGCGTGGAGCGGGATCGGCCCCGCGGTTCCAGGTTAGGCCCGATTTCATCGGTCCAAACCTTCGCTACTCAGAAACGACGCCGTTGGCGTCATGGCTGGGTGGAGTCTGTCTGGGCTAATCCTTGGTGAAATCGTCGTTGCTCTTGAAGAGCATCACGCCGCCGATGATCATCGGGATGGAGATGATGAGGAAGATGAGGCCGCTGGGGAACCAGTCGCTGCTGCCGTTGAGGCGGTTGGTGTTGGGGTTGCTGGTGATGTACTCCATCGCCACTACCTGCCCCTGAGGCGCCATTGCGGCGTAGCCGGTGTACTGTTTGTCCCCGACCGTGAACTGGTACTGACCGCCGGTTTCGCCGTCTGCCTGGGGACCTTGAACCACAGTCGCCTCGGCCGCTTTTCCGCCCATTTTGTAGCGAAGGTCGCTAAAGCCGCAGGCGCCGCTGATGATCAGGCACAGGATGCCGCCGAGGAGCAGAAACATCCATACGCATCCTGAGTCTCCCGAAGAGCCGTTGTCATCAAAGTCATCACTCATGGCCTAATCCATTTTAATAAGGCGCGTGCGATCCCAAGTGCGTTGCACGTCTTTCAGGATTCAATCTTTACGTGGGTGATTCGTTCTGATCCGCGCGTGGCAATTGTAAGATAAGTACGTGGGGGGCAAATTCCTGAGGAATCGAGTGGCACCGAGCGCGGCGCTGAGTCTGGTTCTCCTGTCCGGGTGCGCAAATAAGGGCGCCGAACAACGCATTCACTTAGCGACTCAGGCTGAAGTTGACGCGGTGCTTCCGAGGGAACTGGTGGTGGAACCTCCGGTCGACGCGGCCGCACGGAAAAGGTCTCGCGACTTTCATGCCGAACTCGACCGCCTTGGTGGTGCCAAGATGCAGAGTTTTGGGATTCCTCTTGGTCTTCTTCTAGCGTCTTCTCCAGGGAAGCCGTCTTCAAAGGTCAAGGTTCAAGCGTTAGTCCCAGCGATGGCCTTCTACAAAGCCCATGCCGCAACGATTGCGAGAATTTCCAAGATCCTTTCTGCGGGCAGCATGCAGCCTGATCCAACGGTTCGGGAAACCACTGAGGGCGTTCGTCGCGAACTAGAGGTGACCGAGCTGATTCGCTTGGTCCTGATCTGCGCGGAGGCAGAGTTTGATCGGGGCGACTATGAGAGCGGTAAGGCGTTCATTCTGCTGGGTATCAACATCGGCGACAGATACCTGGAAGCGAGCGACGGGGTGTGGGGCTACCTGTTGGCAGTGCTCATCAGGGGCATTGGCTCGGCGGGTACGGAACGGGTGGCAAGGAATCCAAAAGTTCCATTGGATACTCTGAGGCAGATCCTTGGTGCACTTCATGCATCGACTGTTGTCGATGAGCCTCTGATTCGTTCGATGAGGCTAGATTTTCAACGGATCACGCGCAGGGAGTTGGCGGTGAATCCGATCGGCCTTTATCGGTCGCTTGACAAAGCCGAGCAAAGCCTAAGATCGAATCCAAATAAACTCGCCGATTTCGATGCAAGTTCGAATCCTCCGAGCGGAACTCTTGACGCGGTGGAGACGGCGCGTAAATGTGGCGAGCGAGTGATGGAAGAGCTTGCGAACCTGCGCCGCCCCTTTTCGGAGTCTGATTTTTCTTCCGAGGATGCTGCGCGGCAATCGGTTGATCAAATCCTAACCGTTCACAATGACGCTTCACCTTCTGATCCTATCCTGCCCAATCCCGAAGCCGCGCGCACTCCTCTGACCAAAGATGAGTTCAATTCTCGAATGAACAGCGGTCATAACACGATGGGCCGAGCCATCTGTTACGGCTTCCTCACTGATCAGGTGACGATGAGAAATTCGCTTCAGGGCAGGGTGAACGTCAATGCCACTCGCGTGCTACTCGCTTCGGCCATCTACCGCCGGACTCACGGGGGAGCACTGCCGCCCACCATTGACGGTTTCCTACCGATATTGGGCAAATGGCCGGTGGACGCATTCAACGGAAAGCCGATGATCTATCGTGCCAAACAGGAAAAGGTCTACTCGGTAGGCGAGGACCTCAAGGATGATGGAGGGAGCTTCACTTGGGATGGCACCCGAGTTAGAGATGTGGGACTATCGCTGAGCCTTACCGGTCGATAGCCGCGCTCAACGACGGTTGCTAAAATCGGATTCGGAGATTCTGTGCAATTGCGAGTTATCAAGCATGATTAGCAGGTTGTCTCGCCAATCATTTCACAGATAAATGGATGGATGATAGAGTGATGACACCTATCCATCATACTATTGCCATAAGATGACGCCTGCTTAGCTTTTCTCTCGAGCGCGCGGGTAATGAAGTCATAGGGCGGTATTGACTTAGAGATATGCGTGCGCTTGTTGTTGAAGATATCGAGATAAACCGTGTGGTCATGCAGATGATCCTCGAGCAGCTTGGCTGTGATGTTTCAACGGCGGTGGATGGACAAGAAGGCTTGGGTGCCATTGATGTTGGCCAATTTGACATCGTCTTCATGGACCTGCAGATGCCGGTCTGTGACGGGTTTGAGGCCACTCGGCAGATTCGTAAAATTGAGATCGTGGAGGGCCGCCACCGGTTGCCCATCTTCGCTGTAAGCGCGAACACGTCAGAAAAGGATCGAATCATGAGCTCGGAGGTTGGAATGGACGGATTCATTGCAAAGCCGGTCACGATTCAAATTCTGCGAGATATTTTGGGATCGATTTCAGTCAGCGGAGTCCCAGGGGTCTGACTCCTCGAGTCCGGTGGATTGCACCCACTGTCGAGTTGGGAACGGCCGGTTTTTCAACTGGTCTGAATAAGAAGAACTGTCTTTCATGAGACGCAAACTTACGTGATCAACCATGAGGTCCTCTCAAGAACCTAATCCACTCCAGCCTGGGAAACCTGTGTATGCAGGTGGCTTAACCGTGGCGGAGGTATGGCAAGGTCGCGGCTTTATCGAACTAGATTCCCAATTTCGGATTTCTTATGCGTCGCCTGACGCCATATTTCTGACGGGCAAGGCAGTTGAGCCAGGAACATCCCTTTCTGAGGTCGTCTCAAACACCTCCGCGGCTTCAGCTTGGGCTGCTCAGTCCTATCCCGATTCGTTTGAGACGACTTGGCAGAGCCGCTCTGGTAGGGCGATTGCCGCCAATTTGGTACGAGTTGACGATCGCGTGCTGGCCTATTTAACCGACAGCCCGAGGCGCATCGAGATTTCGTCGGTGCCCCCGCCGGACAGCCTGCGCAGGATCTTGAACATGAATGCGGCGCTAACCGTCGCCTTTACGCTTGATGGAAAAGTCTACGCGGCGAATTTGAAGTGGACGCAGTTCTTTGGTCTCGCCTCCACTGAGATTTGGCTTCCACGGCTGATGGGGCAGCTGTTGGAAACCCCAGCGATTGAGGTCCGAGATCTTCTCCAAGTCTGCAAAGAGCACTTCGAACGAGGCTCGGTTGAGCATTGGCTGGTGAACTCTTCAGGAGAACGTCGGTGGACTTCCTGGACCGGTACGGTTGACGAGACTCGCAACCTAATCTTTATGGTCGGCACCGACCTTACCGATCAGAAGCGAAAAGCTGACGAGGAGGCTGAAAGTCGTGAAGATTTTGATGCCCACTTCGCTTCAGCGTCAGTTGGCGTTTGTCATATCGACCTTTCCGGTCGATATATCCGTGTCAACCAGAAGTTTCAAGAGCTGTTGGGCTATTCCGGTGATGAACTCTCCGCCATGACTTATGTGGATATCACGCATCCAGACGACCTTGAGATGGGCAATGTACAAACCGAGCTTCTTCTCGCAGGCGATCTGGATCGCTTCTCGATGGAGAAGCGGTACATCCGCAAGGACGGGGAAATCGTTCACACCCACCTTACGGTGAGTCTCATCCGAGACGATCATGGAAACCCAAAGATGGTCATGAGTGCGGTGGGGGAGATCAATGCGAATGCGGACACGGATTCCGCAGTCCGAAAGAGCGAACAGTATTACCGCGCCTGGTTCGATCCAACCGACCGAACTTATTGGACCGCGGATCCTCACGGCGCGGTGTTGGAGATATCCAACAATGGCGGCCTCACTATTGGGGTGGATATTGCCGAGCTCGTGCAGTTTGGGTGGCGGGAATTTATCCATCCCGAGGATCTGGAGCGCGTCAACGAAGCTTGGTTAAGTTGCCTGGCTTCTGGTCAGCGCTACCACGTTGAATATCGGATCAGGGTGTTTCAAGGCGGATATCACTGGGTCCGGTCACAGGCACTCCCCTATCGTGATGACGGCAGAGAGATCCTTTGCTGGTACGGATACACCGACGACATCCACTTTCAACGCATCGCTGAAGAGCATCTAGGGCAGTTGGTAGAGGATCGAACCAAGGAGCTCCGCCAGGCAAATGAGGCGCTTATCGAAGCAAGGGATGAAGCCTTGGCAGCGTCAATTTCCAAGAGTCAGTTCCTTGCGAATATAAGTCACGAGATTCGCACGCCTATGAACGGAGTGATCGGTATTGCCTCGATGCTCCAGGAACAGGTTTTGGATGAGAAGAGCAAAAACTTGGTGGGCCTCATCTGCAGGAGCGGCGAGGCGCTCGTCAAGATCATCGACGACATCCTCGACTTTTCCAAAATTGAGGCAGGGAAAGTAACGCTCGAGCCGTCTAGCGCCCATCTTTTGGAGCTGGTTTCAGAAGTTATGGCCCTCTTTCAGGCGCATGCCAAATCTAAGAAGCTTGATTTGAAGCTTGAGAGCAAGCTTGACTCTATCCCAGTTGTGCGGGTCGACCCGTTCAGGTTAAGGCAAGTGCTTTCGAATCTGATCAGCAATGCCATCAAATTTACACCTTCCGGTTGGGTCAAGGTGGAAGTTGCGGGAGTCGTTGCCTCAGATCTAGTTGATCTAACCATCACGGTACGGGACAGTGGAATCGGGATTCGGCAGGAGCATTTGAGCACCATCTTTGAAAGCTTCACTCAGGGTGATGGCTCCATTCAGCGCAAATACGGTGGGACTGGACTCGGTCTGACGATCTCCAAGAACCTTGCTGAACTTATGGGTGGCACCCTCATCGCCGAGAGCCAGATTGGCGTGGGAACCGCGATGGTTCTCTGTCTTCCGCTCGAACTCGATCGGGCGATGTCCAGCCTCAAGGGATAATTCGATTCTTTGGCCTCACAGCTAAGGACAGGTTTGTCTGCTGTCAAGCATGCGTCGCATCTCTCTCCCAAACTCCCTCGATCGCTTTAAGCTTAGGGTGGTTCGAATCGTGCCTTTCGTTGTGTGGATGATGAATAGATCTGAGTCTTCTGACCGAACGACGCTCATCGCCACGATTTGATCCAACGCAGCCTGAAGCGTCATCTGACCCGAGCGATCCAATTCACAGATTCCATCCGGGCCAATCCTGATCTGGCTACCTCGTGATTTGAAGGTGTTCGGTGCGGGTGAGTAGGCTGCAGGTTCCGCAACACGATCCTTCCCTGTAATCGCCGCCCATAAGATGCCGTAACGGTCAATCGTGAGCTTGACGCTGATGTCTCCCCCGTCGGTACGGATCGTTCGATTGTCTCTGCGCCCGCGTGTTGTGTTGGGCAGAATCTCTGCGCTGCCAAGGGATCCCCTTGCGATCTGGTTCCCCAGAAAGTCAAATGCGGTGATGGACCCATCGGCAATCTCGATTCGAGCATTCGCCCCGATGAGTGCCAGGGCAATGGTGATGCCAATCACCGTGAGGCCAAGGACGACGGCAATCAGGAAGGGTGGTTTTGCTGACGTGGCGTTCGTATCTGCCAGATGGAGTGCCGCTTGAACTGGACTTGGAGCAGAAAGCAGCCCGTTAAGGCCGAAGATGAGAAATGTGCTTCCTGCAACCCCGAGCAGCACAAGCACGAGTGCTGGACTTTGCTTTCGATAGGAGAACACCTGACGCTCCACAAATTGAGTATAGCTAGGGCGCCGTCTGAGTGAAAAACGGATCTTCGCTAATTTTTTAGCAGAAACCCTTGGATATTTACAAAAAAGGTGCTAATTTATTAGCATGCGTACGAAGGAATACCTCAGCAAGCGGGAACAGCAGATCATGGAGATGGTCTACCGGAACGGTCGCATGACGGCGGTTGAGATCCAGGATGGCCTGTCAGGGAACCTTGCCAACTCCAGCGTGCGCACCCTGCTGACGATCCTAGAGCGCAAGGGCTGGCTCAGGCACGATGAGGCGGGTGCGAAATATGTGTATTACGCCGCGAAGGAAAGAGAAGACGAGGCAAAGTCTGCCCTTCACGGTCTGCTCCAAACGTTCTACAACGGCTCCTTAGGAAGCCTCGTTGCGACGCTTGTGAGCGACCGAGAAACGCGCCTCACTCCCGAAGAGATTGAAGAAATCAAAGAACTGATTGCCAAATCGGAGGCACAGCCATGAACACACCGCTTCTTTTTAGCCTTGCTTTGCGAAGCTTCGCCCCGCCAGCTGTGGGCCTTATCGTGCTGGCTCTGTGGCGGCGCTCCTCGGCTTCCAGTCGGCGTCTTGTGTGGATCTTGAGCTTTGTCGTGCTCGCCATCATGCCGGTTGCACTGATGAGCCTTCCATCTTTCAGCGTGACTCAGACACAACCGTTACCAGTTCCACTGCATGCATCTGCAGCCTTTGGTCCGTCGTCCGTTACAACCGGCCTTACTCAGCATCACGTCACCGCTTCGGTGGTCCAACCGATCCAGGAGGCGCCGATCCAAACGATTGCTCCGATTCGTGAAGTACACCCTGCGAAGAGATGGGCGCTCTCCGTTTGGAATCGGTATGGACTGATCGTCTGGGCGATCGGCGTCTTGCTCGTTCTGACTCACGGACTTCTTGGCCTAGTTCGGCTCACCACCCTCCGACTTAAACGCGTTCGCAACGAAGAGTGGGCCCGAGACCTGAAAGGTGCAGCCGAGGAGATCGGGCTGTCGCGAGAGCCAGTGCTGTTCACGTGTGAAGAGATCAAGGTGCCGATGGTATTCGGCTACCTAAGCCCGAAGCTGGTGCTTCCACCTGACGTCGGAACCTGGACTCCAGAATCACGACGTGCGATCTTCCTTCACGAATGCGCCCACATCCTTCGCATGGATTGGCCAGGTCTTCTGTTCTCTCGCCTAGTGACTGCCATCTACTGGTTCAACCCGCTTGTTTGGCTTTCGTCAAGGCAATATCGAGCAGAGTGCGAGGCAGCTGCTGATGATGTCGTTCTGCTCGCGGGTGTTGCACCGTCCACGTACGCCAGCGAGCTTCTCCAGATGGCATCGTACGCTCGCCCCACTGCGCTTCCAGGTGCCCTGGCCATTGTTGAGGCAGGCTCGCTCAAGATTCGCATTAACCGCCTTCTGGACAAGTCTCAGGTTCGCCGCGCCGCGTCCCCCCGAGCGGCTGGCGTGGCGATCGCACTCAGCTTGGCCCTCGCTGTCGCGTTTGGGTTTTCCTATGACAAAGTTGGGCAGGTTGGTACTTCCAATGACGGCTACGCCGACTTAGGGCGTGGGCGGCACATCCAGATCATCGCGATTGTGAAGGACAATGGCATGCACAGCCAAGCGTGGAATATGAAGGGAGAGCTGTTGCCGAACTCGTTTCCTTTGCCAACTGGTGACGGGAACCGGATTGAGCCCGAGCCAGACAATTACTGCGTAGTGTTCGCTCAGAATTTCCCTGGGCCAGCCTTCAGTCGGATGGTTGCGCAGGACAACACCGTGTTGCGCGGCATATTCAACCTGGAAACGCTCCAGTCCAGTGTTCCGGGATACGGATATTACGAGCGGCGCTTGGATGAGAGCCACATTGGCTACACAGCAATCCATGTCTCACGAACTGGCTATGGATCCATTCGATGCAACATATGGAAGGGGGACAGGGACTTCCGTAGTAAGGATGAACTCAAGCCAGACCTCATTTTCGACCATATCCCGTTCGAACCTACTGGAACAGTTGCCGATAAGGCTCAATTAGGCGTGACCGTGACTGATGGAGCGCCAAGGAGCGATGCGCCTGGTGCACTGATCGGAGTCTCGGATCTGGATCATCCGGAGTGGGGTTACTGGCGGCCGGATGGAACACCCCTACCCAAGATCGATGGAGTCTATGCCTCGGGGAGGCGTTCTGACTTCCATCCGATTGGCCCAATGACGCGACGAATTGGCTTCCTGATGCGAAGCCGAGAAGGCAGCCAGGAGTCGGTGGCGGTTGGAGATGTTTCGGGACTGTTGATCACCCATGAGGTCAACTCCTTCCATACACCCAGCGGTCGGTACGACCTCAACGAAGTTTTTATCGCCCCAAACAATGCGTCGATGCGACTCTACGCAAGAGTCCCTCGTTCGGATAAAGTCGTCGAGCACGTTAGCCTCACGAGAATCGATCCGAACACTGCAAACGAATCGGTGCAAAAGTTCTTCTCCAATCGAATAGGGCTTGGGTCGACATGCTTTGCGTTCCACTCTCAACTTCCGAGTTTGCCTGTTGGACAGGTTCGATCGCAGAAGTTTATGTTCAATCAAAACCAGACTCCCAAAGGGAGTTGGGTCGATTACTCGACCGACTGGGAAGATGGCGTCGTCGCCATCCATACTCAGCAGCCAAATAGGATCATCGGCATGGACATCCTCGAACACGGGCACGATTACTACACCTATCCAAGGGTTGCCTTGAAGCCGGGACATCACTAGGAAGGGCTCATGGTGGAATCGTCATAGTTGGGGTGTTGGCTCTAAACAATTTGGATACCTTCAGATCGTGAACGTTCCCAAATAAGAGGTGTCGAAAGAATTAATGTAGGAACGATCTTTCGGGAAACTTCTTACAGGTTCATTCCACATAGCTCAACGTGCAAAACGGTGGTGGCCCCGAGTGAGGCATAGCACCGTAATCCACGGGTAGCCCAATCAATCAATGACGCTTGATCCAATTACATCCCAAGACCAGTTAACTCGTGTCCTCAATCTTAATGCTGGGGCAGTCGTTGCCTTTGCCTTTGACGGATCCTGCTTTGCTTCGAACAGCGCCTGGAACGTTCTGCTGGGACCAGAAGCCTCAACGACTTCCCTGCAAACATTTCTCGCGGAAATTGGCGAAGAACTGCCAAGTGGGTCCTCAACTCTCGCAAAACTGTGTCGACACACCTATCGGAATCGATCGATCGAGGGATGGCTAACCAACCGATCGGGGGGCCGTCGATGGATTCGGTGGACCATTACCGTCGATGAAGAATTCAGGCTCATCTTTATTGTGGGCGCAGATGAAACCAACACGAAGTTGGCTCAGATTCGCGAAGAATCTGAGCGAAGCTACTTTGAATCTCTTTATGCCAACGCTGCGGTGGGCGTTTCTCACATGGACCTCAAGGGGCATTTTCTGCGGGCGAATGACGGGTTTTGCAGGTTGGTTGGCTATGCCGCGGACGAGCTTCGAAACCTTACCTACATCGACATTACGCATCCAGATGATTTAGCTGCAGACTCGGCCCGAGTTCATCTTCTGATTTCTGGAGAGCTTGATCGCATTTCGATCGAGAATCGGTACATCAGACAGGATGGTGAGCCAGTGCCTGTCCATGTGAATTTCACACTGATTCGAGACGAGCAATTTGCACCTAAAATGATTCTCTGTACTCTAGGAGAGATCAATTCAAAGTCTCCTCGAAGCGATAGTCTAAAAAAGACGGAAGAGTACTACCGAACATGGATTGATCCAAATGATCGCACTTACTGGACAGCATCTCCTTCAGGGTCCATCCTAGATCTATCCGATAACGGCGGGCTCGCAACGGGTGTTGGACGCATCGGGCTGGTGCGAGAAGGATGGCGTGACCTGGTTCATCCAGAGGACCAAGAACGTGTTTCCCACGAATGGAGCGCAGCGGTTTCTGCAGGCTTGCAATACCTATGCGAGTATCGTGTGCGAGTTCTCACTGGGATGTACCACTGGGTTCGCTCGCAGGCAGTTCCCAGTCGCGACACATCTGGAGAAGTCATGTGCTGGTACGGCTGCACTGACGACATCCAGATTCAAAAGATCACGGAAGATCAGCTTCTTAAGATAGTTGAAGAGCGGAGTCGAGATCTACAACGGGCAAACGAAGCCCTGATGGAAGCAAGGGATGCCGCCCTTGAGGCATCCATTTCCAAGAGCCAATTTCTTGCCAACATCAGTCACGAAATTCGAACCCCAATGAATGGGGTCATTGGTATTGCTTCAATTCTTCGCGAGCAACCGCTTGATGTGAAGAGCAAAGGGTTGGTGGAGCTGATATGTCAGAGCGGGGAGTCCCTCATCAAAATCATTGACGACATCCTCGACTTCTCGAAGATCGAAGCAGGAAGGGTTACTCTCGAGCCTGTTCCCACTGACGTGGTGTCCCTGGTGTCTGACGTGATCGCCCTCTTTCAAGGGCACGGTAGGCTGAAGAACCTGGTGTTGAGCGCTGAGTCACGTCTTTGCCATGTTCAAACGGTGATGGTGGATTCATTCCGGCTGAGGCAGGTACTCACGAATTTGGTTGGCAACTCTATTAAGTTCACTCCGGAGGGCGGTGTGACCGCGATTGTAGCTGGGGAAATTTCAGGAAGCGTTCTGCATCTCGACCTGCGAATTCTCGACACAGGAGTTGGAATTCCACCCGACCGGTTGCCCTTTGTCTTTGACAGCTTTACTCAGGCAGATCAGTCAATCCACCGCGAATACGGTGGCACTGGGCTAGGACTGGCTATTTCCAAGAATCTTGTGGAACTGATGGGAGGCACGCTTACTGTTGAAAGCGACCTCGGAAAGGGCACCACGATGCGCATTCAGATGCCATTGGAACTAGCTGAGCCTAATCGATGTCTCAACTAGTCCATATGGTTCCGTTGACTCAGTATTTGTGGCCAGCGCAGTAGCCGGACACAAAGCCGATGCACTGTGCGACTTCGGGGAGAGAGGTCTGCCAGTTGTATTCGTATTCGATGGATACAGTCCCCTGGTAGCCGATGTGGTGAAGTTCATCGAGGATGGCCTTCACATCGGACACGCCGGTGCCGAACGGGACGTCATGGCCGTCTGGCGAGAATACGTTGAGATCCTTTAGGTGGCAGGCGACAATGCGTCCGTGAAGCATCCGGATCGCGTCAACAGGCTTGATCCCGGATCGAACCCAGTGGCCGGTGTCGGCGCATGAGCCGATTCGCTTGTCTCGGTTTTTCACGAGCTCGAAAATGTAGTTTGGATCCCACATCCGGTAGCCAGCATCGGTGCGTTTGGGGTGGTCGTGAAAGCCAACTTTGATGTCGAATTCCTTGACCATCTTCTCAATGGTGTCGAGGGCATCAACCGATTCTGTGTTGAGGATGCCGATTCCCATAGACTTCGCCCAAGTGAACAGCTTTCGTGCTCCGTCCTCATTCTTGTCGATCCCGGTGACGCCGTACGCCACGGCGCTGACGCCGAACTTCTGGAGCTGAGCCTTGAATGCTTCGGTTGCAGCAGGGCTCATGTCCGGGCCCATCCCTACTCCGGGAAAGTCTTTGCCGACGGCCTGTCCGGGGAACAGTTCGATGTTCTTCGATCCCGCCGCTGCGGCTCGCTCGACCGCCTCCATCGCGGAAAAGGAATTGAAGGTCCAAGCTTGGACCCCAAGCAGCATCCCACCCGTCCTCTTGGCAGTGTCAATTTGAGCGCTCGCGATACCAAGCGCAAAGCCCAAGAACAGAACAGGAGTCACCAATCGAATACAGCCACGTCGCATGCCCCATTCTATCGTGCTGGGCGGAATTCCGGCATGGCCATCAAATACAGCGCTGGCTTCGGCCCAATGCCATCCAGTTTGAGATTTAGCTGGCCAGCTGGGCTGGACGACCGAACTCTCCGGAGCAGCGCAACATCCCGTATCGGTTCCCTCGCCTGCCCGCGGCGGGAGAGGGAAGTGTGAGGGTGGTTCCGAAATGCGCGCCTAGCTGCAGGGCGATACACCTGCTCCCAATCTCAAACTGGACGGCATTAGGCTTCGGCCGGCGCTCCTTTTGAGTTAGGACAGTAGGACGACGATGAATATGGTCGTGTTGTGGAGGCAGTGCATCACCATGCCGGGGACCAGCGACCTGGTGTACTGGCCAAGGGTGCAGCTTGCGGCGCCGACGAAGGCGAGGGGGAGCCAGAGGGTGATTCCTTGGGAGTGGGCGCACGCAAAGACCAAGCTTGACATCAGCATTCCCGGGCCGATGGCACCGAAAATTCGTGTTAGGCCAGGAAAGAGGAGACCGCGAAATACGATTTCTTCCCAAAACGGGGCTACGATTGAACCCGCAATAAGGATTGGGAGCACGGTGCGAACGTCGTGGTGCTTGAGCAGCTCTTCGGTGGCAGGGTGGGTGCCCTGAGGAAGGAACCTCAATAGGACGGCACTGAAAACAGCAAGCATCATCGCAATCGGGAACTCGGCGATGAACCCCATGATCCCGATAACGATGTCGCGCCCAAGGGTCTTCGTGGAGACACCCATCGTGGAAAGCAGAATGCCCTTGCCAGCTATTTTTAGTTTCTGAAGGACGAAGACGGCAACGATCGTAAGGAGCCCGGCAATTGCGCCCGCCTCACCATCGGTGAGAGGAAGCTTAAAACCGACGACGATGCCCCCAACGACTAACTGGAGGAGGAGAAACGTGAATAGGATTTGGGACGCGCGGACGGCGAGCCGGTCGGCATCTGGAAGGGTGAGTGTCGCCAAAGGAATGCCCAACGGCTTGAGAGAGCCATCTTTCAGTCGTCTTGAGATCCCCATCCAGATCACAAAGCTGATGGCGAAAAACGGAAAAGCCGCCGCCGTTATGATGCCGAGGCCCATTGCGGTTCGGGTTGAGATCAACCTGAGGGCGGCATCTTTGTCGCCAGCCTTTTCCAAGGCTTGAACTCGGGCGGCGGTGAACACAAATTGTCCCTTGGGAAATCCTGTGGTGAGCTTTGTTGCCTGATCCTTGGTCAGTTTCTCAGAAGCGTAAATCTCGGCGAACGCTCTGTCCTCCGGATACTTGCTGTTCTTAAGGATGACGAGATGCTCAGGAGGGACTGGCTCTTTTCGGACGGTGCGCATTTCGGCGTACAGCATGGCCGCCTTTGGATTCTTGTCCGCCTCAACGACCAGACTTGAAATCGGTTCCTTAAGTGAATCGAGAAGTGCGGTCTCATTGGTGTCGGCTGAGTTTCCCAGCATGGTGCCGACGGATTTCTGGAGCGAGCGGGTGGACATGACGCGCTTAAGCATCATTTCATCGTCGTCATATCCAGCCAAGCGGTTTGGCTTTTTGGCTGCCGATGAAGCCCAGACCATGGCCATCATCATGAAGATCATGATTCCCATGGCAATCCAACCAAATGGATTCCTCGACTCCTCTGCTTGAACCGGGGGAGCTTCCATCTGATAAACATCACTCATATCAGGCGCACTCCTTTGGACAACGAGAGATGGAGCGATAGAGTTGCAGGCATGGTGTGAGCGTTGGCGAACACGTTCAAATCCGCCATGGAATGTTGACACAACTGGCTACATTCGCTGGGCTTGAGGAATCAGGATTCGCACCGGTTTTCAGGGCGAGACATGCGCGTACGCCAGGCAAAACGGGATAGTTCATTCTTTACTTGGCATATCCTGAAATCCATGTTATAGTTTCCTTGTCATTTATTGAGATGCCACTTCCTGCCGATGGGCCTGGCGACACAGGCCTAGAGCAGGTTTTATTTTGTGTGGCGCTGGCATAATGTAACCCTGTGTCTACTGTTTCTGAACTGGTGGATCAGGCTTTTGGGAGTCTATCCAAGCGTCCTGGCTTTGTGGAGCGTCCCGATCAGCAGCAGCTTGCACTCCTCCTTTCCGACTTGATCAGCGAAGGTGCGTCTGGCTGTTTTGAAGCACCAACCGGTCTTGGAAAGTCTCTGGCCGCACTTATTCCCGCCATTGCCCACGCGATCGCGAACAAGAAGCGAGTGGTCATCGCCACCTACACAAACGTGCTTGCCGAGCAATATTGGCGAAACGACCTTCCGCTGGCCCTGAACCTATTTTTGTCAGAGGGAACGGCAGCTTCCTCTGTTTCACAAGCCTGCTTTCTGCTTGGAATTCAGGCAAAGATGCTTATGGGGCGTCAGCGGTACGCCTGCCTTGCTGCGATGGATGAGCACATGCCAGACAGCATCGACGACTATCGTCGGCAAGCGAAATTGGGGATCGAGACGGAGTTCCGACAGCTCATCAAGAAGCCGTATCGCGAACTCAACGTGCTGTGGCAGAAGGTAGCGACCCCTCCCGTTTGTCCTGGGCGCCTCTGTCCCGCCTACGATGACTGCTTTTATTACAGCTCTCGGCGCGCGGCAGAGCGGGCAGAGATTGTGATCACGAACCACAGCGTCGTCATTCAGGACGCGCTGATGTCTCGCATCAGCGATGATGACCAAGGCCTGCTGGGCAAGTTCGACTTCCTGATCCTGGACGAGGCGCACGATTTCCCTCAGGCGGCGAGCAACGGCATGGAGTTCGAGGTGAGCGGGGCAAAGCTGGCCGCGCTGGAGGGCATCGCTGGAAGGCTTGAGCATGCGCTGCTTCCAGTCGCTCAGCGCAATCATGAGGGGTTCGATTGGCAGAAGGCGTGCGCGATGTTCAAGGAGTCGGTGGCGAACTGCCAGCGTCAACTGGTTGCCTACAACCTTTCGCTTGGCCGCCCCGGTATTCTGACGGCGACTCCGCAGGAAGTTTTGGATCATCCCCAAGTGCAGAGCAACCGCACGGGGGATGATATGCGCGGCGCGAAGGAACTTGCGGCGCTGCTCGCCGAGGTTTGCTCACGATTTGTGCAGAGCACAGAGGCTCGTCTGACAGGTTGGCGGGACAAGGAGCCGGAGCAAACGCGTGTGGTGGCGGAGTCTGTGCGGAACTATCTCAGCTACATCCGTGAGTACGGCCTCGGTTCACACAACATCTTCCAGCCACAAGGGGTCGCCGTTAGCTACGCAGGGCGGTCTGGTACGGATGCGATGCTTCGGCAGGACATTATCGGCTTGGCAGAGCCCCTCACGGAGCTCATCTGGAACCGTACGAACTACGCCTGCATCTCGGCGACGCTGGCATTAGATGGCTCATTTGACTTCTTTCGCCGCACAACGGGAGCAAAGCCGCAGTTTGAGGAGATTCTCCCTTCCCCGTTTGACTACCCATCCAACGCCGCCCTCTATCTTCCGCCGAACAACACGATTCCAGATCCCACCGCTGCCCGGCGCGAGGGGAACGAGGAGGGGTACTGGCGGCGTCTTGCGGCGGAAATATCCAAGATCATCCGAACGGTAGGCGGAAGAAGCCTTGCCCTCTTTCACTCCCGAAAGGAGATGGAAGGGGTGCTTTCCTTCATGGACCTTCCTCCAGAGCTGCCCGTCTACTCCCAGCTGAAGTACGCCACCGCATCGGTTGGAGAGAGGTTCATTGAGAATAAGAATTCATCCCTGTTTGCCCTACGCTCTTTCTGGACTGGGTTTGATGCTCCCGGAGAAACCCTCTCCTGTGTGATTTTGGTTCGAGTTCCATTTGAGGTTCCCATCGATCCCCCGCAGATTGCTCGCCTTGCCTATCTCCAGACGATGGGTCTTAACGCCTTTGCCGAGCACACGTTGCCGCTGGCCAAGATGATGATGAGGCAAGGTGCTGGGCGCCTGATCCGCCGTGCCGAGGATAAAGGAATCATCGCGATTCTGGACTCGCGCATTCAATCCAAGAATTATGGCGAGGAGATCTTGGCTAACCTACCGCCCGGCATGCGCACGTTTCGGGATATCGGGGACGCTGTTGGGTGGATCGGGCTGGAACCGGTGGAACTTGGCGACCAGCGGTCTCTCCCGCTCTAGATGTCTGAGGTGCTCGCAAGGGACATGTGCCAAGCGGTAACCTTCGCGAATGCTCGATCCGCGCGTAACTAAGCTGGCGAACCTGCTGGCGTCCCATTGCTGCAAGCTGACCCCGGAAGACAACCTGCTGATTCATGCCTTCGATATTCCTGAGGAAGCCGTAGCCGAAATGGTACGTGTCGCGCAGGGAACCGGAGCTAACGTCGCGGTGAGATTAGAGAGTGGACCAGTAAGGCGCCAGCTGATGATCGGCATGACGGAAAAGAACGCCCAACTTTATGCAGAGATCGAGAAGCATGAAATGGAGCAGATGACGGCTTACATCGCGCTGCGGGGCACTCATAACTACGCAGAGCAGAGCGACGTCCCTGGAGACATCCTCAGCATGTGGCAGCGCGTGTACTCCACTCCCGTCGTGTTCGGAATCCGAGTGCCCAAGACGAAGTGGGTTGCGCTGAGGTGGCCAACACCTGGCATGGCTCAGCAGGCAAACATGTCTACATCGGCTTTTGAAAAGTTCTACTTTGACGTCTGCACGCTGGATTACGAGCGAATGGAGCGAGCGGCGGAGCCGCTGAAGGATCTGATGGATCGCACCGATGAGGTGAAGATCTTTGCGCCGGGCACCGAGCTGACATTCAGCATTAAGGGAGTTGGCGCAGTCTCCTGCTCCGGCGAGCGGAACATCCCGGACGGCGAGTGCTTCACCGCTCCGGTTAAGGACAGCATGAACGGTGTGATTCAGTACAACACTGTTTCCCTGTATCAGGGCACCGAGTACAAGGACATTCGGTATGTCGTGAAGAACGGCAAGATTATAGAGGCCACGGCGGGCGCGAACACCGGCAAGCTGAACGAGGTCTTGGATACCGACGAAGGCGCGCGCTACTTTGGCGAATGGGCGCTGGGCTACAACCCGTATGTGCTTCACCCAATGAAGGACACGCTGTTTGACGAGAAGATCGCGGGCAGCTTCCACCTCACTCCAGGCAATGCCTACGATCCGCCCGGAGGAAACGGCAACAAGTCGTCGGTCCACTGGGACACGGTTTTGATCCAGCGACCTGATTACGGCGGAGGAGAGATCTGGTTTGACGGAAAGCTGATTCGAAAGGACGGGCTCTTTGTGTTGCCGGAGCTGGAAGGTTTGAACCCAGAGAATCTGGGTTAGGCGAAGGCAACGTCTTGCTGATCTTGTACCAGGATACGCCGCTAGAGCGTCTAACCCTTCGCTGGATCAGCCAATCCCTCCGGGATATCCGGAGGGATCCGAGGCTAATTCTCCTTCAGATAGGTTGCCACCTGCTGCAAGTGGTATCCGTCGTGGCTTAGGACGTACCCAGCCATCATCTGAAGGGTGAGCGGGCCGACAAACTCGCGCTCGCATGGGCGATCCCAATCGGCAGTCTCAAGGCTGTCCAGGACTTTTACCAACTCTGCGCGGCCAGCGCGAAATCGCCTTAAGTTTTCGAGCGGATCTTGGTGGCTGTAGTCGAGGTCTATTGCCATTTGGCCCTCGTCGATGCTGGGCAAAAAGGGTCTGGATTCGTCTCTCGTTCGCTCGAAACGCTCCTTCCAGATGGGTTCCCAGTCGGCTAGGTGCGCCATAACCTGGCGGAGCGTGAACCTGACTGGGTCTGGGGAGAAGTCCCAGAGTGGATCATCGACAGCTCGATTAGCGAGAAGTTGCTCCAGCACATCTGGGGTTCCCGCCAGCGCTTTGAGAAGATAGTTTCGTGCGGATGCAGGAAATGTCATAGTGCTCTAAGCGGACGATACCAGAGGCTCGTCCTTGGTCGGATAAAATTCAGACCCCTGCAAATGGGCCCCTCGGGTACCTTGACTGGGCACCCCATGGCAGGCATTCTCCACTACGTCACGCATCTGGATCAGCACATCAAGGACCTCATCGCTCACTACGGCGGTTGGGCCTACTTGATTCTGTTTCTGATTATCTTTTCTGAGACAGGATTGGTGTTCTGTCCCTTTCTTCCTGGTGATACCCTGCTGTTCGCGGTGGGTCTGTATGCTCGGCCAGAAAAGGGAGCGTTCAGCCTTCCCATCGCTTTTGTGATGCTGATCTTCGCTGCGATGCTGGGGGATCAAACGAACTACCACCTTGGAAAGTTCTTCGGGGTTCGATGGTTCCGAAACGAAAAATCCAAGATATTCAAGCGTGAGAATCTAGAAAAGACGCACGAATACTTTGAACGCCGCGGGCCCAGCACCGTCATCTTTGCCCGCTTTATCCCCATCGTGCGAACCACAGCGCCTTTCGTGGCCGGCATGGGGACGATGAAGCACAGGCTGTTCACGGGCTTTAGCACCATTGCCGCGTTTCTTTGGGTTGGAATCTGCATGGGGTCCGGCTACCTGTTTGGTGGAATCAAAGCGGTCCAAGAGCACTTCAGCCTTGCCGCGCTGGGAATGCTGATGCTCTCGCTGATTCCATTGACCTACGAGGTAGTAACTTACAAGTTCAACAAGAAGAAAGCAGGCGCAGAGGCAACTGAGGTACCTAGTAATGAATGAGCTCCGCCGCCATTCGATCAACCACTCTCGCTGACGCGCTGATTCCTGGAACCGGGGTCGCTCGCGACCTTCTGCTTACGGTGGGAGGCACCGCCCTCACTGCGGCTGCAGCCCAAGTTACCATTCCTTGGCATCCGGTTCCGTTCACTCTCCAAACGCTTTCTGTGATGCTGTGCGGCCTTTCTTTAGGCTGGCGGCGAGGTGGCCTAAGTCAACTCCTCTATCTCGCGGCGGGTGCGGCTGGCGTCCCGGTCTTTGCGAGTTTTTCTGCTGGGTTCCATGTGTTTGGCGGGGCCACTGCCGGCTATCTGATCACCTATCCGTTTGTTGCCGCTCTTCTTGGATGGCTGGCGGAGAAGAACTGGACCAAGTCGATCTTGGGCACGGCAGCAGCAATGGTCATCGGCGACGGGATCATCCTGCTGTGCGGAGCATCCTGGCTCTCTATGTTCATTGGATGGAAAGGGGCAATCCAACACGGCATCGCGCCCTTTGTGGTGGCAGAGATTGTCAAGGCCGCAGTGGTCACCGGGCTACTTCCGAGCGTCTGGAAAGTCACCCGAGACAGCGGCGCTATCTGACTTCAAGTGGGCGGGCGATCATCACGCCCGTCAGTTTGGAAGACCAGTTGAGGCACTTGCTGATCTGAGGCTCGACTGTAACCTTCATTCTGGATCGGGCCGATGATGCATCCATAAAGTGAACGATGCCGTCTTCGTCCTTGATGCAGAGGCCGGTGTGGGCGATGTCGATGCCCGTCTGCGATGTGGTGACGCCAACGATATCGCCTGTCTTTAGAAGCGGCTCTGCCGCTTCCAGCTTCTCCATGGGAACGTACTTCATCGACCGAGCGTTGATGGCGTCCTCTGTGAGCTTGATGTCCTGCACTAGATCCGGGTGGCTGGCAAGCTGGCGGTAGTTCTCTGGGTGCTCGCTCATGATTCCAACCTTTTGAGTGAAAGGTTCGGCACCGGGCAGACTTGGTGTCAGCACCTTGACCACGCCCTTCATCTGGTTGTCGTGGAACCAATCTGTCGTGTAGTGAAGCCTTGTGGTGAAGTCACCCATGTTCCCACCTCTATAGCGAGTGGTTCGGACCTCGGCCAGCAGGTCCTCTGGAGCAGAGAGCCCCTTTTTGATCACGCGCGCTATGTCGAGTGAGTCTTCAAAAAAAGTGACGCAGTCTAACCCTTTTAGGTTGATCGTGCAGTATTCGACGTCTTTGGACAATTCCAGGGTGAAGCCGACATAGGGCGTGCCCCGCAGCTCTAGGGCCACTTTACCAATGACTTCTCCGATAGGCAGCCGAATCCAGTTCTCGGCGGAAGCCTTGCCCATGATGTGAGCAAACACGTCTTGGCCATCAAACCGTTTGAACTGCTCTTGGGCTGCGCTTGGAAGTAAGGCGAGACTTCCCGGTACGAGGAGGCCGATTCCGGCTGATCCGATGGATTGGAGGAAGGTCCTTCTCGTCACTCCGATGCACCCACCACATCCAGACGGTCCACGTTGACGGAGACCTTCAGCATCGTGGCAGGGGTTCCGACATAGATCCCTCTGGTTGGGGAAACATCGGTGTAATCACGGCCGGTGTGAACGGCGACGTACCGATCGTTGACGAGCAGGTCGTTGGTGGGGTCGACACCCAGCCATTGCCCGTTGGGGAGCATGCACTCCAGCCACGCGTGGGTGGCCTGTTCGCCGCGCATTCCGTCGACGCCGCCCACGAACAGATATCCGCTAACGTATCGGGCAGGGATTCCTTGGGATCGGCAGCAGGCGATCATCAGGTGGGCGAAATCTTGACAGACTCCGGCTCGCAGGGAGAGGACTTCGTCGAGCTTGCTGTGAACGTGCGTGGCATCTGGGTCGTACGACAGTTCCTGATTGAGCCAATGGGCCAGATTAAGGAGGAAATCCACGACCGACCCGTTCGAAATATCTCGAACATGTCGAGCAATGTGGGGCACCTCGTCATGGAGGGTGACGTAGGGGCTTTCCGCAAGGTACTCAGCCTGGTCTTGACTCTTGGTTGGGGAGTATTCGTCCCAGTCAGGATTCAAGAGGTTGAGTCCCTCGAAGGGGTTTTGCAGGTGCGTCTCGACAACGGCTTCTGCCACGATTTCGAGGCTGGGATGCGGCGCTCGCACCCCGAAGTAGTTGACGGTGCCGCCAGGCTCTAAATAGGAGAACACCTTGCACGGGGGGCTCACGGTGAGGTCGAACCGAAGGCAAGCCTGGGTCTCATCCGTAAGAGGCATCAGACGCACCTCGTTATGGCTTTCGATGCTTGGCATCGAATAGCGATAAAGGGTGCGGTGGGTCGCCTTCAGGATCATGAGTGCATGTACTGACGAATCACAAAGCGGAACGGCGCGCGTGCGTCGCTATTCCTCTCAATCTAGACTCTCGGCGACCCTGCCGCAAGTCACTATTCTAGGAAATGCGGTCAGTTCCCAAATAAGGTCGAAGTGCCTCTGGCACCAGAATCGAACCGTCTGGCTGCTGAAAGGTTTCCAGGATGGCCGAGAACAGACGAGGGCAGGCAAGCCCTGAGCCGTTTAGGATGTGGACGAACTCAGGCTTATCTCCCTGCGCACGTCGGAATCGAATGTTGGCTCTCCTTGCCTGATACGCCTCAAAGTTCGTACAGCTGGAAATCTCTAAGTATCGACCGACTCCGGGCGACCATAGTTCCACGTCGTAGCACTTTGCTCCCTTTGCGCCGATGTCTCCTGCGCAGAGTTCGAGAATTCGATAATGCAGCCCAAGCGCTCTGAGCACACTTTCAGCATCGGCCACCAGGCTCTCGAGCTCGTCGTAGCTATCTTCTGGCTTTGTGAACTTCACCATTTCGACCTTATCGAACTGATGAATTCTTAAGACTCCTCGGGTGTCCTTGCCAGCGGCTCCTGCTTCTCGGCGGAAGCACCCACTGTAGCCGGCAAGCTTTAGCGTGAGCTGCTCACCGTTGAGGATCTCGTCTCGATAGAGGTTGGTGACCGGGACTTCTGCGGTTGGGATCAGATAGAGATCATCATCGGCTTTGTACAGGTCCTCTTCAAACTTGGGAAGGTTTCCGGTGCCAATGAGGCTTGCCCGGTTCACGAGGTAGGGCGGATAGACCTCGTAGTAACCGTTCTTCGACGTTTGATGGTCTATCATGAAGGAGAACAGCGAGCGCTGAAGGCGAGCGCCGAGACCGGTATATAGGGCGAATCCGCTTCCGGAAATCTTTGCGGCCCTTGGAAGATCTAGAAGTCCAAGGCGCTCCGCGACATCCCAGTGCGGCTGAGGCTGCTCGGCGAATTCGGGCTTTTCGCCCCAAGTTCGCACAACCACGTTGTCATTTTCATCCTTGCCGTTCGGGATCGAGTCGTGGGGCAGGTTGGGGAAATCTAGTTCTATGTCTCGCAGACGGGCATCGAGATCGCGTTGACGGCCTTCGCCAGCGGAGATGGCTTCCTTCAAATCTTTGGTCTGGGCTTTGGCGGCTTCCGCTTCTTCCTTTTTGCCCTGGCCCATCAGCATTCCGATGGATTTGCTGATGCGGTTCATCTCAGCCTGCTTTTCCTGGAGTTCGGTCTGAACCTGACGACGTTCTAAATCGACGCTCAAAAAGGCGTCGATCGGCGCTTCAAGTCCCTTCCGCGCAATGCCCGATCGGACGAGGTCAGGATGGTTGCGGATTAAATCTCGATCCAACATAAAAAGGGAGGATACCGGGCATTCTGATGGTGCCGCGCCCCAACTCGGGGGATTGCCCATTAACTATCTGATCGCGAGTCCCATTTTTCGGGCACTCTTTGCGCAACAAACCCGTATATCAGGGGTTATCCGAATTTTTAGCATCAAACCAGACGGTTTTCGCGTCTTGAATCCCCTTTAATGAAGGGTTTTTTGCGCAAAACCTTGCAGGTTTCGCTATTGTTCGTCATAATTCAGATTGGTCTGATCTTCGGATTAGGCCGGACCGACGCAGGATGCTAGGACCGAGCTGACCAAGCCAAAAGGTTGGAGCTCATAGGAAACTCAAGGAAAGTTGTGGGTTTCTGCCTCACGGAGGGGCCAGCAAGGTCAGTGACCTGTGTCGAAAACACAAAGAAGGAGCACTGACAAAATATGAAGCGAACTCTAAAGTACGCTCTCTCCGCAGTCCTGACGGCCGCAATCGTAATGCCGGCCCTCGCAACGGACAATTTCCCGGACGTTCCGGATAATCACTGGGCATTTGAAGCCCTTCAGCGACTCAAGAAGGACGGCCTTCTGGTTGGCTATCCCGACGGTCTTTTCCGCGGCAACCGACCAGCATCCCGATACGAGCTCGCAGTTGCAATCCACGCCTGCTACACGAACCTCAAGAGCGTCACCGACGGTCTTGATTCGCAGATCAAGGCTCTGAGCGACAAGCTCAACGGCGTTGCCACCACCGCTGACGTGCAGAACCTGCGCGACGCGATGACTGCACTTCAGAACGAAGTCAACGGCATGAAGAGCTACGGCGATGACATCGCTCAGCTCAAGAAGCTGGCTGCAACGTTCGAGAAGGAACTCCAGTCCCTGGGTGTGGACGTTGAAGCCCTTAAGAAGGACCTCGGCGACCTCGCTGACCGAGTCAAGAAACTGGAAGCTAAGAAGCCGACTGTCAACATCAGCGGCGACGTTAACCTCCTTATGATCGGCGGCAACAGCCGAAGCGGAAACTTCGGTATCGACCAGGACGGCAAGCTGAACGGCGTCAACCCTGTAACTAAGGGCGTCGCTGGTCTCACCACCGACCTCAGCACGCTTGAAGAGGGCGCATTCACCTTCTCCAGCACCAACACTGAAGGACCGAAGTGGAAGGGCACGCTCGTGGTTGGCAACATCCTCGACACCTTCGGCGGACAGAACAACCTGTCATCCGGCAAGCCTTATGTAAACGGTGGCACCAGCGTTTACCTCCAGGACTTCTCAGTCAAGTTCGATTCGAGCATCGTTGGCCTCGGCTTCAACGCTGAACTCGGACGAGTTGGCTACAAAGTCTCCCCATACATCCTTCAGAGACTCGACACCACGTCGTACTTCTCGAACGAGCGATGGGATGACGGCCTGTATCGCTTCGACGGTGGAATCCTCGGATTCAACTTCGGAACGACCAAGCTCAACGTCTTTGGTGGCAACAACGATAACATCACTGCAACAAGCGGTATGCCAATCAACACATTCACCACGGGCCCTGTCAACGGCGCCTTCGGTGGCATTGGCACTCTCCAGATCGATCGAACGCTGGGCGTGAACCTCACGACCCCGCTCACTTCGAACGGTTCGTTGAACCTCGCTTACCTGTGGCTCGATGGCCTGACACCGCTTGCGATTGGCGCCAACACCGCCAACCGACTCGCAGTCTACGGCGGCGACCTGAACTTCACGTTCGGCAAGTTCAATGTTTCGGGCGGCTACTCCAAGTCTGACCTGGACAACAACACTTCCAACGTCAACAACCAGGACGATGCTGCTTGGAACGCCAAGATCGGTTACTCCACCCACAAGTGGGGCCTCACCGGCGGCTACCGAGAAGTAGATGCCAACTACCTCGCTCCAGGAGACTGGGGTCGATTGGGCGTTCAGCGAGATCCAACCAACATCAAGGGTTGGCAGGTTGATGGTCACTATAACCTCACCCACAAGCTGAAGCTCACTGCTTCCGGCGAGTTCGACAAGGGTCTCAGCGATGCATACCCAACGTCTGGCTTCAACACCGGCAGCAAGATCAACACCTACACAGTCGGACTGGCTTACCAGGTCAACCCCAACCTCAGCTTGAGCGTTGGATACGAAGACACTGAGTTCATCAGCCTCGACCCATCCGTAGTAACCACCAGCCTCAACACTGATGCAAGCTACAAGTGGACGACGTTCGGAATCGGCTACGGCCTCTCCGACACGGCTAAGCTCACGATCCAGTACCAGGTCTCCGACGTTTCGAACGAGTACCAGGTAACTGCAGGCGGCGGCGGCCGGTTCACCGGCGGTCTTCTGACCACCCAGCTCAGCATCAAGTTCTAATCGCGGAACTTAGTGCAAGCTCAAACGGGGCTCGGCTGAAAAGCCGAGCCCCGTTTTGTTGTTGGAGCGGACGTGATGTCCCCTTTATATCTGAGGCAGACTCGCAAAAGCACCGAAGACTTTTCGGTGGCTTAACCCGTTTTCCTATCGAAATTCGGCGGTTTGTAGGTATACCGACCAAAGCAGTCGATCTCGCCTGGAGGGTTTTGCCCATTGGAGCGGAATCTGGCTGTGACTGCCGTCGATACGAACCAGCCTAGAACTGACAGGGTGCCCTACCCCTTCGCGGCAGACTGTGCTCAATGAGGAATTCGCATGCTTAGATCCCGCCACTTGCTCACTTCAATTATCTGTTTGGCCGTCGGCGCCAGCGCGGCTCTCCCTGCCCTTGCCCAGCAGCAGCGCGTGAGTCCACCAGACATCGCCGGAACCGTCGTCGATGGAAATCGGGTCACGATCTACTACAGTCGTCCGTTCTCCAAGGACCCAAAAACCGGTGAGAAGCGGAAGATCTGGGGCGGACTTGTCCCTTACGGGAAGGTTTGGCGCACTGGTGCCAACGAGGCCACGCTTCTGGTCACTCAGCAGCCCATCACTCTTGGCAGCCAAACAATCCCTGCCGGCGCTCACACCCTCTTTGTGATTCCAGAAGAGGACGGCAAGGCGCAGCTTATCGTCAACAACCAGATCGGCCAGTGGGGTCTAACCTACGATGAGAAGCAGGATGTGGCGCGCGTGCCATTGACCAAAGAAGCTCTCACCGCATCCGTGGACCAGTTCACAATGGCTGTTGCGCGCAATGCTGGCGGCGGCGGAGTGATCAAGCTGATGTGGGAAAACACCCAATACAGCGTGCCGTTCACGGTCAACAAGTAGCGCCTCTTATGCCCCCCGAGGATCTCGAATCGGCTGGGTCCCGGCTTTCTCGCCGGGACCTTTTGGCCAAGTCAGGACTTCTTCTTGCAGGGTCGATTTTAACGGATGCCTTCGTCTTTCCCGCTTTAGCGGGCTCGAAGACGGTCGCATCTTCCGACATTCTTGAGGAAATAAAGCGCTTCCAAACGATGGGAAGCGTGTTGTACGTTGCCGCCCATCCGGACGACGAGAACACAGAACTCATCGCCTACTTTGCCCGGGGTCTAAACTACCGGATGGCCTATCTTTCCCTCACGCGGGGCGACGGTGGGCAGAACGTGCTTGGTGGAGAGATCGGCGCTGACTTGGGGGCGATTCGAACGCAGGAACTCCTTGCGGCGAGGCGACTGGATGGGGGGCGTCAATTCTTCACCCGAGCTCTCGACTTTGGGTTCTCCAAGGACTTTCGCAAGACGCTGACGATTTGGGATCGCCAGCAGGTGCTCGCCGACATCGTTCGCGTCATCCGCACCTTCCGGCCGGACGTCATGATCACGCGGTTCGCCCCGGAACCTAGCGGAACCCATGGCCACCACACCGCGTCTGCGGTGCTGGCAGTGGAAGCGTTCAAGCTGGCGGGAGACCCAAATGCCTTCCCGGACCAGCTCAAAGATCTATCTCCCTGGCAGCCGAAGCGTATTGTTCAAAATGGTGGTGCAGGGGCTGATTCTCCTTCCCTTGAAATCGGAGGTCTTGATCCTGTCTTGGGAGTTTCTTATTCCGAGATTGCCGGTCGTAGCCGAGGAATGCACCAAAGCCAATTTGGAACCAGTGGCTTTATCGGGGGCAGAGGCGGTTCGAGACGAGAGGCGTTTCGCCTGCTGGGTGGAGACCCAGCCACCAAAGATATTTTCGAAGGTGTTGAGCTCACTTGGGCACGCGTCGGTACGGGTGGAGAGGAGATTGCCACCCTGGCGGCCAAGCTGGTCTCCGGGTTCACCGAAGCCCAGCCGGAGGCCAGCCTGCCGCTGCTCCTGGAGATTCGCAGCAAAGTCACCTCGCTCCCAACGAGCCCTCTCGTTAGTGAAAAGCTCAAGAGCCTGGATCTTCTCATTCAGCACTGCCTTGGACTCGTGGTGGAGACTTCGATTCTCGAAGCCGAGGTCGTTCCCGGAGAGAAGCTTCGGCTCCAGCACTCCGTTCGGTTGTCATCGACCTATCCAGTCCGCTGGCTTGGTGTGCACTATCCCGCAACAGGAGGCAAGCTGGGCAAATCCGTCGAATTGCATCGGGGTCAACAGGCAAGTCGCGAGGACACTCCAGTTTTGCCTCCTAGTACACCTCTGAGCCAGCCTTACTGGCTTAGAAACGAGGCGGCCGCAGGAATGTTCCGGGTCGACAATCCGAGAGACATCGGCCTGCCGGAGAATCCCCCTGCATTCCCCGTCATCTACGAGTTTGTAGTGAATGGTCAAGCGATCAGCATCACCACCGAGCCAGTACAGCGGATGGCACAGGCTGGTGGGGTCAAGGCGACGCGAAGGCTCGAGGTCATTGCTCCGGTTTCGATCTTGCCGTCCACCACCGTTGAACTATTTGCCCCGAGCGCGTCGAAGACAGTCACGATTGCCGTTACGGCGGCTCGTTCAGGCGCCAAAGGTGTTTTGGGGCTGGACGTGCCGGCTGGATGGTCGGTGACTCCAACGAAGAGAGCTTTCGAACTCAAGTCCGCGGGTGACAAGCTGAAATTCGAGTTCACGGTCCATGCGCCGGCAAAATCCGAAGTGGGAGTGATTTCGGCCCATGCCCTCGTGAATGGTAAGAGTTACGGCGTTGAGCGGAAGACGATTGAGTGCCCGCATATTCCCACCCTGCTGCTCCAGCCCAAGGCGACGTTCAAAGCAGTGGCGCTCAACTGTGAAGTGACGGCCATGAAGGTCGGTTATCTGCCTGGGGCAGGTGACAGCGTCGCGGCGGCCCTCACCGAAATGGGATGCGCCGTCACGCAACTGTCTGGTGCGGACTTGGTGCTGGATAGATTGAAGGATTTCGATGCGGTGGTGGTCGGAGTAAGAGCGTTCAATGTTCGCGCGGACCTTTCTGAGCAGACGTCCGACGCCTTGGCCGCTTTTGCCGAGCAAGGTGGAACCGTCGTGATCCAGTACACCCGGCCCGAGGGGCTCAAGGCTAAGCTGTTCCCGTATCGGCTGCAGCTTTCGACCCTGCGCATCACTGACGAACATTCGACGATGACGGTTCTGAGTCCCGACCATCCCGCCTTCAACAAGCCGAACAGAATCACCCAGGCAGATTTCGAAGGTTGGGTTCAAGAGCGCGGTACGTACTTTGCGAGCGAATGGGACGCGCACTTTGCGCCGCTTCTTGCCAGTTCCGATGCTGGGGAGTCGCCCCTCAAGGGTTCGCTTCTCGTTGCTCCGTATGGAAAGGGAACCCTCGTCTACACGGGGTTGACATTCTTCCGCCAGCTTCCCGCCGGGGTTCCTGGCGCCTACCGGCTGTTTGCCAACCTTGTGTCGCTTGGCCGATGAGCCCAGAAGTCAATGAGTTCGCCTGGGCCTATTTTGGAAACTGAAGAAGAAACAACCGGACTGCCCGCGTTTCCAACATGGCGCGGAGTTTATGTCTTCGTGGTCGCTTTCTTCTTGGTTGTTCTGACGCTGCTGCTTCTCCTTGAGAGGGCATTCGCATGACTTGGCCCGACTATCTGGTTCTCTTCGTGGCGATCTTGGGGATCGCCGTGTACGGAATCTGGAGGAGTCGCAAAAATCGCGATCTCGGCACCTACCTGAAGGGCGCGGGAGACACTAACTGGCTTGTCATTGGCCTTTCCGTCATGGCGACCCAGGCGAGTGCCATCACCTTTCTCTCGACTCCTGGTCAAGGCTACGAGGGAGGTTTGGGCTTTGTTCAAAACTACTTCGGCGCTCCATTTGCGCTGATCCTTATTGCCGCCGTTTTTCTGCCGATCTATCGACGCCTCAAGGTCTACACAGCCTACGAATACCTTGGAAACCGGTTCGACGCCAAAACTCGCCTGCTTGGCGCTGGCCTGTTTCTCTTTCATCGCGGCCTTGGTGCCGGAATTACGATCTATGCTCCCGCGATTGTGCTTTCGACGGTGATGGGTTGGCGGCTCGACTTTACGATCATCGGGAGCGGTCTGGTGGCGACCGCCTATACCGTGTCTGGCGGCAGCGATGCGGTGACTCACACACAGAAGTATCAACTTGCCGTGATCTTCGCGGGGATGGCGGCAGCGTTCGCAGTGCTGATCTCCAAGTTGCCCGCGAATGTTTCCACCCACGACGTGCTGACACTTTCGGGAGGATTCAAGAAGCTGCAGGCCGTAGATTTCTCCGTCAACTTTGGGAAACGATACACGTTCTGGTCGGGCATGATCGGAGGGCTCTTCCTGGCCCTGTCGTATTTCGGTGCTGACCAGTCGCAGGTACAGCGCTATATCTCGGGTGCCTCCCTGCGGGAAAGCAGGATGGGGCTGATGTTCAATGCCATCTGCAAGATCCCGATGCAGTTCTTTATCCTTCTGCTGGGCTGCTACCTGTTTGTCTTTTATCAATTTGCGAAGCCTCCCATTCTGTTCAACGAAACTGCTTGGAATCGGGCGCTTGCCACAGCTTCTGGTTCCCGGCTGACCGAATTGGAGCGGCGGTTCGAAGCAGCCCATACCGAGAAGAGCGCTGCCATCGCCCATTGGCTGGATGCGTCTCACCGAGCTGATGCTTCAGCGGTGGCGACTTTTCGGAGTCAGGCGGGTGCTGCGAACGAACGGGAGGAGCAGGCGAGGAAGGATGCGAGCAAGGCGATCAAAGATGCCGGAATCAAATCCACCAACGATGCGGACTACGTGTTTATCCGGTTCATCCTTCGGGAGCTGCCTCACGGGCTGATTGGCCTCCTCATGGCGGCCTTCTTTGCGGCGGCTCTTTCCAGCAAGGCGGCGGAGCTGAACGCGCTCAGTTCCACCACGACCATCGACTTCTATCGGCATATCGTCAAGCGAGACGATGCCCACTACTACAAGGCGTCTCGCCTGTTCACGGTGTTTTGGGGGCTTGTGGCGATTGGGTTTGCCCTGTTTGCCAACCTGTCTGAGAACCTGATTCAGGCGGCGAACATCATCGGATCGATTTTCTATGGAGTGATCCTCGGCATGTTCCTCGCCGCATTTTTCTTCAAGAGCATCAAGGGAACCGCTATCTTCTGTGGTGCGATCGTGGCCCAGCTAGTTGTGTTTGTCTGTTATTTCCGACTCGGAGAAACCGTGGGCTACCTTTGGTTCAACGTCATCGGTTGCGTTCTGTGCCTGATCCTCGCCGGCGGTTTGCAGATGAGTCTAAATCGGCGAACGGGAGTGACGGTTTGATGGATCCCATTATCTGTTTTGGACAGCAGCCCTGCGGGTTCTTCCCGAAGCGGTTCCTGTTTTCCAAGTTCGAGTCAGCCAAGCGTCTGCAGCGGGAGATTGGGGGCACCGTCGTGTTCTTCCTGCACGATAGCGATCATGATTTTCGGGAGACACGGACCGTGCTCCGGCATCACAAAACAGACGAACCCTACGAGTTCAACTTCAGCTTCGAGAATCAGGTCCAGCGCAAGCACTCTCCCCTCTATCTGAAGCGAGTGGTGCAGGAGTGGAGGGAGAAGACGATTCGGCAGCTCCCTTACTATGTCGGGCGGGATTACGTTTCGATGTTCTCGGAGGTAGGTGCCCTTAACGCTGCCGATTTCTGCCTGGAAATGTACGAGCGGATTGGACTGCTGGAAGGGATTCAGGTGGTGCGATCCAGCGATCCGGAGTTCCGTCGCTCCGCATGCGCCATTTCCGATTTCTTCGTGGACGTCCCGTATGAAGGTGAGATTGTTCGAGCGCGTTGGAAAGACGGGAAGCTCAGCCTGTTTAAGGGCGGGGATGTCTCCATCGAACTGCCTGCCACAGAGTTCGGGAAGGAGCAGATCAGTGCGGCGCGTGACTCGCGCTTTCTCTGGATGCAGTCGGTGATCGGCTGCACGCACTACGTGTGTGGCCTTGGGGAAAAGGGTTATATGCGGATGGAGGAGGCGCCCGAAGTGAACTTCGTCATCAGGGACACCATCGATCGATCGGATGAGGCTTATGCTGGATAACTTGACGGAAAAGGCTCCGTTGCTGGTGTTTGGGGCGCATCCTGACGACATCGAATTCGGCTGTGGCGGCATCGTAGCCCAGGAAGTCCGCGCCGGACGTCCAGTCCATCTGGTCGTCTGTTCGCGAGGCGAAGCGGGCACGAGGGGCACCCCTGAAATCCGTGAAGCTGAATCGCAGGTTGCGGCACGAATCCTTGGTGCGAGTTTGGAGTTTATGGAGCTGGACGGCGATGCCCACTTGCGGGTGAGCGCTGAGCATGCGATTTCGCTTGCCGGTGTGATCCGGCAGGTCCGACCTGGGATCGTGATTGCTCCGAGCCTTGTGGAGAACCAGCATCCGGACCACGCTCGTTTGGGTCGTTTGGTTCGGGATGCGGCGCGTTTGGCCAGGTTCGGAGGTCTTTCGGAGTTGAAGGGATCCGCTCCTCATTCAATAGGGAGCCTGTTCTATTACGCGCTTTCGCTGGAGGCGGAGCCTCGCGACCTTTCACCGATTCTCTATGACGTTTCCGGCGAGGAGACATTGACTGCCTGGATGGCGGCGATGGAAGCCCACGGCTCGCAGGTTCTGGCCAAGCCTTATGTGGAGGCCCAGCTCACCCGGGCACGGCTGCGTGGGCTAAGCGCCGGGCTTGGCCATGCGATCGCCCTGTTTCCGGCGGACCCCGTCGTCGTCGGCGGACTGGAGTCTGTTGCGACGGGGGCTCGGAGCTTTTAGTTGCTTGGACAGTTGCCGCTTCGAATAGGGATCGTCTGTTACCCCACCATCGGCGGGAGCGGCATTCTTGCGACTTCGCTCGGAATCGAGCTGGCTCAGCGTGGGCATGAAGTCCACTTCATCAGCTATGAGCGCCCCTTTCGGTTGCCCTTGGACCATCCTCGAATCCAGTTCCATACCGTGGACATCGGCGGCCACGAGCTTTTCAAATATCCTGACTACACGCTTCCTCTCTCGGTGAAGCTGGCCGAAGTCAGCCGGGATCACCAGTTGGACATTCTCCATGTCCACTATGCGGTGCCGCATGCGACTGCGGCGATTCTGGCCCTGTCGATGTTGGACGAGTCTGACCGCCCCAAGCTGATCACCACCCTTCACGGTACCGATACCACCTTGCTGGGATGCAGCCCTGCCTACGGACCTGCGATCCGGCACGCACTGGAGAAGTCGGATGCTGTCACGGCCGTCTCCGCATTTTTGGAGGGTGAGACGCGAAGGCTTCTCCAGATCACGCGACCGATCGAGGTGATCCACAACTTCGTATTTCCCGTCCCCGTTCAGCGCTCAAGAAGCGAAGTCCGTGCCGAATTGGGCGTGAACGACGACGAGGCCCTGCTGATCCACGTCTCAAACCTGCGTCCGATCAAGCGTATCGACCTTCTGCTTGAGACCGCCGCTATGATCAAGGAGCGATTCCGGCTTCTCATCCTGGCCGGCGAGTCGTTTGCCCCCTTCGAATCAGAAGTCCGACGCCTCGGCCTTCAGGACCGAGTCATCGTGCGTGAGAGGATGCAGAACGTTGAGGACTACTACAACGCGGCTGACCTCGGTCTGGTCACGTCCGATTCGGAAAGCTTCTGCCTCAGCATCCTGGAGGGGATGTTCTACGGATGTCCTTCGGTATCGACGAGTGTGGGCGGAATTCCGGAAGTCATCCAAGACGAATCGACCGGGGTGCTTGTTGCCGCTGGCGATGCGGAGGCTTTGGCGGAAGCTGTGGGTGAACTCATCACCCATCGAGAGCGCAGGGAGACGATGGGCATGGCGGCCAGGGCCTTCGCGGAGAGTCACTTCACGGCCGGAATTATCGTGCCGGCATATGAGAAGCTTTACTATCGTGAACTTGAGAAGTCGCGTTAGCTGGTTTCCATGTCAATAACTACCGAACCTGGATGTGCAGGCTCGATTCCAGCCAGCAATGACGCCAATGGCGTCGTTTATGCGAAGCACAGTTTTGGACTGATACAGTCGGGTCAAACCTGGATCGAAGATGGCACTTCCTGGCCTCTCATATCAGGGCGTTAAATCGAATTAGACGGCGTATGACTCAATGGTAGCCTCTCCACCAAGGGCGTAAAACAAAACTTGATCTCGGTTAAAAAACAGTTTTTGTATGACGAGAATCACCATTCCGTTCAGGTAGTGCTCGATTACGCTGAATGGCAAAAATCGAAATCGCTCTTGGTGAGACCGTCGTAGAACCCAACGGAACCTCTCTGAATTCATTCGCCGGGAAGATCATTTTCGGGGCTAGTCCGATAGCCGTTCAGCGTGAGATTCGATCCGAATGGCCCGACTAAAAGTCTTCGATACCAATGCCATAGTCGCAATTTTCCATGGCTCTCTTTTGCCTGCACCGGACCAGGTGCGAGTTGCCGTTTCTGTAATTACTCGCATGGAACTTCTAGCTTGACTTGGTTTGACTCCCGAGGGTCGAATCCTACATGACGAGATTCTGCAAAATGTCGAGGTCATCCAACTCGATGCCAAAATTGAATCTTTGGCTGTCAAAGTTCGACTGCAATATCGTTTGAAATTCCCCGATGCCATCATTGGTCACGACCTACGCCAGGGGCCTCCCAATCGCTTCGCCCAATTGACGAAGTTCGGTCATCATTTTGGTGAACTGCTCGGGAGTTAGGGCTTGGCTGCCGTCGCTTAGGGCGCTCTTGGGGTCGGGGTGCATTTCCACCATGATGCCGTCGGCTCCTACCACGAGGGCGGCTTTGGCCATGGGGTTTACGTACTTGGCAACGCCGGTGCCGTGGGAGGGGTCGACGATCACGGGGAGGTGGGTGTGCTCTTTGAGAACCGGGACCGCCGCGAGATCGAGGGTGTTTCGGGTGTAGGTTCGGTCGAGCGGGATGATGCCTCGCTCGCATAGGATCACGTGGGGGTTGCCCTGGTTGAGGACGTACTCGGCGGCGAGCAAGAAGTCGTCAATCTGAGCGGCGGGGCCTCGCTTCAGGAAGACAGGTTTGCCGCTCTTTCCTGCTTCGATCAACAGAGGGAAGTTCTGCATGGAGCGCGCGCCGATCTGGAGGATGTCGACGTACTCGCTGACGAGGGGGACCATGTCTCCACTCATGACTTCCGAGATGGTGACGAGACCGGTTTCGTCTCCCACTGCCTTGAGGATTTTGAGTCCCTCTTCGGCTAGACCCTGGAAGGAGTAGGGGGAAGTTCGGGGCTTGAAGGCACCGCCGCGAAGGATGGTGGCACCGGAGTCCTTGACGATTTTTGCGGCTAGCGAGAATTGCTCGTACGATTCCACCGAGCAGGGGCCGCCCATCACGACGAATTCTCCACCGCCGATGACGACGTTCTTCACCTGTACGACGGAGTCGGTTCTGTGGAACTCTCGCGAGGCTAACTTGTACGGATGGCTGGTTTGGGTGACCTTACTGACGCCGTCCATTGCGGAGAGGACGGCCTCTAGGCTCAACCTTTGATCGTTGTTTAGCGAGGCGGGGACGCCGATCGCTGTGCGATCCTGGCCTGGCAGGATGAGCGGCTCGCAACCTCGCGCTCGAATCGTCTCGGCGACGAGCTGAATCTGCTCCTCTGTGGCTCCAATCTGCATCACGATGATCATAGGTCTGGTCGGAGATTACCCGTCCGGGTCAGAGGATCTCCCGATGGAGCGCTGGGTTCACCCGGCTTGCGGAGCGATGCTTCAGCACGCAATTGAGAGGTTGGAAGCGACAAGAGACATCGGCACGGGAAACCAAAACATAGAAAACTACGAGGCTTTGCCGCGTTGCGTGGGGACTGCGTCCCTCGGACTTTCTGGAACCGCGCACCTTAGAACCAGGTTAGGCCCGATTGCCTCGGTCCAAACCTTCGCTTCACAGAAACAACCGTGTTGCGGTGTCAATCGACTCCCCCCGACAGATACATAGGAAGCGTCGAGAGGCGTGGGCACGCGGAACCAAATAGGGTGGGAACCTACGAGGGTTACCAGGGTAGGCCGAGCGTTGCTCGACCAACCCTTCGCTGTGTAAGACAATCCCTTTGGGATTGGGGGCGGCTCGCCTGTCTATTTGCCGGTGACGCGGCTCATGTACCGTTTGTAGAGGTCGGTGTAGTGGCTTTCCAGTGGTACTGGCTTGCCGTTGATGAATTCGTAGCGGAGTTGGGAGTTTAGGTCGAGGGGGTCGCCGCTGACGATGATGACGTTTGCGATTTTGCCTTTGTCCAGGCTCCCTAGGCTATCGCTGACGCCGAGGATGGTGGCGGCGTCCAGGGTAAGGGCGCGGATGGCGGCTTCGTGGGAGAGACCGAACGCGCAGGTGCGACCTGCGTTGAACGGAAGGTTCATCGCCATGTCCCACGTGTTGGTCATGAAGCAGAATCGGACGCCTGCTTGGCTTAGCAGTCCCGGTGCAGCATAGGTGGTGTCATACGGATCGAAGTCCTCGGGAGGGCTTGTTTCGTCGGGACAGGCATCGCTGGGTGCCTGGTAGATCACGGGGATGCTGCGCTCTTTGAGCAGGTCTGCGACTTGCCAAGCCTCGTTTCCACCGGCGATGACCGCCTTGAGGGAGAACTTCTTCGCCAGTTCGAGTGCCTTGCGGATGGTTGCGGCGGAATCTGCATGGAAGATTACGGGCAGGGTTCCCTTCAGATAGGGCTGCAACGCCTCCATCTTGGTGTCGGTGGCGAATGCCTGACCGGTTGCCTTGGCGGCTTCGTACCGCTGTCCCGCTTCGAGATACTCTTCGAGTGCTTTGATGCGATCCGCGACCCCACTCTCTGCTTTGGTCACTTCCTCGGCGGGAAGAAATTGTTTCAAGAAAGCACTTGGGCCAGCGGGGAAGTCCAGATAAAGGGCGGCTGGGCTGAGTTCCTTAATGCCATCCGTCGTAAAGCCGCCGGTGCTGACCAGGGCGGTTTGGCCCGCGATTACGCCGCCGCCGGGCAAGGTCTGGGCAGAGGTCACTCCGTTGAATCGAACCTTGGGGAAGTGAATGCTGTCTGGGTTGATCGAGTTGAGCGCTCTCAGATCGGGTTTGTAGTCGCCATTCTCCGATGCGTCGGCGGCAGATGGCACTTCACCGATCTCGTTGAGGCCAAGTGTCGATCCTCCATCAATGAAGCCAGGATACACATCCAATCCTTTGCCGTCGATGACGACAGCACCGGATGCACCCGCTACCTGCGCTCCAATCCCTTCGATGTGACCCTTTCGGATCAGGAGACTGCTGTTCTGAAGCACCGGACCTGAAACAGGATGGATCGTGGCGTGAGTGATGAGATAAGTGTCTGAAACCTTGGGCATCAGGTTTGCGGAAGGATCAAAAGATCGAGATTCTGGGCTGGCGGCAACCATCGAGTGGCCGTCAACCTTGAAGGCGTCGCGCCTCTGGAAATACACCTCACCGTCAATGAGCGTGGTGACGCACTTGGTGTAGTTGCTGAGAGGGTGGCCCTTCCAGATGGCGATGTCGCCATCTTTGCCTACCTCCAGCGAGCCGACTCGACGCTCGACTCCCAGTTCGATTGCGGGGTTGATGGTAATCATCCGCAGGGCATGGTCAACGCTCATGCCATACCGAAGCGCCTTTGCTGCGTCCTGAGTCAGCGGCACGGTTCCAAACGACGTGTCTGTGTTCACGGAGACGATGACGCCTGCTTTGTCACAGATCGTGGTCGCCATTGGGATTGAGTCGATCACCTCGAGCTTGTAGGTGAAGCCGTCCCCGAACATGGAGACGGGCACGTGTGCCTTCGCGAGTTCGGGGGCTATTTTGTAGGCTTCCAACGCGTGCTGCATGCAGAGGTGAAAGTGGAACTCCTGGCTGAGCCGCACCATCATCAGCATTTCATCCTGCCGGTAGCTGTGGCACTGCACCCACAGCTTTCCTTTGAGGATGTCTGCCATCGCTTCCAGACGCAGGTCACGACGGGGTGGAGCGGTCTTGGACTTATCTTCCAGCTTCTCGTACGTGTCCCAGCGGTGGATGTAGTCGAGGGCATCTGTGAATGCCCTGCGGTATACGGCTTCAACGCCCATTCGGGTGCCGGGGAATCGCGGTGAGGAATCTTGGCTGCCCGGACGTTTCGGATTTTCACCGAGGGCAAACTTGACCATCCTGGGGGCACCCTCAAAGATCGCCTCCTTGATCGGGCGCTCCCACTTGTCTTTGATCACGGTGCTTTGTCCGCCGACCGGGTTGGCGCTGCCGTGAAGGATGAGGGACGTGGTGATGCCGCTGGCAAGCGCGTAGTAGAGGCTTAGCGACTTCGTGTTGAGCACGTCTTGGATGCGCACTTCGGCGGTAATGGAATCCGCAGCCTCGTTTGTATCATCAGAGGCTCGGTGGGAGTGCGCGTCCACGAGGCCAGGGGACACGAACTCTCCCGTAGCGTCAATGACGGTGACCCCTTGCGGCGCGGAAAGGCCCTTACCGATCTTGGCAATCTTGCCTTTGAGGATGAGAATGTCGGTTCCGTCGAGGACCCCGTTTGAGATAGTCAAGAGGTTTCCGTTCTTGATGAGGACGTCGCCCTTCGTGTGAAGTGCGGGACGCCTGTCTGACGCAACCTCTAGAGGCAGGACTGGCTTTACTGGCGTTTGCTTGAGGCTGAGAAATGCAGCGGCGAGAGCAAGGTTGCAGATCATCGTCCTTCCTCCCCACCGAATCGGAACTTGGGTGTGGACGGCGGCTCACCCTTGGTTGGGTCGATCTTGTGTCCATCAACGTAGAGCATCTTCACTTTGGTTTCGGCCTTCACGAAATCTCCGGTCATGACGGTTACGTTGGCGACCTTTCCAACCTCAAGGGTTCCGAGGAGGCGGTCAACGCCGAAGATTTTGGCGGAGTCGATGGTGAGGGCGCGGAGGGCGGTCTCTCTGGGGAAGCCTGCCGCAACTGCCTTTCTGAGGTTTTCAAAGAACTCGTTGGTATCTTTGCATCCATAGGCGCTGAGGGCAATTGGGATTCCTGCAGCAGCGAGAGCGGATGGGTTCTTCACCAGTTCCTCATACAGCCGGACGCGCTCGGCGACTTTGAGCGGGTTCTCGGGGTCTAGGTCGGTTACTGGCTTCTCCGGCTTGGCCTTTGGGTCAGCGGGGGCTGGTTTAGGATCCTTTCCGAAGTTAAGGGTGAGGAGCACCGGCGCTCCGGCACTCTTGAGGGCATCGATTTGCGTCCAGCCTTCCTTTGCCCCTGCGATGATGGGCTTGAGGCCAAATTCGGCGCTGAGGTTGAGAGCTCTGATGATCTGGTACTCGCCTGCGGCTTCAAAAATGGCAGGAGTGTGACCCGTTATGAGAGGCTGAAGAGCGGTGAGGGAATCATCTACGGGAGGACGATGGCTGGCACCATTTTGATACGCACCGTTGACCTTTGCGTACCACTGGGCATCGAGGAGAGTTTGTCTTAGCTGAGCGATGTGTCCCATGAGGCTGCTGGGGTAGATCGCCCCTGAACCACCACCGGAGGGGTTGAGCACCTGGCCAACACTTGCTGAGACGAGAGCGTCTCTAACCGGCTGTCCGCTCAGGTTCACCAGCGCGGCCAGTCCGCTTATATCCGCGCCCGAAGGGGCAACGAGGAGGGTGGTAAATCCTGCAGATTGGTATGGCTTTAGGACGTCTGGTGTGAGACTCAGTCCCTCAACCGCTCTTGCCTCAGGACGGATGCCGGAGCGACCATAAGTTCGCATGAAGGATGATGCGAAGTCGCCCACGACTGTCTCGATGGGGTCGTGTGAATCGGGCGGCTTAGGAGCGGTGTAGCCTTTCTGGGTGTATCCGTCGATGAATCCGGGATAAACCGTGAGACCCTTGCCGTCCAGCACCTCAGCTCCAGCGGGGACCGCCGCATCGATTGCGACCGCCGCAATTAGCCCATCTCGAATGATGATGGTGCCCTTCTCCAGGACCTTTCCATCACCGATTTCAATGCGCGCTCCAACGATGGCATAAAGGTTCGGGGCGCTGGGTGTGGAGCTTTGGGAGTGACTCAGTGCCGCAAGGCTAAGCAGCGCGGCGGGAAGCCCCGCGCGGATCTTTGGGAATCGATTCATGAATGGTCTGTATACTACGCTCCCTTTAGCTAGGTTCCTGCTTGGGAATGTGATTCTTGACCTAAATTACGTTCAGCGTCTTATGGAGAAGGTCTAGGGCACCCGCCTTGTTGAGCACTTCATTGAACGATTCGCAGCGAGCGCTCAGCAGGCATGCGGGGCAACCGGTTTCGCAGGGGCAGGACTGCAGGAGCTGGGCAGCAGCATGGAGCCAGCCAGTGATGGATTCAAACAGTCGCTCACAAAGGCCGACACCTCCCGGGGTGCGATCGAAGACGAAGACTGCCGGGCGCATGGTGTCGTGAAACATGCTGTACCAAGCGCTTCCGAGGTCCCCTCGGTCGCAGCCAGCAAGGATGGGGGCTACTGCTAGGAGCGCATGCTCAAGTCCATGGATCGACCCAATTTGCCGCTCCATGTCGTTTTCTTCCAGAAATTCGGGCAGGTCGATTCGCACGCAGACGGTGTCGTACGTAATCGGCGGGAAATCCAATGGCTCAATTCCCAGCACGGTATCTCCATCTAGGGATTTGAGGCGGTAGCCGGTCACGGAGTCCGTGACACTGACTCCAGCCAGGCCGGCACCGATGTTTCTAAGCTCGGTGGACCGAAAGCACGGGCGTGGATCCAGCAGCGTTTGACCCATGCTTTGGGTGTAGTAGTCCACGGAGCGCTCTTCAAGATCCGCGATTCCCATCTCAAGACTGAGCTGTGTCACGACATAAGTGGAGCCACGGTGGAGGTAGACGGCGCCTTCATGGGCGTAATTCATCGCGCGCCATCGCTCCATCGTGCCGATCTCGGTTTCACCCTGCATCAGCCGCACACTGTCTCCGCCCCCGCTTCGGATGTTGACCTTGGGAGCAGGCGGTTCCATGGAGGGGTAGAAGAACATCCCGGCACGAAACTCGAGCTCTCCGCTTCGATCCAGGCCTTCCGCGACTTCCAGTGCGTTTCCGCCGAATCGGGTCAGCTCGCTGGGAGAGATTGGACGTTCGTGTGCCGCGCAGAGAAGGTGTTGGCCAAGAATTTGAGGATTCTGCGGGTTGGCGGCGACGCTTTCGATCTTCTGGTTGAGGATCATCTCCGGCTGACGGACCAGGAACTGTTCAAGTGGGTCATCGTGAGCAACGAAGATGGCGAGGCCGTCTCGGGTTCCTCGACCCGCGCGACCAGCCTGTTGCCAGAAACTGGACGCCGTCCCTGGATAGCCGTTCATGATCACGGCGTCAAGTTCGCCTATATCAACTCCCAGTTCCATCGCGTCGGTACTGGAGAGGCCAAGGAGATTTCCCTTGAAAAGCGCCTTCTCAATTTCTCGCCTCTCCTTTGCGGTGTAGCCGGCTCGATAGCTTTCAAGTTTTTTAGGTGGGACGATTCCACCCTGCTCCACGCGCTTCCGCGCATATCGAAGCACTAACTCGGCGGAGATCCGGGCTCGGCTGAAGGCAAGGCATCGCATCCCTGATTCGGCAAGGGAGCTTAGGATCTCTGACGTTGCGATGTTTGCGCTCAGCCGCTGACCATTGCCCAGTTCGGGCGGGTTCCAGAACACGAAGGTTCGCCTCCCAGATGGGGAGCCATCATTGTCGATCAGATGTGCTTTGCGACCGGTGAGCTGCTGAAACAGCTCCTCAGGGTTTCCAATAGTGGCGCTGCAGGCGATGATCTGCGGTCTGGAGTTATGCCACGCGCAGAGCCGGAGGAGACGACGGATGACATTGCCGACATTTGAGCCAAAGACGCCGCGATACACGTGCATCTCGTCGATGACGATGAGCCTTAACGACTTGAGATACTTGGCCCACAATTCGTGTGAGGGCAGGATTCCGATGTGGAGCATGTCCGGGTTCGTGAGAAGAATGTGGGCCATCTTCCTCAGCGAACTGCGCTGGTTCTTAGGGGTGTCCCCGTCGTAGGTTCCAATGCGCACCTCTGGTCCCGGAGCAAGTGCTTCAAGCCGTCCAAGCTGGTCTTGGGCGAGTGCCTTGGTTGGGAACAGGTAGAGGCACCGTGCGGCGGGTTCTGCCACGCACATCTGCATGGCGGGCAGGTTGTAGCACATCGTCTTGCCAGAGTTAGTTCCGGTTGCCACGACCAGATCCTTGCCCAGCATGGCCGCATCGTAGGCAGATGCCTGATGGGTGAACAGCTTTTTGATTCCTAGGTGATCGAGTCTGCCCTGGACCGATTTATGGATAGGGCGCCGAAGTTCACCGTAGACCGCCTCCCGTTTCGGAAGCTCCTGCATGAAGGCGATCTGTTCAGCGATCTTTGGATCGCTGAACAGAGGGGTCTCGCTATTCAAATGGGTTGCTTCGCGTTTCGTCATCTTCCGGGTTCAGGAGCCGCGCCTTGCGCTTGCGGGCCTGGGTGAATTTGACAACGTACACGCTTATCATGAACAGGATCACCAGCGGGATCGCCATCATCAGCATGGTGAGCGGATCTTGGCTTGGGGTCACGATCATGGCAATCACGAAGATTGCGGTTGCCGCCTGCCGCCAATGCTTGAGCAGGGTCTCTGCTGAGAGAAGCTCAAGGGCACCTAAGATATACACCACCAGGGGAAGCTGGAACGCGACACCGAAGGCGGCCAGGATCTTGAGGATCAGGAAGACCATTGATCCCGCTTCTTGGTAGAGGCTGGTGCCAGGAAACTCCTCGATGTAGCTTGCAAACCAGCGCATCGCGCTTGGGAGGACCACCCAAGCAAACCCGACTCCCATTGCAAAGAGGACTACCGTGAACGGAGCGATCTTCCTCACGACCTGCTGCTCTTTGACCTTGAGGGCAGGCATGATGAACCACCAGATCTGGAGGGTGATCAACGGGAAGGCAATGATAAGCCCAATGAAGAAGGAGAGCTTAAACTTGAGCAGAAAAGCTGCCCCAGCGGTGTGAAAAACTTCCTTGTATTCTGCGCCTTTTGGCAGGACAGGCTTGATCGCCTTGACCGCCATTTCATTGAGGTAGCCGAACAGCGGCATGACGAGGAACCAGCCGGCTGTCCACGTCACCACGATGATAACGATGGAGTTGATGATCCGATCGCGAAGTTCTTCGAGGTGCTCAACAAGACTGAGGCGGTAGTCCTCCGGATCACCGGTGAACTGCCGCCTCTCGTTATTGTTTTTGCCCTTACCCAAAAATGGCATGGGCTAGTTGTACTCTAGTTTGATTCGAGGGTGAACGTCTGGAGAAGACGAATTCGAACGAACGTTGATTTCTGAGCTGCTGGAGCTCCACCCATTCCACCCTGGAAGCCACCAGCGCCTGCGCCGGAGCCACCAAATCCTGGAGGAGGGCCACCTCGTCCGCCAAATCCTGGAGGAGGACCACCCTGGGGACGACCACCTGGTCGGCCACGGCCGAACTGATCCAGATTATTTGGAACCTTAGGTCCGATGAAATCCTCTCCCTTGCCGCCGCCACCAACTGGTGCGCCGACTCCTGGAGGAGGGCCGCCTACACCTGCGGGAGGTCCACCCATTGGGTTGCCGCCGCCGAGGTCAGTGCTCTGAACCTTTCGGTCGATCGTCATATCTCGGTCTACTCGGAGCACCTGGTGGGTGTCCATTGCAAACCAGATCGTCTCTTCGAGCGAAATCTTGTCATCCGAGATGGATGCGCCTGCAGCCTTAAGCTTCTTGCCCTCTTTCGTGCTGGTTCCAGCCTCGATGGAGTGCTTGATCTTTGCGCATGGGTGACCGCCTTCCCACTCCGTGTCGACGAACTCGCCGCGGGCTGGGAATGGGTCTACGACTGAATCCACTTCGTGGAGGTTGGTCAGGTCGATGGAACCTTCCTGGAACTGGGACTGCCACGAGTCACCAACATGAACAGCCTTGCTTGGAAGAGTTGGGAGCGGGAATGCCGCGAGGAGGTCTGTGTAGCTGCCTCCGCCTGAACTGCCTTCCATCGGAACGTATCCTGGGATCGAGCCGAATACCTGCTGTCCGGTGCTGTGGATCCGCATATAGATCGGAGCCATTTCGTAGTCGAAATACTTCTTCTGAGGATCGGTGCCGACGGAGAGGAGAGCGTAATCTTTGCCCTTCTCAGGAAGCGGCTGCATTCTCAGCAGTCCGTCACCGTCTCCGTATGAGTTCATGACCTCGTAGGCCATGCGAATGGTTTCTCCATCTGCGGTGAACTCAGCGGCTCGGCCGCCCTTGTTGTTGTCCTCTTCCGAAATCGGAGAGATGGAAACCTTCTGATCCAGTCGGTAGATCATCCGGGTTCCAGGAACAAAATTGTAGCGGAGCTTGATTCCCGCGTTTGGCACTGGGATGTTGGCCTGGTTGCCGATGTTGACATCCACGGAGGTGCGGTCTACGATTCGAGACTTCTCGTTGTAGTCCACGTACAACACGAGTTCGAGCTTTAGCGGCTTGCCCGGCTCGGTATCGGGAAGTCCGAGACCCTTGGTATCAAGCGCATAGTCGTAAAACTTGCCTTTCAGTGGTGGTACGGTGGCCTCGAGGAATTTGCCTCCGAGGAATACGCCGACGTAGCCGCCCTCGGGAATACTTCCCTTGGGAATAAGGATGTGAACGGTCTCACGTACCTTCGCGCCGTCCGGCGGGCGCACGATTGTAAACGGTGCCTGGGCCATAACCGCGCTGGCCAACCCCGCAAGCATCAAACTGCCGATCCATCTATTCATTCGCAAGTGCTCCCGACTGCCTGCGGACGTATTAAGCCCGCCAAAAGCATCGCCAGTAATCTTTTCATTATGACGCCGGTTCCTCTCCTCAAGTCACACATGTTGGCGCAGGAAAAACAAACCACGTGGAACGAGGCTCGCAAGGGCGGCAAATACCGTTCAGGACCCTCCCCTTACGGGGGCAAAATTCTACATACTATTAATCTTATGTCCACTGTGTTAGACCTCAGCTCGCTGAATCCTGAGCAGAGGGAGGCGGTGGAGCATCCCGGCGGCCCGATGCTGATTTTTGCGGGTGCTGGGTCTGGAAAAACCCGAGTCATCACCTTCCGAATTGCTCGACTGATGCAGATGGGCGTTCCCGCTTCAAGAATTTTGGCGGTGACGTTCACCAACAAATCCGCCCGTGAAATGCGGTCCCGTGTGGAAGAGCTCGTCGGCGAAGTTGCTGGCTCGATGTGGATCGGTACTTTCCACTCGCTTTGTGCCCGAATCCTCCGCATTGATGGAAAGGGAATTGGGCTCGACCCCAATTTCGTGATTTACGACGACACGGATCAACTTTCGCTGATTCGCGAAGTATTCAAAGCAAAGAACATTGACGATAAGTCGATTCAGCCGCGTGGAGTTCTCAACGAAATCTCCAGCGCCAAAGAAAAGCTACAGACGCCAGAGCAATACGCAGACCGCGCAACAGGTTTCTTCGAGCGAATCGCGGCGGACGTGTACAAGTCGTACAACCAGCTCCTCCGCAAGGCGAATGCGCTTGATTTTGACGACATCCTGTACTACGCAAACCGCCTGCTGGAGCAACGTGCGGACATTCTCGAGAAGTACCAGACGCGGTTCATGCATGTGCTGGTGGACGAGTATCAGGACGTCAACTTTGCCCAGTACAACATCGTCCATATGCTGGCGGGCAAGCATAAGAACGTAGTGGTTGTGGGAGACGATGACCAGTCGATCTATGCCTGGCGCGGTGCCGATGTCTCGCTGATTCTGAAGTTTGGAAGCGACTATCCAGACGCAAAGATCATCAAGCTGGAGCGCAACTATCGCAGCACCAAGACGATTCTTGCCGCCGCCAACGAGGTGATCAAGCTCAATCGATCTCGAGCCCACAAGCAGCTTTGGACCGAGAATGACCAGGGCGTCCCCATCACTCTGACTCAGGTGGGTACCGAACACGACGAGGGAATGGTGGTTGCGGAGCGGATCCTGCAGGATGTTCGCACCGGGCGGAGGAACTTCCGCGACTGCGCTGTGCTTTACCGAACCAACGCTCAGTCCCGTGTGATGGAAGAGGCGTTTCTCACGATGAGGATTCCCCACATCCTTGTAGGCGGCCAGCGATTCTATGAGCGCAAGGAAATCAAGGACATGCTGGCGTATCTTCGCCTCACCTTCAATCCTCGCGACGATGTTTCGCTTCGTCGAGCAATCAATGTCCCGACTCGAGGCGTTGGGGCGACGTCGCTCGCCAACATCGAGAAGTGGGCGGCGGATCATGACTCCCAGCTATGGACCGCAATCATAGACCAAGAAGTCCAACATGGCCTTCCCAAGAAAGCGAGCTCCGCAATCCGCGCGTTTGCATCCGCAATTACCGAGGCTCAGGAGATTGCGGAATCGGGAAGCGTGACCCCAGTATTGCGATCGCTTCTTTCAGGATCGGGCTATGTGGACATGCTTAAGGCGGAGCATTCGCAGGAAGCTCTGGGCAGACTTGAGAACCTTCAGGAACTTCTCAATGTCACGTCTGAATACGATGCCACCGCCGACGAGCCGACGCTGGGTGGATTCCTGGAAAGTGTTTCGCTGGTTGCCGACGTTGATTCATTAACCACGGATGGGGATGCGGTGACGCTGATGACCCTCCACTCCGCAAAGGGTCTCGAATTCCCGGTGGTATTCATGGCGGGCATGGAGGAAGGAGTGTTTCCTCACTCCAGATCTCTGAATACAGATTCAGAAGTTGAGGAGGAACGTCGGCTCTGTTACGTGGGAATGACGCGGGCTCGACAAGAGCTTCACCTGCTTCACGCGCATCGTCGATCCGTGTACGGAACTCCCAACTTCAACCGTCGGTCTCGGTTCTTGGACAACATCCCGCCCGAGCTGTTGGATACGCTCAACGTGGGTGGATATCGATCACCCGAAGCACGCACCGTCAGTCAGGAGCGGTCGGGAACCTACACGGTGACGGAGCCGAAGCGAGTTGAGGCACCCAAGGCGCCGTTGTGGAAACCGCCGTTTGAAATCGGCCAGCGCGTTCGGCATGTCAAGTTCGGACTCGGGGTCGTGGTTGCCTGCAATCCGATTAAAGATGACGTCGAGGTGACAGTTGCGTTTCCTGGTGTCGTCGGTGTGAAGAAGCTGGTGCAAAAATTTGCTAAATTGGAGGCGGTTGCGTAACCGCCATATGAAGCACGGATCGCTCAGCGTTGGTCGCATTCTTATTCTCATTCCGCTCATTGGGGGCGCAGGATGCCGCTCTCGAAGCAATTGGTTCCCGATGAAGGTCGGCCAGCATTGGACCTATGAAGTTCGATCTGGATTTGATATCAGGGTTGAGTCGATCAAAGTCTTGCGACCGCTGACTGTGGCTGGAGCCGATGGCTTCGAACTCTCGGGTCCTTTGGGGGTTTCCCGTCTCGCCTGGAGAGGGGATGAACTTTGGGCGGATCGTAGTGCCAACGTCCAGTTCGTTCCATCATTGCTCCTGTTTAGACCGAGCGTCGACCTGTCGGTGGATAAATCGAAGAAGGACGATCCGATTTACCAAAGATACGGCGCTGAAGTCGGTCAATGGGAAGGCAAGGTAATCGTCATGGGGCATGAGCGCACGGCTTCTGCGAAGCTTTACGAACGCCAGGAATCCGTTGAGATCAAGGCGAGAAAGGTTTCCGCCATTCTGGCGACGCTGAAGCTGACAATAGACCGACACGACGTCGAGCTGAAGTCGTGGTACCAGCAGGGCGTAGGCCTTGTCCAGCAGGAGCAGCGAACTGGAGTCACCCGAGTGGTTCGCCTTGAATTGAAGAGCCACGGAGACTAGCGCAGGTCCAGTGAGTTGAGCGTGAGGATCGCGACCTCAGGCGGGCACAGGAATCGAGTTGGAAGGAACGTAGTTCCAATTCCGCGAGACACATAGAGTGGGGTCGGCGCATTTGGATAGAATCCGCGCGGATAAGTCTTGCCAAGGTCCGTGTGCATCGGAGTGAATCCGCCCGGAAATCGGAACTGACCACCATGAGTGTGACCGCTGAGCTGGAGCGCGCACTTTTTCGGGAGCATGCCGACGAGATCGGGCTCGTGCCAAATCGCGATGGCAGGATCCGTTTTCAGCTTTTCAACGGTCCAGACCGGATCGGCAGTTCCTCCTAGCGCAGAGTCAATGCCTACCCATGCAACACCCTTGTGCTCCCAGATCTGGTTTCGAAGCAGGGTGATGTGGAGGTCGCTGAAGATTGGCTCCAGCAGGTCAGGAGTTCCATTCTCGTAGTCGTGATTCCCTGGTACGGCAACGACGCTGCCCTGCATGAGCAGAAGGAGTTCAAGGGATTCCATGAGCTGGCCGTACGAAGCGGTCTGCCAGGACTCCACAAAGTCTCCGGCGAGGACAACCATATCCGGCTTCTCGTCAATCGCCATGGAGATGGCACGCTGCGCCATTTCAATGGAGCATTGGCTGCCGATGTGAAAGTCAGTGAGTAGGGCGACTTTAAATCCGGAGAGTCGGTCTGGCCAAAGGGGGAGGGTAAGGGACTTGCGCTCTAGGACGAGATTGCGAGCCTCAACAAGTGCTCCGTAGGTGACGGTGGCTACACCGGCAGTGCCGAGCAGAAGGGCCCAATCTCGAAAACGCATGACACCAGGTTGTACCCGGGCGGGCGGCGTTTCCTAAGCGCTGCGCAGCGTTAAGATGCTGACTTCGGGCCGGCAGAAGAGGCGCATCCTTGGGCCAACGGTGCCGATGCCTCGGGTGACATACAGGGGAACCTTGGCTTCTGGATAGTAGCCGGCGTAGTATTTCCACGCCCCTCTTGGTGTATGTAGGGGTCGGCCATTGGGAAGGCATATCTGGCCACCGTGACTGTGCCCGCTGAGCTGGAGGCTCACATTGGTTGGCAATGTGTCGACGAAGTCTGGCTCGTGGAAGAGGGTGAGGAGCGACTTTGAGAAGCTTGCATCGGCGAGAAACTGGGGCTTGTGTCGGTGGGCGATGGCGTCGTCCACTCCCGCGACCGTTACTCCGCGCACCTCGATGGCGCCGTTTCGCAAGACCTTCGCGGAGCTGCTGGAGACCGCTTCAATGATCCCGCTGATATTCCGGCAGTCGTAGTCATGGTTGCCGAGGGTTGCCACGACGGGGCATTTGGCTTCGTGGAGAGGTTCCAGAGCCTGGCGTACAAAGTTCAGGTGAGGGGTGTCGCCCCAGTTGACGAAGTCGCCAGGCAACGCAATGAGGTCCGGCTTTTCGGCGATGGCCAACTCAAGCGCATGGCTGGCGTGGATTACTTCGCGCGGAGAATTAGTGTGGAGGTCCGCCAACAAAGCGACCTTGAATCCGTTCGCGTCCCACTGCGGCAATTCCAGTTCATGCCGCTCCACCGAGACCCAGCCAGTGCTGTAGCTAGCTGTTGCAAGGGGGAGGACGGTGCAGGTCGCACCGGCTGCCATCCAGCGGATGAAATCTCTTCGGGAGGGGTTAGAACTCTTCGGTCGGGTCAATGCCTATCCTAGCTTCGGCTTCCGCCGGCTGGTCTTCGTCGCTCCTTTGCGCTCTCACGTTTCAATGTTTCAAAAAGTAGAATCAGCGTCTTTGATGCCATCCACTGTGCATAGGCGCTGTGGGCACGGTTTTCTACCAGATCATCTGCAACCGCCAAAACCTCGCCAAAGTTTCCGAGCCCCTTTAAATGCATGAGGTAGGCGACATCGAGGAGGCGTGTGTGGTGATCGTCGATGACCTCTTGGGTGAAGAGCTGCTCTCGGTGGGGTGCCATCACTTCGTTCCACCAGTCCAGGCTGTTGAACTGTTCTTCGGTTGCGGTGGCTCCATGTTCTTCGAGGAACTTCTCAAGGGCTGGAGCAACGCTTCCCAATTCGAGCCTCCAAAGCGACGCCGCTGGCAGTTTGGGAATCAGCTTCCTAAGATCCGGAATCGTCTCCTTGGTCCGAGGAAGTTTTTCGGCTGGATGGTCGAAGTCGATTTCCTTTGGAAGTGCGGCACGCCAGTAGGCCATCACGGAAGGCATGCTCTTGGTCTTAGAAACTGATTGTGCCAACCTAGCGAGGGCGTACTCGACGGGAACCTCGGCACACAGAGTCGGTTCCGGCTGGAGCTTGCGCATTCGGCCGAGGCGGACGTGAAATTCGTCTACGCTGAGAGTGTCCTCGATTGCCCTGGTCACGCCATCGCGATTGTTGAAGTGGGCTATCAACCAGCTGACACGGCCCCTTTGCTCCCTGCTGTAAGTGATTGCGGATTCGCCAGCGCCATCCGCTGACACTAAAAAGGATGCGTTGAGCGGCGGCGGCAGCTCCTGCTCCACGCCGACGGAAGCATCTTCGATGTCCGAAGGCTGATAGCCAGCCTGCGCCAAGAGAAACAGCACCTTGCGCAGGACTCTTCGATCCTGCTTTTCAGGAAAGCCCAGCTCAAGCTCTGCGACGGTATCTGCCAAACTCTGGCTCGGTTCCGACTTGGCGAGCTTTTCAAACTCTCCCCACTGGCGCGCCCTTATCCAGCCGCTCCATTCACGCCTCATCTTAGGTTCATTCTAGCCTGAAATGAGCCGAACCTAGTAAAATCGGCGCTTAGGACTCTTAACATTCTCTTAACACAAAATCGGTAGGTTCGAACCTGTTTTGTATTCTGTTTGATCAAAGGATGAGCAAAGTTGCCGTGCCCGAATGGATTGTTGCCAGCCTCATTTTCGGAGTGGCCATCACAGGGTGCGAGGGCAATATATCGGCTTCTGGAAGCGGAGATATTGTGATCGACGGCAGCACAACCGTGTTCCCTGTTGCTCAAGCAATGGCCGAGGACTTCAAGGCGGAACATCCAGAAGCGAATCCATCCGTCAATAAATCTGGCACTGGCAGCGGCTTTCAGAAGTTCTCCCGAGGGGAGATTGATATTGCCACAGCTTCTCGCCCAATCGAGAGGAAAGAGGATGCTGAGCTGAGAATCAAGGGGATCGCCTACATCGAGATTCCTATAGCCTACGATGGAGTTTCTCTGGTCGTGAATCCCCAAAACTCGTGGGTCGATCACCTCTCGATGGCCGAACTCAAGCGAGCTTGGAGTTCGGCTAGCACCGTTAAGCTTTGGAGTGATATTCGTACAGGCTTTCCGCAGAGCCCGATTGTCTTCCATGGTCCCACCGACAACCACGGCACCTACGAGTACTTCACGGAGGCCGTCAACGGAAAGAAGGATGATCTTCGCGCGGACTGCCAGAAAGACCAAGACTACAATCCAATTATCCAGGCGGTTGCCGGAGACAAAAACGCGATGGCCTATGTTGGGTTCAACTACTACATGGAGAACCAGGACAAGGTAAAGATCGTGCCGATTGACTCTGGCAACGGACCCATTACGCCATCAGAGTCCACGATTGCCGACGGCAAATACGCGCCACTATCACGGCCGCTTTTTCTCTATGTGAACAAGGCTTCTTACGACACCAAGCCGCAGGTTCAGGCATTCGTAAAGTTTGCTCTCTCTGGTAAAGGGGATGCCGACGTGCGCGAATCCAGGTACGTGGTTCTGCCCCGAGAACTTCACGATGCGGTTGCGAAGCACGTGGAACAAGAATTGGCGGGGACGATGTTCGCTCGCGTGGTGCCGGGCACCCGGCTGAAGGATCTCTACACAAGGGTTCAGGGGAAATAGGATCGGAAATTGATGACTGTTCCTCCGTCCGATACACCGAAGAGCCGGCTCTTTTCGCGTCACATGCGCATGAGAGGGCTTAGTGAGGGACTGGTCAAGTGGTTCTGCTTTCTGTGCGCCCTGATCTCAATTGTCACTTCGGTAGGAATCATTTCGGTTCTGATTTCCCAGTCGATCCCCTTCTTCAACGCGGTTCCTCCGATCGACTTCTTTTCTGGCACAACCTGGAGCCCCACTCCTGAGCCTGGAAAGTTTGGGGTGGTTCCGCTTATCGCTGGAACGGTAATCATCACGGTGGGGGCTGGAATTTTTGCGGTACCTCTTGGGCTCCTGAGTGCGATCTACCTCAGCGAGTATGCCCACCCCAAGGTACGGAACTTCCTGAAGCCAACTCTTGAGCTGTTGGCAGGCATCCCAACCGTTGTGTACGGCTACTTTGGGCTGTTCTTTGTGACTCCGATTCTCAAGCACTTTGTGCCGAGCATCGAGTCTTCCAACGCTGCCTCCGGTGCCATTGTGGTCGGCATCATGATTCTGCCCCTGGTCTCGTCCCTTTGCGAGGATGCCATTTCTGCCGTTCCTCACTCTTTGCGCGAAGGAGCATACGGCCTCGGAGCGACACGAATGGAAGTGATCACCAGGATTGTGCTGCCAAGCGGCCTATCCGGGATCATGGCGTCTTTTATCCTGGCCCTGTCTCGAGCGCTCGGAGAGACAATGGCGGTTACGTTGGCAGCTGGTGCCAATCCGGTCTTGACCTTTAACCCCGCGAAGGCGATTGAGACGATGACGTCCTACATCGTGGCCACCAGTAAAGGGGATGCCGACGTTGGATCGGTACGATACAACTCGATCTTCGCAGTTGGCATCACCCTATTCTTCTTCACGATGGTGATGAACCTCCTGGCTTCCAAATTGGTGAAGAAGTTCCGGCAGGTGTATTCGTGATTCAAACAACGGGACGGGCGCGGCTTAGCCGCCGGAAGCGGGCGGATTGGCTTTTCGGAGCAGTCTGCTTTGGGGCAGCGTCTCTTGGCTTTCTCATCCTGATCCTGTTTGTTTTTCGGATTATTTCCGATGGAATGGGTCGGCTCAACCTCCATTTTCTAACGGATGGTCTCTCATCCCGACCGAACCGGACGGGGATATGGCCAGCCATTGCTGGGAGCCTGTGGGTCATGGCGATCACATTTGTGATTGCCGTTCCACTGGGCATTGCCGCGGCGATCTACCTTGAGGAATTCAATACTCGAAAGTCCAAGCTGACTGAATTCATCCAGCTCAACATTGCCAATTTGGCTGGCGTACCGTCAATCGTTTACGGAATGTTGGGATTGGCGGTCTTCGTAAGATGGCTGGCGCTGCGGGAAAGTGTAATTTCTGGCGCGCTGACCATGTCCCTGCTGATATTGCCGATGGTGATCATCGTGACGCAGGAGGCGCTTCGTGCCGTTCCCAAGGGTTACCGCGATGGCTCCTTAGCGTTGGGGTCCACCTATTGGCAGGCGATTCGATACCAGGTTTTGCCCCCCGCCCTGCCTGGAATTCTGACCGGCGTGATTCTTTCTGTTTCTCGTGCAGTTGGCGAGACGGCACCTCTCATCGTCGTCGGTGCGGCGGCCTACGTTTCTTCCGCGCCGAAGAGCATTGATGACCGGTACACGGTTCTACCGATCAAGATTTTCGACTGGGCCGAGGAGTCCAAGCACGCCTTTAATGAGGATGCTGCCACGGCAATCTTGGTTCTGATGATGGCCCTTCTCGTCCTCAATTCTGTCGCGATTGTGCTGCGTTCTTTCGCTCGAAAGCGCGCTAAGGGGTGATGCCCTCTATTTCTACGGTATTCGGCTTCTTGCCGAGCATGGTAAGTTAATCGTCCGATGAGGTGGTTCGTCTTGCTTTTGCTCGTGGCTGCAGCAGCCGCGGCAAATGCGGAGCGCATTTTGCTGGTGCCACTTGACAGTCGGCCCGCCGCCGGCCAGTTCGCTCAGATGATCGGGCGGATCGACGGAGTTGACGTCAGAATGCCAACTTACGAGGCGCTCGGGCGGTTTACCACTCAGGGAAATCCTGACCGAATTCTTGACTGGCTTGAAGACCAAAACCTTAGTGACGTCTCCGCGCTGGTTGTCAGCACGGACATGATCTGTTACGGAGGATTGATCGCCTCTCGAGTTTTGGATACCTCGACCGTCGTTGCGATGCGCCGCCTCCAGCGACTGGTTGACATCAAGAAGCACTATCCGCGGGTCAAGATGTACCTGTTCAGCTCAACGATGCGGCTGGCCCCAACCGCGACTCGCAAAGCCTACGCGACGCGCTTCAAGATTGCTCGGATTGAAGAGCTCAAGGACATCGTAGATCGGAACCCGAGTCCAAGCGCCAAAGCGGAACTGGACGGTCTTAAAAAGGAAGTTCCTCAAGCGCAGATCGAGCAATACGAAGCCACTAGGGCTAGAGACCACGCGATTCAGCGGCAGCTCATCAAGTTGACTCAAGAGGATGCCGTCGACTTTCTCGTGATAGGCCAGGACGACGCAAAGCAATTCGGCCCCCATGTGGTGGAGACCCAGGATCTTCGGCGCTATGTTCGAGCCCTCGGGTTGGACTACAAGATTTACCTTTGCGAAGGAGTGGATCAGCTTTCGAGCGTTTTGCTTAGCCGGGCCCTCCTCAAAGAGGCAAAGTGGACACCGCGAGTACGGGTGATGTATTCGGATGAGAATGGCAAGAACCAGTTTGCCAACTATGAGGCGATTCGCATTGAGGAGAGCCTGTCCGAACAGCTTTTCGCCAGTGGAGCTCGGCCCACGGGAGCAACGGGTGAATTTGACTACACTCTCTTCTTGAACACTCCCAAGCGTGGCGAAGCAAGCTTCCTCAACTTTGCTGACCAGCTCAAGGCGGAGCTAGACCAAGATATGCCGGTTGCCGTGGCTGACATCAACTTAGCCAACGATGGAACCGCTGATCCCGAACTGTTCAATGCGCTTTGGGAGCAGGGCAGATTCATCAGCCTCCTTTCCTACGCAGGATGGAACACGGCTGGCAACACGATTGGCACCGCGATTCCTGCGGCGAATGTGTATTTGCTGGCTCGAAAGTCGAAGACAGATCCACTAGCCCGCGAAGTTGCGCAGCGCGAGTTTCTCATTCACCGATTTGTGGACGACTATGCGTATCACAAATACACGCGTCACTCTGCCTATCAGCTGGTAGCGCCAGAGCATCACGAAGAGATTTATGGCGATGAGTGGGATGAGGTGAACACCTATGTCTCTCGCGACCTCATCAAGCAGCTTCGCTCCTTTTTCGATAAGGGCCTTTTGAATCGGACCTTCATGGCCGGGGATCAGCAATATCGGTTTACGGGGGTCACAGGGGCAAAAGTTTGGCTGCCCTGGCCGCGACCTTACGAGGTTCGGTTGGAGTTTCATATTCAAGTTGCGCACGAATAGCTTGTGTGCGGCAACGTAACTGCCAGGTTGTGGCGTACGTATGCTTGTGGTGCCTTAAGAGGGGAACATGCCGCAGCTGCGACGCCAAATACAGATCATCGTCGATCGTCAGAAAGCAGTAGTCTCCGCCGCCCATCAGCGGCTGGATGGACTCACCGATGCCCAGCTTCGCTGGACACCTGACCCAAAGCAGTGGTCCATCGTCGATATTGTTGACCACCTGATTCGAGTGCATGCCACCACAAGCCCCATCTTAATGCGTGAGCTCTTACCAGCGCCTCCCGCCGGGGAAGAGGTGAACAAGGAACTCAGCTACTCCTTTAGCGATCGAACGGTGGTGGGGATATTGAGCCCGGGCGCCAGGTTTAAGCTGCCGGTACCGAAGAAGTTTCAACCGATGCCTCACCACGGAGCCCTGGGCCATGTGCTCCAGCATCTCTACGATGAATTTGAGGCGTTTCAGGTGATTCTTGAGTACGCCAATGAGAAGCAGCTCAAGGGAATCAAGGTCACACCTCCGACTGGCCCATTGAGACCGTCGATTCTGGCTTACTTGGATGCGACGGTGCAGCACAATCGCTACCATTGGCTCCAGGTTGAGGCCCTGTTGCGCGACCCCAAGTTTCCGAAGTGAGTTGGGTTGAGGCAAGGCGTTGCGGATTGCCTTCCTCCACCGCTACGAGCATGGCGAGAGAGGGAACCTCCATTGGCCTGCTCTGGCCCGCCTATACGGTTTGTGGCTAGTTGACTTGATCACAGGATGTCTAGGCCCATGATGAATGTGGCATCAATCTCAGGTTTTTAAGTGGGCCGTGATGAAGTCAACGAGCGGAGTCGGGTCGTCGAGACCGTGGGGGTGGTGCTTGAAGCCATGCTTGACGATGACTTTGATTTCTCCACCTAGGCTTTCGTAGCGCTGTTTGAGGACGACGGTGTTCTCCTCGTACGGAACTGCTTCATCGGCGTCTGCGGCGCAGTGGATGATGGGAACGTGGGCTTCCGCGAGTGGCTTGAGGTTATCCAGCGGGTTGCCTCGATAGGCCATCGCTTCGGCTTCCGATTTGAATCCGTAGTCGGAGATCAACTTTTTCCAGTCATCGGCGCTGCCTGGTCCCTTGCCTTTACCGCCAGGCCAACTCTTGAAGTCGCAAACGGGATTGTCTCCGTATAAAACCGAAACACAGTTGGGGTGCTTTGTTGCCCAATTGTAGATGTACAGACCTCCCCGAGAGAGGCCCTCGAGTACGGGGCGGTTAGACAGGCCATAGGTTTTCGTCAGCACGGAGTAAAACGCGTCCCAATGCTTCATTGCCGATGGGGCACCAAATGTGTTTCCTACATTGATGTAGACCAGATGAAAGCCCTTTGCGAGAAGAGCAAGGTCTAGCTCGGGTCGATGATCAAAGAACTCTGCCCGCCAAATCCATGGCTTGGTGGGCGCCTCTGCGACGGACTTGGGAGTCACTACGATCGCATCAATGCCATCCACAGTGAAGTCGTGTCGGTTGAATCCGTGGTAGTCAGAAACGGTGCCAGGGAAAAGGGGAGGAAGCGAGGAGTTCATGACGGCTAGGGTGTGGTCAATCTCGGTTGCCTGCTTCAGCGCATCCTCGAGTTTGAGACCTTGTGGCATTCCTGGTCGCTTGTGCGCGATGTCGGAGAGCCAGGCATCGGTGAGGATTCGCTGTCTCAGGTGGACCAGCTTGTCGAATTCTCCCTCGGGAAAGGCGTCTCTGCCAGGAAGATCTGGATGAATTGGAGGAAGCATCGACGCCTCAACACCCCAGGCTCTCAGGACTTCCTGGGCCATGATTCGGTGGCCGGTTTCGTTGAGGTGGACGCCGTCTCCCGCCATGGTGAAGGTTGCCTGAGTCTTGCGCTGCTCGGCGAGGTATGCGTTGAGGGGGCCGTGAAAGTCGATGACCTTCCAGCCGTCATCTCGCTTAGAAACCAGCCACTCGGAGTAGGCGCCGAGGACGCCGTCGTATCCCTCGAACGTATGGCCCGAAGGATAGACATCTTTCCCGGCGGGCCACAGGCTGTCCTTCACGGGAACCGGATCGAACGGCGGAGGGGTTGCCAGCCAGAGTTTTGCTCCCGCGAAGCTGACTTCCTTAGCAAGCCAGGTGATTCCTTTGCGATAGGCGTTGAATCGGGCGGTGTCTTGTGGGTGATAGATGCCGTCGTTCATGCCGTAGCACGCCAGCACCATGTCTGGATGCACCTTCTTAATGGCGCGAGCGAGCCGCTCGTGCAGGTCGGGACGAGGGAATGCGCCACCGGCGTGTCCTGGTTCGGTGAGCCCCGAAACGGTTTCGGAGGGAAGTCCGATGTTGATGATCTCAACCTTGGACTTGGGAGCCGTTCGGCGCAAGAATGAGTCGATCACGTCGACGTATCCACCTGAGTAGGTGATGCTGTCGCCCAGCACTAATAGCCGATGAACCCCACTTAGGGCGGGTGGCAGGGAGGAGGGGGACGAGACGACGGCGCACATCGCGGCGGCGAGAAGAACGCTAGGCACGTGGACAGCCTACAACGTTGAGTGCGGGTTTGTGGTTAGTGGAGATTCCAATTCGAGAATTGAGCCCTCTCTGAAAATGGTCCACAAGAGTCAAAAATCTGGCCGGACGCTAAGTGGCCTGGCTCCGCCAAATTCTACATCAGCACCCAACGAACTGACACAATTAACTGAGTATATTGCTCGGTACTTTTGCAAATATACTAGGCAATACGGTGGAATAGGTGATAGACTCTTTTATCTTTCTGCATATAATAGATTCAATGTTGGCAATAAAACCCAAGCTGCAAAGCTAAAGTGACCCTATTGACTCCTTTTATGCGAGGCAAAGATACCATAAATATGCATTCTTCTCAATACATCAAGCCACTGGGGATATTCAAGGCGTACGCTTGTGGGCTTTTCCTGATCCTGCTTTGCATCCCAAATGTTGCAAGGTCTCAGTCAATATCGAGTGTCAGCGCGAGCCCGACATCGGTTATTGGGCCGGCCACGGCGACAGGTACGGTGACGCTCACCAGTAACGCCCCGTCAGGCGGATTTGTGGTGGGTCTCTCCTCGTCTAATTCCATCGTCACGGTACCGGCCAACGTGACAGTGGTAAGCGGAGCCAGCACTGCTAGCTTTACGATTACCGCTAACCAAGGGTCCAGCCAGGTAATCGTCACGATCACTGCGACTGCAAACGGAACTGCGACAACGACATTCACTGACAATACGAGTAGCCACATCGCACTTCAGTTAAATCCTGGATCGCTGGTCGGAGGTATGTCGTCGACCAACAATAAGGTCCTCATTCCGCTGCCAGCAGGGTCGGGCGGCGCGGTTGTAAATCTGTCTTCCAGTAGCCCCAACGCGGTCGTTCCGGCTTCCGTCACAGTGCCGTCTGGATTTGAGAACACGCCTTTCACGATCACAACTTCGCCCGTTGCCGCAAACACAAGCATCACCATTACGGCGACATATGGCTCCTACTCGGCCACAAAGACTCTTACAGTTACCGCACCAACGCTCACCGGCGTCACCTTGTCTCCCACTACGGTTGTGGGCGGGGTTTCCTCAACGGCAACGGTAGCAATCAGCAACCCGGCACCTACCGGAGGACTCGCCGTTGCTTTGAGCTCCAACAATACTGCTGCGGCGACCGTCCCGGCATCAGTCACCGTCCCTGGTGGATCAACCTCCGCGACGGTTACGGTAACCACGTCTCCAGTGTTATCTACGGCAACTGCCGTAATCACGGCAACACTCAACTCTGCGACGAGCACCGCAACACTTTTGGTTTCTCCACCGATTCTTAGTGCGCTGTCAATCGCTCCTGGATCAGTGATATCAGGCACAAACGCAACCGGTACAGTGACGATCAGCGGGCCAGCCCCAACAGGTGGATTTGCAGTATCGCTTTCTTCTAGCAATGCAAGCGCTGCAGCAGTGCCTGCCACAGCAACTATCCCAGCCGGGGCGACGACCGCAAACTTCACAATTAGTTCGGTGGGAGTAAGTTCAACCACTACAGCCACGATAACCGCCGTTGCCGGGGCCCAATCCTATTCGGCGAATTTGACTGTCTCTCCCAATACAGTCACGGTTGTTAGCCTATCTCCAACGACGGTTGGTCCTGGAGGCGTCTCAACCGGCACCGTGACGCTCGCTTCCCCCGCACCAAGCAACGGCACTGTAGTGACCTTGTCCTCAAGCAATACGGCTGTGGCAACTGTGCCCGCATCCGTAACCGTTGCGGCTGGCCTCAGCAGCTCGTCGTTCGTGATCGAAGTTCCAGTGACGTCGCCAGCTTCCGTCGTGACCATTTCGGCAACAGCTGGAGGGCAGACGGCTACCGCTCCGCTCACGGTGGCGGCACTCGCTGTAGTCGGGGTCTCTGCCAATCCGAGTGCCGTTGTTGGACCTGCGACTGCAACTGGAACCGTCACGCTCAATGGAACTGCGCCCAGTGGTGGGTTTCTGGTTACCCTCTCGTCTTCTAATTCCATTGTGACTGTGCCCGCAACTGTAACCGTTGCCAGCGGGGCAAGCAGCGCCTCGTTCACGATTACGGCTGGCTCAGGGTCTAGCCAAGTCATTGTCACGATTACTGCTTCTGGGAACGGAACCGCAACGACCCCATTCACTGATAACACAAGCAGTCACATCGCGATTCAGCTAAATCCTTCCACACTTGTAGGAGGTACATCATCGACGTCCAACAAGGTCCTGATACCTTTGCCAGCCGGCACCGGCGGAGCAATTGTTAACCTGTCCTCGAATAACGCAAATGCAGTCGTTCCAGCTTCTGTCACCGTCCCTGTTGGGTTAGAGAACACCGCGTTTACGATCACCACCTCCGCCGTGGCGGCAAACGCCAACATCACCATCACTGCGACCTACGGGTCTTATTCGGCGAATAAGACCCTTGCTGTTACGGCGCCTACCCTGACCGGAATCGTCCTTTCGCCAACCTCAGTTGTTGGTGGAACTTCATCTGCGGCTACCGTGTCGATTAGTAGCCCAGCACCCACAGGTGGACTGCCCATTGCGATGACTTCCAGCAATACGGCGGCAGCTACGGTCCCGTCTGTGTTGACAATTCCTGGAGGCTCAACTTCCGCGATGGCGACCGTAACTACCTTTCCGGTTTCGGCAACGGCGTCGCCAATCATTACCGCAACTCTGAATTCAGCCAGCAGTACAGCAACGCTTACCGTCAATGCGCCGACCCTCACTTCACTGGCAATTGCCCCTGGATCCGTCGTTTCAGGCACGAACGCTACCGGCACAGTGTCCATCAGCAGTTCCGCTCCAAGTTCAGGGTTTGTGGTTGCATTGTCCTCGAGCGACACAACCGTAGCGACGGTTCCCTCTACGGCAACCATCCCATCAGGCGCAACATCAGTTGCCTTTACAATTACTAGCCAACCGGTTGGAAGCACTTCGACCTGCACGATCTCGGGGGCAGAATCCGGACAGTCAGTCTCTCGAAATCTTACGGTAACTCCGAGCACTGCCGCAGCTTTCTACCCGATCAACATCGTTCCAAACCCGCCACTAGGATATCTTCCAACCTCGATGACGCTTCCAAACTGGATGTCCGCTTTGGAGCCCGTTGACGCCTCAAGCGCTCCTGGCGGACCGTCTGCCGCCATTTCGGAGAATCTGGCTTTTGGAGTGATTCAAGTTGATACCGGAGCGGACGTTGACGTGGCTAACTCCGCCGGCAGCGATGTCATTTTTAGCCGGAAGTACCGGACGGCCATGGCGGCCGGAAATCTATCCTCGCCGGGATTACCTGCCGGATGGACCCACAATTGGGATTATTGGATCGTTCCTCAAACTCCTGGCAGTTGGGGTCCTCTTCAGCTTGTCTACCCCAATGGCTCATCAGAAACTCTTACTCCCCCTTCCCAGGTCACTGCTGGAACTGTCGTACAATTCACGACGCCAAACGGGGCTCCTTACAAAGCCTTTGGCCAAGCTTCCTCCACTGTTGGCGTTTACACTCAGATCCAACTGGCGCATTCCGGCCTCGCTCAAGATATTTTTGCGCAACCCTCCGGCGACGGCAGGTACCGGCTTCAAACCGAAATCGAAGATAACGGTAGTCAACTGAATCTTCACTATTCATCAGTCTCCGGTCAGATCGAACCGGTGCTGTCATCGATCGATAACTCAGTCACTGGGTCGTCATCAACACCTCTATTGGTGCTCAGCTACTCGGGTGGGCTGTTGTCGTCCGTCACCGACAACGCGTCAATGAATACCCGCACCTTGGGCTACGTCTCGGGCCAACTCTCGACGGTTTCGTTTGTCAATGGGTCGAATGCGGAGTGGTCGTATTCATACACCCCAATAGGCTCAGCCAGCTACTTGTGGAAGGTATCCACCGTAGATCCGCAAAACGCCGCGTCGACTGCAACGATTACCTACAGCACCGAAACGGGTCAAGTCTTGAGCAGAACTGACGGAACAAACTACGTGAGGTCTTCCTCCCATACCGCCGCCGGTGCAGGAGCGCTATCGATCGCCGATGCTTCTGGCAACTCCATTGACAGCTTCTCAATCACCTCGGAACCGGCATTCAATCGAATTGCTACAACAACCACAGCAGCTGGGGACACAACCTCGTATTCCTACTCCAGTGGCAGTCTTGCAATTCCGTCCACGGTCATACCCCCGCAAGGCAACGCTATATCGATCACCACGGATTCACACGGAAACCCAACGAAGGTCGTGTATCCGTATGGCAACTTCACTACATACGCATGGTCATATCCGGCCTATGCTCCGCTGGGTCTCTTAACATCAAATCAGGAATCTGGAAATGATCTGACAACCCTTACTGCAACTACTTACACCTATTACTCCGCATCTGGAAGTGGGGGACTATTGGGATATTTGCACACGGTCACAACGCCGACTGGCAATATCATCACCTTTACCTACACTTCAATGGGCGACATTGCATCAGTCGCTGACTCAACCGGAACGACGAACTATGACTACAGCTCCACGGGGCCAGAGATGTTCGGTCGTCCCTACTCTGTAACAAGCCCGACACTGGCGGTTACAAAATTCCAATATGATCCGCAGCTTCGACTCATAAACACTACTGACCCGCTTACCAATCAAACCAGCCAACAATACAACGAGTACAACCAACTTGTTCAAATGTCCTTGCCTACAGGCCTCAGCTACCAATTTTCGCATCTGGTGGATGGACAGCCTTCCAATTCAACTGTTGTCTCTCAGAACGGAACACAGCTCACAGTGGCCGCGAACAAGTTCGATTCGCAAGCTCAGCTGACAACGTCAAAGGATGCAAACCTGCTATCCAACGTTTCGACTCTGGATGGAAACTCAGCCCTGACGAGTCTGATCAACGGCAATAACAATTTGATGCATTCGTTTACGATAAGCCCATCGGCTCGAACCATCAAAACTGTGTACGGATCGGGAGCGAATCTGCTCACGCAGACCGATACACTAGGACCAACGGGGAGTTTAATAAGTTCACTTGGCAGAGAGGATAACCGAAGCACAAATATCTCGTATTCCTCTACGGATCCTGACCTACCCTTAAGCGCGACAGTGTTTGATCCAGCTACCAATTGGCTCAACGAGTCGGATGTCCTGAACTACGATAGCTTTGGTCGGATTACAGATATTGAAAGTATCGCTCCGGATGGCGGGAGCTACGTGGAGCATAACTACACCTTTGACAGTACGGGAAGTTTAACTTCAGACTTGACTACCCCGATTGTCCTAGCGTCTGGGCTCTTGTCTTCGGGGACGGGGCCGACGAATATCTCCTACACTTACAACGCGGATGGAACACGCAGTCAGATGCTGGTGATCCTCCAACCATGGTCGGTATCCAGCCTGCCTAACGTCGCAAGTGTTACTTACAATTACTTATACGATGCGGCTAAACGGGTCACTTCGATTTATGTCTACCCGGGATCGACAGATGTCGCTGTTTCCTCTGGTCAGCCGCTAGCATACGCCACTTACGAGTACGACCCTAACGGACGCGTTAAGGCCGTGCGGTCCATGAAAGCGACCACACTTTATGCTTATAACGCGCTTGGACAGATAACCTCGGAACTAAACCTTTCTGTAGACGGCACGGTCGACCCTTACGCTCCAGCCGGATACTCCTTTACGGAATCTTCCGGTGTCGTTCACACGATCATCTCTGCGTTCACGAACATCACGTACGACATGCTCGGAGACCGGACCGGTATGACGTTTGCCGCACTCACGCAGCCCGGCTCTTCAACGACTGGACTATCAACATATGGGACTGGTTCAGCAACTTGGGGTTACGACAATGGGGGAAGGCTCATCAGCGAAAACTGGGCCGATGCTGCTTACACCGGCATCGCATTTACCCATACGTACGATGGCGGCGGGAACCTAACCCAAATCCGGAACCATAGTCTGACGGTTGATCCATTGTCGGACCGGCTCACCAGCGCGAACCTCGCAGGCTACAGTTCACTCGGTTTCGATACTACCGGTGAGATGACGCAGTTTAACGGCAACACTGCGACATACGACCCTCTCGGCGAACTCTCCAGTCTCTCAGGGACTTCTGCCGGTGGTGGAAGTCAGGCCTTCTCCGCCTCAATGGTCTACGATCACCTCGGCCGACGCTCTGGGCTCTCCCAAAGTATTGGCGGAGGGAGCGCGCCTAAGGACACCCAGTTCTTCGTTTACGATGGGGCCGATCTGATCTACCGGCAGCTAGCCACATATCCTCTGACTCAGCTTTCACAGCCCGACTTCCCCACAGGGGACACCGGCGTTCTCTACCTCTACGGCCCAACCGGTCTGATTATGGAGTTTGATCGGTTTGGATACAGTGCCAGAACCCTGCTTTTTGATCCCAACGGAAGCTGTGTGTCTTCGGCAGAGAACTACTACAGCAGCGGGGCCTTCCAAGGCTCAACAGCCTATCCAGTGTTTTACGACGCGTACGGCCAGGTGGTCTGGACCCCGCCAGCGCTGACCGGCCCCGCGGTTCTCAACCGGGCGACGAGCCAGCCTTTTCAGTACAAGGGCCAGTTCGGATGCTATACCGACGGAACCAGTGGTCTTGTCTACTGCACCCATCGCTATTACGACCCTGTGACGGGTAGGTGGACTGAGCGTGATCCAGTTGGGTTGGACGGTGGGGTGAATGTTTATGCCTATTGCGATGACAATCCGGTATCTCTGGTTGATGATTGCGGTCTGTGGCCCGGTGAATTCGACTTTTCTGCAAAGGGAATTCTGAATGGCTTGGCCACTGGATACGCTGCGGTAGAGTCCCAGGGGCAGGATTTGTTCGCGGCGATCCCGCTGCAAGGCAATCTTCCGGGACTTCCTTCACCAATACAATCAGCCATGAAAGCTTATGCAAGCTATCTGAGAGATAGCGTGGATCCACATGGCCTCGAAACTTCAGATCATCTTGCAGCAACTGGATTCACCTTTTTCGAAATCGCCGCGGGGGGTGGGGTTGGTGCATCCCAGTTAAGGGGTAGAGGACTCGAATTCTCACATTTCGTGCCAAAGTGGTTTGGTGGGGTGGTAGAGAGGAGAGGTTATGTGGCTCTTGGTAGGGCTATCAAGGGACGAAGTATGTGGAATGGGAACTTCGTGTCGAGGATAGAGCATGCCTTTACTGATGGGAATAGTTACCGGTTCATGCCAAGGAAATGGAAGATTCTTAACCCTGATTCATATTCACTTCAGAAGAAAATCCTGACAAGGATTCCAAATACTTGGAAGGGCGCTATCATAGGCGGGGCGGGTGGTCAACTAGGTACCTATTGGCCATGAGGTGGTTTTGGAAGTCACAAAAGGAGCTGTTTCTCAAGCACGAACTATTAGTGCTTAACGCGATTCAGAGCGCCCTTCCTTTCGCCTTGCAGGAGGTCTTCCAACACCATGTATCCACCGTCAACCTGGTCCAAAGACATGGAAAGGGTCGTGAAGTGAATATGTATCGAATGGATGGGGGCCGAGCTACTTTCCCGCAAGAAAGAATATTGCAATCCGAGGGTGAGGCTGTAGTCGGGACTGCCATCCTTAGCTCGTCAAGTAGCGGACCCAGCCCCGTTGGAAAGGTTTGGGCTGTTAATGGGCATGTATTTCAGATCATGTTCAACGCGAACCTAGAGCGGTTGCGTTTGTGTGATCGTGTGCTATCAACTGAACTTGGGCCTTCATTCTCGCCCGCAGATGCTGAAGTAGGATTATTTGAAACCGAACTTATTCCAGGCCTTAAGGTCTCCGGCACTCTTGCCCCACTCAGCCCAGAGAGGATCTCAAACGCCCTTAGCTTTATCTCATGCTCCCTTCCGGAGGACTTCCTCGAGTTGGCGTCCCGCGCGAATGGGTTCTCCTACTCAAATTGGAAAGTGCTGGGTCTCGAAGACATTTATGAAACCCCGGGTGCTCCCGGATCCTATGTCTTGGCAGAGTTTAGGTCTGGTGCCGAAGACGTTCCGGATCTGGCTCTTGTCTCAAGAGAGAAAAACTTGTTCGCAGTCCGAATGGATGACTTGTCCGAAATCCGCTACAGTAGCTTAGTTGAAGCTCTGAAGGATGCCCAACGCGATCAGGCGCCATAACTGCACGACTATCCAGAACTGATTCGGTCAGAGGCGCTAACACTCTAGGTGGGTCAACATCCGGGGCCGTTCGGACTGACCACCGAATATAATTCAGAGAATCGAATATATTGCGAAATCAATCCATGCCGATAATGACATTTCAAGTCAGTGACGGACAGTTCGGTAAGGTCATGAAGCTACGGGAAGAGTGGACCGATGACGTTCTTCCTTACGTTCGATCAAATAGCATTGAAGAGCTCGTTCTGCGAAAGCTAAGCTCCTCCAAATGGTATTCGTTATCATTTCTGGACCACTTCGTCTCGATAAAAGCACTAAGACTCTTTGGCGATTTGACCACGAACATAAACCCAATACACCAACTGCACAATCTCGTATGCCTTCAGTTGTACGAGCATTCTGAAGAGCCTATAGACTTTGGAGCCTTTCCATGTCTGGATCAGTGCACTATAAATTTCTCAAAGAACCGAAATTCCATTTCTCAGTGCGCGAATCTAACGTACGTTCATCTTCAAGGCTATTCATACAAGGATCTAACTCGACTTGAGCCGTTGAAGAATCTTACTACGCTGAAACTTGCCCAAGGACCTATCACGGATATTGCATCGGTGACGTCTTTTCCTAACCTCAATTGCTTGGACTTAGCTTTTCTCAGGAATATGTCTGATATTTCTCCCATTTCAACCCTATCGAATATAGAAACACTCAGCCTGGTAAATTGCAAAGCGATAACTAGTCTAGACGCCATATCTAGCCTGAGGAAATTGAGGCATCTGTCATTTTCGAATTGTGGTGTGATTGACTCAATATCTCCAATCGCCTCTTGCCGGGAATTGGAGTCAGTGAATTTTACAGAAGGAACAATTATCAAGGACGGGGATTTACGTGTTCTACTGAACTTGCCGAAGTTAAGGCGAGTGGGATTTGCAAATCGGTCTCACTATAATCTCACCTTGGCTCAAGCACTTGAACACATCAAGTCAGAGGGAAAGTGACCTAACCAACTAGGGGTGGTTCCATGGACATGACATACGATACACAACGGAACCCCTTTGATCTTGTCAAAGAATGGGACACTCGACCAGAACTCAAGAGCGCGATTTCTCCTGCGACGGAGTATTCAACCAATTTCGGGTTGTTTGTTTCGACCGTAGTGTTTGAGCTCACTCTTAGGGCGACACATGAAGTAATTGATCGACTGCCCTAAATGATTGTTGCGCTTCGCGGGGCCGCAGAGCGGCCTCGGACTCCAGCCATATATACGGCTCGTTCCCAGGGCAGGCGCTTCGCACAAACCCTGGGCTTCGCGTAGGCAAGACCTTTGGTGTTGACGTGCGACGTGTCGACTTGGTTGAGGCGATGGATGTGAACCTGCGATCACTTCCAGAGTCACTCTTTTTCGATGTGTTTCACGTGCCCGTCTAGATATCCGATGTTGTTGCCACCGTTGTGTCTGCCTGGAGAAGGGAGCGTATTCAGCTCACCGTGGGCGCTTCTGCCCGTGAGAGTGCTATCGAAAACGAGTTCAAACTCTTCGGGCTTTGGAATTGACTTTGATTTGACTTTCGAAGCCTTGTCTCGGTAGGCGTAGCCGTAATCGTCCTTTTCCTTGAGCTCGGGGTCATGGAGCATGGGCTCAAGGCTACTGTCGAACTTCGACATGGTGTCCATCCAGCCTTTTGCATCCGGGTACGAATCGTCGTTGTCGTCGGAATACATCTGGATGGAGTGGGCCACGCGCCAGAGGCGGTCAAAGCACCGGTCATCGCTTTGCGTGGGCTTACAGCCCGTGACGATCGCGACGAAGGAAACAAGAATTGCAAGGGTGAGAAGCTGAACCGAGAATCTCATGGTGTTTAAGGCTCCATCTTAACCTACATAGCGCCTGATTCAACCAACACGACCGCAGAGAGACGGGTTCCCACGATGTTTGATGTGTGTGGGTAACCTACCGGCTCATGCTGATGGTAGTGCTGGCAGCGATGACGATTCAGACTTATTCCGGTTCCGCAACGCTTGATGATGCAGTCAACAAGGCGATTGCGGAGAAGCGCATTCCCGGCGCAGTGCTCATCGTGAGCCATCGTGGACACATCATTCACCGCAGGGCGTACGGCAACCGGTCGGAAACGCCGACGGTTGAGCCCATGACTCTGGACACGGTGTTTGACTGTGCGTCGCTCACCAAGGTGGTTTCCACAACATCCTGCCTGATGAAGCTGTTTGAGCAAGGCAAGTACCGCCTCTCCGACAAGGTCACCGACTACATTCCTGAGTTCCAGAATGGCAAGAGCGATGTGACGCTCCGGAACCTGATGACCCACTTTTCTGGTCTTCGGCCAGACGTACCGCTCTATCCGGATTGGACTGGCTATGAAACGGGCATTCACCTCGCCTGTACCGATCCTCCCCAGGGCCCTCCTGGAGTTCAGCACGTTTACAGCGACATTAACTTTGAACTGCTTGGCGAATTGATCCATCGGAGCACGGGGCAGACACTTGCCGACTATGCGCGGAAGGAAATCTTTCTGCCCATTGGGATGAAGGACACGATGTACAATCCGCCTTCCTCCAATGTCCCGAGAATCGCGCCCACTGAGAAATGGGAGAAGACCGGGGAGATGCTGCGCGGAATTGTTCACGACCCCACCGCCCGCAACATGGGCGGCATCGCAGGGCACGCGGGAATGTTCTCAACCGGGGATGACCTAGCGAAGTTCTGTCAGATGATGCTGAACATGGGCAAGCTGGGCAGCAAAAGGCTGTTTAGCCCCGCCACCGTGCAAAAGTTTACAGAGCCTCAGACGCCTGCCGATCAGCCTATTTTGCGCGGGTTCGGCTGGGATATCGATTCGCCCTACTCAGGCAATCGCGGCGATCTGTTTCCGATCGGCTCTTACGGTCACACTGGGTTTACCGGCACATCGATCTGGATTGATCCGAGCAGCCAGACGTTCGTGATTCTGCTGACCAACGCGGTGCACAACGGGCCGCGCCCTTCGATGCTGAGTCTCCGATCGAAGGTGGCGACGATTGTCGCGTCCTCGGTGGGGATCACCGCTCGGCGCGTGACGCTGACCGGATACAACGAGACGGTGACAAACCCCAGCCGCCGTCGGATAGTCGAGCATCAGGGATCGACTAAGACGGGTCTGGATGTGTTGGAAGCAGACCACTTTGCTCCCCTTGCTGGCAAGAAGGTGGGACTGATTACCAACCACACCGGTTTGGATTCTAAGCGGCGTCGCAATGTGGATGCGATGCGTGAAGCCGGGATTGATGTAGCCGCGCTGTTCTCGCCTGAACATGGATGGGCAGGTGCGGTGGATCACCCAGGCATTCAAGACGCTGCCGACCCGAAGACCGGGATCAAGGTTTACAGCCTGTTCGGCAAGGTGGATCGTCCGACGCCGGAAATGTTGCGCGGCGTCGATGCTCTTGTCTTCGATGTCCAGGATATTGGGGTGCGGTTCTATACCTATGAATCCACGATGGTGTACGCCATGGAAGCGGCGGCAAAGGCGGGAATCCAGTTCTATGTGCTGGATCGTCCGAACCCGCTTACCGGAGTTCGGGTCGAGGGGCCGACGCTGGATTCGGCGAATGTCTCCTTTGTCGGGTGCCTTGCGGGCCTGCCGGTGCGTCATGGGCTCACTCTGGGCGAACTGGCAACTTATGCCAATAGCGAGGGGGAAATCGGTGCAGACCTTCACGTGGTAAAGATGCAGGATTGGGATCGAGGCGACTGGTTTGACAGTACGGGGACGCGGTGGGTGAACCCGTCACCGAACATGCGAAGTCTCAATGCCGCGATGCTGTATCCGGGTTTGTGCCTCTTGGAGTACTCACCAAACCTGAGCATGGGGCGCGGAACCGACGCTCCCTTCGAGCAGATTGGCGCCGACTTCATCGACGGGCCTGCCCTGGCTGCCGCACTCAATCGGCGCGGCATTCCTGGTGTGCGCATCTATCCGACGACTTTCACGCCTACCGAGTCAAAGTTTGCGGGAGTGACAATTGAAGGAGTCCGGTTCGTGATCACGGAGCGGGAGCATTTGGATCCCATTAGGCTGGGGCTGGAAGTCGGGGTTGCGCTGCAACACCTTTATCCGGGGCAGATTGATTTCGCGCTAAGCAAGAAGCTGATTGGACGAAGCGATGTTGTGAAGAGGCTTGCTGCTGGCGAGGCAGTGGACGAGATCATCGAGTCGTATCAGGAGCCATTCCGGGCGTTCCTAAAGAAGCGGACCAAGTACCTGTTGTATTGAGATTATTCCGAGGGAATGCAGTCTGGTCAAATGGGCTGCAACACCGATTTACTCGTCCTCCGTTCGAACAACATGGAGGGTTTTCATTCCCTTTGAAGGGTGGCGAACAGAATTCGGGTCCAGAGGAGCGCCATTGCAGCAAGGGAACCCTTTCAGGGTAGGAGGGCCGAGGCGGATCAGAGAAGCCCTTCGGGCTACCCAGAGCCTCAGTTTGCTGGTGAGCCAGGTTGATCCTTGTACGATCATGGCGGATGCGTCTGGGCGGAGTCAGGGCTTCTCGGAGAATCGCCAGTTCCCGTCGGATGATGCCCCGGAGACCTTTACCAACTTTGTAGTTAAGTTGTTGACGTCGTCAGCGAGGAAGGCGGGGCGGTAGTCGGGGGCGTCTAGGGTGGCGGTGAAGTTGCGGATTTGAATGCCTTTGACGTGACGCAGATAGAGTGCCCAGGCGGGAACTTCGCCGAACATGGTGAAGTCTGGGTAGTCCTTCGGACGCTCGGGAACCTGCTGAGGCGTGCGGTAGGCGACGGACTTGTCGCCGGCACCGCAGAAGCGTATGTGGATATTTTCAAGCCGGATGCCGGTAATAGGCGAATCTCGATGCCCGACGATCATGGCTGGGCAGGTGTTGTGGGGCTCTAGAAACGGCGGGCCGGGGAAAGCATAGCCTTTGTCGGGTTGACCCAGCGGCACCTGGACATCAAAGCCTTTTAGGACGACGTTTTGGACCTTGCCAGGATTAGCATTGAGGTATCGATGTCCGAGACGGATGAAGAAGGCATTGCCGGTGTTGATCGCCTTGATATTCTCGACGGAGACATCGGACAGAGTGCCGCCATCCACCGATTCAAGGGCGACGGCTGATCGGTAGGTGTCGCGGATCGAAATATCTCTTACTCGGATGTGACGAAATCCGCCGTAGGATGCGGTGCCGAACTTCACTGCGCTCGCGCTGCTGCGGATTCGGCATCGCTCGACGACGATGTCGCTGCAGTCTGATTTTGGATCTTCCGACTTCAGGCAAATTCCGTCATCTGCGGCGTCCACGTCGCAGTCTGAGACCACTACGTGTTGGCAGTCCACAAGATCGATGCCATCGTTGTTCCAGTATGTCTTGCTGTCAACCTTCATCCTCTGAATCGCCAAGTGGTCGCACTTACGATAGGTTTGAACCCAGCAGCAGGAGTGAGAGACGGTGACTCCCTCGATCCTCACGTTCGCGCAGTTCTGGATCTCAAGGATTTGGGGACGATCCAACTCAGACGGACGCCAGCCTTTATTTGGAATTTTGACCTCGCCGGTATCCACCATCCGAAGAACATCCTGGGAAAGGAGGTGGCCATTGCCATCGATGGTGCCTGTGCCCGTAATGGCAATGTTGTGAAGGCCATTGGCAAGGATGAGCGAGAACCAGTTCCCGCGCTGATAGTCGCTTCGATGAGAGCTGCCAAGAAGGGTTGCGCCTTGGTCGAGGTGGAGTTCTACACCGGATCGAAGGCGGATAGAACCAGTGAGGAAGGTCCCGGAAGGGACGTTCACGGTTCCGCCACCATGGCTCGCCGCCTTATCCAGCGCTGCTTGTATCGCGACTGTATTCAGGGTTCTGGCGTCGGGTTTCGCACCGAAGTCTCGGATATCGAGGGTGGCTCGGTTAGCCAGTGCTAGGAAGAGGAGGGAGGTCATTGGAGTGGAATTTCGAGGATTGTGCTTTAGGCGGTGCGTAATTGAGAACCTAAACCTGCGTTAGTCACGAATGAACTGGTTGAAAATTTCAAATACCTTTGCTCCACCCTCTGAGATACACCATTTCTGAATTGCTTCAAGATCGACCTTCTGAACCTTATCGATTTCAGCGGCCTGCCGCCCCGCATTTAGGTCTCGGAAGTGAATTGCCTGTGCAAGTCGGTCTTTGACGCAATCGGTCGATGGGTTGAGATGAAGGGCCAGATCGTTTTGATTGAGTGTGCTGTAAGTGGTAACCGTTTCATCTCCGATCCCAAGCGGTCCACGCAGAAACTCAAGCGTGTAGGGGATATCCGGGTGTTCTTAAGTCCCGCTAAGTTCTTCAAAGCGCCTGACCGGATCGCCGTGGACGCCGCCGCAGGTCTGCGATCCTCTCCAAGAGAGGGATATCTCCAATCGCTAGTTGATCAAGAAGGGCTTTGAGTTGGTCATACGCGCGAAACCTGGTGTTGAGACGAACTCGTCTCGTATTCCCTTCTAAGGTTCCGACGACCATTCCTGACTGCTCCAGAGTGTCCAATGCGTTTCGAACCGTAGTCGTACCAACTCCAAGGAGCCGAGCCAGTTCGGGCGCGTGAGTCTCCTCGAGTACCGAGATCGCCACCAGGGTCTTGGTGCGGATGCCGGTTCCGAATACATCGAATCCACTCGTCGTCATATCAGATTTATGAACTAATAATTAGAGTGATACTCTTAGCGCAATTTATAAATTTGAGGTGAATTGGTTTGTCGATCCTCTCAAATGTCCCCATACGCGTGAACGTGGTCACAGATCATTCTTAGCTTGCTCTCAATATCCCCACCGGCCGCTTTCAAGGAGTCCGCGTCGATGGTGAGTGGGGCGCCGAGGACGACGAGGGGAGCGCCGTATTCTGGGCACTTCATCGCCTGCTCGATGGAGAGCCCGCCGACGGCCTGAACCGGTACGTTGACGGCGGCGACAACTTCGCGAAGCTGGTCGAGTGGGCTGGGCCAGCGGCCCCCGGCGGCGCCGATCCCTCTTCGCTCATCGTAGCCAACGTGGTGGATAACGTAGTCGCAGCCATGGTCGGCAAGCATCTTCGCGGCGGCCACCATGTCTGGACAGCCGAGGTTGTCTCCCATGACCTTGACGCCGAAGTCGCGCCCTCCCTTTACCATGATCTTGATCGTTTCCTCATGAGCCCGGGCCATCACCACAACATGGGTGGCTCCCGCTTTCGCCATGATTTCAGCTTCTAGCCAGCCGCCGTCCATCGTTTTGAGATCGGCAACGATGGGGACGTCTGGACCGAATTCCTGCCGAAGCGCACGCACACCGTGCATCCCTTCCGCGATGATGAGGGGAGTGCCGGCCTCAAGCCAGTCGACACCGGCGCGAAGCGCCATTCTGGCGGTCTCGATGGCTTCTGGAATGCTGGTGAGATCCAGTGAAATCTGTACGATTGTCTTCATTGACTACCTCAATCCGTGCTGCTTCATCTTGGCCCTGAGGAAGTCGGCAGAAAGCCTCAGGTGCTCCATTCCCACTTCGGGGTCTTGTCCGTCCTCGATGCTGATCCAGCCGGTAAAGCCGACTGCTGCCAGGATCGAGAAGATCTTGTCGTAATCGTTCATCCCCTGTCCGATAATCCCGTGCTTAAGGATGGTGGCGTACCCGGACGTGGGGTGAGCATCGAGTTTCACGAGGTCTTCAAAGGTGGCACCACCCTCGAAATAGCGGTCACTGGCGTGCATGGTGACGACGCGGCTCTTGATCAGTTCCAGCAGTTCGATTGGGTCATCACCGGCCACTACCGCATTCGATGGGTCGTAGTTCACACCGAAATTTGGGGATTCTCCCACGGCTTCCAGCAGAGCGAGGAAGGCATCTCTCTTCTGCGCCATCTCTGGGTAGCTCCACCAGGAGTCCTTGTAGTGGTTCTCGAGGATCAGGACGACGCCGTGCTCAGCCGCATAGGGGAGGCAGGCTCGGATACACTCGGCGGCGTATTGGATGCCGTCTTGCAGGGAAACTTCCGGGCGACGCTGTCCGGACAGCACGCGGCAGAATTTGGCCCCCAGGACCGAGGCGGCGTGGATCGCCAGCTTCTGTCTACGGACCTCGTCGGCTCGATCCGCAGGGTCCGGCTTCGTGAAGTCGGGAGAGTAGCAGAGCATGGGGATGGTGAGGCCACGATCGGCGACCCGCTGTTTGAGGGCGATCATGGATTCGGGGCTGTCGAGGTCAAGGAACTCGGTGAAGAACTCGAGGCCATCGATATCCAGTTGGTCGGCAGCCATGTCGATCCACTGCTCGGGAGTCATGGTGTGCTCCTTGCAGAGCATGTCGAGAAAGCACTTGGGAAACGCGGCGAGAGGCATCGTTGGACTCTCGCCTATTCTAACCGGAATGGCTCCGCCACCAAGTGGGCGAGGAACGTCGATTCATGGGGACAACCGGCGCAGGACTTCCAGTCCAGTGCAAATTTTCCCTATTTGTAACGCTTGCAACCACCCCCGACCTACCTTCGGCAATGGGGTTAAAACCCCTTTTTTGGATCCGGACTAAATGTCCGCGCGCCCATCAAATGGGGCTAAAACTTGGGCGCTTCGGGCGGGGAGGTAGATCTGGATGGACTGGTCTCGGCTGTACATTGGAACCTGCTGCCATGGGTATTGGGTGGGCACAGCGAGGAGTCCTGCACCTCCGAATTCGGCGGCATCAGTGTCCAGAATCACCCGATAGTCGCTAGGCTCTGGCACTGGGACGCGGAGGCTGACGAAGGACTCGGTGGGGTGGAAGTTGAAAAGGAACACCAGTGGGCCTCGGCGAAAGGCGAGTTGGCGAGTGTCCTCGTGGAGCATCAGCTGCTCGATGAGCGGGTCTTTGAGCAGGTGGTGATGGATGTCCAACGATTGCATTGCGCGGTCAAAGTCGCGCAGCTCGTGGTATCGCAGGTGGGGCTGATCTACCAAAGACCACTGTCTCCGGGCGTAGTGGTGAGAGTAGCCGTTGTCAGCCCGCGGGAAGTCGATCCACTCGGGGTGACCAAACTCGTTCCCCATGAAATTCAGGTAAGCCTCGCCGGCGAGCGCAAAAGTGAGGAGTCGGATCATTTTGTGGAGTGCGATTCCACGGTCGATGACGATGTCATGGGCGAATTTGCTCATGCTGTCGTACATATGCCGATCCATCAGCCAAAACGCGATGGTTTTATCTCCAACCATGGCTTGGTCATGAGATTCCGCGTATCCGACGTGCTTCTCGCTGGCTCGGCGATTGAGGAGCGCGCTGTAAAGGTCGGCGAGTGGCCACTCCTCGTCTTTGCGCTCTTTGAGAATCTTGATCCATAGGTCGGGCACGCCCATCGCGAGTCGGTAGTCGAAGCCAAGTCCGCCTTCCCACACGGGCCGAGCGGTGCCGACCATACCGCTGACGTCCTCCGCGATGGTGATGGCGGCTGGTTTGACGGCGTGAGCAAGTTCGTTGGCTAATTGAAGGTACGCAAACGCGTCGCCATCAACGTTGTCTCCAAAGTAGTCATCGTAGCTGGAGAAGGATTTGCCGATACCGTGGTCCAAATAGAGCATCGAGGTGACACCATCGAACCGGAATCCATCGAACCGGAATTCCTCTAGCCAATATCGGACGTTTGAAAGCAGGAACCGGAGGACTTCGGGCTTACCGTAGTCAAACAGCATTGAGTCCCAAGCTGGATGTTGCCCTTTTCCGCCAGTGTGGAAGTACTGGTGGTCGGTTCCATCGAACTGGTTAAGGCCCTCAGCGGTGTTCTTCACAGCATGGGAGTGAACGATGTCCATGATGACGACGAGGCCCAAACGATGGGCGGTGTCGACGAGGGTCTTGAGTTCTTCTGGGGTTCCGAATCGAGAGCTTGGAGCAAAGAAGTTGGAGACTAAGTAGCCGAATGAGCCGTAATACGGGTGCTCCATCACCGCCATCAATTGGATGGCGTTATAGCCAAGATCCACGATGCGGGGGAGGGTCCATCGGGTGAACTCCTCATACGTTCCGACTCGACCTTCCTCCTGAGCCATGCCGACATGGGACTCGTAGATTCGGAGGCTGGCGCTGGCTTGTGGAGGCTCCGCAGTCCAGGCGAATGGTGCCGAAGGGCACCAATACTGACCACTGTATGCGTGGCTGTTTGGATCTTGAACGGCGCGACGGATATAGGCGGGGATGCGATCCGCGCCGTGGCCACGGGAGGTGACGTGAACTTTAACGAGACTTTCGTGAGTCAGGCGGTTGGCATAGTCACTGTCAGCGAGGAAGATGGACCATGTGCCCCATTCGTCGCGACTCATTGGGTGACTGCCGCGATCCCATTGGTTGAAGTCCCCAATGAGGTTAAGGGCGTCCGCACCGGGTGCCCATTCGCGGTACCAGACTCCTGGCTGACCTTCATGAGTTCCTCGGTTGAATCCGAACCACTCGTGGCCCTGGCTGGAAGCTCCAAGCAAATCCTGTCCTGGCAGTCGAGAGCGAATCTCGCCTAGGTGGGCATATCGCTGCCGCAGATTCTCGCGGTATGGCTCAAGCCAAGGGTCGTGGGCGATCAGCCCCGTCCCGTCTCCCTCAGATGCTCCCTGCGGATTCAACATGCAATTGAGATCAGTATAGGCTTAGAGATCGGGGTCGGAAGAGAAGCTTTCTGCACCTGCAAGCGGCTTAACTGCTCGAAATCCTCAAAGATTTAGGGTCCCGGGCTACTATCAGAATCCATTGGCTATCGGCTCAGCCCAAAGAACCGCTCGGCATTTCGAGTGGTTTGGGCAGCGCATTCGGCTTCGCTCAGACCCAGGACTTGAGCGAGTGCGGCGTTGACGTGCACCACGTAGGCGGGGGTGTTTGGTTTGCCACGGTGGGGCATGGGAGATAGGTAGGGACTGTCCGTTTCAAGGACGAGTCTGTCGGCTGGGATTGTGGCGAGAGTCTGTCGAAGGTCGCCTGCATTCTTGTACGTCACGGGGCCATCTACCCCGAACATGGCGTCCAGCTTCATGGCGCGCACGGCATCTTCGGTGGTGCCGCCGAAGCAGTGGAATAGGTAGGGGAGCCGTTCACGCGATTCGAGAATGTCGATGAGTTGGGGGTAGGCGTCCCGGGCGTGAAAGACGACAGGCTTGCCGAGGCGCTTCGCCAGCTCAAGCTGGTCTAGAAGGGCGACCTTCTGCTGTTCGGGGGTGGAGTAGTCCCAATGATAGTCCAGGCCAATCTCACCTATCGCCACTGTCTTGGGGTGGCTGAGCATCTCCTCAATCTCATCCAGGCTTTCTCGGGTGTAGTTGCTCGTGTAAGTCGGGTGCCAACCTACCGCGCAGTAGACACCGTCGAACTGCTTGGCTAGCTCAAGGGCGGCCCGGCTTGATTCGGGGTCGCAGCCAATGACGATGAGGCGATCGACGCCGGCCTCGGTGGCTTCCTGGATCGTGGCCGCCGGGTTGGGGAACTTATCTGGGAAGTTGAGGTGACAGTGGGTGTCGATCATTCGTGGGCGGAACAGCCTTCTCCGTGCAGGTTCTGTAGGATCGGCTTGAGGAGCATGGCGATGGCCCGCACTCCCTGAAAGACTGCTTTAGGGGAGCCGGGCAGGTTGACCACCAGCGCACCCTGACAGACGCCGGCGATCCCTCGGGACAAGTGGGCGAAATCGGTTGAGCCCAAGCCGCGCAGTCTCATCAGTTCACATAGTGAATCGGCGCGCTTATCTAGCAGTGGCGCGGTGGCCTCAGGGGTGACATCACGAATAGCGAACCCCGTACCGCCCGTAGTGAAAACGGCATGGCATGACTTGGTTAGGTTCAAGATTGCTTCCTGAATCTTATCGATTTCATCGGGGACGATGCACGCTTGGAAGTCTCTATAACCTAACTCGAACAGAGCCTGTCGGACGGCGGGGCCGCTTTCGTCGGTTTTCTCGGTACGTGTATCGCTAACGGTGATGATGCCTATGAGCGCAGCCAATCTGACTTGCCTCCCGTTTTTTCAAGGAGCCTGACATCGGTGAGGATGAGGTCGGGGCTCACGCCCTTGAGCATGTCGATCAAGGTGATTCCCGCCACGACAACAGCGGTATAGGCTTCCATTTCTACTCCAGTGGTGGATTCAGTTTTCGCCGTTGCCACGATGATGATCCCCTGTTCGGTGAGCTGGATCGCAACATCGAGGTGGGAGAGCGGGACCTGGTGGCAGAGTGGGATCAGGTCTGAGCACTTTTTGCCTCCCTGAATTCCCGCGATCTGAGCGATGGTCAGCGCATCCCCCTTGGGAAGGGAATCAAGCGCCAGTCGGTGCTCCTCCGCGATGAGCAGGCAACCGGCAGCCTTCGCCACCCTCTGGCTGGCAGTCTTTCCGGAGATGTCGACCATTTGCACGCTTCCGTCGGCCGCGACGTGGCTTAGTTCACCCATGGATAGATTCTAGATGAAGTTGAGCCTGGATCGACTGATTCGTTAGATGCGCTTGGAGTGGATCGGGCTGAAGGCCGATTTCAGTACCCAAGATCTAAGGAGTTGGTCGTCAAGACCGCCGTGGTATCAGTTGGACCCACGACATAGCCTCCAACTTGCTTCCCACTCTTCCAGCGGGCAATCCATATTGGGTTCTTGTCCAGGTTGCGCCCTGGGTTCCTTGTTGCCAGTTGGGCGCCTGCTTTTGAGTTCCACTCAATGGGAAGTCGCTTCTGCTCGGAGGTGTCGAATCGATAGAAGCAAGGGAGGTAGGCGACTGTCCATGCGGACTCTGAAGTCATGTATCGGGGTCTGGTGCCAGGTCCGGAGCCGAGCGTTTCAATCAACTCGGGAAGACTCGCCACCTTAGGCGGTTCTCCTGCGAGGCTCTCCGTTACAAATTCTTTGATGAACCCGCCAAGAGTTGCCCGTCGCCACGTAAAGACGGACCGTTCCATCCCTAAATAGGGGCGCTGCGGCAAGAGTAGGATGAGGAGGGCGATGGGGATCCCGATGGCGTGGGCGATGAGGCTGCGAGCCATGACGTTTTGCTTCCACGGCCGTTTCAAAACCGATTCTCTCGGGGCCCAAATGATCCCTTCGATTACGGCGGAAACGAGACCAAAGCCGCATAGGAGGTTGAGGATAAACCCAAATGGATTTGGATTCAGGTCCATCACATGGAGGAATGGAGTGAGGACGCCGGGACAGCAGAATGCTGTGAGCAGATTAGCTGCAATTGCGGTGGCGAAGCTTTGGGCGACAGAGCGACCGTTCTTGATGCCGATGAACCAGGCTTCTAGCCCGATCATCGCCGCAACGTAGACGAGCCATGGCTTGTAGTCGAACATCTCCAGCGCGAGGCCCATCGCGCCGTTGGCGGAGGCGATTGCGCTGAGGCCTGCAATGCAGGCCACTGCGATGAGGCGCCTCCGCCCGAGTACGGTCATTTAGACTCGCTTAAGGAGTGTTACTCGTCCAATGGGCACCCACTCTGAGACGAGAATGTCGCCGTTGTGGAGGAAGGTGGCATCGTGGGGGTGGATGAACTTGCCTGGGATGAACTGGTCTCGAGCGGCATCTCGAAGGTCCTTCTGGTGACCGTCAAAGTCGCCATCGCCGAGCTGCACGATCACTTTGTTGTCCTTATCGAGAAGGGTGATCACGCTGTCCAGGTCAGGAACCAGCATCTCTCCGTGGCGAAGGTGGAAGTGGCAAGGCTGCCGCATGCCTTCCGTGACGAAGCTGATGTGCTTGCCGTCCAGCGAGAAGTACTGGATGCGTCGATTGGAACGATCGGCGACGGCGAGCATGGGTTCATGACCGCGATCATCCAGCCAAAGACCGTGGGGGCAGTTGACCTTGCCCGCTTCGCTTCCGCGGCCACCGAAGGTGCGAACCCAGTTTGCGTTTTTGTCGTACTGGTGGATCCAGCTAGAGCCGTATCCGTCAGAAATATAGAAACCACCGTCTGGGGAGAAGGCGACGTTGGTGGGAACGAAGGGAGCGCCCGTCTTGTACACGCCCGGCTCTTCTGGAGTGCCCTTCACCCAAACGACTTCACCATCGAGCGTTGTTTTGGTGACTTTGCTGTGCGCGACATCGCAGTGATAGATGAACTCCTGGTGGCCCTCCTTTCGGATGTCGATGCCATGAGCTCCACCTTTGAACTGGGAGCCCCAAGATTTGATGAACTTGCCGTGCTGGTCGTAGACGACGATGGCATCATCGCTCTTGCTCGCGGAGTTGACGGTATGGGCGACGTAGATGTGACCCTTGGCATCTTGGACGACGCCGTGTGTGTCTCCGTATTTGATATTGTCCGGCGGAGTCAGCCAGTCGTGAATGCATTCGTACTTATGGCTACCAGAGCCAAGGATGATAGGTGCCATTGATTTTGGAGTTGCGCCGAAACTGGAGAGCTTGCCGAGCGTTACAGCGGCAGCGGTTGCCCCAGTTTGATAGAGAAATTGTCGTCTTGAAACATCGTTCGCCATTGTTCGATAACCTTGTCCCCATAACCTTACTGCTTTGCGCCGGTGAGTGCAACGTCAAACCCATTTGGATAGTAAGTTCCAACTAACTAAAGATTCATCTGCTATTTGTCGTCTAATTGGCGTCGTTCTTTTGAAATATCGCGTACTGTCGAAGGAATTACGGAGTCTCCATGCTGCGCCCCCTTACTTCCCTAAAGTTTTCTGCGCTCGCCCTGGCGCTGGTTCCACTCGTCGCTGCCACTCAACAGGCCCCTGGTGGCACCCAAGTGGTGACCTCGGGAGGCCAACAGTCTCCTGCTGGTGGGCAACAAGCCCCGGGAAGTGACCAGAAGGCGAATCAGCCGGACAAGGCTGCGCCATCCAACAATCCAGGCACGGTTGCGCCTGGCAAAGACAAGCCGCAACAGAACGGGAAGAAGACTTCGACTCCAGGTTCGCCCGATGCTGCCCACCCGAACGGAACGGGAGTTCCAGTTGAAGTTGGCGATCCCTGGGATTCGCTAAAGCTCGACAGCAAGGTTCGCATCAAGCTGAGCTTTCGGAACGCCAACGTGGACAACGTGATTGCGATGCTGCAGCAGGCGTCCCATATCACCATCGTTAAGGATCCGGTGTTGGTTGGGCCGGTTACTGTCACCACAGCCGACCCGGTTAGCCTTACCGAGGCGTTTCATGTCTTCAATTCCGTTTTGAAGCTGAAGGGGTTTGAACTTTCGCGGGATCGAAAAATCCTGGTGATCACTCGACCGAAGCCTCCAGCTCCGCCCCCTCCTCCACCCATGATCAACATGGCTCCGCCGCCCGACCCCAACAAGACGGTGGTGAAGTTCTATCCGATGATGTACGCGAACGCGACACAGGTGGCGCGAGCGATCAACGAAGTGTTTCAGAGTGGCGCCCCTAATCCAAATCAGCAACAGTTTGCAATGGTGTTTGGCGGCCAAGGCGGTCCGCCTCGGCAAGCCGGACAGGGACCCACCGTCCATGCGTCCTCGGAAGAGTTCAGCAACTCCGTTATTGTCAATGCGCCAGAAGCCCAGCAGAAAGAAGTTGCTGAGCTGATCAAAGAGATCGATAAGCGGCAGTCTGAGCCTCACCGAACCAAATCCTACAAGCTCGTTTATGCGACTGCAACGGAGATTGTCACCTCAGTCCAGAACGTGCTTTCGAATAGCGTCACCAAAGGGCGCGGAGCTAAAGAAGCGAATCCGTTTGCGGAAATCTTTTTTGGTGCCAGCAGCACCAATCAGAATTTGGCGGTTGCCGATTCTCGCACCAACTCGATCATCGTGACCGGCAACGATGACCTGATCGCCGTCGCAGACCAGTTGATCGCCGACCTTGACCAGCGGATGCCCTTTACCGGAACAACCTTTGTGTTCAAATTGGAGAATGCGCGGGCAGATACGGTCGCCAACCTCATGACGGCCGCCTTTGGACAGCGTCAGGGTGTGCAGAACAACAACAACGGAAACCGGCCGATTACGCCTTCAAACAACACGTTCAACAACACATCTACCAGCAGTGCTGGAAAGTTGACGCCGAAGCTGGGACAGAAGAAGCCCGACCCGAACAGCCTCCCAGTTGCTCTGCAGGACCCCAACGCCGAAAGCGGCGACCTTGCAACTTCAGTCGGTGTCGCTCAGGGATTCTTCTTTAGCTCGGACGGTGGTGGCGGAGGCGGGTTCGGACGGGGACGTCAGAACAACAACGGCATCAGTATTGGCCACGATGCCGACGGACGAGTGATTGGTGTGCATGACCTTACCGGTCAGGTCACCGCCATTGCGGATCCCAATACGAACTCTGTGATTGTGGTGACGGCACCTGACAATGTTCCATTGATCAAGCAGGTTCTGGAGCAACTCGATAAGATTCCGGAGCAGGTCATGATTCAGACCATCGTGGTGGAAGCCACTTTGGACCGATCCAAGCAGTTTGGACTTGAGTGGAACTTTGCCCAAGCCAAGGCATTTGGCAATAAGGGGACTACGGGAACCGCAGGGCAGGGATTCGGACTTCAGAACGGAGCATCGCCCCTCCAGGGATTCAACTATGCGTTGACGGGTGGAGATCTTTCGGCATTCTTCAACATGCTGCAGACCGACACCAAGTTCCAGGTTTTGGCCACGCCAAGGATCTTCACCTCCAACAACATGGAGTCGCAGATCAACATCAGCCAGAGCATTCCGTATGTCACGAGCACGATTCAGAACACCAACGGTACGTTTAGCTACAACTACGCCTTCCAGGATGTGGGCATCGTGCTTACTGTAACACCGCACATAACGAGCAACGGCTACGTGACGATGGACGTGATGCAGACGGCGAACGACCTGTTTGGCTACACCGCTTTCAATGCCCCCATCATCAATCAGCGCCAGGCTGAAACGACGATCTCGGCGAAGGACGGCGAAACAATTGTTCTTGGAGGAATGATCCGCAGTCAGGTCACGTCGACAGTCAACAAGGTGCCGCTGCTGGGCGACATTCCCCTGTTGGGCAACTTGTTCAGGTCGCAGAACAATGACAAGCAGAAGACTGAGCTGCTGGTGTTCCTAACTCCGCGAGTCGTTCGCGATCCGGCGGAGGCGAAGAAGTTGAAGGACGAAGCTCAGAAGGCTCTGAGCGTCGGCTCGCAATCGATTGTGAAGCCAGAAATTCAGGCGCAAAGCGGGAAGAAGGCCGGCGGTTAGGCTCCCCAAAGGGAGCTAATCGGCGCGCCGATGATTCCAGCATCGAGCGGCGTTACCTCGGAACCGGTGTACAGGACGACGCCGCGGACGAACTTCTCCCCGGCGAGTTCTCGCAGGAAGCGAAGTCCGTCCGCGTCGTTTTCGTTCAGCGTGTTACCGGTCTTGACCTGAATTCCGACGACTTCGCCCTCTCGGGATTCCAAAACGAAGTCGACTCCCAAGTGGCGGATCGTTCGCAAGTGAAGGACCCATGGGCGCTTTTCGCCGCACGCCGCGAGCTTTTGAAGCTCAAGCGCCACAAAGTTTTCCAGGACAGGCTTGAGCCGAAACGGGTCATCCAATAGAGCCTTAGCACTGAGGTTGCCCAGGTAGCAGAGTAGGCCAGTATCGACAAGGAAAGCTTTGGGCGCCTTGGTCAGGATGCGGCTTCGATCGGTTGACCAAGGGTTGACGAGTCTGAGGAGGAAGATCGTTTCGAGGAGGTTGAGGTAGCGCTTGAGTGAGGTGTAGGGGATGCCCGTCTCGTTGGCAAGTCCAGCCGCGTTGAGGGGTGCTCCTACGCGGGAGGCGAGGAGGCGCAGGAGAAGGGGCATATGAGAGAGCCCCTCGATGTTTGCGACGTCCTTGACGTCTCGCTCCAACATGGTTCGAACGTAGTTGGCAAACCATGCATCTCTGCGTGATTGCGAGCTTCGAAGGCTCGGTTCTGGGAAGCCTCCGCGCACGAGGCGATCGACTAATTCCTTGAGGTCTTCTGAATCAAAAGTCGGCTGGAAGTCTGCGTCGAACACCTTGTCCACGAAGTTGACGGTACGGTCTTCCAACTCGCTTTGCGCAAAGGGAAGCAGGTCGACAATCTCCATTCGTCCGGCAAGGGAGTCGGAGAGTTTGGGGAGGTTCAGGACGTTGGCTGAGCCAGTCAGGAGGAACGATCCAGGCTTTCGATTCCGATCCACCAGGAGCTTGATGGTGAGGAATAGCTCCGGCGCGCGCTGAACTTCATCAATCATCACCGGCGGCTTGTACGTCTCCAAGAATGCCCGTGGATCTCGCTTGGCAAGGGCGAGGGCGATGGGGTCATCGAGCGTGACATAGGTGCGATTGTCTCCGAGCGCCTGTCCGAGCGTGCTCTTGCCCGACTGCCGCGGGCCATGGATGAGGACCACTGGAGTGTCGCTAAGGGCTTCGCCGAGGGCTTGTTTGGAAAATCGCTCAACCATGGGGTGAGAATAGCAGATTAATCGTCAGTATGTGGAGAATTTTTCGCCACATACTGACTGTTTTATGCTCGATTTGGAGCGCAGGCTTCAGCCGGCTTGCGGCGTCATGCTTCAGCGCACGCTCTGGGGCATGGGAGTCTGAGGGGCCTCTCTCGCGAGCTTAAGCTTCGCTCGGCAAGTCCCGATGCATCGGAACGCTCCACACAAAAACAGCCCAGGCGGGTTCGCCTGGGATGTTTCGTTTCTAGGGTGTGTCTGTCTTAGTTGCGGACCACCGTGATGGTTCCCACGTTCTCGTAGACGCCAGGTCCTACTGTAGGATCGATAACGATCTGTCGTCCGAGCTGAAGTCTCATGATGCCGCCCGTCTGAGCGACCTGGAAGTTGGGGCCGCTTGCCGTGAAGAGGCTGTTGAGCTTCGCGATTGGGAGCATGCCGCTGTCGTACAGGCTGGAGCCGCTCTGGTCGTTGAACAGTGCGAACTGACCGTTCAGGGTCACTGCCTGA
>CAIYLG010000008.1 GCA_903927025.1 uncultured Armatimonadota bacterium
ACAAACTCGCAACCATCAAGCCTGTGGCTCTGGCAAAGGAAATCCTACGGCTCAGAGAGGAACTCAGAAAGTTCGCCCGGTAGGTCTTAGTTTTGACGGAACGGCAACTCTTCGGTCGGTTTTAGTTTTGAGGGATCACGACGGTCAGTCCCTAACAACAAGCCCAGGCATCTGACCGAGGTCAAGAACCCCGTCCAGAATTTTGGATGGCGTTGTGCCTGTAGCCGACGCCATCAGGTTGATGCAGAGCCGCTTTTGGGCTCGAGTAAGGGCGACGTACAGAATTCGACGCTCCTCGTCCTCTTCGTGGCGCTTCTTTTGCTCCGCAAGAAACCGATGGACGAGCCCTGCTTCCTTGGAGAGCTTGACCGCGACAAGGCCCTCCGCTGGGTCAACCACTACGTCTCCTGGCGGGCGCGAGATCTTCTTATCCGTTTGAGGAACGACGACCACTGGGAACTCAAGTCCCTTCGCTTTATGAATGGTCATGATCTTGACCAAGTCGGCATTCTCATCATCGGCCGGCGCATCCCCTTCTTTGTGTCGAAGATTCTGAATCTCCTGAATCTGCTCAGCAAATTCGAGCGGCCCAAGCTCAGGCTCCTGTGACGCCAGCGACAGAAGTTTCCTCGCGTTCGCCAGCGTCTGGTCAGAACTGTCCCTTCTGCCGAGCGCGGTCAAATAGTCCGATTCGGCGAAGACACGGGATAGCACCTCCCAAGCGGAAAGACGGTCCGCAATTGCACGCAGGGGTACGTACCATTTCAGAAACTGGTCGATTTTCTCTCTATCTCCGTCGACGGGCGACTCGAGATCCGCCAGAGCTTCTACCACAGGTGACTTCAATGCCAACATCACCACGGCATCTAGGCTCAAGGATGCCATCGGGCTTCGAAGGGTCGCGAGGAGTGAGAAGTCGTCATACGGATCGGCAAGGCACCTCAGGGTATTTGCGAGATCCCTCACCTCCAGGCGTGTGTAGAACTGCTCAGATCCTCCTGCAATGCGGCTTGGAATTCCTGCCTGATCTAAGGACTGCTGCATGGCAACAGCTGCACGTCCATCTCGAACGAGCACCGCGATGTCTCGCTTTAAGACACCTTCGGTGATAAGTCCCTGAATCCGCTGGGATGTGAGAGGCCAATCCGCCGCGGGCTGCCGCCAAATCTCAACTCCCTCAAACGTCGGCTTATCGTCCGAATCAAAATCCATTGGCCCAGTGTTAAGGTTCATCGGACGATAGTCGGAGGTCCACAGACGGCTGAACACTAGGTCCACGAAGTTCAGAATGCCCGGGTCCGAGCGCCAATTCTTACTTAAGCGGCGGGTCTCCTTCGACTCAGCGCGACTCTGAAAGAGCCGTACGTCAGCTTGCCGAAACCCATAAATGCTCTGTTGAGAGTCACCGACCATCATAGTGTGCTGGCCACCAAGATTATCGAGAAGCCGATACTGGATAGGGTTCACGTCTTGCGATTCATCCACCATAACCACTTCGTATTGGCGGGAAAGCCGAGACCGCGTGACTTCTGATCGCGCGAGGAGCCGGTCAGCCCTGATTTCCAAGGCGGCGAAGTCAAGTGCCTGGTGCTTCACCATTTCTCGATCGAGTCTCCACCAAGCCGCACAGGCCAACTGGACCAGCCCGCAAGTATGGACAACGGAATCCGCTTCGGCATCTGAGACTGTTCGGCCGCGTGCCCAAGCTGGAATTCCTACTCCAACGGCTTTGCACGCTCGCTGAATTCTTTCCCCTAGGTCCGAACCTTCCTGTTCATCGAAAGCTCCACGAACGTTTGTTGGCAGTGCGCGACGAATCCCATCCTCCCACTTCGCTCTTAGGAGAGTGTGGCTCCCATAAATCTCACGAAGCGACTCCCAAGAGGTTGCACCGGACCGCAGCTCGTGAAGCAGCTTTTTAATGTCGTCCTCGAGTCTTGAGTAAGGAGTGCCCTGAGGAAATCCGCCACCGAAACTTCCTGCGAGGTGTCGAATAAGTTCGGGGGCGTCTGGCTCATCGACAAGATCTGACGCCAACGCTTCGCGAATAGCATCCGCCACCATCCGTGTGGCCTGCTGATCGGCAAGGATTTCAAACTGAGGATCTAAACCAGCCTCTAGCGCATTTTCGCGAAGAACGCGTTCGCAGAATGAATGGATGGTTTGGATTGGACCAGTCTCGGCAATCTGCGCATCCTCGTAACGCCCCTTTGCTCTCAGTCCAGAGACAATCCTCTGCTTCATCTCAGCCGCTGCTTTCTTGGTAAACGTGATCGTGAGGATCTGATCGGGCCTCAGCCCATCCTCAACCACGTGTCGAAGATAGCGCTCCACCAAGACGAACGTTTTCCCCGCACCCGCTGAAGCCACCACCGTAAAGCTTCCATGCGGCGCTTCAATAACAGCCCGTTGCTCAGGAGTTGGTGTCCTAGTCGCCATTGGGCTTCGCTCCCGAAGTTGGAATGCTGGATGAGGCTTCTCCCTCGCCAAAGGTAAGAGAACGTCGACAGAGTTCTCCGTAGGCACAGCGCGAACAATGCTCTCCACGAATAGGATCTACAACATGCTCTCGAACACGGCTCACCGCCTCAGATACCAATGCCCTAACGGCTGTGTAGAATTTCTGCTTCGCCTGGAAGGGATCATCATCCTCTGAAAGATCCAGCACCTTCATCCCCTCGGCAGCAATCGACCGAAGTGCCTGCGACCCGTTCCTGCCCATCACAAGAAGAGTCCGCCTTCCCATACTGCTCTCCACCTCAACCGCAGACTCCCACCCGGATTCGTGCATGGCCAAAAGATGAATGCCGTAGAAAAGCCTCTCTGATGGTTTTAGATCCGAAGTTTCTGGAGCACGGTATCCGTAAAGATGCGCCACCTTGTACCGTTCCAGCGTTGAGATACCGGCGATTGAACCCTCGATATGAGTCCCGCCCGGCAGCTCACTCCGAACACCGTGGCTACCAAAAGATACATTTGACCGGCAGGATCCCGGGGTCTTCGGCCATATCTCTCTTGCAAGCTCCTCTCGGCGAATCAGGTCGCCTATCAGGCGCTTTCCGCCAGATCTAAGAAGCTGAAGCTCCCACTGGGGAACTTCAGAATAGATCGAGTCCAGTTCTGCGTCCAATGCCATTCTTAACGCGTTCTCGGCCACGTGCAAATCTTCGCGTGCCATCAGCTGCGTTACCTGCGGCAACTTCCGAAGCGAATTCCAACGAAGGGACGGACGCTTCACTTTCAACTTGAGAACATGCCGAGAAAGGTGCTGGAACGGGCATTCTAGGACATCGCGCAGCACCCGCGGGTCGAACGAGTTGGAGCCAGGACTCTCAAGGAGCGTCGATGTTTGCTCGGACTCCAGCACAACAGAGACGGGCCGCTCCAAGGGGCCGACTCTCGCCGTCGCCAATGCCAGGTCAGCGGAGGAAATGCAATGTTCGACCGGCGGAGAAAGCTCTCGCCTGGGATAGTCGTGCCGTGTATCTACTGAGGCTGCTCGCTCAACTTCAGTGAGATAGAAAGCTGGAATGTTGTCCTTCTCATCGTCGGCAAGTGGGTAGCTGAAGGAGATCGCTTCTCGGGCCGCAGCGCACACTCGATAGAACTCGTCCCTCTCTGCCTGAGCTCTCGACCAAGAATTGGGAAGAGGAGGATATTCCGGCCGTAGGTTGCTGATCTCGTCTCGCTCAGCGTCAGTCAGGATTGGATCTTCCGATCGACGGCGCGGGAAAACTCCTTCGAGCATCCCCAAGACAAACATATGCTTAACATCACCAATGAGATGGGGATCCGATGCAACCCTTACACCAGCGTCCGAGGAAGGGATGCTCACGTCTCCGTCCTGCCAAAGCCGCTCGCATAGGTCAACGAAGTCACGGGCTCCGCAGGAAGCACTCAGGGTGACCTCTTCAACCGAGATATGGTTGGCAAGGAGCCGCTCCATTTGGTTGAGCGCACGGCGATCCCGCTCGTCCATATCGCTGCCCTTGTTCTCAAGCGAGACCCAAGGAAGCCGCAAATCGTGGTTGAACTCCTTGAGGAGGCGAAACCACTCAGAGAGCTTTCGGGTGTCCGCAAGCATTCGGCCACGCCATTCGAGCAGGCACTGCAGCCACTCAATGCCCTCAGAATGCTCTGTCACGAACTCAGACAGAACCATCCACTGATCAGATCGCTGAGCATAACACCTTCGAAGTTCAGTCTCTAACATCGATTGGGTTTGCCCAGACAGATCCAGATAGCTGCTTCGGAGAATCGGAATGAGGGTCCGCACATCCTCAGACATACAAAGCTTCCACGCCGCAAGCACAAGCCGAGCAAAGGAATTGGTGAGCAGCGGTACTCGCCTCACAATCCTTAATGGGATTTGTAGCCGCCGCGACGCGGACTCCAGCAACGGCGCATACGACTCAAGATCTCGAACGTAGATACCGCAATCGTCCGGAGACTCCAAAGCAAGACAACCCCGAATGGCCCACTCAGACTCGGCCAACGGATCCGCCGCACTCGAGATGGAAACATTTATAGGCGGTCCTCCCTGATCTGAATCTGCAAAGAGATTGTTCGTGAGTCTGTTTCCAGAACCCATGGATCGGGGCGGCACTCCTAAGAGCCGAACTGACTGCTCGGCTCCGATAAAGACACCTGCATCACAGGCGTGTCGATCGAGAACCACGGTGACATCCACGCCGTACCCTGCAATCCAGCTTAGCCACTGAATCCTCAAGGGGCTCTCGTCTGAACCAACCAACACGAGAAGCCGCTCCATATCTCCCTCAAGGTCGGGAACCGTCTCAAACGCCTGGAGGATCTGCGAGGAATGCTGCTGCCTCCCTAAACTGCTCAAAATCTCCGTCACGCTTCGATCAATGAAAGCCAAGCTTGCGAGCTTCGCGGCAAGTCTCGGAGATGCCAACTTAACAAGGTCTTCAAGGTCCTCTGCCGCCAATCCCCAATTCCTAAGGTCGTCCATCGTTTGGAGAACCGCTTTGTGGGTACCTGGAAACTTGCGTGACCTGAAAAGTGGTGAGCCATCCTCCAGTTCAGAGCACGCGTGGGCGACGGCAGACCTGAGATGCCCGGCTTGCGCGAGTGGAAATGCTTCCTCTCCAGACAAGACCAGCAGGCTTCGAACAATCTCACCGAAGGCCAGCACATCAAGCGATGAGCTTTCAGAGAGCAACTGGCGGCACTGAGGCAAAAGGGAGTCTGAAAAACTTGAAACGACTCCCGGCCCCTTCTTTTCGAAATCACGAAGGATCGGTCCGAGGCTCGTCGAACCAGGGATCGCTCTCAATACGGTGATCCGACCTTTCGCCATCCGCATTTCGAGTGTATCATGCGGCTGGTGGCATCAACTGTATGGACATCCCGAAGGAAGTGGCTTGGGAACCTGATTCCAGCCGTGTTCTGGCTCCCGCCCGCCGTAATTGGCGTCTATCAGATTCTCATCAAGAACCAAGTGGGTGGTCCGAGTCTTTGGTGGCTTCTCGCTTCAACCGTTCTGGGCTGGTTCGCCGTGAATCAATTTGGGTTCTTTGAGAATCGACGGATGCAGGGACAGCTGAAACGAATCCTGGAAGTCCAGAGCAAGTCTCTCGCTGAAGAGCACTACTTTGTTGGGTTCGCAACTCCTTCGTTTTCCAGCACGCTCGATGCTCACGAAGACGTCGGATTCCTGTGCGTCTATCCGGACCGGCTACAGTTCATCTCTGAAACCAGAACAATCGACCTCCCCAGGACGGACATCACCACCGTCCGATTTCGTCCGAATGTTCACAGCATCCTCTTCCTAGGTCGCTGGGTCAGCGTGGAAGGCACCACCGGTGGCAAGCAGGTCCGTCTGTTGGTAGAACCTAGGGTTAAGACCACGCTACTGGGAAACAGGCTGTTTGGGTCAAAGCTGAAGGTTCAGCTCAAGAAGTGGCTCGGACCCGTAAAATAGCGGAATGGCTCTCAACCAATTCGTTGCGGACGCTCGGCTGAGGATCCTTGGGGACCTCACCGCAGGAAGGGCTCCCAGCATAGGCGAGTACTCAGAACAGATTCTTAGTGAAGGGCGCTCAAAAGGAGCGGCCCAGATGGGTTCGACTCGATATCAGCCGGATGCCGTTTTTGTCGAATTTATCTTCCCTGCCCCAGGCACAACTTCGACCGTCCTCACTGTTCGACTTCCGACCCTCGAGCGCATCGTCTTTATGCCAGTCCCGCCCTGGGTGGTTGAATCGATCTGGCAGGGAGAAATTGATGGTTCCTTCCATTTTGAATCCGATGCAGAACGACTGCTTGCAGACTTCACCAACCAGCTTTCGCCTGATCATAACTTTGTCCTGTTCGGGGATAAAGCTCCAACCCGACGAGGCTGACGCCGGTATCCTCTCAAGCAATGACAACTTTTCTTGCGACCTGGCGTGAACCCGGGAAGCTCGCCGTGGAAACCGCCTGGGAAGAACGACTTAAGGGCGGCGATCTGCGCACCTGCTTAGAGCAGGGACTCGCCGCGTGCGAATTGAACCCAGACTTCCTCGCCATTGGACTGGGCTCTCTGCCCAACGCAGACGGTGAAATTGAGCTGGACGCCAGCATGATGGATGGTGCTGACCTCTCAGCCGGTGCAGTTTGCTCGGTGCAGAATATCGTTCCTGTGATCTCAGTAGCCAGAAAAGTCATGGAGGACACTCCCCATGTGATGCTTGCTGGAGATCAAGCGAAGCGATTTGCGATCTCAAAGGGTTTTGAGCCCCGGAACTTGATGACTCCAGATGCCATCAAGCATCTAGATGAGTGGAAGGCCGGCAACGCTCCATACAAGTACATCCACGTTACGGATGAGCACCTTCACGGCGATACAGTCACGATGATCGGGCTCGAAGATCCCGGTCACCTCGTTGCGGCAAGTTCGACCAGCGGATTGGCGTGGAAGCTCCCTGGTCGGGTGGGAGACTCTCCGATTATCGGTGCAGGCATCTATGCCGACGATGAGGTGGGTGCAGCTGGGGCGACGGGCCTTGGTGAGGAACTGTGGAAGGCCTGTGCGTCATTCCGTACGGTCGAAGCGATGAAGCGGGGCCTTTCTCCGCAGGCAGCCTGCGAAGAAACGATTCTGCACATGCTGAGACGACAGGCGCATTCAAGCGAACACGCCTGTGTCGTTTTTGCCATGAACCGAGAGGGACAGTTTGGTGCGGCAACCACAGATGGCGTCTTCCACCTCTGGATTTGCCAGGATGGCAACATCTCCGTTCAAGAGTTCACAGGACTGCTCTCGTAAACAATCCCCACGAACCGAAAGCCTTGGAAGCCGATCTCAAGATTGCTCTACGCGATCTGATATCGGCCCACCCTGCAGGTGTTTCTACAGAACGCCTATGCAAGACTCTTCGCCATACCCCTCAAGAACTTGGCGACACCTTTGAGCAGTTGATCCAATCTGGAGAAGTCATCAGCCTTGCCGGGATATGGCTCACGCCCACCAGCTTCACAGCGCTCGCGGACAAAGTACGCGCCACTCTTGCTGAGCTTCATTTAGCCAATCCCAAAACTCAGGGATTCGAAATCGGCTCCATTGCAAAATTGCTCGGTCTCCCTTGGGGGGCAAAACCTCTAGCCCGATTCACAGATAGGATGTCAGATTTGGGCGGCATCGAAGCAGTTGAGAATAGAGTCAGCCTTTCTGATTTTCAGCTGGAGCTGACAACGCGACAAGTCGCGCTGCTCGCCAGAATTATCGAATGCCTGGAATCTGAGGCGGTAAACACGCCAAGTCCCCAGGCAATGGCTCAAACCCTTGGTATGCCCCGGCAGGCAGTTGAGGAGATCCTACAACTCGGGCGAAAGTCTCACTCCATCGTGAACCTAGCCGAAAACGTCTACTACACACCCGCGCAGCTAACTGCGCTCGTTGAGCGAGTTTGCGAATGGGGGAAGGACAAACAGTTCTCTCCAAACGAACTGCGCGACTGGCTGGGCTCAACCCGCAAATATGTGCATCCACTCCTCGAACACCTGGATGCTAAGGGGCTAACCGTGAAGGATGGTCCGCTGAGGGAGATCCACCTAAAATAGCGACAGCAGCGCCTCTTCGATCGTGGAGGGACGATGGACTACATACTGCACGTCTCCGTACCCAGCGAGCAAAAGTCGAGCGGCTAGCTCTTGTCCTTCTGTAGCCTGAAACCGAATTCCACCTTCCGTCTGCTCAACGGTCACTTGAAATGGAGCAACGAGGGCTCGAACGCCCTGCTGGTTCTCGGTGGCAACTTGGATGGAATGTGGCGGTCCCAGCCGCTTGAGTTCCTCAATGGAGCCTGCGAACCGCACGTGCTTATCCTTCAGAACGATCACAGCGTCAAAAAGCGAAAGAATGTCCGGGCGGGAAGTCGCCGCCACAAAGCTCATTCCAGCCGCCTGGAGGGATCTAATGATCGCCACCATCTCCTTCAACGTCCATGGGTCGAGAAGGTCCAGCTGACCATCGATCAGGATCACATTTGCCTTTGTGAGAAGTGGACCCAACAACTCATACGCCGCATACTGGCCCGGCGAAAGCTCCCCCAGGGTCATGTATCGAGCGTCGCCGAGGCGGAGGCGATAGAGTAGGTCGCTCACTCGAAGCCCGTTCGGTGCCATGTCCGTCTTCGGAATGATGCCGTTGACCTTGGTTCGCCTTGGCACACCTTCAGCGGAAGCCACTCCCACCTCTCCACGAACTTTGACCGCGCCCTGTTCGGGTCGGTCAACTTCGGCGATCACATGAAGAAAATGTGTTTTTCCACTAGCAGCCGGACCTACGATTGCAAGCGACTGCCCGGCCTGTAGGCTCATTGAGAGCGTAGGTCCGGTGGCCGTTATGGCCATATGCTCCAGTGAAAGCATCTCTGTCATGCAGAAGGCAGAACCATGAGTTCCTTGGGAGAGTGCGTCAGAATTTCGATTCCATCTTCTTTGATGAGGACATCGTCTTCAATACGAACTCCTCCGAATCCTTCAATATAGACTCCGGGCTCAATGGTCCAAATCTGCCCTGGGGCAATGATGTCGGTACTCGTTGGGCTCAGGCGCCCGCCATCGTGTACCACTCGCCCCAAGCCATGGCCCAAGCCGTGGCCGAAGTATTTGGCGAGATCTTTGCGGCCCAAAATCTCGCGAGCATTTGCATCGACATCCTTCGCCTTTGCACCTGCGCGAATCGCTTCCAGTGAGGCGAGCTGCGCCTCTAGAACGGCACCGTACACTTCATGGTGTCGCTCGGTGGCTTTTCCAACAACCACCGTTCGGGTGATGTCGGAGTTGTAGCCATCCACCCTTGCGCCAAAATCCATAGTGACGAAGTCGCCCACTTCAAGCTTTTTCTCGCTTGGCTTACCGTGCGGCCTAGCGCTTCGGTTGCCGCTAACAACAATAGAAGGGAAGGCAATTTCCGCCCCCTGGCGTCGCATGAAGAACTCGAGGTCTAGACAGATGTCAATCTCGGAGACGCCGGGCTGGATCATTCGGGTGATGTGTGCAAAACCTGCGTCGGCAATTCCGCAGGCTATTTTGATCTTGGCAATCTCAACCTCAGACTTAATCATCCGAAGTTCGGAGAAGATATCTGGGAGCGCCTTTAGGCGCACGGAACCCATCTTCTCTGCCGTCTTCTGCCACTGCAGATAAGTCGTCGTTGCAGACTCGAATCCTAACTCAGCGATTCCAAGCTTCTGGGCCTGCTCCGCCACAAAGACGTCGCCATCGACGGGCGAGGCAAAGGAAGCCGTCGGCATATCCGTAACCTCTTCCTGAGCCTGTAGCACGTAGCGGCTATCCGTGATAAAGAGTGCTTCTGTCGAGGTCACGAGGACACGACCAAACGTGCCGCTAAACCCCGTTAACCAACCAACGTTGACGGGGTCCGAGACCAAGACAGCTCCGAATCCTTCTGACGCCATGCGATCGCGAAGTCTTGAAATGGCACTCATCAAACGACCTCCCTTTCCAAGTTCAACAGCGCATTCAGGGCCATGATGTAGCCGTATCCGCCAAAGCCCACGACTTGGCCAATCGTGATCGGAGCGATCACGGATATCCGGCGGAACTCTTCCCGCGCGTGGACATTGCTTAGGTGCACTTCAACAATGGGCAAACGAACGCTGACAAGCGCATCCCGCAAAGCAATCGAGTAATGGGTCAGTCCGCCCGGGTTGATGACGATAGCACTTGCCCATCGACGATGCTCCTGAATGGTGTCAATCAGGACACCTTCTGAGTTCGACTGAAGGATTCGAACCTCGATATCCAGGGCCTCGGCCGCCGCTTTGATATCCTTATCCAGTTCGTCCAGCGGCTTTTTACCGTAAACGTCTGGCTCTCGAAAGCCGGTCATGTTCAAATTGGGTCCGTGAAGGACCAACACCTTAAGATTGCTTGTTGCCACTCAGCAGCTCCTCTAGCTCCACTTTCTCAATCACGTTTTCAGGCAGGAGATGAGGAATTCCGTCGACGACGGGAAAACCATGACCTGAGACCGAACAAATAAGATATTCGCCTCGCTGTTCAAATGGCGGGCGTTCCGGATGCAGGGGACATCCCAGAATCTTTAAAAACTCAGAATCGATCAACGCGCAACCTCTCGATACACTTCTGCGGTTCGCCTTGCCGTTTCAGCCCAGGAAAACAAGGGCTCTCGCCTCAGCCCGCGATCACGAAGCGAGTCGAGTTTACTCGGATCGCCCAAAAGCCCGTCGATGGCCGCAGTCCAGTCCGATGGTTCCCAAGAGTCCATCACGACTGCACTATCGCCGGCCACTTCCGGCAATGCTCCACCAGCGCTGCACACCACCGGACAGCCGCATCGAAATGCTTCAAGGACTGGGATGCCGAATCCTTCATGACGACTCGGAGCCAGATAGAGATCGGCCCCCGAATATAGGTTGGACAGCATCTCCGTGTCGACGTACCCGGATGCCGTTCCACGCTTTCCCAAACTCATGTCTCCCCATCCCGCTTTGCCGCTGAGTACCAGACGGTGTGGAAATCGGCTGTCCAGACCTGATGCCGCGTGAACAGCCAGTTCCATATTCTTTCTGGGCCAACGGGTACTGACGGAGAGAATATATGGGTCAGTGAATCCCAGCCTCTCTGCAACCCTCGTCTTCGCCTCAGCACGATCCACCCTCTTAATCCAGGAGGGACAGGCGAGAGGAGTTGAAGTGGTCTTCCCCTTTGCGCAGGGAATAAGGGATTCAATCTCTCGTTTTGAAGTCTCTGAAACTGTGATGACCCTGCGCGCACGCCGGGCGGCAATGGGAACCGTACGGCTGAGAATAAGCCGATCTCGTGGCTTAAACCACTCGGGTCCAATCATAAAGGAGACGTCGTGAATCGTCGTAATGCCAATACTTCCGACGAGAGGACTGAGGCTGTACTGTGCATGGATCACCTTGGCACCAAGTTTCTTTGCAGCGAGCGGAAACGCGAAGAGACTCCACAGTCGCGAGGACTTGGCCGGCACCTGGTGCCAGGAAAAGTTTGGCGCCAAGACCATTCCTTCTGGCTTTGGAGTGTTCGAAATAAGCTTGAAGTCCAAATCCGAGGCGGAATCCACAAGGCCCTCTAGGAGGCTGGTCCAATAGGTGCTGTCCCCAGAGGAGGTGCCCATCACCAATCGCGCGTCGATTGCTACCGTGTCTTTCCCCATTGCGGTCATCTTGCTCAATTCTGAACGCCAATCATCAAGGAACTATCTGAACGGTCGCATTGGTTCACAATAGGAGAATCAATCCGTTCCTATCGAATACATTGCCATGAAAAAGCAGAAAAAACCTATCGTGTTGGTCTTGTTACTGGCCGCCCTCTTTGGTGGCGTGATGTTCATGAACAAGCCGGCCTCCACAAACAACGAACCTCCAACGCCTGAGGTTAAGCCTGAGGAAAAGGCAGCTGTCGGCAACGATGTCGCCAATCAGATGAGCTCCGACAAAAAGGACGCCAAAAAAGACGACAAGAAGGTGGCTCCAAAGGAGAAGAAGGATGCCGATCCCACAAAGGCAATGGCTGACCGAGCCAAGCAGCTGGGCGGCCAAAATAACTCCCCGAGCATTCTGAAGCCAAACCTGGGCGTTCAGCCAAAGCCGAAACCAAGCGACAGCTCGATCTCCACCCAGTGGTACAAGGACGAATCCGCCCGAAGCCACGAAAAGGGCAACTAAACGGCTTCCGGAAAGACCGCGAGCCTTCCTGACGCGAGTGCGGTTCGATTGAATCGCACTCGATAGACTTCATCAAGAAGCGGACTCCTCAACACCTCTTCAGTTGGGGCATCGATTCCAACCTTTCCTTCGTGAATGAGAACGGCACGATCTCCGACAAGGGTTGCGAGATTCAGGTCGTGAATGGCGACTACCGTCGCACGTCCCTGAGCCGCCAACTTTCTGGCTAGCCGAGCCACCACCAGCTGATGCTCAACGTCTAGGTGAGCAGTGGGCTCATCCAGCACCATGAGCGGTGCTCCCTGGGCAATCGCACGAGCAATAAGGACTCTTTGCTTCTCGCCGCCACTTAACTCCATAACTGACCGATCCTGCAAGTGCAGACAGTCAGCCTCTGCCATCGCGTCCTCTGCGGCCTTGGCATCTTCGGGCGTATCCCAGAGCGAATCCGACAGTGGCAACCGCCCCATCGTAACCACTTCGCGGACGCTGAATTCAAATCGAAAAACTTCGTCCTGTGGAACGTAGCCCACTCGAGTCGCAGCTTCACGATGTCCCATTGAAGCTAAATCACGGCCCCCAAGGTTAATGTGGCCACTGATGGGTGACAGCGTCTTACAGACTGATTTCAGCAGGGTGGACTTGCCGCTTCCATTCGGCCCCAAAAGCACCACAGTTTCGCCTGTGACTACTTGAATGTCAATCTGACTTAGAACTGCGTGACCGGGATAGCCACAGGACAGATCACAGCATTCGAGAAGCGGTGGGGCCATGAAATCTACTCCAACAGTCCGCCGCTGAATGCCCGGAATAGTCCAGCATAAGAGCCGTCTCTTTCCATCAGCTCAGCATGACTGCCAATCTCCACTGTCTGGCCGCGACGAATGACGAGAATCCGATCAGCTCGGGCTGCAGTGGTCAATCGGTGAGCAATGAAGAGGGTCGTCCGTTCCTTCATCACCACATCGAGGGCTTCCGTCACCGCCTTTTCACTGGTTGCATCTAGGGCGGATGTCGCTTCATCAAGCAACAGGATGGTGGGCTTTCTCACCAGTGCCCTGGCAATGGCAATTCGCTGGCGCTGGCCTCCGCTCAGGCGGATGCCGCTCTCTCCGAGCGGACTATCATATCCATGATCCATTTGGACCACAAACTCATCGGCATGAGCAGTGAGAGACGCTTCCCTAATTTCTGCGTCGGTGGCATCTTCCTTGCCGAGTCGGATGTTCTCCGAAACGGAACCGGCAAATAGGAATGTCTGTTGCGGAACAACTCCAATCTGCTTTCTGAGCCAGGAGATATTAAGGTCTTTGAGGTCAACGCCGTCCAAAAGGATTTGACCGCTGGTCGGGTCGTAAAATCGCAACAGGAGATCCGCAATCGTGCTCTTTCCTGCCCCACTTGGTCCCACAAGTGCAAGCGATGTTCCCGGTTCGATGGTGAAGCTAACGTTGGAAAGCGCCTCTGTCCCATCAGGATATGCAAATGTCACATTCCGAAACTCAATTTGCCCCCTGAGATCGGCAAGGATACGGCCGGCTGCGACGTCCACAACTTGGTCGGGCTCATCCAAGACTTCGCGATAAATTCGGTCTGTCGCTGCCTCAACCTGTTTGTAGGTGTTGCTGACGCCTCCCAACGATTTAAGCGACTGGTTAATCCTGTCGAACGCCAACATCAAGCTGGCAACGATGCCCAAGTCCAGTTCACCCTGGTAGGACAGCCAGCCGCAAAGAAGCAGGACCGTCGCAATGGCGCCTGAGCCAATCAATTCCACGAGGGGTCGCAGCGAAGCCAAAATACGCACACTGCGCATCTGACTCTCAAAACTCTTTTCAACTTCCGTGACATAAGAGGCCGCGATTCGATCTTCCGCCGAGAAGGCCTTGATGACTCGAGTTCCCTGAAGCGCCTCAGTTGTCACTGCGCTCAGTTCGGAGAGATCTTCCTGAACGGTAGATTGAGCACGCTTCATCCTCTTGCCGTTGTTGCCTATCACATAGGCCATCGGTGGAAGGAAAATCGCCGCTACCAGCGCAAGTCGCCACTCGTTGTAGAGCACATATCCAAGCGAAATCGCCGCCGTGATCGGCGCATTGATGCTGTCTCGAAGCACCGCTACCGCCAGTTGGAATACATTGACGTCGTTCGTGAGAACGCTCTGAATGGCTCCCGCACGCTTCTCGGAAAAATACGCAACGGGAAGGTGCTGAAGTTTGACAAACAAGCGCTCGCGAAGGTCGCTGGTCAACCGTGCTGAGGCTCTCGAAAGGTAGAAAACCTGCCCTCGAATGAACCAGTATCGGCAGCCGTACAGCACGATGACCATGCCGCAGTAGAACGCCAAATCCCAAACCTTGGAGATATTCCCGACTTCCTTGAAGTTGGCAACATTCAGTGCATCGAGCACCTCCTTCGGAGATTTGTGCAGCTCTGATGCCAAAAGGGTAGATGTAACGCTCTTTTCCTGATTCAGAAGTTTCTCTTCGATTCGCTTCATTGCGGCAAAGACTTCTTCTTTGGGAAGATTTAGCCGGGAAGCAATCTTGCCGGAATCCTTCTCCAATCGATCTTCGAGCAACTTCATCTCGTAGTTGTGCTGCCGCTTCGAAGGGGCGGCTTCAGAGATGAGGGAAACGCTGCGGGAGACAAGTGGAAGAAATGCAACGTCGAAGAGCGCTCCAATGACCACGCAAACCAATCCGAACAGAATGGCCTTCCGCTGCTTCCTCAACTCCAGGGCGAGGCGCGAATCAAATCGTCTGATGAATTTCAGTTTTGAGAGCGGCTTCAATTAGATAGGTAGTGTGGCAGAAACCACTCTTAGAGGACCTTATCCAGCACACTAATGAGCCGATCGATTTCCTCAGGCGTATTGTAGTGGACTAGGCTGACCCTAACCACACCTTCCTCTAACTCTATACCAAGGGAGGAGCACAGCCTCACTGCATACATATTCCCGTAGCGGATTCCGATGTTGTGCTGATCCACTTCAGCAACAATTTGTGAAGGCGTCAAGTCGGCATGGACAAAACTGATCGTTCCAACGCTTTGCTCAGTTTCGGCTCCGAGTCCAATGATTCGAACGTGGCTCTTTTGCCTCAGAAATTGCAGGAAGCGCACCTGGAGGGGCAATTCCAATTCAGCGATCCCCTCAAAAGCTCGGATGACGGTCTCCCGTCCTTTCCACGGCTCCCCTGCGAGGAATGCAAAATAGTCCCGGAGCGACAAGAGCCCCGCACATCCCTCATGTGAAATCGAGCCAAGCTCGAATTTATACGGGATGCTTTCTCGCGGGATAAAGAAGTGGTTGGGGCCGGTGAGTTCGGCAAATGCCTCATGTCTTCCGAAGAGTGCCGCCATATGGGGCCCGTACACCTTGTACCAAGAGAAGACGTACCAGTCGACGCCCCACTTTTCGACATCGATAGTCCGGTGGGGAGCGTAGGCGACACCGTCTACGAAAACCTTTGCACCGTGGGCGTGGGCCAATTCTGTGATCGCCGACACATCCACGACTTCGCCAAGCAAATTGGACACATGGGGGAAGGCCACGATTCTCGTTCGATCATTCAGGAGCGCCCGCAGGCTTTCAAGCGAACACTGGAATGTGTCCGGGTCCACATCCCAGATGCGCACCACGACCCCCATTTGAGCGAGTTTGGCCCAAGCTCCTGCATTCGCCTCATGATTGGTGGCAGCCACAACCACTTCGTCACCGGGTGTCCAAATGTCCGCATACGAGCCTGCAATGATTTGGATGAGGGCGGTTGTTGAATTGCCGAGCACCACTTTACCGGCTGTGCCTGCTCCAACTATTTGCTCCGCAAATGCATGAGCATCCGCCACAGTCTGGGTAGCCCGTTGAGACTGTGCATAGCCCGCGCCAAGCTGAACGTAATCCGTCAGCATATAGTCGCGGATGGCATTGGCAACACATCCTGGGACCTGAGACCCGCCTGCGTTTTCTAAGTAGGCAAATTCGTTTGAAAGGGCCGGAAACCACGAGCGAATGGCATCCCGGGACGGAACAATTCTTTCTGACATCAACGGACTATCGAAGTCCGCCGGAGCCTGGTTCTGGCGCTGGAACAAAAGTTTTTCCGCCGAGCGCCTTAAACTTGTCTTTCTGCGCCTGGGTGAGGATCTTAGCAATCTCGTCGTTGAGAATCTTCTGATTCTTCTTCATCGTATCGAGCGCGTCCGGGAATTGAATCTCACCCGTTCGAACTTTGGCCCAAGCAGCAGCGGTGGCCTTATCCATTCGAGATTTCAGATCGGCAATCTTGGACTTCTCATCGTCGGTAAGGGTAAGCGACTTCTGGAAATCAGGCTGCGTAACCACGGAGTATCCGAAAAGCTGGACGGCAATCTCTTTCAGGCGAGTCTGCTGTGCCGCCGTAAGAATCTGATTGACTTCCTCGACGATCTTCTTGCCAATGTTCTCCATTGCCTTCTTTCGGGCTTCTGCGTCGTCTCCAGCAGTTTGAAACGCTTCGGTAAAGCGAGCCTTGAGTCCCTCTTGAAGGTCAAAAAGCTTAGACTTTTGCTCATCCGTAATCTGCAGATCCGCACGCACGTCATCGCGCTGAAGCAACATCGCAGGATTGGAGCCCGCTCCTGCGCCACCGCGCATTCCCTGTCCCCACGCAGATGAAACAGTCGCCAGAAAAACGACCGAAAGGATGGTTGTAGCTTTTTTGAGATTCATTGCCAAGTTTCCCTTCCTTAAGAAGAGAGGGTGCTATGCCCGCTGCTCAAACGCGCAGCGTGCCACGAACACCTCCACCGATCCCTAAGATTAATCTAAAGGACGAAAGAATGCTTCATTCTATAGGCAATTCTAACGAAACCGACGGCCGAAAAGTAGCACCGCATTCTCGGGCACCCAAGTTCTTGACTTAATCCTTCAGACCGCTTCTTCGGATATTGTGGTTAGCCATTGCCTGGCTCGGTCGAACACCTCGGCAGGAGTGGACTTCAACACCCGCATCAATGCATCCTCTGTCCGATCCTTTCCACGTATAAGCCGTGAAAGATTGGTGCTCCGAGACTCGTTTGCAAGTTCACCCAAGACCAAGCTCAACTTCTGGTCCCCGAAGCATTCCACAAGGTAGCGTCCAATCCAACCTGCCTGCTGATAGGCAGCCCAGATACTGTCCTTTGTGCCATCGTCATCACTCCTGTCAATGAGCACAGCCTCTAGCCTGCTCGGAGTTAGCCAAGCCCTTTCGCCGGTGCAGAACCGGCGCCAACAGTCCGAATCGAATCGACGCTCCACCAAAACAGACACCGCCTCTTCGAGCCACCTCGGGGCAAGCCCCTCTCCAAGGTTCGAGGTGATCACGTGAGCATATTCATGAGCCACTGCCTGTCCAAATTCTTCAGGATCATCCACAAGGTAATTCGGCAGACAAATCTTCTCGTAGGGGTCCTTTGCCACGCAGTATCCAAACGGGTTCGTCGCCCAAGGAGCGTCGGTTTCCTCCGCGAGAATTGTCAAACGGGTTGCTTCATCGTGGCTCCAGCCGAATAGCGCTGCCGCTCGCTCGCACTCCTCAAGCGCACGGCTCGCTAGGATTTGCTCGAGACCAATGGTCTCGCACGGCACATACTCGAGCGTCAGCCAGTCGGTTACTGAGATGACCTTGCTTCTTCGGCGCGTAATCGCCTCCGCCTCCATCACTCGATACCAGCGCAGCAGCTCTCCACCATCCCCAATTCCAAACTGTTCGATATCCGCAAAGGCCCTGAGAACGTCGTCGCGGTAGTAATGCTCGAACGCGGCTTCCCAATGTGGAGTGTCTGCGGTGTGCGGATTTGCCATCAGTCGTCCTCCGTTTCATCATAATCTAGCGTGAAATGGCAAGACACTGTCCTGATTGCGAAATCGAAATGCTTCAAAAGAGCTTTTTCGGCGTTTTAGTCGATACCTGTCCCGACTGCGCTGGCATCTTCTTTGATGAGGGAGAAGTGAATGCCATCCGCTCGCAAGGTGGAGAGAGAGCCTTCTATGAACTGGACGACTTAGTGCAGCCGTGCCCCTTCTACTTTGCGCCAGATGAACAGAACACTTACCGCAAATGTCCCAACTGCCTTGCCTCCATGCGAAGGGTTCAGTACCTATACACTTCGCCGGTCACCCTGGACAGTTGCGATTCTTGCGGTGGGACGTTTATCGACAACGGGGAACTTCAGCAAATGAAGGCGTATTTAGAAGCTGGGAAAGCTTTGGATCAATCCGATCCGAAGCAAATCGCCGCAGGGCTTGATATTCACACGATCGAACAGCGAGATAAGGCTAGAAGGCTGCACTGGATTGCCGGTGCCATGGCGTTCTATCCATTCCACTAGGCAGGTTATCAATGAGCGACAAAGTCATCAAAACAGAAGAAGAATGGCGTGGCGTCCTAACGCCAGAGCAATTTCACGTTCTTAGAAACAAGGGAACCGAGCGCCCCTTTACCGGAGAATATTGGAACTCAAAGTCAGAAGGGATTTACCGATGTGCCGGCTGTGGAGAGGTGTTGTTCGACTCCACAACAAAATATGACTCCCACTGCGGTTGGCCGTCATTCTATGACTCCCTGGATCGGACCAAGATCACCGAGATTGAAGATCGCAGCCATGGGATGCACCGAGTAGAGGTTGTCTGCGCCAAGTGCGGCGGCCACCTTGGGCACATATTCCCAGATGGCCCAAAGCCTACTGGTGTGCGCTACTGCATCAACTCAGTTTCGCTCACCTTTGAACCCAAAGGAGAGTAAAAGCTAAGAGCTGATGAATTTCAGGAGGCGAGTCGAGTTCTCATAAGCTGGGTTGATCTTGAGGGATTTCTCCAGGTCAGCCTTTGCTTTCGGAACCAGCTTCAGCTGAACTTCGGCCTGGGCCCTTGCAAAGTAATAGCCCTCACGCCCATCGTGATGCTTAATGGCGAGGTCGGCCTCTTCGATCGCCTTCTGATAGTCATGGCGACCGTAAGCGACAAGGCTCAGCAGATGGTGGCAGTCTGCCGTTACCGCCTCAACCTTGGCCGTATCGTCGAACGTCTTGAGGTTGCTCGGTAATGGCGAATCAGCCAAAGCCTGGTTCAATCTCTGGTCCGCAGTGTCTGTGTCTCCCGCAAGAAAGTACAGTAGCCCGGCGGCATAATATCCTGCCTCCAAATCGGGTCGGTAGGCGTTCATGCTGTCCATGATCTTTGCATCGGTCAGTGCGATGTCCCGATCAGCAGGTTCCAGCTCTTGGCCCTCGTTGAACTTTTCAACAGCCGGCCGAGATGTCCTCGTTACTTGGTCTAAAGCATCATTGAACTGGGCGTCGCTTTCAACTACGGTTGCACCGTTCGGCAACTTGCCCGGCCGATTGGAGAGAATCATCACGACCGCGATCACGAGGGTTACCGCAAATGGAACCCCAACCCTTGTTTTTAGACTGACAGTATTAGCTTGCAACCAGGTTCACCAGCTTCCTTGGCACAACGATCACCTTGCGAATCGTCTTACCTTCCAAATGGCTTTGAACCTTCGGAAGTGACTTCGCAACAGCTTCCAACTCTTCGTTGGTTGCTGCTGCATCCATCTCAATTGTATCGCGAAGCTTGCCGTTGACCTGTATGGCCACCGTCACAAGATCGTCTGTCGCCAATTCTGAGACGAACGTCGGCCACACCTCGTTCACGACAAATCCCTTGTGTCCCAATGTCGTCCACAACTCGTCCGCAGAATGCGGCGCAGACGGACTCAGCATCTTGATGAGCGATTCAATAGCTTCAGACAACGTGAGAGCAAACGCGCGGCTCGGGTTGGCCTTGTTCCTCTGAACGAGGTCGGTCAGTTCGTTGACAAAGATCATCATTGACGAAACGTAGGTATTGAACGCGAAGCGGTCGATATCGGCGGTCGCCTTTCGGATGGTCTTGTGCGTTTTTCGGCGGACTTCGCGGGCAACGCTGTCCAACTCTTCAAAGCCAACGAGCCCCTTCCACTCAGGGACATAGAACGCCTTTGATTCATCGATTAGCTTGAAAATCTTGCTGAGGAACCGAACCTGTCCCTGCATGCCCTCATTAGACCACTGAACATCGGCATTGAATGGAGCAACGAAAAGCAGATACATTCTGAGGGCATCCGCCCCGTAGCCCCCCACAGCATCTTCTGGAGTGACCACGTTCCCTTTGGACTTAGACATCCTTGCCCACCGGTAGAAGATGTCCTCTTCCGGCAGCTTTGCCGCATCGACAAAGGAAAGGAGGACACCTTCCTCCCCAACCTCAAGCTTCTCATCTACTCTTGGATAACGATACGGTGTCTGTGCCAACACCTGACCCTGATTTTCCAGTCGAGCAAACGGTTCCTTGACGGTTACGAGGCCCGCGTCGTAAAGCACCTTGGTCCAGAACCGGGCATAGAGTAGATGCATCACTGCATGCTCAGCACCACCTACGTAGCAGTCCACCGGCATCCAATACTTTGCCTTGTCAAAATTCCATGGCTCGGTCTTGTTCGATGGATCGCAGAATCGCAGGAAATACCACGAAGAGCAGGCAAATCCACCCATGGTGTCAGTCTCACGCTGCCCTAACCGCCCATCTAGATCCGTTGTGTTGACGAAATCTGGGATGTGAGCCAGTGGCGAAGTTCCATCACCGGATGGTTCGTACTCGTCCACCATCGGCAGCTCCACCGGCAGACAATCCTGCGGCACCAGCTGCATCTCGCCGTCCTTAGTGTGGATGATGGGAATGGGACAGCCCCAGTACCTCTGTCGAGAAATCAGCCAGTCGCGAAGTCTGAACTGCACCTTTCGCTCGCCGATGCCTAGCCCTTCAATCCAGATTCCAAGCGCGGTCATCGATTCGAAGACCGGCATGCCGGAGTACTCACCGGAATTGACAAGCACTCCGTCCTTTGCAATGAAAGGAAGTTTGACCTGCGCCCCATCCGTTGGAGCAATGACCTGAATCACTTCTATTCCGAACTTTTTAGCGAACTCGAAGTCTCGCTCATCGTGTGCCGGAACCGCCATGATAGCGCCAGTTCCATAGGTCGCCAGAACGTAGTCGGCAACCCAGATCGGCACTTTCGCACCATTTGCAGGATTGATCGCATAGGCACCAGTAAACACTCCCGTCTTCTCACGGTTGGTCGCGAGGCGGTCGATATCGCTCAGAGTCTTCGCTCGAAGCTGATAGGCGCGGACGCTTTCAGCATGCACCTCGTCAACTCCACGGAGGATCCTCTCCAACAGCGGATGCTCTGGCGCAAGAACACAGAACGTCATACCAAAAACCGTGTCGATTCGAGTCGTAAAGACATCGAATGCCAAGGCACCTCGGCTGTTCTTCACCGCAAAGCCGTCTTCAGACACTTCGTCGGGTGCCGCACTGTCGGCAATCACCATCGAGAACTGCACGCCCTCGCTTCGTCCGATCCAATTCCTCTGTTGACTCTTGATTCCCTCTGGCCAATCAAGTTCATCGAGGTCATCAAGCAGTCGCTGCGCGTAGTCAGAAATCTTGAAGAACCACTGAGGTATCCACTTCTTCTCAACAAGAGCCCCGGAGCGCTCCGCCCGTCCGGCGACGATCTCCTCGTCGGCAAGAACGGTCTTGTCAACCGGGTCCCAGTTAACTGCCGCCATCGAACGGTATGCCAGTCCACGCTTGAACAGCAGTTCGAAGATCCACTGAGTCCAGCGGTAGTACTCCGGATCTGAGCTTGAGAAGGATCGTGACCAGTCGTACGAAATGCCCACGAGTTCCATCTGCCGACGATAAGTCGCCGCATAGGACTTGATCATGGGAGCCGGATGGGTTTTGTGCTTTATCGCCTCGTTCTCGGCAGGGAGACCGAAAGCGTCGAAGCCCATTGGATGCAGAACGTTGTAGCCCTGCATCAGCTTCATTCTGCAGATCACGTCTGTTGGAACGTAGTTTCTACAATGACCAACACTTAGGCCGGCCCCAGATGGATAGGGGAAAAAATCGGCACCATAGAATTTCGGCGCATCCGGATCGGTTCGCGTCCGAAAAAGATCCGCATCTTTCCAGCGTTGACGCCATTTTGCTTCAAAAGATGCCGGTTCATATCGGTCTGACATAGTGAGACAGTTTATCTCACTGGACCGACGAGGGAGTTCTCAACCCTGAACTCAGCACATGAAGGGATGACTGCGTTCACACCCGCAGAACCACTAACCGATCTACTTAACTCAATAGCGAATATCAAAAAAACGAAAAGCGCGTCGAAAACTGAGCAAGCTCAATTCGCAACGCGCATATCGTTTGCTCTCCACGGAATCACCTATAAAGGTGACTCCGTCTAGAGCGTTCAGTACGTGCTTACCTCCGCGTCATCTTTCAACGACGTATCGACTTGCCGACACTGATGCGAGCCCTTGATCGGGGAGGGCGAATGTACACCCGTCTTTCCCCTATTCTCCACTGATTCGATCGTCATCTCCTCAGCCGAGGTGGCAAGCGCTCAAACCTTCCGTTGACACCGAAGACACACTTGGCTCTTCGGCGCTACTCTGCTAAGGCACTGGTCCAAGAGTCCTCAGTAGGTTGCGTAAGGCTTTTTTTGCTTCGGTGAGCGGTCTTAGTCCTGCTCTTCCGGGCTCTTTCGAACTCGTCGCGGAAGTCCTCCGCGTCTCAGCTTTGCAATCCCCAGGAGAAGAGGCTCCTGATCCCGTTCTTTCGTTCGGGGCTGTGGTCCGTTTCACCTCAGCGGCTTACAACATCACTATACAGGCATGGATATCAAATGCCAACATTTTTTTTGTTTTGTTTTCCACCACCCTATGTGGATAACTGATTGAGCAGTTCAGCAGATCCTTACTCGTAAAGGTAGCATTCCTAGTCGTGAAGCTTCGAGAGTTGGGAAAGACCGGTTGGAAAGTTAGTGAGGTTAGTTTCGGTGCTTGGGCAGTAGGAGGCACATGGGGTCCTGTAGACGACTCAGAGTCCCTCCTTGCCATGCATCGCGCTGTGGACATGGGTGTCAACTTCTTTGACACCGCCGACGTTTACGGAGATGGCCGAAGCGAGCGACTCCTCCGACAGCTCCGGTCCGAAAGGTCAGAGACCCTCTACATCGCCACGAAAGCGGGCCGCAGGCTGAATCCGCACGTCGCAGATGGCTACACATCGGCAAATCTCACCGCATTCGTGGATCGCTCACTCCACAACCTTGGAACCGAGGCGATCGACCTGCTTCAACTCCACTGCCCTCCTACGGATGTCTACTTCCGACCTGAAGTGTTCGAAGCCCTTGAGCGACTGGTTGAACAGGGAAAGCTTCGCTACTACGGCCTGAGCGTCGAGCGTGGCGAGGAGGCACTAAAGGCAATGGAGTACCCAAATGTCCAGTCCATACAAATCATTTTCAATATCTTTCGGCAGCGCCCAGCAGGTCTCGTCTTTAGGGAAGCCAAAGCGCGTCAAATAGGCATTCTCGCTCGGCTGCCCCTCAGTTCCGGGATGCTCACGGGAAAGATGACTCCCGATACCAAGTTCTCAGAGGATGATCATCGAGCGTTCAATCGGGAAGGCGCCGCATTTGATAAGGGAGAGACCTTCTCCGGCGTACCTTACGCGGTTGGACTCGAAGCTGTCGAAGAGGTCCGCCGCCTCCTTCCTGAGGGCTACAGCATGGCCCAGTTCGCACTCAAGTGGATACTGATGCACGATGCAGTAACCTGCGCAATTCCCGGCGCTAAAACCGTTCCGCAGGCTACCGATAACTTTGGCGCTTCCAACTTGCCCGACTTGGACGAACGGACGATGCACTCGCTTACGAGTCTGTATCGATCAAAAATTGCACCCTATGTCCATCAGAGGTGGTAGCAACTTTGATTAGGTTCCCTCATAATCAGGGAGATGAATGAAGTCCGCCACACTCTCTCTGGCCAGGCTGGTCTGCTGTGCGAGCTTCTAACTGCGGCAATGGAACCCAAGCTCGATGAGGCAGGTCTCTCCCTGGGGACTTTTGAACTGTTGAGCGCTATCCAAGGCAGCGGAGGACGCGCCACTCAAGTCGAGGTGGCTCGCCGTCTTGGTATCACCCCTCCGTCCCTATCTGAATCGGTTCGAGCGGCTGTATCGCGAGGTTTGGTGGAGCAACATGCTGATTCCGATGATGGTAGGCGCAAAATCTTAAAGCTGACACCCATCGGGCGCAAAGCTATGACCTCAATAGTAAAGGGAGTCAACACGGCAGAAACTCGTATGATCGGGGAAATTGGCGAGGATCAGATTAGCGCCGCCATCGAAACCCTCATTCGCGTGAACCGAAACCTCGCGCGGATCGTTGAACAGGATGCAAATGCGAAGAGGCCGTTGAGAAACAGAAGGCAAGCCTAACGTCAAGATGAAACCTATTGAGCTGCGCTCGGATACGGCATATCTCCAAGCACTGAAGTGTGTTGGATATCGAGTGCCGCATATGGGACGCCTTAAAAAGCAGGGCTACGTGCTGAATTTGGGCTTGAGGTATGGGCTGCTTGGGATCGCAGCAACGTTCCATCTACTTGAAACGGCAAATAGTGAGGACGAAAAGGTAGTCATGGATCTGGCTCGACAGTGGCCGCGACTTGTTGAAGATCACGTTCGTTTTGAAACTCACCGCCTAGTTCCGTTTGCGTCAGACGCAATCTTTCCAGTGGCAGTCGGTAGGTGTGCCGAAAGGCCGCTCAAGATCGCTCTTCCGCTTCTTCGCCGCCTATGTCCGCTAGAAAGCTGTCTTGCTGAGGCCACCGAGCAGTACATTTCCGAGAACAGATACGGGATTCGATTGAACTGGTCGGTGTTCCAGCGACGCCGAGCACTTCGAGAATTCCGAAAACAAGCCGAGCTATCCACCGGTTTTGCACTTCACTTTTTCGAGCGACGGCAGTACGATCTCGAAGAAGTTCCAGAAATCGCGCTTTTGGGCGAATAAAGAAACATCGAATTCCATCCCGCAATCGTCTTCAGTCAGCAAAAGAGGAGTCAGAGGGGCGTTACTTGTGATCCGAATTGTAGGTCTCCAAAGAAGCGAATCAGCTGCGCAGGAGTTTGTCCTCCTGCAAAATCAGGGCTCAATGCGATTGAGTCTGCGGGGTCATGTCGTGATTAGCGACTCAGCCGTGGATGACTCAAACATGGCCCAAGCGGCCCACGTCTTTAGCGATGACGTCTTTATTCCGCCTGGAATGTACGTTCTGCTTTTCTCAGGTCAAGGTAATCCGCGATGGACTCGCACGAAAGACGGCGCCTTGGTCTACTACTGCTATATGAATCGATGCTCAGCCGTTTGGGATCGATCAAGCGGTCCACTCCATATCCTCAGCACCCAGCACACTTTCTCGGAACGAATGCCGGCGCTGCTGGCGAACTAGCCTAGCCGACGTTCAACAGATTCATGCCGGCTTCTAGACCGCGCTGAACAATCGCTTCCACCCCGTCTGCAGCCCTGTCAACTGCCAGTCCCACAACGTCTCGCTCTTCCCTGTTGAAAGCTCCAAGGACGTGGTCAATGGTGGTTCCCCCTGCCGCTGCATCAATTCCAACTTTTAGTCTCGGGTACTCGGAACTGCCCAACGAAGCGATGATGCTCTTATGGCCGTTGTGACCTCCAGCGCTCCCTCCAGGCTTTAGCCTCAACCTGCCTAGCCGGAGCGCAAGGTCATCCGCGATCACAAGCACTCGGTCGGGGCCAAGTCCGCACTCGCGAGCAAGAGGAGCGACCGACTTGCCGCTGAGGTTCATATAGGTTAGTGGCTTGACCAGCCATACCGGCACATCCCCAATCTCCCCGATTCCCAACCTTGCCTGGAACTTCCCCTTGTCAAGCTTGATCTTGTGCCGCTCCGCCAGAAGGTCAATCACCTCAAAACCTACGTTGTGGCGCGTCCCCCGGTATTCACCCCCGGGGTTCCCTAAGCCGACGATAAGCCACTCAGGCTTAGCCTGGGGTTTGGACGCACGCCTGAACATAGTCTCTAATTAATCCCACATGGGGACGGCAGGTGTTTCGATCCCCAACGATTTAAGGACCAGATATCGAATTCGCTCCGATGCCTTGCCGTCGCCATAAGGGCTAACTGCATTTGCCATGGCCTTGTAAGCGGCGGGATCTCCCAGAAGCGCCGACCCTTCGTCGATGATGCGTTCTGCTACCGTCCCAACGAGTTTTGCAGTTCCAGCAGTGACACCCTCTGGTCGTTCTGTTGTATCCCTTAGAACCAGAACCGGAATGCCGAACGCTGGAGCCTCTTCCTGAACTCCGCCAGAATCACTAAGGATCAGCGAACTCCTCTGCATCAGCTTCACGAAGAGTTCGTACTCAGGTGGCTCAATCAGCTTGATTCGGTCGTGGTTGCCGAGTATAGGAATCAGAACTTCTCTTACCGTTGGATTAGGATGCATCGCTGCGACGAGCAAAATATCTGGGTAGCGATTGACCAGTTCCAAGGCTGCCTTTGCGATGTTCTTCTGCGGCTCACCCCAGTTCTCGCGGCGATGGGTAGTCAGCAGCACAACGCGTCCGGTGAAGTCTGGATACCAAGGCTGTTCACCCTGGTTTGCAGCAAGCACCACGGCATCAATGCCCGTGTTGCCCGTCACAAAGATCTTGCTCGGGTCGTGGTGCTCTCGCAGCAGATTATCGCGACTCCAAGTGGTTGGTGGGAAATGAAGGTCTGCGGAGACTGAGGCGACTCTACGGTTGTATTCCTCAGGAAATGGGTTTCGGACAGTATCGGTCCGCAGACCAGCTTCAATGTGTCCAAACGGCACGTTTCGGTAGAAGGCACCCATCGCAGCCACCAACGTGGTAGTCGTGTCACCCTGGCCAAGAACGTAGGCAGGCTCATGTTGTGCAATGAGGCGGTCAATCCCTTCGAGTGCCCGACACGTCACCTGTGCTAGGGTCGAGCCATGCTGCATGATCGCCAAATCCTCGTCTGGCGTCAAACCAAACGTCGCCAAAGATTGATAAAGTATCTCTTTGTGTTGCCCGGTTGAGATCAGAAGCGGATTGCAAACATCCGAGAACTTCTTGAACTCAAGCATGACCGGTGCGACCTTGATCGCCTCGGGACGAGTTCCAATAACGCAGAAAATGGTGGGCTTAGACATGGTTGTTGCGTACGACAAACAGGGCAACCGCACACAAGGCTGCGGCTGCGGCATAGAGAACCCACACTGTCTGTCGCTGTGTGAGTCCCTTTCCTAAGAGAGTGTGGTGAAGGTGTCGCTTATCAGCCTGCGTAATCGGCTGTCCGCTTAGCAATCGCCGCGTGATCACGATGAATGCATCTGCAATAGGCACGCCAAACACCAGGATGGGCAAAAAAATGGCGACAGCGGCGGCAGTCTTTAAGGCGCCGACGATGCTCAGGCACGCCATCGTAAAACCGAGGACGTAGGCACCGCCGGTACCCATGAAAATCTTCGCCGGATTATAGTTGTGGCGGAGAAAGCCGAGTGCCGATCCCGCGACGGCTGCCGCTACGATCGCAACTCTCGGCTGACCGGAGTACACGGCAATGACGATGAGGGTTCCTGCTGAAATCGCGGATATGCCTGCAGAAAGCCCATCCACTCCGTCAATGGTGTCCATTGTCTTTGTAACTACAAAGATGTAAACCGCCGTGAGCGGAACTGCCGCCATCCCCAAGGCGATGTAGGAAGCGGGCCCATTGATTGGAACCCCTACAGTGTTGATCTGGACTCTTCCAATGGATCCGTAGAAAAACTGGACGCCAACACCAGCAGCCAGGAGAACAAGCGCCTGGACCTTCGCTTTGTACTGGTGAAGGTCATCAAGCGCCCCTACCACCACCAGCAAACCGGCAATGCTCATCATCCCGATGAGATAGGTTGGAAACATCGTGCTCTTCGGATAGGCAAAGGGCATCACCAGAAGAATCGAACCGACGATTCCAGCGTAGATCGCAAGGCCGCCCCAACGGGGAATCGGCTCAGTATGCACGCGCCGATTGTCAATCTTGGGGTCATCCACAGCACCCTTCTGGATGGCGAGGTTTCTTACGAGTGGAGTGAGGAGACTGCTGATGACCAACGCGATAAAAGCAGTAGCAAGCGGGGCTCGAAAGCCCGTCAGCATCCCACTGTTGACCGCCATCAGCAGATGCGTCATATCTGTAGGTCCACCGGCACCAGTTGGTTGTCCATGAATCTCATCACTTCCATTCCTGATTCATGAAAGAGTACTTTTGAAAAATCGTCTGGATAGTCGCCTTCATAAATCACTTTGACAATTCCAGCATTGATCAGCATCTTCGCGCAGTTGTTGCACGGCTGGCAGGTCACGTAGATCGTGCTCCCCTCGCATGCAATCCCCATCATCGCGGCCTGGAGCAGGGCATTCTGCTCTGCATGAAGGGCCCGTATACAATGACCTGCACGCAGACACCCTTGGGGCCAATCATTTTCGCCTCCCCCTTCCGGACAATGGGAGAGGCCACGTGGCGCACCGTTGTATCCCGTGCAAAGGATTCGTTTGTCACGGACGATCACGGCGCCAACAGACCGCCTCGGGCAGGTTGCGCGAGTCTTCACAAGGTGCGCAATCTGCATAAAATACGCATCCCAACTTGGGCGGTCCTGCATCGCAAAGATTATGACGGATGACCTATGCCTGTGGCATTGGAAGAAACTCGAAGTTGCCGAGCGTTGATCGCGGCAGAGCCCTTAACTTCTGACCGCGCGCTGATACACGGTCTCGAACCGAGCTGACATTTCCTGCAAAGTAAATTTCTGCTGGACGATGTGTCGCCCCATTCTGCCCATCTGCTCGCGCTCATCGTTGTTCGAAAGCAGGTAACTCACTGCCTCGGCGATCTCGGCGGGCCTAAGGTCAACCAACAATCCGGTTTGCTGATGGCGAACCACTTCAGGAAGCGCACCCACTCTCGTCGCCACGACCGCTTTACCGCGCGCCATTGCTTCGATAGCGGCAACGCCAAAAGTTTCCATATGGGAAGGAAGGGTGCTGAGTGTAAAGGCATCGAGCATTCGAGGAATGTCATGCCGAACACCGGTCATTGTCACTCTATCTTCAAGACCTGCAGCGGTAATTGCCTGGTCTATTTCAGGGCGGAATTCCTCTTCCACCTTTCCGACAAACACGAGATGAGCGTCCGGGTGATCCTGATGAACGCTTCTCATCGCGGAGATGAGTTCCAACTGCCCCTTATCTCGACAGACCTTTCCGACGAGTCCAACGAGGCGTCGATGGCGAGGGATGCCTAGTTCGTCCTTAACACCTTCAGGATGACTCGCTTCAAAATCGCCAAAATCTGTGCCGTTGTAAACCGTCTCAATAAATCGCTCAGGAATTCCACGGCCGTGAAGCATTCCGCGAACAAAATCGCTGACCGCGACCAGCTTGTTGCTCCGGCGCGCAAGTCGCTTGTAAATCTGATCGTTGTTCGCAATGTGAACGCTGGTTACGATCGGAACGTTTGTCAGCAACCCAAGCGCATGACCAATATAGGCCGAGCGTGTGAGGTGAGTGTGCACGACGTCAATCTTGTTCCGTCGAACCTCGCGAACCAGATAACCCATGGTCCGCCACCAGCCACTGCCCTTCATGTAGCTGCAGTGAACGGGGATTCCTTCCTGGGCAAGGATATCAGGAAGCCAGCCAGGCCCTGGTGTTAATACCTGAACTTGGTGACCGCGCCTCTTCAAACCCTGCGAGAGTGAGAAAACGTGCCTCTCTGCGCCCGATGTTGCGCTGCTGGAGCACATCTGAAGTACGTTTAGTGGTTGTGGTCCGCCCAAAATTCTGTTCTGCACCCCGGCGCGCAATAGGATACCTTACTCGGATCTACGGAAGCGGGCATACTGGTTGGGATGGTTAGCCCGAATCCGTCACCGAAGACAGAACGAACAACCTTCAAACAGCGTTTCGCCGATTCCAATATCTATCGAGTTTTCAGCTACAGCGACTTCCGCCTTCTTTGGATCGGAGCTTTCCTTAGCTTCACTGGAAGCCAAATCCAGTACGTTGCTCAAGCCTTCTTTGTCTATCGACTCACTCAGGACGAATCAAAGCTTGGTTTCGTGTCATTTTGTGCGAGCTTCCCAGTCTTTCTCCTGGGATTTGCCGCCGGCACCTTTGCCGATGCCTACGACAAACGAAAGGTTCTTATTGCGACCCAGGCAATATTTGCCGCCGGAGCCATCTTCCTTTCGGTTGTCACGTACATGCACATTGTCCAATACTGGGAAATCGTCACGGTTGCAGCCGTCATGGGGGTTGTTTCCAGTATTGAGATGCCGACGCGTCAATCGATCGTCAGCCGCGTCGTCCCCCCAGAGGTGCTTGCGTCGGCTGTTCCCGTTCAGGCGCTGACATTCAATGTCGCTCGCGTGCTGGGACCTGCGGTTGGAACTCTTATTCTCATGTTCCTTGGGGTTGCGATGTGCTACCTGCTCAACGGACTTAGCTTTATCGCACTCATTTGGGCAGCCCTTGCCATCAAGGCAAATCTGCAGTCTCATCCGCGAGAGCCGCAACCGATCCGCGATCTCATCACAGAAGGGATGCTCTACACGATGCGGGAAGTCCGCCTCAAAACGCTCTTCTGCCTAGAGACGATCACGGCAGCCTGCGGCCTTGCCTACCTTCCGATGATGCCTGCCTACGTTCATCAGGTCCTACACGTCGGCGCGGATCTATCTCCATCGCATCTGGGAAAAGTCGCAGAAACGGACGCAGCTAAGCAGATTCTGGGCTGTTGCTACACCGCAGTTGGCATCGGAGCGATTGTGGGATTGCTGTTGGTGACTCAATATGCGGAGGGCAGACACAAGGCGGGCATCATTCGCGCGGCAATGTGGATCATTGGCATAGGGCTCTTCATTCTCAGCCTCGGTCCATCTGCATGGGTTGTCTATCCGATGTTGATCCTGATGGGGGCAGCTTCTGTGACCCAACTGAATACGACCAATGCACTTTTCCAGCTGCTGTCGCCTGAACGCCTGCGGGGCAGAGTCCTGGCGATGCATATCTGGGCAATTAACGGATTTTCACCGTTCGGCGTGCTCATGTTTGGATGGGTCGCACGCACAACTCGAGTAAATCCCTTTCTCCACCTTTCAGGTTGGACCGCACGACTTCCTGTCACCGGCGTGCCGCTCTCTTTACAGCTTGGAGGCGTCTGCGTGGTCCTCGGGGCAATTGCGGCTTCAACCACGCGACAGGGACTTGCAAACCTGCCTTGAGACAGGAAGACAATTCTCAGTCCAAATCTCCCATTCACCAAACGAAAACAACCCATCCGAGTAGAATCAATCATGCCGCGTCGAGACGCCGAAGAATGGTTTTGGCAAGTCGGAAGTGACCTCCATCGCATCACCGAAGATCTTTCGGGAACTCGACCGAGAGTCGCCGTCGGCAGAGCCTGGGAGCCAAGGATTGACCTCATTGAAGAGACCGGAAGGTTCCTTCTTAAGGCTGAGATTGCAGGAGTCCGCGGTGACGAGATTCAGCTTCAGTACCTGCCGGAGCGAAATTCAATCGTTCTCCGGGGAAATCGTGAGGAAGAAGACTATTCGGACGGCAGCCGAACAAGCATCCATCAACTGGAAATTTTTTATGGAGAATTTCAACGGGAAGTGCGCCTTCCCGATGTTCCGGTAGACCCGACTCAAATCCGCGCTCAATACCGAAATGGCTTTTTGCTGGTAACCATCCCGAAAGCGGAACGAGTCGTCGTAACTAGAATAGTAACGATAGAAAATATTTAATGGCAGAAGTAAAGCTACCCGTAGAAGACGAATTGATTGAAGAGGTTCTCAGCGAGCCTCAGATTCAAGATCCGTCAGATGAGGAACCCAAACCGGACGTCCCATCTGAGCTCAACATCCTGCCCTTGAGAGACAGTGTCATCTACCCGATGCTGATCGCTCCCCTCAGCGTGTCTCGTGAAGCTGGAATTCAACTCATAGATGAGAGCGTGGTTGGCAACAATCGAATCATCGGGGTTGTCGCCCAGCGTCATCCAAACGAAGAAAATCCTGGATTCGATGACGTCTACGAATACGGATGTGCAGTCATCATCCGTACTCTCGTCAAGATGCCAGATGCGGTTCGCCTCATCGTACAGGGCGTCTCCCGGTTTCGGATCGTCGAGCGTCTAAGCGAATCTCCCTACATGAGGGCGCGCATTGAAGTCATCGATGAGCCTGAAGCCGATTCTGAGAAGGCTGAGGAAATCGAGGCGCTGCGACGTTCGGTAGCCGCACTTTTTGAGCAGGCTATCCGCCTCTCTCCCAACCTTCCTGACGAATTGAGAACCCTGACTCAGGCAGTTCAGGAAACCAATGTGATGGCGGACCTGGTGGCAGCCCACATGACGCTGGATGCTGAGGACAAACAAAAGATCCTCGAGACACCGGCCGTTCAGGAGCGCCTCCGATCTCTACTGGAGATGCTTAGCAAAGAAGTCCGGGTGCTTGAGCTCACCAGCAAGGTCCAGAGCGAGGTCAACACTGAACTCAGCAAGTCCCAGAGGGACTACTACCTCCGCGAGCAGCTTAAGGCCATTCAGCGCGAGTTGGGAGAGGTTGACGACCGGACGGAAGAACTCGACGAGCTTCGAAAGCAGATTGATGATGCTCAAATGAGCGCAGAAGCGCTCAAAGAGGTCAATCGCGAGTACGAGCGCCTCCGTCGAATGAACCCCGGAGCGCCGGAATATACCGTCGCACGGACTTATATCGATTGGATGATCGCGATGCCATGGGGCAAGTCCACCAGCGATATCCTCGAACTAAAGCGTGTCAAGGAAGTCCTCGACGCCGACCACTTCGGCCTAGAAAAGATCAAAGACCGAATCATCGAATTCCTCGCCGTACGAATCGTAAAGACGGAAGGCACGATCCGCCAGCCAATCCTCTGTTTCGTGGGACCTCCTGGTGTTGGAAAGACGTCATTGGGCCGTTCCATCGCCCAGGCAATGGGTCGCAAGTACGGAAGAATCTCCCTGGGTGGAATGAGAGATGAAGCCGAGATTCGTGGACACCGGCGAACCTATATCGGAGCATTGCCGGGCCAAATTGTTCAAGGACTAAGGCGCGCTGAAACAAACAATCCTGTTCTAGTCCTCGATGAAATCGACAAGCTTGGCAACGACTTCCGCGGCGATCCCTCGTCGGCGCTACTTGAAGTTTTGGACCCAGAGCAAAACAGCACATTCCGAGACCACTACCTTGATTCACCTTTCGACCTGAGCAAGGTTTTCTTCATCACCACCGCCAACCGGATCGATACCATTCCGGCAGCCCTAAGGGACCGAATGGAGATCATAGAGCTTGGAGGCTACACCGAAGAGGAAAAGATTGAGATCGCGGAACGGCACCTGATTCCCAAGCAGATTGAGGAGCACGGATTGAAGCATTCTCAAATCAGCTTCAAGCGAGACGCCGCTCAGAGACTGGTGCGGTACTACACTCGCGAAGCGGGAGTCCGCGGCCTCGAGCGAGAAATTGGCAGCGTCGTCAGAAAGGCAACCCGCATGTATGCCGAGGGCAACAAGGCAAAGGTCAACGTCACGACCAAGTTCATCGAATCGGCACTTGGTGCTCCTAGATTCACAGTTGATGAGGTTGTGGAAAGAGACATGACGCCCGGCACCGCGGTTGGTCTGGCATGGACGCCAGTCGGCGGAGAAGTTCTGTTTATCGAGACCACCAAAATGACCGGTCATAAGGGCCTGATCGTAACCGGCCAGCTTGGCGACGTCATGAAGGAGTCCGTGACGGCTGCCCTCAGCTATATCCGCAGCCATACGGGTCCCCTCAATATCAACGACGACTTTTACGAGAAGATTGAGCTACACGTGCACGTTCCTGCAGGGGCCGTTCCAAAAGATGGACCGAGCGCTGGTGTCACGATGCTTACCGCGCTCACCTCACTCCTGACGAATCGTCGGGTGAAGTCCCGCTTGGCGATGACAGGCGAGCTTACGCTGAGCGGCCAAGTTCTCCCAGTTGGCGGTATCAAGGAAAAGGTCCTCGCGGCGAACCGGGCAGGGGTTACGATGCTGATCCTCCCTCAACAAAACGAGAAGGACTACCTGGAAGAAGTTCCTCCAGAAATTAGAAGCCTCCTCAAAGCCCATTTCGTGAAGAATGCCGAGCAAGTGCTAAAGCTTGCCCTCGAAAAGCCTGGGTTCAAGGGAGCCTAGCCATCTCGTAGGAGCCTCAAGATGATCGAAACTCCCCTTTTCGGTCGATTCTACGGAGAAAACAAGCGGCTGGTGTTCGCACCGCCGCTTCCCTACCAGGCACTGGTCCGAGGAAGTATTTTCGGTGGAATTGGCATGGTCGCATTAAGCGCGATCGAAGTTGCGGTTGGAGGAGGTCCTCTCTATCCGGAGTGGTGGTTCTTCACCGGTGTCGCCGTTGTCCTCGCTGGGGTTGCCGCCGCGTTCTCACTTGCCAGTATCACATTCACCTTGGGAGAACGGCACTACCGTCGTCGCCAGGGCCCCGGAATGTTCGTCAATACCCGGACCGGTTCCACCAGCGAATTGGATGCCCTTGTCCTCATCGCGGAGCCGAACTCGAGGATGATGTCCAATGGAGTCACCTACCACCTCGTCCTTCACTGGAAAGGGATGTCCCAGCCGATCATGGTTCTACAGTCCGACAGCCGAATGCTTCCGCCGGGTCAGCCGCTCAATCTGGGTGCCCAACAGCTGCTCCAACTGGGCGTTCGATACGCCCAGGCAATTGGAATCCCGTTCTTCGACAACAGCCACTTCGCCTCTAAGTGTCCAGTGCCCATCTGGAAATAGCGCAAAACCCGCACAGCACCAAACCGGTACCATCCATCTGAATGCTGGAGCGATTTCAGGAACACCTGGCAACCTCGGGACTGATTCCACCTGGAAGCAAAGTCTTAGTGGGATACAGCGGAGGAGCAGACAGCACCGCTCTGCTTCATCTCCTTCATCTCTCAGGCCTTGAGGTCGTCGCCGCACATCTTCACCACGGCCAACGACCAGAGGGGGAGGATGAACTAAACCGGTGTCAGCAGTTCGCCGAATCGCTTGGAATCCCCTTTATGGCCGGACGGGCAGACGTGCCCAAAATCTCCAGAGACCTCGGAATGAGCCTTGAGCAGGCTGGACGAGAGGCGCGCTACGAATTCTTTCGAGAGGGGGCCTTTGGAATGAACTGTAGCCTGATTGCTACTGCGCATACCCTCACTGATCACGTTGAGACGGTCATTCTGAACCTTACGCGTGGTACCGGCTTAAGTGGGCTGGCTGGAATTCCAGAGCAAAGACAGAATATCGTCCGGCCGATTTTACCGTTCACTCGTGAGGACACCTCCCGCTACTGCGAAGCACATGGACTGTGGACTCACGATGACCCAGCGAACTTTGACCTAGATTTCTCACGCTCTAGAATTCGCTTAAATGTACTGCCCGAACTTCGGCAGGTGAATCCGTCAGTAGAAGCAGCCGTTCAGCGATTAGCCTCTATCGCGGGCCAGGAGGATGAATTTCTCAACGGGATGGCTGCTGCCGCCTTGGAACGGCTGGAAATCGCTTTGAATGGCGAGCTTCGATTCCTCACCGATGATGTGGAGCTGCGATTTGACCGGGCTGGTCTCAGTCACCTCCCTGAGGTCCTGAGAGCTCGAGCCGTGAGGCTAGCCGCTGAAGCTATGGGCGGCCCTCTCAGTTTCGAGCAGACTCGAGCCGTCTTCAATGGCCTTGAATCGACGGAAACCGGATCCGTGACCGCGGATGGCGGGACGGTAACCGTTTCATGGAACGAAACCCACCTGGACATTCGGCAACTTTTGCCATCCTCACCCTATCGGTTCAACCTGACCATTCCTGGAGAAACCCTCAGTGAGGAGTTTGGCTGGCAATTTACTGCCTATGAGGAACCGTACTTGGGGGGCGATATCGTAAGAGCCTCCCTTCAAACAACCTTTGATCGGGCAACCGTTCGCGGACTGCTATATTTCCGAACACTTAATGTGGGTGACACGATGCAGCCACTAGGATTTGATCGGCGTAGAAAACTCTCGGACATCCTGTCTGACGCAAAGCTGACACCAGCAGCGAGGACCAGATTGCCAATTGTATGCGATATGCTAGGACCGATATGGGCTCCGGGCGTATGCGTAGATGACAGAGTGAGGCCAACTACCTCCACAGAACGATCAATCCAGATTCGTTTTGGCACCCTTAGGCCTTAGGGCTGGCATAATATACGGAACGGGCATCCCTATACGAACGTAGCCTAACATCAAGGATCTCTTCCCTTGGAGAAGTTTTGACGAAACCTGCAAAGACATTATTGGTAATTCTCATCGCGGTGATCTGTGGCGTCGGCCTAATCAGCTCGCTTGCAACCCCCAGCGGAACGAACTTTTTCAGCGGCACGAAAACTGAGCAACTTCGTTACGATCAGCTTAAGAGCTATCTGGAGGAGAAACCCTCCAAGGTAAAAACGGCGAACTGGCGTCAGAACCTCCTCACAGGAGAGTTGACCGATGGTCGACAGTACACCGTCACCGTGCCTGAAACGGGTAGCCAAGGCGCCAGCGAACTCATCTCTGAGCTCAACTCCAGCCACACCCAGTGGCAGTACGAGCAGGCACCTCTGATCGCAACCGTCCTGAGTGCCCTTTCTTTCATCGCGTTCCCAGCGATGATCTTCCTTGCTATCTGGCTCTTGCTGATTCGCCCTGCCCAAATGGGTGGCAATCAGGCGATGAGCTTTGGACGAAGCAAGGCAAAGCGCGTCGGTGAGTCTGGACCTAAGATCACGTTTGACGATGTAGCCGGCATCGACGAAGCAAAGGCAGAACTGTTTGAAATCGTCGACTTCCTGAAGAACACCAAGAAGTACACCGCTCTGGGTGCAAAGATCCCTAAGGGCATCCTTCTGACAGGCCCTCCAGGCGTTGGCAAGACCCACCTTGCCCGAGCTATTGCCGGTGAAGCGGGAGTTCCTTTCTTCCACATCAGCGGTTCAGACTTCGTCGAAATGTTCGTCGGAGTTGGCGCCGCCCGTGTACGTGACCTTTTTGAGACTGCAAAGGCCCATCGACCTTCTCTCATCTTCGTTGATGAAATTGACGCAGTGGGTCGGCAGCGCGGCGCGGGTCTCGGTGGTGGTCATGATGAGCGTGAACAGACCCTCAACCAGTTGCTGGTTGAGATGGATGGCTTTGATCCCAATTCGGGAGTCATCCTCATTGCAGCGACCAACCGTCCCGACGTCCTTGACCCAGCCCTGTTGAGACCTGGCCGGTTCGACCGACAGATCGTTGTTGACGCACCTGATGCTGTTGGACGACACGCGATTCTCAAAATTCACGCGAAGAACAAGCCGTTCGAGTCTGATATCGATCTTGACCTGATTGCGAAGAGCACTCCGGGCTTCACCGGCGCAGACCTTGCGAACATGCTTAATGAGGGCGCCTTGCTCGCCGCACGCGGCGGACACACCAAGATTCAGCAGAGCGACCTCGAAGAGGCACTTGACCGAACGATTGCGGGTCCTCAGCGACGCAGCCGAGTCATTGACCCCCGGGAGCGAGAGGTTATTGCCTTCCATGAGGCAGGACACGCTGTCGTCGGCGAACTGTTGGAGCACGCGGATCCTGTTCACAAGGTGACCATCCTCCCCCGAGGTATGTCTCTGGGCTCAACATGGCAACTTCCTGTCACTGACAAATATCTCGTTTCCAACGACGAGCTTACCGACGACATCACTGCCCTTCTCGGCGGCCGTGTCGCGGAAGAGATCGTTTACAACCAGACGACAACCGGGGCCAGCAACGACCTTGAGCGGGTGACAAGAATTGCACGCGCAATGGTGTGCGAGTACGGAATGAGCGAGCGGCTTGGAACTCTGGCACTCGGACGACGCAGCCACAACCCTTTCTTGGGTCGCGACTACAACGACGAGCGAAACTACTCAGAGGAAGTCGCAAAGATGATCGACGAGGAAGTTCGAACGATTGTCGACCGATGTCACCAAAGAGCTATCGATCTGCTGTCCACCCACAGAGAGAAGCTGGATGGCGTCGTAGCAGCTCTGCTGGAGAGAGAAACGCTTTCGCGTGAAGAGTTCCTTGCAGTGATGGCTGGCGACCCTCTGCCTCCAATGCCGATCAAGCCGGACGCACAGCCTGATCCCAGCAAAGACGCCAGAGAATCAGAAAAGGCTTCAAAGGCTCAAATGCCCCCTTCCAGACTCGAACCAGGTCCAGCTTAGTCAAAATCTGAGCAAAAATCTGAGAATGCTCTTACCTGGCTTTCGCGTAGGGCTATTGTCCTACTACAGCGCCGTGATATAATCACGGCGCACTACGGGGGCCATGACGACCGATATCGATCAGATCTATCAGCAAGCATTTCAGCTCCGATGCGAGGGTCGCTACAGCGAAGCTCGCGTCCAGCTACAGAAAGTGCTTTCCGCCGTGCCTGGACATGTTGATGCCCTCCACCAGATCGGCTTAATTCAAAACTTCGAAGGTGACTTCGACGGATCATTGGCGACACTGAACAATCTGTGCACGCTCTATCCAAACAACCTTGGAATCCGATACGACCTGGCAATGACCCAGATGATGTTGGGAATGTACGAAGAGGCCTGTGCTCAGCTGCGATACATCCTCTCGGTTGACCCCAACCACGAACTCGCTGCCCGCCAAGCCACGTACTGCTAGCGCACCTGCTGTTTGGCTAAAAGAAGTCCAGACAGCAGACTGAGCTGGACGGCAGAAGTTGGCTTGCCTCGGCAAATCCCTGCTCATCGAAAACATCAACGCGCCCTTGCCGCATCAAGTCGCCTAAGTTGGGCTCGCCAAGGAGCGCCTGAGCAAAGTTTCGAATATCTAGGCTGAAATCGGGTGATGCCGTTGGTTCGAAATCAACTTGCACGGAACCATCCGAGAAATTGACATTAAACGGTCCGCGATTCTCTTCGACAAGGTAGTCGGACACCGCAAACGAAAAGCTTCCCATAAGGTCCTTCGGAGGTTTTAGCGCCTGAAGCGCGGCTGGCACGTCCGTCACTCGAAACATGATGGGGCGCTCTACAGCCACTGACACACCTTGATCCATGTAGTCCGAGTAGAACGGTCCGTCCGAGGGTTCAAACCAGCTCAGCGCCGTCTTGTTGATGGCCAGCCCGCCCAGCATGCACATCAGGCCCTCATATCCTCGCCGAGTGCTCCAGACAATCTCGGAGAGATGGTCGGTTGTCCAAAAGGCAGTTACATGCGACACAACCGCATACGCCTCTACCGGTTCACCGACGGCATAGATCGTCAGTTGGCGGTTCTCTCCCAATACGCGCTTCCACTGCCACTCGGTTCGCATGTTGACGCCGCTGCGGGTTGCGGCAAACTGGTTGTAGCAGTCCACAAGGTCCCGCCAGTCTGCAGGCGTCAATCGATGGAACGGCAACTGGCTCTCTAGCCGAGGCCAGCGGTTTGTAGGACAGGTGATCTTGAGTCGCTTGCCCGCTACCTCGTATCCAAATTTCCTGTAGAACGGTTCCCTGAACGCGTAAAGCGATGCCAGAGGAACTCCTGTCTCGCGCAGGTGTCCAACCAGCCACGACATCATCAGGCTGCCAACGCCGCTTTTACGAGCTTCTGGTAGAACCGCTACGCCAGCAACGGCACCACATCGCAGCACTGCCTCCCCGCGATTTGCCGTCATGTCCAGAACCTCGCAGGCTCCAACAATTTGGCCGCCTTGGTCCGCCACAAAGGACTGAACACCCTTAACGACCCGTTCTCGTCGCTCAAGCGGAATGGGGTCGCCGTTGTTGTATGTCAGAGATCTAACGACATCTAACCCGTCCAAATCACTTGCCTCAGCAGGCCTCACCACGATATCTGGCATCGAAATTGGAGCATACACCCGCTGTGTGTTGCTAAAGTGGGAAAATAGAGCATGCCTCTTCGAGTTGGCCTGCTCACCGCCGCACATTTGCATGTTGGAGGCTATGCCGCCGCGTGCCTAGCACACCCAGATGTTGAACTCATCGGGATGTGGGACGATGAGCCCGGGAGAGCCCACGAATTCGCCGATTCGAGGGGAATCCCATTCTTTTCAGATTTCCAAGATCTTCTCTCAAAGGTAGACGCCGTAGTCGTCACCAGCGAGAATATGCGCCATGCAGAGCTTGCCGTCCAGGCAGCACAAGCTGGCAAGCACATCCTCTGCGAAAAGCCCCTGGCCGCTACCGAAGAGCACGGACAGCAGATCCTTCACGCGGCACAGGAAGCAGGCGTCAAGTTGATGACGGCATTCCCTTGCCGATTCTCCCCGGCGTACCAAAACCTTAAGAGACGCGTTGCATCTGGCGAAATTGGTGCCATTCGGGCTATTTGTGCCACCAACCGGGGTCGTTGCCCGTTCGGTTGGTTTGTCGAGCCACACCTTTCCGGAGGAGGCGCGCTGATCGACCACGTCGTTCACGTCACGGACCTTCTTCGTGATCTGCTTGAGGAAGAGCCCATTCGCGTGCAGGCTCAAGTAGGAAACAACGTTTACGGAAATAATTGGGAGGACACGGCAATGCTGACTCTCGAATTCGCCAGCGGAATCTTTGCCACCCTCGACTCAAGCTGGTCGCGCCCCCAAAGCTTCCATACCTGGGGCGACGTCACCATGAACGTCGTTGGCGACAACGGCGTGATCGAATTGGATATGTTTGGCCAGTCCATTCAGCGCTATGCCGCGGGGAACCCGACCCACGCATCGCACGGTTTTGGAACAGACCTAGATGCGCTCATGGTTGACGATTTCGTTCGAGCCTGCCTAGATGACCGGCCCGTTAGAGTTTCCGGAGAAGACGGCATGCAGGCGGCCAGGGTAGCCCTCGCGGGATACGAAAGCGTACGAACCGGCCAACCGGCCACCGTTGCCGTCTAGATAAAGTCGCCCATGCTGGAGCTGCGCTCCATCAGCTTTGCGACCGCCTGTAGCGGCTCCAGCTTTCCATTGAGAACGGCGTAGACCGCCGCGAAAACCGGCATATCGACTTCATGCCGTGCGGCAAGCAGAGTCGCCGCTGCGCTCGTTGGAACGCCCTCCGCAACTTGCCCAAGTTCTTTCATCGCCTGGTCAAGTGACTTCCCTTCACCCAGCGCACGTCCTAGTCGATAATTGCGTGAAAGGCGACTTGCCGCCGTTGCAAACAGGTCTCCAACTCCTGCTGGCCCCAAAAACGTTTCCAGCTTTGCATCCATTTTGAGACCCAATCGGGCCATCTCCATGAGACCTCTAGAAAGAAACGCTCCCTTGGTGTTGTCGCCAAACCCCAAACCGTCGGACATGCCTGCTCCAATCGCCAACACGTTCTTAAGGGATCCTGCCAACTCAACCCCTGCGACATCCAACGAGGCCGAAACTCGAAAGGTGGGTGAGTTAAAGGCATCTCGCACCCTCGTACAGACTTCAGTAGAGCTAAACGCGGCGACAGCCACGGTAGGAATTCCCCTGGCGATTTCCACTGCTAAATTCGGGCCGCTGAGAATACCAATCTGGGCATTCGGCAACATTTCGCCAACCACTTCGCACATCGTCTTGCCTGTAGTAGTCTCCAGGCCCTTTGACGCAACGACCACAAGCGGGTGGATGCCGCGCACCGAACCCATGACCTGACGCACACCCGAGGAAGGCACAGCGACCACGGTCATCTCCACATCTCGGGGCTCGTGATCGAAACTTTCAAACGAAACGGAGCCAGGTATCCCGAACCCAGGCAAATATCGGGCATTGACCCGATCCTCCTGCATCTGCCGAAGTTCATCTTGATTTCGACCGATGAGCGTGACCCTATGGCCGTTGCGCGCCAGTAGGATGGTTAGGGCAGTCCCCCAACTTCCAGACCCAAGGACAGTGACGTTCATTCTCGCCGAGGTTACCGCGTGGATGCCCGTCCCGATTTGGTCCAGCCTACTCAGGGTAAAACCCACTCCGTTCATGCTTCAGGTAACTCGGCTTGTCAAACAGTACAAAAAGTTCCGCGCCGTCAATGACCTGAGCTTTACCATCAACTCCGGAGAGATCGTGGGACTCCTTGGCCCCAACGGAGCTGGCAAGACAACTGCCCTCCGTTGCGTAGCAGGCATATTGCGGCCAACTGCTGGCTCAATTCTCATCAACGGATACGATGTGGTCACGGAGCAGGCCAAGGCGAAATCAGGGCTTGCGTTCGTGCCGGAGGTTCCATCCCTCTACGAGCTCCTCACGGTTGAAGAGCACCTGAAATTCGTGGCGATGTGCTTTGACACGCTAGACCAATTTGATCTGTTGAAAGATGAGCTCCTCGACCGCTACGATCTCACCGAGAAGCGGAATGACCTGGTTGCGACGCTGAGCAAGGGCATGCGGCAGAAGCTTTCGGTAGCCTGTGCCCTCATTCACAACGCCAACGTGCTCCTATTTGACGAACCGATGATCGGAATTGACCCTGCAGGAGCGCGTGAGCTGAAGGATGAGATCGTTCGCCAGCGCAATTCGGGTGCCTGCGTATTGATTTCTACCCACCTGCTCGATACCGCAGAGAAGCTGTGTGACCGGGTCATCATCGTAGCCCGTGGCCACAAGGTGGCGGAGGGAACACTTGAACAGCTCCAGCATCTTAGCAGCCGAGAAGGGCAGAGTCTTGAAGAGGTGTTCCTGGCGCTAACCGAACCTTCAGAGAATCCAGCATGAGGGAATCAACCGGTCGAGGCTACATGAACGGAGTGGGCGTCCAACTTCGACCGCTCCTGTACTTAACATATCGAAGCCTATCGAACGGTATCCGACGGGCGTTCACGTCAGGCAAGCGTCTCATCACGCTTCTGTTCGTCGTTGTCTACTACGGCTTCATGGTGTTGCGCCCGTTTGGATTCAGCGGAAAGTCATCGGGCTTCAGCGCACAGAATTTTCCTATCCCAACAGCAGATTCCGTGGGAGCTATTGCGTTCAGCGCATTTGGGTTGATGTCAGTCCTGTTGATGCTTCCTCTGCTCAGCACGCGTGGGGGGTTTAGACAAGCCGATGTGGATGTCTTGTTTGCCACGCCGGTGAATCCCAAGGCGGTGATGTTCCTTCGGATGGTTCGCGAATACATAGGAACCCTGCTCACACCGCTTTTCCTCGTTCTTTTCGGCGGCAGAACCACCTTCACGGCAGTGTCTTCCTACGTTTCGAGTCTCCACGCGAGCGGTCCCCTGGTGACGAGAATCGCATCGCTCGCATGGTTCCTTATGTCGTTCACGTGGGTTTGCATCGGCTATGGGGTCGGCTTCTTCGTGAATCGCAGCGACCTGCAAGCAGATCGGAACAAGCGGATCATCGATATTCTGATCTTTGTTCTGATCGTCGGCTCTGCGGTCCTCGTCGTCCCCAAGCTCGTCCAGAATCCATCGATGGATGGCCTCATCGAGGTCACTCAGCAACTTCCCCTGAGGATCGCGCTATTCTCTGCGACCGCCGCAAATTGGATGATCTCCGGAGCTGTCGCTGGCGAGTGGTTTCCGATTATCTCCGGGATCGCCCTCTTCCTGGCTGCCGCGGGGATCGGCCTTTGGATTGCAATCTCCCAGGTAGGGTTTATGTACGATCAGGCTGCGGCCAAGGGCTTTGGCCACTCGGAGAAGATGCAGCTTCAGCGAAACAGCGACCTCATCGGCCTTTCGGCGAGTCGTGCCCGTGAAGGCAAGATGAAAGTTGGCAGGGTCAGCCGATGGATCGGACGGGCAAGACTTTCGGGTGCGAGCGCGCTGATCTGGAAGGACCTCCTTCTGCAGATGCGCTCCACCGCGGTTCTAGTTCTCTTGATGGGCACGATGCAGCTGGCAATGGTGATCATGCCTGTCGTCGGAATGGCACAGCGAAGCTCCCCAAGGGCAGTACACACCCTGGGTGGCCTGATGTTTTTCATGCAGGGCATCAGTGTGCTCATGCTCACCATGAACACAGCCATCAGCGGATTCATCGAGCTGCTCAAGCGAGTCGATTTTCAGAAGCCACTTCCATTCCGGCCCGCAGGCACCGTTTTTTGGGAAGTCAGTGCAAAGTGCTTCCCAAACATTGTTGTCGGCGCCATTGCGTCTACCGTCGTTCTACTGTTCAGGCCCGCATTGTGGGCTTATGCGCTGGGCTCCGAGCTGTTCGTTATCGGACTCAGCTTAGTCGTCTCCGCCACCATCTTCACCGTCACGGTAGCCTTCTCTGATGCGGGAGACTCATCTCAGCGAGGATTCCGTGGCCTACTCATCATCCTGGGCATCGTGATTGCGTGCTTCCCCGGCAGCGCACTCGTTGGCAGCCTGATGGTGTTCTTAAGGGTGAACCCATTGCTCGCCTCAATCCCAGCAACCATCCTAAACATAGGGATTGCCATTTTGATCTCCTGGTTTGCAGGCGGACTTTACGACTCGTTCAACCCAAATGACTAGCGGGCGGTAAAATTTGAAGTTGGCGAACGATGCCCACCACAAATCTGTTGTTATCAACAGATCGCCCAGCGGCATCCCCACTTAAAATGAGAAGTTCCACTAAGATTGCCATCGGCTTCGTGATTATCGCAGGAGGCTCCATCTACGGATACGAGTTCGCAATGCGTCAGGCGATCATGAATGAGCACTTCACTCAGGTGAAGCCAGGTGAAGTCAATTTGGTTGGCATCAACCCTGGAGCGGGGTTCAAGATTATCGTCGCAAATCAGATGGCGCAGCTCGTCCAAGCGTCCGACCAATTTCACGGCGAGGAATCGGAAGCCGGCGGATCCACCGAAGGCGCCATTAAGAAGCGCGTTCCGATCAGAGAGATGCTGGCGGTACTCAAGGGAGAGGATAAGGCCCTTGGCTCCTTCATTATGAAGGTCAATGACAAGGATGAGAATGATCAGTGGCCCCCGATTCGGGTCGAATGGACGGCGGAAAGGCTTAAGATCGCGCTAGATGGAGATAAGAAAGAAGAGGCAAAGCTTGTGCATGACCTCAACATCCAGCTAGACGGCACGCCATTGCCCATCCTCAACCGCAGTTCCATGGAGAACGGCATCATCGTGAACTACCCAGTCCCCGTTCAGGTCATGATCGCCGGCGTCAAGAAGACCCTTATCGGCAGAGTTCGAGAGCCATACAAACCTTCCCTCCTATCCATTGTCGAAAAACAGCTCGAAGATAAGAAGGTCACCAACGAGATGATTGCGGGAACCTATGCGGATGAAGCAAAGAAGATCCTGGACGGCACCAACAAAAAGGAGAACGTGCGCGAAGCAATCATGGCGCGAATCTCTGAAGAAAACTCCAGGAAGCTATCGGAGTACCCGGAGAAAGTTTTGGCAAGTGCGATGGTTGTTGTCAATGACAGCCACATTTCGAGTGCAAGCTATCGTAACTACGATACGACTCGAGGCAAGACCAACGACTTGACCATCGAGATGACGGATGAAGGAAGAAAGAGGCTTTGGCAGTTCTCAGAGGACCGCGTCGGCACGCAGCTGATGCTTATCGTGAACGGGATTGCCATTGCGGCACCAAGAATCGTTCATGAACTCGCGCAAGGTGAGCTCACCATTACCCAAATGTCTGACGAAACATTGGTCAAAGAGGCGGTAGACGACCTCAACAAGAAGGCAAAGACACCAGCAAAACAGTAACTCATCCCGGCAAAGACACAAGCATAATGAGCTTTCACACTATGACTTCACCCAAATTCTGCGGCCTCTCCCTAACCACGAAAATGCTGGCGATGACGCTAGTCGGCGCTTCGCTCTTGGCTGGATGCAGTTCCGATACAGTTTCTCCCTCGGGGTCTTCGGCGTCATCCTCAAGCCCTGGAAGTGTTTCAAGTGCTCCGAGTTCCACGCTAGGATCTGCGCCAGCTTCAAGCTCGGCAGCAATTCCTTCGACGCCTACCACGCCATCCACCCCGGCATCAACGCCAAGCTCGGCGCCCCCAGCACCCCCGACGGACGCAAAGGCGCCAGGTACCGGCTCGACCGCCAAGCTGGAAGCGCTGCCGGTTCCCACATCCTTGCACCACGAAGGTTTCGAATACGCGGGAGTCACCTACACCAAGCCGATGGATATGGAACTCACCATTTCCGATCAAAAGGCGATCCGAACTGGATCTCAGAGCATTCGATTTGAAGGGATGAAAGATGGCAAGGCTGTTTACTCAGTCGACCGGACTGGTCAGCTTGCCAGTCTCGGCACCGAAGAGTGGACCATTACCGACAAAGGTGTGTTCACCACGAAGTCCTCGATGATGGATATCGGGCAGGATGCGATGGAATTGCCTGCAAATCCTAAGCCAGGAATGACCTGGAAAGTCCACACGAAATCCGATCAGGCTGCCGCGAAAATGGACATGGAAATGACCTTCAAAGTGGTTGGAATAGAAAGCGTGACCACTAAAGCAGGCAAGTTCAAAAGCGCGCTTTTGATTGAGCAGGATGGTAAGGGATCGCTTCAGGGACAAAAAGTTCGAACGGAATCCAAGAATTGGTATGTCAAGGGGATAGGACTCGTAAAAGCCACCATGATGAATCACGTAGAGGGTGGAAAGAGCGAGTCTCTGACGATCCAGGAGACCAACGTAAAATGATCCTCACTCTGGCATTCGCAGCGATGCTGCAGAGCGGCATCGCCGCCGATTACTTCCCTGTGCAGCCCGGAACCGTCCGAACCTATGAAAGTGAGGATAAGGATCGTACGACTCTTATCAACACCATCGGCAAGCCGATGGATATGGGTGGCGTCTCCGCAATTCCAATCACGGAATCAGTCGGAGGAGAGCCCGGAAAAACAACTTACTACCGAATCGACCAATCGCAGATCGTCATCGTCGCCTACACACTTGCGCACCCGCTAGCAGATCCATTTCCAGTCATCAAGATATCGCCCGGCCCCATCGGTTGGGACTACCAGGGCAAAACGGCTTCCGGTCTGTCCGGTGAGCTGTTGCGTGCACATGGGGAATCGAAGCCGTCTGGAATGAAGAAATCGATGGACAAGCAGGTTGATACGATCACCGTCCATCTAAAGGCAGTGGTTGGCCAGGGTATGTCGGGCTACCAACTGGATCAAACAACGGTGTATGGCAAAGGCCTTGGAATTATTGAGCAGAAAACGATATTCAAACTCGGCACTCGGACTTCAAAGACCGCCTACAAGCTTGTGAACATCGAGTCGCCCAAGTAACTCCTTTCAGATGATGGCGAGCCTGTCGCGTCCCACCGAATACGGCTCAGAACAGAGAAGGGGGCCAAAAATTGACTGGCTCCTTCTCCTCGCTACCGCCATTCTGATGACGGTGGGCTTCATGTCTCTGTACAGCGAAGGGATTACTCACGACGGCGGTGCAAACTTTCGAGCCCAGATTCGAAACACCGTTATCGGGCTGATTCCCTTCTCCGTTTTTGCGTTTGTCCCAACACGTCTCTGGTACCGAATCGCGAATTTCATCTATGCCGTCAATATCGCGACGCTGATGCTGGTGCTTCTACACGGCTCCCATCGCAAGGGCGCGGAGCGCTGGATCCAATTAGGACCAATTCAGTTTCAGCCCAGTGAGATGGCAAAAATTCTCATAGTCCTCACGCTGGCGGCATTCTATGCGAGGCGCCAAGACTCCATCCAAAAATTTTCAACTTTTGCGCTCAGTTTCCTGCATGTGATCGTTCCTGCGGGGCTCATCCTCCTTCAGCCTCACCTTGGCGCCGCGATCGTGCTCATGGTCGTCTGGTTCGGGATATCGATCGTTGCAGGTGTGCCGGGCAAGTTTCTCTTGGGTGCAGGGCTGGGTGCAATGATTTTTGGAGGACTGGTTGTCTTTGTCGCTCCTCGCTTCCTCCACTCGTACCAGCTAGAGCGGATCATTGGTATCAGCGGCAAAGACCCCAGGGGGAAAAACTGGCAAACGGACCGTGCCATGATCGCCTTCGGCGAGGGCGGCGTCTCCGGGACAGGCTATACGAAAGGGGAGCAAAAGGCCGGGCACTTTATCCCGGAACAGCACGATGACTTTATCTTCACCGTTGTGGGAGAGGAAGGCGGTCTGATCGGGTGCACTCTGGTACTCGCAGCTTTCGGCTTCTTCTTCTATCGCATGTGGCTCGTGATGTTCTTCGCATCCGACCCCTATTACAAAATGATCGTCGCAGGGCTTCTCTCTGCGCTTTCATTCCACATGTTTGTCAACATCGCCATGGTGCTCCACATCCTGCCCGTTGTGGGACTTTGGCTGCCGTTCTTGAGCTACGGTGGAACCGCGATGTGGATGTGTATGTCGTGCGTGGCTCTTGTTCTGCGAATTCGCAGTCAGGAAAAGCCGCTGCTGTTCTGAAATCTTAAACGCCCCATGCTAATCATCGCACTCGCCTCCGTCTCTCTGTTGCAAGCCTATACGCCTGTTAAGTCATTTGACCACTTTGTTGATACTCACCATCCGATCAAACTCGGAAGGTACGTCTCCCTAGGGTCCGATGGACATGCGGTTTGGGTCGTCAGAGGCAAGAATTTCACTCTGGACCTAAAAGGAGTCATTCTCCAGGGCAATTCAGCTTCGGGTCAGCTCAATACCAACAAGGGCATCGGAATCCTCTTAGAGGATTGTCAGAACGTCACCCTCAAGAACGCGTCCGTCAGCGGATTTCGGTTCAACATCATGAGCCGCAGAAGCACCGGTGTTCACATTGAAGGGTGCACAGCCGATGGCAGTAGGGCAATCCAAATCAACGGTGAGCACGGGCCGGTTGACACCTTCCTCAATCTTCGAGACCTTGCCGCCTGGCGAAGCTACGGTGCTGGCATATGGATTGAGAAAGGGGTAGATTGCTTGGTTTCAAAGTGTGCGGCTGGCCACGCCCAGAACGGCATCCTGTTTGTGGACTGCAAGCGATGCAATGCAGTTGAAAACAGCTGCAGCTACAACAGCGGTTGGGGTCTTGGTGTCTGGGGTGGTGACCGCAACACGCTTGCTTGGAACCATGCCGACTTCTGCAATCGCCCATGGCGCGGAGGATGGGGAGGCGATGCCGCTGGAATCGTTGCCGCAAACGGCGCTTACTCAAACCAATTTATCGCGAACTCAATAACCCATGGTGGAGACGGATTCTTCCTAACCGACAAAGTAAACGGAGGGTACGACGACAAATCAAAGTCATTTCACTTTGAAGGTGCCTCCAACAACAATTTCATAGCCCACAACGACGGATCTTGGTCCAGCCACAACGCCTTTGAGGGCACGTTCAGCCAGTACAACCTTTACTATGCGAACCGAGCCAACGATTCCAAATACGGCTTCTGGCTGGGCTTTTCAACCTCGGCCTTTGTCATCGACAACGAAGCGATCAACGAGGAGTCCGATGGAGTTGCGATTGGGCAAGGACCCAACAACACCCTCTTCAGAAATAGAATCGAGCGATGTGGGAATGCGGGAATTCACATCTGGTCTGAAGGCGGACCCGCAGAGAAGATGTGCCCTTCCCTGAACAATCAGGTCTGTCAAAACATCATCACGACCTGCAAACAGGGGATTCTCGGGGAGAAGACTTTGAAGTTGACTCTGTCAGGAAATACGCTGGACGCATCAGCGAAGGAGTCAAATGACTCTTCAGCCATGGCGAATGTGAAGCAACTCCAGCTACTGGCCAATTGGAAGTACAGTCCCACCGCGAAGAGGCTAGACGGATGGTTTGCAAAGCGACCTAAAGGCTGGCAGTTCTACCGCGAGATGTCGCTACCCAAAGGCTCGTCAGCACTTGTCGCTGGACAGTTCGCTCCAGAGCCGATTCAATAAGCTCATTGGTTCGACATTGTTGACGAAACCTTGCCCGTCTGAAGGACGTAATCCAGTCAGCCGTTCTCCCGCCCCTGATCAGCGGTGAGCAATGTGGACAGATTTTCTGGCGCGCAGGTCGGTCCTAGGTTATAATGCCGGTAGCGCTAAGGATTGGCGCCATGGAAAGGTCACGGATGAAAGTCAGCACCAGGCAACCCGTTTCGGGCAAGGTGCGGAGTGAGCCCAAAAGCTCACACCGCCATTTCGATATTGCCGGCATCCTTCTGTTCGCTTTGGCACTCATCGTGGCGTTTGCCCTCGTGTCTAAAGACACTGGGATCGTCGGATCAACCCTCGGTGCAGCCTGCCGCATGCTGTTTGGCAAAGGAGCTTGGGCAGCCCCGTTCCTCATCTCAAGCTTGGCAGTCTGCATGCTTAAGGGCAAATCGCCCAGCGTCACCCATCTAACCGTTGGATTCACCCTTATCTTTCTCGCGGTGATCAGTGCTCTCTCCGGCTCGATTAACGGAGATTTCTTTGATCCGCAGGTGATACGAACCACAGGGGGCTATCTTGGTGCCGTCCTCGGATGGACTTTTGCCTCGCTTCTCGGATCGGCCAAGTTGATCGGAGTGTCCGCCATTGGCTTGATCGGCATAGTTCTATGCGTGGACGTGCCGATCCGCGAAATGCTCGCATCCACCAAGGATAAGGCGATCACCCTTCGAGAGAAGACGCGCACAAGAACGATTGAGCCACCACGACCCGTTCAGACTCCTGAAGATCGAATCAAGCCACTCCTCAAGGGCCTCAAGGAACAGCAGCAGGAAGTCCCGGTCAAGGAAACACCGGCGAAGCGCGCCAAGTCCATCGTGATGGAGGATCCTGATCCGGAATTTGACACTCCGGTCGAGCCAGCTAAAACCAAGCAGGCGCCTTTATTCAAAGACACCGTTCAGCCATCGACTCCGACGCTTGCAGGTGATGCGCCGACTCCAAAGGAAGGGTACGAACTCCCACCGATGAACCTGCTTGCAGAAGCCGTTCTGAACCCGAAGCGCAATCAGGCGGAGATGCAGAAGAATATCGAGACGCTTGAGGGAACCCTTGAGCAATTCGGTATCGAGTCAAATGTCGTTGAAGTAGCAACCGGACCAACCGTTACGCGTTACGAAATCCAGCTTGGCCCAGGTGTACGTGTCGCACGTATCACCGCTCTTGCCGACAACATCGCGATGGACCTTGCCGCCTCGCAGGTTCGCGTGGAGGCTCCGATCCCAGGAAAGGCGGCAATCGGCGTGGAAGTACCCAACGGCTCGCCCACGGTTGTGACCCTCCGCGAGCTTTGCGAAACCAACGAATTTCGCAACCACCCATCGCGCCTCTGCGTTGCCCTCGGCAAAGATGTCAGCGGAGTCAATAAATACGCCGACCTCACCAAGATGCCTCACCTCCTCATCGGAGGCGCCACAAACTCCGGTAAGTCGATTGGCCTTGCAACCCTGATTACGAGTCTCCTGATGCGCAACACCCCAAAGGATGTTCGCATGGTGATGATCGATCCAAAGAGAGTGGAACTCACCCTTTTTGACCATGTCCCTCACCTGATGTGCCCAGTTATTAAGGACGTCAAGGAAGCCGCTGGAGTCCTTCGAGCCGTTTGGCGAGAGATGGATAGACGCTACGATTTGTTCAGCAACGAAGGTGTTCGCAACATTGATGGTTGGAACAACAAGGCTTCGTTCCAAGACCGAATGCCGTACATCGTCGTCATCATCGATGAGTTGGCTGACCTCATGATCCAATGCGGAGCCGAAGTGGAAACCACGATCGTCCGCCTCGCACAGCTAGCTCGAGCTGTGGGAATCCACCTCGTCATCGCTACTCAGCGCCCTAGCGTAGACGTCATCACCGGAATTATCAAAGCTAATATTCCCTCCAGAATCGCATTCTCGGTTGCGTCCCAAATCGACTCTCGAACCATCCTAGACTCGAAGGGTGCTGAGAACCTGATTGGTAAGGGAGACATGCTCTTCCAGCCAATCGATGCGATCAAGCCAATGCGAGTGCAGGGTTGCTATGTCTCCGAAAAAGAGATCGACGCAGTATGCAAGTTCTGGCGGGCACAGCAGCAGCCGGAATACGTTCTCAACCCAATTGATGAAGCTGTCCATGACGGAGCCAAGGAAGGCGGAGATTTCGGCGAGGATGTAGATCCGTTCTGGGAAGAAGCCATTCGGTGGGTCGTAGACCGCGGCCAAGCCTCGACTTCGATGCTTCAAAGAAAATTTTCCATTGGCTTCCAACGCGCCTCAAGGCTGTTGGACATGATGGAAGAGCGAAGCGTGGTGGGACCGCGCGATGGCCCTCGTCCACGAGAAGTCCTTATCAACGTGATGGACGTGGACGCACTATTCGGCAATGCCCCCCGATATGATGTCGGGCGCACGATTGACGACGATCCTGAGTGAGTCACACTTTCAGGTGAATTGTGCACAAATCTGACATCTGACGGTCCCTAGCCGCGACTTCCCACATTACTGGCAGTCAAAATCACCTGTGAGAGAAGTGGTGCGGCTGTCCCTGGTTTGAGCCGTGTTGACCCTCGCGCCCAAACTTAGCCATGGAATCGGATTACTCCCACCTAGAGAACGTCAGTTCGGAAATTCCCGAATGGCCGGGGGCTTCTGATAGCGAAATTGGACTTGATGCCGTCCTGTTTGTTCTGCCCAATGCCGATCCGAAGAACAGCACAGATCAGCTGATCATCTCAAGGGCCAACTGGATTTCAAACGCCTGGCTCGCCACATCTGGAGTCAGCATATTGGGTCTGACAATCGAACAGGTCCCGATCCTGGTGCAGCTAGGGCTGTCAACCGAACTTCTCCGCACAGTCAATTCATCCGAGAAGAACCTCAACCAAGAGGTTTCGGTTTCAAGCGGCAATTCTTCCCGCACGATGAGAGTGCAGGTTACAAACGAACACTCGGGCGGTTGGATAATCACAATCGCTGACGTAACTGCTCGAAAGAGAACCAAAGCGAATCTGGATGAAAGCCAGAAGCTTCTTTCAAGGATAGCGTCCGCTCTGCCTGAATTCGTCTTCCTGGTTGACCCGGGTGAAACCCAGGTTTCCTTCGCAAGCAAGGACCTGCTCAACTACCTTGGCTACCACTCCGAAAGAGAGCAGAAGCAAGTCTCGGATTGGAGAACGCTGGTACATCCCGATGACATCGTGAGGTGCGACGACCACCGATGGCAAACTATCGCCTCCTCGGATGGCGAAGTTGTAGACAGCAGGTGCCGCTTGCGTACCCGCAGTGGGGATTGGCGCTGGTTTGAAGTCAGATCCATCATTTTCCAACGCGACGATACGGGCAAGCCGATCCAAATTCTTCGTTCCATTTACGACGTCACCAGCCAGGCTGTGGCCGAGATTGAAATCCGCGATAAGGTCCTTCAGCTCGCGCGGCAGAAAGAGGAGCTGGCGACCCGCCACGAACAGCTTGAGTACCTAAACAAGCAGCTTGCCGCCCTGGCGACCACAGACGGCCTAACAGGGCTGTACAACTACCGAGCCTTCAACGACAAGCTGGATGACGAAATCCGTCGAGCAAAGCGATACCAAACGCCGCTCTCACTCGTTTTTTCTGACATCGATGACTTCAAGGCGTTCAATGACCACTACGGTCATCCGTCTGGCGATGAGCGGCTACGGTACTTCTCCCGAACACTAACGGAGGGGTCAAGATCAACAGACTTTGTCGCACGATATGGTGGCGAAGAATTCGCTGTCGTACTTCCCAACACAGCTGTTGAAGGTGCGGTGAGCTTTGCAAAATCAGTCTTGAGAAAGCTCCATGAGGACTCTAGCTCGAGAGCTATCACGGCAAGCTTCGGCTGCGTGGAACTGGATTTAGCGAACGAAGATAAATCCCAGTTCGTCGAGCGAGCAGACCAATGTCTCTACAGAGCGAAGCGACAGGGCAAAGACCGGGTTGTTTCGGAAGAGAAGCAAGACGAACTGATGCCTGTCTTCATCTAGACTGCCAGAACCGGGTAAAAGCGCTAGCATGCTCCTGCTGTGCCTTTCTGTTGCGCTTCAGTCCCCACGAGAACTGATTGCTCAAGTCGACGCCTCCAGAATGCGTGAAAATATCGCGCACCTTTCGTCGATGCCCAATCGAAACACAAACAACACCACGCTCACTGAGGCTGCCCGGTACATTGCCGATCAATACCGCCAGATCCCGGGCCTGCAGGTAGAGATCATGAAGTATTTGGCTCCAAAGGGTCAGCGAGTTCCGATTCAAAAAGAGGTCGTGGAAGTCGTCGCAACGCTCCCTGGCTTCACAGACCGTAAGGTAATTATTGGGGGCCACTTCGACAGCATCAACATGGTGGAGCGCACAAACCTTGAAGCTGCAGCGCCTGGCGCAAATGACGACCTAAGCGGAATGTCACAGGCTTTGGAGTGTGCGAGAGTGATGGCACGGCGAAAGTGGAAGAACACCCTCGTCTTTGTCGCATTTAGCGGAGAGGAGCAGGGCCTCCTCGGATCGACCGCTTTGGCGAAGCGTGCCAAGGCCGAAAACTGGAAGATCGATGCTGTTCTGAGCGACGATATCGTCGGATCAAGCCGAAGCCTGAACGGCCAATCAGACCGACACCATGTACGCGTATTTAGCGAAGAGAGCCCTAAACACAACAGCCGCGAACTGGCCAGGTTTATCGAGTGGAATTCCCGCGGCAAGATCCCGGGATTCTCCCCCAAACTGGTTTTTCGCCGGGACCGATTTCAGCGTGGCGGAGATCACTCTTCATTCAACGCAGAAGGCTATACCGCAGTTCGATTCACGGAGCCATACGAAGAGTTCACTCGCCAGCACACCAAAGAAGATCTGATTCAGTATGTTGACTTTGACTTTCTTGCGAACGTTGCACGACTGAACCTTTACACTGCCGCGACTCTCGCCGAAGCCGATCCTGCCCCCACCGATGTGCGGTATGACCCAAAACAGGCGCATGACACTATCATTCGCTGGGCTCCAGTGTCAGGCTCAAAGTTCGTTGTGTACTGGCGCGATACCACCAGCCCGATATGGCAGCGTGCCATTACCGTGGATGCAGGCAAAGGGGAGATCACGATTCCAAAAGTCAACAAGGACGACACGATCTTTGCCGTTGGCTCGATCGGTGGGGTCCCAGTTGAAGCAAAGTAGGCAGAACTAGGTCAGTTGGCTGCCCGCTCGTTTACAGGATCCAAAAGTGGATTCCCCTTGTAGCCATCTGATCGGCCAGAACGAGCATGGGAGAGCGCGCGTCGAATAAGTCCGATCTGCGTTTCCACCTCTGCCAGTTCATTCTTGCCAGTGTGGTGTTCTACACCGAGGGCTCCTGAGTACCCTACATCTGTGAGAATGGCAATCGCCTCATCGGCACGGGTGTAGCAGGTGTTCTGGTCGATATGGGTGTGGATAGCGATGGGCGCCAATGCTCTGTCGTATTCGGTGGGACTTGTCCACGTGTCTTTTCCCATGTGCAGCAAGATGCCGTAGTGAGGAGAATCCACTGCGGCGTGGAGGCGCAACATGTTGTCTGGGTAATTTGTTGCTCCCCAGTGGGTTTCCGGGCCGATTGTAAATCCTGCGTTGCCAGCATATTCTGCGAACCCTTTAAAGGCATCGACGATGACGCCGAATTGCTCAGGACTCCACTCACGATCTCGACCACCGGTGTCGATTCGCACAGTTTTCGCACCAAGGATCTCGGCCGCGGCCAGATGTCGGTAGGCGAGTTTAAGGTGGCGAGTTCGTGTTTCGGAATCTTCTTCCCACGGATGACACCCGTCCGCATGGTAGTTCACACAGACAAGATCTCGCTCATCCATCGCGGTGCGAACCTTGTGAAGTCGCGCGGTATCCAGTTGAACTTCCACATCCGAACCAAGCAGGCCATTCCAGATATCGGCAGTGTCAAGGTGATATCGGTACCGACACGCTTCCAAGTAACCAAAAACGTCGAGGGTACCGGCCTCAAGTGCGCCGTGAAAGGAGAAGGAAGCCACGCTGATCTTCATCCGCCCAAGTATTCCCTATGCTTCGGCATAGATCAGCCTTCTTGGTGACCGGGGCTCCACTTGGCGCTCGAAAACACTTCAAGTGCCTTCTTGACCACAGGGTCAGTATCGCCGGCGATCTTAAGCTTAGGGTCCGTCGCAATGATGTCGGGTGTCACGCCAGTCCCTTCCAGGCGCACCCCTTTAATCGTCACATAGTCAGACGTCGCGTATTGGAGCCAAAATCCGTTGCTTGCCGGCACGTACCGAGAAACCAAAACTGCTCCAGCAGATTTAGTGCCGATAATCGTTGCGCCAATCGTGTCTCGCAGGCCCGCTGCAATAATCTCGGATGCACTGCCCGACAGGCCGTTGATCAGCACGATAACATGCCCTTTGAATACGGGCAAGGTTTGGCTTGGAAGCGGCCGCAGCTTTCTAGGAGACCAAGCCGCAATTGCGGCTAAGTCTGTGGGCTTACCCTTGGTGGCGGCCACGTAATCCTCCACCATCTGCTTGTCGATGAACGTGCCCACGGGTACGTTTCCAGGGACAAGCAGTCCCAATAGCTTTCGAAAGTTGGCAATGGAGCCGCCGCCATCATCGCGCAGATCCAGAATCAAGTTCTTTGCTGCCATTCCATCTTTCATGAACCCCTCAACCCTCTCATGACTGTAAGTGGGGTCGAACGTGTAGATGGTTAGCTTCGCGGTGACCTTGTCGATCCACGCGAATTCCTCCGGGCGCAGCGTGGAGAATCTGCGTCGGGTAAGGATGTAGTCCTCGGTGCTCTTGTCTAAGTGCCTCACGGTCAGGGTCACATCAGACCCTTCCCTGCCCCCTATTGACGTCGCAGACGTTGCTGGCTTGCCGTCTACGGCGGTTACCACATCTCCGGGGACGATGCCTCCTCGTTCAGCTGGCGCATCAGGCACTGTTCGCGTGACCACGAGCCCATCTGCGGTTCTCTGAGTGCTTATTCCGACTCCAACTGTGGCGCCGTCTCGGCGCATATCCGCAATCTTTGGCGCGGTGAGCACCATGTGGGTGGCGCCGAATTTCCTGAGCACCTCGTTGACGGCACGCTGAAATTCCTCATCCGTCTTGGCGTCTTCAATTTTCTTCTGCTCCTGCTTGATCAGGTCAGCCCACTTCGTAAAATCCAGTCCAGGAACAAACGCATCCGCCGAAAGAACCTGGCCAATCTGATCGAGCACATCCTGTTTGGCAAGGGGATTGACCGCAATGGCTTGTGCGTGGGCCCGTGTGGAATCGGCTAGGATCGCTACAACAAGGAGCGGCAACAACAGGTGAGTTCGATATCTCATAGTCAATTCAGTTGTTCTTGCCCTGCTTAGCAGCCGCAAAATAGGCCACAGCCTTCGTTATGCCCTCATCGGCGCCGTTTGGCTGCCTAAGATTTGGATCCTGAGCGAGGATGTCTGGCGTAACCCCAATCCCTTCAAGACGCATCCCTTTGATCGTTACGTAGTCTTCAATCGGATACTGGAGAGAAAAGCCATTCGACACCGGGTCGACAACGGAGGCCAAAACAGCGCCAGCCGACTTTGCACCGATAATAGGAGTTCCCAGCACATCGTGTAGCCCCGCAGCGGCGATCTCAGAAGCACTGCCTGAGAATTTGTTGATCAGCACGACCAGTTTGCCCGAGAACATGGGTAGATCGACACGATGAAGAGGCTTAAACTTTCGCTCGCTCCACTCGGCGATGGCCGCAACATCGGTCCCCTCGCTTCCCGTGCTTTCGATATAGTCCGCCACGGTGGATCGACGAATGAAAGTGCCAACCGGCTTCGAATCTGGAATCAACATTCCCAGCAAGTGCTGGAGGTTTCGCACTGCGCCACCCCCGTTGTACCTAAGGTCAAGAATTAGGTTCTTCGCCCGCAGTGCGTCACGCATGAGATCCGCGACATAGAAAGGCTCATAGGCCGTTTCAAACGAGTAAATCTTCAGGAGTGCAGTGTCGGCATCCACCCATGTGAGTTCCGGAGGTCGCAAAGTCGAATATTTGGTTCTCGTCAGCTTGATGTCTTCAAAGGTGCCGTCAGCCCGCTTAACTCGAATCTGAACTTCACTTCCTTCCTCTCCTGAGAGATTGGTGGTCGCCGCAACCGGCTTTCCGTCAATCTGAACGATAGTGTCTCCGACCACAATTCCAGCCTTTTCTGCGGGGCCGTCTTTGACGACTCGAACCACCGCAAACCCTTCAGGCAAATTTTGAATGCTCACGCCAATTCCGACAGTAGCTCCGCTCCGACGAGCCTGCGACGATCGAGGAGTCAGCAAGACTGCATGACTGGTACCAAGTTTTTTCAGAGCCGCATTAACAGCAGTTCGGAATTCCTCGTCATTTTTCGAAGCCTCGATCGCAGCCTTCTGCTCTGCGATAAGTCCTGGCCACTTCGTGAAATCCACTCCAGGGACAAAAGCGCTCTGGGTCATGATGCTGGCAATTCGATCCAACACCTCCTGCTTGGCATGGGGAAAAACATCAACAGTCTGTCCAATTGCCTGACCGCAAAGGAATTTGGCGGCAAGCGCCACAAAAGCCATTGTTCGTAAAAGAGGGCGACTCAGGCTCATGAACTGTTTAAGATACGCAATCAGGGCGCCCTAGTGTGTCTTAGAACATGCTGATCCTTTCGGAACGCTACTCTTCGGAGACTTCGACCCGAATACCGATCTGCGCAATGATTTCCGCAGCGGTTTCACAAATTTCTTGGCTTCCGTGATGAACTACAGACTTGCCTAGATTGTCAACTTCCCAAGTCTCCATGTCAGCTTCTTCCTCAGTGCAGCCTGTTGCCGCCATGAGAATGCCAACCACTTCATCCCACGTGTTGTACTCGTTGTTGTACACCGTGACAATCCAGTGGTCGCCCGTACCTCCCATAGAGTCCAGAATCTCCGGAGCCTCAACCGTTCCTGGTAAAGACATCAGTCGTTCCATTCTAAAGCAACCTCAGTCTTGATGCCAACTGAGGAGATAATTCGAGCCGCTTCGTCACATTCTGCCTTTGAGGCGAAATGGACAGGCGCCTTGCCAAACGTGTGCGCTTCCCACATTTCTATTTCAGCCTCTTCAGCCGTACAGCCTGTCGCGTGAATCAGTACCGCGATGACTTCATCCATCGAGTTCGACTCGTTGTTGTAAATCACGACCATCCAGCGTCCGGTTCCTGTTTCAGGTCCAGCGATCTCAGGTTCAACAGTTGCTTGACTCATGGCTAAGTGCGGGTGCAGTTTCTATTTTGAAGCCTCAGGGCCTCCATGTGCAATTGTGACGCCTGAACGGGTTCGAAAGAACCTGGCAGACACTAGCATTCCAATAAGGACCAGCCAAGTCGCTGCTGCGAGCATCACGCCAGTCATGAACCCTGGCGGCACATAGTTGAACTGAATCTGGTGGGTTCCAGCTGGAAGGTCCACTTCCATCCAGGTCTTCCCTTCCATCTTGGCGTGTTGGCCATCAACTTTGACCATCCAGCCCGGCATATTGCGATCGCGCAGAGTTAGCTTTCCGGGCCCCGTTGCTTCCACTTTCACAAACGACGATGACTCATCCGTAATTTTTGCTGGTCCGGAGGGGGTTGAAGCTCGGCCCGGACCGTTCAGTTTGTACTTAAACAGACCATCTTCCTGGGTCATATCATCAAGCTTTGGCATTTGGACTTGAGACCAGACCTGAGTCACACCCGCGTCTGCAAGCTTCGCAAGGTCCGCCGAAGGCTTGATAAACATCATGTTTCCGTTGACTTCAGGGGCTGCATCTTTGCCGTCAATATCTTTCAGCAGAGCGACTGTATCTCGGTGAAGCAGGGAGTCGTAACCATCTAGACTATGGATCCTGCTCAGGGCTGAAAGGTTGGGGGGCAAGGTCGCGTGAACGCTCTGAAAGAAGTCCCAAGATTTGTTAATAGGAGCAATTCTCTCAAACCCCATCTCATTTTTTGTCGTGAGGTCTGGCTTTCCGGTCTGAATCAAAGATGCTCCGAAAAAAGCCAGGCTGCTCAATACCGGCACCGCCAATAGAAGCGCCTTGCTGCGCATCGAGTTTTCTTTGAGCACGAATCCGATCGCCAGCAGTGAAATCAAGATCACGCCAATGCACCCACTCATGGCGCTTCCTTCAGCCTGCGATTTCAGCCCATCAATGATCTCAGCGTTTAGTCCTTGGCGCAGTTCGTACGAATTCCTCAAAAGGAAAAAGACAAGGCAAACTGCCACAAAAGCGATGCCCGGCTTTAGGAGCTTCTGCCTTCCCGCAACACTGAAATCGGAAATAGTCTGCAGTCGGGAGGCGCTCACCCCCATTGCGACGCAGGTCCCAATCACAAAGAGACATACCGCGCGCCCGGGAGAGCCGGTCGATGACCAGCCTGGGACTCCAAAGTACAGCAGCTTATTCAGGGGAGTTCCGAGGGCAAGAAACAAGCCAATTGCACCCGTTGCCACGATTCCCCACACCGCGTCGTTTCGCCTAGAAACAAACGGCAAGATGCAAAGGAGGGCCAAACCCAATCCACCAATACCCACCGCAGACTCGGCGAAGTTCGCGCCAAGCTTGAGTACCGAGGGATAGTAGGTAGAAACCGGGAGCTGATCGGACGCAATTTGGCGGGGGTTGCCCTGAATGCTTGGCGCAACCACTTTTATGAGTTCATAGGGCTGAATCGCACTCGCGGTATACGCCGCATATCCCTCATCCGTCGCCGAGTTCTTGCGGTGCGAGAATTGGCTGTACTGCAGGACAGCTAGAAGCTGCGGGGCAGCTATGGCCACTCCCAGAAGAAGGCCCAGCGCGACCTTGCCGCCGGCCGCAAAGTGCACCCTCTGCCTTCCGCGCACAGCCAGCCACACAGCCCAGAAGGCCGACGCCATCATTCCGTAAGCGACGAACTGGAGATGTCCCGCCAAAACCATCATTCCTGCACACACTGCAAGTGCAGCCAGTGAATGAAGCGGATGAAGCTCAATGCCCCCGCCGCCATCTGGCTCGGGTGGAAATTGGAGCCTCACCAGAGCAAGGAGCCAAGGGATCCAAGCGACCGTTTCAATCACACTGGGCAACCCGGTCCAAGAGATCATAAAACTGCTAAGCAGGAATGTCGATCCGCCGACAGTGGCGCCAACCTTTGAGCCACCAAGCACCCGGCAGAGAAAGTAAACGCCAAGGCCAGCCCAGAATAGGTGAAACCAGGCCAAAAGGGCCATCCCCGTCCCAGTAGACAAATGAAGCACACCGCAGAAAATGTGGGGTGGGTACAGGGCCCCAGACTGAGAGTTGCCCAGAAGCGGCGTTCCGGCAAGCTGGTAGGGGTTCCAAAATGGTATCTGCATCTTGCCCCAGGCATCAAAGACCAGGTCTCGCCAAACATAAAACTGAAGAATGCCGTCTGCCTGCAGCACGTCAAAGGGTTGAGCTGGCTTCGGTCCGTTCCATGGCGCACTCTGGCGCAGCTGATCAAACGGTCCGATCGCCTCGCCCGAAAAAATAGCGCTGTGGAGGGGAATCAGCGGCAATAGGAACAGCAACAGTATCGGCCAGAATCGGCGCATGATCGGCGGAATAGAGGGTTCCTTGGCTTCGCTCATCGGTAGAGGCGTCATACCTGATTTCAACCGAGACAGTCATTGCCAAGTTTCGGCAAAAAACGTCGACGTCAGAAGGACTCCTTGCCCACGTTGCCGAATCTATCGAGAAGGAAGATGCAAAAGAGCAGCGTGTTTGCCAACCTGATATTGGACGTAGGGGATCTCGAACGCTCCCTCGCCTTCTATCACGACATGCTGCAGCTCCCAATCGACCGGAGAGAGTTCTTGGATGGTCACCTCCTTGCCTATCTCCAGGCAGGGGACACGCAGATTCTCCTTCTCCAACAGCCCAAATCTGACCAAATCCCGGGAATGGAGCGAAGTGGTGGCCTCGTGATGAAGTTCTATGTTCGGGAGATCATGAAGGTGACCAAAAACCTTCAGGCAAACAAAGTGACCATCCTCCAGGGTCTTGACGAGCCACTGATTGGGGAGCGAAGCTGTCTCGTTGAAGATCCAGACGGATACGCCATCCTTCTTGCTGAGCCGGTCGAAACTCTCAACTAGGGCTTGATCAGATTGTCAGGATTGTCGGCCCTCACTTATTCCCCAAGCATAAGTTTGCCCATGCGGATCTCATCCTCAATCGTCGACTTTGAATAATGCTCGGCGACCGCCAGCCGGTCTTCATCCGACTTGTTTCGATTCAATTTGGCCTTCCCTTCCAACCGCTCCACCTTCATTTGGAACGCGACAATTCCCGGCATCAGCCGGCGGTAATAATTCGGGTCTGTGCTTTCTGGCTGCTTCTCGGGCAGCGAGGGATCAAAATAGGAAACGATGCGCTGAAGGTGCGCCAGAACCAGTTCCTCATCATTAACGACCTCGACAGCACCATACGCATGAATGGCCACGTAATTCCAAGTCGGAACATTCGGACTTGTCACGTAGAGCGAGGGAGAAACATAGCCGTGAGGTCCGCTAAAAACCATCATCGCTTCCGACAAACCATCAAATGCCCTCCACTGCTTGTTCTGCCGCGCCAGGTGCCCGCAAAGGATCATCGGTGATGTTGACTCCAGAAGGATGGGGAGGTGTGTTGCCTCCATATGACCGTCTAGGGTCGTCACGAGCATGGCAAATGGGTTCTCGAGGATCTGCTGAAACACCAGCTCGGGATCATCGATCTTGTGGGCATTGGGAATGTACATGCGAAGGAATTTCGGAATGGTCAAACAGAGGGGACGTCTTTGTCTATTGAGGCCTTCGGAAGATCTTGGCGACGGGTTCCTGCGAGTCGCTCTCGATAGTCGTTGAACACGCAAATGGACCTTAGGCCAAACATTTGTGACACGGTTACCGCAGACTCCCAATCTTGTGGGTTCACTTTTCCGTCCTTACATCGCTTGGCTTTCAAATCATATAAAGCGCAGTCTCGGCAGTACACTGACCCACACCTCTTAAGGAATCTTGGATGATTTTCGCGACGCTGATCCTCGGTATAGCCCTTCAGGCCAAAGCGGCGGACAAGACTTCTGTCCAATACTACCAAGGCCAGTTCTCAGTTAGCGAACTTGGTCAGACCACCCGATTTCCATTGACGGAGGATGCGCCGTCCCTCCCTAAGGTCGCCGCCTTCCGAAGAAACGATATATTCGCGGTATGGGACGAGCGTGGACTCACCGTTCGCAATGGCGAAAAGGCTGTGAGCTCTCGCCTCCCTGATATCGCTCTGTCGCCAAAAGTATTTTCTCGCGAAGAGATCACGAGGACCGTACGAAGGATTCGAAACGGGGAGTGCCTCAAAACTGCCGCCGCTCTCTCTGGCGCCAAGCGAATAGGCAAAGATGCTTTTTTCCTCTTGAGATGGGAGGATGCCAAGTCCGAACCCTGGGCCGAGGTTCTTGTTCGCGTAGACCTCAGCGAAGAAAATCCCCAGACCCACCTGGTAGGCAGGTTTGGCGGTCTCTCAATGGCAAGACATGCTGTTGACGATAAGCTTCAGCTCCTGCACGGCAAACTAGCGGTCATTGAGCGCAGTGGAGCCACGTGGGGTCTGTCAACCTTTGACCCTTCGACAAAAGAATTTCAAACCCAGCCAATCGGAGGACAGCTCAGTTGGCTCTCTCTTCTGAACACAACTCAAGCTCTCTTCACCGAAACATCGGCTTATGGAACAAACATCGCTGGCAGAGTCGATCTTGAAACTGGAACGCGAAAGGTTCTGTATGAAGGGCGGGAGCACCTGCAGTTTGTGGACACCGCAGCCCCAGAGTTGATCCTCGCTGATTCAGGAACCAAAACCAAAGTGGTCAACGCCAAAACAGGCTCAATACGTATCTTCCCCAGCAATCTACATGCCAAGCGGAGCGATCAGAGGGTCATCCTTTGGACCGGTGCGGATGAGCCGACCGCGGTTTGGCTTGAGGACCCAGTGGAATGGACGACGCTCGCCACGTGGCGAGCGTCGACAGCAAATAAAGCGATGAATCGCTAAATAATGGCGCAGGCTTCGTCGAAGTCGAGCCTAGGCCCCCGAGGGAACAGTTTGGCTTCATCTCCATATCCGAGATTGCAGATAAAGTTAACTTTCCATTTGCCATCTGGGAAGAACTCTTCGTTAACCTTGGCTGGATCAAAGCCGGACATCGGGCCACAATCAAGGCCGAACGCACGCGCCGCGATCATGAAGTAAGCACCTTGAAGGGTGCTGTTTCGGAAAGCAGTTTCCTGAGCCAAAGTCTCATTTCCAACAAACCAGGCTCTGGCATCCGCGTGTGGGAACAGTTTCGGGAGCTTCTCAAAGAACTCAGTGTCGTATGCGATGACGGCCACTACCGGCGCGGTGCGGCTCTTTTCTACGTTGAGTGGTGGCAACGCAGGCACAAGTCTCTCCTTAGCCTCCGCCGTCTTTAGAAAGAGAACGCGGGCAGGCGAAGAGTTCGCGCTGGTCGGCCCGAACTTAAATGTGTCGTATATCTCGTGAAGCAGTTCGTCAGTGACAGGCTTCGGAAGCCAGACATTGTGCGTTCTTGCACTCTTAAAAAGGACGTTTAAGACGTTATCGTCAACTTTATTTGCCATTTCCTAGTCAATTCCCTTCGATCGAAACCCGCCACAAGGTTGGTCCCGTGAGTACTACGAGACCGTATCCAAATTGGTCGCACCTTCTTGTGGCCTTATAGCATTACGGAGCACAACCTAGCAGTTTGCAGTGGCGCATCTGTATTTCTGAACCGTCACCTCCCTGGCAGTAAACTGTCGGCATGACATTTTCGGAGATGGTCCAGCCGCTTATCGAGCGGAAGGACCTGGGGGAAGCGCAGGCCACTGAACTCATGAACTTTCTCATGAGTGGAGAGGCATCTGAAGCCCAAATTGGAGCCGTTCTCTTCGGGCTCCGAATGAAGGGTTGCACTACCCAAGAGCTCGCCTCATTTGTCCGCGTTCTTCGGGCTAAGGCAGCTGTGATTCAGCACACTCATAAGGATCTTGTGGACACCTGTGGGACGGGCGGCGGATCGCAGTCCTTTAACATTTCAACGGCAGCAGCGATCATCGCATGTGCTGCTGGCGCCCGAATCGCCAAGCACGGAAACAGAGCGGTTACCAGTTCCTGCGGCAGTGCAGACGTTTTGGAAAGCCTTGGAGTAAAGATCGGCGGAGACCCCGAGCGACTGGCACACATCCTCGAAAGCTCGCACATTGTCTTCCTCTTTGCCCAAGCCCACCATCCTGCAATGCGCCATGTCGGCAAGGCACGACGCGACTTGGGCGTGCGAACTGTTTTCAATCAGCTTGGCCCATTGCTAAATCCTGCCGGCGCTCGACGCCAGCTAATCGGTGTTTACGACGCGGGACTTATGCGCAGCATGGGTGAAGCCCTACGGATTCTCGACTGCGAGAGGGCTCTGATCGTCCATGGCTGCGACGGACTTGATGAAATTTCGCCTGTCAGTCCCACAGAATATGTGAAAGTTTGGGATGGCAAGGTCAGTGCCGGTACTCTCCAATTGGATGATTTCGGGCTTAGACCCATCGATCCCTCCGCTCTCAAGCCGGGTGCAACGATTGAGGAAAACGCAGCGATTCTTCGTGAAGCGATCTCGGACATCGATTCTCCCCGTGCACAAGCCGTGCTGCCAAGCGCTGCTGCCGCTATTTGGATTGCAAACCTAGAGCCCACGCTTGCTGATTCAGTCGAACGCGCCAAGTCTGCCATTGCCAGCGGAGCAGCCTACTCCAAGCTTGAGGAGCTTGTAAGGCTCGGGGATGGCGAATGAGCGTCCTCACCAAAATTTTTGACCGTAAGAAGCAGGAGGTTGATGCTGCTAAGACAGCTTTGTCGCTGACAGATGTCAAGGCGATGGCAGCCGATGCTGGCCCAACTCGAGGTTTTCGAAACGCGCTAGCCACTGCAGACGGACTCGCCTTGATTGCAGAGGTTAAAAAGGCGAGCCCGTCTCAAGGTCTGATCAGGCCCAACTTCAACCCAATCGAAGTTGCGATCGCCTACCAGCAGGCGGGCGCACATGCCCTCAGCGTTCTCACCGACCAGGACTTCTTTATGGGTTCGGCTGAAAATCTGAAACTCGCGAGACTGCACACCACCCTTCCCTGCCTCCGCAAGGACTTCATCAACGACCCGTATCAAGTCTATGAAGCACGAGCATGGGGTGCCGATGCCGTGCTTCTCATCGTAGCAGCGCTAGAACCTGCAGAAGTATCTGATCTCCAGGCCCTGATTCAGTCGCTGGGGATGGATGCCCTTGTAGAAGTCCACTCTCTCCCAGAAGCCGAAGTCGCAATCGAGTTGAAGTGCCCACTCATCGGCGTGAACAATAGGGACCTAAGCAATTTCAAAACGTCACTTGGAGTGTCCGAAGAACTGCTTCCCCTAGTCACGACTTCAGGGGCAATTGGAGTAAGCGAGAGCGCACTCGAGTCGTTTAAAGATCTTGAAAGAGTGCGGACGGCAGGGGCGAAGGCGGTACTGATTGGCACCAGCTTCTGCTCCTCTCCGGACATTGAGTCCAAAGTCAGAGAGGTGATGCACTGGTAACTCGCGTAAAGATCTGCGGCCTAACGCGGCCCCAGGATGCCGAACTCGCCATTGAGCTGGGGGCAGATGCCCTCGGTTTTGTCCATGAGCGAAAAAGCCCCCGCTTCATCGGAGACGGGGAGCACAAGTGGATTGCCGCGCTTCCCCCCATCCCGATGAAGATCGCTGTGTTCGGGGTGGTGGACCGACCCGTAGCCAAAGGTTTGTTTGACGCCATTCAGGGCGTTGAATGGGCGGTCTATCCCGAGCCCTCCACAAAGCGGATTCACGTCGTGCGGCCAAGAGAGAATCAGAAGCCGGAGGACATCATGAACGATGTAGTTCCCGCATCGGCCGTGCTCCTGGACGCCTATTCGCCGGAGGCCTACGGTGGAACCGGCAAACGAGTCAACCTAGCGTTTGCCGCAGAAGTCGTAGCCCGTTCCCACGTACCGATTATCCTTGCCGGCGGATTGACGCCGGACAACATCGCTGAGATTGTCTCCATCGTGAAACCCTTTGGTGTCGATGTCAGCAGCGGCATCGAAGAAAAGCCCGGTATCAAGGACCCAATTAAAATGCGGGACTTCATTCAAGCTGTTCGAAACAAATAGCCTGGGCTTGCCACAACCTTGCGGACTAGCCATCCGTAATCACCCAAGGTAGTCTCCACACGCTTATGAATGCATCCCAAGAAATCGAGGTCCTGATAAGGGCGAAGTATCCCATTCTCTACATCGTCTCTTGGGAGGAGAAGCGCGTCGAAGAGGCGCTGCAGAAGGTCTGCACCAACCTCAACCGCACGCTGCATACATGGAGCGTAACTCAGGGAATGAAGCCAGCAGTCAATCGACCTGGCGGACAAGTAAGGACGTCGACTCTGCCCGGAGAACTCGAAGCGCTTGCCCTCGTCCATGAGGCGCCAGAGTACACCGTATTCCTCCTTAAGGATTTTCACCCTTACATGAAGGACTACCGTGTGGTCCGGCTGCTTCGAGATTTGGCCAATCGCCTCCGAGGCCGGGCAGAGACCCTGATCCTCATGGGTCCCTCCCTAAATCTACCAACTGATTTGGAAAAGGACATCACGGTTGTCGACTTCGAACTCCCAGACGCGGCCGCAATCGAAGCGACACTTGACCGCCTCATCGAAGCAGTGAAAGGCAACTCCAATGTCGATAGTTCCTTGAAGCCACAGCAGCGAGAGGCACTTGTCAAAAGCGCTCAGGGCCTTACTCAAGACGAAATTGAGTCTGTTTTTGCCCGTTCGCTTGTAGAGCGCAAAAAATTCGATCTGGACGTGGTTCTTGAAGAGAAGAAGCAGATCATCCGAAAATCTGGAATTCTGGAGTACTACGCTCCTGATGCCCAGATCAAGGACGTTGGCGGCCTCGAAGTGCTCAAAGAGTGGCTTGATAAGCGCGGAGACAGCTTCACGGACAAAGCAAGAGAATTTGGCATACCCGCGCCTAAAGGCATTCTCCTTTTGGGCGTTCAGGGGTGCGGAAAGTCGCTGGTCGCAAAGGCTGTTGCCGCCCAGTGGAACCTGCCCCTTCTCAAGCTTGACGTTGGACGCATCTTTGGCTCGCTGGTGGGCCAAAGCGAAGAAAACATACGCACTGCCATTAAGGTCGCCGAATCTGTCGCCCCCTGTATCCTCTGGGCGGACGAGCTTGAAAAAGGTTTTGCGGGCGTTAGCGGTGGTGGAGTCAGCGACAGCGGTACCACCGCCCGCGTGTTCTCGACCTTCCTCACCTGGATGCAGGAGAAGACTGCCCCGGTTTTCCTAATGGCGACTGCAAATGATGTGAGTTCACTGCCACCAGAAATGTTGCGAAAGGGCCGTTTCGACGAAATCTTCTTTGTGGACCTTCCCGACACCGATGAGCGGGAGCAGATCTTTGGCATCCACATCAAAAAGAGAAACCGGGACGCCTCTAAGTTCAACCTCAAAGCGTTGGCAAAGGCTTCTGCAGGATTCAGCGGAGCTGAAATTGAGCAAGCTATCGTGAGCTCACTTTACGCCGCGTATGACGCCAAGCGAGAACTCATGCAAAAAGATGTGGTGGCAGAAGTTAAGGCACTTGTTCCCCTCAGCGTGATGATGAGAGAAGACATCGAGGAACTCAGAGAGTGGGCCATCCTGCGGACGCGACCAGCTTCAAAAAAGAACCCAGCCTAGCCAGCAGGAGTGAGAACTTTCTTGGCGGCGAAGACGCTCGCAACGGCGATGAGAATCGCTAACGGAATCAAATTTGCCATGAGCGAAATGAAGGTTCCGACAACGACGGCGCCCGTCAATAGCACGAGCGAATCCATTTGCTCCTGCGCCTGCTTTGGGTCGCGTTTAATCATGTGTTAATGATCCGCCGCGATCAATCTGTGAACAAGTCGCCTGTTTGTGGGACCCGAAAAGCTGCGATCTGAATCCATTCTGATCTAGCCGATCTGAACCCGACGGGAATGAGCCCAGCCGAGCCCGAGTCTTAACGACCCGGGCGGGCTGGAATGGATCCTCTGCTTACGGAAGCAGATTGATAACGATGCTGGCAGTCAACCCGCTCACAGCAGTGATCTTGACGTGACGTGTGAACCGCGTCCTTTGTGTCATGACGTAGAAGTTCACGGTCATGGACCCGGTTGGAACCACGACCTGAGGTGGGGCCGAGGCGTACGACGAGTTGGAAGACAGCGTAATCAACGTGCCGCCATCAGGCGCAGGCGCATTCAATGTTGCCGTAACAAGAACGAGCATGCCTCCGATGATGTTGGTCTGTGTCGCTGTAAGACTGGCAACTCCAAGTGGCTGCACCGTAAATGAAGTGGTTTGAGATCCTCCAGCGAACGTTCCGGTCAAAGTGACCTGTGTCACTGACTGAACCGAACCAGTGGAGATCGAGAAAGTCGCGCTCGTTGCGCCAGAAGGAACTGTGACCGAACTTGGGACAACGACTGCGCTGTTACTGGAAGTCAGCGTGATGGTTATTCCGCTTTGCGGTGCCGGTCTGATGAGATTGACGGTGCCAGTTGAAGAGTTACCGCCAAGAAGCGCACTTGGATTCGCAGTAATCGAGCGAAGATACTGGAAACCCGCCATGTCAAACGCGCAAACCCTCGTTTGGCCGTTGTAGGTTGCAGTTAGAACCGCAGAGACATTCGCCCCAATTGGAGTGGTGGCAATGTTAAAAGTTGCGGTGGAGCTACCAGCCGGAACGGTAACCGTAGCAGGCACAGTTGCGACTAAGCTGCTTGAACTCACAGAAACGACGATGCCACCCGCTGGAGCGGTGCCACTTAGAGTGATCGTGCCAGTCGAAGGGTTTCCACCTTCAACGGACCCAGGTACAGCGTCGATTGAGTGCAGCTGTGCCGGATAGACCGAAACGATTGCTGCCTCTGAAGTGGATCCTACGGCGGCCGCCACCCAAACCCAACCTCCATTCAAAACAGTGACTTGCGTCGCAACTGCGGTTGTATTTACCGGAAAGGTCGCGCTCACTTGACCGGCTGGAACTGTAACGACTGCAGGAACGATCACCGTGCTGCCGTTTGACGAAAGCGATACAGAGGTGCTGCTGACCTGAGGTGAGCTCAACGTCACGGTTCCCGTGGCGTTGCTGCCGCCAAAGATTCCTGGGGGAGAAACCGAGACCTTCAGCCCTAGGCCGCCCAAAGGCATGAGGAAGATCACGCCGACCTGCGTCCCGCCGTCCGCGGCAAAGATGTTAACCGGAGTCACTGAACTCACGATCGAGGTGGTCACCGCAAAGCTTGCGCTATTGGAACCAAGGGGAATCGTAATACTGGCCGGGACCGTTGCTGCTGCTGGGCCGACTCCTGAAACATTGCTAGTGCTAAGGCTAACCACTTCGCCGGCTGTAGCCGTGACATAATGGTCCACCTGAACACTAGCGGTCGTTGAGTTCCCTCCAACGACGTAAGTTGAGGTGAGCTGAACGTTGAAAACACTTGCGACGTAAGCTCCAATGCTCAGGTTTGCCGTGAACGTGTTGCTGCCATCGGCAGCATCAATGGCAACTGTCTGCGATGATGCACTCGGATCCGTCCAAACTGGGAATGAGGCTGAACTCGCTCCAACCGGAACGGTGATCCTTGGCGGTACTGCCGCAAATCTGCTATTCGATCCAAGCGTTACCGCATAGCCACCAGCTGTGGCGGGAGCAGACAAGGCTACTGTGCCAACAAGACTAGAGCCACCCATAATCGATCCAGTGCTCAAGGTCAGTCCACTTAGTGATGGAGTAACCAATGGCAAACCAGAACCCTTTGAATGACCGTATCCAACGAGCCCAAACGCGGAGTTTGGTTGGGCAGCACCCATGGTGGACACTGAACCTTTGATGAGGGAGGTAGTGCTAATCGCACTATTCGAGCCTCTTTGAACATCGGGGGGATCCAGAAATTTCGGAGGTCCAGAGGAAAAGTGAGCGCTGCGTATGCTTTCTTCCGCAGAGGGTGGTTGAACGGTAAATTGGCCCGCCAAAGCTAGCGAACTTACTGTGATTCCAACGAAAATCAAGCAGTTAGAAAAGTGAATCTTCATGGAGTTTCCTTGCCGCATCATCGGCGTGACTCTTATCTCAACTCGTGAGATCGACCTTCTAGGCTTCCAACATGGCCACACCGGGATGATGTGGTCGTTCGGGATGCCCCAATGGCAGGTACACCGACTAGGGGGCAAATCATGCCCAACCGTCAGATATGCACAGTGGAAAGGTCGCGAGATGGGACCATGGCCCGATTGCTAATGTTCCGAGTAAAGGCTGAAACTCGTCTTCAGAACGGTCAACCGGAATGAAGGGCGGCAACAAAACACTAAAAAGTCGTCGCCCAGAAGATGGGCGACGACAATCTCTCTTTAGTACAGATCGCTTAAGGCAACAGCTTCAATGTGAAATGAATCGTTTGCACAAGGACACCGGTAATGGTCACCGATTTCGCAGCCCTCACAGAATTCGTCGTCACCGTAAACCTTGCGCTGCTCGCTCCCTCTGGAATCAGAACAGTGCTCGGGACTGTCGCGAACGAGGTGTTTGAAGACGAAAGCGGCACCAAGATGCCACCCACGGGCGCCGGCTGATTGAGTGTCGCGGTCACTGTTACAAGCTGCCCGCCTACCACCGAGGTGGTCCCACTCAACCCAATCAGACTAGGTGACGAAATGATGAATGCGCACGATTTGGAAACCGCTCCGAGACTGGCAGTCAAGGTTGCATGCACGGCAGAGCTCACCGGCGCTGTCGTAATCCCAAAGGTAGCTGTCACAGAACCGGCCGGAATCAGTACCGTGGACGGAACCATCGCACTCACACTGTTTGAGCTCAGGTTCACCGTGACGCCGCCCGACGGCGCAGGTCCCGTCAGTCCTACGGTTCCTGTTGATGTCGAACCACCAACCACCGTGCCAGGATTTGCCACGATCGAGTGAAGCAATACCGACACGCCGATATTGAAGCTGCACGTCTTGGTTACGGTGCTATAGATTGCAGAAAGGGTCGCGGTTACGGCGGATGACGTCGTGGCTGTAGAAATGCTAAAAGTGGCAGTCGAACTTCCTGCAGGAATCGTAACCGTTGCCGGAAGCGTCACCAGTCCGCTATTCGAACTGAGCGAAACCGAAATTCCACCAGCAGGAGCGGTACCGCTGATGCCGACAGTCCCAGTAGCTGATCCTCCACCCGTTACTGACCCCGGTGAAGCTGAGATAAAGTGAAGTTGCGCGGGATAAATCGAAATCGGTATTGCCTGAGAGCTCGCGCCCGTAGAGGCTGCGATCCAAATCCAACCGCCATTTAACACCGAAGTCGAACCAGAAATGGCTGATGTGCTCACTGGGAACGTCGTGCTAGTTTGCCCTGCCGGGACCGTCACACTTGCCGGTACCGTCACTCCGCTGTTGTTTGAGGACAGCGAAACAATCGTGTCCACAGTCTGCGCAGTGTTCAGTCTCACGGTTCCAGCAGCACTGTTGCCACCAAAGATTCCCTGAGGCGCCACGGTAAGCCCAAGACCCAGGCCGCCAGACGGCATCACCATCAGTAGTCCTTCTTGCGTGGCCCCGTCCGTTGCCAAGATATTTACACCTGTAACTGAGCTCACGCTTGAGGTCGTCACCGTAAAGGAGGCACTGTTGGCACCAAATGGGATGGTTATCGAAGAAGGGACAGAGGCCGCTGCCGGCGTGCTGCCATCGGCATTGCTTGCGCTGAGGGCGACTACTTCCCCTCCGGCGGAGGTTACGTAATGATCGACCTGTATCGACCCCGTCACGGTTCCGCCACCGACTACAAACGTAGATGGGAACTGGACAACAAATACGCTTGGGGTGTACGCAGTGAGCGTAAGATTTGACATAAAAGTGGTGATAGAGTCAGAAGCACTCAAAGTTATGGCTTGAGTCGACGAGCATGGGTCGGTCCAGACTGGGAACGATGCCGTCGTGGCACCTGCAGGAACCGTAATGCCGGGCGGCACTACCGCGAATCGGCTGTTTGAAGCCAGGCTGATTGAATACCCTCCCGGACGCGCAGGCGAGGTCAGGCTAACCGTGCCAATTAGGCTCCCTCCGCCCATTGCGGAATTTGTGCTGAGGGTGATCCCAGCGAGTGCAGGGGGAGCGGGCACCTGAATCCAAATCGTTCCGTCGCTAACGGATCCGCCGCTTGCCGCAACCCCATAAAGCGCTCCGCTTGCATCCAGAGCGATATTGCCGCCAGCCCCACTCCCATCTGCATTTCCAGAGAAGCTATACAGAACCGAGTAGCTGCCCCCGGCACTGTATTCCCAAAGTGTGCCGTTGGCACCAGTACCACCTGCCGACGTTGTACCAAAGAGGTTTCCGCTTGGATCAACAGCGACGGACCCGACTGAATAGTTGCCGTCGGTGTCTGGTGCAAAGCTGTAGAGCGCGTTGAACGCCCCAGCCGCCGTTTTCTGCCAAATGGTCCCACTGCTGTTTGCACCTCCAACAGATGTGGTCCCAAATACATTGCCACTGGCATCGATCGAAATCCCGCCATAAGGCGTTGAACCATCCGTTCCACCACTGAAAGAATAGAGATTGGTAAAGCCGCCGGTAGTGAGCTTCCAAACCGTTCCACAGTCGGAATCGCCACCCGCGGAGGCTGTTCCATACAGGTTTCCAGAAACGTCGACCGCCACGCCTCCATACGGAAAGCCGCCGTCAGATCCGTCCGTGAACGAGTAGAGGGTGGAGAACGTTCCCCCCGTCGTCACCTGCCAAACGGTACCGCTATTGCCAGATCCACCCGAATACGTGGTTCCGTATAGGTTCCCACTCGAGTCAAGCGCAACGCCGCCGTACGGATTTCCACCGTCTGCATTGCCGCTGAAGCCGTATAGCAAGTTGAAGGCACCAAGGGTGGTTACCTGCCAAATCGTCCCTCCGCCACCCGTACCGCCTGAGTTTGTCGTTCCGTACAGGTTCCCCAATCCGTCAAGCGCAATACCTCCCGTCGGGTTGCCACCGTCGTCATTTCCCGTAAAGCTGTACAAAACACTGAACGACCCGCTTGCGCTCAGTTCCCAAATAGCTCCATAGCCGTATGTTCCACCCTGGTTGGCCGTTCCATAGATATTGCCGCTACCGTCAATTGCAACTCCACCCACCGGTAGATTCCCATCGACATCGCCAGTGAAAGAAAAGGGACTGTAGAATCCTGCGCTGCCAACCACCGTTAACCCAGCAGTTTGTGATCCCATTGAGGCGCTCACTGCCGTAACCGAGGAGGGAGTCGCGAACGACACCGTGGACGTTGTCAATGTGAAGGAAGCCGTTTTGGAATAAGGGGCCACCATCACGGTGGCAGGAATTGAGAGGCCAGTTCCGGTTGCAGACAGTGAATAAGAGTCTCCAGTTCCACCCGAAGCGGAGGATTCCAAAATGGTGCCGGTCACCGAGGTTCCGCCGACAACTTGCGTGGTGTTCAGCGTGAGGCTAAAAGAATTCGCACTTGCTGGCGAAGCCAAGAAGAGCCCAAATAGGGCACAAAAAGTAAGTAAGCAAAGCTTCATTGCGTTTCCCTGTCGCAGACGCCGCGCAACTCACGGACGTAACTTGCTAATGATCATAACGTGATCGCCTCAGGAGGTCATATCAAAATTCAAATGCCAGCAAGACTTACAGCCATTTAAGCCTAATGGTCCTGGCACTTATTCAAATTCTCATCGGGAACTGCACGAGAATTCTCGACCCTATTAAAAAGCTGGGCCCGCTCTAACGGGGGTAGTTAGGAGCGGGCTTGGAGGGTTATTGAGGATTGGACTTGCGTCATCTAATCTAACGCGCGAGGTCCCAAACCGGTTCCATCGAAATCGAAAGATTCCCTTTGATTCCTCTTACTGAATCAAGATTTGAGACAGCTCGCCAGAAATGGAACCGGCTCCAGACATCGGCACATTAATCCACTTCGCGTTAAGCTTCACCGTACTGCCGTCTTCTTTAGAAAGCCAAACCGTGCCCTCTGTCGAGCCGCCTGCGGCATCGGCCTCCTTGATCGTGAACTTCACCCTCCACGACGGGATCGAGCCGATTTTCTCGTCGCCAAGCAGAGAGTAGGTCGCTTTAGCGGCAACCGCGCCAGTAGCCTTATCTTCCTTAAACTCGTATTCCCATTTGTCACCAGTCTGCACGGGCTTTTCCGGCATCACGAATACACTGAGGTTTGCAGCTCGCATCAGGCTGTCATCCGTATGATCGCCGTCAATTTTGATGACGACCCCTCGAGGAGAATACGTCGTTGTTGTTGCTGGTGGGGCCGAATCTGCGGGAGCAGCGGTCCCATTGATCTTCATCTCTGAGACTTCCTCCTTCACTTGGAAAGCACCTGAATCCTCAACTTTAATGATCTGCCGAGCGGCAATCGCCGAGAAATCAAGCTCCATCCCCTTGAAGTTCAACTTGGCGGTCTGCTTGTATTTTTTGAATTCACTCAGCTTGGGCACGAGCTTTAGCGTGAATGTGTCCAAAGCGCCGTGAACACCAGCAACAAGGGAGAGGGCACAAAGAAAAATCGGAAGCTTAGATCTCATGGTTCGGTTTTCGATACTGTCCGAATCTTACGTCATCACCACGATCAATTGACGCGAATCAATCTCCATACTGAGCCCGGTGCAGTCTCATATACGGTCCGCCTGCCGCGACCAAATCCTTGTGACGTCCCTGCTCGGCAATCCCAGATTCATCGACCACGATGATTCGGTCGGCGTTCTGAATCGTGGCCAAACGGTGCGCTATCACTAAAGTAGTTCTCCCAACCGATAGTTCCCCAAGTGACTCCTGAATAGCTCGTTCTGTCTCCGTATCAAGGGCAGAGGTCGCCTCGTCTAGGATCAGGATTGGAGGATTCTTCAGGAAGATCCTCGCAATTGCCATCCTCTGCTTTTGCCCTCCTGAGAGCTTCACCCCACGTTCGCCAACAACTGTCTCCAGACCCTCAGGGAGAGACTCGACAAAGGGTTCGAGCCGCGCCCTCCGCGCCGCCTCCAAAATCTCGACCTCGCTAGCCCCAAGTCTTCCGTAGGCAATATTCTCGCGAATGGTCCCACCAAAGAGAAACACATCTTGCTGGACGATACCGATCTGACGCCGAAGACTTTCTATCTTCAAGTCTCGAATATCGATATCATCAATCGTAATCTTTCCACCCAAAACGTCATAAAAGCGAGGAAGGAGCGAGCAGATAGTTGTCTTTCCTGCCCCGCTAGGTCCAACAAACGCGACGGTCTCACCAGCTTGGATAGACAGACTTACTTTGTTCAAAACCAGTCGATCGGGCGAATAGCCGAAACAGACGCTGTCGTACTGAATCGAACCCTTCAGCGTGGCTATATCCACCGCATCCGGGCTGTCGGCGATGTCAGGTTCCGTGTCCAGAAGCTCGATGTAGCGCCGAAAACCGGCAATCCCCTTCGGATAGGTCTCCAGTACAGCGTTGATCTTTTCAACCGGTCGAAAGAAGACGTTGACCAACAGAAGAAAGCCTGTAAATCCGCCAATCGTGAGTTGCTTGTGCACCACAAAATAGGCGCCTACGATCATAACGAAGAGCTGGACGATCCGCATCGTCATATAGCTCAGGGACATGCTACGAGACATGAGGCGATACGCGTCCAGCTTGGTTTCGCGATACCTGTTGTTGTCCAAGGCAAAGAGCGCTCTCTCATGATCTTCATTGGCGAATGCCTTGACAACCCGAATGCCGCCAACATTCTCTTCGATTCGAGCGTTGAAGTCTCCAACTCGCCCAAAGAGCGATCGCCACGTGCGGGTCATTGCGCTGCCGTAGCGCGTCGAAATGAAAGTCATCGGCGGAACAACAAGTCCGGTAATCAGAGCCAGCTTTGAATTCAGCGTAAACATCAGGGCAAACGAGCCCAGAAAGGTCATAACGGCAACTAAAGCATCTTCGGGACCGTGGTGAGCCACCTCACCCACATCCTCCAAATCCTTCGTAACACGCCCGACAAGATGTCCCGTTTTCTGGTTGTCGAAGAAACTGAACGAAAGCTTTTGGAGATGGTCGAAAATCTTTCGCCGCATCTCGGTTTCGATGGCAATCCCCAAGACGTGGCCCCAATAGTTCATGAAGTACTGCAAGCAGGTGTTGACGAGGTACACGCCAAGCAGAACTGCACATCCACCCAAGATCAGCCCCCAATTTTGTTGAGGAAGCATCTGATCGATAAACGCGTGGACGGCGAGGGGGAACGCAAGCTCAAGGCACCCAGAGACCACGGCACAGAAAATGTCCATGCCGAACAGCCTCGTGTGAGGTTTGTAATATTGAAAGAACCTGCGAATCATAAATACGAATCTCAGCCACTTGCTACGCGAGCAGGGGCACAAACGTTGGTGGGTTCAGCCGCAACTGCGGCTGAACCCACCTTATAGAGCAACAACCGCTATCGAAGCGGTGCAACTTTTTCGAGGAAGGCTTCCAGCGACATTGCGCCCAAGTCTCCATCTTCTCGGCTTCGTACACCCACAGTGCCCTGCTCAATATCTCTGTCGCCGAGGACGAGCATGAACGGCACCTTTTGGAGCTGACTCTCTCGGATTTTCTTGCCGAGCGTCTCTCGTCGATCATCCAGCGAAACGCGAATTCCGTGAACGTCCCGGAGCTTCTCCTTGAGTGCAACCGCAGCCTCGACGTGTCGATCCGAAATCGGCAGAATCGCTACCTGCACGGGAGACAACCAGTAGGGGAACGCGCCCGCATACTGCTCCGTCAACAATCCGATCATTCTCTCAAGCGAGCCAAACGGCGCACGGTGAATCATGATCGGGCGATGGGGCTTGCTGTCCTCACCGGTATATTCCAGTTCAAACCGCTCAGGCAGGTTGTAGTCCACCTGCACCGTGCCCATCTGCCAGTCTCGTCCTAGGGCGTCCTTAATGATTAGGTCAAGCTTCGGGCCATAGAACGCAGCGTCTCCCGGAGACAGTTCGTAGTCCAGCCCAATCGTCTTGCAAGCCTCTTCGATGGCTGCCGTAGCCGCCGTCCAGTTGTCGTCGTGACCGATATACTTGCTGCTCGCAGGGTCCTTGGTGCCTACGCGTGCTCGATAATCCTTGAGGCCCAGCCGATTGAGGACTGCCTTCATCAAGTCGACGACGCCAATGAACTCGCTGAGCAACTGATCTGGACGAACGAATAGGTGAGCGTCATCCTGAGTGAAGCCCCTCGCACGAAGAATTCCCGTGACCTCGCCGCTCTGCTCGTATCGGTGAACAGTTCCAAACTCGGCGTACCGAATCGGCAGATCACGATAGGACCGCATCTGAGCCTGATAGATCTCGATGTGGAACGGGCAGTTCATCGGCTTGAGGATGTAGGTTTCCTTCTCGTCATCCTCCATGAAAGGGAACATCTTGTCTTTGTACGTAATGACGTGACCAGACTTTTCATAGAGCCGAATGCTGGCAATCTGCGGGGTAATCACTGGCTCATACCCGCGCTTGAGCTGCTCTTCCTTGAGGAAGGACACCATCGTGTCGCGAAGCGTCGCTCCCTTGGGCAGCCACAGCGGCAGGCCAGGTCCCACTCGCGGCGAGAACATGAACAGCCCTAGTTCACGGCCAAGAATTCGGTGATCCCGTCGCTTGGCTTCTTCAAGGTTGTGAAGGTGTGTTTCAAGCTCCTCCGCCGATTCAAAAGCTGTTCCGTAGATGCGCGTGAGCTGCTTATTCTTGGAGTCTCCTCGCCAGTACGCACCGGCGATGGACATGAGCTTGAAGTGCTTGATCTCCTTTGTCGTGTCCACATGGGGGCCGCGGCAGAGGTCAATGAAGCGATGGAGCGTTCCTGCCCGATCGGTCCTCTGCTGATCATAGAAACTCACTTCCTCGCCTTCTGGCACGGCTTCCAGCAGCTGGAGCTTGTACTCCGCCACTTCTGGTCCCTGGCCGAGTGTCGTCTCTTCCAGAATCTTGCTTCGCGCTTCCTCTCGGTTCGAGGCGACAAGTCGAATGATTCGCTGGTCCAATTTGGCCAGTTCCTTCATCTTCGACTCGATCTTCGTCAGGTCCTCTTCGCGAATCGGGGTCGGTGCCTCGACGTCGTAGTAAAAGCCGTTCTCAATCGGGGGACCAATCGCGAGCTTGATTCCGGGGTAGAGCTCGGTGAGAGCCTGCGCCATTAAGTGGGCGGCGGAATGCCGGAGACGATATAAATAGCTTTCTTCGTAACTAGGTGCTGCCATAGGTAAAACCTCCCATACAAAGGGATCAAGTTGTCGAGTGAATTATACTTCCTCGAACAAAACCGCCTGACGCGAAGTCTAGGTGAGTAGATTCGTCGACGAATCAGAGAATTTGTCGATCCAGGAGCTCCAAAACAGTTGTCGATCCTCGCATTTCTGGCTGCAGCAACCATCCAACAGGCTGGTCAACCCTTCGTGGATCCGAATACCGCAGAATTCTTGGGGGGCACAAATCAGCTCACGGCCAACCAGCTCCTTTTCTTAAATCTCACAGGCTCAGTTTCATACAAGGGGCGGACGGTGCCCATCGTCACCAATGTTTACTGGAATGCCTCCATGGGCGGTGCCAACGGAACCGTTCTAACGCAACAGGTCGAGGTGGAATCCTGGTCAAACGGAGCCCTGGTAAGGCGAATTACCGGAGACGGCAACACCCTGTACAGCTACGATTTGATCGCTAGAACCTACTCTGCGACATCCTACGGCAACGCTTCGCTGACACGTCCCAACCTCTATCTCAACGCGCTGCTGAACGATTTGGACCACAGCGTCAAGGGTTACGATGCATACCTGGTGAAGATGCTTCGGCAAATCTATCTACCACCTGTCGACGCAACCGGCGCAGCAGTCTTCATTTCTTGGATGCCTACCGCCGTCTCATATCAACTTCAGGGCGCAACAGTGGACCCTGTGAATCGCCAGGTCGGCTACACCCCAACTCCCACTGAAAGCTTCTACATGTACAACGGCAGCCCAAAGCGAACGATCGTTTTCGACATGATTGCAGGCTCAAACAACCAGCCCGATAGCCTCCAGTCTGTCTACTTCAATCAGTTTGAAAACATTGGTGGTCAGCCGCGAATCACCCAGTGGCAAATGAGGCCCTACACGGGACAGGTTTTCAATCCGACTTTGTTCCAGCCGTACACCGGAACACAGTTGCGAGGATGGAAGATGGTTGTCTCCGCAACACCGTACTCCGGCTAAAGCCGGGCCAAGAATCGGTCCCAGGCCTCTTCTGTCGGAAGTCCGATCATCAGAGGATCGAAAAGGCCTTCTCGGACGATACCGGCAAACGAGCGCTCAGGTCTGTCTGGCAAAATGAGCGACTCCCATTCCTGGTTTGCAGCACCCACATAGGTGCTGGACCAACGACTTTTCGGGGTCACGGCTTCCACAAAGGGGATATGGGCTGCATCCACAAGAAAAAGAGTTCTGATATGGATCTCTGCGTCAGCTTCTGAAATCAGGCGACTCCAAATTCCAAGTTCAACTTGAGCGCGGGGATCAAACCCACCGATTAAGATGTCGCCGTCATGAAGTTCAAGTACTTCGCCGCTCAAACTCGCTGCGACGGTTGGGGGAATGGGTTTCGAATCCGGCTCCCACGTGTCAAATTTCGCTCTCCACAGCACCTACAGGAGCGCCTGCGCCACTGCGGCGTCAAGCTCCGCATCTCCACCGGCGTCGTATCCGATGCTTGAGTACAGAACCTTTCCATCCTTTCCAACGACGATCGTCGTTGGAAGACCAGTGATGCCGAAGGCGCGGGACATCTTCCGATCCTCGTCCAAGAACATCGGCAACTGGGCGTTCTGTTCGGCTCGGAACTTTGCAACGGTAGCCAGATCATCGGTCGTCACCGCCATCACAACGAGTCCACGATCCTTGTTGTCCTTCCAAAGCTTTTCAATGTGGGGTAGCTCCTCGCGGCATGGCGGACACCACGTTGCCCAGAAGTCAATCAGAACGGCACGCCCGTTGTAGCTGGCCGAGTCAATCCTCAACACCGGGTCCTTAATCGATGCCACCGCAAACCCAGGCATCTTGTCTCCGGCTGCCACCCCGGGTTCCCTTCCCACACAGCCGCTCAGTAACACTGCCACGGTCGGGATCAGGATCTGCCACAGTTTCGCCATAACTTATCTTAGCTAAGAACTCCCCTCTTTAAGGACGCCAGCTCCCGGAAGTCTGAATGAGGTTGCATCTCAGTGATCACAACTACATCGCCTCGCTTGGAAAGCATGTGAGCCACAGCTCCTTCCATAGAGGCCAAGATTCTGTACTCCTCACCGCGGATCTGAATCGCACAGCAGTCGTCCAGGCCAATTCCGATCCCAGATTCAGTTCGCATCATTGCTGAAAACTCTTTGATTCGAAAGCTCTCTCGACTCGTGTGGGGGCAAGCGACAAGGTCTACGATGCCAAGGCAATCCAATCGAGCCGTCAGCAACCCGGGGATTTGCTCGTACTGGGGCCAGTCGCTGTTGCCAACCCGAAACCAGCAGATAGCTCCAGCACTGAGTCCACCCGCCGGACGCCCAGAATGCAGGTAGCTTCGAATCGCAAGGTCAAAGCCAATCTTTCGCCAGTGGCCCATCATCGCCTTCGTATTGCCGCCGCCCACATAGACTACGTCCGCCCATTCAAGCTTTGGTTGGTAGACGTCGCTCGAGGCGTCCGACCCAAGTAGTCTCAGTACGTCGACATCACAATCCAGACGATCTTCAAACTCGGTGCGGATACAGTCTGCGTACTCTTCGCTGTCCATCGACGCAGTCGGAACGAACAACAGTTTTGGGCGAGACCGGCCAGTCAGAGAAACCAGTTCTCGGTCAATTGAGAGCGTTTCTCCGGACTCAACACTTCCCCCGCCAATGGCAATAATATTCGGTCCCACGATCCATTTTGGACCGTGGGACCTCTGAGTGTCTTATGAAGGTTGCCAGAAATTACGGAGTCGTCGGATTCTTTCGCCAGTCGTTGTCGTTATAGGAACGCCAAGTCTGGTTGATGTTTCTCCACTTTGCGTGGAAATCTGCATAGGCGATGTTAACGCCACCCTGTACGTCAAGGAACCCACCGCCGACGCCGCTGGGACTGGTGCCAGAGTTGTAAAGCACCTTCTTATCGCCGTGGCGTGGCCACAGACGGGACTGGAGTGCGCTCGCATTGACGATTGCCCCACTGGTGGTAACGTTGCCTGCCGTGTCGTCGAACGCCCAAGGCTGAGGATACAGACCTCCACGCGATGGTGAGCCATCGGCACGGGCTGCGTCAGCAAGAAGAATGAAGTTCGCGGGAGCGGCAAGGCTTGTCGAGGTGGATTCCTCGTTAAACCCAAAGTCGGGGTTCGCCGCATACCAAGCCTGCTTGCTGGCACCAGGCAGGTTCTTTTCATTGCTGTTGCTGCCGTAATCCACGGTCCACCACTGCTTGGTGGTGGCAACTGGCCACGCTGGAGAATCTGGATCCTTCCAAACTCCGCCCACATTTGAAGTCGCGGTGGGAAGTGAATTGCCCGACTTAATGTAGGAGCCCAGCTTGAACCGAATCGGATACGGCTCAACCTGGCTAGCATCGGTTGCCGTGGTGTAGTTGGGTGAGGTTCGCTCCGTGACACTGTTCGGAAAAGTGTCGTCCACGTCTGCAACATACAGCGCATAGCCGAGGCCAAGCTGCTTTACGTTGGACAACGCAACCGACTTCTTAGCTGCATCCTTAGCCTGAGCGAAAACAGGGAACAAGATGGCCGCCAGGATCGCGATGATCGCAATGACCACCAGCAGCTCGATGAGCGTAAACGCTCTTTGGGTTGATTTTGAATCGATCATAACAAGTGCTCAATAGAAGAGTTCAATGCTATGATACGGCGAATTTCGCCTATAGACCATTTAATCAACTAATTAAATCATCTATCTATTCCTTTAAGTCGCCACGACAAGGTTTCACATTCGATCATTCGCCTTAAGGGGGCAAATTCTTTTTGAAAATTGACGTCTCAAAATTGGAACACTGGCTTCAGCCGACTTGCCGACCGAGGCTTCAGCCCGGGGAAATGACTCGAAATCACCAACCATTTGGCTTTCGGGATATGCAATTTGAACCAAGTCGACTCCTCCACTGCTCGCGGTGGCCCTAGCTTTACAGAACTACGCCGGGGATCGGGTTCCAGCGAGAATTGCTGACCCACCGGGAAACCGTTTACTGTCGGCATGGTCAGAGCCCACATGCGCCTTGAAACAACCTTTTAGCACAAGGTCAATGCGAAGGGAGAGGAGCAGCCAGCCCTCCTTTGTTCAAGAAAGTGTTTGCCAGGGCTCAAGTCACGAACGACCACACCTCGCCGCCGCACTGCACCCCCACCACGAACCCGTTATTGTGCGGGAACAAGACTCCTCCCAAGGGTATCCTGCTTAGCTTAGTGTCTACTGCTTCCGAAGCGATCGATGACGCTGGCTTCGCTCCCAAAGAAAACGCTGTATCCGTAGTCTGGAAGCTCGCTTGGCCGGCTGTAGCCTTGAACTCGCTCCAGGTGATCAATCAACTCCTGGATCGCGGCTTCATTGGTCACCTTCCTGCAGCAGCGCTGACCGCACACGGTGGGGCCATCAACGTGATGTTCCTCATGTTCTCGTTGGCGATGGCAGTCGCAACCGGAGCGACCGCCCTGGTCAGCCGAGCATTTGGCGCAGAGAACCCAGCCGAGTACCGCCTTGCGAGCGACCAATCCATCCGCATCGCCATCCTGAGCGGGTTCATCATGGCTGGGCTGACTGCTCTGACCGCCTCTGCCGCCGCACACGTCGTGCTGCCGGCGGATGACAAGGAATCCATTCACTTGATGACGAGGTTTGTCCTTGTCTATTCCACGTGCTTGCCGCCGATCTATGCCATCCAGTCTCTGGCAGGCTCGCTGAGGGGCATTGGCGATACCAAGAGCCCTATGTATATTTCAGGACTTCAGATCCTGATTCACATGACGCTCAACTGCCTGCTGATCTTCCCGACTCGGCATGTTCAGCTATTCGGCTCAGGTGCGGTTCTAGTTTTGCCGGGCGCCGGGCTCGGCCTTGTCGGTGCGGCAACTTCCCTTTCGATTAGCGCCTGGATCTCCGCGACGATCTATATGATCTTCCTCAAGCGAACGCCGCTTGGGGGAGTGAGTGGCTTCCGACTTCCAGAGGTGCATTGGTTCTCGCGCGTCATGAAGATCGCCGTACCGGCGGCGCTTATGGCAACTCTGAGAGTGCTGAGTCTTACGGTTTTCACGATCATCCTTGCGATGGTTCCAGGCGCTTCGGTGGCGATCGGCTCCATGAGCACCGGGTTTGCTATTGAGTCCGTGATGTTCATGCCATCGTTCGGACTCTCCGTCGCAGCCGGCGCATTGGTTGGGCAGAGCCTAGGTATGAGAAGGCCAGACCGTGCCGAAAGGCTGGGCTGGATCGCTGCACATCACGGTGCCATGGTCACCCTCACCCTTGCAGTCATTATCTTTTTGGGCGCCCACAATATTGCCACCGTGCTCCTCGGAGATAAGCCGGAGATGATTGCCGAGTCCGTGCGACTCATTCGCTATCTCTGCACAACCGAGGCGCTATTCGCCTATGGAATGGTGATCTTCGGGGCGATGCAAGGCGCTGGAGATACAACACGGCCAATGTGGGTTTCGATCTTCGCGCTCTGGGGAGTTCGGGTGCCGGTCGCCTTTATTCTCGCTCTGCCTTCCGGATTCCACGTCACACCTTGGCTCACTGTTCCAATTGGAATGGGACTTGGCGCGAATGGTGCATGGATTGCCATGGCGGCGACACAGGGCCTTCAGGGAGTGCTGGCGCTCATCTTGTTCAAGCAGGGTGCCTGGAAAACGAAGAAGGTTTAAGGATAGCCGCGGCAACGTCAATAGCCTGCCTTGCTTCCCATACATCGTGAGCCCTCACGACTCGAACCCCGGCGGCTTGTGCCAATACCTGCGCGGCTAGCGTTCCCGGCAGTCGGCGATCCACCGAAGCCCCCCCTGCGTAGAGTCCAATTGAGCTTTTGCGACTGACTCCAATGAGGACGGGAAAGCCAGTGGCGACAAACTTATCCAAGCCATGAAGTAGAGCTAGGTTATGAACCGGAGTCTTACCGAATCCGATTCCCGGGTCGATCCAAACTTGGTCTCGCGCAATTCCCATGCGCGTTGCCATCTCAGCCTGCCCCAAAAGGTAGGACAGGACCTCGTGTTCCACATCAACATAAGATGGTTTCGCCTGCATCGTCTGCGGTGCGCCCTGCATATGCATAACGCAAATCGCGGCTTGGCCCGCGGCGCAAACTTCGAGCATCTCAGGCTCAGAGAGGCCCGAGACATCATTGATCACATGAGCGCCCGCATCCAAAGCTTGCTTTGCAACACCCGCTCGGCGGGTATCCACTGAAATCTTCGCCCCAGCACGTACAAGCCGCTCGACAACCGGGATCACACGACGGAGTTCTTCATCATTCGACACAGGTTCCGCTCCTGGTCGGGTGGATTCACCACCAATATCCAGCAGATCTGCCCCCTCGTCAAGCATCCTCAAACCAGCAGAAACGGCGTCATCTTCTAGGAAGTTGACGCCGTTTTCACTAAACGAATCGGGGGTGACGTTCAAGATTCCCATCAACGCAGGTCGATCGATGGGAAGGTCAAACAAGCTTAACGAACCTCAGCGAGATGGAACCGATCGTGCAGAAGTTTCACCGCTCGATTGGTATCTGCCTCGGGCACCAGAACGGAGAGCGAGTAGTCGCTGTCGGTCGTCTGAAGCACCGTCACCTGGCCGTTGGTCATCGTGGTGAGCACGTCAAGGAACAGACCCGGGGTCTGCATATACTCGTGTCCAACCAGCGACACCATCGTGCATCCTTCTGTGAGTTGAGCTGGTACCCGCTTGACTTCACCGAAGCTCTCCAGCAATGACGCCTGAGTCTCAACTTCTTTGGAGGCATGCTGGCCAATTTGAATCAGATAGATTCGCTTTTCTTCACCGGCAACTGGGATCACCAGGCCGTCGAGGACGTTCTCTACAGTCGGATACTGCGACCTTGGCACGGCAAATCCGGTACTGCTCGGGCTCAAGTTGAGCATGAACAGGCTGATTCCATACTTTGCCATGGTCTGGTAGATGCGGCTCTCCAACATCACTCGGTCCGCATCATTGGCGCATCCCAAGTCGAATTGAAGATAAACCAACTTTCCAGTGTGAGTCACACCAGTGACGCGGCGACCTGGGAATCTCTCCCTTCCAACAATCTCAGTTCCCTCGTCGTCAGTGAAGGTGTTCTTTACCCACAGGGGAATCCCGTAGTTCATCGCGATTTCTGCCGCGCGAGGATGAACCACTTTAGCCCCGAGGTGAGCAATTTCCGCGACCTCGTCGTAAGTCACCTTGCGAAGAGTCGGCGCTTCCTTAACTGCATCAGGGTCGGCGGTTTTGACACCGTCCACGTCCGTATAAATTTCAACGGCTTCGGCCTTTAGTGCGGCACCAATCGCCGCACCAGTCGTGTCAGATCCACCACGTCCCAGCGTGGTCAGTTCACCGCCAGGAGCACCCTGAACCGGCGCAAATACTCCTTGGAAGCCGCAGACGACGGGGATTTTCCCTTCATCAAGGCACCGTTGAATGCTGCTTGGGTTGATGGAAACAATACGGGCATCTCCGTAGACTCCGTCCGTTCGGATTCCAGCCTGTCCGCCTCGGAACGTTTGAGCGCTGTGGCCCAGCGTTTTGAGAGTGTGAGAGAAGATGACCGCGGAAAGGATTTCTCCGCACGCAAGCAATAGGTCCAACTCGCGAGAATCGGGTTCCACTGTGGGATCGATTTCGCGCAAAACGTTGATGAGAGTATCCGTCGCGTAGGGCGCGCCCTTTCGACCGATGGCGCTGACAACAACCACCGGGCTGTACCCCTGCTCTTTTGCAGAGATCACACGCAAGGCCGATGTGAGGCGCGATTCCGGCTTGCCGACGCTCGTGCCGCCAAATTTCATCACCTTAATTCGCATCGCTGGCCTCCGTTTCGGGCTGAGCTTCGCGAGCAGCTGCCGTCACCGCAATTAGGGAGGCGAGCCTCTCGCCATCTTCCTTTTGAACCACCATCAACATCCGGTCGTGCATATCTCCCACGTGGTCGATTCGAATTCCGTTCGTGATCGCGGTATTCACGATTCCCGCAATCATGCCTTCTTCATCTCGAATGCTCACGGCGTGCACCAGCACGATGCTTCGATCGTGCCGCACGGAAAAATGGATTCCCAAGGGTTCGATGGCACCAGCCAATTTATCGGCAACAGGCTCAGGAACCACAAAAGACATTCCAGAAGGAGTCAGCTTTAGGAAGTCGATGCTGATGCCCACCGCCGCAACGGCAGCGAGAACCTTTAATCGCTCCCCCATGACGTTGACAGGGATGCGGGAAACGTGCACCTGGGCAAATCCGTGTCGAACTTCGACACGGCTGACTCCACGCTTCTTTTCAAATTCAGTTTCTGCAACAAAACCGGTGGACACTTACGACTCACCCTCCAAAATCTTCTCTGCCTCTTCCCAAACCGAGGCGTCGAATTTAAGACCGCTTGCCTTCACGTTGGTTTCAACTTGGGCGGCGCTGGTGGCGCCAATGATCACACTGCTGACCTGTTTCTGACGCAGGCACCAAGCCAGCGCAAACTCGGCGAGGCCGGCACCGTGTTGCTCAGCGAAGTCTTTCAGGTTCTGAACTCGGGTCAGCGTGCTGTCTTCCATGACTCGAGCCATGAACATGTTGGAGTTGGTGTCGGCGGCACGTGTTCCTGCAGGGGCTGGCTGACCTGGCTTGTACTTGCCAGTAAGAACACCCTGTGCCAGAGGAGAAAACACAACGTTGCCGAGACCAAACTTCTCGCAGGCCTGAATCACACCGCTCTCGATGCTTTTGTTCAGCATGTTGTACTGGGGCTGGTTGCTGACGGGAGGATTGGTGTTCAACTCCTTCGTGGTGTGCACCAAGTCTGTAATTTGTTGCGCACTCCACTCGCTGACTCCCCAATACAGCACCTTTCCTGCCTTGACGAGGTCATCAATCGCGCGGGCCGTTTCGTCCAGATCCGTCTCGGAATCAAAGCGGTGAAACTGCATCAGGTCGATGTAGTCCAGTTGAAGCCGCTTCAGCGAGTTGTGAACGGATTCGAAAATATGCTTTCGCCCGAGTCCGCGATCATTGGGGCGGTCGCTCATCGGGAAGTAGCACTTCGTTGCAATAACCAGTTCCTCCCGCTTGAGTTCCTTTATCGCTTTGCCTAAGGAAAGCTCCGCTTCACCGCGGTTGTACACGTCTGCCGTGTCAAAGAAGTTGACGCCAAGATCGAACGATTTCTTAATGATGTCGGACGTCGTTGAGTCGTCGATCGATTTGCCGTGGGTTAGCCAGCCTCCGACCGAAACTTCGCTTACCTTGACATTGAATCGTCCCAGCTTTCGATAGTTCACCCTAAGAGGGTACCCCCGCAGGTTCAGTTCCCTCGTTTGGGAGCCACTCTCTCGGTTCCTACTTACAGAATCTTGAACAAGATCCCATGCTTGAACCCCTTGTCTGGAGCAATGAGATGCTGAGCCACCGCGTCAGAAAGAAGCACCATCCATTTGTCCTGCCAGTTCTCTAGCATCGCCTTACGTTCTGTGTCCGAAAACGGCACTGGATCCCCGCTTAGACCCATCGCGGCAACCCACTTCTTGACGAAGCCAGCATCTTTCACCACGCCACTTGTGCTGATATAGATGTGAGTAAAGCCAAGCTTTTTCATCGCATCAGAATATTCCGCACCCGTGTTGAGGCTGTCGTACGGAATAATCTGCGAGTGTGGAGGATTGGCCCAGACGTACGGCACGTCAAGGAACGAGCCAAACACTTCGTCGTAGAGGGCGACTTTGCCATTTTGGACTTCCTTGTTGATAGCCTGGCTGGCTTCATAGAACGCCACAGTTTGAGTCTGATAGTCCTCAAGCGAAACCTTTCCGAATGCAGCTTGGCTCTGCACTTGGAACCGTTGATCGTAAACTAGATAGAGCGAATAGGCAGCCTGAATACCGATAACAGCCGCGAGCGCGGCGCCGGCCTTCAGGCGCTTGATCGCACCGCCTCCCAAAACGGCAAGAGGAACGCAAAGCGGTACCACATAGCGACTTTGTTGACTCAAGAAGAACCACATCAACATGCTGACTAGCGCCACACCGAGTACAGCACCTTCAAAGGCGCCTGCTGCCCCAGAGATGGCCCACAGAAGTGCGATCGCCAAGACCGCACATCCAATAGCTCCAAGGGGTGTTCCGTTCCCCTTCTCCTCTTGGGGATTCACATATCGACCAGGCTGATAGGCGAGTCCTAAAATCGCGTTGCCGAGTTCGGTTGGCTTGTGCCGTGTCTCAACCGTGCCCGCACCAAAGTTCTGTTGCTCGTTGCGATAGGCATCTGCACGTCGCTGATCCCAGTTCTTGCCGCCCAGTTTCTCAAAGAAGAACGGATAGACGGGATTTCCGGTTAGAATCGCCGTCTTGAGGTACCAGGGCCCCGCGATGGCCATCGCAACAAGCCCAACGAGTACGGCCGACTTAAACCCTTCCCCTGCCTGCTTTCGGAGACCGAGTACGACCACCAAAATCACGCCCACGATGGCGATCGTCTGAAGTCCGGTGTACTTGGTGCCAGCCGCAAAACCCAAGCAGATCGCCGACAGCCACAGGCTCGAGCGATCCTCCCGAGTTGACACAAACCGTGCCGCATACAAAATCCCGAGTCCAGCAAACAGGCCGTGCGGAACATCAATGTAGCCAGTGCCGCTTTCCCACAAAACGACAGGCACGGTCGCAAACGCCAGTGCAGACCACCACCCAGCTAAGTCGCCATATTTGGACCGGCCGAACCCAAACAGTGCAATCAATCCAAAAATGAAAAACGCGAGCGTAAAGGCCTTGGCTCCACTCGGCCCGCCCCAAGTTAGCCCCCACAGGAATAGGTCCTCGACCGTGAATGGGAAATTGCTGTGATGGATGTATGGGATGTACTGAATCTGCCCAGCCTGCATCCAGAGCTTTGGGACCGCAAGGTGATACGCCAGCGTGTCCCAGTCAAGGGTGTCGCTCGGCGCGAGCACACCAACCAAGGCAAAGAAGACGCCAATTCCAATCGCGAGGGGAAAAAGGAGAGCCATTCCGACTGGCTTGGCAACCTTGAACTTGCCGGCGGAAAAGCTCTGGACAACAGGCATAAAGCCAGCAACCGCGATAAGGCCAACCACCGCCAGCCCCCATTTGAATCCGCCCGGGATCAATCCAATAAAAAGTGTGAGGAGCCCTAGAGCCCCAAGACCCACCAATCCATGCAGCCCAGTCGCCTCGGCGCCGTCTAAGTCCTTGGTAAGTCGGCTCAGCAAAAACTGACCCACCCCCATCGCGCCTATCGCGAACAGAAAGGTGATCAGCACTCCAGCCATGGGTGCATTATGGCAAACACGGCGGCAACCCGATGAAAGAGGCTGCAATCCTGTGCTATACTTGCCAGTCGGCGAGAGAAATCGCCCGCCCCCAAGTTTTGGAATAGAGATGAGCGAAGAGACACAGAGACCGCAGCGCGCAGATAACGGCAACGACCGACTTGCCATTCCCCGCGCAGATAAAGACGCCGCCGAAGGCGGTCAGCGCCTGCGAGGCAAGCGACGACGCAAAGTCAGCTACCTCACAGCCAATAAGATTTATTACGTCGACTACAAGGAAGTAAATATCCTGCGACGCTTCCTGAATGATCGAGGCAAGATCCTGCCAAGCCGACAGAGTGGAAACACCGCCGGCCAGCAGCGAATGATCTCCGAGGCCATTCGACGAGCTCGTGAGATGGCCCTCCTCCCATTCGCCGTTCAGGAAATGGGTTCGGACCGACGAGAGTTTGGCGCACGCCGCGAGCGATACGCTCCGCGAAACAACGACCAGCAGCAGTCAGCTCCAGCTCAGGCACCAGCCGACAAAGAGTAGTCTCAACTGAATTGAAAAGGGTCCATCCGATTTTCGGATGGACCCTTTTTTTGCATCAAGATGCTCCGGACATCCCAAAAGGGCAGCGTCAGCGTAGCCGAGGCTGGTCGCCTCTGCGGCTAACTTCGTTCCGCATTGGCCCCAACCGGCCAAAATCCCAAAGGGATTGCTTCCGCGTAGCGAAGGTTTGCCGCTCCTGCGGCTAACCTGGAATCACACCAACGGCCGCGGCCCAAATCCCAAAGGGGTTGCTTACGCACGCGGCCATCCTAGCTAACTCGGGCCCATGGCGTTTCGCGACCCGCTACCCTGACGTTTCTTCACGACCCGCAAGCGGCTTAACCTGGCGCAACAGATCCTTAAGCGTCAGCACTCCGATCACGCGGCCATCCTCAACAACCGGAAAGTCACCAGCCTTACGTTCCATCTTTCTGAAGCGTGCTAGGGCTTGATCGGCCGGCAAATCCGGCTCGATCGTATATGCCTTGGTATTCATAAACGACTGCGCCTTAGCATGGAGACCATCCGGGTGGTTGACGATATAGCGTCGCAAGTCCCCGTCGCTGATGAGGCCCAGAAGATGCTGGTCTTCATTGACGATACAGGCCGCACCCACCGGCGCTGAGGAAATGGCTGCCATCACTTCCAACACATCCGCCTCTGGTCCCACAACCGCGATCTCCTCGTAAGGAACCATGAGGGACCTCACCGGAGTCAGCTGCTTGCCCAAGGAACCCTTTGGATGCCGTTCGTGGAAATCCTTGGGGGTAAATCCGCGCCTGTCCATAACGCAAATGGCCAGTGCATCACTCAGCGCCAACATAACAGTCGTGCTGGTGGTAGGTGCAAGCTTATGGGAACACGCCTCCTTCGTCACGTGAGTGTTGAGACTAATGGCAGACTGCTTCGCTGCTGTGCTCTCCGGATTGCCGGTGATAAGGATCACCTTTGCGCCAAGGAGGTGAATCGGTTCAAACAGGTGAAGAATCTCGTCTGTCTCACCGCTATGGCTGTACATCAGCACGATATCGTCTCCCGTCACCATACCGAGGTCTCCATGGACCGCCTCAGCGGCATGAAGGAAAAGACTGGGAGTGCCGGTGCTGCTTAGGGTTGCCGCCATCTTCTTAGCGATATGGCCAGACTTGCCCACGCCACAGGTAACCACTCGACCGACGCACTCAAAAATGAGGTTTACCGCTTGATCAAAGGAATCATCTAGCTGGTCGGCACAAGCCGTGATGGCCGCCGACTCCATTGCCAGCACCCTGCGTCCCGTTTCAATGCTCATGCTTGGCAACGATTCTACCGCTTGCCCAGAATCGTCTTTCCAAACAGCGAACTGAGCCATTCGACCGACATCTTTGCCGTCTCGTTGCGAGAGTCAATCAGAGGGTTTGTCTCCACTAAATCCACCCCAACCAGCCGATATGGGCAGTCCTGCAGCGCCAGCGCCTCACAGATGAGTTCGGCTGTCAGATGCGCCTCTCGATACGTTAAGCCGCCTCGTACATCGGTTCCGGTTCCAGGTGCCACCTTGGGGTCAACGGCATCGACATCAAACGAGACCCACAGGTTTTTCACCCCGCACTCGCAATACCACTCATCAATCTGGGCGATCATTTCTTCAACGCCACTACGGTCGATGTGGTGCATCGTGACCGGAAAGCCAGCGAGACGAGACCTTTCTGCAGGGTCCACGTCCCTAAGCCCAAACCAAGCTGTCGACTTAAGGTCAAGTCGATATTCGGGGCCAAGAGCGTTCAGAAAATCCTGCCACTCCGAGTCGGGCATTCCTTCCGTTTCGCTGGGCATTCCTGCGAGCGCAGCCAATGGCATCCCGTGCAGTGCCCCGGTGTCGGATGTTCCAGGAGTGTTGATATCGGCGTGAGCATCAATCCAAAGCACTCCAAGGTCTCCCTCAAAGTGCTGAAGCGCCGCACTGATGCCACCCGCCACAATAGTGTGCTCGCCGCCGAGGACCACCGGAATGCGCCCCTCTCGAAGACTCTCAAGGGCCATCCCTCGCAGCTGGGACACACACCTGAGCATGGGCCTAAAATTCTTAAGTCCCCCTTCTTCTGTGCACTCAGGCAACGCCTGAACATCCCCGCAGTCGACCACGTTCAGGTCGAGCGCTTCTAGCGCTTCAACAAGCCCTGCAAGCCGAATCGCGGCAGGGCCCAACCGACTGCCGAGCCTTCTGCCGCACAGATCAAAGGGTGCACCAATGACGTCAATCACGGCCCAGTGTAACCCACTTGCCACTTGGTCGCGGTACCCTCTTTACTCATGCAAGTTGGCGTCGTCGCGATCCAGGGAGATTTTCAGAAGCATATTGATGCCTTGCAGAGTTGCCGAGAGGGAATCGTGGCAAAGGAAGTCCGGACACCGGAGGACCTCGCCCAGGTAGAAAGGCTGATCCTGCCAGGCGGAGAAAGCACCACGGTGGGCCTTCTCATGCAGCGCTACGGCCTCGGGGATGCAATTAAGAAAGCAGCCGACGAAGATATGCCGATTTGGGGCACCTGCATGGGAATGATTCTCATGGCAAGCCGAGTATCCGGTCGCGCCCAGTACACCCTCGACCTACTGAATATCGAGGTCACAAGAAATGCTTTTGGCGCCCAGGTTCACAGCTTTGAGGATGCCGTTGAGGTCACAGGCTTAGACCAGCCGGTCCTCGGCGTATTCATCCGAGCTCCTATCGTCAGCCAAGTCGAAGCTCCGGCAGAGATCTTTGCCCAGTACATGGGAAAGGTCGTCGGTGTGCGGCAAGGAAAGCGGCTGGGAACCTCCTTCCATCCTGAACTGACCGACGACCTCCAGCTCCACGAATACTTTCTGAAGCTCTAGACAGACTTAATCGCTTTGCTCGAGGCGCTTCCCGTTGAGCAACACTTCATCTTTAATGAGTGGAAGGAGCGCATCAATCGGCACAAACAGCACTCCGTTCTTGTCTAGCAGAGGTCTGGGAAGCTCAATGTTCTTTCCGTCCAGCCTGGCATCCTTGGACCCGATGAGAAGCCGGATATTCAGGTCAGCACCGTCTACATAAACCGTCCCGTTCGGGCGTCGGTCCACGTCGAGACCAAACTGCCTGGCTGCAGGATCAAGCGGCACCATCAGGTTTTTCCCTACGCGGTAAGGAAGCGCATCGTCTGGAAACTCCATCAACTTGTCGTGGAAGCTGAGACGGATGTTGTAGCGATTTTCAAGTTCAATGATGCCTCGCTGACGAACCGGATCACTCATTCGTCGGTCAAGTCGGCTGTTGACCTCCAATCTGGAAGGCGGCGCTGAAGGCCCCGACTGAATCGTGACTGACTCGTTAATTAGAGCCCCGATTCTCTCTCCCTGTTTGACCACCAGGTTGGTGTCCCTGTCCCGGTCATTCTGAGCTGCAATTGACCCAACGATGGTTCCAAGAATCGTCCCCGTGATCCGTCGATGGAAGATTGAGCCAACGATGAATCCTCCCACCGCCCCACCAATGACATCGCTTTGCTGCTTTCGAACATCCTGCTTGGCAACCATACGGCCGTCCCCATCTCGTGTGAGATACCGATTATCTAAAGGCAACGGTGAGGCATCCAATAACACTCGGGTGTGATCTGGAAGGATGATATGGTGAAATCTCAAATCCATGCTGGAGGAGCGGTTTCCTCGGGCAACGTGGATTCTTTCGATCGTTCCCTCTAGCTCGGTTCCCTTTGGAACGAGATCCGTGTCCCGGACTTTTACGAAGAATGTGTCGCCAGGGCGATTCTCCTTGAGCGTGAGGCTAGATTCAAACTCGACAGGCAGAATCATGTCTCGCCGAAGTGTAAGGGTGTCCGCTGATGCGACCAAGGGGAGAATGCCAAACAAGGCAAAACCAGCTACGTTCCGTGCAATCGAAAAGGCGTTACGCATTTATCAATCCTCTCAAAGAGTTCTATCTCTTCGTACGCCAATTGAGTTTCCAAATTCAGGGTCTCAGCGAGATCTGAATGTCACCTTGGAGCCTTCTAACGCGGGTGACTGAGAGTGAAGGGGCGTCCGTGATCGAAGCCAGACCAGGAAGTTCGGCCCAATTGGGACCCGCCCCCAGGACCTTCGCCCCTAAAAACAGTTCAACCTTGTCGAACAGTCGCGCCTTAAGGAACTGACTCAGGGTCAGAGCGCCACCCTCTACCAACACACCGTTGATTCCCTGTTCGAACAATGCCGCCGCAAGCTCGTGGACATCAAAGCCCTCTGAACCGTATGCGACACCTAGATGACCGCGAGTGAGGTGAATCGTCGGTGCCGAAGCATCGAAGACCTTCCAATGGGATCCCAATTTGCCCAGTGGATCCAGAACGATGCGAACCGGTTGATTCTTCACACCCGGTATGCGTGCGGTCAGTTGAGGGTCATCCATTTCCACCGTTCGCCGTCCTACGAGAACAGCACCACAAAGTGCCCTCAGTCGATGCCCTTCACGGCGCGCAGCTGGCCCGGTGATCCACTTGCTTTCCCCATTGGGAAGGGCGGTGCGTCCATCAAGGCTTGAAGCAGCCTTCAGCACGATGTGGGGCCGTCGCTTCTCCATCGCCAGCAGGAACTGTGTATTCGCTGCCGCCGCCTCGTCCTGAAGGACACCTGATTCAACCTCTATTCCCGCCGCACGGAGCTTATCTAGTCCTCCCATCGCCTTCGGGTTGGGATCCAAACACGCGACGACCACTCGGCGAACCCCCGCATGAATGAGGGCATCGGCACAGGGAGGTGTTCGACCAAAGTGAGTGCACGGCTCCAGCGTCACGTAGGCAGCCGCACCTCGTGCAGCCTCCCCAGCGACCTTGAGTGCCTCAGCTTCTGCATGAAGTCCACCGGCGAAGTGGTGGTACCCCTCACCGACAATTTGATCCCCCTGGCATATGACGCAGCCTACATGGGGGTTGGGAGCGGGAAAGCCTCGGCGAGAAATTTCAATCGCCCGACGCATGAACCGAGCGTCAAGATTGCGATCAGCTGCCATCTGGCTTCTCGGCTGTGCGCTTCTGATCGGCGATAGCACCTTCAATCATCGCCTGCATATTCTGCATTGCTCGATCTCGATACTCCTGATTGGCAATTCGAACCAGCTTAATCGCCCCCACTCCTGCCCCGACGAGGGTGACGATGAGCACCGTGGTAAACGCAAGCGCCCTTTGACTGTAATGGAGCGCTTCAATCCGCTTAACAGGCTTGTGTGGCAACGGACCAACAATCACCGATCGCCCTACCATGAGTGCCAATGCCCCGAAAAGCATCGCTGTCGTGAAAAGCCTCAGCCACATAGCCTCACCAGTTCCTGAGTCGCCTCAGCAAGATTTACCGCACGGGCAAGGTGGCTGCCCACCACGAAAACGTTGGCTCCTGCCGCTCGCGCTTCTGGCAGCGTCTTTGGATCAATTCCGCCGTCCACTTCAATGAGCACATCGGGCCTAATCTCACGGATCCGGGCTGTCTTCTTCAGAGCAGATCGGATAAAGGACTGTCCGCCCCAGCCAGGATTAACGGTCATGACCAGCACGATATCCACCATGTCCAAAACCGGCTCGATGGCTTCGACCGGAGTCCCTGGGTTGATCGCAATTCCCGCCTCGACTCCCATGGACTTCAGTGTTTGAATGAGCCGATGGCTGTGAATCGTTGCTTCTGCGTGAAAAATAATTCGCGTGCACCCTGCAGCCGCAAAAGGTTCGAACTGCCTCTCAGGTGTCTCCACCATCAAGTGCGCCTCGTAGACCGCGTTCGCGGCCGATTTAAGTGCCTTCACATACGAGTCACCAAAGGTGATCGGAGGCACGAACTGTCCGTCCATCACGTCTAAGTGGACGATATCTGCTCCGTTCGAAACTAAGGTCGAGACCGACTCACGAAGATTCGTGAGATCAAAAGACAGAATGGATGGGGCGAGGTGGCAGTTCAATTCCCGGCTCCTGTGGTGTCTGTACTTTCTGGGTGAATTGATTCGTCCGTTGAAGCCTGTCCCTGCGTGTCCGTATCCACTGATTTCACAAGAGTCCCGTCGTAATAGATGTTGAATGTAGCCTGCTGCTTCTTGCCGCGTGCCGTCACGTTGAAGGTGTCGCCAGGTTTGTGGGCAACTTCGTAGACCGTCTTGACTCCACTTTCGTCCAGCATATCGATCTTGACTCTGGCTGGATGAGTCAGGGTGCTGAGATCAAAGTGAAGGCGGTAGGTATAGCCATCCTTTTCACCAACCACGGTTGTGTCGTCGTCCGGCCCTTTGCTAACGATCAGGCGGATGATAGACTGCCGTTCCACTAAAGTGCGCGCACCAGGTTCTGACCGAACGATGCTGCCGGGAGGGACCTTTGAGTCCGTAACCGTCGCGGTTGCATTCGAAATATCCAGATTCAGGGTGGCAAGCAGCGCTTTAGCCTTATCTACTGTGAGCCCGGAAAGATCTGGCACCGCTACGTATCGAGAGCCAGAACTGACCACAACCGAGACCTGTCCCCCCTCCCGGATTTTTTGGCCAGGTTCTGGATCAACATCAAGAATGCTGTCCTGCGGAAGCTTGTCACTAGACTGATGCCTGGAAATTCTTATGGTGAGTTTGCTTTGACTCAGCAGGTTTTTCGCTTCGGCAATGTTCAGCGTCTGAATCTTTGGCACCGTGACCCAAACCGGCTTGCTCAGGTTCTGGATGATCCACATCCCCATCACCACGAGGCACAGGGTTCCGCCGAAGGTGAACAAGATCCACATCCAAATCGGCACATCCCGCTCTCTTGCCTCCGAGTCTTTCCCTTTCTTCTTCTTCTTGGAGGCTTCACGAATCGCAGACATTCGCGGTGCGACGGGCTGAGGACGCCCAGCAGGACCTTTCCCAGTCTTGGTGGGTCCAGGATCAACCGGCTCCGGCGAAAGCGGCCAGGAGAGCGATCGCCCGAACCTCAGCGCATCCTGAAGGATTCGAAGGTCGGCCAGCATCTCGCTCGCATTGCCATACCGATACCTGGGGTCTTTGGACATCGCCTTCTTCACAATCTCATCTAAGACCACGGGCACTGCTAGGCTGACCGCACGTAGGCTTGGAGTTTGGGACGTTGAGTGCTGCATCGCCATCGCGATCGCTGTCTCTGCTTGATAGGGCGACCTGCCCACAATCAGCTCGTACAGCAGCACACCCACCGCGTAGACGTCGGATGCTGTGCTCGGCATCGCACCGGCGCTCACTTCTGGTGCGAGATAAGGCGCCATTCCCGGAAGCACAACCATGCCAGCGGTAGAACTTGCTGAATACGCCTCCCATATTCCTGTCAACTGGATGCGAACGTCTCCATCCGCCATCACCGCCATGTTCTGAGGGTTGAGATCACCGTGAACCAATCCCGTGCGGTGGATAGAATCCAGCGCATGAAGGATGCTGATAGCGGTACCGACAGACACTGGGATCGAGAACGGCGCAAGCTTTTTGATGCGATCCGCCAAACTTGGACCTCGAGTAAGGTCTCCTAGAATGAATGGAGTTGATTCATCCGACTCAAGGCTCAGTAGCCGCTCAATGTTCGCGCTTTGGATGACGCTGTACTTCTGAACCGTTTGCGACAGTCGATCAATAAAGGCCCCCTCGGATGAGAACGGCAGCTTGATCACACGAATTGAGAGGTCGCGGCCCTGGATCCGATCTCGAGCCGAATATGTTGAAAAGATGGGGCCGTCCTGAAGGAGCCCGACTAGCTCATAGCGAGCCTTCAGCAGGCGCCCTATCACTGTTCATCCGCCCCTGGTTCTCGGACGAGTGCACAGAGGACAGAGAGTACAAGGACCCCTAGTGCAATCCACTGAGTTTGGGGGCAATCCACCTTTTTGGCGTATGCCTCAGTGGACCCAGACATTACAGCCGCCTGGCTGGCACCGTACCCGCCCACTAGGAGAACCAGCACGACCAGAGAAAGGATTGGTCGAAGGTTCTTCATGATTCTCGCAGGGCCATCCGAATGCTTTCTTCAGATACGCCTTCTATAAGTTTACAATGTCCGATCTCCGTCAACAAACTGAAAGATAATTTCCCATCAAGAGACTTCTTATCGCCGTACATTGCCGCGATCAGGGCATCTTCCGATCTTAGGCCAACGTCGGTAACCGGGAGTCCCTGGCAAACAAGAAGCTTTTGAATTTGGTCGGCAGTGCCTTCCTTCGTCAACCCAAGTCGCTCGCCAAGTCTGGCTTCCACAACCATCCCAACACTAATCGCCTCACCATGCAGCATCTTCCCGTACCCTGAGAAGTGCTCAAGGGCGTGGCCAACGGTATGTCCGAAATTCAGAATTGCTCTGAGACCCAAAGTTTCGTATTCGTCCTGCTGAACGACTTCTGCCTTAAGAGCAATGCACCGCCCCACCACAGAGAGGAGGTTGGGGTGAGCTGTGTGGAGTCGATCTGCACTCAAGAGATCTACAAGGGCGGCATCCATGATGAAGCCGTACTTCCACACTTCCGCCATCCCGTTCATAAATTGGCGCTCAGGCAGCCTGTTCAGCAGGTTTACGTCAATCGTCACCCCGCAAGGTGGATAAAATGCGCCGGCCAAGTTCTTTCCCTCGGGCAGGTCAATGCCTACCTTTCCGCCAACTGAGGAATCCACCTGTGACAACAGGGTAGTCGGAATTTGGTAGAAAGGCACCCCGCGCATGTAAGCAGAGGCGGCAAAGCCGACGAGGTCTCCGACAACACCACCACCGACGGCGCAAATCATTGTCTTACGGGATGCCCGCGTTGAAGCGAGCCAAGACAGAATCTGACCAAACACCTCTAGGCTCTTACTTGTTTCACCAGGAGGTATTACATAGACGTGGCAAAATCTAACTAGCGAATCGACGGCGTTCGCGACGTTCTCGTCGGTGACGATGCGCACGTCTGAAGGAAGCGCCTGAAAACACTCCTCTAGGCTCTCAAATCGGACCTCGTACTCGCCGTTTCTATGCTGAATTTGCATGGGACTCGTACTCCATAATGGCTGATAGCACCAAATCAGCTCCGTTGGACAGGTCGATCTCGTCTACTGAAACTCTTATGTCCGCCTGCCGATATAGGTGAAGCCTGCTGTCTAGAATCTCTTTTGTGCGTTCTTCCCAGTTCTCCGTTTGAAGCAAGGGACGCTTCTTCTTACTGACGGATAGCCTTTCGATGAGGGTCTCGATACTTGCGTCTAGGAAGATCGTCAATCCAAGTCTTTTGAATTCCTCCCAGTTATCCTCCCGAAGGATGATGCCTCCACCAGTGGATACAACAGATGGGCCGGGTTCAATCGACTTCAAAAGGTTGGACTCATGGTCCCGGAAAGCCACTTCACCATAGATCTGGAAGATCTGAGAGATGGGCCTCCCCAACCGCTGCTGAAGCATAGCATCGGTGTCGAGAAAGTCGCGGCCAGAAGCTTCGGACAGCGATCGGCCGATTGAAGACTTTCCGGCCCCCATCATTCCAATCAAAATCCAGCAGCGATTCATAACAAAGGGTGGCGAGATTATTGTATCTCGCCACCCCAAGGGTTTATTGAGGATTTGCCCGACTAGGGTCCGCCGGTGCTCGTGGTTTCGTCGTCTACGATCGTAGGTGTCACAAAGATCAGCAACTCACTGTTGGTCTTAGCCTTAGACGTAAGTCTAAAGAACTGACCAATAATCGGCAACTCACCAAGAACTGGAACCTTGTTCTGAGAGTCAGTTTCGTTCTTCTGATTGAGACCACCAAGAACAATGGTGTCACCATTCTTGACTCGTGCTACAACCTGAATGTTTTGGTTAGCGACATTTGGAATCTGCTGACCGTCCGGTCCAGTTGAGAATCCTACAAAGCTCGTGACCTGAGGATTCAGAGCCACCGTGATCGTATTGTCCTCATTAATTCGAGGAGAAACTGCCAATCCGGTAGTTGCCGTCAGAAAGTATTCGTTCGGGGTGCTAACCACCGTTCCGTTCGAAACAGTCTGAGTGTTGTAGAAAATCGTCGTTTGAATCGTACTCGTGATACTTGCGTACTGATTGTTCAACGTTCGGATAATTGGAGAAGAAACAACCTTTCCTGTACCTTCTGACAGCGACGTTCTTAGCCTCATTGAGACGTTGCCAGTCGCATAATTAAAGAATACCGGATCAGCAGTGTTGACGAAGGTTCCTGGAGTTGATCCCGCGAACATTGTGCCTCTCTGATAGAGGAACTCAGCCCCAAAGTCTTTGCTTACATTGTCAGTAGTCGTGATGAACTCGACTTTGATTTCAACCTGACGAGGAGCCACATCGAAAAGGCTGATATAGGTCTGAAGTTGGTTGATATCGTCTTCGTTACCTCGAACGACAATGCTGTTGTCAGTCGGGTCGTAAGAGATGAAGTCAATGCTTTCTCCGACAAGACCCTGTCCGCCTGCGAGATTGACGTTGCCGCCACCCTGGCCGCCTTGACCACCCTGACCGCCGCCGCCACCAAGGCCGCCGCCACCGCCGCCGCCTTGGAGACCACCGCCGCCGCCGCCGCCACGTCCGCCGCCACCGCCGCCGCCGAATCCTTGTGAAGCGCCTTCGCCTGGCAACTGAATATCAGAGCCAGACTCTGCAGTCTTTAGGAAAGGCTGTGGAGAAGCCTGCACTGGGCTGAAAGTTCCAGCACCTGTTTGAAGGATATTTGGTCCTTGAGCGTTGCCAAAAACCTTTTCTCGGTCGATGTCCGTGCCCATCCTAGCGAACTTCTGAAGATCCTTAAAGCTTCTCGTCCCATCAGTCGCGATGCCGTAAAGCACCATGTCGTAGATATCCCGAGCACCAGCCTTCATGACCTTGATTTTCTTCAGAGTCTTAGGCGTCTTGCTAGTTGGTGCAACGGGCGGCAATTCCACGACTGGTTTCACATGCGTGATGATATAAACCCCGTTTTCATCACGCTTGAAATATGCCCCCGCTGCCTGACAGATGTAGCGAACTGCATCTTCAGGTGTGACGCTGTCCAACTTCAGGGTGACCCTCTGATAGGGCTCCGAACTTGGCTGAATGACGAATTGGATCCCTGTTCGCTGGAACAGGGTATTCGTCGCAACCATCATATCGGCATCCTTCAGATTCAGGTCAACCCTGACGTCAGATGACTGCTGTGCCATGGCAACCGAAAGCGGCGCCGCAATGATCCCCGTGAACAAAGCCACGAGACCCAATTTCGCCCAGCTTTTACGCATTTCTTTCCTCATAAACCCTCTCAACCCCTTACCGAACTACGCGATACCTTATCGGCCGCCCATGCCGCCGCCGCCGCCGGCACCACCGCCGAAGCCGCCGCCGCCACCCATGCCGCCGCCGCCCATACCGCCGCCGCCCATGCCGCCGCCGCCCATGCCACCCATGCCGCCGCCGCCGCCCATGCCGCCGCCGCCCATACCGCCACCGCCGCTGCCACCGGAACTACCGGTTCGGCTCACGGTGCTGCGCTCTGGCGCTGACAAAGTGTAGTTCTGGCTACCGCCCTTGCTACCGATCATCGCAGCAATGAATGCCGGATCAGCGGAGCGGATCTTGATGCGTCGAATAATCAGGTTGGAACCCGTGTTGACCTTAGTCTCTGGGGTGCCAGCCGTCGGCGCAGTGGTATCAACCTTCTTGATAATCTCGAAGACACCAGCTTCAACACGATAGGTCGCATCGACCTGTCGAAGTACATTCTGGAGAGCCACCTCAAAAGTGACGTTCTTCAGGCTTACAGTAACCGGTCCCTGAACTTCAGGGGCGATTGAGTAAGAAACGTTGACGTTCTTGAACAGCGCTCGGAGCGCTTCTCGAACATCGGCCTGTTCCAGCTCAAGAGAAGGGATCTGCTTCTGCGAGATATCCTCTTGGGCTGAGGCAAGCGTTGGCATCGCAGTCAGCAAGAACATGCTGAATGCAACGCTCATGGCGAGCTTCATGGTTGTTTTCATACGTTAACCTCCAATCCTTCAGAAGATCGAACTTCCCTAGTGTGTTGTCGATTGTACATTTTTTTATTTCCGATACTAGCCAGCACCGGTATTTCCGCTGTTGCCACCTGCTGCACCTGGTCGTGGACCTCTTCGGCCCGCACCCGGCGCTGCTGGAGCACCTCCACCAAAACCTGTGGCTGTTGTCATCCCTCCGGGAGGGCTCTCAAGCCGGACTGAAATTGTATGGGGGCCGATATTGCCGTCTCGGTGAAGAATGGCTCGGTCCTCGTTGATGGACACAACCGTCCACTCGGTATTCGGAATTTTCATTCCGGGTCGAATGATGGTCGTCGCCTGGCCAGTGCCCATATCAATAAGAGCTAAGACGGAATCACCGATGATAATTCCAGCAAGTCTTCGATATGGCTGTGGTTCCTGCTGCTCGACGTCCTTGGTCTCCTCAACAGGCGGCTCGTACTGGTTGGTAAATCCACCCAGTGTGCCAAGCACTCGCTCAACATTCTGCTTCTTATCGAAGGAAGCTTCTTCCGCTGTCAGCTGGAATGGGTCTCCCCGATGTCCGAAGCGAGAGGATGCCGCGACCAAGGCCTTGTAAGGCTTGGTATCCGTCGATACGTCCACCGGCAGACCTGCGTCAACGCCCACCGGAGTGTACGTAACGGATGCCGTTGACGAGGAACTGTCCTGAGCCGAAGCTCCGGCACCGGCACCAGCTGAAGAGGAGCCACCTCCACCACAACCTACCAGCACGCCCAGAACGGACGCGAGGGCAACCAATCGAACTGACTTCTTCAACATTGGATATCTCATGTTACGTACCTGAAGAAACTGTTGTTGCCTAGGCAACACTAGCCTCCGCCTCCGCCAGCACCTGCTCGTGGACCCTTTCTTCCGCCTCCGCCTGGAGCAGACGGCGCACCGCCACCGGCACCAGAATCAGCTGCGGCTCCTTCCGGAACGCTTGGAGCGATGCTCTTCGAACGAATGAAGCCGACGACCGTGAGGTTGTAGGTTCCTGTCAAAAATGGGGAGGTGCCGTCAATTCTAAGACCGTCCGTAACTGCCAAATAGTTTGGCATCGACTTGTAAGCCCGAACATTATCAAGAATCTGCTTATAGGTGCCCTGTACCGTGATCGTTCCGAAGTCAAAGATCACGACCGGAAACTTGAGCGCTGGGTAGTTGTAAAACGACGCCAGAATCTGATTAACCGGTAGGTTGGCGTCCAGTAGTTGAACCTGCGGAGCAGTAACCACCTTCACACCGCCCTTCTTAAGCTGGGCGTTGACTGCGCGCTGAACGCTGTCACGATATTTGGGGGTGTCCACCGCAAGCTGCCAGGCGTTAACCGAAAGATCGATTCCGCCACGCTTAAGGTCCATCGGAGGAGTGCGCGTCTCAACGATCTGCTTCCAGGCCTTAGCCTTTTCATCGATCATCGACTTAGCCTTCTCAAACCGCTTCTTGGCTTGAGGCATTTTCGCGGCTTCCTCATCGTTGGCCGTCTTGCTGTCCTTCAGCATCCCAACTTCCTTCATGTTGGGCATATAGCTGTAGAAGAATCCCCACGTGGTCGTGGCGATGAAGACCATGATTCCGAACATTAAAATTGCAAACTTACCTAGCTTCATATTCAGAATCCCCTACTCGGAGTCGTCTCCGCCCTTGCCCTTCTTCTTACCGGTTCCCGAAGGGGCCGAGTCCTCTGGCGGCGTACCGCCTGCCCCACGGGCTGAACCGCCGGCTCCAGGAGGAGGGCCAGCCATTCCAGATCCTGGGGGAGGACCGGTTGGTGCCGTTGAGCTGGAAGTTCCACCGCCCGCACTAAGCGTCTGGCGGGGCTCAGGGACCTGAAGATCCTTCTTGATCGTAAGAACAACGGTGATCAGCGAGGACTCGGGCATTGCACCCTTCGTGTTCTCGGTACCGCTTCCGAAGTTCCCCTCGCCGGTGAAGCCACCTGGCTGAGGTTGAGACTGGAAGTAAGCCAGCCGTAAAAGCTTGTCATCCGGAATCGGCGCCTCATCCTGGCGACGAGGTCGACCTTGAGTATCGACGGAGTTGATGCTAGGCACAATTTGTCGACGGTCGATAAAACCAGACCTCGAAATCGAAATCAGGTTCTTGTAGCGCGAGAACGCGAGCATGAGGTCCGCGTACTGCTGGAACGTATCAATCGTTCCAACCAGCGTCACATTGGCATTCTCTCCTGCCGAGGTAGCCGAGAGGCTATTGATTCGGAAGAACGATGGAATGTACGGCTTGATCTCTTCGTACATGTCCGGATAAACGTCGTTGTGCTTGATCATCGCATCGGCGAGCATTGCGTTGCGGATCAGGTCAACAGACTTCTCACTGGCAAGAATCGTATCTGCATCAGCCGACTTCTGATAAGCCTTCTGCGCAGGATCAATCGATTCGGCCTGCTGAGTCTTGGCCTCATCAAGCGCCTTCTGCGATGATACCGACAGGAAACCGCCGATACCCACACCTGCGAGCGCGATAAGAACGGAGAAGATAACAGCCGATTTGGCCTGCTTCCCCTTGGAAACTGTTGTTGGCAGTAGGTTTAGCTTCATGCGTCTCTAGTCGAAAAAGATATGGAGGCCGTTTCCTACGGCAACCGCGAATTCCTGCTTGTGCTCATCGACAAAGCCTTGAGCGACTTTGCGTGCATTTACATTGAGACGGCGCAGGGGGTCATAAGCGTCACACTCGACACCCAGCGATTTGCTCAAATAGGGGGCCAAGCCTCCCAGCTTCGCTCCGCCGCCGCACAATTCAACGGCATCGATATCACCACCGCGACTGCGGTAGTAGTCAATCGATCGACGAACTTCCGAGAGGAACTCGTCAAGGATTGGAGCAATGGCGTTATAAATTTGGGTTGATTCCGAGTTATCGGTCTGTGCCGGTGTCTGGTCTGCTACAGCAGCCGCCGCTTCAGTTTCCGCTACCGTCGCCATAGGCTCGTCAAACGGGGAGAACGCAGCCGGCTCTTCAGCAACGGGAGGCGCGTCGTCCGCAAACGGATTGTAGGCCTGGAAGTTGGAAGTTGCGCCGATATCCCCGAATGGATCCTGAAGCGCTACTTCTGCAGCCCAATCAGGAATGATGCACTTGGTGCACTTCATCACTTCGGCTTCTTCGATGCTCACCGAGAAGGAGTCGGCGATCGCCTTTGTGAACAGCTCGCCACCCACTGGAACTTGTCTTGGCATCAGGAGCCTGTCGCCGTGATAGATGTTGATAGAAGTCGTCTTGTGACCAATATCCACGATGCAGCTGGTTTTGCCGCCAAGGATATCGTCGTAGCTCTTGTGAATGGAGCGAGCGAGGCTCAGCGGCTCCACATCAATCGCAGAAGTCGTTCGGCCAGCCTTCTTGATGCATGCCAGCACGGTATCAATCGCGCTCTGAGGCGAAATCGCCATCACGACATCCATGTTCGGCGAGTTGGGGTCATCCCCGCCCAGCGGCTTATAGTCGCTGAGAATTGTGCTCTCCGCAAACGGAATGTTCCGGTTGATTTCCCACTGCATGTGATCCTTGAGTTCCGTCGGATTCATTTTCGGAACTTCAAGCGTTCGCACAAGCACGCTGGCCTGACCGGCGATGGAAACAACCACCGACGAGCCTGAGGCTCCGCTTGAGGAAATAACCTGCTTGAGGGCAGACCCTACGGCATCGCTGTTGTAAACACCCGTGTGATCCACCGCACCTTCCGGCGTGGCGATGATCCCGAGTGCGGTTACAACCGGCTCTTTGCCTTGGGAACGGATTTCACAAATCTTAATCGATTGACTGCCGATATCAACGCCGAGCACGCTACTTAGCTTTTTGGCCATCAGGTAACTATCCTTTCCCTTCCCATCCTGGGACCCCATCATATCATTGGGCTCCAGATACTGTCAACACACAGGAGGCCCTGCGTGACACCCTGAAATGACGTATCTAGTCGCCATTTCAGTTCACCACCAATTCCCCTTACGGACAGTAACTGAACCCAATCACTGCTGAAAGACCAACCTTGCCTGAAAAGGAGCCGCAAAGGGCTCCAAATGGCATTGTTGGCAACATCTGCCAGCACGCGCGAAGAGTCTACGCCATAACGGTTCCCTGATGTTTGACTCAGGGACATAAGCCCGCAAGTTCCCAGCAAGAATTCGGAATTGTAAATTGATTCATAGCCAGGAAACCAATAGGATTACTGGGATACATGCCCGATGGGTTGAGCTCATTGAGGGTGGCAGTGCCAATCGTGTTTCAGGATGAGGAATTAAAATCGATAACTCAATATGTCAGCACGAATCCGGGGAGTGCGCGCTACAGCACGCCTGCGGCCTTGACTTCTAGTCAAGGTCCTTATGCCAAGAACCCTCAGGCTTGCCAACCGCCCCTGTGCTGAAGCCCAGGGGCAGGCGTGCTGAAAGCCCGCGCTCCTTTAGCGAGCACCTATCCGGGGAGTGCGGGCTTCAGCACGCTTGCGGCCTGGACTTTCAGCCCAGGTCCCTGTGCCATGAACGTTCAGCCTTGCCAACCAACCCTGTGCTGAAACTCGGGGTGCAGACGTGCTGAAGCCCGTACTCCTTTACATGCCACAAGCAAAAAAGCCGCAACCAGCCGTTGAAGCTGGTTGCGGCGTGGAGGGGATTAGCCTTCCCTACTGCTGAATCGGGACTGGGCTCCACTGGGGCGAGATCGTCTCGAAGAACACGTTGGGGGTACCGGCTCGAGAGCTGCTCCAGAAGAGCCAGATCAGCGGCGGCCTTCTTGAGGAGGCCGCGAGGAAGGAGTAGGGGTCAAGGAACGCCGTCAGGTCGGACTCCGTGACGGTGCCGTCGATCGGGATCTGCACTTCAGACGACTCGCTGACAAGACCAACCTTCAGCGTCACGTTCACGAAGGTGGTTGTGTTGTCCTCCTTGAGCGCCGTGTACCGAACGTTGATGGTGTTGTCTTCGTCGAGGCCGGTGAAGTAGATCCTTCCATTGGCCGGATCCAGTTCGTAGGCGCTGTTGGCGCGAGTGGATCCACTGAGAATCAAGTTAACCGGGTTGCCCAAGTTGTCCGTTGCGATTCTCGCTGGGAGCTGGATACCGAACCGAGCGGTGGTGATGTACGGCCGACCAGGAGTGCTTGGGCTGTCTGCACCACGGTTGTAGGTGAATACCAGCCTGTCGTTGGTGATGTCGTCTCCCAGCACTGCAAACGCGCCGCTTGGTCGATGCCAAGGAGCTGCGTTGCTGATCTGGCGGTGATCGTACATCACAGTCGCCTTGGCGTATCCTGCGCCGCCACCAGCAGAGACTCGAAGGAATCTCGGAGTGTAGGTCAGCAAGATCTGCGCACTGGAGCTAGGAGTCGTCGTTGCGAACCTCACCGTTCCCAGCGTGGTGTCAAAGTAAACCTTGCCGCCCAGCAGAGTCTGGAAGCTGATGATGCCTGTCTGGCGATCATAAGTCTCAGATCCGGCCACTAGGAGCGAGGTGGTGACGCCGTTGAGGGTCTGCGCAAGCACGATCTGCTTCGCTGGATCCCATTGCATACCGAGCGCACGGTATTCGCCGGATTGTCCGGAGGCAACCAAGATCTCATTGTCCTGCTCGGCAAAGTCCACAAATGCGCTTTGGTCGCTAGCGGGATTGTCGATCGACAGTCCATTTGCATCCACCACCGCAAAGTTCGAGGAGGACAGCTTCATGTGTCCCAGATAAACCTCTGGGTTGGCATGACCTTCAACCTGACCGGTGAACGTGAGGTCCACCACACTATCGCCCGGCTTGAAGATGTTGCCCACGCCGTTGTAGACGCGGCCACTCGCAGACACTCCGGTCACAGACTGGAATCCATTGCCGAATGGCAGCGCAACCGAAGGGCCGAACTTGGTTCCATCGAAGTACGAGTAGTACACATTGGACGTGCCTGCCGCAGTCGCCGGATAGAACACCAGCGCTCCGGAAGCTGTCTGGACCACCGCTGGCTTGCCCTTCACGCTCTGCGTGTCGGTCAACAGTCCAATCGGCTGGGGCGGCGTTCCAACGGTTCCACCGCTACTCGGCGTCACCTTTGTGATGAAGATCGCCGATTCGCCGATGCGACCACCAGAAACGCTCTTCTGAGCCGATCCGGTGAACACCATGAACATGTCGGAGAAGTAGGAAGACGCGGCGAACGGATTGGTGAGACCACCAGTCGGGAACGCTGGGTTGCCGAACTTCACTGTCGAACCGATTACGGATTCTCCGGTCTGGCTGCTGAACAGAACGTCCGGTGCCTGAGTGGGGTATCCCGCCGCGCCCTGGTTGAACCACTGCGTGTTGGATCCTGGCAGGAAGTTGTTCAAGTCCGAGATCGGCGAGAACGGATCAGCGCTGCCCGTCACTCCGAAGCTGCCAAACTTAGCTCCGTTGTTGAGGTTGCCGAAGTACAGGCGGTACGAACCGAGGTCCGTTGTCAACGCTGGAGCCGTTGGGGTCCAGTTTGGACGATCCGACGAGAACGCGACGATCAGGCCGCCATTTGGATCTCTTACCATCGCCGGCTGAATGTTGCTATAAGACAGCGGGTTCGCCGCGGAGGCAGGAGCCAGATTGTCCAGCATCGATGCGGTGTAAGGCGTAGGCGATGTGGTCAGCTGCGATTCTCGAATGTTGAAGTTCAATGTGAACGTTGGGTCGGAATAGGTTTCCGGTGCACCGTTGAACATCGACCAGATCTCCGAGTTGTTCGCATCCTCAAAGACGCGCATGATCTGAGAGTACGGGCCCACCGGCATACCGATGGGTATCGAAACACCCACCCGAGGAGCAACCGGCGGATAAAGAAGCGTACCGGCGCCGCCCGCGCCTTGAGTCTTGTTGAGAACGTCTGGCAACGGAATGCTGGTACCAGAAGGAATAAATGTTCCCGTGGTTCCCAGGTTCGCATTCGCACGACGTACCATGTTGGCGGTGAGCTGAGGAGGAGACACGTCCGTGACTCGGCCCTTCTGGAACGCAACCTGTTGGCCGATAGGCGCAACCGGTGCGAACGTGGTGTCGATGTCGCTCCAGAGGTCCAGGAATCCGTCCAGATACCCAAGCGTATCGTTGGACGCGGAGTAGATGCCCCACGGCGTTGGGTTCGCGTTGATCGTCGGCGGATTGCCGTACGGCAACTGAGATCCCTTCGCGACTCGAACGTTGAGCAAATTGACGTTTCCTTGGTTCAGCACCGTGAACGGCTGGAAGAGTCCTGAGTAGTTGCCAGCCCATGGCTCGAAGATTCCGGCGCCGTTGCTGGCTCCAGTTGGGTCATAGGCCTGGGTTCCCGTTGCCTTGCCTGGGCGAAGCGGCGAGTAGCCGGTTCCCTCTGCAAGCGTTCCAAGATTGACCGTCGGCGTTGAAACCGATATCTTCTCGTCGACATCAACCGAAGTCATCAGGTTGAAGCCTCGATACGCTTCCTGAGGAGTGCCGTCCAACAGTCCGTTGCCGTTGCTGTCCACAAAGGCTCGGACACGGCCGAAGTAGCCTTGAGGAAGCAGCGAGCCAGCCGAGTTCGGCACCAGGGCACCACCGAGAGATACTTGACCGTTGGTATTTGCTGGCTGGAACTTCGGCACGTTGATTGTCATGTTGAACAGCGTCGGCTGGAACACTCGAGTTGTCGGCGAGTCTCCTAGCTGCATCTGTCTCAGCTGACCGGTTCCCGGATCCTTAACCATCGGCGGGATCAGGCTGACCGGATTGAACCGTGGATTGGCCGGAGTTCCGTTCGGATCCTTGACAACCTGAATCTGGGTCGTTTGGATGTCCGGATAGTCAAGGCTGGTATTCGGATAGTTATCCGGATAGTCCTCGAAATTCGCATAGTAAAGCGGGTTCAACGGCTTATAAATCGCCTGTCTGCCACCCTGCCAGGCAAGGTTCTTGACATCGACGCGCACCTCGCCGAGACCGGTGCCATCCGGCACCATCAAACCCATCATGCTGCGGTCAATGACGTAGACCGGGGCGATGATTGAGGTTCCGTGATTAGCGATACCTGCCGAGGTTCCCAACAGCTGTGTGACCTTGCTCGGCTCTGCCAAAAGACCGGCGTTAATCGCGGGACTTCCGTTGACCAGGTTCTCTGGGTTGGAAGGCGAGTTGGACAGTCCGATCGACAGAATGTCCGTTCCAGGCAATCCGTTGTTGGACGGGTCAGGCATCGACAGCGCAATCGGGTTGGCCACGTAGTACGGCTGTCTTGCGTTGCCATTACGCTGATTCTGAGCGACGGTCTGCTGGGCACCAAAGGTGTTTAGCGAACTGGTTGATAGAGACACTGTGATCGTTCCCGATCCAGGCGGCAGCGACTGGTTGCCGCCCGACTGAAATGGGAAGGCCAAAACTGCATAGCCATCCAGCAGCGTCTGGTTTGCCGTGATTGGGTCAGTGAACAGAGGCGGGTTGGTGCTGTGGTTCACATCCGTGAACTGCCGCGCCTCGACCGAGATCGACCGAATCGTCTTTCCGCCGGAACTGAAACTGACGTTGACGATGGGAGGAGGCACCGGATTGCCCTTTGTATCCGTCGTCGCAAACGGGAAGTCGTGCACGAGCAGGTAAACAGTCTCACCCCATTCGAAAGCCAAAGGCTTTCTAACGAATTTATACGTGGGACTGAGAGCCTGCAGGTACGTTAGGTTTTGCCCAGTCGGCAACCTCAAAAGGTTGTAGCCCGCTTGAGTGACGAGGTCGACCTGCGTCAACCTCCAAGCGTCGCCTGCAGGGTTGTTTTCAGAAATGCCCTCACTACCGGGGGCGTTGCCGAGGCTGCCGCTTCCCGCCGTGTTGCTGAAAGCATAGAGGAAGCCACCCTGATCCGCACCGTACATCCAGTTATTGGAAATCGCCATGTTGGCGACCACCGGCCCAGGAAGGTTCGTTCGGAACCAAGCTTGACGTGTCCCATCGAGGTTTGAGGTGAGAGGATCCGCGAACAGAGCTTCGAACCGATTGTCAGGAGTTGGAATCGTGATGACTGGCGAAAGTCCGAGGGCGCCACTGGTCTGATAGACCTGCATTTTTGTAAACGAGATGCCAGCCTGGCTGCCCACGTTGAGTTCGTTAGTCGGATTCCACGGGATCGGGGTTGCCGTCGAGCTGCTTGCAAAGGCTCCTGTGACCGCATCAAAGCAGTAAACATATCCGTTCTGATTGAGAACGTAAACGAAGCCGTCAGCGTTGGTGTACGTCGCATTGACCTTATCCTGCTCGACCACCGCAGGGCTGGACGTGAAGGACAAAGTCGGAACCGCTAAAGTCGCTAGGGTAATGGCATCGGTGATGTTTCCACCAGCATAGGTCCAGAACGGGCCGGATGCGGTGGAGGCGTTGTTCACCTTCATGCAATAGAACACACCATTGGAGTCATCGGCAGTGTTCTGGTTGGTTCCGAAGTACAGGTAGGCACTGCCGTTGAACTCGGCATAGACCGGAGTCATTGTGATGGCACCGATCGTCTGGCTGTTCTTAGCCGGGTACTGCCAAATTTCGTTGGTAGTGTGCGCTCCCGCATTTCCAATCGCGTTCAGAGCGTACATTCGCCCATTGACGGAAGGAGCGTAAATTGTTGGAATGTTTCCTGGAGCCCCGTAGGCCACGGATCCTTGGAACGGGCCGAGGTTGCCGTTGGCGCCTGGCGACGCCGGATAGGTCCAGACTCGCTTGGTCGTTCCAATTCCAGTGCTCATCACCGGCGCGGCAGCGTTACCATCCATGTCGATGCAGTACACGCGACCGTTCGTGCTTCCAATGTAGAGATAGCTGTTCGGATTTCCGCTTGAGTCCGCTGGAATACCAGGCGTCTGAACGACCACACCCGAGCTAAAGCCGAACCCAGTCGGCATTTCCGAGCTAGCGTCTGCAACCGCGTTCGGGTCGGTGTCGGTAGCGCCTAGGGTGCTTGGATAGCTCCAATATTCTGTCGTCGTCCCGTCGGCGTTGCCAGCGGAGTCGAGGCAGTGAATCACACCGTTCTCGTCTGCCACAACCACGACCTGGGTGAATACATCCTTTCCGAGGGTGTGGTTATAGACCCAGCAGTTTGCCATCACCGGCGTTGAAGTAATCGCCTGGTTCTGCTCACCAACGAAGATCACCTCGTCCGCGTAAACCTTCTTGCCTACATCGTTACCGGTGACCGCATTGTACGAGACGTTGGTGACCATCACAGACAGAGGCGAAGTCGTCTGAGTGTTGGAGAATCGTCGGTCTCCAATCTTGACCCAACCGCCAGCAACAGTCTGGTCAACGAAATACGGATGTTGCACGCCATTCTCGGTGATCACATACTGCACTCCCGCTCCATAGGTGTGGGTCGCGTCATTGCCTGGAACGTAGGCGTAAATTTGGTACGTGCCGGTATTGAGCAAGGGCGGCGCGTAGGTGACGGCATCCGTAAATCCGTAGACGAACGTGGTTGGATCCTGAGCACCTGGAGTGCCAAGAACGTCGTACTCCGCCGTGTTCGTACCCTTCTTGGGCAGAGTTGGATCCGTGACCCATGTGTTGTTCGGGCTGGAATTTGAAAGGGATACATCCCAGACAACAGCATTCGCCGAACTCTCTGTGGGCGAGTAGTTCCACGTTGGAGTCGGGCTCGCGTTTGGATAGGAGCTAACGACCCCAGTAATTAGAGTCGTGAAGGCGCTTCGCGATCCACTCGCTGCGACCACTCCTCCAGAAGAGAACTGATTGAGGGCAGCGACAACTCGGGGGCTGTCGATGGTATTCACCGTTCCATCTGGATTGACGAGCCGAGACGAAACTGGGCTCGCGTTGTAGAAGCCGTTCGTCGGCACGCACATTGCGGCGTCGGCATACACCAGCTGGGAAGTTTTGCCTGTGGAACCGTAAGGAATGGTGTTGTACAGCGTGATCTTAATTGGATTGATCCCGTCGTACGGATACACCATGTTGGTCGAGAAACCACCATTTCCTAGGCGAATGAACCCGCCACCAGAGGCGTAGGTATCGATCGTCTCAAAGACGGTCGATCCTGCTGAGGTACTGATCGAGTAGGTGAAGTATCGTTGTGGATACTGGGTCGCTGGGTTGGCTGACTGATTAACCTGGGGACCAACCGGTACCCAGACATATAGAGCATAGAGATTAGGCCCCGTAGTCGGAGTGAACGTCCAAGTTGCCGATGCCGTTGCCTTTGTGGCAGGGGTCTCGTTTGGAAAAAACTGGGGGTTATCCATCGGAACAGTCGTCGACGTAAGATACGCCGGTGCTCGCTCGCTGGAATTTGTGTTCGAAACTGGTTCTAAGTACGGCTCTGCCGCATCCTGGTTGTTCTGATTCAGTGCGAACGGATCAGCGTTCCAAGTAGCACCGGAAAACGAAAACGTCCCTATCGTGTTTACGGGATAGGCGGGATACACCGAAGGGTCATCGGTGTTGTCAACGAGGAGGCTATTCACGTACTTGCTGTCCGGGCTGTTCGGCGTGAACCAGTTCAGGTAGGTGAACCCTGGGCCAGCGTCCGCGTTATAGCCGGTTCGGCTGGAGTACCCCTTGAGGGCGGGCCAGTCGTCAACCTGCGCGCTCGCGACGCTGCTGATCAGCATCGTTCCTGCAAGCGCCAGTAGGGGGAGCAGAATGCTCTTTCTGGTTGCCATAGATCTCACCAAAATGTTTTCTTTCATCGTCGATCAGCAAAAACGGGAAGTACCAGGCCTCGGAACGCTGTCGAGCCTGCTGTTCGCAGGTCAAGCGTCACGCTCTTGGAGTTGAATCCGAGATTCAGCAGCGAGAAGTTGGCGGAGTTAATCGTGCCATCCACTTGCATGACTTCTCCCGAGAAAGGACTGTTCCCAACCGTGGCTCCGTAATAGCCGTTGACAATAAGGACCTCGCCGGAATCCAGCCTTCTTGCAAAAACGGCCCGGAGGTCCTTTGCGTTGGTGCCAGAAGGGACTAGGTTGAGGCCGACGGGAGTCTGGAAGATGTTTCGATAAACCTCGTTGGGCATCATCCAGTCCACGCCGAGAGATTGAGACGCGCCCTGAGTTGGGTCGTACTGCACTTCGTAGACGCCAGTGCCGTCTGCGACCATGATCGCAATCATCGTGGTTGAGGAACTAGCACCCAGTTGGAGGACCTTGGCAGTCACCGAGGTGAGGCCGTTCAGCCGATGGGCACCGCCTTTTCGGCGTACCGCAACCTGAGCGCCGTAAGTCGTGGACGTGTCAACAAGGTTGTCGAACGTGCCCGAATTAGGATCCCAGAACTGGGTCGCAGAGACGTCGGGGGTCGCGATTTCATTGAATACCGCCGCTCCGGCTGGGTTCAGAGGATCGTAGATCACGATGCCTCCGGTTCCATTGAGCGACTCGGCTGGGGCCGTTGGCGACGGCGAATCTAGGCCTGCGCCCACTCGGGTGGGAAGCGTGCCATTGATTCCGCAAACGTACACATAGTGTCCGCCGCTAGGTCCATTGCCGGGCATGAGAACTCGAGAGACGCTGCTGTAGGCATACTGGCGACCCGAGACCGAAGCCGGGCTGTGCCAAAGGAGCACACCAACCTGAGGAGCGCCAGCAACGGTGACCGGCTGGCCGACCTGCTGGGTGTTCGGGTTGTAGTAGAAGCGATCGATGACTTCCACCAGTCGCTTGTTGCCCGTATCGGCAACAAGGTAGTGCTGCCAAAACTCATAGTTACTGATCTCGTTATCGCCAATCGAGACCGATGCCGCACCACCTGCAACGTTGACCACCGTGGTGTAGTACAGGGCGTCTCGCGGGCCGCTGAGCACGAGCGTTTCGCCAGGAGCGTAGCCACCAGGGGTAAACGTGGGGTCAAGCTGGAATCCAGTGATGGATCTCTGCTCGACGCCGTTCTTATCCATTGTCGCCACCCGGTTCGCACCGGCATCGGCAAACAGAATCGTGGACTCCCCAAGCTTATAAGCCTTCGTCGGACGGATGAGCGGCTTGGTCACACCTGCGGTGTTGATGGCGCTCTGACCTGCACTCGTCGTGCTGCTTGTGGACCAGATCGGATTGCCGCTGGGGTCCATTTCAAGGATACGGCCCTCGTCGCAGATAAGGAAGTTGGACTTGGCAAACGTGTATAGCCCGGTATCGCCCCAGGCGGCCAGTGCGCCATCTCCGCCAATCGCACCATACGCGCTTGTCGAAGTCGCGCTGAGCACAGTCTGATTGAGCTTGACTTTGAAGTCCTCAAAACTCGTCGCCGCCGAAATCTGGGGCCAGACCACGTTGGGGTCAGCCGTGAACGGAGCGGTCGAGTCGATGGTCCATAGCTGATTCAGCCAAGGTTGAGCCGCTAACGGGTGAAGCTGAGCCGCAGGTATCTGCGCGTTCACACCGTACATGAGACCGGTGAAGCCAGGAATACCGCCACTGTATGCGCCGTTCAGAACGCTATACAGGTACGAATCCACTCCAATGAAGACAGAGTTTCCAGTAACCAGCGGAGTGCCGCCGCCCGGGTAAGCGCCGTCAATAACGTGGAACCACTGAACAGGGTTCCATACCGAGCCGCCAACCGTGTCAGGGTAGACCAACCGGTCAGGCGTTCCCGTCTGCCGGATGATCACGGGCTGGCTCAGGCTGATACAGTTGGTGATCTGCCCCTTCGTGGTATCCGCCAGAGTTGGGAACGTGAGAATTCCCGTCGCGGCGTCATAGCTATAGAAGCCAGAACCCAAGACCGACTGCGACTCCGGAGCGGAGGTGATGCTGCTCTTGGCAAAATCAGACTGGATGACCTGGAAGCCATCCGTCAGTGAACCCACGTTAATAGTCGCCGTTTGAGGCTCCGCATTGAGCGCCATCAAGATCGTCGCTGGAATCGAGTTGATCGGAGCACCTGATGAGGTCGCCTTCTTCGCGGCGACGGTGATGAACACCTGACCGTTTCGAATCGCAGGCCCACCGCGAATCTCAAAGTTGGACAGCGCCGGGTTGCCCAGGAACATTGGAGCAAATTGCTGAACGATCGAGTCATGGTCCGACATCACTGCCGGCACTGTGACTTCAGTGGTCTGGTTCAGAATCGTGTTGTACTGGCCGTACAGCTCATACCGCATGATGCAGTTGAAGGAGCCAAAGCCCTGTTCACGGAAGCCATAGAGGCTAGCCCCAGGTCCGCCCGAAATCTTCTGCGTGCCGGAAGGCGCGGTTGAGTGAACCACGTAAGCGGTGCCCTGTGGTGAAAGTGCGACTGCGCCATTGATCACACGATCTGGCGTCATGGGCGTGTCAGGGAGGACCACGTGTCCACGCTCGACTTGGCTCAGCGCTCCCGCGGTGCTGTCTCCCCAGTCAATTGTGTAGTCCAGGCGGAAACCAGAGACGGTTGCCGGTAGGCCGGTAACGCCAGTCTTGAAGGCAAAGCTCAGAATGCCGCTTCCCAAGTTCTGGGGAGGCACATTGCTGAAGTAATTGGACATTTGAGCGTCAGTCCAAGGAGTTCCACTTGAATCCAAAACCGTGAGCTTTACCGCGCGGCTGCCCGTACCGGTATAGATCGGAAGGCTTCCGTGGAGGCTGGCACGCGTGGTGACCTGCAGAGCGGAAGACCCTGTGGTACCCGGAAGCGGGTCAACCTGGCTGGGGACTTCTCCGCGTGAACCGATCCAGATGCTGGAGAAACCTGCGGCGGCGTATGTCGAACCGTTCGGAGCGAACGGGACATACAGCACCTTGTCCAGGCCACCCGAGTTGTCATAGATCGGGATATATCCAACTGTCGGTCCATAAGAGAACTCAGGGAAATTGACTGTGGAGTTGTTGCCACCGATCACGAACGCTCCGTTGGTGCTGGAGGAGTAGCCCTGAGTGGTATTGGAAACGTACTGGCCATGCTGAAGGTCAACAGCCCAGATCCGTCCTGACTTCTGCCCGTTCACCGTCTGGTTGTCGCAGATGTAGGCAACACCCTCATGAACGGTCGGTGCAAGCGGCAAACCCGTTAGCGAAAGATCCTGATCCGATGCACCTGATGGTGGCGCAATCGGAGTCGTCTGCTGTGGTGTGCTGAGCAGCGCTCCCGTGTTCGGATCGCGGGGCATCAAGTTGAAAATGTGGAGGGTGCCTGTAGCGTCCACCACAAGAACTTCATCCTGAGGCGTGCCAGCTGCGCTGCCTGGAACTTCAGCGCAAACGGGAGGACTCAGGGGCCCGGGAAGCTGACTGCTCTCCCAAATCTCATCGTATGGCTTGCCAACACTGTAATCCTGAAGCCCATCATCGGGGTTGCCATCCTCGTCAATATCCGTAATCGGGTTGGCATCAAACACCTTAACTTGGCCGTTTGTGGTGACGACGAGGAGACCCTTATAAAGGGTAGGAGTGTTGTTGCTCACACCCGCGGCGGTGAGGTTGGCAGCGATGTTCGAGTCGGCGATATTGGATCGCTGCAGGAGAGGCGGATTCAAGTCAATCGCGCTGCTGCTCACTTTCCGGCTGCTGGAACCCTGCTGGCGAGATTCGCGAAGCATGCCCACCATATTTACGGCCAGTTTGGCGGCGACGAGGCCATCGGCAGCGAGGAACGGATCCAAGCCAACAAAGCCTGTATTGAAAACATAGCTTCCGGTAAGCGAAGAGCGGTTCAGCGCAAGCGGCGAGCCGTTCGACGTCACAGCGACGACGCCTTCTCCGATTCGACCAACCATCATGTTCGGCTGAGAACCTACGAAGCTCACACCCTGAAGGAGGTTAAAGTCGTTGAGAGTGCCGCCGCCAAGATTCGTCATCGTCAGCGTCGGGCTGGTTAAGATGTTGGAGCCGCCTCGGTTCAACAGATACACGTCCGACGAATTCAGGGCGTGAATCGAATTCATCAGCGAGTTCGTAAAGTCGGTTTGGTAAAGCCCTCCGCCGCTAATGATGTTGAACGGGAACGGGAAGCTGTTGAATAGGTCGAGTCCAGGGGAACTGCTGATGCTGGAACCGTCTATCCAAAGCACACCGCCGCCATCCACAAACCTTCGCAGGCGGTTCTGCTGAAGCGGAGAAAGCTGAGCCAGATATCGCGGCGACATCATCAAGAAGTCGTAGTTGGCCAGTTGAGTATCGGAGGTCTGGCTAAGGATGACTTCCCAGTAAGCCGCATTGCGCTTCGAGATCGGTGTCCCGACTGCTGGCGTATTGGAGGGGTCAATCTGGAGCCATCGAGTCTGAATCGATGGGGTTACCCTTGAGGGCGCAAACGGATTGTAGAAATTCCAACCCGCTGGCTTCACAGTGGTCGCCGAATCCAAGTTATACAGCGCGTAAGGCGCATAGTCCACCGGCACACCGGCGAGACTCGGCTTGGAAGAGTCGAGAATCACGATGCCCGCCCGGATATTTTGGGCGCGCTGAGCGAATGTCTGGGGTCCCGCTAACGCAGAAGCCGCGGTTGCGGCGAGCGCGACAAGACCGATCAGGCGACCAAGCATCTTAATGCACCTCTCCAAAGTAGGCAAGAACAGGGCTGACTGGCAGCCTCGGTAGAGGCGGCAGCGGCCGTCCATAAGAATCAGTTCGAATCAGGGTTGAGGTGCTGTTGTCCGTCACAAATCCGCTGGATCGTGCCGTGGACAGCGCCGGGTCGTAAGTGATGATCAGGTTCGGGACGATGCTGCCCGAGTTTGCGTTGACCGTGTATCCAGCCGGAACGTGTGATCCAGGGATCACGAATCCAGTGGCGGCAAAGTCGCCGGGAATCCATCCCCACTTCTTCATCCACTCCGCCTGAACCGAGGCGGGAGGTGGCATGTTCTCACTGACCGCACCGGAAATCACAACTCGTACATCGAGCGGTTCGCCGTAGAACGGCATCACCGGGGAAGCGCCAAAGTTCTCAAGACGAATCGCGTCGCGCTCCGGCTTGGTTCCCGCGCTGGCAATATAGGCGGAACGAGTGTCGTTTGGATCTGGATTGAACCAAGGCCCAGGAATCACGAAGAAGGAACCCTCTTCGGCGTACATGGAAGCCTGAATCTGAATATCGTGGGGCGCCAGAGCGAGCCGACCGACCATGTAGGTGTTGGTCGGGACGCTGTCCAGTTGAATCGGCCGAACCAGAAGCTCGTTCAATCCCTGGGTAAACAGGCTATAGGTGCCAGTGTTGCCCGAGGCTACGATGCTTTGGCCATCCGAAGAAACTGTTGCCGTGCTTGAGTCGATCAGGGGGAACGATGTCTGCTCGAAGAGCGAGTACCTCTGGTAGGTTTCCTCACCGAGTCCATATTCCGGAATCGTCGTGGTCACGCCAGGGATAAAGGCAGAGGCCGCATTATCGGTTCTGGCGAACATGTACTGCGTGCTGCCACCCGCACCGTAGTTGAGATCCCAAGTAAAGAACGTATTGTTCGCGGCACCGTTGGCCATCGTGTGAGCAATCAGCACGCTGGTAGGGATCTTGGTGGAGGAACTGCCGTACTCCGCGTAATCAAACTCGTAGGGTCGAGTCGTGCTCGGGTTGTTCGCTGTCGCCGTCGGTCCGTTCGGGTCTCGGGCAAAGTCAAAGTCGAACGCGATCGGGTTGTTTGGGTCTGCCTGAATCGCGTTGAATCCGTTTGAATTCGGCGCGTCGGCAAACGGGGTGATCGCCTGGTTGGGAGCTGGCGCCACGAACTGAGTCGTATTGACGGCAACGTAATCCTTGGCCATCAGCATCATCATCGACTTCGAAGGTCGCGTAATCATCTGGCCCAGGGAATAGCCTTCGCCAACCTGGAGTCCGTTGGAACGGATTCCCTTGAGGATGCTTCCTTCCACATAGATGGTTGCATTGGAAACGAGGGTGATCTGAACATCGGTGGGGATGATTCCCTTCACTCGTGCGTTGCCAGCGAAGTAGATCACTCCGTTGAATACGGGGCCCTTATCAAAATCCGTTGGGCCAAGGTTGGCGCTGATATTGATCGGGTTGGTGGGGTTGCCGACGCTGGAAGGCGTGAACGAGTTTACGATATGGCGCTGTCCATCGGTGCCTAGACCGATGCGGTAGCGAATGAACGGGTTGCCTGTATCGGTGCCATCAGCATAGTGCCAGTTCTTTTCAGCCTGTGGCACATTGGCCATAGATGACCGCTGAATGGTAAATCCGTCATCGAGGCCCTCGAACAGCGAACCCATAGGGACATAAAGGTAGCCCTGCCAACCGGAGTTCATTTCTCCGTTGTTGGGGTTCAGCCAGTCGTAGATGAGCGATACCTGGGTGCCTGTGTTCTGTCGTCCCGCTTCGTCGGAAGGGGTCTGCACATCGGACGGATTGTAGACATAGACGCCGGCGCCGTGTCCGTAGAGGCCCGTATTGCCGTTCCCAATTTGGACTCCGCTACCAGCCGACATTAAAACGTATCGGTTCTCGCCGGTATCGGGGTCGGTGAGCTCCATCGAAGGAACACCCTTGCCACCTACGCCGCGTGGGATGCCGTTGAGGTCAGGCTGGCCGTTGCCATCTCGGAAAACTCCACCGATCGTATTGAACAGACCACTCTGCGAATCCAGGCTGAGGCTTCCACCTTCGCTTAGGGTTCTCAGCTGCGCTGCGTTCCAAGTACCGTCAGGAAGGATGTCTCGAAGAACGATGTTTAGCTGACCGCCGTTGTAGTTCAGAGAGCCGTTGGGCTGGTCACCCTTTACAGAGCCAGCAACGTCGAACTGATCGCCCAGATAGCGATTGATGTCTAGCACAACGTTTCCATGGATCACCACCGAAGCGTTGGAGAACATTGAACCGCCGGTCTCAATCTGTCCAGCTGGCGATGGAATCGCGCCGACGTTGTACATCGCCTGAGTTCCGCCCAACTGATAAGTGAGTCCAGTGGAGGAGTTGAGTGCAAATGAGCTTGACGAAACCGTCGAGTTTCCGTAAATCGCGCCCAGTTCGGCAGGAACACCGATGTCAGCAGCTCGAGTGACGTTGTACTTGTTCGAGATGAAGCGAGCGGACTCAATGATTCCGATCGAAACAAAGGCCCGGTTCACCTGAGAGAACGGATACTTAGATTCGGACTGCTTCATCTGCCCAAGCGCCGTCCGGAAGCTTGGCTCGTCCAAGAAGTTCTGGAACTGGATCGGGTTGGCTGTGTTCTGGGTGGTCGGGTCATTGATGCTGACCAGTCCTTCGCGTCCAACCGACTCAATGATAATGTAATTGCGCGCGAGGCCAGGCTGGCGGAGTGGGCCAACGGGGCTGTTGCTGAAAATATTGGCGTCGCTAGGTGCGTATCGCACTCGAACGAGCGATCTTCCGTTGAGGTACTGCACTCGGAAGAAGGGACCGAGTCCATCAGGTCCGCCCAGATCGATCTGCAAAGAACCAGGAACGAACGGCAGACTTTGGCCACCGCTTGTCTTTGCGGCTGGACGCAGATAATAAAGGTCCGGGTCCGAGGAGGCATTGGTGGTTCCCAGGAAAGTCTGCGTACCGCGCCAGTCTGCACCAAGCTGGCTCGCTAGAAGCTGAGCGTGAGCGTAGCGGATACCCGCCTCTGAGAGGTCGTTAGCCGCCGACCGGTTGCCCATGTTGTAGGACGTCTTCGAGTTCTTGTCGATGATGCCCAAGAACACGATGCCCAAGATGAGCAGGATTCCCAGCACGACAAGGGCGATGATAATCGTCTGCCCGCGCTGTCGCATTCTGCTGGCCATCGAAGTCGTTGGTTTCATGTTCATCACCGAATCACGTTCCTCACGCTTGCAGTCGCCTTAACCGTGGCGGTCTGCGGGTTGGGAATATTGGTCGTCTGCGGATAGTTGCGAATCGTCAGCTGCACCGAGATGAGCTGCCGAGTGTCGTAGTCCACCGCAAACACGTCGCTCGCATTCACTCCAGCCGGCACGTTTGCACCGCTGCCGTTGAACTGGAAGCGATAGGACACTTGGAACTGGCCGAACGGAATCGGATAGTTCGGATCCGAATTGAGCTTGATGTACCCCTTCTTGAAGCGAGGCTGAATCAGCGCGCTACAGAAGTTGGTGCCATCGTAAACACCCGGCTTAAATCCGGCGAGCTGCGATGGGGAAAGGCCAAGAAGCGCATAGTCTGCGGGCTCAGGCTGGTCCGTATAGTTGATTGAATACTGGTTGGGCCCAGGATTGTGCGTCGTTCGCACATACCGAACCGTATTGCCCTGGTTGGGCCCAGGAAGCTGATCGGGTCCGTAGACCACTTCGCTGCCGGGAACGATCGTGCACTTCGCGAATCCGCTCACTGGACTCAGTGGGCTTGCTGTGCCGTCGCCGTTCGGCGTGACTCGCAAGTCAATGTGTCGCTCTGGAGTGATGTTTGGAGCGTTGATCGCCACCCAGTTGAACAGTTCATTGATCGTCTGGAAGGCTGGATCGTAAAAGTTGCCGTTGATGACGTAAGTGCTGCCGGCGAGAACTCGATTAGGGTCCTGGATCGGCGAATACACCGAAAGCGCGTCAGGGCTCGACAGAACGGAAGGCAGGTTCTGAGGGTTGCTGGCGGGAGGAGACTGGCTGGGGTCTCCAACCTCGGAGATATTGAAGCTGGTGACAAGCGCGCCCTTTGCCGTGTTCATGTCGAACGGAACAAACAGATTGCGAATGTTCTGATTCTCGAGCCAGAGAGACCGATTGTTGGCGGCATTGATCGCCTGGGTGAACGGGTAGAGCCCTGAATTGGCGCTCACATAGTCATAGGTGAAGATGTCAAAGCATTCTTGACCTGAGTTGTAGTCCGTTTGAGACACGCTTGGGTCGTAGAAGTAGACGCTATAACCAGGAGGGGCGCCTGATTTTCCATTCGAAGGGTCGTTTCTTCCAACGAAATACTGGTTAAAGCCGCTTGCACTTCCAGCAGGAGCCCAGCCCTGGGGCCAAACTCGCGCAATCTGGTTGGTCCACAGTCCGTATTGAGTTCTGTAGACGTCTGGCCCAATCGCCGCACCATTATTGGTTTCCTCACCCTGGCGAGAAGCTACCTGGCCCATCGCGGGGTCGTTGCTCATGTGGCTCGGGCGGAATTGGATGAGCGGCACGATGAGTGGGGCGTCACCAGAGTAGGTCACCTGGTGAGAGAACTTATCGTAAACCGGCTGGATCATGTCGTAGCGGTTGATCTCAGTCTGGATGACAGCATGGGTCTGCCAGTTCTGAATGATCGTCTTCTTGTTGGGATAGGCGTTATCCCAAAGGAAGAACCGAGGATCGTCAAAGTTTGTGATGACGGTGTCCGTGACCGGGTCTGACAAGAAATAGGTTGGATTGGGTCTCCATCGGCTTGATATATCGCCGTTAGAGCCAGTACCAGCTCGGTAGATATAGGGCTGAAATTCGACTCGGTACAGCACGAACAGGTTGTCTCTGGAGCCGCTTCGGCCCATCAAGATGCCGTCGTACGGGTTGTTGTATGCGTTGAATGGGTCTCTGAGCCCGACAAAATATCGAACCACCGTAGAACCAGGCGCAACCGGCAACACAGGCTGACCGCGAGGGGCGAGCAGCGTTGGGTCAATAAATCCGTTATTTGGGTTCTTGTACTGCCCAGGTGACTGGGAGTAGTCGCCCTCTGCCGGCTTGACGATGTCGAGCTTCACGTAAGGCAGCACGACTTCGATTAGCGTAGGATTGGGATTAGACTGGCTTCCAATCTTGGGGACCTTCACGATGAGCGAGTTCGCTAGGACCGAAGCGGGGTTGCCGTTAAGCGTCGTGGCAACCACGTTCTGAGTGTTGCGAACCGAAGCGGCATTGCCGATCTCACGTGCGATTCGATCTGCCACGATCCGAGCGCGATCCTGTGCATCGCTGAACGCCTGGGCGGAGCGTGTGAAGTTGAACGTCTGAAAAACAGGAACAACGATAATCGTGAGGAGGACGACCGAAATCGCCATCACGGTTAGAAGCTCAATCAGTGTGAAGCCGCTTTTGGAAAGTCGTCTCATCGGTTGTTGTCCTCTTTCTGCAGGAACGTCTCATTGGTGGACTTTCTCCAGGCCTGTCCCCAGCGATTGAGGCTGGAGAGGTTCTGAGGAGAGTTTCCTGTGAGGAAGAAGTTGGTTGGATTCCAAAGGACCCGGACCGTCACCGAGGCTCCCTTGACATTCCTGGCACCAAATCCATTCGCAAAACTAATCGATTGCGCGCTAGGGTCAACGCTTGTGAGGTCGACGAACGGGAGCGCTACCGTGGCGTCATTTCCGCCTGTGACCAAGAAGTCCTGGCCCATGAGGTCGTGGGTGACACCCGATCCGTCCACATAGGTGACTTCGCCGATCGTCACCTTTCGGCCGTTGTCTGAATTCGGGAAGTAGATGCGCGTTGCCGAACCGAGGCCGGTCTGGGTGCCACCAATGTAAAACTGACCCACGCTCAGGTTGGTCGGCGTTGTCGCCACCGAATACTGCGCGGCAGACTTTAGGACCTGAACCGAGAACTCCTGGTTGACCATGTACAGAGCCCGTACCGCTCGGTTGTCCATCTGAACATTCACCGTCGTTCCGTCTGGCAGCAGGATCACTCCGGTGATGCCGTTGGTCGGATCGTTGTCCAGGTCGTAGAAGGTCACGACTCCGGAAGACTTGTCGATCGAGATCAGGTTCTGGCTCGGATTGGAAGGATTCACTTCGCAGTAAATTCCACCTGTGTCGAGGTCCATCAGAACGAAGTTGTCGGCCTTAGGTCCGTTGGCTCCGGAGGTGTCGGTCGTCCCATCCCCTCGCGCTGTTTCCAGCGTCGGGATCGGAGTGTTCGGCAATCCATCAGGTCCGGCGTTGCCAGCGACCTTGAGTCCGCCAACCGGCAGCTTGTGCTGAGCAAAAACGGCCTGAGGGTTAGCCGAGGAAACTTCGCCTGGCAGAACGCCAATGTCGACTCGGAAATCGTCGTGGAGAATTCTCCAGTCGTAGACGTCGTAGTTGACTCGAGCAGTGAGCGGCTCTCGATCATGACCCTCTCGGCTGATGAATACACCGTTGCCAATTGGATTGAAGAGGAGCACGCCTACATTCTCATTCAGCAGCTTGTACTGATAAGGGTCCACTGCGCTGAACGCCTGACCCGACTTGGGAAGCTGAACAAAGAATCGCTGAACTCGAAGCGTATTCAGGTCCACGCTGACGACCGGATCGGTCACCAGACCGTTTACACCTGCGAGGGGAATCGCGGCGGAAAGCGGAGCTTGGCCGGATATATCTGGGTTCTGAGGTGGAATCGAAACCGGCGTCAGCTCCGTGTAGTCGCGCTTGAACACTCCACCGCTTCCATTGCTGACGTAGGCGGAGAAGGAGACCCGATAAACTCGGTTGTACGTGTCCTGCTGGAGGTTGCCCGAAGGGAACTCGATCGCAATCGAGCTGTTGGTCGGGTTAATCACGAAGTACTGATAGTCCGTTCGCTGAGCCTGCACGTTTGGCAAGCCGACGAACTGTTCCAGGTCGTTACCGTACACAGACAAGTTGGATGGCGTTGCGCCGTTCTGAGGCTGATAGCTGATCGGTCCGAACTGGAGCACCATCAGTCCGCCAAAGAACTGACTGCTGGTTCCCACTGCGCGAGGAGCAGGAACTCGTCTTCCCTCTCCGATCACTCGGCGAAAAACGTTGCTGCCCGTGAAGTAGGCCCAGTTCCCAAGAGCGTTTCCACTGCCATCGGAAGCAAAACCGTTGCTGTTGATGAAGCTGGCAAGCGTCCCAAGATCGCTGGGGTCCTTGCCGGAGTTGATCACCAAGTTGCCGTTGGAGTAGTACGCGGACACAATCTGCTCAGGCAACTGATCCGGTCGCAGCTTGAGTGACTCAACGTAATCCCGGGCAAGTGCCTGCGAGATCATCTTGTTGCGGTTCAGCAATAGGAGCTGAAATCCCTTGGGGAAGATCTGTATCACCGCGAGGATTCCCACGAGGAACACCACGATCACCACCAAGATCTCAATAAGCGTGGTTCCCAGAACTCGCTTCAAGCTTGGTCTGCCGGCATGGCCAGATAGATGTGTCATAGAATCACTGAAAGACATGCGTGCTCCGCACTAGGGCGTTACCAGCCAGGAAGCCACTGCAACGGCTGAAGAATCGTAAGGCTTAGCGCTGCCGCCCAGGAATAGGACCATGTCCTTCTTGGTATGGGCGACGGCTCCGGCGTCGTAGTCGCGGAAGAAGCTGTTCCACGTCACCACTGTCGTTTCCGGTGGTTCGAGGTAGCCAAGCTGGCGAGGATTGTCATCCGAAGCGCCATTGAATCCGCTCAAGTTGCATGCTGAGCCCGCTGCAGCAATGTCCGGAACCGTTTTCGTGGTCCAGAACGGCGAGTAGTGAATCTCAGTGCGGAAGCCCGAGCCATTTTCGTTTGGAACAGTGGCCACGTCATATCCGCTGATGGAATAGTAAAAGTTGTTGACGACATACGGAGTCGCGCCGCCGCCAGGGTTAAAGCACCGCTGAACATTGCCATCGGCAGGTCCGTACTTCTGAACGCCGCTGGCGTTTGGATACAGCGAATCCATGCCGCCTTTGTTCGGCCATACGGCCGTCGTAAACTGTGTCTGCTGACTGCTTCCGTTGCCTCGATCGTACGCAGGTCGGAACGTTTCCAGTGAGTCCACTCGCTTGGGAAAAAGTGCTCCTGCAACCTGGTTGGCCGGAATCATATCGTTCAGCACAGGATTGGGTCCGCCGTTGTACTGCGTGACATAACCCAGCAGTGCAGGTGGATAGCCACCCTGGTCCTGCCGATACAGTTGGAGGGCAGATCGGAGCGCGTTCATGTTGGACATGTCGGAGCTGCGATAGGCAGAATCCTTCACCCTCGCAAACACCGGGAAGATGATTGCGGCAAGAATCGCGATGATGGCGATGACGACTAGAAGTTCAATAAGGGTGAAGCCCCGTTTCAGCATGTGAGATGTACTCCACTCAATCCTGGGTTTCTGACTGGACAAATTGGGTTTTTGTTCCCGACGGCAGACATCGACATGGCTCATATCTTCTTGTTCCATTGGCTCCCTCCCGTCACATCGCAGCGTGAGTCACTCGCAACCCACCCTGCTCCGCTCATCGCAGAACCTATGCTGTATCCAGCACGACAGTTTAGACGGTTAGGCTCAATTTCCACAAACCCCTTTGAACCTGAATGTTCAAGAGATGCGGCATGAGTTACCGTTTTCCAGTAATTCGAAAGTCCCTTCTCAATTTGCGGTGCAAACAGCATGCAAACCACGGCTCCAACCGCGAGGTATGGACCGAATGGGATGGTGGTTAAGGAGGGCTTCCAGTTGTCATCTTCAATGAGTTCCTCACTGGGATTCTCTCCGATCCACTTATAAATACCTGGGGCAAAGATCCCAACGATGTCGAGACAGAACAGATACCACGCCCCATGGATGATGAGGCTGCCGATCGATTCCGGCGCAAGCTCTTCCTCTTCCGCAGCGAGCACCGGAGTCGGCTGCTCTCCAGTCCCTTCCCCGCCCTCAACAGGCTCCGTACTCTCGACGACAGCCACGGCTGCATCAGTTGTGGCCTGCCGAGAAGCGATGACGAGCATCGCGATGCCAAAGACGAGACCCGCCACCACCGCGATGACCATGTTCACGCAAAGCATCGGCCCTCCTAAGAGGGCACCCACGCCTCGCATCATCTTAATGTCGCCATGCCCCATCGCGTCTTTGCCGAACAGCACACGGCCAAACATTGCGATGCCGGTGAGCATGCCCCACCCCATCAGCGCTCCCATCACTCCGACCAATGGAGTTTTGTTGAGAACCTGATAGACGATGCCAAAGAGGAGAAGAAAAGCGTTGAGCTCGTCCGGGATGATGTACAGCTCCCAGTCGATAAAGAAGACTGAGACGAGCGCAGCCGTCGTCAGGCAGTAGAACCCAGTTCGGAGCGGGTCGTACTGCACAAACATGAACTGGTGCCAAATCACAGCCCACAGCGACCCATTGAGAAGCTCAACCCAGAAATACCGGGAAGAGAACGGGGTGTGGCAGTATCGGCACTTCCCTCTTGCGAGAAGATAGCTGAAGAGAGGAAAAAGGTCCGGCACCCCTAGCGAATGCTTACAGATCGGACAAAAACTTTTTGGAGGATTCGAAAGGGAGAGCCCTCGAGGCAATCGGTAGATAACAACGTTCAGAAAACTTCCGATAGCTGCGCCGAAGATGAGAGCGATAACCCAGCTCCAGCCTGGCACTATCGAGAATTGTGAATCCATTTTGCACGTAGCTTAACAGCGAAGCCCGCCCGACACAAGGTCAGGCGGGCTCCGAACACATAACCGTTACTTGTCGTCGCCGCCACCAGAAGACAGTTTCGAGATAACGTCTACCAGCGGAAGGAACATCGAGATGACAATGAAGCCGACGACGAAACCGAGACCGACGATCATGATCGGCTCGATAGCGGCCGTCAGTGATGCGAGCGTAGCTTCAACTTCGTTCTCGTAGAAGTCGGCAATCTTCTGAAGCATGAAGTCCAGAGATCCCGATTCCTCACCGACACCGATCATGTGAACGACCATCGGTGGGAAGAGTCGAGAGGCTTCGAGCGGATCGCCGATGCGGTCTCCTTCTCGAATTCTTGCACGTGCTTCCAAAAGCGCGTCCGCCATGATCGTGTTGCCAACCGTGCCGGCAACCGTCTCCATAGCCTGAAGAATAGGAACACCAGAAGTAAGCAGCGTACCCATGGTTCGGCTGAACCGAGCCATACAGATCTTGTGGTGAAGCTTACCGAATACCGGAATCTTCAACCGTACGCGGTCTGCCACGCGGCGACCGAATCGGGTGCTGACAAACATTCGATAGGCGAAGATAAAGATAACGACCGAGATCGCAACCATCCACCAGTAGTACTTGATGACATTGGAGATGTCGATCAGGAACTTGGTTGGCGCGGGAAGGTCATCCGCCTTCAAGCCCAAGTCCGTGAGAATCGCCGCCCATTGAGGAACGAACCACGAAACAAGGAAGATAACGATACCGGTCGACATGATGAGGACCAAGACCGGATAGGTCATAGCCGACTTCACCTTGCGGCGCAGTTCTACGTCCTTTTCAAGGAAGTGCGAAAGACGCTGGAGGGACTCTTCCAGAACACCACCAACTTCACCTGCTTTGATAAGACCGATAAACAGGTTATTGAAGGTCTTGGGGTGCCGCTGCATGGCTCGAGAAAGGCTTTCGCCCGACTCGACGCGCTCGCCGATGTCGACGAGAATCTTTTTAAGCTTTGGATCTTGGGTCTGGTGGCCGAGAACGTCCAGACAGCGAACGAGCGAAACGCCCGCATCAACCATCGTCGAGAACTGTCGACAGAAAACCGAGAGGTGGGTGAGCTTAACTTTGCCGTAAGTCTTCGATTTCGGAGACTTCGACTTGATCATCGTTAATTCGGTGATCGTAAAGCCTTGCTCCTCAAACCTCCTCCTTAGCAGGTCTTCGCTTTCAGCATCCGCGGTCCCCTTTTGGAGGCCGCCGTTGGCATCTCGGAATGTATAGCTGTATACGGGCATGTTCTAGCTCCTAGCCTTATCGTCTCATGGGCGCGCCGCCCTGTGGGCCGCCGCCTGGAGGGGCCGCCTGGGTGTTGATCATCTTTCGCAGCTCATCTGGGTTCTGGCATCGAGACATACCGTCTTCCAGCGTGATGAACCCCTTGAGATACAGGTCGCGCAGACACTGGTCCATCGTGATCATTCCCGCGTTTCCGCTTGTTTGAATCATGGACGTGATCTGGTGGGTCTTCGCTTCTCGAATAAGGTTTCGAATAGCGGAAGAGGCGATCATGATCTCATTGGCCGGCACACGGCCGGTGCTTCCTGCCCGAGGCAGAAGCTGCTGGGAGACGATCGCAACGAGGTTGTTGGAAAGCTGAACACGAATCTGCTCCTGCTGTCCTGGGGGGAAAACGTCAATCATACGGTCAACGGATTCAGCCGCGTTGTTCGTGTGAAGCGTGGCGAACACAAGGTGACCCGTTTCAGCCGCGGTGATGGCCAGCGAGATCGTTTCCATATCGCGCATTTCACCGACGAGCAGAATGTCCGGATCTTCTCGGAGCGAACCACGAAGAGCGTTGAGGAAGCTTCGGGTATCGGAGCCAACTTCGCGCTGATTGATGACCGACTGCTTGTGCTCGTGCAGATATTCAATCGGGTCTTCAATCGTGATGATGTGGTGAGCGAAGTTGGTGTTGATGTGGTTGATCATCGCCGCAAGCGAGGTCGACTTACCGGAACCGGTAGGACCCGTCACAAGGATAAGACCACGAGGCTTTTCGCACAGACGATTCAAGATTGGAGGCAGGTTCAGCTGCTCCGTTGTTGGGATCTTCTGCGGAATAAGTCGGAACGCTGCCGCAACCGAACCCTTGTCGCGGTACATGTTCACACGGAACCGAGCGCGGCGGGGGAGCGAGTAGGAAAAGTCGAGTTCCAGGGTCGTTTCGAACTTGTTGATGTTCTCGTCAGAAATGATGTCGTACATCATTCTCTGGATTTCCTGGGGCGTGAACTCTTCATAGTTCAGACGCTTTAGCTTTCCATCCTCTCGGATAACAGGAGGGGAAGACTGGCAGATGTGAAGGTCGGAGGCTTGCCTATCCACCACAATGTGGAGAAGCTCGTCGATATGCAGGTCTTTGAGCAGTGCTGGCGGAGCTTTCGGCTCTTCCTCTTTCACTGGCTCCTGATTCTGCTGAATCGGCGGCATCATCGAGCCAACACCTGGGCGCGCCATAGGAGGCATGCCGCCGGGGTTGTTGATAGGGGGGATATTGCTCATCTCAGTTCTTTTGTATCTAGGCCAAGGCTAGAAGCCTGCAGTGAAGACGACGCGCATAATTTCTTGCGGGTCGGTCCAACCAGAAAGCACCTTTTCCAGTCCATCTTCTCGAAGTTCCCTCATTCCGCTAGCTTTAGCGGCTTCCTTCACTTCGTGGAGCGGCGCACGTCGTACAACGAGCTCGGCGATTTCGGAGTTCATGACCATCAGTTCATGAATACCGGTACGACCGCGATAGCCGGTCATTTTGTTCGAATCAGCCGGAACTCCTCGATAAAGCGTGATCAACTCATCTGGATCGGTGTAGTCCAAACCAAAGCGTCGAAGGTCCGCGGCTGGCACCTGGTATGGCTCTTTGTTGTCGCCGTCGATCTTTCTTGCAAGTCGCTGAGCGAGAACGCCGATGACCGTAGCGGTGATCAGGTACGGCTCAACTCCCATGTCGATCATACGAAGGGTAGCGGATGGCGCGTCGTTCGTGTGAAGCGTCGAAAGCACAAGGTGCCCCGTAAGAGCGGCTTCAATTCCGATTTCAGCCGTCTCAAGGTCACGCATCTCACCGACCATGATGATGTCAGGATCCTGTCGGAGGAAGGCTCGAAGCGCGGTGGCAAACGTCAGACCCGCCTTTCGGTTCATCTGAACCTGAGCGATGCCGTTCAGCTGATACTCAACGGGGTCCTCCGCGGTCATGATGTTCACACCAACCGTGTTGAGTTTGTTGAGAACCGAATACTGAGTGGTCGTCTTTCCAGATCCCGTAGGACCCGTGCAGAGAAACATTCCGTTCGGCTGAGAGACCAGCTCTTCAATCCGAACCTGGTTCTCTTCGGTGAATCCGATCTTCTGCAAGCCAAGCATAACGCTCGACTTGTCCAGAATTCGCATAACGATCTTTTCGCCGAACGGAGTTGGCACCGAACTGACACGAAGGTCGTACTCTTTGCCGGTGTGTCGAACTTCGATACGACCGTCTTGAGGGATACGGCGCTCGGCAATGTTCATGTCCGCCATGATCTTCAAACGTGAGATCAGAGGAGCCATGAGGTTCCGTGGAACCGTCATCGCCTCGGCAAGAACTCCGTCAATTCGGTATCGGACTCGAACGGAGCGCTGTTGGGGCTCAACGTGGATGTCAGAAGCTCGGTCGGCAACCGCCTGCTGGATAAGGGCGTTGGCAAGCTTGATGATCGGAGCCTGCTCCGCCATCTTCTCGGCATCGCCTTCGCTATCCGATTCATCGTCAGCTGCGCGACGACCTGCTCCCGCAAGGGCGATCGCACCACGGATGTCCGCGTTGAAGTTGGTCTGAGATGCCGCGACCGGAGTCGCCGCTGGAGTCGGAGTCGTCTCGGGAAGAGCCGCGCCGCCGCCGTAATACTTCTTGATCGCGTCCTCGATAGCGCCAGGAACGGCAACTACTGGAACAACGCGGCAACCAGAAGCGATCTTGATGTCATCAATCGCGTTCAGGTTGTTTGGGTTGGACATCGCGACGTAAAGCGTCTGTCCATCCCGTTTGACCGGCATCGCGGAGTGAGACTTGACCAGCCTCTCTGGCACAACGTTGGTTGCGGATGACTCAATCGTGATTCGATCAAGATCCGCAAAGGCGAAGCCCTGCTCTTGAGCTTTCGCCTGCAGAACTTCTCGCTCACCCACCATGTTGAGGGTGACCAAAACTTTAGAGATATCCGTTTGCCCAGTCTGTTGCTGGACTTTCTTTGCCTCTTCAAATTGTTCCTGTTTGAGATACCCCTTCTCAATCAGAAACTGAACCATCGGTTTTCGCGGCAACGCCATAGATGCTTTTCACCAAGTCCTCGATCCAGACGTATCCCTGGACTTCCTCATTAGACCGATTATTGTAGACCATTGGGTCTCAGCCATAACCAGCATGGGGACCCGAGTCGCTTCTTTGACGACTTCATCCCCTCATTTGGTTCGCTGCACAATCGATCAGCCCCATAGAATCAGGGTTATGGGCCGATTAAGTCAAGTAGTGCCTATCCGTGACTTGGGACCGGCCCAGCAACCGTCTGGTACAACCTAAACTTGCTGCGCGATACCCTTCAAAACCTTGTAGAGTCTGCTGTCGAGTCCCTGATCCACTCCGGCAGTCTTCCTGAAACCGCCCGAATCCCGGTGGAAATATCGGATACAAAAAATCCAGAACACGGTGACTTTGCCTGCAATTTCGCGCTAGTCGCATCAAAAAAGGCCGGCCTCGCGCCGAGACAAATTGCCGAAATGCTTCGAGAAGCCCTCTTGGTCGAAGGCTCAATCTTCGAAGGGATCGATATCGCGGGTCCTGGTTTTTTGAATTTGCGCCTGAAGTCAGTCGTGATCGCGGCATACGTTCAGAAGGTTTTAGACCTAGGGTCGAGTTTGCCCAACAGCCAATCGATCAAGACAAACCGAAACCTTAACGTTGAGTTCGTCTCCGTGAACCCCAATGGTCCCATCACCGTGGGCTCCGGTCGCGGTGCGGCATTCGGGGATGCCTTGGTGCGAATTTTCCGCGCGGCTGGTGCAGAAGTTGATCCTGAGTACTACATCAACGACGGCGTCAACTCCCAGCAGATGCGGTTGTTCGCCGAATCAGTGAAAGCATACGCTCTTAACGAACCCCAGCCAGAGAATGGCTACAAGGGCGAATACGTCAAAGCGGTAGCTGAGCAAGTTGGCGAACTGCACTCGGGAGACAGCCCGCAGACCCAACCACTCGAGTGGTGGCAGGCCCGATCCCAAGAGCTCATGATCGAGCGACAGCGTGAAGACCTAAAGACGTTTGGCGTCGACTTTAAAACCTGGTTTTCTGAGCAGTCGATGCACAACTCTGGACTGGTAACCAGCTCCATTGCCAAGCTGACGGCAAACGGGACCGCGGACGACGGCTGCTTCCGAAACGAGATTGTTCGAGAAGGCAAAGAAGCGCGTCTGGAGCAGAAGCCTGAAGAATGCGGCCCCGTTTGGCTGCGTTCCACCCAATTTGGGGACGACAAGGACCGTGTCCTCATTCGGTCCAACGGTCGCCCGGCATATATCGCTGGCGATGTCGCCTACCTGGAAAGCAAGTTGGGCTTAAGAGGCTTCGACAAGGCATTCATTATCCTTGGCCCGGACCATCATGGATACATTCCGCGGATGAACGCTGTCTGCGGTGCACTCGGCTATCCAGCGGATCGGTTCGAGATCATCATCTTCCAGATCGTTCGGTTCCTCAAAGATGGCAAGCCTGCCCCGATGCGAAAGCGAGACGGCAACATCTTTGAGCTCAGGGACCTGATCGACGAGATTGGAGCCCATGCCGCTCCAACGTCTTCTCATGAAGAACAGCAGCGAATTGGACGCGATGTCGCTCGGTTCTTCTATTTGATGCGAAGCCACGACACCCACATGGACTTTGATATCGACCTTGCCACCAAGCAGAGTGATGAGAATCCAGTGTTTTACGTTCAGTACGCCCACGCCAGAATTTGCAGTGTGCTCAATCGAGCCAAGGAGGCAGGACTGGTCGCGGAGCGACTGACCCCCGAACTTGCGGCTCTGCTGTCAAACCCGCGTGAACTCGCCCTCATCAAGAAGATCCTAGACTTGCCCATGGAAGTTGCCCGCAGCGCCAAGGATTACGGAGTCCACCGACTGACAACGTACGCCGTGGAGTTAGCGCGCACCTATCACCACTTCTACGACGCTTGTCGCGTGATACAAGTCGAGGAGCCAGAACTCAGCAAGGCTCGTATCTCTCTTTGTGAGGCAGCGGCAATCGGACTCCGATGCACCTTTGATCTCTTGGGAATCAGTGCTCCGGAGCGAATGGATCGCGCCGTCCTGGTTGAAGAAACCGCCTGAGGTTGTCGTAAAGTAGGGAAAGGAGATCTGCATTTTGTTCTTTTCCCTACTTGCCATCCCAATTGTTTTGGGCCAAACGGAGTATAAAGCGCTCCCCAAGCCAAAGTACGATCCCGCCGTCATCGCGGGGCAGCGCGAAATCGCGTTGGGACCAGCCATCCAGCACGACGTCACGATGGAAGTGCGGTACGAATACGATACTCCGGCGGAATTCACCTCCAGCAGCACATTTGGCGCACAAACATTTGCCTACTCTAAGGGCTATGTCCGGTGGTCCGTCACTGACGGGAGGCTGTTCGATAAGCCATGCCGGATTCTCAAAATGGACGGCATCACCAAGAACACGCTCAAATTCAAGCAGAAGCGGCTGGACTATGCCTCCCGAAATCAAACCACCTACTGGATTTCGTTGGAAGGCAAGATCTTAAGGCAGTCCGTTAAGATTGAGGATCCCACCGACACCAAGTCTGCCGAGTGCACCTACGCGTCTGATCACATTGACGCCTTCGTCTCGGATGCTCAGGGCAGAAGGTCGTTCACAGCCTTCCCCAAAGAGGGAATGTCGAAACTCGACGATCAATTCAAACCCATGGTCCTTGACAACAAGGTTGTGCTGTCCCACAAGGAGTACGTCGTGTTTGACCCCTTCACTCAGGCATTTACCCCTTACGAAGCCACCTACGGCGGCATCTTTCGCGGGGAGTACTTCGCCACCAAATTCGAAGGCATCCACGTCGACATCCGCGGCCCCAGCGGGAAGACCATCACGTTTATCAGCAAGGAAGGCGACATGGTAAAAGCCCAATTTAGCGAGCACCTCTCCCTCTCGCTAAACTGCCTACCCGAATCCCGAGACCCGTTCTATCAGAAAACTAGCGGGGAGTACCGAAAGCTAAGCGGAGGTAGATAACCCAGTTGGAGCGTCCCGATTCATCGGGACGCTCCAACTATGCCGATCGCAGAGTCAGGATGTTGATCTCGGGTGGACAGAACAGCCTGAGTCTCGGCCCCACGGTTCCGACTCCTTTACTCACATAGACCGGAGTCGGCAGGTTCGGATAGAACCCGATGTTGTACTTCTCCGCACCGATTGGCATATGCATCGGGATGCCACCCGGCAGACAAATCTGCCCTCCATGGCTGTGACCGCTCAGCTGCAGGCTGATTCCTGGAGGCATCGCATCTGCCAAATCTGGCTCATGGAGCAGCGTCAGCAGCGACCGGGACCAGTTGCCACGGATGATCGGCACGGGGTCATGGTCCGCTGAGATTGCATCGTCAAACCCAAAGATTGAAATCCCATCCAATTCAAAGCTCTGATTCACCAAGAGCTTTGCCGCAGTTTGACCGAGCGCATCGATCACTCCTGCGACGTTCTTACCAGAGTAGTCATGGTTGCCAAGCGTCGCCAAAACCGGACATTTGGCCTCGTGAAGCGGCTCCAGCGACTCTACAATCCACCTAAGGCTTTGGGGATCACCGTAGTTCACGAAGTCGCCGGGAAGCACGATGAGGTCTGGCTTTTCCTCAACGAGCATCTGGATGGCACGCCTTGCACGCTCCACCTCTAGCCAGGAGTTGGTGTGAAGGTCCGATGCCATGCCAACGCGAAATCCGTCAGCATCCCACTGCCGAAGCCTCAGCTCGGCTCGTTCAATGTGCAGATCGCCCGTGTTTGCGCTCCCAAGCGCAATGCCACCAAAGCCGACGGCAGCGCCAGACACAGCCCACTTGATCATCTCCCGACGCGAGGTGAGGGATGACTCATCAGGATTCAGTCCGGAGTCTTGCCGCATAAAGTGGAGCCCTGCTCATCGCACCTTCGCGTCTGAACACCCAATAGCCCAAATCAATTGGAGCCTTATCTTGGGAAGAAAAAGTATATCTCCGCCTAACACCTATGACAGTTTTGTGCGCAAACCCGCCATGTCTGACGGGGCACTTGAACTGACGGGGTACCCTTCTCTCTTGGAAATATGAGGATTTACACTTCAGAAAGCGTTAGCGAGGGCCATCCAGATAAGTTGGCGGATCAGATTTCAGATGCGCTGCTAGACGCTTTTCTCGAACAGGACAAGTCTAGCCGTGTCGCGATCGAAACGCTGCTGACTCGCGGAGTTGCCGTTGTTGCTGGTGAGGTCACCACCCACGGCTACGTAGACGTCGCCAAAGTCGTCCGGAGCACCATCAACGCCGCCGGCTATACGGATACAGACCTCGGGTTTGACGGCAACACATGCGGTGTGCTCGTGGCCATTCAGGGTCAGTCGGGCGACATTGCCATGGGTGTGGACGTCGGAGGCGCTGGCGACCAAGGCATGATGTTCGGCTATGCCACTCGGGAAACCCCTGAGCTGATGCCTTTGCCAATCTCGATCGCCCATGCGCTCACGCGTCAGGCCTCGGAAGTTAGGCGCCGCCACCCAGCCCTCGGTCTTCGCCCAGACGTGAAGAGCCAGGTTTCGGTGGAATATGACGAGCAGGGCAAGCCGAAGCGGATCAACACGATCGTGGTTTCAACCCAGCACTCGCCCACTTTGAGCCACACCGGCATCGAAGAGATCGTGCGGACGCGTATCGTCAATCCCGTCCTGGAAGCTTACAAAGAGTACGTCGATGGGCCGATCATCTATCACATCAACCCAACCGGCCAGTTCATCATCGGTGGACCACAGGCTGACACGGGCGTGACCGGTCGAAAAATCATCGTTGACACCTACGGCGGCTTGGCTCCTCACGGTGGTGGTGCGTTCTCCGGTAAGGACCCCACAAAGGTCGACCGGTCAGCCGCCTATATGGCTCGATATGTTGCCAAGAACATCGTGGCAGCAGGCCTTGCCGACCGAGCGGAAGTTCAATTTGCCTACGCCATCGGAGTCGCTCAGCCAGTAGCTGTCAACGTCGAAACCTTTGGCACCGAGAAGATTGACCCAGAAGAGATTCAAAACCGTGTGAAGACGCGCTATGACCTCTCGCCTGCCGGCATCATCAAGCATCTCGGCCTTCTCGACACCACTTACCTGCCCACCGCCAAGAACGGTCACTTTGGCAACCCTGCATTTCCTTGGGAAAGCACCAAGGATGCGGACGTGCTCAAGTAAGCAGACGCTCCTTTCGCTCGCCCCGGCCAAAAGCCGGGGCGTTCTGTTCAATGCCTCCCGGCCTTACATTGCCCCGATTTAGCCATGCCTGACTCGATCCAGCCAAACGGCGACCAGCCAGAAATGGTCTGTGTGTACGATCCGCTCATCGAACTGATGGCGCGGTTTGAAAACGTCAAGGCTTCCAGTTCCAGCACCAATCCATTTGAGGGACTCAGCGTCGAAGATCGGCTGAAGAAGCACATCATCGACGGCATCAAAAAGAACCTTGATGAGCACCTAGGCGACGCCCTCAGAAGTTATACGCCTCTTCAGATCATCAACGATATCCTGCTTGACGGCATGAAAACGGTCGGCGAGCTGTTCGGCTCCGGCAAGATGCAGCTCCCCTTTGTTCTACAAAGCGCGGAAGTCATGAAGGCAGCAGTGAAGCAGCTAGAGCCCTTGATGGAGAAGGTCGAGGGCTCTGAGAAAGGCTCCATCCTCCTCGCCACCGTTTCGGGCGATGTCCACGACATTGGAAAGAATCTCGTCGACATCATCCTCTCCAACAACGGCTACCGCGTTGTGAACATCGGCATTAAGCAGCCGATCAACACCATCGTCGACAAAACGCTGGAGAGCGGTTGTCAGGTGATTGGGCTCAGTGGTCTGCTCGTCAAGAGCACCCTCATCATGCGGGACAATCTCTTGGAGCTAAACACCCGAGGATTGAGTGGCTACCCAGTGATTCTTGGCGGCGCCGCCCTCACCCGTGCCTATGTGGAAGAGGACTTGAGGGCCATTTACGATGGCCGCGTGTTCTACGCGCAAGACGCGTTTGAGGGTCTTCGTCTCATGGGAAAACTTTCCTCGGGGACAACGGCGACGCTTGAGAAGTCGACACTCGCGCTCGAACTCGATGAAGAAACCGTCCGAGTCAAAAGCCACCGTACCGACGAGCTCGAAAAGGCGCTTTACGTATTCGACGGAACCAAGAGCGACGTTGTGCCTGTGTCAAATCCACCCGCACTTCCCTTCTATGGTGCAAGGCGTCACCAGAAGTTCGACATCTTTGAGCTGTACAAGTACATCAATCCCATCGCCCTGTTCCGAGGCCAGTGGCAGTTCAAGCGCCCCGAGGGAATGGGCAATATCGAGTTCACCCAGTGGCTGGAACAGAGCGCTGGTCCAATCTATGACCGCTTGAAGCGAGAGCTTGCATCCGTGCTCAAGCCAAAGGTGAAGTGGGGCTACTTCCCTTGTTCGAGTTCAGGCAATGACCTGATCATTTACCGCGACGACCTCAAAACCGAATGGCTGCGCTTCAACTTCCCCCGACAGCGAGACGGTCGGCGGCTGTGCTTGGCCGACTTCTTTCTGCCCAGCGAGACTCACGCGACAGACACGGTTGGATTCCAGATTGTCACGGTCGGCTCCGACGCCACGGCCCTCGAAAAGGAACTGTTTGCAAAGGGCGACTTTCAGGACTACCTTTTTGTGCACGGTATGAGCGTAGAGACTGCAGAAGCCCTCGCTGAGTATTGGCATCGGCAGGTTCGGAGTGAAATGGGCATCGCCGATCAAGAACCGGACGAGATGCGCCTTCTCTTCAGCGCGAAGTATCACGGCGCCCGTTACTCCTTCGGCTACCCCGCCTGCCCCAACTTGGAGGATCAGGCCAAGCTATTCGAACTCCTTAGCCCCCAAGACATCGGTCTAGAGCTAAGCGAAGAGTTCATGCTCATCCCCGAGCAGTCCACTAGCGCGATCATCGTCCACCACCCGGACGCGAAGTATTTCAACATCCGATAGGCGAGGATTAGATCTGGATCTGGAATGAAGGACCCAATACGGCCAAACCTGTAGGGACCCTCGCACTCGAGTAAATCCAGCAGATCTATTAATGTGAAGCCGTGCGGCACAATGACACACACAGACACCCCCAAAATGGACGTTGAACCCATGGATAACAACTATGCTCGGCTAAGCTGCCGTGTCAGTGCGCGGATCAAGCACCAAGCTGAGGAGGCTGCCACCCTGTTGGGTCAGTCAATAACCGATTTTACAGAATCAGCCCTGGCCGACAAAGCTCAGGCAGTTCTGGAGCAACACCAGCGGATCACACTGTCTCAACGAGACTTCGATAGTTTTGTCGCCGCCATTGAGAGACCAGAGCAACCAACCTCGGCGCTTCGAGCCGCAATTGCCGACTTCAGGAGCAAATCCGAACCGACATCGGACCCTGCCTCTTGAGCCATCCGGTGCTCTTCGAGACGCTTCAACCCCACCATGATCGAGCTTCAATTGATTGTGGCAATCCATCCCTCAATCATTTTCTGCTGCGACAAGCTCGTCAAAATGCCGACCGTAACCTGGGTGTTACCCACGTCTCCGTAGAGCGGACAGGCAACACACGAATCCTCGCGTACTAAACGCTGGTAACGCGCACAGTCAGTGCCGAAACGCTACCCCGAAAAAGACTTCCAGGTGGTGAGATAGGCGTAGTCTTACTCGGACGACTCGCCGTGGACAACTCAGCCAAGTCGAAAGGGCTAGGTCGCCTGTGTCTAACCCGAGCCATTCTCCAAGTGGCGCATGCCGCTGAGGAAATTGGGATTTACGCCCTCGTTTTGGACGCAATCGACGAGCCGGGCAGCGGTACATGAACCTCGACTTTGGTTTCAGAGCCTTCCTCGATGATCCAAACCACCTCTATCTTCCCATCGAAACCGTTCGAAGCGCGTGTCGATAAGTAGGATGGACGTCGCGAGTACTTTATTTGGCCGAAACGGAAGATTGCACGTGTTAAAGGACACCCCCCACCCGACTTGTAAGCCTGAATCCATTTTATTCCTTCGTCCACAGTGCCTTTGCAGCAAGCTTTGTTGGAACCTCTCATAATGGTCACCGTAATCTGATGCGCATTTCCAAGCTGTTGAACGGCCCCTCTCCGACCGTATCGTTTGAATTCTTCCCACCCAAAACCGAGGTTGGAAGAGACGCGCTGCTTCGGGTGATTGATCGGCTTGCTCCGATCGGGCCGGACTTCGTCTCCGTCACCTATGGCGCTGGAGGGAGCACTCGAGCCCTGAGCCTGGACACCTGCCGCTCGATCAAGGCTCATACAGACGGTGAAGTCATGGCCCATCTCACCGGCATGTGTCATAGCCGAGACGAGATTGACTCCATTGCCGACCAGCTTTGGGAATCCAACGTGTTCAACATCATGACGCTGCGTGGGGACCGCCCCAAGGATTTGGCTCACGATGCCCCGACCGGAGACTTCCCGTATGCGTTGGACCTGATGAACTTCCTCCGGACCCGGCATGACTTTTGCATGGGCGGCGCGTGCTATCCAGAGGGCCACAAAGAAACCCAGGATCTGGCAATTGGAATCGACCACTTAAAGCAAAAGATCGATGCAGGCTGCGAGTTCCTCGTCACGCAAATGATCTTCAACAATGAAAGCTATTTTCGATTTGTGGAGCAATTGCGGAACGCTGGAGTAGAAGTACCAGTAGTGCCTGGAATCATGCCAATCACGGGTTTTTCGCAACTCGAGAAATTCGAGGGACAGTTTGGTGTCAACCTGCCGACCCGACTGCGCGAGGACGTGCTGAAGCATGAGGGAGACGAGGAAGCTATCGGTCAGGTCGGCATTCAGTGGTCAGCCGAGCAGTGCGCCCAGCTTCTTCAGGGTGGAGCCCCTGGCATCCACTTCTACACACTGAATAAGTCGTCTGCCACGGTGAAAGTCTGCCTTGCGATGGGCCTCACTGGTCAAAAGGCGACTCTGAACCCATAACCGCAAAATGCTGAGCCTTCTCGTCTACTCCCTGTGCATTGGTCAACAAGCTACAGGTAGTCCTAAGCCGCCTGAGCCGATCTTGAGGTGGTTCATGCTCTCGGCGAACCTTCAACAGCCTGGAGACACAGAAAGGGCCCTCAAGACGCTACAAGATGCCTCTACCGCCGGTTACAACGGGGTGATCTACCGAGACCCCACCCTTGAAGCCTTTGCCAAGGTTCCGGCCCCTTACGCAGCCGCCCTCAACCAAGTTACGGCTGCCGCCCGTCGTCTCAACATAGAATTCATCCCATCCATTGCCAACGTTGGATTTGGCCGAGACCTGCTCAAACTAGATCCTTCGCTAGTAGAGTCGATGCCGTGTCGGCATGTCCACTTTGTCGTCACCGGCGGAAAGCTGAGACCCTCAGACCCGCCCCCGCCGATTGCGGGTGGCGGCTTCGATACTATCGCCGGAGACCTCCCGACCGGGTTCAAGGCAGCCGCCCACCCTGGTGTTGCCGCATTTCTGGATCCAGCGATGAAGCACGGCGGCCCGGCATCTCTTCGAGTTGAGGGGCAACCTGCTATGGCGGCTGGAAGCAAAGTGGTCTATGAGCAGGCGATCACCGTGCAGCCCTGGCACCAATACCGACTCTCCATTTGGACAAAGACTGCCGCCGCCCAAGGAGCGGCAATTACCCTGACTCCCCTGGGCGCAAACAACCAGGTGCTGGGCTACTTTGACTGGCAGAACACCCCAGAGTGGGGGCGCAATGTGCTGGTTTTCAACAGCCAAGAGAACACGACGGTGAACCTACAACTGGGTGTGCTGCCTATCGCGAACGCAAAGCTTTGGATAGACGATCTCACGCTTGAAGACGCTGGCGTGCTGAATATCACGCGCCGAGACGACTGTCCTCTCTCGATCCGAGGAGACGATGGTGCGATTTTCAATGAATTTGTTGACGTCGACGACGTCAACGACACGTTCATTCCTCCCGGTTCAACAACGCCAGGTTTTGACGTCTTTCATGACCCCAAGCCGCCCTCCGTCCTTGGCAACTCCAAGCTGCGAGAGGGACAAATCGTCGTGATGGACTACTATGCGGCGGCCCTCATCCACAACAACCCCACCTTCTGCTTTTCGGAGCCAAAGGCAAAGTCCTTGCTGAAAACCGAGATCCGGAGGGTGATCGCATTGACCCATGCCAAGACTCTGCACCTCAACCTAGACAACGTTCAGGCACTGGGCTGGGATCCTGGCTGCGAGGCCACCCAGACGACGCCAGGCCAGATGTTGGGCAGGCTCGTGAGAGATGAGTACAACTTTGCGAAGACGATCGTGCCTGGGGTCCAAATCGTCACGAACAGCAATATGTTCGACCCAAACGCAAACTCGAAGGACAGCTACTATTTCATGCAGGGCGGCACGTCTGACTCACTCCGCGATGTGCCCAAGCAGACGCTGATTCTCAACGACAACTCGGCGAACGGGCTCCCCAGTTCTGGCTACTTTGCTAGACAGGGTTACTCCCAAATATTAGTTGGCACTACCGATGCAGGATCCACGATGGCACCCATCGACAAATGGATAAAAATAGCCTCAGACGCCAAAGGCATCCGAGGCTATATGTTTGTGACATCGACAGGGGACTACTCGCACCTCGGTGACTTTGCGAAAGCGGCGTCTGCCGTCCTCCACTAGGTTCAGCTTTTGAGTTAGTGCTTCTTCATGATTTCGCGAAGCTGCTTCTCTTTGGCTGGACCCCAATACTTGCAGTCCAAGTTGATAAACACGGACGTATAGGGAAGCGTCATGTTGGTCTTGAGAATCACAACCTTGAACGTCTTACCGGATTCGTCAAGCTTGTTGATCAGATCCATGTGAAGGAGGCTCTGGGTAGCGTGACCATTTAGAGCCCGATGAAGATCGTTCTTGTAGTGGTCAACTCCAGGCGCCAAGCTGTCGTTTAGGTGCTTCAGCTCGGCATCTAGGTAGATAATCGGAGCGACGTGCTTGGCTGTGGCTAATTGCCGCATGACTTCCTGCACGACTTCGACTTGGGTGGCACCGGTTTCAACGGTGGTGATTCCTGAGCTGTTCTGAGCCGGGTACGCGGAGTCCGCGATCACGATCCAGTTTCGATGCCCAAGAATGGGAATCTGCTGACGGAGGAAGCTTTTCCATCCGGCGGTATGAGTGCTGGCATCTGCCATGACTGCAACGGAGAAAAGGAGCACAAGCGCAACTATGAGTGTGGCCTTAATCATCAATGAACCTCGATGTGCACCTTACCGGAGAACACGGCGCTCGCGCTCATTCGCCGGTAGAATCCCATCCACATGCTCTGTAGCCTTGCCGCCGCCCTTCTTGCCGCAGCCGCTGTATATCAGGCCCACCCTGCCGATGTTGGAGAAGGCTCTTATGCCAGCCCAGAACAGCGAACCACGTGGATGGAAACTCATGCCCATGATCGCGTGGTCATGGTTTCAGACGCTCGGGAGAACCCGGTTCGTCGCCGAGATCGATTACCAAAATCTTGGCTGAATCGTGAGGGCATCGGCTTGTCGCAGTTCGATGGAAAGGCGAGACCCGGTGAGTTCTTTGTATTTCAGGTCTCTCTGTTCAATAACGGCGTCACTCCAATTCATATCCGAACGGTAGACCTAACCTCTTTCCCCTCAACGGCTCATCCGGTTTGTTTGAACTTAGCGGTTGCCGCCTCCGGTTCTGACTCAATTGAAGTAAAGCCCGGTTGGATTCAGCCGCTATGGATTGGGTTGGAAGCAGAGGATGCGGGCACTGTCGATGGCAAAGTCAAGATTCAATCGGCGCTTGGAGAATCGGGAGAGTTTGTCGATTCTGTGGCTACGATTCATGTTGATGTTTCTGGGCAACCCCTGCCCAACCATGGGCTCGATGAAGGGTGGAGACTTGCCCGTCTCAAATGGCTGCTTCCGTCAAGCATCGGTGAAGGCACCGCACCCACAAAAGGTTTCTCTCCCGTTCAAAGAACCGGTAATCAGGTTCACCTCACTTCTGTGACGGTTCAGGTTGGGAAGGACGGTCTTCCCCAACAGATCTCTTCAGCGACTGGCTCAAAGCTGCTGAGTCAGCCCGCCCGGCTCGTCTTGGACTCGAAGAACAATCCCGTCAAATGGCATCAGTCTCCTGCGCGCTTCACCGAGGAAGGAGCTGATCACTCAACCTGGATATCAGACTGGGATTCCGAGTCTTGCAGTCTCCAACTAGCGGGAGTCGCTTCCTTCGACGGCTTCCTGAAGTATCGAATCCGACTCTCCGCAAAGTCCTACCTGGATCTAACGGATGTCCGACTGGAAATCCCATACCTCGCCTCTGCAGCGGAGTATCAGCTTGGACTCGGGTACCGGGGCGGCTACACGCCTGACCACTCCGACTGGAAGTGGAACGTGGCCTTCCAGCAAGACTGTGTGTGGATCGGGAACCCCTCTGTCGGGGCGCAGCTGCGGCTAAAGGGGGGCAACTACGAACGCCCACTCGTGAACATTTACTACGGCTACCGACCGCTCAACTTGCCGGATTCATGGGGCAACCATGGGTTAGGCGGGGTCAAAGTGCACCCTGTAGCCGGTTCCGAACGGCTGCTTCAGGCTTACAGCGGTCCGCGGATCATGCGGAAAGGCGAAGTTTTGGAGTTCAACTTCGACCTGCAGCTCACCCCTTCTCGGCCAATTAACACGGAAGCCCAGTGGAGCACACGCTACTACCATCCAGGCGGCGGAGCGGGCTCACAGTCCAACGAAGACATCGTTGGCACCGCGACAAAGGCTGGGGCGAACGTCATCAACGTTCATCAAAGTCTTCCGATCAACCCATTTATCAACTACCCATTCAACGACTTCTCTGTGCCTGACCTTGCGAGGTTCACCAAACTCGCGCACGATGAGAAAATTCGAGTGAAGGCGTACTACACCACCCGCGAACTCACGTGGCAGCTTCCAGAGTTTTGGGCACTCGCCAGTTTTGGAGACTCAATCATCGAACCTGGTCCGGGGCCCAAAGCAAAGACGGTGATCAACCCGAACGGTGCCCATCCAACCCTTACTGAGGCACTGGGGGATAACTTCATCCCCGCATGGACGAACGACCTGGATGGCAAATACAAGGGCCAGATCGATCTGTCGGTGATCACAAAACCAGATTCGCCCTGGACTGAGTACTACCTAAATGGCCTGGACTGGCTCTCCAAGAATATTGGTATCGACGGCGTTTACATAGACGACACCGCCCTTGACCGAGCCAGCCTGCTCCGCGCAAGGCGTATCCTGGAGTCAAACCGTCCTTCGCCACTTATTGACCTCCACTCGTGGAATCACGAAGACCCGCTTGCTGCAAGGGGATCCAGTACCAGCATCTACATGGAGCTATTTCCATATATCGACCGAATTTGGTTTGGCGAGGGATTTGACTATGCAAGTGCCACCCCTGACTATTGGCTCGTAGCCATGTCCGGCATTCCTTACGGGGTGATGAGCGAGATGCTTCAGGGGGGCGGCAACGTGTGGAGAGGAATGCTGTTTGGAGAAACCTGTCGCCTGGGCTGGAGCGGTGATCCAACATCTATGTGGCGATTTTGGGACCAATTTGGGATGGCTGGATCGAAAATGATAGGTTGGTGGGATGCCAACTGCCCGGTAAAGACAGGCTCCAAACAGGTGCTTGCCACCGTATACCGGTCCAAGGACAAGGTGTTGATCGCGGTTGCTAACTGGACGAAGAATGAGCTGTCCGCGAACCTCAAGATCAACTGGAAGGAGCTTGGGATCGATTCGAGCCAAGCAAGCGCAATCAGTCCGGCGATTGAGGGATTTCAGCCCAACCACACTTGGGATCTAGACAAGCCAATTCCCGTTCCTGGGGGAAAGGGTTGGCTGATCGTGCTGCGCGGCGTAAAGCACTAACGGCTGTAGAGTTCGTCGCCCACGAGAGCTCGAAAGAGTTCAATCGGCACAAAGAGGTTCCGTCCCTTGGAGAACGAGGGGTTACGCATGAGTTTCTGCGCTTCGTTGAATACGAAGCTGTGGTGCCCTGGCTCGTAGGTGAGGCGGTCGAGAGCACGTGTCAAAACGAGTGGCTTTCTGTCGCCCCCTTCCACACCGACGCCAATGGCGCTCGCAGTCGGTCTCACTGCAACGTAGACGGCACCGCCAATTCGAAGCGGTTGTTCGTCCCGACGAAAGCGCAATGGCTTTGCTCGGTAAAAAATCTCTGGCGTTTTTGAGCTGGTGCCCTCCCAGTTGATGGCCAAACCTCCCCCGGACATCTCGTCCACAAACTCGAACGGTACAAAGAGCACATCACCGCGACCTTCCGCCCGCTCTGGCATCTCCTTCTTTGCCCCGTTGAAGATTATCCAAGAGTCCCCCAGCGCGTAATCGATGCGATCTTCACCCCGAGTCACTGTCCAGTGGATGGCGTCTCTGCTGTGCCGAACAGAAGCTCCCATCGCACTGCACACCGGCCGAAGGGATACCATGACGCAGTTGCCAAGGTAGTACGGTTTCTCAGAATTTGAAAACCGCACCGGGCGCCCTTGAAACGAAACCGAAGGGGCCTCCGCTACGGTTGCGAACCCTGCTGAAGCGGCGCCAAGCCAAGTACACCATAGGCCCATCAAGACCCCAATACGAAGAAGCATTCACCTACCAATACGGCTGGAGAGGCCAAGACGCACCCAAACAGGGTCAAACGTCTCGGTTAACGGCTGCAGCGGTCAATGAGTTCGCGGTTACTGAGGAAAGCTTCGGCCACATCCGGGTCAAAATGGCGACCCGATTGAACGCGGATGAAATGGACTGCCTGCTCTGCAGACCAACCCTTACGGTAAGGCCGGTCAGATCTGAGCGCATCCCAGACGTCGATCACGGCAAAGATCCTCGCACACAGAGGAATTTCCTTTCCTTTGAGACCTCGCGGATAGCCCGAACCATCCCACTTTTCGTGGTGGCAGAATGGAATCTCGATTGCTGGCTTCAGAAAACTGACTGGCTCTAGAAGGTCAAGTGCAATTCCAGGGTGGCGCTTCATAATCACCCACTCGTTCTGGTCAAGTTCACCCGGCTTCAAGAGCACGCTGTCTGGAATCGCCATCTTTCCAATATCGTGAAGCAGTGCCCCGCGGCGCATGTGGGCAATCTCAGCAGCCGGAACCTTCATGAGTTTTGCGAGTTCTACCGTCATCTCAGTCACGCGTCGCGTATGGCCCTCCGTCTCATGATCGCGGAGGTCTAAGGCGCGGGCCCAACCTTCAATTGTCGCATCGTAGGCAGCGGTTAGCTCCCGATTCGCGCTCCTAAGACTCTTCAGCAGATTCGTATTGTCAACGGCGATGGCAGCCTGGCTCGCCAGCATCTCGGCAAACGTGTCGAGTTCGACGTTCTGTGGAAGTTCAGACTTATGGAAGATCTCCATCAGTCCAAGAACCTGTTCGTTTGCAATCAGTGGGACCGCTAAATAGGACGTGTAGCCCCACGCGATCATCTTGGCGAACCGGCGTCCTCGAACTCCTTGCTCTAAAAGATCGACGAGGTTGCCATGGCATCTACTGATGACCAAATTGCGACCCAATGGAGGCAATTCAACACCGTCATCTAGGCCCACCGATCCCACCATGTGGAAGAGGCCTTCAGCCTCGTCATAGGTGTGAATAAGGGCCGAATCCACCAGTGTTTGAGATCGAAGCTGATCTAAGAGGACGTTGAGTGTAGTGGTGAGGTCTCGATTCTCACTCACGGAAGCATGAATAATGCTGAGGCTCCTGAGCCGCCTAAGGTGAAACTCGGTTCGCTCGCGAAGTCCCGCTCTCCTTAGTGATGCAGCAGCAATCTCAGCAAGGATGGCTAGAACGCGGGCTTCTCCAGGATTAAATGCCGCATGTTCATATCCTGGCTCAGAGCTCTTACCAAGCCATAGGACGCCAATGACCTCGCCTCGGGCGACCAGTGGAACACCGAGGACGGCAGTTGGGGTCGTCCCGACTTCCCTGACCACCGATCTCGGCTCATCTCGCAGATTGGGTGCGAACTTGACTTTGGCATCTGCAAAAACCTTTCCAATCAGGCCCTCCCCTCTTGCAAATTCTTCTCCCACCAGATCCGAGAAAACGCCAGTCGCATGGCGAATCACAACTCGCTCCGATGCTGGTTCAACGATTCCTAGTCCAAGACTTTCGATTCCTAACGTCTTGACAATCTGATCGGAGATAACCGGCAGCATTTCACGCGTCGTTTCCACCTCGCGCAGGGCAAGGCTGATCATGGCAACCGCCTCTAACTCGCGATCACGCTGAACCCGCTCGCTGATGTCATGGATGGATCCAACAATTCGGACAACTCGGTCATTCTTATCGCGAACAACTCGTCCATTGGCTTCGAAGTGTCCATAGGTGCCGTTTCCACGACGTAGCCTAACCTCCTGGCTAAACTGACGTCCGTGACGTATGTTTCTGATGACTCCTAAGCGCAGACTTGGCCGGTCTTCGCGGTGTACGATCCCTAGCGCACTCGCCGTTCGGGGAATCGCTCCGGAGTTCTTGATTCCGAGCAGATCATAGATTCGTTCAGACCACGTAAAGGCATCAGAGGCGCGGTCCCACTCCCATATTCCGTCGGTGCTCGCTTCTGTAATGAGTCTGAGCCGCTCTTCACTAGTCTCCAGTGTTGATCGATGATCCTGCAGTTCATCATAGAGCTGGTGGTTGTGAACGGCAATGGCCAAGTTGTTTGCCACGATTTGGAGGTGGGCCAAATCTGTGGCGCTGAATTCGCGCAGCTCAGTTTCGGTGAAGATCCCAACGACGCCGATCACCTGATCCTTAACCACCAGCGGCGCACCGGCATAGGACACAAATGCGTACCGGCTGTAGTCAGGCGAGTCCAAAGGAGGGAGATCTCCAGACTCACCGACATCAAAAACCGAAATGGGCGCCCCTGCAACAATGACTTTTGCAGGTAGGCCCTCGCCGGAGAAAATCCGATCCGCAAGGGCTTGACGCTCGACTCCTGAACTAGCAAGGAGATCGAGCCGGTCCTCTCTTAGGAGCCTGATGACACACGCATCCACGGAGAACGCCTCTTGAATCTGACTTGCCATCAACGAAGCCTGTTCGTCAAGGGGCAAGGACCCAACGACGGCTCCAGCAATCCTCGCCAATAGACTTAACCGCTCATTTGACAGCAGAAGATTTCGCTCGACCCGCTTCGTCTCCGAGATATTCCTGCAGATGAGAACACGCACCCGCCGATGGTTGATACGTGCAGGATGAACTGAGACTTCTACTTCAACCTGGGTGCCGTTCTTTCGGCGGTGAAGGGTCTGCACGGAGAACGGTCGATCTGGATTAACCTTCGACTTCAAATCTCGAATATCGGGGGCTAAGTCAGTTGGCCAGAGCTCAGAAAAGTGCATTCCGCTAAGCTCGTCTAGAGTGAATCCGTAATCTTGGAGAATCGCAGCGTTGGCTTCGATCACCATTCCAGACTCCCATTCGTAGGCAATAGTCGGTATGGGAAGGCTCGCAATAAATTCTGCGACGGTTGCGCCCGATTCGGTATCGCCGTGAATCGTGAATGCCGAACCAGCTGCATCAGAACCTTGCTGCGGAAACTCAACCACAAAGCCGCGCAGTGTCCCAATTCGGGGGCAGTCTCCAACAATTTGCACCCGCTTTGTCACGCCAAGAGCGGTAACAACTTCTGCATCGGTACAGAACGACACCCTGGACGAGGCGGCCTTTCTCATCACCGCAAGTACTTTGGATCGACAGTTTTCGTGTAGGATCTCTGGCCAAGACATTGAGATGCCGACGCGCAGACAAGAGAGCGCCGATAGCGTCTGTGCGCTCTCGCTCGTGAACTGCCACGTGCGAGAATCCACCTCCCAATAGCCAGCGTGAGTCCGCAGCTCTTGAAGAACCGATGCTCGAGGAACGCTAGCTATCTCCCATCACCGCCAAGATATTCCATCTGAAGAATAGTCTCAACTACAGTACTGCAATTCTTTGTAGTCACTTATTTCTATTGAATTTCCCTATTATTTCGTTCCCGTAAGAGATCCGAAACACTTAGATACCGACCCCAGCAATTGGGTTACACCCTACGGACTGATACCTTAATATAGGGCAAATTCCTTTAAACCACAGGGACCATACGGAAAATGCGATGAATCCCCGTAAATCACGGGAGTCCAACGCGTGTCCCTAGTTCAGGAGTGTGAGAATGCGCGGTCCGTCTTCAGTAATGGCGACGGTGTGCTCAAAGTGGGCACCAATAGATCCGTCCCGTGTCAGTACCGCCCAGGGATCGCCCTGACGATGTTTGATCGCAGGGTTGCCTGCGGTAACCATCGGTTCGATACAGAAAGTCATTCCGGGTCGAAGCGGTATCCCTTTTCCGGGGAGACCAAAGTTGGGGACATCGATTCCTTCTTCGTGAACTTCGCTGCCGACGCCATGTCCAGAAAGCTCGCGGATGATGCCGAAACCATTCCGCTCCACAAGGCGCTGAACCGCGCTGGAAACATCTCCCATCCTGCCTCCTGCAACAGCTTTGGATATACCGTGACGGAGTGCTTCCTGGGTAATGGAGAGCAGACGCTGAGCTTTGACGTTGATCGCGCCAACCGGAACGGTGATGGCAGTGTCCGCCAGCCAGCCATCGACGTCGGCGACCAAATCCAACCCAACAACATCGCCCTCCCGGAGGACTTTCGATGCGGAAGGCTGGCCATGTATAACTTCGTCGTTCACGGAGATACAGGCGGCGAACTCATACGGTACGCGGCTGAACCGAGGGTGGTAGCCCAATAAAGCGGGACGGGCACCGTTAGCCTTCAATTCTTCCCGCGCGACCTCTTCAAGGTCCATCGTCGTCATTCCTGGCGCGATCACGGTCTTCATCCGCTGAAGGGTTTTGGCGGCGGCTTTGCCTGCCACTGCCATCGCGTCGATTTCACCTGGGGTCTTGAGCTTCACTGTCGATTGCGTCCTATCTCTATTCTTTCGGCCCTACAAAAACATCCCAATCGCTGGGTTTGCGCTCTCGTCTGTATAAGGATATTCAAGCTCAGCCAAAAACCGCTCGAATTCACCACTATCGCCCGCAGGGACCTGCATTCCCACAAGGACTCTGCTGAAGTCGGCGCCATGGTTTCGATAGTGGAACAAGCTGATGTTCCATCTTTCTCCCATCCGCTGCAGAAAGTTCATTAGCGCTCCTGGCCGCTCCGGGAATTGGAAGTTGAGAATCGTCTCGGATGCAACGTGATGGGCTTTGCCTCCAACCATATGGCGAACGTGTAGCTTCGCAACTTCGTTATCGGTCAAATCAATCGTCACATAACCGAGTTGAGTCAGCGTCTCGACCGTTTCCGTCAATTCGATGGAGTCAGCGATCTGCAGTCCCACAAAAACATGTGCCTGGCTTGAGTCAGCGAATCGATAGTTGAACTCCGTAACGTTTCTTGCCCCAATGGCGGCACAGAACGCCTTGAAGCTGCCCGGCCTTTCTGGAATGGTTACGGCGATCACTGCCTCTCGGCGTTCACCAATTTCGGCGCGCTCTGATATATGACGAAGCCGGTCAAAGTTCATGTTCGCCCCCGACGCAATGGCTACTAGCGACAGACCTTTGGCCGACTCACGCTCCACGTATCGCTTGAGACCAGCATAGGCAAGCGCCCCACTTGGCTCGAGCACGGATCGCCTGTCTTCGAAAATCTCCTTCACAGCGCCGCAAATTTCATCGTTGGAGACAACGATGATTTCGTCAACGAGTTCTTGAACGATCCGAAACGTCTCCACGCCCACTTGGCGAACAGCAACGCCGTCGGCAAGGCTTCCAACTGAAGTGAGACGAATCCGTTCGCCGGCCTTCAGTGAACGGTCCATTGCGTCCGCGTCTTCGGGCTCGACGCCAATTACCTTCACGTCTGGTCGCATCTCCTTGACAAACTCAGCGATACCAGCGATGAGGCCACCGCCTCCAACAGGGACAAAAATTGCGTCCAGCGGACCTGTAAGCTGCTTCAGGATCTCCATCCCGACTGTCCCCTGACCTGCAATCACATCGGGATCGTCGTACGGGTGAACAAAGGTTAGGCCCTTCTCGCGGCAAAGTTGACTGGCAAACTCAAAGGCTCCGTCGTAGTTATCCCCCTTGAGAACAACTTCGGCACCGAGCCTTCGCACCGCGTCAACTTTAATCTGGGGAGTGGTAATCGGCATCACAATCACCGCTTCCACGCCAAGCTTCCGAGCCGCAAGCGCCACACCCTGAGCGTGGTTGCCAGCAGAGGAAGCCACGACTCCTCCTTGAAGCTCTTCCGGCGACAGCGCTGACATCTTGTTGTAGGCGCCACGGAGTTTGAAAGAGAAAATGGGTTGGAGGTCTTCCCGCTTCAGCCATACGGAATTCCCCAGACGAGAACTTAGCAGCGCCGCGTAATCGAGAGGCGATTCGATCGCGACATCGTACACACGAGCGCTCAAAATTCGCTTCAAATACTCAACGGACATCCCCTAGAACCTACCCTAGAGAAGAGAGTTCCCATCTGTTGGCCAAGCCATAAATCCATGCTTACGGGCTTAACCGGTAAGACTGTTCCGGTCCGGTCCCAAGGCGGTCCCGTTTTGAACTTGGCCGGAACAGTTGAACCGAAAATTCACGAATAGGTCGAATCCTTGCTCGCTTTGTCAAAAATCTTACCGATTTCAATAATATCGGTTGTGCGAACCTGCTCAGGTCGGTATAACTTTTCTATGCGCTCCGAGAAATATACAAGGCTAAGGGCAGGCATTCAGGCCGGGCTAGTTGCATCGGTGATTCTCGGATTTGTGATCTGGCTCTTTGGCTATATCACTGGCGAACGACTGGCACTTGCGTTGCTCTGCATTATTGCTGCCGGTGTGGGGTTGATATGCGGTGCCCAGGTCTATGTTTCTAGTGGTCAGAACAGCGACCAGCGAGACGAGGTTTTGGCCGAACTGGAAGAACTCTCCGCAGGCAAGGCGCAGGGCAAGACGGTAACCGTCGCGGCCAATAAGCGCAGAAACTCTGGCAAGACAGCCTAAGACGCCAAAATTGGTGCAAACTCAGGCGGATGAAGATCATCCGGTTCCTCGACAGCGAGGGTTGCGTACGCAGCGGTGCACTCCAAGATGACGGTCAAGCGGCCGTATTTGCCAACGGATTTCCAGGCGACTTAGTCACCACAGGTGAGCTGGTGCCTATAGCGCGAATTCTGGCTCCCATTGTGCCAGCGGCGATCCTTGGAATTGGGCTGAACTACCGTCACCATGCCGCAGAGTCTGGAGCAAGAGTTCCGGAGTATCCGATTCTCTTCGTCAAGACTCCCAACACCCTTCAGAACCCTGGTGATCCGATTCTCCTCCCAGTTCACCTCGCCAGCGACGAAGTCGACTACGAATGTGAGTTGGCGGTGGTCATTGGCCGCGAGTGCCGAAATGCATCCCGCGAGAATGCCCTTGATTACGTCCTTGGCTACACGTGTGCAAACGACGTCAGCGCGCGTGATTGGCAGATCCGACGTGGAGGCAGCCAATGGTGCCGAGGCAAATGCTTCGATACGTTTTGCCCGTTGGGCCCGTGGATTGTGACGGCAGACAAGATTCCCAACCCAAACGAACTCGCAATTAAGACAATCCTCAACGGGAACGAAGTGCAGTCGTGGAACACCAACGACATGATCTTTGACGTCCCTGCCCTCATTGAATTCCTAAGTGGCTCCACGACGCTGTTTCCTGGCACCGTGATCCTCACTGGCACCCCACATGGAGTTGGAATGGCACAGAAGCCTCCCGTCTGGCTGCAGCCTGGAGATTCAGTCACGATCGAGATAGAAAAGATTGGGCAGCTGACAAACCCCGTGGCATCCGAGAGCGCTTAATGCTGAGGGTGGGCCCAAACCCATATGGCCTCACCTACACCCTGGGGATTCAGGGGCAGTCACCTGCGCCCCGTGATGCGTTGTGGTTCACAAATTTGGCAGAGGAGATGGGTGCGGCCAGCATTGAGTTTCACTACCATCACGTCGCCGCCCTCTCTGACGCTCAGATCGAACAGCTCAAAGGCCGCCTGACTCGGGCCGAGATCCAGCCCGTTATCAGTGGACCCTGGCCAATTGATTGCCTCGCACAAGGGTTTGACCTGGCCATAAGGTTGGGAGTGAAGGTCATTCGCACCCACCTTTCCCCAGTTCTGTCTGGTGATCGCTCAGACAACGCATTTGATTGGAATGAGATCGTTAAAAAGATTCGCACCGAGATGCCCTTGTTGGGCCGAAAGTTTGCGGATGCCGGTCTGACGCTCGCAATTGAAGACCACCAGGATTTTGGAAGCTGGGACCTGCTGGAATTTGCTGAACTGGGAGGTGCATCCGTGGGGATCTGCTTTGATACTGGCAACCCATTGGCCGTCGCCGAGGATCCGATTGCGTTTGCTCACCGCGTCGCGGACAAGGTTCGGCACGTGCATCTGAAAGACTATCGAGCCCATTTCACTGCCGAGGGCTACCGCCTGGTTCGATGTCCGATTGGTGACGGGGCTGTTCCACTTGCCGAGATCGCAGAAATCCTCAATGCGCGACAACCTGGGCTTACCGCCACGTTGGAACCCGGAGCACATTTTGCTCGGCACATTCGGCTGCGTTCACCAGATTGGTGGAACGGATATGATCTGAACGCGGGTCTGGAGGTAGATACTTGCCTCCAGACGGCAATGAGGAATTGCCTTCCAGAATCTGATGATTGGCGAACACCCGTAGAGCGGGGAGAGCCGGACGCAGCTGTGTGCCAATACGAGAGACTACAAATGGAGAGAAGCGTAGAGAACATGAAGAAGTTAGGCTGGCTACGGAAATGAACGTCCTCGACAGCTTCCGACTTGAAGGCAGACGTGCGCTTGTGACAGGTGGCTCGAAGGGCCTCGGACGCGTCATGGCGGAGGCGCTGGCTCAAGCGGGTGCCGACGTTGCCATCGTCAGCCGAAACCTGCAAGAGGGCGAACAAGCCGCTCGAGAAATCACGGAAGCTACCGGCCGCAGGGTGTTTGCGGGGCGAGCAGATGTGACGCTGTCCGTCGACGTGAGCCGCGTCATTGACGAAGCTCAGACAAGTTTGGGCCCAATCGACATCCTCATCAATAACGCAGGCATCAACACTCGGGGACTTGCCCAAGAGCTGTCAGAGGAAGACTTTGACGCCGTGGTAGCCGTCAACCTGAAAGCGCCGTTTCTGTGTGCCCGCGCCCTCGGACCCCAAATGTGTGAGCGTGGCTGGGGACGCGTGATTAACTTGGGCAGCATTCTTAGCGTTGTCGCCATTGCTGGGCGAGCCCCCTATTGCTCGGCCAAAGCAGGCGTCGCCAACCTTACACGAGTGCTGGCGCTGGAATGGGCACAGTCGGGGGTCACCGTCAACGCGATTTGCCCTGGACCTTTTGCAACGGATATGAATAAACCGCTTTTGGATGATCCGGAGAAATATCGCGCATTTGTGTCAAAGATTCCGATGGGGAGATGGGGAGAACTCCACGAAATCGCTGGAGCCGCCGTCTTTCTGGCTTCAGATGCATCATCGTTTGTCACCGGAAGCACCCTGTTTATCGATGGAGGTTGGACTGCTCAATGAAAGCTCTCGTACTCACTGAATTCAAGAAGCTCGAAATGCTCGACGTGGCGGAGCCCAAACCTGGGGCTGGTGACGTCAAGGTACGGGTTCTCGCCACTGGGATTTGTGGCTCGGATGTCCACGGATTCCTTGGGCATAGCGCACGTCGTCAGCCGGGACTCATTCTTGGTCATGAGACGATGGGTGTCGTTACAGATGGGGACGACGAACTTGCTGGGAAGCGCGTCTCGATCAATCCGTTGATAACCTGCGGCATCTGCGGTGCCTGCCGGAGCGGCAGACAAAACTGCTGCGCGACATGGCGGCTCCTGGGTATGGATCAAACTCATGGAGGGTTTGGCGAATACGTCATCGTGCCCCGCAAAAACGTTCATCCCCTCCCGGATCATGTCACTGATGCGGCGGCAGTCATGGTTGAGCCTCTTGCGAATGCTTTTCACATTCTCTCGATGATTCCAGCTTCTGCCGGGCTGTTGCCACAAGCCGTGATTATCGGTGGGGGAACGCTAGGGTCCTGCATCCTCAGCGTGGCAAAGGCACGAGGGCTCAATATCTTGGCCGTATCTGAGCCTAATCCCGCTCGTGTGTGCGTGGCCCATGCGCTTGGTGCCGAAACCGTCCTTGACCCAACGAAGATTGATGTTGTTCAGGCCGTCAGGGAGATGACTGACGGACTCGGCGTCCCCACTGCCATCGACGCAGTCGGAATCTCTGCGACAAGAAATGCTGCCGCGGGCATGGTTCAAAAGGGAGGCACTGCCCTGCTACTCGGTCTCGATCAAGGTCCGACGTCATTTGACTTCTTCGACTTGATTCGCCGGGAAGTTCGACTGCAGACCAGCTTTGCCTATTCTGACTCTGACTACCGCGAAGCGCTTAACTTTGTCATTGCCAATGAGTCGAGGTTTGCTCAGTGGACCGATTCTGTCCCACTACAAGAAGGCCAATCGAGCTTTGAGCGACTGATAGACAACCCCGGAGATCGAATCAAAATCGCACTGATTCCTTAAGAGTTGCCAACCTAGAGAAATACCCAACCCATGAACGACGCAAAGATGCTCGAAGGACACGTCGCCCTCGTCACCGGCTCGGGCCGAGGGCTAGGCTACGCTATTGCATATCGACTCGCCGAATTAGGCGCCAACGTTGCTATCCATGATAGAAGTCAGGAAGCTCCTGCCGAGTTTGGAGAATTTAAGGATCTCAATGCCTCTGCGGCAAGCATCGCAGAACTCGGCGTCCAAACAATGGGTGTGGTGGGAGATATCGGCGACGAAGAGGCTACTGTTCGCATTGCTAGAGACGTGCAGGCAAAGCTTGGTCCAATCTCTGTTCTCGTCAACTGCGCCGGAGGCGATATCGCCGCGAAGGGCGGAAAGCCAAATCCCAACGACGCACTTGGCATCAAGTTGGAAGACATCCGGGCGCTCCTCGACAGAAACCTGATCGGCACCATGCTGATGTGCAGGGCGGTTGTGCCCGAGATGATGGAGCGTCATCGCGGTTCAGTCGTCAACATCGCATCGGGTGCAGCTCACTTTGGCCATACGAAAGAAGTCGGCTATGCTGCCGCGAAGGCTGCAATCGTCCACTACACCCGTTGCTTGGCAGCAGAAACGCGAGAGCAGGGAGTTCGCGTGAACGTGGTGAGCCCCGGAGCTACAAAGACAGGCAGATTCCTTGCCACGCGCGTTACGGATCCCGATCGCATGGAAGAAGGCTACAGCCTAAACCGATATGCAAATCCCAGGGAGATTGCCAATGGGGTCGCCTTTCTAGCGAGCGATATGGCCAGCTTTGTGCATGGCCAGGCGCTTCGTATCGACGGTGGACTCACCCTGTACCCTGGCTAGCCGTCTCTCTGCATGGAGTGGGCATCGCAGAAGTCGCATCACAGCCTCGGCGATGTCGCGGACGACTACGGATGGACGTCTTGTGGAAAAGCAGGTTAAGTAACGAGTCTATGGTTTAAAGAATTTCTTCACCCAAACTAGCTAGTGGTGCTAAAGTTACGACTGCACAGTGTCGTGGAGGTCGATTGATGCCGGAAGCTTCGCAGTATGTCGATGAAGCAATGGAAGCGTTGCATGCCTTGGGATTGGGCCAATCTAATGGTCTTAGTCCATACCTTTTTCAAGAAGTTCTCAATGAGCTCGGCAATGGTAACCCGCAAATTTGCCTGCCCTTAAAGCGAGCCCTAGTGAATGAGGACGACATGAATGTTCGTCTTCGAGTTCTGGAGTTGATCGGCGAGACCGGTCCGGGCTGGGCAGACATTTTTGGGCCACAGATTGCAGACGCCGTAGTCCTGAGCATTGCCGATAGCAATCCCAAATGCGCTGCCTATGCTTGCAGAGCAATCCAATACTGGGAGGATGGCGGTGAAGTATCCACCCCGCTGCTTCATTGGGCAAAACGCCATCTACCTGGCCTTTGGGAAGCGGGAGCAGTCGAACCCGCCCAAATGCCATCCATCCCGAAAATGATTCAGGAACTTCCCTCCTATGTTGCGAATATAGAGGAGAGGAGAAGCCTGAACAACACTCACCCTTCCTTGGAGAACAGCATTCGCCTATGGGGAAAGGTGAAAGGAATGATGCTTTCAATGTTCAATCGCGGATAGACCTTGGGGCCCGACTGTCGGCCGTTCCCCGATACAATTGAGGGGTGAATGACTTGTCGCGCTGCTCCTGGGCAGCTTCCGAGCCTTGCCTGTCCTACCACGACACCGAATGGGGCGTCCCCGTCTTTGACGAGCGTCTGCTGTTTGAGATGTTGACGCTGGAAGGCGCTCAGGCGGGCCTCAGTTGGGAGACCGTCCTCAAAAAACGTGAGGGCTATAGAAAGGCCTTTTGTGACTTCGATTTGGAGAGAGTCGCGCAACTCACCGGCGAGGATGTTGAGCGCCTCATGCTCGATCCTGGCATCATTCGGAACCGCGCCAAGATCCTATCGACCATCAACAATGCGAACCGAATTCTCGAGTTGCGCGATGCCGGCAAGGGATTTTCTGACCTAGTCTGGGAATTCGTCGGCGGATCTCCTATCGTCGGAAACTGGGAGTCTTCCTCGCAAATCCCAGCCCAGACGGACGCTTCCGTTCGGATGAGCAAAAGGCTGCTGAATCTTGGTTTCAAGTTCGTTGGGCCCACAATTTGTTATGCCTTCATGCAGGCAGCGGGCCTAGTCAACGATCACGTTGCGGATTGCTTCCGCTTTCGACTCGACTGAAAACCGCCCGAGTGGTTCAAACTAAGTGCATCGTGGCATCGACATCAGCATCGTCCGTTCCTCATATCAGTTCTTTTATCAATGGCGAGTTCCTGACGGGTTCCGGTCAGACTTCGCTATCGATTAATCCAGCCCACCCCGAGCAGACGGTGGCGACGGTTGAGTGGTGCGGCAAAAGTGCGGTCACGGATGCCGCTGAGGCGGCGGCGGCGGCTCAGAAGTCCTGGGCGAACCTCCCGGGCCCCGCTCGAGCGGAGTTTCTCTATAAATGGGCAGAGCAGATTCAGGCTCGCTCTGCTGAAATCGGCATCGCCGTCGCCCAAGAAGTGGGCAAGCCGATTGGCGAAGCAAAGGGAGAAGTGGGGCGCTGTATCGCGATCCTTCGGTACTACGCGGGAGAGGCTGTCCGACAAACTGGCCATGTCATTCCGGCTCTAGCTGGCGGTGCCCTGCAGTACAGCGTTCAAGTTCCACTTGGCGTCGTGGGACTTATCACACCTTGGAACTTCCCTATCGCGATTCCACTCTGGAAAGCGGCGCCGGCACTTGCATGCGGGAACACGGTTGTGCTCAAGCCCGCCGAAACAGCTCCCCTATGTGCGATTTTGCTTGCCGAGACGGCAAAGGCTGCTGGCTTGCCCAACGGTGTGTTCAACGTACTTCTCGGCGATGGAGTCGAGCTTGGTGCAGAGTTGCTGGGGTGCGCCCTTATTCGAGGAGTCAGCTTTACTGGCTCGAGCCGAGTCGGAGCTATCGTCGCGGAACGAAGCGCGGCGAGGAATATCAAGTACCAAACTGAGATGGGTGGCAAAAACGCTGGCATCGTTCTTGCGGACGCAGACCTCAAGCAGGCGGCCGGCCTTGTTGCAGGAGGTGCGATGCGCTTCGCGGGACAGAAATGCACGGCAACCAGCCGAGTGATTGTCGAGCGAAGCGTGCTAGATGCATTCCAGGCGGAACTCATTTCTGCTGTCGAGGCACTCAGAGTCACCGATCCGATGGAAGCGGATTGCGCGGTAGGTCCAGTCATTACAGATTTGAGCCAGCAGCGAATTCAATCCGCAATTTCTGGACTTATTGGCTCGGTGTATTCAGGACAGGTTCCAAGCGAAGGTTTTTACGTGGCACCCACCATCTTCCGGGACGTTGATCCCGCGTCTGACCTTGCCCAGATCGAACTCTTCGGTCCAGTTCTTGCCATTCTCGCTGCGGATAACTTTGACCACGCAATTGAGATTGCGAATGGAGTTCCTTACGGCCTCTCCGCCGCTCTGTATACCAAGAACATCCCTCTCGCCCTGCAGTACGCAAATCGAATAGAAGCCGGACTCGTCCGCGTGAACGGCGACACGACGGGTGTAGATCCCCACGCTCCGTTTGGTGGCGTTAAGGCATCGAGTTCTGGCACGCGGGAACAGGGAACGGCCGCCAAAGAGTTCTACACGGAAACCAAGACAGTTCAAATCAACCCCTAGACTTCGCAAAGACTCCCTTCCTCCAGCGTAGGTGGAAGGGAGTTTTCTTTGCCAGGTATCATAACTTTCAGAAATTATTGAAATCTATGAAACTAGTTCTCTTCGGGGGCACCGGTCACATAGGAAGGGCCCTCGCCCGCAATCTGGACCCTGACAAATACGAGATCGTCGTGATCACCCGGAATCCGATTGAAACAAACCACGTGGAGTGGGACTGTTGTACGATTGGCCCTTGGGTCAGTGCCCTAGAAGGTGCAGACGCGGTGATAAACCTCGCCGGTCGTCGAGTTCACTGCCGCTATAACGAAGCCAACCTTCGGGAAATGATGGACAGCAGAGTCCGATCCACCGAGGTGATTGGAGATGCGATAGAAGCCTGTAGCATTCCGCCGAAAGTTTGGCTCCAGAGCAGCACTGCCACGATTTACCAACACACCTTTGGGAAGGCAAATGATGAAATCTCTGGAGTGATAGGCGGATCAGAGCAGGGTGCCCCCGCAGTTTGGAATTTCAGCATCGAGATCGCCAAAAGGTGGGAGCAGGCATTGTTTGATGCCAAAACACCCTCGACCCGTCGAATTGCCCTCCGCAGCGCAATCATGATGGGCGTCGATAGGGACAGTGCTTTCGATATCTTCTCGCGCCTCGCTCGTCTCGGCATTGGTGGGCGACTCGCGACCGGACGGCAGTACGTTTCCTGGATTCACGAGGTCGATTTCTGTCGTTCCATCGAATTCCTCCTTTCTCACGACGAACTGCAGGGAGCGATCAACGTGGCCTCCCCGAACCCGCTCCCGCAAGTCGAATTTGCGGCTGGGCTCCGTCGAGCGTGGGGCGTCCCTTTTGGGTTGCCCGCAACTCCCTGGATGATAGCTCTCGGGGCTTGGGCACTGAACGGGGATTCAGAGTTGGTTCTAAAAAGCCGCCGAGTAGTCCCAACCGTCATGACTGAAGCAGGATTTCAATTTGAATTCCCCGTATGGGCAGATGCCGCCGCCGATCTCGCCAATCGAATGAAGCACCCGGCAGGCTCACATCCCTAAAGCTGTATCCCGTCCTTCAGCGGGTCCTCTTCAGAGAAGATGAGGGAGGATTCGGAAGTGACATGGGCGGTTGCCGTAATCACAGGACGAATGCCGCTATCACTCACGGCGTATTGCCCTCTAAACAGCGTGCCAATGATACTCTCCTGACGCCACTCCTGTCCCGGCTGGAGCTTTCCGTCCGCAGCAAGGCAAGCGAGCTTAGCGCTCAATCCTGTCCCGCACGGAGATCGATCGTAGGCACCTCCAGGGCAAAGCACATAGTTACGGCTGTGACCGGATTCCGTTAGTGGAGGACCAAACAATTCGACGTGGTCAATCTCCGCACCATCTGCACCGGTGACTCCACCCTCTTCAAGCGCGGTCTTTATCGCTTTAGCGTAGTGACCAAGTTCCTCCAAGTTCTCCGGAATCACTTCCACGTGTGACTTGCCAACCAGGAAAAACCAATTTCCACCGTAGGCAATATCACCGCGAACCTCGCCGTATCCTGGGACCGAAACCGCAACTTCGGCTGCAAGCCGATAGCTTTCCACGTTGGCAATTGATATCGAACCATCCTCGTGCAGATCCGCAACCACTTCTCCGACTGGCGTTTCAATGCGATGGCTTCCCGCTTTAATGCGCCCCATGAACTTCAGAGATGCGACCAGTCCGATCGTGCCATGTCCGCACATCCCTAGAAATCCAACGTTGTTGAAGTAGATAACGCCCGCCGCAGCATTTGGGTCCACTGGCGTACACAAAATCGCGCCCACAACCGCTTCAGAGCCTCGCGGTTCGTTGACAACCCCGCTTCGGATGTAATCGTAATCCCTCAAAAACCGCTCACGTCGCTCCGCCATAGTGCCCGTCCCCAGGTCCGGACCTCCTCCCACGATGAGACGGGTAGGCTCCCCTTCGGTATGAGAGTCAATAACGTGAATTCGTGATGGCATATCGCGAACTAGCTAACCTGAATCTGCAGAATGCTTATGCGGTAACCCAGTGTTAAAACCTTGGAATTTGCTTAGATTGCCAGGTTTAGCTTCCCAAGAATTCTCGGAACCAACTAAAAAATGTTATCGTTATTGGATTCGGCAGTTTGCCTTGATGGCGTTGCCGTGAGAAAGTTTATGAAGTCCACCTTGAAGTCCGCCGTCCTGATTCTCAGCACCGTACTTGTCGCATCGGCAAGTATCTCCTCCATCGCAACTGCGCAAGCCTCCAAAAAGGCAAAGCCAGTTTCTTACAAGCAGGTTCAGGCGATCTTCACCGCCAAGTGCATCAACTGCCATAAGGCTCCTCGTCCTCGCGCGATGATGAACCTTGAGAGCTACGCCGGCGTTATGAAGGGCAACGATGATGGTTCCGTGATCACTGCGGGATCTCCAGACAAGAGCCTCCTGTACAAGCTGATCACCTCAACCGGACGAAAGCAGATGCCTCCTCGCACTCCGCTCACCAAGCCAGAGATCGACACGATCGGCGCTTGGATCAAGGCTGGAGCCAAGAACAAGTAACTTTCCATTAAGAGAGAAGGGCTGGCATCGCGTTGCGCTGCCAGCCCTTTATTTGTTTAGATGTCTACTTTTGGCTGGACGCTGGAGACCTTATCGGCCAGATCTCGCTCAGCACTGATGGCACGAATCTCTTCTTCCGAAATCCTGCAGTCCAAGTGCTTCATAAGCTGAATCAGAAGGTCCGTGTTGTGCTCCAGCGTATGGAGAATTGACAAAACCTCCTTCTCTGCCTTGGTATTGACTTCGAAGTCCAGCTGAGCCCGAATTTCGGAATGCCTTCCCTGGAGGTTCTGGCCAACCATGATCAAAGGCATCAGGAAGATCTGGATGACGTTGCTCATCAGGAGGTAGGCAACAAATGCCGGGAACGGATCAAACGCCGGCCAGTGAAGCCCAGGTACGAGGCTAGCCAGCATGTTATAGCCGCACCACAGCACTGTCCAGCCAAAGATGATCAGGAAGAAGCCCATCGAGCCGACTTTGTCGGTGATCTTTACGGCGAATTTGTCGAGAGGAGAAAGCTCCTGCTTCTGAATGTCGTTGGCATTCTTCACAGGGGGTGAAGTCGGAGTGAAGCTGGGTAGCCGCAGCCTAGACCAAAGCTCGTCTTTCTTACTCGAATGATTGGGGGGAGTTGCATCTGCCATGTTAGTCGCTCATGGAGATGACGCTGAGCGCCAACAAGTGGATGCGAAACCTTCAAGCCGTCGCGGCTTCTGCAACAATTGCCGCAACAGTTGCCGAGTCGACAATGTCCACCTGATCCTCTGAGGGGAGTGAACTCGCGCCAAAGGAAATTTCTCGGTTTGCGTGTGTTGAGCTGTCCACAGCACTCGCATGGGCTGTCATATGAACCTGATCGCATCCCGTTTGCGCCACGATTTCCGCCAAATTGTGCTTGCGAACGCCGCCACCCGGTAAGACTTCAATTCGACCCTTTGCAATCCCGACCAGTTGTCGAATCAAGCTCGCTCCATCCGCGCTGCTCCGCCTCTGACCACTCGTCAAAACCCGATCTATGCCGATGTCGATCAACTCCTCAAGAGTCGCCAACGGGTTGGGTACCACATCAAACGCTCGATGAAACACGGCAGTCCTTTCACCACAGAGGTCGGCCATTTGCCGTGTGCGAGCATAGTTGAGGGCTCCGTCTGCATTGAGAAACCCGAAAACAAGGCCATCTGCGCCAAGACTCAGGGCTAGCTCTGCATCTCGAAGCATCGTGTCGAACTCAATCTCGGAATAACAGAATCCACCGCTTCGAGGGCGAATCATCACCATCAGCGGGAGGGTGCTTAATGATTTACAGCCGGTGAGGGTGCCTGCCGATGGGGTCAAGCCTCCCAACGGCAGGGCCGAGCAAAGCTCAACGCGGTTTGCCCCGCCCTTCTCCGCGGCCAGAACATCCTCAACTGATCCGCAACAGATTTCAACCAGAACACCCATCCCGGTTTACGGACGCTTGGGATAGAACTTTAGGAGGTCTAATTCTGCAACCGACGCCCAAATGTCGCCCTGTTGCTCATTCAGCGCACGGAACCGGAAGTACCGGGCCCTTACCGGCGATTCAAAAACAATCTTGGAGAGGTCTCCCCCGTTCTTGAAACGTCCCTTGGCAACTGGATGTCCCCAGTCCTTTCCGTCAAGACTCAAATAGAACTCATAGTTGGCAACGCGTCCGTTCACTCCGTCCTGCCTGGGGAAGTAGGAGAAGCCGCCGACCTCGCGGACGCTGCCCGTATCCACCTGAATTTCGTGCGGATACTTCTCTTGGGTGGTGCTGTAGTTGGTGTGCCAATACGTTTCCGTGTCTCCGTCGATGGCATTCTTTGCTGGCCCCTCGTCCGACTCCTGGCTGTCGAAGTAGATCACCTTCCACTCAGACTTTCGCCCCGTTGCCAGCGTCTGATCCATCGCCTCGGCGAGCATTTGTGCACCCAACGGTGAGGGATTGACTCCATCCATCAGGTCCAATCGATCAGCGATTGCGGCTCCAAGGTCCGTCACCGAGCAGCCAAGCTCCCGGCCTGCCTGTTTTACCAACGGAATGATCTGCTCGGAGAGACGCTGTCGAGTCGGCAGATCTGCCGCTTTCCCCGCAAGGGGAGGAGTGCAGAGCTGAACGCGAGGATGGCTTGCCAAATTCCTCAGTGAGCCAACCAGACTATCTAATCCAGGAACAAACTCGTCCCGTTCTGCATCCCACCGAGCGTCAACGGCTGACTCCGAACCGAATTCAGCAATCACAACCTGCGGGTTCAGCTTCTTGAGGAGTTCCAGATTTGAAGTGGAGAGCTTCGGCGAGGCGGAATGGACCGAGGTCACATGATAAGTTGCTCCAAGGTCGGAGCCAAGCGTTTCAGCGCAGCGGACAGCCGCGGAATCGCCGATGAGGACAACCTCAATGGGAGCCTGTTGATGAATAGCAGCAAAGGCAGCAAATAAAATCATTGCGGGTCGGCCTCCAGAACCAGGACTTGGAAAGGCTTGAGTTCAATCACTTTTGACTTCCCTGCCGAGATCTCGATTGAAGGGTCGCCATGGTCATCCGTCCAAGGGCTATGGAACCGAAAAGTTCTTACCGAACCCTTCGGTAGCTCAAAGACTCGACTGGGGTTTACGGAGTAAGCCTGAGGCCGATTACTGGGATTTCGGAGCGTGAGAATTCCCTTCTTCGGAGTCCATGAAGCCCATCCATATACTTCCAGCGCCATTGGGTTCCCTCCAACCCAGTGCGTGTCAGATAATATCTTTTGGTTCTCCTGAGACCACTTAGCCGCCTCGGCAAGGTCATCCCAGTTGCTCTGGGTAAGCAGGGATGGGGTGATGTACATTTCCTGAAGCTGAGTACCCGTGCTGAAATAGTCTCGAACCTCAGACCGAAAATCGTTGTGGGGATCCACATTGAGACGATCTGCGTGGCGAGCATAGATGATCCCGTGCAGCATCAGTGAGTTGAGCGGGTATAGCGGGCCTCGCTTGACAATTCCGTTGTACGTATCGCCGTCTCGATAGGTAATCCACTGCTGTCGGTTTGTTCCGACTCCTGCAAACGAATGGTCCCACCCCCCACGCCAGATCGAGTCTGCGTACCGAGTCCAGAACGGTGATGGCCAAGTTCCCGTCGTGAGATTGATAAACAGGTCGGGCTTAGCCTGCCTCAAGTCATGAATTAGGTCAATCGCCGCCTCGAAGTCGCTCCCAAATGCGCTTCCGGGATACTGCTTGTCTGGGCTTCCGGTCCCGTCCAGCTTGAACTGGTTGATCCCGTATTTCTGAACGAGGTCCAGGGTGACGTCGTGAAACCGCTTGTAATACTTTGGACCGGAGAGTGCATAACCCTCCGTGTCGATCTCGTATCCCAGTTTCTTACCAGTTGCCAGGCGCTGGCCTCGGGGATCGCCGTATCCTCCCCATGGTGACAGCCAGATTCCAGGAGCGGCGCCAACTTCAGCCGCCGCAGCCTTTACGGGTAGGAATCCAGTGGGAAAGCCGCTATGAAACTCCCAAACCGTCTTTGTGTTGTCCCATCCGTCGTCGAACAGGAAAGAAGAGAGCTTCACACCTCGCTTCTTCGCCAGTTCAAGGTTGAAAGCGTGAATGGTGTCCACGCAGTCCTTTTCGTTGTAGGGCGTGAAGTAGCCAATGTCGTACCAAGAGTTGTAATGCAGAAAGGTTCGGTAGGGGTGGGCTCTTTCGCGCTCCACGTACGCAAGGAACTGCCGACGCAACTGGCCAGGATCTGCAAACCCGATCACACTCGAAACGCTAAGTTTCTGACCAGACCGGATGGGCAACTTGCGGTCCAGCCAGGACTGGGCATGCCCGGCGGCAACTTCAGAGGTCGAGAGGGGGTCTTCGACTCCGGCAAAGAGGTCATTGGATGCCAGGGGCGATCCCGTTGCACTTCCAGATACAGTCAGACTGCCTGCGTTTAGGTCAATGAGACGAACCCGCTTCACAGGAAGGTCGCGTCCCAATGCCTGGACCGAAACCTCCTCGCGCAGGTAGCGCGACCCATCACGCAGGACCGCATCGACAGTCGCGGTTAGGCGTCCTTGCGAGTCGGAAAGCGTGAACTGAATGTGCCGCCCCGAAAGCTGGTCCGTTAGCTTAGGAGCACGTCGCTCACCTTTCAATCTCTCAACATGCGGAGTCCCCTCCACATGCAGCTGATCCGATCGAATTGTTGTTCCGTCGCTCAATTCAATGGCGAAGTCACTTGTCCCAAGCGGTAGATTGCGCTTTGCCCGAGCGTCCATCAGATCAACGGGCTTAAGGGCCCCGGCGTCGAGATTCCACCGTGCGCTGACCACGCCATTGGAAAGAGTGATTTCGTGAACAAATTGCTGGGAAACCGCTTTGACGGGGGGAATAATCGCCATGCCGCACGCGCTTGCGAGCACGGTTAAAGAAAGCTTCATGAGTGGGAAGATTCTACGCGAACCGTCTAAAACCCCACTGACGCGCTAGTTTTAGAGACAATGCGCCAACATGAATCCGATGATTAGAGTCGGATTGATTGGATGCGGCTTCATGGGTCGAATGCACGCGAATGTGTATCAGACGCTGGAGAATGCCGAGCTCATTGCAGCAGTGGACATCAAGCCAGATGTCGTTGAAAAGTACGCGTCGGATTTTGGAATCTCTGCCTACACGACTTTGGAAGCAATGTTGGCCAGCGAGCAGATTGACGCTGTCGACGTCTGCCTTCCAACCTACCTGCACAAAGAATTCACCGTTGCGGCTGCAAAGGCCGGAAAGCATGTCTTCTGCGAAAAGCCGATGGCGATGAGCCTCACCGAAGCTGACGAGATGATTGCCGCATGCACAGAAGCCGGCGTTCAGCTCATGATAGGCCACTGCATTCGGTTCTGGCCGGAGTACGCGATCCTGAAGCAGATCACCGCCTCCAAGAAGTTCGGAGAACTCCTATCCGTCAATCTCACCCGATATGGTGCCTTCCCAACCTGGTCCAGCGAAGATTGGCTATCCGATGTCACCAAATCTGGTGGCGGTGTATTGGACATGCACATCCATGACACGGACTACATCCACTACCTGCTTGGCAACCCGGACGAGATTCACTCATGGGGCACCGTCGACGCAAAGGGACCGAGCCAGGTGTTCACCACGATGAAGTTTGGCAAGGCAATCGCCCACCTCGAAGGTGGCTGGAACCTCCCCAGCGGCACTCCGTTCAAGCACGCCTTCCGCGCGATCTTTGAGCGAGGAGCCGCGATCATGGATGTTGGCCCACTCACGATTTACGAAGGCGGGAAGGAGCCACACGTACCTGAGATTCCCAAGATGGAAGCCGCTGGAGGCGGAAACATCTCCGATCTCGGTGGCTATTACCACGAGCTCAAGTACTTCGCCGATCGTCTGACCAACGGTCAGCCCTTCGAGACTGTCACCCCGCAAACCTCACGTGTGTCACTTGCGACCACGCTTGAAGAAATTCGACAAATGAGCGCCTAATAAGCCTCCCCGCCTGAACGCCAACGGCGTGCTTCCTAACACGATCCTGGGGTAGCCCTCGCGA
>CAIYLG010000009.1 GCA_903927025.1 uncultured Armatimonadota bacterium
GCTGTCGTAGGCGTTGGCGGTGATGGCCTTGCCCTGGACTGCTGTTGCGAGTGCTCGAGCGTTGGTGTTGGCAGCGCCCTGTCGGCTGGCGTTAACCGAGCTGAGGTAGGACGGGAGAGCGATCGCGGTCAAAATGCCGAGGATCAAAACGACGACGAGGAGTTCGATGAGTGTGAAACCTTTTTTCATGTTAGCTATACCATTAGAGGTCGGTAGCTAGGACCGCCTTCTGAGTAATAGATTGCAACACTTCAACAAACGCTTCCAGTCGCAATAACCGGGTCACGGACCGACGGTAACGCTTTCCCGTTACCCAGACCCAATAGCCAGCCTCATTCTCCTTTGTCCTTCATGTCAGCGGATCCAGAGTAGTTGTCCCCAATGAGGTGGCTGCAGAAGTATTCGTACAGCATCTCAGTGAAGTACGGTTGTAGATCTCCATAGCCGTGCGGCTTTCCAGGCATCACCATGTAGTCAAACCGCTTGTTGGCTCGAATCAGAGCGTCCACCAGCCTAAACGTGCCTGCGTAGTGAACGTTATCATCCATGTCGCCATGGACCAGGAGCAGTTTTCCTTTAAGGTTTGCGGCGATCTCTGCATTAGTGGGAACGTGGATCTCAAAGCGAGTTGCAGCATCTGCTCCATCCTTCTTCACGACTTCAGTTGCTTGACCTCCATCAGTTGTTCCACCTTGCTGACGGCGACGCTGGCGAGCCTGGGGGTCTTCAGCCACGCCTTGTGAAAGGATTCGGTCGAGGATCACCGAGTCTTGGTAGGTCTGAGCAAAAGTCGCGTCGGCATCATCAGACTCTGTTTCATCTGGTGTTCCAGCAGCCTTTGCCACCGCGGCGGCCGCTACTTCACGCAATCCGTGGTACTGCTCGGACCAGTTCTGGTTGTAGATGTTGTTGTCGTGGTTCCCGGAGCTGGAGACTCCAACCTTGAAGAAGTCATTGTAAGGTGGAAGAAGCATGGCGGCGGCAGTCATAAAGCCGCCCCCTGAATGTCCAAAAATGCCCACTCGGTCGGAATCAATCCAGGCGTACTTGGCGGCAAGCTGCTCAACGCCGGCTTTTTTGTCAGCGAGCCCATAGTCGCGCAGGTTGAAGTAGCCGTAAGTGTCGTATGCCTTAGACCTCTTAGGGTTTCCTCCTCGATTTCCAATCTGGATCACGATAAATCCGAGTTGAGCCAATCTCTGTGTCCCCGTATTCGCAGTGAAGGTCGTGTTGACGCTTTCGGTTTGGGGACCGGGATACACATTGAGAATGATTGGGTATTTCTTGCGCGGGTCAAAGTCAAAGGGCTTCCACATCGCCCCGTAGATGTCGGTAACACCATCTTCTGCTTTTACATGAAAGGTTTCCGGCATCTTCCAGCCAGTTTCTCTAAGTCGACTGAGGTCGGTCGATTCCAACTCCATCACTACCTTGCCGTTATCGTTCCGCACAACGGAAACAGGTGCAAGATCGACCCGTGAATAGGTATCGACCGCAAATGAGTGGTTCTTGGGAGAAAGCACCGTGCTGTGGTCCCCGTCACCACTGTCCAGAACTGTCAGATCGGTGCCATCAAGTTTTGCCCGGTAAAGGTGAGCGAACGTAGGGTTTTGGTCGGCCTCGCGCCCGTTGCCACGCAACCAAACCAGATGACGGTCTGCATCCAATTCCACGATTGCGTCCGTTCGGAATGGCTCCGTAGTAATCGCATTCTTCAACTTGCCGTCGTTGGAGTAAAGATAGTATCGGCCCCAACCCGAACGCTCAGACCACCAAATGAGGTCTCCGCCTGGTTTGAGATACTTGACTGGCTGAGATCCGATAAAGCCTGTTTCGGTTTCCTCCGTGATAAGTGGTTTGACCGTGTTGAGCTTTGTATCGAGGTCGCAGAATTCGAGGTGGCGCTGCAGGCGGTCTCTCCTAACAAAGCGGAGGTGGTCAGTAGATTCGACCCAGTTCAAATTGAACAGCTGCTGGTCTTTCCACTTCTCAACCTTCATCCGCTGGAGCTGCTTGGAATCCCGATGGAAAACGTACAGTTCGGTTTGCCGAACGTCAACGTCTCCAGGCATCGCATACTTATACGTAACAAGAGCGGGCCTTGGAGTGGCGAGGGAATTGACTAGGAAAAGCTCCTTAACCTTACGCGTATCGAATCGTTCGATGCTGAACGACTTGGAGTCAGTTGACCATTCTGCGTTGACGCGAATGCGCTTTTCTTTGACACCCGCCGCGGCGGTGCCAAAACCGTAGTATTTCTCCCCATCCCTAGTGAGCTGAACGGGCTTATCCTCTGCAGACATCTCTGCAAAGTACAGGTTCTCGTCTTGAGCATACACATAAGCCTTTTTATCGGGAGACATGACGCGGAAGTTTTCGGTTGCTGGGGGTGCTGCACCCGCTCGATTGCCTTGCCTCCCGCCGCGTCCCTGTGCTGGCGGAGTCTCGTCTTCGGGAGGATCGTTCGGGCCAGGTTTACCGAGGGACGTTAGCTTTCCCGTTTCCCACACGTACTCATAGCGAATGCCGTCGAGCAGAAACCTGAATGCCTTTCCATCCTTTGTGAAGGTCAGAGTTGTGATCGGAAGATTGGTGCTGTCAAATGGTTTGTGTGCGAGTTCGGATAGCTGGCTTGCCATCTTTGCCGCGTCGAATAGAGGCTTTTTGGAGCGTGCTCTAGGATCAACGCGGACGAATCTCGTCCCGTTGCTGTCTTTCCAGCTGTACCAGAACACGTCTGTGTCATTGATCCAGTGCGGCACTAGGCTCGTTGAATAGACGTACTGGTTGATGTACTCAGTGGAGAACCGCGCTTCCAGCTTCCAATTGGCGTGATTAATTGGCTTGGGAAGCGTGTCTGCTGAGCAGATAGAGAAGATAGCGAACGACGCCGAGAGTCCAGCGAAGAGGGAGAGGCAGGGTTCTGAGGTCCCGGGCAAGTACCGCATCGAACAATTATCGGGCGTAGCCCCAGTGGGAGGTCAAGGGTATGAAGTTTTTAACCTTCTTGATCAGTCAAATCCTCTCTGTTTCCGCGAAGGAAACGCCTTGGACGCAATTAAGGTCAACTAGATGAGAATGTGTTCAACTGCCAAGATCCCTATCGCATCGTTGATTGCCGCCGCCGTAACCGTAATGGGACAAGCAAGTAGCCCTCAAACAGGCGCCCATGATGGCGTTGCAAGAGTTATTTCTGGTTTGGTTGCAGCACTCAATTCAAAGAGCGAGTCGGTCATGACTCAGTTTGTGAATTCAAACTTGGTGTCAAACGCTCCTGTTGAGCAACGAGTAAAGCGCTGGATGGGTTTGGCAGAGAACGGTGCACCTTTCAAAATCGTACGAGAGCTTGAGTGGTCCAATGACCAGTCCACCTCAATTCTTGTCGATCGCCTCGGAAATCGAATTGCATTGATATCTCACTTCGAGGCTCAGCCAAGGGTCAAGCTGCTTGGAATTCAACTTGCCCCCGCATACACCAGAGAGGGTCTCGCCCCCGAACTTGCGAACTGGACCAACCTCGCCAACTTGTCGGCGAAAATTGCCAAAAAGTCGCAAGCTCCCGCGATGGGGATTGCGATGATCAGAAGAGGAGTTCCAAGTGAGGTCGCAACAGGCGTGACGAAAGTCGGTGGCAAAATCCACGTTCTGCCGGGGCAAGTTTGGAGCATCGGCTCGATTGGGAAGCCGTTGTGTGCGACTGTCATCGGTAGGCTCATCGAACTGGGGCGACTTCGTTGGAACGAAACGTTGAAGGAGGCGTTGCCTTCAGTTGCGATGAATTCGGACTGTGCTCAAATCACCTTGGAGCAACTGATGCATCACCGAGGTGGGATTCGTCCGGATCTTGGATTCAAGGAGGCAGAAGTTAGGGCCATCGTTGGCGAGGCAAAGTCACCTTCTCAAATCCGAGCGAACTACGGCAGGGACATTCTGAAGCAGAAGCCAGTGGTGCCCCCCGGATCGCAGTTCATTTACTCAAACGCCGGATACGCAGTCCTGTCACTTGTGGCGGAGAAGGCCTATGGCAAAAGCTATGAGCAGATCCTCAAGGACCTGGTTTTTAAGCCTCTTGGACTCGACCACAGTTTCACTGGCACTGATAAGCTTCCAACGGCTCGACCTTCTGGCCATACCGATGATGGATATAAGCTAACTCCTCAGGATGCCACCGGACCCATGGAATTCATGTTCGCCGGGGCCGGGGGTGGCATATACATGTCCGTGGGTGACCTTGCCCGATTTGGTCAAGCCCACCTCATTGGGCTCAACGGTAAAGACGGCTTTATGAAGGCCGCAACCGTACTCCGTTTACACAGCGGCGAAGCCGAAGGACAGCGGTTGCCCAGAAAATACGCCTGTGGTTGGGGGATTGAAACTCTACCGAACATGGAGCCATTTCATGGGCACAACGGCTCTAATGGGACCATGCGCGCTGAGTTGGCGATCTTTCCCAGTGCCGGTTTGGTTGTGGCTGCCGCCGTCAATCGAGGCGGGGAAGCCGAGCCATCCCCAGCCATGGAGGCGGTTCTAGCTATCGGTGCCCGATATGCTCCGCGATCTAAGTGAAAACGCCGCTTCATTCTCAGTGTATTCTCGGGCAGTGATTGCATTCACTGCTTTGATTGCCGCAGCGGCGATGAGCCACACTGCTGCTCCACTGAAAATGTCAGGGTGGGTTATCTTCGATGATGACGGCACCTCCTACGCAACATTTAAGAAGCATGCCGCCCAGTTGGATGCGGTGAGCTTTTCTTGGATCGGCTGTGATCAAAAAGGTGTGATCAAGGAGCATGCACGTCCAACGGCGGCAGAAAAGGCTGAGATCGTCAGAATTTCTAAGAAAACTGGCGTCAAGGTCTACGCGATGGCAGTCAATGAAGGATTTACTCCGGCTGGATTGGAAGTTGCGATGGCGACAACAGAAGGCATGAAGGCGCATGCAGATGCGTTGGTGAAGATCGCCCTAGCTGCCGGAATTGACGGGATCGACCTCGACTATGAATCGCTTAAGGCTTCTGACAGGAAGAACTTCACGACACTTGTTGAAACCATCTGCAGAGCTGCCCACTCAAAGGGCCTCAGAGTAGTGATCGCGGTCCACTCTAAGGAATCTGAACCTGGAACTTGGGACGGACCCATCGCGCAGGATTTCGCTGCCCTCGGTAAAGTCGTTGACTCGGTTCGAGTCATGACTTATGACAATCACTGGGAAACCAGCGAAGCAGGTCCGATTGCTCCGCCGGATTGGGTGGCTTCGGTGATGAAGTTCTCTGCAACGCAGATTGCTCCGGGAAAGCTAGAGATGGGCATACCTGGTTATGGATACGACTGGCTAGACAAGAAAGCGAATGGGATCTCGTGGGCGCAATGGAGCCAGCTTCTCGCGGATAACGGCCCGGCGACTCGCGACAGTGCAAGTCACGAGATGGTGCTGAAGTACAAAGGACGAACCGTTTTCTTCTCAGATGCACAGAGCAATGTTCCGAAGTTTCCAATCGCCAGGAATCTTGGACTTAGGGGATTCGCTCTTTGGAGACTTGGTGCGGAAGATCCAAGGCTGTGGGACTTCTTTGACAGATTGAAAAAGTAACCGCTCACTAGGGATTGCCGTTTATGAAGCGGCAAAACCACACCGCGCTTCAAACCTAATTACGCTAAAATCAAGCCCGGCCTTCGCGTGGCCGGAGAGAGCTTCGAGGATGATGACTAAGAAACTTCCGCTTCAACTGATCGCCATGGGAATGGTGGCCCTTTTTGCCGCGGGCTGCGGCAGCGGCTCATCGACGGACGGAGACAAGTCCGCTTCAACCGGAGGCAGCTCGGCGGGTAGTTCTACCCCTGGTGCAGGCGGTGACAAGAAGCCGTTGACCCTTGCCTTCGTAACTAACAATGCGTCTGACTATTGGACGATTGCCCGTAAGGGAGTAGAGAAGGCGGAAAAGGAAGACCCTACCGTAAAGGTCGAATTCAAGATGCCAGCCAATGGAAGCGCTGCCGAGCAGAAGGAGATCTTTGACGACCTCCTTGCAAAGGGTGTTCAGGGAATTGCTGTGAGTCCAAAGGATCCTGCCAACCAGGTGGAAATGATCAACAGCGCCGCCAAAAAGGCACTGATCTTCACTCAGGACAGCGACGCCGCCAACACGGATCGAGCTTGCTACATTGGCACCGATAACTTTGCCGCTGGAAAGCAGGCAGGCGAAGAGCTAAAGAAGGCACTCCCCGGCGGCGGAAAGATCATGTTCTTCGTGGGATCCAAGGATGCCCAGAACGCCAAGGATCGATACGATGGTATTCAGGCTGCTCTGAAAGGTTCCAACATTGTAACGGTTGATATTCGAACCGACGAAGCAGACCACGCCAAGGCTAAGACCAATGTGAGTGACGCGATCGTCGCGAACCCCGACCTAGTCGGTTTGGTTGGCCTGTGGAGCTACAACGGCCCAGCCATTCACAACGCCCTAAAGGATGCAGGAAAGCTTGGCAAGATCAAGATCGTCTGCTTTGACGAGGAGGACGAGACCCTCGCGGGCGTCAAGGACGGCACTATCAGCGCCACCATCGTTCAGCAACCCTTTGAGTTTGGTTACCAGGCCGTCAAAATCATGGCAAAGGTGCTTCGCGGAGACAAGTCGGACGTTCCGGCATCCAAGCAGAAGTTCGTCGAGACGAAGGTTATCAGCAAGGACACTGTTGACGCCTTTGCCGACAATCTGAAGAAGCAGCGCGCAGGAGGCTAACCTGGCCGAGGCGAAGCCGCTCATTGAAGTCCGGGGTGCCGTAAAGCGGTACCCCGGCGTCACCGCCTTAGGCGGCGTTTCTCTCACCATATATCCGGGCGAGGTGGTTGCCCTGATTGGAGAGAACGGCGCTGGCAAATCGACCTTGATGAAGATCTTGGGCGGACTTGTGATCCCTGATGTGGGCGAAGTCCTGATGGAAGGTCAAGCCGTCCAACTCGGGTCAGTCAACGATGCAATTAGCCTTGGCATTGGCTTGATCCACCAGGAGCTCAACACACTGGACAACATTGACGTTGCCGGCAACGTGTTCCTTGGAAGAGAGCCTCGGAAGTTCGGCCTCCTCGATCGTGCCACCATGCGCAGGGATGCCGAGACCCTGCTTGCCCGGTTAGGTTTGCCCATCTCTGTGGACACTCCCCTAGATCGGCTGTCGCTGGCCCAGAAGCAGATGGTAGAAATAGCGAAGGCACTTTCCTTGAACGCAAAGGTCCTCATCATGGATGAGCCAACCTCCAGCCTGACCCTTACGGAAACCGAGCAGCTGCTGAAGATCGTGGAAGATCTGCGAACTCAGGGAGTGGGAATCGTCTACATTTCGCACCGACTCAGCGAAGTTATCCAAATTGCTGATCGAGTGGTTGCGATGCGAGATGGCCAAAACGCCGGAAATCTTGCAAAGCAGGAAATCACCCACGATGCGATGGTCCGACTGATGGTAGGCAGAGATTTGGAAAGGACGTCACGCGCCCCGTCTAATGTCACCGCGAAAGAATGCCTTCAGGTACGAGACCTACGCACCGCCCGGTACCCCGGAAAGTCAGTCACATTTGAAGCTCGTGCCGGTGAAATCCTTTGCCTTGCCGGATTGGTTGGTGCGGGCCGGTCAGAAGTTGTCCAAGCGATATTCGGCACCGACCCTGCTTTGGGCGGGACAGTGACCTTGGACGGAGAGCCGATTCCTTTAGGGAATCCCAAGAAGACAATTGATGCAGGCGTGTGCTTAGTTCCTGAAGATCGTCGGCATGTTGGGCTCATCGTGGAGTGGAGTGTCAAGACGAACATCACTCTCCCCGGCTTGGAAAAGTTTGCGCACTTTGGCGTGGTACGCCAGCGCGAAGAATTGGCGGCTGCATCGACGCAGTCCAAAACGCTAGGAGTCAAGACGCCGACGGTGGAAGGTCTTGTTGCAAACCTCAGCGGTGGCAATCAGCAAAAGGTTGTCGTTGGGAAGTGGATGCTGCAGAACCCCAAGGTGCTTATCTTGGATGAACCGACTCGCGGAGTCGACGTCGGAGCAAAGGCAGAAATCTACGAACTCATGCGACACCTCGCAAATCAGGGGGTGGCCATCCTGATGGTCAGCAGCGATATGGAAGAAGTGTTGGGAGTCAGTGATCGGGTAGCGGTAATGCATGAGGGCGCAATAACGGGTGTCCTAAACATCGATCAATTTAGCGAAGAGGCGATCATGCAGCTTGCAGTCGGTAAGGTGGCCGCGTGAAGCACCTTATGCGCAAGGAGACAGGCATATTTGGCCTGCTTGTCTTGATGTGCCTCGTGACTTCGCTCAAGAGTCCACACTTTCTCAGTGCGGAGAACCTACAGAACACCGCTCGCCTGATCGGGCTGTACGGCATTTTCAGCATCGGCGCCGGCATGGTGATCATCACTGGCGGCATTGACCTGTCAGTAGGTTCAATGTTTGCCCTTCTCGGCGTGATCCTTGCCATGTTGCTGGACCCCAAAGAGTCCAATTGGCCGAAGTTCCTGTCGTTCCTCAATGGCTCCCACTTCGCCTGGCCGCTCGTGATCCTCGCAATCATTGGATTGGGAACGCTGCTAGGCACATTTCACGGCTATCTGATCACTCGCGTGAAGCTTCAGCCGTTCATTGTCACTCTGTGCGGCCTCCTGTTTTATCGGGGCATGGCGCGGTTTGTTTCGGACGACAACACTAAAGGATTTGGCGATGCGAAGGGATTTGAGATCCTGCAAAAGGCAGCGACTGGGATGGTCTTTGGGGTTCCAATCACATTTGTCCTCCTGGTTATCCTTAGCGTAGTCATGTGGGTGGTGCTTCATCGAACCGTGTACGGCCGGCACCTTTTTGCGGTCGGACGAAACGAAGAAGCTGCACGATACTCTGGAATCAACACCCGGCGAATTATTGCAAGCACGTACATCCTTTCCGGATTTCTCGCAGGTGTCGCTGGAATCTTGATTGCGTTCTACACCAACAGCATTTCTCCAAGCTCACACGGAAACTTTTACGAGCTGTATGGCATTGCCGCCGCCGTTTTGGGTGGGTGCAGCCTTCGTGGTGGAGAGGGTTCCATCGTCGGGATCGTGCTGGGCACGATCCTTCTTCAGGTCCTTCAAAACTTGGTCAACCTGCTTGGCATCCCAAGCTCCTTGAGCTTTGCGGTGATGGGTGCCGTCATTCTTCTTGGCGTCCTTGCCGACCAGTTGCTTACGAATCGGGCAAAGTCCGCCAGGACTAAGACTTCCGCCGCCTAAACGGCTTGCCACACATAAAGTGCGGGGCCAGCTCGAAAGAGCCGACCCCGCTGTTTAGGGCGTGTGCAGTTTAAGCCTTGAGCTTATCGGCCGCGTCGCTCGTCTCGATCACGGCGATAGTCGCGGTCCCGTCGATCATCACGGTCTCGGCGAACCTCTCGGTCGCGTCGCTCATCACGGTCTCTCCAGTCTCGATCTCTCCAATCTCGGTGATCATAGACGATAACATCGTGTCGAGGGGCTTCGTAATGATGGTGCTGATTGGAAAGAATCGCGGCACCGATCAGAAGTCCTACACCGATTCCAATGACAGCTGCATCGTCGTGACCGCGAACCACCACGTGATCTCGTCCGCCGTCTCTCCAATCTGCTGCCGATGCCATTCCTGCAGTGCTCATCATCGTGGCGACTAGTCCGGCAGCTGCGAGGTTTCGAATAATCATTGCTTTCATTTTCTTTCTCCATTCCAGGTTGCTCTCTCTGTTGATCGAGCCTTGTAATCAGATAAACGCAGGGTCGCTCCCGATGTTCTCCCGTCCAACCTGTGGACGCTCTCAGGAATGGTCTTGGAGTTCTCCGCAGGCGCCTCGAATCATGGCTATTGAGAAGAATTGAACCTAAAAGTGCTTGCAGGTCCAGAAAAAGAACGGTGGATACAGCCGTTTACTAACAGGGAAATGGAGTAGTTCTTAAGACCTAGATTGAACCTATAAAGTCCATTTCGCGAAAACGGCTTTTCACCGCGACACAACCGCTTAACGCACAAACCCCCTGGATGCTTCCGGTTAGGTTTGCATCCAAGGGATTTGAAAGTGTTGAGGTGACGAAAGCTAAGGGCTAGTGTCGATGACCGCCGAATCCTCGGCCATAGCTGCCGTGGTACCCACCGCGATAATAGCCGTGGCCGTAGTAGCCACCACCCCAATATCCGCCGATAACGACGCTCGGCCCGACGTAGGCTGGAGCAGCGTAATAGGGGTCGACGTAGTATGGATCAGCGTAGTAGGCGGGACCGCCGATAACCACGCCAACGCCAAACCTAGGCCGGTAAGTGGAATGTCCAACGTATTCTCGGCCGCCGAAGTGATGGGAGTACCGATCTGCGCTCGCAAATCCAGCCGATGCCATCAGGCCAGCACATACAAAGCCGACTGACAAATTCCTAATTCTGATTGCACTCATCTCAATTCTCCTGAAATGTGATTTGCATCTGAAAAATTCAGATGCCGCAAATATAGAAACGGCAGATGCACCGTGTGTTGCACCTGCCGATAGCTGAGAAGTCGCTCAGAGAGCGGGCTAGCCCTTTAGACCCGTGATGGCGATTCCCTGAATGAATAGGCGCTGGGTGAAGAAGAACAGTACGATGACGGGCGCAATGACCATCGCTGACGCTGCCATCAACAGGTTCCATGAGGTTCCGCCGTTCTGGCTCTGATAGAACTGTAGGCCTAACGACAGGGTGAAGTTCTTCTGGTCCAGCAAGTAGATGAGTGGGCCGAGGAAGTCGTTCCAAGCCGCCATAAAGGAGAAAAGCGCGACCACGGCTAGCGCCGCCTTGCTTAGCGGGAGAACGATGGTTCGGAAGATGCGCCACTCACTGGCACCATCAAGCTTTGCGGCCTCCGTGAGTTCAAACGGAATCGTTCGGAAGAACTGTCTGAGCAGGAAGATGCTGAATGCGGACCCGAACCAGGATGGAACCCACAACGGGCGGTAGGTACCGATCCACTCAAGATGCCGAAAAAGCGCGAAGGTCGGGACCATGAGTACCGGGAACGGCACCATCATCGTCGCTAGCGTGATGCCGAATGCCAGATCCCTACCTGGCCACCTGAGTCGTGCGAAGGAGTAGGCGACCACCGAGTTCGAGGCTACAGTTCCGGCAACGATCAGCGTGCAGAGCACGATCGTGTTCCGAGCATAAACGACGAACGGGTAGTAGCCCAGGGAGTCGTGCCCATACACTGCGGCGTCGTAGAAATTGCCCCACATGAACTTGGATGGAATCCACTTGATCGGCACTGTCATCGTCTCTTTGATGGGTTTCAGCGCGGTGAGGATCAGCCAGGCGAAGGGGAATAGGAAGACGATGGAAAGGCCTATCAGCGTAATCTGGATAAGGACCTTTCTGGCAAGTATGAGTTTTTGTTGGCTCTGCATCCTGAATTAGCCCTGATAGTGAACGTGCTTCTCGCTCATCTTAAGAGAGAAGATGGTGAGGATAAGAATCATCACGAACATGATCCATCCCATGGCGCTGGCGTAACCCATCTTGTGGTACCGAAACGCGTTGTCATAAAGGTACTCGGTGTAGAAGTAGGTGGCATGAGCCGGAGTTCCGTTCGGGAACATGATGTAGGGAACGGTGAACACCTGCAGGGTTCCGATGATTCCCATAATCAGATTGAACAGAATGACAGGTGAGATCATCGGCAGCGTCACGTTCAGAGTTTTCTGCCAGCTGTTGGCGCCATCGAGGTCTGCCGCCTCTATTAGCTGAGTAGGCACATCCTGGAGCCCGGCCAAGTAAATGAGCATCGCGTTGCCGACGCCCCACATACCCATGATCACGAGGGAGATTTTTGCCCACCCTGGGTCTCCCAACCAATTGGGACCGTGAATACCTACTTTCAACAGAATCGGGTTCAAGATTCCATGCTCCCCGTCCAATAGCCAGCGCCAAAGGATCGCGAGAGAGACTTGGGGCACAAGGGATGGGATGAAGAAGAACGTTCTGTAGGCGGCCATGCCCTTCGACTTCGTGTTCAGCAACATCGCCAGAATGACAGCGGTCATCATTCCCGCCGGTAGCGAGAGAACTGCGTAAAGCATCGTATTTTTAAGGGCGGTCCAAAATAGGTCGTCCTTGAAAAGCGAGATATAGTTGTCCAGGCCCACAAAGATTGGCGGTTTGAGCACTGAGTAATCGCACAGGCTGAAGTACATCGAGGCGACGAGTGGATATCCCATAAAGATCAGAAATCCAAGCGCCCACGGCGAAGCAAATATTAGGCCAGCGAGGCCCTCCTTTTTAGAAATGGATTTCATTCTTCGCCCCTGGCCTTTAGGCGCGCCAGGTATTTATCCAGCATCGGCTGCATACGGTTCGTGACATCGTCCAACGCCTGTTTGGGCGTTTTAGTCATCAAAGTGATTTCGCTCGTTGCGTTCGTAATTTCATCCTTGTACTGCGACCAGATGCCAAGTTTCGGCGCCGCGCATGTCGTCTTGCTGTAGGCCATACGGATGAAAAGCTTGATAAATGGGTTCGGATGGTGCTCGATGAACCCATCGCTTACTTTCTTAAGAGGGGTGAGCTTCTTCTGGCCGAGGCACAACATCTCCAGCCCCTTTTGTGTCTCCACAAACTTTAGAAACTCGAATGCCTCTTTGACATGCTTGGCACCAGTGGGTATGCAGAGGACGTCGAGATCGATCACAGTCGGATCCGGCAAGTTTGGTTTAGCCGCTGGGAATGGAGCCGCTGACCAGTCGAGCTTCGGACTGAACTTATGAACGAAGTTGTACATCCAAACGCCTTGGATTTCCATTGCGTTTTGACTCGTCATAAACGGATTTTGTGGGGAGGAGAAGGTTCCGTTGAATCCAGCCTGAAAGGACTGCATTGCGCTGGCACCGTACTTCTTGGAAAAGCTCTGAACCCAGTCGTATGCTTCTACATTCTCCGGGCTGTTGAACGTGATTTTGTCCTTGCCGTCCCATAGCGTGCCGCCGAAAAATGGCCCCCAAGCCCAGTTCCACCACCCAGGTTCACTTGGCATAAATCCTGTGCGAACAAGGTGTCCATTTGGCTCTCTCTTGGTCAGTTTCTCTGCCATGGTGAAGAGTTCGTCAAACGTTTTCGGCGGTTTATCCGGATCGAGTCCAACCTCGCGAAACAATTCGCGATTGTAGTGCATCGCCGTGGTAGCCGGAGTACTTGGGAGCGCGTACAGCTTGTTTCGAACGACACCCACGTTCCAAAACGCAGGAATGTAGTCTTCTTTGGTGATTCCTGCCTCGCGGCACATGTCATCGAGGGTGATCACTGCGTGATTGTCCGCGTATTGCGTGACGTTTTCGCCGTACAGCCCGACAACATCAGGCGGAATTCCACCTGAAATTGCCATGAGGGTCTTGTCCTCAATGCTGCTGATGGAAAGGATGTCGACCTGGATTTTGTCCTGCGACTTATTGAAGGCGTCGACCACCTTCTTCATCGCGTCAAACTCAAAGTCGGTCCACTTTTCCCAATACTGGACGTGTACCTTTTTGTCGGGCGGAGGAGCTTTGGTCAGCTGCTCGCTTTCAAATAGAACTCCAAATACAGCTATGGCAAGGACAGGGATTGTGAACGCATTTCGATCCACCCCAGGAGTCTGAGGCATTCAGAGGTCACAGTCAAGCTGAAATGGCGTTCTTGGTCAAAATCAAGTATCCACTTGCCAGATAAAATCGGGCTGGCATCGTAGAAAGGGATTAAGTTGAAGCACAGAAATCTTGGAAATTCAGGCCTAATTGTCTCCGTCGTCGGCCTCGGCTGCAATAATTTTGGAATGCGAATTGACCTTGAGGCATCTCGCCTGGTCATCGATAAGGCCATCGATCTCGGAATTACGCTGTTTGACACTGCCGACATCTATGGCAACAGGGGCGGAAGCGAGACGATCCTTGGTGAGGTACTCGGAGCCCGTCGGGACAAGCTCGTCCTCGCGACCAAGTTTGCCGGGCAGATGGATGATGACGGTCTCAAGAAGGGCGCGTCGCGGCGCTATATCGTGAAAGCAGTCGAGGACAGTCTGGCAAGGCTTAAAACGGATTGGATTGACCTCTATCAGCTCCATTTGCCGGACGCGCAAACACCCATGGAGGAGACGCTGCGGGCGCTTGACGACCTCATCCATCAGGGCAAGGTGCGATACATCGGGTGTTCCAACGTTCCTGCGTGGGGGGTAGCAGACGCAAAGTGGACCGCGAAGTCCCTTGGACTCAATGCATTTGTATCTTGCCAGGACGAGTACAGCCTTCTAGTTCGGGAGGTTGAAAAGGAACTACTCCCTGCAGTGAACGCTTACGGCATGGGCGTATTGCCTTACTTCCCGTTGGCTTGCGGACTCCTCACCGGAAAGTACAAGGGGGACGTGATGCCAGAAGGCGCGCGGTTGACGAACACTCAACGGCTTGCGGATAAGTACATCAACGAAAAGAATTTCGAGATCATTGAGAAGCTAGAGGCGTTTTCGACAGAGCGAAGGCACACGCTGCTTGAACTTGCGTTCAGTTGGCTCGCCTCACAGCCGGGCATCTCCAGCGTGATTGCAGGGGCAACCAAGCCGGAGCAGGTCGAACAAAACGTCACCGCCGCGGATTGGGAGATGACTGCCGCGGAGTTAGCTGACATCCGCCAGATACTGAACTCTTGAACTCATCATTGCGAGACTCAGGGCCATATTCGAGAAGTGCCTCGGAAACCTGGGAATGTTCGGTTATGATGCCAGCATGGCATGCCGACTTAGAATCTGCCTCTTAGTCGGCGGCAGCGTCGCCGCCGCCATGTTCATCGCTGGGTGTAAAGACCATACTGGCGACGTCGTGGGTGTTTGGGATTGGGGAACCTACGCTGTGCATTTTGATGCCGACAAAAGCTGGGGCGCGACTGATAAGAAGCGGTCCAGCTTCGAGAGGATGGGCGGCGATTGGACTGCGTCTGGAGACAAGATTCACCTCAACTACGCCGGAGGTCCCACCCCTAACCCGGACGGTTCCACCTTCATCATGAGTGCCGACGGGCAATCGATGGAAGCGAGTATTGGCGCAATGGGAACGATGGTCAAGCGCCATCCAGGGGCAAGCTCCGATGTCAATCCTTAGCCTATCCGGGGCTTGCGGGAGTTTTCACGCCTGGGGCCTGGGTTTGAATCCAGGTCATGTCACTAAGAACCTTCAGCCTCATCCGTCGACTTAGTTCTGAAGCCTCAGTTCAAATTGAGACATGGCCAAACAAAAAAAGGGTGCGGTCCCATCTGAAACCGCACCCGCGTCAGGATTTACCTGTCGCCGCCACCAGGGCCTCCGCCGCCAGGGCCGCCGAATCCGCCACCGCCGCCTCTGCCACCCTGTCCGCCAGGGCCTCCATGTCCACCCTGCCCGCCAGGGCCACCCATCGGTCGCTGCTCCTGAACGAACTTCTTCGTTCCGCCCAGCTTCTTCAAGGCTGCCTTTTGGTCACCAGTGAGGACTGCGTCGATCGCCGTGTTCAGCTCCTGGTGCGCCTTCTCCATTTGAGGGTTCGGTCCGCCAGGGCCGCCTTGGCCGCCGGGTCCGCCGAATCCTCGGCCACCACCCTGTCCGCCTGGACCTCCTGGAGGTGGCCCACCGAAGCCGCCATCACCCCCCTGACCGCCGCCCGGAGGGCCACCAAAACCGCCCTGTCCGCCACCGGGAGGAGGACCGCCGAATCCTCTGTCTCCGCCAGGGCCACCCTGTCCACCGGGTCCGCCGCGTGGTGGGCCCATCTTAGCGCGCTGTGCCTTCACGATTGCGTCAATCTGGCTCTTCTGGTCACTCGAGAGGCCCAGCTCTGATTGGATCTGCTTATCAGCGGCGGCGCTGGAGCCAGCCATCTGAATCTTGATTTCCTTGAGTCGAGCCGCCTGGTCCGATGTCAGCACTTTGGCGAGCGACTTGTCGATCTCAGACTGGGCCTTTTCCATGTTGGCTCGCATCGTCTCCGGATCAGGACGCTCTCCGTCCTCGCCACCTTCTCCTGGAGGAGGAGGCATCATGCTGCGCATCTTCTCTCTGGCACGATCCATCACTTCACGGATCTGATCGCGCTGGTTTTGGGTCAGGTTAAGGTCTTTCGAGACATCGCGCCGATTCAGTATCTGGGCGGTGTGTGGCATCCCGATCATCGGTTCGCCCATCATTGGCCCACCCATTCCGGGGCCGCGGCCGGGGCCTTGTCTCTGTCCACCATCCTGCGGAGGAGGAGGAGGTGCGTCCTGGGCACGGGCAGATCCGGTGGACATCACGAGCACCGTAGCGATTCCTGCAACGGCGGCGCTGGAGGCGAATGCTCTTCGAAAAGCTTCAGTCCAATTGAGTGTTTTCATTTCTGATCTCCTTGTTTTGTCCGCAGGGCTCTTTGCTCTGCTTCGATGATTGAAGTTTCCTTCGGCGAGATGAAGACAAAATGAAGGTGAATTTATTTCACAAAATTCTTTGCCGACACGCTTCTGAGCTCTTCATGACCTCTTCATGTCGACATGACATCTTATTACAAAGTTTAGAAGGGAAAGAAGAAGTAGAGATGAAGATCCTCCTTGTAGAAGATGAAAGGCCGCTCGCAACTGCCGTCACCCGCCTATTGTCCGATGCTGGGTGGCATGTAACATGGGAAGGTGATGGTGTAAAAGGGTGCCAAACAGCGTTGCTCGAAGAATTTGACTTGGTCATCCTTGATGTGATGCTTCCCGGCAAAAATGGCTGGGATATTCTCAACGAACTCCGATCTGGACGGCGGACGATGCCCATCCTGATGCTGACTGCGCTGGAAGATACCGAGGATAAAGTCAAAGGCTTGGAACTTGGCGCCGATGACTACCTTGCCAAGCCCTTTGAAGTCACTGAACTGCTTGCGCGCGTGAAAGCTCTTATGAGGCGGGATAAGCTCAACAAGGGGATGGTCGTCAAAATTGCCGACCTCGAAATCGACCGGAAGAGCCGCCACGTCACGCGTGGCGGAAAGCAAATTGGGCTCACTCGCCGTGAGTACGACCTTCTGGAGGCACTCGCCTCCAACGAGGGAAGAGTTCTTAGCCGGGAGACAATTCAGGAACGGGTTTGGACCGACGAGGAGAGCTTTTCCAATACAGTGGATGTATTCATAGGCACATTGCGAAAGAAGATTGATGCCCCTTTTGACAAGAAGCTTATCCATACCGTCCATGGATTTGGCTATGTTCTGAAAACAGAAGCTTGACTGAACCCAACTCAAAGATGAGCCTATTCCCCTCCAGTGTTCGTGCGAAGCTCACCCTTACCGCAGTCGCGGTAATGGGCTTGCTGTTCGTGCTCCTAGGTGCCGGGGTTGAAATTGCCGGCCGTCAGCAGATCATGTCCAGCGTGGATGGGGAACTGGCGCGACGAGCCGCACAAATCATTCGTGCCCACAAAGACTCTGACCGAGAGATGCGCCCGCCAGACGGTGTACCACCCCCAATGGTGTATGCACTGGGGCAAGATCGCGGACCCCGAGGAGGGAATCGACCGGGGGAGAATCCTCCCAATGACAATCGACCTGGTGATAACCGGCGAGGAAACCCGCCGGATCAGCAAGGCAACCGTGGCCCGCAGGGAGGCGGTCCGCCGCCTAACCAAGGAGGTGGACCAGACGGTCCTGGTGGGGGAGGAAGACGATTTGGAGGATTCCTCAGACGCCTTCGGGATATTGGCGACCCAACCCTCGCCGTAGGCCCGCGGTTTATCGTCACCAATCAGTCCCCACCCATCGCACCGCCTGAGATGCGAGAGCCCTACGATAAAGGGGCCGTTGCTCTGGCAAAGGTGAATCCAACCGTCTACTCCACGGTTTACATCGGAAACGGCGAATTGGCCCAAAAGATGCGGCTCATTACTCAGCGTGCAAAGGACGAAGACGGAAGGGAATGGGTGCTCCAGGTCCCGTACCCACTCGGAGAAGTCGATAAGGCGCTGGCGACTCTTAGCACCACTCTCTTAGTGATCCTCCCCTTTGGCCTTTTGTTGACCGGCGCTGCTTGCTTGTTCCTGATGAGCCGTCTGATGCGTCCGATTCGCGAGATTGCTTCAACCACGGCATCAATCAACGCCGAAGAACTTTCGGGGCGCCTCTCTACCAAGGGGACGGATGAGTTCTCCCAGCTAGCGGCAACGATCAATGCGATGCTTGGTCGACTCGAAGAAGCATTCCGAGTTCAAAAGCTCACTATGGAGCAGCTCGAAGCGGTACTCAAGCAGCAGCGTCGATTCACTGCCGATGCTTCCCACGAACTCAAAACACCGCTCGCGGTGATCAAAGCAAACACCGGCATCATGCTTCACGGGTCTGATCTCAGTGAAGATGCGCGAAGCCAAATTGAAGCGGTCGACGCGGCCGCCGGTCGGATGAATCGGTTGGTTCAAGGCCTCATGGCGCTCGCCAAGGCAGATTCCGGATCTGCGCATCAGTCGGCCGCGCCCTTTGACTTGAAACTTACCGTTCAAAATGCGATCGACCAGGTCCATCATAAGTCCACCCAATCGGTGAGTTATTCCGACGACGGAATGGATGGATTGGTAAATGGCTCGGAAAGAGACATTGAGAGGGTATTCGTCAACCTCATCGACAACGCCTGCCGCTACATAGCCGACGATGGTCATGTCGAAGTTCAGGTTGAAAGACATCTCGATGAGGCCATCGTCACGGTTCGAGACAACGGTCTAGGCATCGCTCCCGAGCATCTGCCGCACCTATTTGAGCGGTTTTACCGGGCTGATGCCTCTCGATCCACAGGGACTGGAGGAACCGGCCTTGGCCTTGCCATCTGTAAAAGCATTGTCGAATCCGTCAAGGGTTCCATCACTATTGAGAGTGAGGTTGGGAGAGGAACGACAGTAACTGTCTTGTTGCCACTGTCTTCTTAGCCATTACTGGTGACGGTTCCATTCAAGCGATATTGGAGCCACAAATATCCGAGCCAAAGGGATTGTAAGAATCATGCCTGGTGTGAGTTGCGCTGACGAGAACAGCATGGGTGGGCAACAGGCGTTCTTAGCCGCAAGCATCACGACGGCTGCCGCGAGCCAAACTCCAAAGGTGAGTATGACCTCACGCCCGCGAAAAAGTCCGCGAGTGATTCCATTCGCGGCCGCAACACCGGCAAGGATCAATTTGGAGCCTAATGCCGCCCAAAGGATGACCGTAAACAGCTCGTAAGGAATCGCAGAATGCGGGTCTGCATTGTGTTGCACACTTGCCTGGACCGCGATGACCGCAAGCGTCGCAACGAAGCTCATCCCAATCGCTCCATTGCCGCTGATCTCTGCGGTAAGCAATAGCGTTAGCGCATTCCAGATCAGCACAAGGAGCCAAGCTACCGCAGTTGCTGTAAGCAGGATCTGCTGTTGCGACTGGAAATTGAACTCTAGACTCCCGGCACGAAGTCCAAATGGTGAGCTTGGAGCGTGCAGGCTGCACCATGCAAAAAGCGTCAACACAAGGAGCGCCCAAGAGATCAGCCCTGTACGCGCTGAACACACAAAAAGGGAACGCGTCACGTCTGTTCCAGACAACGGTCGGGTCGCCAGAAAGGGATTGATCCGGCGATCTGGCATGAAAAGGTCTACCCTTCGGGGAGCCGAGCCCAACAGGAAACAGCTCATTATTACAAGGCCAATAAGCCATTCGGCACGATCACCGATATTGTCCTGCGGCGTACCATAGGTTCCTAGGGTGTTCCAATGGATCAGCAGAGTGATTAAGGAGAATGAGAAACAGAAGAATCCTGTCACCCAGATGGCAGCTTGGCCGTGCCGCCTTCGATCAGACCAAAGCAGTGTCTGCAGCTTCGACTTAAACGGCACCAACTTGGGAACTTCTCTCCGTTGACCAGCCTTTGTTGCCACGTCGATGTCAATTTTCGGCGGATAGCCGTGCCGCGCAGTTCGGAATCCAATGACAGCCAACGGAATACTCGCAAGTGTCAGCCCTACATATAGCTCTATGAACTGAGTGAATGTGTGCCCGAGGATCGTCGTTACACTTGGCCCCATGAGACTGAATCCCATGAGAACAGTACATAGAAACGGCTTTACGAGTGGACCACGGATTCGTGACCAACAAACTGCTTGGAGACATAGGGTGAAACAAATGAGGCAAATTCCAACTTGGCAGGTGATGAGTGCTCCAGACTTATCGAAGGCTAGCCATCCCATCCCTGCCGTTACAAGGATAACGACGCCCATTGAGAGTGCAGTGAAGAACATCTGAGCCGATATCAGCAACCCATCCGCGACAGGAAGGGTCATCATTGCCACTGGGTAGGACGAGCCGTTTCCAATGGAGCCGTTCATGCTCTGCGGTGCTTCCGCATTTGCCTGGCGAAGGATGAAGATCAAACTCAGAATTACAATTCCTGCTAAGTCAAAGGTTGTGACCATCATCACAGCTAAAGTGCCAGCGGTGCTTCCGATGTTGGTGCTGATTCTGCCAAGCAGATGCATCAGGCCGATTAGGCCAACGGTGCCGGCCAAAATCTTGCCGTTGCGATCGAGGAATAGCCTCCCCATGGCTCCAACTGCCATCAGTTGGGATGGATAGGGAAGGGTAGCGGATCTCATCGTGAGGCTCCATGCGTCGGCCGCGAGTACCCGACGAAGATCTCATCGAGACTGGCGGACCGTTGATCTATGACTCTGGCTCCGAGTCTTTCTGCTTCCTCACGCAGAAGCTCGGGAGTCCCCTTTGAAAGTGCAGTCCATTCCCGTCCACTTCCTGAGATGGAGACGAGCCCCTTGAATATAGGCATCGAAAAGTTCGCTTTTTCGTAGACAAGCGTGCACGTTATGTGCTCCTCCTTAAGCGTATCGAGGGCGTCATAGAGTGCAATTTCACCATTTTTGACAAGCGCTACATTGTCGGCTAGGCGATCCACTTCGGCGAGGTGGTGGGATGAAAGGATGACGGTTCGTCCTTCCTCGGCGATGGTCCGGACGATGACAGAGAGAATGTCATGCCGAACGATCGGGTCCAATCCAGAAGAGGGCTCATCGAGAACGATCAGCGGGGGACGGTAGGCAAGGGCGGCCATCAGACCTGCTCGTGCGCGCTGTCCTTTTGAAAGGGTCGAGAGCTTGGCGTACAGGTCCAAGCGGAACTCCTTGGCAAGCTGGTCCGCGTACTCCTGGTCCCAAGTCGGATAGAAGCCCTGCATGTAGCGCTGGAGCTCATATCCGCGCATCCAGCCGGGCAGGATATCTTCCTCCGATAGGTAGCCAATCTGGGCTAATACTGGCACTGGTTGTCTCGCTGGATCCATCCCGAAAACGCTTACCGTTCCCGTGTTGGGTTTCAGGAGGCCGAGCACATGCTTGAGAATTGTGGTTTTGCCCGATCCATTTTCGCCAACGAGCCCTAGAACAGTTCCTTGGTCCACTTTGAGGCTGACATCGTTGAGGGCCAATTTCGACCCAAAGCTGCGGGTGACGTGATCAAGCTGAACAATGGAATTCATGAAGGGTCTTCCTCAAGGGTTGGATCAGAAGGCGAAACAAGAACGGCAGAACGGCGACGCAGCAGATCAACGATCTCCTCGTCACTAAATCCAAGCTGGTGGGCTTCGCTGAGGAGTGAGTCAATCCGGTCGGAGAGAATCCTCACTTGCTCACCTCGTGCCAGCGGAGAGCCAGCTTCCGATATGTAGGTTCCTGCCGTCCGCCGCTTCTCCACGACGCCAGAAACTTCCAGTTCTCGATAGGCCCTTGCCACCGTATTCGGATTCACAACAAGCTGCTCAGCCAGAACACGAATGGGCGGCATCTCATCCCCCGGCGACAAGCGCCCGGAGGCGACCAGGTACTTCACCTGGTTCACGATCTGAAGATAGATCGGGACCCCGTCATTAGTGGTGATGTGCAGCTGCAATTATTTTCCCTGAATCTTGAATTATTGTATTAGAGCAATAATACAAGATGTAATCATGGAATGCAACCAAAAGTTTCTTGGAAAGAAATGAGCATCGAGAAATTTGGACGACCTCTGATATCGTGGAACGGTGGCAACTCTCGATGACGTGCGGCAATTCGCTCTAACACTTCCAGGTGCGATGGAGCGGACTGATGAATTCCGCTTTGACATTGAGTTGAAAGGAAAGTTGCGCTCCTTCGTCCACCTTTGGAGAGAGCGAATCCATCCCAAGAAGCCAAAGGTTCCTAACTTTGACGTGCTGGTCCTCTCAGTTCCTAGCTTGCGGGCCAAAGAGGAAATGCTTGCTGCCCACTCCAATTGGCTTTTCACCGAATCGCACTACGATGGGTACGCGTCGATTTTAGTTCGTTTGCCCGATGTTCCCAGAGACGAACTAGGTGGTCTCATCAAGCTGTCTTGGCAATGCGCATCGAAATCCAACGTCGTTTGACTCGAACTTGAAATTTTAATTCGAGAGCTCGGGGCCATCGGCACCGAGCCCTCGAATCAGTCCGTGCTATGGGTAGATCGGTTTGGTGAAGGAGCTATCTACAAGCGTCTTCAAGAACGCGACCAGCGCATCGTGGTCGCTTGCGTTCAAATGCACTCCGCCGTTTTCTCGTGCGAGACCTGGGTCCAATGTTTGGCTTTGGACGATTCCGCTGCTGTAGTGGCCCACCACTTCATCCAGGGTCGATATGCGGCCGTCATGCATGTAGGGCCCCGTAGCGGTCAAGTTGCGCAGTGAAGGGGTCTTGAATGTGGCGAAGTCTCTCGGGTTCTTTGTAACCCCTTCGCGACCGGCATCCGTTGGGTTTGCATCTAACCCGTTGTTGCGGAACTTGAAATCGCTAAAAAGCGGTCCCCCGTGACAGCGCGCACAGTCCCCTCCGAACTGACCGTTCCTAGGGTTGAATGGCGTCCTGAACACGTCAAAGCCTTGCTGTTCTTGAGGAGTGAATTTGGCCAGTTTGCGTTGGACTAGATCAAATTTTGAGCTGCCAGCAAAAAGGGTGAGCTCATACTGCTCGAGCGCCAGTCCAATTCGGCCCGGAGTGATGCCTTTTGAACCAAACGCCTTAGCAAACTGAGCAGGGTACGTAGCGTCCTTCTGCAAGTTGGCCACTGCATTTGCCAGCGTTTGGTTCATTTCGACTGGATTCTGAATCGGGTCCAGTGCCTGCGCCCGGAGTGTTGCTTCCCGACCATCCCAGAAGTAGTCGTGCTGATAGGCAAGGTTAAACAGCCCCGGCGCATTTCGAGTCCCCTTGGCACCGGTGCTGCCCTTGCTTAGCGCATTCCCTTGGTCGCTGAAGGCAGAGCCAGGGCGGTGGCAGCTTGAACATGCCTGCATCTTGTTGCCGGAAAGGAGCTTTTCATTGAACAGTCTCTGGCCGAGAGCTACGCCCTGCACGGTGAGTCGATTATCGGAAGGAAGAGGAGGGGCAGGCAAGCCTGCTGGAACCGTCAAGTTGTACGGGGTTGTCCCGTTAGGCAACGTTGGGGTGGTGGAGTTTTGTGCCAGAGCGGCGATCATTCCGGCTGCGCCGAAAGCTCCGCAGACCGATAGGGGCCAAGTCAATTTCATCTAAGTCCTCCTGCTCCAGCTATGGAGCGACGCCTCTGGACCCTTCCTCCTTGAGCGTCCCAGCATAGTGAACTGCAAAGATGAGGAAAAGATGAGGGAGTTGCGACTGCTTCGGAAGTCCCGATGAGTTACTTGACTCTGCCGCGGAGAACCGTGATCGAGTGAGCCGGAAGTGAATACAAAGTTGTGCCTGTGGCCTGCACCGTGGTCTGCTCGACGGGGCCGTCTGGCTTGGCGTAGCCGCTCAGCAGGTTGCTGACCCATACGTAGTCCTTCGGCGAGAACTGGCTCACCGAGACCGCGCCCGTATATTGGTGAGTCGTACCGTTGGTAAATGCAACGGACACAGAGTGGGCGGCGATATCCGTGTTAACCAGCATCAGCGAATACTGCCCGTCGGGCCTCTCCAGCGCATAGGGAAGCACCAACGGATTTCCAGAGGTGTCGGTAACTCCAGATGTGGCCGGAACCACGGTGTGGGGGCGATCGCCGGGAAGACACCACAATTTGCCCATCATCTGAGAAGAGTAGTACTGCGACGTCTCTTGAAGAATCTGGTCGGCGTCGTTACCCAGGAGCATTCCGATAAGTCCGTAGCTGGTTCCTCCATTGGAAAGAGAGTAGGGGAAGTACTGATAGTAGTAGGCCGCCGAACCACCACGTTTAAAGAATTCTCCCACAAATACCGCATGCCACAGAGCCCCCAGGACATCAACAATAGGTTGATCAGGTGCCGCACTCAGGTTGTACTCGGAGATGATCACCGGGGTTGATTTTGGGATTCCTGCTTTGCTGACCCAGTCAAAAATCGACTGCACCTCAGCTGGCTCTTGGGGAACGAGTGTCCAATCCAGCGCCGCCTGATAGAACGGATAGTGCTCCATCGACACGAAATTGAGGAGGTTTGCTGCTCCGTGACTCACTAGGTAGGCATAAAATCGCTTGAGGAAATCAGTATTGCCAGACGAGTCGGCCCACGTTTGAACACCATTGTAGGACGTCACCGGTCCCCCTAGCTTTGCCAAAGGGCATGCCTTGTGAATGGCCGTCGCCCATTGGACGTAGAGTGCGGCTTCATCCTCCGGCGTGACCCACGCTCCATCGGGCTCCTCGCCAAGTTCAACGCCCTGAATCGGATAGTGCCTCTGAGTAAGGTACTGAACTTCCGCGACGGCATTCTCAGGAGTGCTGTAAAGCATCGGAACAGCAACCAGGGCGGGTTTATGTTGCTGAAGGCTCGACTGGAACTGGTAGTCCAAGCCGATCTGTTCGCTCTGCAGTACTTGCCCTGCAGCGCTATGCCAGGGATCGGTGGAAGACACGTAGGCCACGGTTTGGGTGAGACTAGGCGAATGCACAACGTAGTCAGTGAACGTTCCGAAAGAGTCGACGGATCCGACGCCCACTTCGGCCACTGCATAGCCCATCTTATTTCGAGCGTCGCTGGATCCGTGTGTATCGTACGTCCCGGAGGACTGGGTCATCACGATTCGCACGTACTGGCACTGCACGGGAGTGGCGGCAACCTTTAGGGTCACCAGTCCCCCTTTTCCTGTGGTTACAGTTCCGTTTGGAAACGTAGCCCAATTGCCAACAGTAGGGTCGTATAGCGGATCATCGCCTGTCCAATACTGCACCTGATAGCTGACCGCGTACGGATTTGACCACTGGATTTGAACTGCGTTGACGCCCAGTGTCGAGCCTAGGTCGAGAAAGAGCCACTGAGGGTGTTGCGAGTCTGGATCATGGGTGTACGCGGTGCTCAGGTACGGATCGCTTTTCCAATAAGAGCCTGTATCTCCGTCTGTCAGATCGCTGTATGCCAGGCTGTCGCCATAGTCGTAAGTCGCTCCGCGATGGGCGAGCGAATAGCCGTAGCTGTCCACAATCTTTGAACCCACGTTGGCGCTACTGGTGAAGTACCCCTGCTGATTAGCGGCGTCACTCCATGTTCCAATTGGATTCCAGTGCCAATCCTGAACATTGAGTTCTGTGTACAGCCGGTAGGAAATGGTTCCGAATCCGGCTCCCAACATTTTTGACACGTTGATTGGCGCGAATAGCTGAGGGATCTCTCCGGCCGAAATAGAGTCAACTCCGGCACCGAATGCCCGATCCGGAAAGAGGTGGCTTAAGGTGTGAGTCGGGGTGATGTCCACACTGATCACACCTGAGCCGGGAACCAACGGGGGATTGTGCAGATTTTGAACTGGCAACCGCTTTGGCGGCTTTCTGAAGTGCTTGTGCGGCTTTACCTGCGCACAGACTGCCCCAAGCACAGCCAGACACGCAATCGCCGCAATGAACTTCATGGGATCTATATTATCGTCAGATTAACGCCCCTTTCCTTTTGCCGGAGTCACGTTTTTGGGACTTGAGGCTGCCCAGTCCAATTGTTCCACGAACTTCGAATTTTATTGAGGGGCTGGGATCACGGGTAAGTTGTTATTGATGAACCTGCCTATAGAGGAACTTACTCCTCGCCAGATCGTAACGGAGCTAGATCGCTATATTGTTGGCCAAAACCAGGCAAAGCGAGCCGTTGCTGTCGCCCTTCGAAACCGGTACCGCAGGCAGCAGCTTCCGATTGAGGAGCGGGAAGACATCATGCCCAAGAACATCTTGATGGTCGGTCCCACCGGAGTGGGCAAGACGGAGATTGCTCGAAGGCTCGCTCAACTCGCGAGAGCTCCATTCATAAAGGTTGAGGCGACCAAGTTCACTGAAGTCGGGTACGTCGGGCGTGACGTTGAGTCCATGATTCGTGACCTAGCTGCCGCCGCAGTTCGACTTGTGGAGCGGGAAAAGATGGATGCGGTTTGGCCAGAAGCCAAGCGTCGCGCGATTGAGCGCATTGCAGAAATGATCGATGAGGAGATCCAGTCTGAGACTCCCGCCGAGGAACCGGTCGTCGGGGACAGCATTGACGAGGTCATCCCGTTCTACACAGGATATTCGCCAGAAGCGGCTCAGGCGAGAGCTGAGCGGCTGAAGAACCTTGAGGTGGAGATCGAAGAAGGGAAGCATGATCCCCGAGTGCTCGAAATCTACGTCGAAGAATCCAGCAACCCCTTCCTTCAAGTGTTCACCCCAGGCGGAATGGAAGAGATGGGGATCGACACGAATCAATTGGCCAGTCCCTTCCCATCCAAGCACGTTGCCAGGAAGATCACCGTCGCAGAAGCTCGGGAATCTATGGTAGATGACGAAGCCAAGAAGATGATCGATCGCTCCGCTGTGCAGCGCGAAGCGATCGTACGTGCTGAGCAGACTGGCATCGTGTTCCTCGACGAAATTGACAAGGTGGCTGGCAAGAGTGGAAGCTCGGGACCGGATGTCTCAAGGGAAGGTGTCCAGCGGGATCTCCTCCCCATCATTGAGGGCTCGACGGTTGCTACGAAATTTGGACCATGCCGAACAGACCATATCCTGTTCATTGCCGCTGGAGCGTTCCACATCTCCAAGCCAAGTGACTTGATTCCGGAGCTTCAGGGGCGATTGCCGATTCGAGTCCAGCTCGATTCACTCAATGAATCAGACTTCCGGCGGATCCTGTTCGAGCCCAAAAATGCACTCACCGTCCAATACCAAAAACTGTTGGAGGTTGAAGGCGTCGAGATCAGTTTCACAGAGGATGCCCTAGACGAGATTGCCCGATACGCCATGCTGGTCAACGAGAAGATGCAGAATATCGGTGCAAGGCGTCTTCACACGATCATGGAACGGCTCCTTGAAGATGTGCTCTACGAAGCCCCCGAAATTGATACAAAGAAGATTGTCTACTCGGCCGAAACCGTGTCGGCAAGGCTGGAGAAGGTGGTTCGGGACAGCTCCCGAAGCAGCTTCCAACTATAAATTCTGCGGAGAGACGGCAAAGGGTGAGTTAGAATAAGTTGTGTTGGAGGCAAGGATGCGACTTCGATTGATTGGAACTTTATTGGGCGCCGCTAGCCTGGTTTATTCTCAGGGGCAAAAAACGGTGCCTCTTCCGGCGGTTCCACCACCTTCACCGCAATTCTCCGCAGACGACAAGGCGAAAGTTCTTGGCTACTGGGCGCAGCCTGGTCGATACTTTGCTACGTCCCCGGCCGATGCCCAGGCTAAGGGGCTTTGGCAGGTACGACTCACGGTTAAGGGCTCCACCTGGCTTTGGAATTACAACAAAGCCAGAAAGGTAAGTGCCCCACCCACGGAAAACGCCCAGCCGGCAAATTCCACCCAGAAGGACTGGGAGACTTGGGTGGTTGCCAAGTTGAATCGAGATCGTTGGGAAGCCCTCCAAGCAGCGCAGTCCGCCAATGAGAAAATCCTAGGCACTCGACTTCCTGTGCCAGACCGAACCATCCCAACCGCTGAACCACCGGTTCCTGGACCGATTCCGGATGCACTTCTAGCCCTAGCCGGAGATCCACCAAAATTTGCAGAGGCGGTTGTGCCGATGGAGCATGACGTTGCTTTTGACGACATTACGCTTCAGTATCAGGACAACATCCGGGTCAGCAATCCCCGGTATCCCTACTACCGATTCGCCCGAGGTGTGAACTCAGAAGGCGTAGCCGTCAAAGAAATGCCAACGGACCGGATGGATCACTTGTTCCGGCTGGCTTCGGTTTCAGAATCAGAAGCCCGGATCATGCGAGCGGTCTCGTTCCTTGAAGGTGGATTTGATGCCATCAACACCTACGACACCGGATTCGTCTCCATTGGGTTTATTCAGTTTGCCAGCCTCAAAGAAGGCGGCGGTTCCCTCGGCGAGTTCCTTCTGGAGTACAAGACGAAGAATCCCGATGACTTCAACCGGGATCTCCACCAGTTTGGCATCGACGTGACGCCGGCCGGGTTGCTTGATGTGCTTGACCTACAGACGGGAGCCGAACTGTTTGGGCCGGATGCCGCAATGAAGATCGTTGAAGATCCCAGGCTCGTTGCGGTGTTTCAACGGGACGGATTGAAGAGCGATAGCTTTATCGCCGCTCAGATACGCTCTGCGAAGACTCAGTTTTTTCCCGCTGAAGATGCAATTAAGGTGACCGTCGGAGGCCAGACCCTAACCGGGAAGGTTTCCGATATCATTCGGTCAGAGGCGGGCTTGGCGACTCTGATGGATCGCAAGGTTAACACGGGAAAGATTGACCCATTCTTGTCCGTTGTGACGGACGTGGCCAACGCACTGAACGCCACATCTCTTTCTGATCTTGCTTCCCATGAAGCTGAAATCGTCCAAAAGATGAAGTATCGAAAGAACTACCTTGGTGACACGACGCTTTCCCAACCCGATACGAGCCGATTGAGCCGATCCAACTCGAGTGGAAGTAGGGGCGGCACCAAAGGCAGAAATTCGCGCGGCCACGGTTAGCGCTGGTGTGCCCGGCCGCTAGTGCCCGTTTCCTGAGAAATATATGCTCCCAATTGCAATCTTAGTTGCGGTGGGTCAGGGTCAGCCGATCTTTGACTTTGACCTGCGGAACGGTTTGACGATTCGTGCTTCTGGTGTGCCGATTGTCTCCGGTGCAGGAATTCAGTATTACGAAGACGGTTGGAAGCAGGGCTATTACAGCACCAACGTTGAGTCACCAACCGTTCGTCAAATTGATGCAGACACCCTTGAGGAGAAGTTTGCTGGCTACGGGGGGATGGCTGTGGGCACGGTGGGCTACCACCGATCCGGGAACCACCTCAAGGTTCACTACGACCTTAAGTGGCTGGGGGATCATCCCGCGAAGCTTGAGATCACCCAAGGGCTGATCTCAGCAGAAGCCGTTCAGGGTGGAACTCTTAGCGTAGACGGCAAGCAGGGACGGTCTCCGCGATTATCAGCCTATGCATCTCGAAACGATATGGCGGAGCGTCGATATGGCCCAGATGGGACCTCGGTGCAATTCGACGGACCGTTGGTTAAGCTTGCCGTATCGACATCATCTCCATCCACCTTGTTCGACGCACGCGGATACGCTCAAGACTATGCGGATGGGAAGTCTGTGCTTTGGTTTGGAGAACTCGGTCTAGACATATCTAAGGAGAAGCCGCTGGTTTACGATGTGGACTGGGTGATCTCGCCGAATCCTGTTCCTGCTCCATCCTCTGCGGTGGCGCAAGTGACTTCGGAGGCTTCGAATACGGCGGTTGTTCCGGAAGAGATACCTCCATTAATCATCCCTCGACCCACAAGCAATAGCCTTCGGTATGGCACCTTGTTGGAGCTGAACGGCAAGTTTGATTTTCCCGCGGGCCATGTTCGCTTTTGGGAAGCGGACTTCCTGGGCGGACTGAAGCGGCGTTTTGCGCCTCCAACGCAAGACAAGTCTGCGCCAACCATTCATGTGGATGGAGGGGTTAGCAAGCTGGGTCTCCATGCTGGAGGTTTCCAGATTACGATTACGGCGACGAGCATCTCCGTCCTGGGAGAAGAAGATGAGGGACTGCACAACGGTCTGAGGACGCTCGCACAAATTGCGGTCCCCCACAATGGCAGGATCTCCCTTCCGCTTGGATATCTGGGTTCAAACCCACAAATAAAGTGGCGAGGGGTTCACCTGTTCGTTGGGCCCCAAGCGCAGAAGTTCCAACAGAAACTGTGGGAGCGAGTGCTTCTGCCGTTAGGATTCAACAAGGCAGTGCTTCAGTGCGAGCGAACTCAGTGGGATTCCGTCCCAAGTCTGCGCGGTGCGCGTGAGTTTATGACGAAGACCGAACTTGCGGAGCTGTTTACATCCTATCGCAGTTGGGGAGTGGACCCGATCCCTCTCATTCAGAGTTTTGGCCACATGGATTGGCTGTTCGAGGGCGGCAACAACGCAGATCTTGCCGTGAACCCGAACGTCCTTTACACGATCGACCCGCGTAAGCCAAAGGCACAAGAGACTGTCAAAGCGATTTGGGAAGAAGCTTTTGAGCTGCTGAAGCCCTCCACGATTCATATCGGATGCGACGAAGTCGACATGTTGGGCTTTCCGCCAAACCACACTGCTTTGACCACCGAACTTTGGCAGAAGCAGATTCCGTTTCTAGGAGACATTGCCAAGAGTCACGGATCAAAGCTGATGCTGTGGGGGGACATCGCTCTGGCTCCATCTGAAGCGATAGATGCTCACAATGGCGAATCGAAGACGGAGGCGGCCAAGCGACGAGCGGCAATCCCGAAGGGATCCATCATTGCGGACTGGCATTACAAGGCCGATTCCAAGATTGAGAACTTCCTACCTTCATTGAGGTTGTGGAAGGACGAAGGCTTCATGCCGATCGCTTGCCCTTGGTATCAACCAGAGAACGTTCGAAGTTTGGACCTTGCCGCTGATGTGGAGCGATTGGGCACCCTGCAGACGACCTGGTGCGGCTACTTCAGCAACGAACAGGGAATGGTCGACAATTTTAACCAATTCTCCGCGATGGTGCTTGCCGCCGACTACTCTTGGAGCACACGCTACGATCGGATTGCAAACCTTGGCTATGACCCGGCTGAAGTGTTCCGTCGACTGTATTTCGGAACCCCTCGCCCAGTGTCCACTCGGCCGGGTACTCAAATCTACCAAGCCCCCCTTTCCGCAGAGTTGAGCGCTGGAGACCTTCGAATCAAAACTGGGGTCCCGTTGCAGCTTCGAAGCCTTCTTTCCGCTCCAACGGCTCCAACATCTCTTGTCTTACCGACATCGGCAAAGGGAACCCATTTGGCGCTTGCCATGGATGCGCTGGACGTGTGCGACAGCGGGGAAGCGATCGCCAAACTTGTGATCGACCAGGGACCCGGAAAATCGCGTATCGAGCAGGAAATACGATATGGGCGAAATGTAGCAACCTCCGCCGATGACCAAGGGCTGCCGCTGGCCAGGCGCGCTCAGGGACTTTGCATCCTTGAGGTAGATCTGCCGTTTGGGGCAGTGCTCAAGACGTTGAAATTTGAATCCGTTGGGGCTCGCGGAGGCTTGCGAATCCATGGAATCACCGTTTGGTGAGCAAGAATTGTCCCGATTTTTGGCTTCAGGCGTAGGCGGAGGGCCTTTTGGCCCATGACCTCGTCGTTTTACTGAACCTTGTCTTCTAAACAAGCGTTAGTGCCTTGTTGATAAAGGATTAAAGGTTCAGTCATGGTCGGAGTGCTCGCTGTTTCATTTTGCGGAAGAAGGTCAGTAGACGGTTCTATTTGTCTGGATCTTTGGAGCTACCCGGACGGCACCTACAACCTGGTGGTTGAGCATCAGAACGATAAAGGAAAGGTCGAGGCAGCGTTTCCCTGCAGTTTGGGCCAACTCGCAGGTGTCCTTTCAAGACGACCTCTCTCAATCTCCTCAGAGGACGGGGAAGTGATCGTTGAATTCTGCGGAGATGCGGTTTGTGCTGAGTTTGGCGCCCATGCCGGTGCCGGAAGCTTTCGGTACTGCATCCCGGTCGATGACTATCGAAGGGCGATTGAGTCCCTCGAATACAACGTGATCGGCTACGTAGCCTGATCTGAAGGGGCTTCAAAGAGAAACGGTCGCTGTGGAATTTCCACAGCGACCATTTCTTGTTTTGGCTGAGTCGAATTACTTGATTTCGACAGTGCCGCCGACTTCGGCAACCTGTGCCTTGATCTTGTCGGCTTCGTCCTTGCTGACTGCCTGCTTGATAGCCTTAGGTGCGCTATCAACGAGGTCCTTGGCTTCCTTGAGGCCGAGACCGGTGATCTCTCGGACAACCTTGATGACGTTGAGCTTGGAGTCGCCAGCCGATGTGAGAACGGCATCGAACTCGGTCTGCTCTTCGACTTCAGCTGCAGCGGCTGTGCCACCACCCATGCCTGCGAACATGGCTGGGTTGAATGAAGGAGCAGCTGCGGTTACACCGAACTTCTCTTCGAGAGCCTTCTTGAGCTCAGAGAGTTCGATGGCGGTCATGCCGCTGATCTGATCGACGATGGTTTCTACTGCGGTTGGCATTTTAGGCGTTCTCCGTGGGTTCTGATGCAGGTGCATCAGCTTCTGTGGTTTCAGGGGAGGCATCAGCCTCCGGGGAAGATGTTTCTACCGCTGCTTCTGCAACAGGTGCTTCTTCGGCGGTTGGGGTGGGAAGCGGGCTTCCCTCGGCGACCTTGTCGGCGACGGCACCGATCGTTCGGATCGGTTCGGCGTACAGGGCCTCGATGGTGCCGACGAGGTTGCTGATCGGGCTGGCAATCAAACCGATTACCTGCGAGATGAGAACGTCCTTTGGCGGCAGTTCGGAAAGCGTTTGAACTTCAGCGGCAGTAAAGGCTTTGCCGCCAAAGAAAGCTCCCTTAACGATGAGTTTCTTGCTGGACTTCGCGTAATCAAGCAGCGCTTTCGCGACTTCAGCTTCATTCTCGAACACAAACGTAAAGGCCGTTGTGCCGTTATGAAGATCTGCCGGAAGCTTGGCTGTGTCTTCGCCTGCTGCGATGCGGAAGAGGGTGTTCTTCAGAACGTGAAGTTCACCACCCTTTGCTCGCAGGTTCTTGCGAAGCTCTTGGAGTTCCTTTACCTTCAGGCTCTTGTAGTCGGTAAAGACTACGCCAGCCGATTGGGCGTACCACTCTTTGGCCTGCTCGATTGTGCGGGATTTTTGTGCTGTTGGCATTAGTTATTCGCACCTGTCCTCAAAAGCAAAAGGGACCTCCGCTCAGTCGAGTTTAGCGGAGGTCCCTTTCGGCGGTTTCCCGCAAAACGGATGAGGATCGCGATTGCGAAACTGTATTTACCTGTCGCCCCTCGGCTGGTCGACCCTAGGGTCGTTACGGCTTAGCCACCTGCTGTCTTTAGAGTGTTGGTGACAAGTATGACAGGAATTGACAGTGGATCGCAATGGCGACGCCCTTAGGCTAGGCTCTGTGCGCTTTTGAGAGGCGAACCAACCCCACAGTCAACACTTGGAGGGGGTGACTGTGGGGTTGGTTCGTGGTGAAGATAGGGCTAGAACTTGCCGTGGAAGAGGAGTCTAAGTGAGGCGAAGGCGACGAAGTCCTTTCGAATGTCGTCAATTACGCCGCCAGGATTATTGAGGTACAGCCCGGATATGGCCGTGAATTCGCCTCCCGCGAGCGGGACTCCAGACGGCATGATCGTTCCATCTGCTTCAATAGAGAGCCAAGGTGCGGGATTGATTGCCAGAGCACCCAGGAAAATGGGTCTCAGCTCAAAGTTTGAGCTCACACCGTTACCGGTGAAAGATTCCGAAACGAGCTGACCCTGTACCCGCGCTCTCAGGAATTCTGACAGTTGGTAGTCGTGGCCAATCCCAAAGGTGTAGACATTTGCAGACAGGCCACCTGTCTCCGTAATGCTGGTGTATTGAACCTGAAGCTGATTCTTGTGGCCATCTAGGTAGTTGACCGAAAAGACATTGTTGTGGGTTCCGTCGAAGAGTGCGCCGTTGTTGGCGACCACCGTGCTTGCCGTATCAGGCCGAATCGCCTGAAACTGAAGCGATAGGGAAGTCGGGTCCTTTTCAGTAGGAGGCTTGACCACACCACGAATTCCGTAGTAACTGTCCGCGACGTCCAGTCGGCTCGAAGACGAGCGTCCCTTCGCTAAGAAGTATTGCTCTCCGTAAAAGAGCTGCAGGCGACTGTTGATACCAATCGTTGCCTGCCCCTGCTTGATATTGAACTTCCTGCCCTTGAATCCTGCGTATGTGTCACCTAAGGAAAGTGAGACTTCCTTAAAGACTGGCCCAGCCTGAATGAAGCTCGGAAGGGCCCACTGATACGGCTGCTCAGATTCGTCAACATCCGCCTGGATCGCTTTGACTGCTTTGGACAAGGGTGAATGGAACGACGGCGCCGCCACAGCAACGGTTCCGAGTCCCGAAATCATAAGACCAGCCACCGCTGCCCTTACAGGTTGGATCTGCATCTCTGAAGTCTACACCTGGCTAACGACAAACTCAAGCAAAACTAGGTCCTGCCGGGAAGTTTTGTCCTTCACCAGAGTGAGAACACTCTACACCTGATCGACGAAATTGCCCGCCAATCGGCCACGGTTCCGTCGAGCGAGCGGGGAATGCGACTCATGTTTAGCCCTGAAGACTGGATTGACCTGACGAGCGGCAGAGGGTTAGCCTTTGAAAGAGTACATAACCAAAAAAATGGGGATCGTCACTTGGACGATCCCCATTTTCTAAGAATCAGGAGCAACCATGGCTACCCCCATCCCTAGCGCGATTTTCTCTTACTGCTGGACGTCAAACTCGACTGAGTCAACGCCGGCGCGAGGAATCGCTGGGTGCTGGCTCAGAGCGTTGTACGTTCCGAACACATCACCAACGTATGGGTCAGTTGCAACTGTGTCGACCGCGAACTTCACGTTCTTGATCAGTTTCGTCGCACCGTACTTGATCGTCAACGTGCCTGAATATCCGGCGAATGACGGATCGTAGTAGGCCGTAACGAAAGCTCCATTAGCAATCCTCGCGTTGTTCGCAGGGAACTTCGCGTTGACGAAGTCTGGAATTGCCGGGATGCCGCTTGGCAACACTGGAACTCCAAAAGTAACTGACTGCATGGTCAGCTTGGAAGGAACGATTCCGGTACCACTCACGATAGTGAAAGGACCAGTGGCCGTCAACTTGTGGTTGCCTGGAATCAGAATCAGGTAGCCACTCAAAGAGCCGGTTGAGTCGATTGATACGCCGGTGTCTGCACCGTTGTCATAGACTTCGAAAGCAATCGTCGATTGAGGCGCAGCCTTCTCTCCGATCACCTTAGGGCCCTGAGTGAGACCGATAATGATTGGCTTAGGCGGAATAACCGCAACGTTTGATCCGGCAGGAATTGTCGTTCCAGCTGGCAGGCTTGCGTTAACCGTTGAACCGTTGACTGTGACCTGCACCTGCTGAGGAGTGGTTGAAGAACCAACTCCAGTGGTGAACGTCTGCGTCGTCGTCCCGACGCCGCCAGTTGTGTTAACGGTTCCTGATGAGCCGCTCACGTTTGAGCCACCACCACCGCAACCAACCAATACTCCGCTGACGACTGCAGCGGCCGAAATAAAACCGTAAATGCTTAGTCTTTTTGAAACCATTTTTCCTCCCATCTCAGCACACTTCCGTCAACCGGATCGTGACTCAACTTACAACAAAACATACCGAAAACAGAAACCTACATTCCACGTGTCTCAAGATTAATGAGGCGTTGGCGCCGTTTCTCCCTCGTTCGTCAAAGCTGCTCCCCTTTGGAACAGGAATCCAATCTCGGCTTCCACGGCGAAGTTCGACTGCATTCAGGTACTTGAATTTCGAAGCCTACCTAACGGCATCGGGGAGACGCCACATAGTGGGCCTATTCCCTCAAATACTTTCAACTTTTTTGTTGACCGAGCTGTAACGACACATAGTGTAAAGGATATTTTTTAAAATTGCCTTATTTGACCTACACGTCACAGCGATAGCCAGCATTTATTGTAGGCTGTTTTTGATGATGTTTGGGCCAAAAGGTACATCCATTCGAACTTTTAATTGAGTTTTCTGGCGTTTAAGCCTTCGGGATCGGTAGCCCAAAGGCGGCCAGGTAGCTCCTCTGCTTCTCAACGCGACCAGGAGAGTTCAAATCCACGGTGAAAGGTCGTCCTCTCGTGTCGACAATGATTCCGACGGTGCCACCCTCTACCTTGGCGGTAACAGGCTTGCCCTTGCCGGCTCCCATGTCAAATGTTTTGGCTGGAGCGATTTCAAGCGTCTTGAACTCCCCTACGCCGCATGGAATGATTTTGATTTGACCAAACGGAACTGTGAGGTTGACACCGTCTCCTGAAATGGTAACGCACGGTTCTCCGTCTTTGGCAGTGCCAACCGGGGCAATGCAGTGACCGCACTTGACGATGCAGTCTCGCTCAAAAACTTCTTTAGCAGCCTCGTAGAGGTGCTCGCTGAGAACGCCCAGGTGCGGCATCATGAAAATGCTGTCAACCGTCAGCATTGTGACTCCTTCAGGCTGGTAGGCATCCATCATCATAAGGGCCGATTGAGCGCGCTGAGGCGCGTGAGACAGTACACCGCCCGACCCAATCACCATATCCAAAGCCATCATGTTGACGAGCGATCCTCCGGACTGATCCTGGTTGAAGATCTGTCCAACATCACGCTGCTGAGCATTTCCAACAAGGTTTCGAGCCAAGCTCTTGTGGTGTAGGAATGCCAATCGAAGGGCTTCACGCGACACCGCATGCTCGATGAGCAGGTCTTCATAAGTCTGCGGAATCGTGGTCGGCCGAATCATCTTGTTGCGAAGGCGATTGCGAACCTCTGCCGGATCAATCTCAAATGGAAGCCATCGGGCAATGTTCTCAACCGTAGCCTCTTTGAGAACGTTGCAGATGGAATAGCTCATTCCAAGGTTGGCGGAAACTGTTCGGTTGTAGATGCGCTCGGTTGAATCGGCAAGGAACACCGAGAATACGTCGGTCGTCGCACCGCCGATGTCAACACCGAGGACGTTGATCTTTTCGTTTTCCGCATATTCCTTGAGCAACTTTCCAACTGCGTTTGGTGTTGCCATCACTTCCTCGCTCGTCCATTCCAACAATTTGGAATAGCCCGGTGCCTGCTGCATCACATGCTCCAGAAACATTTCGTGAATCTCTTCGCGGGCTGGTCCTAGATTTTCTCTATCTAAAGTGGGGCGGAGGTTGTCGACTACCTGAAGCTCGATCGCCTCTCCAAGGACCTTGCGAACGTCCTCGCGAGCATCCTTATTTCCTGCATAAATGATCGGGAGCTTCATGTCGCCAAATCGAGGTTTGGGGTCGGCTCTTCGTACCACTTCGGCGAGATCAATGAGGTGAGATTTTGTGCCGCCATCTGTGCCGCCCGACATAAGGATGATATCGGGTCGAAGCTGACGAAGCCTCTCAACCTTCTGGTAGTCCTTGCGTCCGTCGTCGACCGACAGGGTGTCCATCAAGATCGCGCCGGCGCCGAGAGCCGCTCGCTCGGCAGACTCAGCTGACATCGTTTTTACAACGCCCGCAACCATCATTTGCAGACCGCCGCCAGCAGAGGACGTGCTTACATAGAGGTCCGCGGAATCAAATTCATCCTTTACTCCGGTGGCGTCTCGAACGCCCCGCTTGAGCTGTCGCCATACACGGCCATCCTTCTGCAGCTTCCGCCGACCTTTCGTGAAGCCAACCGGCACAGTGGTCTCAGTGATCTCCTCTAATTCCGTGATGGAATTGAGAACGCCCAGGGTCACGTCTTCAAAAGGTCGCTCAACTGTTGTAGGTGCCTCACCTCGCGCCACGAGCCGGTATTCGCCCGTAACGTCGCTCTTTTCAATAAGAATCGCCTTGGTGGTTGTAGAACCGCAGTCAGTGGCAACAATGCGCCGGATGTCGGTGGACATGGGCAAGATTATAGACTCGGATGGGGTGTCCCATCATCCTGCTAAGCGATTCCGAAGGGGGAGGAGCCCCGAGTTTTGCTGCCTGGAATTCAATTGGAGCCCAGGTTCCAAGAATCCCGGTGTCCAATGTTCCCCTATTCGTGATTCCACTGAGTTATAATTGGCACGGCATCCCCCCAGGACGAACTGGCGGGGCGGAGGGTCTGATTGGCTGGAGTTGCGTTTAAAGGCATCACAAAGGTTTTTGGTAAAGACGTTAAAGCGGTAAACAACCTTAACCTAGATATCAAGGATAAGGAATTTATGGTTCTGGTCGGTCCGTCGGGCTGCGGCAAGACGACGGCGCTGCGAATGGTCGCAGGACTTGAAGAATCTACCGATGGAGACATCATGATCGGGGAGACCCGGGTCAATGACGTTCCGCCCAAGGATCGGGACATCGCGATGGTGTTCCAGAACTACGCGCTGTATCCGCACATGAACGTGTATGACAACATCGCGTTCGGTCTGCGACTCCGCGAACTAAAGGGATTCTTCTGGCAGCTTCTCAACATGAGTGAAGCCCAGAAAATCAAAAAGGACATCGACTCCCGAGTAAGGGAAGTCGCCAAGATGCTCGATATTGAGAAGTATCTGCACCGCCGTCCAAAGGAGCTTTCCGGAGGTCAGAGACAGCGTGTTGCCCTCGCTCGAGCTATCGTCAGAAAGCCAAAAGTTTTCTTGATGGACGAGCCTCTCTCGAACCTCGACGCAAAGCTTCGCGTCCAGACTCGTGCTGAGCTCATTCGCCTCCACAGACAGCTTGGTATCACAACAATTTACGTTACGCACGACCAGGTCGAGGCGATGACGATGGGCCAGAGAATGGCCATCATGCGAGACGGCCTGCTCCAGCAGTGTGACGAGCCCGAGAAGGTGTACGCTTACCCAGCCAACAAGTTCGTTGCCAGCTTTATTGGCTCGCCTCCCATGAACTTCTTGGACGCAACCATCGTTGCCTCAGGCGGCACTTCATTCGTAGATGTCGGCGAGTTCAAGCTTCCATTGCCTGCGGAGCACCCAGCAGCGTCAATGGTCGGCAAGAAGGTTGTTCTAGGCATTCGGCCAGAAGAAATCTTCGATGCCGCTCTGCCATCTAACGTCACTCCGACAGACGCAAATACCATCACTGCGAAGGTTGACGTCTTGGAGCCACTCGGCCACGAATACGTTGCCTACCTCAGCGTGGGAATGTTGAGCATTATCGCCACGATTGACAATGAGACGAAACTGAAAGAAGCTCAGACATCTAAATTCACGATCAACCTCGATCGAATTCACCTGTTTGACGCCGAAACGGAAGTCGCGATTCGATAAGCCAAACCTTCTGGAGAGCCGCTGTCAGTTAGACAGCGGCTCTTTTTTTGTCGGAACCTTCCATGCGCTAGGGGGTCCTAGGAGCCAGCCATGCGAAAACTTCTATTTATCTCCCTCGTCCTCGCCGCATTTACTGCACCTGCAATCGGAGCCTTTCAGAATGAGCACCATCGTCAGCGCCACGGTGACGCTCAGCCGATCACAGTGAAGGTCGGTGACGAGCAAGTGATGTTTCCGGAAGCTCAGCCGCAAACCATGATGGGGAGGGTAATGGTGCCGGTTCGAGGCATCTTTGAAAAGATCGGTGCCTACGTGGAGTACAACCCCGCGACCCACGTCATCGACATGCACTACCGAAACGAATCGATCGAGATCGTGATGGGTAAGCGAATTGCCAATGTGAACGGAGCTGAGATCCTCATGGAAGTTCCAGCCGCAGAAGTGAACGGCAGCGCCCTGGTCCCCCTGCGATTCCTGGCAGAGTCGATGGGAGCCAAAGTCGATTTCGACGCACCGTCCAACACCGTGACAATTACCCGATCAGATAATTCCTTCGGACAAGGTCACGACCGAAAGAAAGGCAAAGGCTAGTTTCTAGCAGGTAACAAGGATCTGGGGAGTGCGGCTCGCGCCAAACGTCCCCTGCCTGAAACCTTTTCGCAGTGGCCTGATTCTAAGAATCAGCCATGCGCAAACTGCTGATTGCCTCCATAGCCGTCGTTCTGTCCGCTTCCATCGCTTTTGGTGCTTCTCAAAAGTCACATGTCAAGCCAAAGCCTCCCGCGCCCAAGCCGATAGTAGTCAAGATTGGCGAGGATGAGGTGGCCTTTCCGGGAGCGCAGCCCCAGACAATGATGGGGCGAATCATGGTTCCCGTCCGCGGGATCTTCGAGAAGATTGGAGCTTACGTGGAGTACAACCCTGCCACCCACGTGATCACTTCCCACTATCAAAATGAGTCCATCGAAATCACGATGGGCAACAAGATTGCCAACGTGAATGGCGCTGAGATTGTGATGGAAGTGCCCGCCACCATCATCAACGGCAACGCTCTGGTCCCGTTGAGATTCCTTGCTGAATCGATGGGAGCCAAAGTCGATTTCGATGCCGCCACCAACACCGTAACGATCACGCCATCCGAGAGTTCGTTCGGAGGTGGAGAAAAGGGAGGATCAGGAACGATCCCCCCACTTTTCGTCCGCTAAGGCGTATCGTCGGCCGGGACCACCGTGAGGTGGGAGAAATCCCGAATGGCATTGAAAACGAGATTGTACGAACCAACCGTTTCTCCGCGCCAAAACGGGTTGATGCTGAACAGCAGTACGTGTCCTTTGCCGACTGAGCAATCCACCACCGCGGCCTTGCCAGCCAACTCTTCTGGATGATCGATCATTCCGCTCATCAGCACCTTGTCTTTGTCCGCAAATCGAAGCAGGACGAGAGGTGCAGGTAGGCGGGCTCCAGCTCTTTGGCCGCCCTCTGGAGTATCGCCTGGCAGGGCCTTCGGCGTGTAGGGCGCTCGCCCCTGCACTACGTCGGGGTCAGTGGCAGAACCTCGACCGCTTGCCCGTGCCCCAGTTGCGCCCCCGCGAGCACTTCCGCGTCCGCCGCCGAAGCCACCCCCTGACGTTAGAATCGCCGTGCTGTTCATATTGAAATAGGCTCCCATAGAGTCCCCATAACCTTTCAGAACCGGCGATTCCTCGCTGACACGGTCTATCTGATAAACACCACCCGGTGCATTCAACGTCGACGGTTGGAATACCGAGACACCAGATGTGATCCCGTAGTCAATGGGAATTTTGCAGGCATTGCCGACGCAAATGAGAAGCCCACCTTCGTTGACGAACTTCTGAACGTTCAACATTCCCTTCAACTCGATTCCACCCCGCATGTCATCGGTAGAGTCCGGCGCGCCGATATTTGGATACTGCTGAGTCGCCTTCCAAGGAAGCGGATCGCCAACGACGGGGAGTCCGTTGACGATGGACTGCGCACTGCCACCTGTGTTGGGAATGAGAATTACATCAAACCGCTGTCGCAGATTGGCGTTGTCTCGAAGCTCATGAACCGAAACGTAGGTGTAAGGGATTTTTCGCTGATCGAACGCAATGCGAGCCCAGCCTTCATCCTGAGTGCTCGTCCAAGTGTGGACAAGCGCGATCTTCTTTCCGACCAGGCCGGCCGGAGTTTCCAGGCCAGTAACGCTTGCGTCGGCAGGTTTCATTGCTGCCGTCAGAATCTTGGTGTCCTTGACTCGCACAGTCTTAACGCCAAACAGGAGCCCCAATTCCCAGCCGGTGTCGTCGTACGATCGTGGGTCGGTTGGGTTGTAGTACTGCTTGTCCAGCATCATATCAGCCATGCGGCTGTACGGCTGATCCATTCGAATGACCTTGGATCCCTTAGAGAATTTCCCGTCTGCGGTTTCGATGTCTTTCTCGAGGGTCTGGACTTCAACCCCCTGTTGGCGCATGATGTCGGCAAGGTGGGCTGTATTAGAGGAAGGAGATTTCGCATCAATGACCCATGCGGCTGGCCCTTCCGTTTTGGCCTTGGCAACCGATCTCTTTGCCTTGAGATAGTAGTTCCGAAGGAACTTTTCCTTCTCTGTGGCGACCTTGGACATCCCCATCAAAAGCGCAGACTGCATGATGTTGACGTTGTTTCTGATCGACCATCGCACTCGGGGGAACGGTGGGTTCGGCCGATACCATTCTCGCGTGGTATCTCCGGCTGACCGGATTCCAGTGTCCGCTCCAGAACCTCCAAAGGTCTCGTAAAATCGGCCGATGCCGTTGTGACCATTGGCGACATAGAACCCATAGCTGGGTGCCCAGCCATCGTAATAGTTGTGAGTCCAAACCCCAGGAACGCCTTTCTCGGTCATTTGCTGAATCTCGTTGTAGGCCATGTCCTGCCACTCTGAGATCACGATCGGGTCCAGCCAGGCATTGTAGGGGCCGGTGCCAGTGGAGATGTATAGGTAGGGGACTGATTCGTGCAGATCATGCAGCACCGTCGGTTTGAACTGAAGCCAGGTGCTCATGAGTGACTTGGAAAGGTTCAGAGCCATGGTTAGGGCATCGCGATTGTCGTCGTGTGCTACGTAGTGACCCCAATAGGCAAGAGGAATCGCTGTCTTCTTTGGGTTCTCCTTGCGGTAGCGGTAGAGATCAACCACTCTGTCTCTGCCGTCTACGTCCAGAACCGGCGTCAACATCACAATCTCATTTTTGCGTATGTTCTGGATAACCGGCTCTTCGCTTACCGCGAGCCGGTACGCGAGTTCCATCAACATCTCTGGGGGCCCTGTTTCAGGCGCGTGCATTCCGCCTGTCGCCCAATACATAGGCAGGCCCTTCTTGATAAGCGCCTCTGCCTCCGCGTCGTTCTTCAGTTTTCTAGGGTCGCCGAGGGTGCCGTTGATCTGCCTGTATTCATCCAGGTGTCTCAGGTTTCTGGAGTCGGAGATCACGGCCACGACCATTTCGCGTCCCTCTTCACTCTTGCCCATTGAAACCACCCGGATTCGATCGCTCGATCTCTCTAGGAGCCGAAGATAGTCGGCGGTCTGCTTGCTGTAGCTCAAGACATTGGGTGCGCCAACGATATGCCCAAGGAACTTGTCTGGAGACGGAACGGTCTTGCTGTACGGCAAGTGATCGACTAGATCGGGCAGAAAGAACGACTCCGTCGTAAATTCTTTGATCTTCTTTCCATATTCAAGATCATTCTGAGCGGCCGCCAAAGCGGGCAGTACAAGGCAAAAGAGCGCAAAGCATCGTCGCATAGTCCTAAATTATCCTTCGGCGCACATATCGGAAATTCCTTTTAAGATCTACTCTTGTTCACAGGAATGCCGTGTTCGAGGATCTATGTATGAAGAAACGGAAGTAATGCGCAAAAACGACATGAAAATTGCGCGAAAAATCGCAAAATAAGCAGTGTCGGCAAAGATACCATTACAACGCAGGAAAAATGCTCCGAAATGTCTAAAAGGGTCCTGATGCTGATGCTATGGTATAGCGTTTTGGCGGTGAGCGGAGTAGTTGCGTATTCAACTGTAATTTTGCCAAGTCGCTCTGACGCGCTACTCAGAGGACTGTCGCTTGGACGGGAATTGCCTGGAATCGGTCTGCCCAAGGTTGGAACTCTTGTTCACATGCCCGTGACTGACTTCTTCGGTAGAAAAATCGGTTCTTTCTCACTTTGCGTGGGTAGAAATAGTAGACACATTTCTTGATGGTCACCTTGCTCGCAAGGCCTCCGGCGACAGATCAAGCTTTCCGTGCATAAGGTAGCTCATGAGGATCATGTGCTTTGGATTGGCGTAGCC
>CAIYLG010000010.1 GCA_903927025.1 uncultured Armatimonadota bacterium
CTTCAGCTAGGACGACAGATCGTTATCGATCCTACAGTAGGACCTGGCGTCTACGAGAACGTGGGAACCATCACGGTGGTCCGCAACTAAGACAGACACAACCTAGAAACGAAACAGCCCAGGCGATTCCGCCTGGGCTGTTTTTGTGTGGAGCGTCCCGATGAATCGGGACGCTCCATCTGGGTTGCTACTGATAGATCTTTACGTACTTCACCACGAACTGGCTTGGGAAGATGGAATCGTCGACTCCTTTGGCTCCGCCCCAGAAGCCGCCGATGGCTAGGTTGAGAATGATGTAGAAGGGATCGCGGAACGGCCAGGCTCCGAAGCTGTCATCTTCCTTATTGACCCGATAGCCCTCTTTGCCGTCCATGTAGAAGGCGATCGAGTCGGCTCGCCAATCGAGGCCGTAGGTGTGGAAGGCGCCGGGATCTTCGCTGGAAACGACCTTGGTTCTCTGCTGCTTCTTCTGCCAGTTGAAATCATCGGAATGGAGCGAATAGTGGAAGTTCTTAGGGTCGTAGCCGACGTTTTCCATGATGTCGATTTCGCCGCATCGTGGCCAGCCGACCTTTTCCTGGGTGCCTGGATTCCGAAGTCGCTCGTTAAGCATCCAGATTGCGGGCCATGTGCCCTTGCCACCCGGAACCTTTGCCTCGAATTCGAAATAGCCGTACTTCCAGGACTTGACGCTCTCGAGCCGAGTTGACGTGATCTTGCCGCCCTTTTTCAGTGCCTGAATGACCAATCCCTCTTTCGTAAAGAAAGCATTCTCGCCAGGACCAGATGCGTACTTCTCGAGTTCGTTGTTGTAGACGGGGCCGTCATTGAACTTCCAATCTTTTGCCGAGAGCGTGTGGCTCTTGGTGAAGTCGCACGAATAGACGAGATGCCTTCCCTTGGTCGGAGAAGACTGCGTGAGCAACAGGGTCGCGGCAAGTGTGGTCAGGATCATCTTTGGCTTCTAACTCCTATCGGCGGTCCGATCTATCCATTAATACCGCGTCCCCAGTTTATTCACCAAGGTGCGATTCGCATTTATACTGGTTGCCGGATTCGGCAACTACTGCTTGTCGGCAGGAACTGCAGGTGCATGGGGTAGTTTTTCGAGGGCCCTTACGATCCCCCGGGGAATGTGACGCTCCGGCACGGTGAGAGGGTTGGCATGTTTGCCACTGGTGGCCCCACCGTTGCCCTTGTACTTCTCAAACAGCGAAGCGAGGGCCATGTCATCTCCTTCCGCAAGGTAGAAGCTGCCATCAAGAACTCCCCACTTTCCATCGCCCTGACCTTCCGTCACATTCACGAGGTCCTTTGGAGACGTACCCACCCAAAGACGGTAGACAGCCAGCTTAGGTGCAGTCTTATCCTGTCCCGCCCAATTCTCGAGGAAGGCGTTGAGACCTCCTCCGAAGGTCGGCACCGAGATGTTGCCGTTGTTGGGATTGGAGATTGTCGCCTCGTGAACCCACTTGTGCGAAGTGTCATCCAAGAAATAAAGCTTGGTGAGGGTATTGGCCTTCGTGGAGTCCTGCACCTTCTCGGCGAAATATCGATACGTCTTGTTCAGTTCCCAGTGATAGTCGGAATGGGTATGGGCACCGGTTCCCTCTCCGCCAAATCGGCTGAACACCGTTTGAGAATCCGCTTCTACAACTCTTGGATGCAGATCTGCTGTGGTGTCCCAGATCGAGAAAATCATGTTGTGGCGAGCTCCGCCGGGATCCTGGATTCCGGTGTAGCCTCCGGCTGGGTTTCCGGGCCACCAATTGCACCCACAGTAGTAGATAGCTGGATTTGACGCCAACACTTCGATTTCACCATAGATGCAGGTGAATGGCTTTGTTGCCGGCTTGGGCTTCCACCAAAGATGCTGACCATAGGCAGCTGCTGTTGAGAGTCCAGCGGTGAGGAAGAGGAGGGTTCGGAAGGCGCAAGAAGATCGGTTCATGATGTGGGTGCCCAGAACTTCAGTATGGGTGGCAGGTCTAAAACGGGGCTCAATCCACGGCCCCTGTTTTGTCCGACCCCTTCTTCTTACCCTTGCTCATCGCCCTTGCCATCTCAGCAAACTTTGGCGTGCATGAGATGATGTCCTTCAGCGAATCGAGTGGCAGCTGATCCGCCGATTTGAATTTAATGCAGCTCTTGCCCGACAGAAACTTCCTTAGGGCCGTCCCGTGCCGAGACTGGAGTTCCGCAGAGCCGTAATACGGCATCATGTGGAACGTTGTAAACCCACCGGAGAGCGGCCCGAGTGCAAAGACCGGGACCTTCTCGACGGTGGAGTAAACAAGAAGTCCGGTCCACCACTTACCTGTTTCAACTGCCTCATCCAGGTTCAGGTGAGCCTCAGCAATCAGGTTCCGAATCGCGGCCACACTTTCCCGCTGTGCAGGATCGAGAGGGTCAAGATAGGTTGTCCATTCTGAGTCTGAAAGCATGACTACAATCCTGCCTGTTTGAGTGATATGTAAACAAGGACGGCAGATGACCCGTAATTGGCGTTTGCCTGTAGTCCCCGATCTGGATTGATCCATTCAAAGGGTGCCCCAGCCGAGCGATTCTGCCTGAGATATTCAACGTATTCATGAAGTAAATTTGATGCAGAGACGGGGTCCACTTTGTGAATTGCGGAGACTAGCCAGCCGGTTGGCGTTGCCCAATAGCCGCCATTCTGATATGTCCCAGGAGCGGATTTCGCTTGCTCCCAATTCCCGCCCCATGCACCGACATCGGGAATATGGCGAACCTGGCCCTGGCGAACAATCGAGCCAGACCGAACAAGAGTCAGTAGGTTCCTTGCAACCTTGGTTTCTTTATCCTTCGGCAAAATGCCAAGCCAAACCGCAAATGCGGAGGCCCAGACATCGGCCTTAAAGCCGACTCCAGTGGCGGACAGGAGGATGGCTTCATCACTTGGGAACGGATGATAGAAAACGCTTGAAACGGATTGCTGAATTCGTCGCGCAAGCTGAGTCATCTTTCGAGCCGCCGCCTTGTCACCGGTAAGTTTCAGAAGGCCCTCCAGACGCCTTGCAGCCTGCCAACGCAGCAGCGACGGCATGAGGCAGAGGCCAGTCTTCGTGATGGAATCGCAAAACCCCCAATCCACTCTTCCCTTTCCTTTGTCCGCGCTGCACGAAACGAGTTGACTGCCGGGATCAACGGCAACTGAATCGAATGCCCTTTGGCAGATTTCGATAAGGGACTCGGCACCCCAGCCCGCCTGCAGCTTCTGCTTGAGCAACATCGGACTGCCCCCTTTACGCACAGCTTCTTCAACCATCTGAACGAAGTAGAAGGCATCATCGGAGGGCGGAAGGAAGCCAAAATCTCCGACACCCTGGTCTGCGTAGGCGCCCGGGTACCAGCAAGCTGCCCCCTGTAAGGTGATGTGGTCCGGAATGCTAAAAGCGGGCACCTTAAGGCCGTGGCTGAAAGAAAGACCAGCTTCACCTGGCTGAACAGAGGCCACTAGCTTGACCCAACCTTGGATCTCACTCGGTGGAACGAAATCGTCCCCCAGCATCATCGCCGCATCCCGAATCCAGAACGCTGGGTAGTAATTTTGAGTGCCACCGGGGATATGAAGCGCGGTCCCAGTGCTGTTCGTGCCGGAACCGGGGATTACCCCGCCAGCCAGCACGCACGACTTGGAGGCAACATCCAGGGCCACGGACCGGAGCGTCTCCATATCGGCGGACTGGGAGTGCTTCAGCACGAGTGCAACGACGAGTGGCAACATCACGCTCACCTTAAGGCATCTAGGGGTGGAAATACTATCTTTGCAGGCATGATAGGAGCCGATTCACAGCACCTTGGGTTCGACATAATCGCCGGTTGTGCTAACGATTGGAGCCAAAATCCATGCCAACTAGGCAGTAATTCAGGTTCCCTCCACCGCCATGTCCGTGGCGGGAGAGGGGGCCGTTTGACCGCTCTTTTGCTTGGTCATAAGCAACTGGCAATTTGGGGCACAAAACCGTCATTCACGCCCTCTGGGCGGTCATTGACTAGCTTCCAAACGCGATGACCGCATCTTCCGGCAGCTTCTTCAGTTGGGCTGTTCCAGCCTTCACGACTGCTTCGGCCGGGGTGGTCGTACCCTCTATGGCATCAAACACTTTCAGCTTGTAGCGGCCGTCACGAAGAGTGAGACCCTTGATCGTGACGTCCGACGTGTCTGAACCGAAGACTCTTACCAGTGCCCAGTTGGCCTCTCCCAAGCCGTGCGAGGACGCAGTGGGGGCGAGTCCGGGAACGGTGATAGAGTCTAGGCGCACCCAATCCTGTCCATGGTTCTCAAGACGAATCAATACTGGTCCGGCAGGATAATCGAGAGTCACGGAATGCTTGAGTCTTCCCTGTTTGCTGAAGACTTCGTCAAAAACGACTTTGTCGTTGACCCAACCTTTTAGATTGCCACCGGTCGCAGACGCCTCTCCAACTCCTAGTGTGACTTTGCCAGGCTCCTTCGCAGTGAACTTGATCATGAGCGGTTTGGCCCATTTCTTGTTGCCGCCGTCCATGCTTTGGAAGTAGGGCGACCAGCCACCGAGGGAGCGAAGATCAACATCGGGCAGGCTGATTTCTGTCAGCGTTGATTCTGCCCAACCTCCCCCAGCGGATATCGTTAGGTCACCGACTCTTGGGGTCGAAACCTGAAGCGTCATCGGCTTTGCGGTGGGATGAGTGAGCAGGCCGGAATAGTCAATGACCTGCCTTGCCGCAAAGAACGTCGGACCGAGTTTCGCTCGATCCACCTGATCCCAGAACCAGTACATTCCCGCACCGGCGTGACCGGCAAGGATTCCGCCATAGATTCCGTCTCTTACCTGACGGTTGTAGGACGGGCTTCCTGGTCCACCGGGAGGGCCAAACTCACCGAAAAATCCTGGCTTATCTTTGAATTCAGTGCCGCCAATCGATGCTAAGACGTTCGACGGGTAGGTGTGTGGCTGCATATAGTCCACGCTATCGAATACACCGCTGTTCAAAGACTCAGAGCTGCTTGACGTCACGAGGTGATGATACGGATCCAAGGATTTGAGATACGCGATCATCTCCTTATGCCATGCAGCGACGTCTCCAACCCGGCCGGGATTCTTCTTGATGGCGTCGACCCACTGGACCTCATTGAACATCTCCCATGACATCACTGCAGGGGAACTTGCATACCGAGCCACGGCATATCGAAGCCAAATCTTGGTCCGGCGCTTTGCCTCCTCGTTGGTGAAGAAGTCAGTTGGGTCGGCTAAGAACCCACCGTTCTTCGTGTTCCATGGATGTTCGCCCCAGTTCGAATCGGTGGTGGTGCTGTAGGGGCCGTGGTGAAAGAGTACGAACTGGAAACACACCCCCGAGGTTTCAGCCGCCTTGATGATTCCATCCCAGTTGCGAAGCGGTTCCTGTCTCAGTTCCCGTCCTGGGATGGTCTGCCCCTTTTCTGGGAAGAATGGGTTTTTGTTGTCCCAATGGTTCGACCAGATTCGGGACCAATTCGCCCCGCTTTTGCCCATCTTAGCCAATCCCTGGGGCACAGTCTCCCCGGGAACTCCCTGCCAAGCGTAGTCATATCCGATTGGGAAGTAAGGCGAGCCATCGGACCAGGCGAACCGCCTACCGCTTAGGCCGATGAAACCATGTGCGAGCTTGGTTTCGATGTCAACGGCATCCTTTCGTTCGGCAACCTGCTTTCCATTGACTAGGAACCGGGCGGTGAACTTGCCTGGCTTTGGCGCCACCAGTGTGGAAGCAAACCGACCATCCCCTATGAAGTAGGCGAGGCGTCGATATTGTTCGCCATGCTTCCCAACAAAGTCGACTTCGACATCATTCACATCTGGGTCGTAAGGGTCTCCCGTATACGGGAGGGACGCCTCAACCGTTCCGGGACCATACCAGGACGTCGAGAGACTGCCGACGGCAGCTGCAGCTAGCAGGCACAACATTGTGGTCGGATGCTACCCCGCTTAGTTAGCGCGTTAACTCAAGATTGAAAAAATTGATTTCTGTGTTCTGGCGCTAAAATCTGGCGGTGTCAAAGGTTTTATTTGTCTGTTTGGGAAACATCTGCCGTAGCCCGTTGGGAGAAGGAATTCTCCGCAAGAAGGCTCAGGCGGCTGGGGTGGATATCGAAATTGACTCCGCAGGAACGGGCGATTGGCACGTCGGTCAGTTGCCAGATCCAAGATCGATAAAAGTTGGGAAAGCAAATGACTGCGACATGACGATGCGAGCAAGACAAGTCCGCGCATCCGACTTCAAGGAATTTGACCTGATCATCGCAATGGACCATGCCAATGTTCGTGACCTTGAGCGGTGGCCGGGCAGCGACCCCAGTCGAGTTCGACTCGCGATGTCCTTCACCGAGAACACTGTCACTTCTGAAGTACCTGACCCTTACTACGGCGAGTATTCCGATTTTGAATCCGTATACGACCTCCTCGACGATGCATGCGAGGGAATCCTTGCTGAGCTGTCGGAGACTTACGCACGATGAGCACGCCTAAGCCCAAATTTGACGAGCTTTGGGATTACGGCAAACCAGCAGAGACCGAGATCGTCTTTCGTCAGATCCTAACGGAGCAGACTGGCTTGGCCGACGAGCCTTACCTCACGGAGTTGGAAACTCAAATCGCCCGGTGCCTTTCTCTTCAGCGAAGATTCGATGAGGCTCATTCCCTTCTCGAGACGCTAACGACGCGACCCTCCGTTGCATCCGGGAGAGGACGCATGCGCTACCTGCTTGAAAGGGGACGAACCTTCAATTCATCGCGAAACAAGGCAGCAGCACTGCCGCTCTTTAGTGAGGCTTGGGAGATCGGTCTCGCATCGGGCGAAGACACTCTGGCCGTGGACGCGGGCCACATGGTGGCCATTGCAGAATCCCCCGAGGCGGCTCTCGAGTGGAACGAGCGCGCCCTGGATCTCGCCACGCGAAGCGAAGTGCCCTCCGCTCGGAAATGGAGAAAGTCGCTTCACAACAATTTGGGGTGGACCTACTTCGCGATGGGAGCGTTCGAGCAAGCACTGGATCACTTCGGGAAGTGTCGCGACGTGGCTTCAGAGTACGGGGACGCCGAAGCAGAGAGAATTGCACGTTGGTCCATCGCGAAAACGTACAGATTGTTGGGTCAAGTTGAAGAAGCATTGGCTTTTCAGTCATCACAGCTTGCTGAGCTCGAGGAGAAGGGGCGGGAAGGGCCTTATGTCTATGAGGAGATGGCCGAGTGCCTTTACGCTTTGGGAAGAGTTGCCGAATCTGCTCCATTCTTCAAGCTTGCTCACGAGCATCTTTCGCAGGATCCTTGGCTTGCTGAACAGGAACCAGACCGAATTTCTCGACTAAAGGAACTCTCACTTACAGGAAACGTTTGACCAACCGTTAAATATTTGCGCGTTGTAGCCTAATATGCCGGTGAATGTCCCAAACCGACTTGGGAATAGAAACCGGTTGGGTAGAGTCCTCGACAAAGTCAGCGTCGTCTTTCAGTCCATTTAGGCCCCAGACCCATGCGAAAGATATCCATCAGCCTCGTCTTCTCCGTTCTAGCCGCTTCTCTGTTCATCGCGACAACCGGTTGCTCGGGAGGCGATAAGGAAGCTCATGATCTGCCTCCGGAAGCTTCCAAGGAAAAGATCCTGGCTGGCAAGGCGGAACGCGCACGCCCACTCTTGGATGCACTTGAGAAGATGAAGCCGGAAGAGCGACAGGCCGCCGCGAGCACTCCCAGAATGGCACCCAGGCTTAAAGATGGAGCTGACGATCCAGATACCAAAGCTCGAATGGATCGGCTTGGAATTCACCTAAACTGATTCGAAACACGACCGGAAATTCTTGTTAAGGAATTGTTAAGGCGAAATCCAACGCCAATTGCATTCGTATGGCGTTTTCGATAACTTCGCGGCCTTAACACGATGTTGCGTCCTCTGGGCGTCTTTAGGGACGCAGCTCTCCTGCTAGGTTCAATTCCGGCTCAATTTGCCGCCTAGCCGGTCAGCCCCAGCAGTTGGTCTCACTTGAAAGGGGTCCGTTCTTCTTCAGGCATGAGGGAGTTCAGCGCGGAGTTCTTAACAATTCCTTAATGCCGAATTAATTCGACCTTAACAATTCGCCAATACGCTTCTGATTGTCCTCGGGGCGGTAGCGCCTAGATAGACGTGACCCAATCATGAAGAAAGCTTTTACTCTCATAGAACTCCTGGTGGTTATCGCCATCATTGCAATCCTGGCTGCTATCCTCTTCCCGGTCTTTGCCCAGGCTAAGGAAGCCGCTAAGAAGACTTCCTGTCTCAGCAATGCCAAGCAGATGGCACTCGGTCTGTATATGTACTCAGGCGACTTCGACGATTACCTCCCCAACACAAGCTGGGAGCAGGAGTCTGCAGGCGGCTACCAGGGAACCTACAATCCAGCCAACCCAAGCGGTACCTACCAGATTCACTGGTCCTACCTGATCCAGCCATACATCAAGAACTGGAAGATCTTCGTCTGCCCATCGGACAGCAAGCCATTCGTGACGGACAATCCCTGTCCAAACGGCCTCTCAGATGTTGGCAAGCTTGACGGATCTGGTCATATGTACTGCGACTGGGCTGCTCAGACCAACTCGTACATCCCGATTTACAATGCTCTCCCTGCTCACGACTGGGGTGTGATTTCGCAGACCTCGTACACTTCTCCCGCAAACCAGATCATGGTTGGCGAGCACCGAACAGACAGCCTAAACTCAAGCGATGCTGGTGCTGGCGACGGTCACAAGGGTACGAGCGGCTTCTGGCCATCACAGCCTTGTGGAAACCTGAACACCGGCCTTGCACTTCCAAGCCCAACCTCGGCTACCAAGGGTAATCCGCAGAGCACGGCTACCGGATACACCTACTTCAACGCAGCGTTCCTGCAGACGGCTTACACAGCGGCCCAAGCCGCTGGCCCAGTGGGCAGCAAGGCAGAAATTGCCTTCTTCAAGGCCTACGACGCAGTCCGTGTAGCATGGGATCGCCACTCCAGCCAGGGCGGTGGCAACTACAGCTATGCTGACGGCCATGCAAAGTACCAGAATCTCGGCCAGGTAACCAACCCGAACGCTTACCAGTTCGGCGACAAGTGGTACGCCACCCAGGCTCCTTGGAACACCAGCCCCTGCCAGTAAGACTCCACTCATAATGACAACTCAGCCCTCTACCCACCCGTTGGGTAGGGGGTTTTCCGTTTAAAATCAACCCATGATCTCAACCCTCATCTGCGCTATCTTAACTCAGGCTCCATTTCCATCTCTCAATTCGAAGTCTTTGCCCGCTTCAAAGTCGGACTTTTGGTTTGTGGCTCTCGGAGACAACCGACCGGCAGGCGCGGGGCTTCCCCCGACCCAAACTTTCAAGCAGCTGTTGGCCGAAGTCACCGCGATTGGTCCTGAGTTCATCATCTCCTCGGGCGACCTGCTTTATGGCAACGAAGAGACGCTTGATCAGTACAAGCAAGAGATCAAGTGGATGAAGCCAGTGCTGGAATCACTCCCCTGCCCGTTCTTCAACGCACCCGGCAATCACGAAATCAATAACCGCCAGGACTTCTTCAAGGCCTATACCGGGGCGTTTGGCGCACCCTATGGTTCATTTAACTATGGCGGGTATCAATTCGTTGCCGTGTGCACAGAACTCCCAGCGGAGAAGCCTTCCATCTTTGGCGAGCAGTTGGATTGGCTCAAGAAGACTTTAGGCCATGGTAAGCCGACTGTCGTTTTCCAGCATCATCCTGTGTTCGTACGTGCAAGTAATGCCGAAAAAGAGACCGCCCATGTTGACCAGTCCGCTGAGATTCACCAGATCTACCTTAACGGTGGAGTGAAGCTAGTCGTGGAAGGACACGATCACATCTACAATGCTCAGGTCCACGACGGAATCGACTACCGAATTGCAGGCGGAGCAGGCGCCCCACTTGATGGGCCCTCGACCGACGGTGGCTACTACCACTTTATGATCGTCCATGCTCACGATGGAAAGCTCGACGCCACGCCGGTACCCTTGGGAACCCTAGAGATCCTTCCTAGCGGAGATGCGACGGTAACGGCCTGCAACTATGCGGACAATGATTTGCCGTGCACAAACATTGTCATCACAAGCACCTTCAAGCCCACTAAATCCACGGCCACCTACACGACCAAGAAGAAAAAGACGGTTGAGGTTGACACGACCATCGTGAACACCACCAAGGTTGGCAACGCCTATCAATCTCGAATCGCGGTGACCTTACCTAGGGCCAAAGCAGTGAGAATCTCACTCTCCCGCTAACGCTTGACTATTTCTTTGCCTTACCCTGCTTGGCAGGGGGGGCAAAGATTTTTGCGTACTTCGGCTCTTTGATCACGTCTTTAAGATCATTGCTGGAAGCTACAGACTCGGCCTTGCCATCGATAAACAGGATGTAGGTCGGTGTGAATTTCACTCCGTAGTCTTTCCCAATTTTGATGTCGTTGACCACCGCGTCCGCGGCCTCTTTCGGGGATTTCGCGTGCTTCCCCTTGAAGGTGGCAAAGATCCGGTCTAGGTCCGCTCGCGTTGGCTTTTCTTCCATCGCATAAACTTTTCCAACATAGTTCCAGAACTCATCGCCATCCAATTGCTCGGCAAGGGTGGCGGCATACTCCGAGTCCTCGTGCCCTTCGAGATCCTTTAGAGGATAAGGGTGATACATGAGCTTGACTTTGCCTCGGTTGTGAACCAGGAACATGATAAGGCGCTGGTGCATCTCCCGGCAGGCGGGACAAAGGAGGTCGGCAAACTCCACGATGGTAACGCGTGCTTCCTTCTGACCCATTGGATGGGATGTAATTGCCAATTCGGGCAGAGACGCGCTGCTGAGTTTGACGGTAGAGAGGTCTGGCGGAAGTTCTTTCACCACATGGCCAAAGACTGCGTACGCACTGATGACGGCCACAGGGATAATTCCCCACGGCAAAGCAGTGACTGGCTTCGCGGTGTCGGGCACTCCTTCAGAAAGCTTAGGGGTGGCCAGATACGAAACCGTGCTGAGAACCATCATCGCTGCCGAGCCAATACACCACATACATGTGGCATGGATCTTGGTGATTGAGTGGTAAGTCAGAAGGCCGCTGGCGACAGCACCCACGAGCGAAACCATGAGTCCAACCAATGATGCTGGCCTGAGAATCTCTCCTTTCAGCCTTAGAACTGAAAGGACAATCAGAACCAGATAGGCTCCCATGCCATAGGCAGAAACCGGAACACCGTGAAAGAACGAACTGGGATCTTGAGCAACCCGTTCGCATCCGTTGCTTCCACCACAGGGAAGCGGGGTCTTATTGGTGTGAGCCAGGGTAAGAACCGTGGCGATGCTGAATCCTGCAGTCGCGCTCGCCAATGCGAGGCGATTGAAGACCGAACTTATCATTGCGGCGTCAGGAGGCCGGAATCCTTTGAGTTGGCCGGAATGGTGCCACTGAGTTTGGGCAGAGTTGGCTTTGGCGCCGCAGACTGCGGAACGAATGTTCTTACCCCAACCTTAAGGTTGTGGATCGTCTTGCCTTCCTGAATCACGATCTTAGTCGGCGAGACCGACACCAGACGGAGCCCCTTTCCAAACTGCGACCCATTGTCGACGACGAACTGCTTGTCCCCAATCTGAATAACCGCGACAGAACCCATGATCCCTTTCACTTCCATCGGTTCTGGATCAAGCTGCGGAACCAATGGAGCATCATGGAAGATCTCCTTTCCGCCATTGCCACTTCCGTTGGTCTTCTTTCTACCATTTGGCCGGTTCGGATCTGAATTGACTTTAATGTTCGCCAATCGGAAGTCATCTACATCTCGATGGAATGGATTGGGAGTGGTCCCTGGGGCGAACGTGGGAATCACGATGTCAGCCTCGTTAGGCGACGCGGCCGCAACCGGGGCGGTCGAGGGGACAACAACCTGTGGTCCAGAGGTTCCGATCGTTGGGTCGCCGCTAGAGGGAGCTGGCGCCTGACCACCCAACGCGGAGATCACACGCCAAACGACGAAACCGAACACGACGACCACGCCCCCGCCGAGCATGACGACCTTTGCGTTATCTTCCTGTTTGGTGACGATTCTCATTTGTCTTTTACGATATGCGGCGTAATGCTGATGACGATATCTTCTTTACTATGCGTCGTATTTCTGTTTTTGAACAGCTCTCCAATCAGAGGAATCTTTGAAAGGAGGGGCACGGCGCTGATTGTCTTAGAATCCTGATCCTGGATCAATCCGCCGAGCACCACCGTTTCTCCATCCTTGAGCACCATCGTGGTTTCAGCCTCACGGGCCGCAGTCTGCGGGATGCCTTGAGCATTGATGGAGCTAACTGTACTTACGACAGGATTGACATGAAGCGTTACCGTTCCATCTGGACTAATTCTCGGGCTGACGAGCAGGATGATTCCGACTGGGAACTGAGCAATGGACTGGCTCGTGGCTCCGAGACCTGAAACCGAGCTGAGTTCAACGGAGATGGTGTTGCCGATGAAGAACGAGGCTTGATCGTTATCCTTGCACCACAGACTTGGCGTCGCAAGCAGCTTTGCAGTTTGGTTGCTAACCATCGCGTTCAGAGTAGTTGCGAAATTGAACGGACTTCGGCTGAGGCCGTTCGGAGCCAGCTTCTGAGTCACACCACCTGTGTTCGCCACGGCAGTCGCAAGACCTGCAAGCGCAGTACCGGGAGCTACGTCATAGAAGTTAATTGGGGAGAAGTTGTAGTTCACTCCCAGGTTCTGTGCATCGGTTGGCGAAGTCTCAATGACCTTCACTTCGATCACGACCTGCATTGGCTTCACGTCCACTTCCTTCAGCAACTTGAGAGCCGAATCAATGTCAGCTTGCCTTCCGCGCAGGATGATCGTCTTGGCTCTATCACCGAGGCGACCGCCGCCCGATCCGGATGCTCCTCCCGTGGAAGTACCGCTGGATGAGCCTCCACCACCACCGCTACCACTTGAGTTGCCGGTTGAAGAGCTAGAACCACCACCTGAAGAAGAACCGCCACCTGAAGACGAGCCACCAGAGGAACTTCCTCCGCCGCCTCCGGCGATACCTCCCGCAATTTGCCCACTCAAGGGGTTGAAACTCGCCCGAGGTGTACTGTACTCCTCGGGTCCTACGATCACATCCAGCTCAGGAAACGCCTTCTTAAGCATTGTTGAGGCGCTGATGCCGTTGACGTAGAGCAACTCGTAAGTCTTTAGGACGACTTTGTTGACCCCATCCGGAATGACGGGCATATCCAGCTTCTCAAGAGTCTGCCTAGCCTCCTTTACCAACTGCTCGGTGCCGCGAAGAGCGACGAATCCGAAGGATTGTTGGATGAGACGAGGAGCACCGTCATCCGCCTTCTGTGCGCCTCCACCGGTGGCCTTACCGCCGCCGCTTGGCGTGGCTTCAAGGCCGGGGTACAGGGTTTTGAGAAGCGGCGCTACATCTTCAGCATTCACGCGCTGCATCGCGTAGAAATCGGACACCAGGCGGTTCACCCTCTCATGGCTTGCATAAGCCTTGATGTTGTCCTGAATGTCGAGCATGTCCTGCTTGATGGCAGTCACGGAAATCTTGTCCGCAATACCGGTTACGGTTGCGTAAGGGAACTGCGCAGAGAGCTTAGTGGCCAACTGCTCTGCGTAGCCGCCATCCACCGTAAAAAGGCTGGTCGTGGCGTATGGCGTCAAAGCGTCCTTCATGCTGCCGACGGGAGCGATGATATACAGATTTCCGACACGCCTAGACAACAGCCCTGCCGCAGAACTGACGGCGTTAATTGCCTCATCCGCGGTATCAACTGATAGGTTGAGGGTGACGTTGATTTTCGCTTTGTTGTTGTATAGGATGCTCTCGCCGGTCTGCTTGCTGATGGCTTGAAGCACATAAGCAGCATCCGTGTCGGTAAACACCATAGCGATCTTGTGCGCCTGCTGTGCTGATGCAGCGGCGGCGATCGCTAGAAACGCAAGAATAGGTGTTCTTTTCATGGCTTGGAGGTAACTCCTGGGCTGGCTTTAGAAGGCTGTGGAGCGGCTGGATGTGCGGCGCCACCAATTCCGGGTTGAGTTGGAGCGACTGCTCCCATTTTTACGGGTGCCGTGCTTCCTGCAGGCTGTCCAGCTAGCGGGGCTCCTGGTTTGACTGGAGTTCCAGCCGGCCCGTTTGCCGCCGGCGCGCCTGGCTTAGCCGCGCCTCCTGCAGGTGCCTTTGGCGCTGGGGGTGCAGGCTGGACGTATCGAGAAATCGTCATGTTGAGCGTCGTGCCTTTATCGGTCAGCGACCAAGTTATATTTGTCAGCGTGTACAGGCGGTCTGAAGATTCAAGCTCACCGAGAAGCTTTCGAAGGTTCTGGTAATCACCCAAGAAATTCAGTGTGCTGCTAATCTTTCGGATTCCCTTCAGGAGGTCGGCTACCTTAGGATCACCATTGGCACCTTGCTTGTCTTTTCCGTACACAGTTGACTGAGTGTTGTAGTTACCCCACCGCACATTGTTCGCCGCGCTGCGGGCATGAAGGTAGGTAAGGAACGCAGTTTCCTCAAGCTGAGTGTCATCCTCGGCTGCATAGTGATGCTCCGAGCTCAATCGCTTGATCATGTCGTATTCCTTTTGGGCTTCTTGAACTTCGCGCTCTGCCTGATTGCGCCGGGCACTGGCGTCCGCAAACGCTTGATTCTGGCCATAGAGGACCCAGCCCGCAATCGCCATACAGACGATCGGGATGATCCATCCCAGCGCTCTAAATAGGTCAGATCTCATTTCGGGTTCACCAAAGTAATACGCGGAGTAGAAGCAGGGGCAACAGGCTTGCCTTGGATTGAAGGCACTGCCGCACCCGGCACCTGTGGCACTCCAGGCTGGTTCGGCTTACCTGGCACTATCGTGGCTCCTGCAGGAGCCAGTGCCGACTCAGGCGGCTTCACTCTGCCTACCGGGAGCGACTTCGCATTCAACTGGAATCCGACTCCCTCACCTTCCTGATTGTTCAGCTGGTGGAAGTTGATGATTCTCAAGTCAGTCAGGAGCGGGCACTGCTGAAGCGTCTGATTGGTGACGATCATCAGTGTTTCGGAGGTCGCCTGCCCGATGATCGTCACATTAAAGTCGTTTGCAATCGAGACAGAAAGAATTCCCGCTCCAGGCTTCACCGTATTGGCAACGTAGTCCATGATTTCGGTGAGCGGAGCACCCTCATTTCGAAGTGCCCGATACTGTTGCTCCTTCTTGTGCTTCTCTTCCTGAGCGACGCTGGTCTTCTTTCGGATCTCGCCAGCCTTCGCCTGACGATCTGTCGTTTCATTGTCCAATGCCACGATCTGTCTGTGATAAAGAACAAAACCGGCGACTCCGAGGACAACGGCAAGTGCGGAGGCGATAATGGATCCGCGGAAGTTCCTCTGGGTCTCTGCCTTCTGGACGCCTGCTCGCTGCTTGGTGAACAGGTCTAAACGCGGCACGCGCGTCATTACATGACCATGAACGGCTAGTCCAAATGCGCCTGCATAGATTGGCGAGAGGCCACTCCCTGCCTCCGGCGATGAGTCTGAGCTGTCACCAGGATTGAGGGTCGGCTGAACAGTCTCAATTCCAACGCCGAGTTCAAAAGTCAGCTCTTTGGCAAGACCCTCTAAGCGCGAATCATCGATCGCGATAAGCAGATTATCTTCGACAGACGAGCCCGGGAATTCGCGCTGATAGTAGTTCAGCGTTCTTTGAATTTCCAAGGACAGGCTGTGGACGGCCAGCTTGTTGAGATTACCGCCTTGAGCAAAGACATCGGCCCTGTCGATCGGGTCATCTAAATACCCACCCGATGCGCCAGGCGTGTTGTACTCGAGAGTCAGGACCCTTGAGCCGATATCAATTCGGCGATAGCCAATGATGAGACCTTTGTGTACGAACGCAATATCCGTACTCGCCGGATTCACCATCATGGCGAACAGCGTCGGGTTGGGGGGCTGGCTGGCAATAATCGCGCGGTACATCGCGTATTGCATCGGCTCCAGCGCCTCAATCGCCATGTTCGCCTGCTCCGTGGTCTCGTTGAGAGAGATCAGAACATCTTCCTCGACCGCCATCACGGTAACAACGGCTGGGTTCGACTCTGCATCCGCTTCCGGATTCAGCAGAGTCTCACGGGCATCACCTCCGCCTTTAGATCCGGACTCAGTTTGCTGAGACCGTGTCGGCGGGTTCAGGCGAATGTAGCTGTAAGCTCCCCCCGGCGTATGGATAAGGCCGTAGTGAGAAACTTCACCAGCGATAATCGTCGGAAGCTCGGGGTCTGGAACAGGCGGAACGGAGAGTGTTCGAAGCGTGGTTGCATCGCCGAGAACTCCAACAATACAATGGCCGGCTGCCGGCATGCCCATCGAGTTGAGCAATAGCCTCAGGGCAACGCCCACTGGCCCCGGATGGAGGATCCTTCCGTTCATAACGGCGCCATCAGGCATGGGCGCGCGTCCGATCTTTCCAAGCACAGGCTTGTTTGAACGGGTGCTTATTTGCACGACGCGGATCTCCTGATCGTGGAGGTCAACGCCGATTACAGTCGAATCTTTACGAGCCATGACGTACGAAGGGATGTTGGCCACAAGTCAGCCAGCTACACCCATGCCATCAAAAGGACGAACCGCAGGTTCAAGAAGATGCTGACAAAAAATCAACAATCTGCAAATTAGGGTGCAGTTCCCGGCCCGTTGTTCAATCGAACAAGAGTCGTGTAGGTATCAGCGATCGATCCCTGCGTCACCGTAACGGCAATTTGGACAGCAATAAGCTGATAAGCCGTCGAGGATGTCGGCGAGAAGGTGGTCATCGACGTTGCGTTGTAAGTCGTCGACGAGTAGTACGTGAGAGTCATGGAGGCCCCCGTTGATAGCACCAGCGTGGTACCGCCCGTGGTCATTTTGAAATTCCCACTGCCATCAACCGAGTAGGTTGTCTGCACAAGCGCGTTGCTGCTGTTTCTGGAGTAAACGGTGCAGGAGTTGGCCGAAGCAGACTGAATTGGGGCACCTACGGTGCATCCTGAGTCCGTTGATGCGCACATTGTCGCATCGCGAAAGGCGTTTGCGAGCTTATAGACGATCTCTTTGGATCCCATCTGAGCAGCAGCTAGATTATTGGCCCGGTTCTGACTCTTCCATAGAGTCGACCAAACACTCAACAACGCTGTCATCACAACGCCAAAGATGATCAGGCTCGTGAGAAGCTCCACAAGAGTGAAGCCACTTTTAGTTCCGACTTGCCTCAAAGGCCACCTATCACGAGATTCGTCGCCATGGTGTAATCCACAGTGCCTTTCGAAATATTGGTTACGGTCACTACGAGCGCCCTGATCGTCGAGGCTTGAAGCGTGTAGGTACTGCCGGTTCCCGCGAGGACATTTGAGTCCACCATGGTCATCTGAACCTTGAAGTAGGCGCCTGTCGAGGAAGCAAGCTGCGTCCCGCTAAAGTTATAGTAGGCGAACCCAGCTGATGTCCACCCAGTTGCCGGAATGTACGCTCCTGTCCATGTTGCGGTTTTCGTCGTGGAACTATAAGTTCCAAGAGGCATATTGCTTGCCCCGTAGACCTTGGCAATTTCCAACTGCGCCTGGCAAATTTCCGCCGCGGATGTCGTCTCCGTTACCGCGGCGCTGGTCTTGAAGCACGTGGTGTACGTGCCGAACATCGCGGCAATAGCGACCACCATGATTAAGGTGGCCACTAAGCCCTCGATGAATGTGAACGCCCTGAGCCTTTTTTGCTTAGTGCCCATTGCAGGTCCACTTCAGCACTTGACCTCCGCAGACTGGGTCCTTGGTGCAGGTTTGCGACTGGACGTAGGTTGGCTTGCAGTTTCCACTGTACTGACACTTGTCACAGAGCATTGAGCCCTTGATGTTGCAGCACTTGGTTGAGTCCGTGCTGTGACCACAGAATGAGACTGTTGCTCCCACCGTTGTTGTGGTCGTGCAGCCGTTCTGCGAGCTCGTCACCGTTGCCGGCTTGGTGCAGGCATAGATTCCGCAGCAGTAGTTGAAGTCTCCGGTTACCGTATTGCCTTGATAGTCTTTGCAGCTATCAGGACGAGTAAAGGTGCACGTGCCGCCGTCCTTGCCGTAGTAGATTCGGAACTGACCTGGATCTGGGCTCTGGCCCGATGGGCATGTGTTCTTGATAGGAATCTGGCAGTAGTCGGTCGTGTTGCCGTTTGTATTCGAGTTCGCATCGCAGACCCAGAATCGGACCTGACCTGGAGTGCCACCGCTTGCATAAGCGCAAGGGTCGACGACCATTTCGCAGTTCGCTTGGTAGGCGATCTGAGCCTTAGTGAAGTAGTAGTCACCCGGCTCGAAGATCAGCGTCTGAACCGCGCAGGTGTTTGAATTGTTATCCCACCAGTTAGACCAGGTTCCTGGCTTAATATTGGCGTTGTTGAAATCATCGCACGTCAACGTATTTCCAATGCCAGTGTACTGACAGCAGTTAGAAGTGTTGATGCTAGAGTCGCTGCTCCACCAGGCGTTGTTGTACTGGTAGACACCTGTGTTGTTGCACGAGTTCTGCTGGCACTTGGAGTAGGCCGTCGCGTCAGAGTCCGTATCGTTGCAACCAAACACTTTGCGACAAACATCCGAAGTCTTTGGATAGCAGACTGGGGGAGATACCGAGCACAGCTGGCCGCCAGTGTTGACGCATGTGGAGTCAAACCGACTGTCGCTGAACTGATCCGAATTAGCGTTGATGGCACACGGGGACTTGAAGGTACATCCGGTGCCCTTTGAAATCTTTCCGTTGCAAGCCGCCGAACCGGTCATCGTCACGTTTGCACTAGGAGCAACTGTGATCGACGTTGGGCTACAAGGGTCGCCACCGGTGGAGATAAGACCGCCGACGTTGAAGACCGAGCTTGAGCTTGCCTGAATCTGAACCGTCTCCCAAACACCGTTCACACAAGCAGAGCTCGTGATGTAGTAAGGAGAGGTGATGCCGTCCCAAGCGGTAGTGCCGGTGGCGTTGTTGCTGCTGTAAACGTAGTAGTTGCCGCCGGTGTAGCCGGTGACCGTTCCAGGTCGTCCCTTCACGATCTGCCCCGTCGCCTGCAGAATCGCAGTAACGCCAGAGTAGACGGATGGCTGGGAAGACTTCAGCAGCGTTGAAGCGCTTACATTGAGAGCGATGTACTGAAGCTCTGAATTAACGCCGGCGTCCGCAAGCTGGAGAGCGGACTGTGCGTCAACTTGCTTCCATCCAAGCTTATTCGAGGACATAGCAACTGCGAGGCTTGCGGCCAGTAGCAGCGCGGTGGCGATTGAAACGAGCAACGCTGTTATCAGCGCGGCTCCGGTTTCTCTCTGCCGGGGGTTCATCACGGTAGATCTTTTCATTGGGTGCTTCTCGGTTGATTGTCTAATTCTAGAATGTTACCATTCCAAACAGCGCAGACGGAATTCCTGCACTCTTTAGAATGCCCTGTTGCTTCTTACGCAGCAAGTAGCTATTAACGGGTCACTCAAATCCGTTACCGGAAAAGTGTGACACTCACTGTGCGCCTTTCTCTCTGCCCTTTCTCAGACTGATGCGGAACACGTTGGGGCTCCATCCACCGCAGTGACTGCCCTCTTGGGCCGACACCACGACAGCATCCGTTGCCTTAATGATATTGTATCCCTTTTGAGACTGAGCGCAGGGATTTTCATTCAAAACATAGCCGAGATCAGCAGAATAGGAAGCTGCATCTTCGCTGATCCGCTCGCCTCGATCTACTTTCTCCTTGATCACTGTAGCCAGAGCCTGGGCGCCATCATTTGCGGCAGACCGACCTGCCTGACGGGTTTCGCTGAGATATCTGCTTACGGATGCTGACGTTAGGAACCCCAGCATCATCACGAGCACTAAAAGCTCCAAGACGGTAAACCCGCGCCTGATTTCATCTCGTCGATTCGCGTTCATCACGAATCTATTGTCTGGTGGTCTTGCGGGGAAGACCGCCAGACTAGGTACAAAATCGAAAAAACTGCGCCTCTCGACCTATTTTTCACTCCCACTCTGGGTCCATTGACTGGGCCCAAAGGTGGAGTCCTATTTGTTGGCCGTGAATGCCTTGCCGAGGTTGAAGACCGGCATATAGAGAGCAAGCAGAATAAGGAGAACAATCCCTCCAACGAGAACCGTCATGAGCGGCTCGATCATTCGCGTGAGCTTTTCAACAGCGTACTCAACGTCCCGTTCGTAGTATCGGTTGACCTCTTCAAGCATCTTATCGAGGTTGCCACTCGATTCACCGGCCGCGAGCATTCGCGTGACCATCATCGGGAACTCACCCGTCTTCTCCAATTCGACGGAGATCGGTGATCCCTCTCGAATGCGGTTGGATGCGTCGGTGACAGCATCCCGAATAATGGAATTTCCAGCAGTGTTCGAAGCGATCGACAGCGCCTGAAGTACCGGAACGCCAGAACCAAGAGCGCTGCTGAGGGTTTGGACAAATCTAGCGATCGCGATCTTTCTGAAAACCACGCCCAGTACGGGAATGGCGAGGGCGATGATATCCAGTCGCCGCTTGCCTCCCACCGTGCCGGAATACCATCGATAGCCGTAGACCATGCCAGCAAGCGGAAATAGGAACAGCCATCCGTACCTTAGCCCGATGTCGCTGATAAAGATCAGCAAAAGGGTTGGAGCGGGTAGATCCGAGTGGAGCGATTTGTAAACCTGTGCGAAAACAGGGACAACCACGATAAGCATGACCGCGATCGTTCCTACGCAAGCGCCAACAACGATTTTCGGATAGGTCGTCGCAGCTTTTACCTTCCGCTTCAAGTTGTCTTCTCGGTCGAGCTGAATAGCTGCCGCTTCGAGAGTGCCGTCGAGGTTTCCAGTGGCTTCACCGGATTCAACGAAGGCAACCAGGAGCTTGCTGAAAACTTTCGGGTACTTCGCCATGGAGTTGGACAAGGATTCTCCAGACGAAACAGACCTCTCAAGATCTTTGAAAACATATCTCAGAATCGGCTTCGTGGTCTGTGAGCCGACCAAATTGAGACCCTCCATCATGGGAAGTCCAGACCGCATCATCGTGGACATCTGGCGAGTCGCAATCACCAAGTCCTGGAGAGTCGGCTTGGTGTCAAAGAACCCATCGGGAGCCTTGGTTGGGATGCCTGCACTGTCAGTCGACCCGGCATCGCCACGTGTCTTAACCTGGGTCAGGAACAGGCCATTTTGACGAAGGACTCGTCTCAGTTCCTGTTCATCTACGGCCTCAACCTGACCCGATGTGGATTTGCCTGCGGCGTCTCTTGCAGTGTATTTGTACTTAGGCATTTATCTTAATCTTCTTGTGCGAACACACGAACAATCTCATCAATCGATATCTGGAAGTCCAGCGCCTTCCTGACGGCGCTCTCTCGCATCGGGATCATTCCCTCGCTGATGGCCTGCACCATAAGCTCCGGACCCGATGCGCGTTCCAGCACCATTCCTCGAAGACGTTCCGTCATGGGCAAAATTTCCAAAGTTGCGCTTCGACCCTTTGTTCCTCGTCCTCCGCACCGTTTGCACCCGACTGGGCGAGCCATCATCGGAGCAACGCCATCCGTGACAGGAATACCAGCCGCCATCGCAATGTCCACATCGGGCACATACTCCTGTCGACAGAAAGGGCAAAGATTTCGAAGAAGCCTTTGACCGATAATTCCAATAATTGCAGAGCTAACCAGGAATGGCTCGACTCCCATATTCTGAAGACGGACGAGAGCGCCTGGAGCATCGTTGGTGTGGAGCGTGCTGAGAACAAGGTGACCAGTCAAGGCCGCCTGAATGGAGATTTCTGCAGTTTCCTTGTCTCGGATTTCACCGACCAGAATGACGTCAGGGTCTTGACGAACGAGGGTTCTCAGTCCCGCCGCGAACGTCACACCAATTTTATGGTTGACCTGCATCTGATTGATGCCACCGAGTCGATACTCCACGGGGTCTTCAATCGTGTTGATGTTGATCGTTGAATCATTGATCGCCTGAAGCGCCGCATACAGGGTGGTCGACTTTCCGGAACCTGTTGGACCCGTCACCAGGATAAGGCCATGGGGCCGCTTGATAAAGCTTTCGAACAGCTTCCGTTGGGTTGGGAAGAATCCAATCTTATCGACTTGCGCCAGTGCATTGGCCTTTTCGAGAAGTCTCATACAAGCCTTTTCCCCGTAAACGGTGGGCATTAGGCTGAGGCGGATATCAAACTCTCGACCGGTGTCATCGCGGGTGCTGAATCGTCCGTCCTGAGGGCGTCTCCGCTCTGCGATGTCCAGCCCTCCCATGATCTTGAGTCGTGAAATGCATGCACGAAGGTGGTTGGATGGGAGCGTCATCTGCTCGTACATCACACCATCAATCCGATACCGAACCCGAACGGAACCCTCGCCTGGCTCAAGATGGATGTCGCTGGCCCCAGCCGCGACCGCGCCACCGACGAGACTATTGACGAGACGAACAATCGGCGCCTGTTGCCCCTGATCGTCCCCTTCGTCGTCCGGATTCTCCTCAATGAGTGTTGTGGTGGTCTCGCCTATCTCATGGATCAGGTTTCGCACCTTGTCCCGAGCATCATAGGAGCGCTTGATGACCTCGTTCAGGTCATTGGTCAGCGCAAGATGGGCAATGATGGGCTTGTTGAGCGTGGCTCGAAACTCGTCGATCGTCTCGATATCGAGCGGGTCCGACATCGCGACAAACACCTGGCCGTTCTGCTCTCGATACGGCAGGGCAAGGCGACTGACCACGGTGGTTTTGGGCACCTGCTGAACAATGTCGCGATCAATTTCCTCTTCGACAATGTCAACGAATGGAAACCCTGTCCACTCTTCAAGGTATGGCTTGATCTCGGCGGCCGCCAAGAAACCCATGTTGACGATGATCTCGCCAAGGAAGCCACCGACCTGCTTCTGGCGTTGAATGGCTTCGTGGAGCTGATCTTCGGTGATAACACCATCTTTGACCAAACGCTCTCCCATTCGGCCCAGCAAAAACCGCTGTCCTTTCATCGATACCATCATCCTCCATTATGCGAACCGTCGCGCCTCAGATAAGTCACAGTTTCACGTGAATAGGTAGGTTTCGATCACAAAAGCGACCAACCTATATAGACTGAACAGCGCAACAGTCTCGATGCACGCGACTCCGAGCGACAATCCGTATATACGCCTTAATGCTAGCGGAAAGTACACGACCATTACACCCTGAACTAGGGGAGTGATGATCGTTCCTGGGTCGAACTTTGCGGATACCCAACCCACTCTCTGCAGAGCACCTGAGCCAACTGGAATGACAATGTACGCCAAAGATAGCACAAACATCAACATTGCCCAGATGTGAGCACCTGCAACCCAGTGCTCCACCATTTTGCGCTTCAGGCGCACGTTGATTACCGCTAACCCAAGGGTGAACACAACGCCGACAATTGTCAGCGCCTTTGTCTTCAGGTCAATTTCTGTAGAATTGCTGCTGAAAAAGACCCGATGTGCCAGGAATGCAACTGCTTCCAATCCCAGGAAGAGCTGAAATGGGCCGATATACCGGCGTCTCCGTCCCTCAACCCAATCGACAGTCAGCTTGCCAGGCTGCCTCACGAGGATGCTAAGGGTCTGCCAAAGCTTCGCATCGTATGAAAAGGCCGCGTTGAGCGCATCTGAGACCAGATCCCAGATAGTCGGAACTCCCCGGCGTGTGCTCTGGCCACAATCCGGACAGAACTTTCCTTCTGCGAGGTGACCGCAATTCAAACACCTCAAACCCGCATCCAGGGCTGATGCAGGGTCATGCTCAATCGAAGCTACCTCAGCCAGTCTCACCACTCCTGCTAGTTTAAGACAAGTAGCACTCTTCAGGGTTGACTCTAGGCTGTTCGGCGAAAGAATCCGAACATATCATGCGATTCAATCAAAAAAGGGTGCAGCTCCTCTTTGAGCTGCACCCTTGATCGCTCTGGTTCGGACCTAGTTGATGGTAAAAGGCTGGCTGAGCGTAACGTTGCCATAGGTAGCAGTCACAGTGACCACTTTGCCCTTTTGCGCACCTCGAGCTTCCCCGATTCTGAACGTAGCCATCGACTGGTTCGGCGCAATCTTCAGAACGGCTGGGAGAAGAAGCGCTGGATCAGACGATGTCAGCCGCACCGTGACTCCGGATGGACCAGCAGTGCCTCTAAGGCTCACATTGCCAGTGCCGCCGCGCTCGTCTCGGCTTGGGAATACTGCCATCCCGTTTAGGATTGCGGCGAGGACATTGAAGGTCGAGATCATCTTGAGTCCTCCTAGTCGCACATTGATCGTGACTGGGGTGTCAGTATCGACACCTCGAGTGTCCATCTCAAAGGGCTCTGTGCGAGTCATTCCAGGCATGGTTACCTGGCGTGGAATCTTCACCAAGTCTTCTGGGCCTGAAAGGTTGAAATCGACCGCGAACGGGTTCAGCCCATTCACCCGAACCGAAGGATGAGAAGCCTGTCCGCCGTAGATCCCACCTTCAGGGAACGAGACGATGAACTCAATTTTCGGGGTCACGACAAACGCTCGGGTTACCCAATGGTCACCCTCATGATGCTGGCCCCATCCCGAAATTGAACCATAAGTGTTGATTCCGGTTGCCTCGGTGAACTTCCAATCCGTGGCCGCAGGAATCAGTGTTGACAGGTAGCTCGCATTCCACTGGCCATTTGCAAACTCCCAAACTGTCGCCGTTTCTACGCCGTTTGAATCGACCGTCGATCCAACGACACGGGTTCCCCAGACGTCGACGCCAAGGGCATGACTCTCATAAAAGGGGCTACCTGGCGCATCCAATACGGTCCATTGATCGGCGGCAAGGTTGTAGGCCCAACCTTCGTTATGAGTATTGGATGCGTTTTCAAGGGAGACATAAGTCTGACCAATGGCAGTGACGCCGCCGTATGTGCTGATCCCGCTTGGGTAGATGTACAGATAGTCGCCAGGAGCCAGTTTGGTCGTCGTCGCTCCAGTCTTCGAGATGAAATCGAGTTCTGCCTGCTTGTAGTAGTTCGTCGGGTTTAGGTTGTTGGCAACGACCGTCCCATCTTCGTTGATGCCACCCGGAAGCAGATTGGGCCAGTCCGCAATGCGGCTATTAGAAGTGTTGCTCCACTTGAAGGTGTGGGTCACAACGCCACTGCTGGCCTCTTGATTGTATGAGCCAACGGCGATGCCACTGTGATTGACGTTGCAAACCTGGCTGGAATAGACGTTTGGGATCCCCTGAACCATGGAAACGACATTGCCCGCATACTGCGCTCCTGCTGCGGTCGGATGCCCTGAGATCATGCCGTAGCCGACCATGTAGAGGTTATCGTTGATTCCAGTGAATTCGAGAGCGGACCACCCTGTCGGTCGAACCGTGAGCTGTGAGGTGTATCCCGGCCCTCCGAATAAGCCATCAAAGATATGAAGGTTGCTGCCGGGCTGGGCGAGACCCGCGATTTCAGCGTAGGCGTTGAGGCCAAAGGCCTGAGTCGGGTTTGTGCCGTACCCGGTGACTGAGGCGACGTTATAGGCGGGCCAGTTGGCCATTGCTGTTACCGGCGCCGTGCAGACAACTGCCGTGAGCCCGTAGGTTAGGGCTCGATTCTTCCAATTTAGTTTTGCCATGCGAGTGTGCTCCTTTGCCGCAGACGCTGGTTATCAGCGCGGCGATAGGAAGGTGATATCGCACGACAGTGACGACACCGTTACACTTGCGTAACAAGCCCGCAACCGGGTCGAATGGCCCAAACAGAACGAGTCTTTAGTCCAGTTGAAGCTCGTATTCTTCTTCTGGAACCGGTTGGACTGACTCGTAGAGTGAGGCGAGCTCCTCATTCATTCTTCGGGCATGAATTTGCGCCGCGTGCCGCACCGCGCGGTGTCTCGTCTCCATCGAGATGAGATGCTCTCGACTCATGTTCATCAAGAGGTTTGGCGTCTCGGTAACTCGATCGATGGCAGGGCGATAAGCCTCATTCAGCAGCACATTCTGGAATTGGGTGCTGTGACTAAGGTTCACAACCTGCGGATGGAGGCGACGATCTGGCCCCATGAAGTTTTGGAGCTGCATTGCGTCTCCCGTGACCGGATCAAGCCAGGAGATATATCCATTTTCTAAAACTTCTAGCGGGCTGCTGAGGGCTCCGGCATAGTCATACCGAAGGCCACTGGCAGTCGCCGGTCCGTAAAAATTGGGAGTAAAGAAGTCAGAAACGAGCACACCGTTGATCTGATATCCATACTGCGCATCTTCCACAGGATCGCAGACCTCGACAACGTACTGAACCTGATGTTGTGGCAATCCTAGCTGCACCGCGGCCTCGAGCAAAGGGCTCGCCTGCAGCCGATTCCCAGAAGGATCGACCAACATCTCCAGGCATTCGTGGCTCGCGTCCAAGGACCACTGATCTCCCATCTCAATAAGCGCATAGGGCTGATTGCGCTTATCCAAGTGGACTCCACCGGCTCCCTTCGGGAGTTGATTGGGCTCCTCAATGTAGATGGGCCAGTATCCAACTGGAACGTCGGCGGGCTTCGCAAATGCGGAAACGGTTGCTGATATTCCCCAAATTGGACCGAAGTCTCGAACAATTTGTATGGAAAGCGCGGCAGCAACGTTTGCTACCTCGGAAAGGTCTACCTTGACGCCTTTAGGCACAAGGGCAATATGCGCAATCGAACTCATCCCAAAACCTCCATTGGTCCCCGCGAGACGCCCAAGGAGGAGTCTAGTCCTCCGTGAGCGTCTGTTGCAAGGGGAATGAAGTTAAGGCAATGCCTTTGCCCTCGGCTAATGAAGCGCAATTGCCGCAGTCAGTTCCTTGTTGGCGTTCTTCAGGTGATTTCCAACTCGAATTGCCTTTTGATTTGGGTTGGAGCCCGCGGCTGACTGGAGGTCGTCCCAAGCGCGCTTGAGAATCGACTGTGCGTCTCGCATCGTTGCCTGGCTGGACTGAATTTGTTGCTTGGTGTACTTGGAATGGGCGGTCGTCGAGCCTACGGTGTCCTTCACCGCGGGCTTTACGCGCACGGTAGCGTTTGCACCGGCTATAGCCTGGTCCACCAGCACGAGCGCTTCGTGCACCTGATGAATTGCGTGAACACGGTTGCCGTCATAGATTGGAAGGGCGGTCTTAAGCTCTTCAATCGCATTGATGAGGTCTGTCTGGAGTGCGTTGAGCGATTGGGGATTAGGAGCAATCACTGCGCCACGCAATCGAACTCGGTGGTTTGTGGTTTGGGCAGAGGCGAATCCTGCTGCAACGACAGCGAGAGAGGCGGCTAGGAGGGTGGGGAGCAATTTCATCGTTGAACCTTTGATCTGAGAGTCTTCTCAGTGCCAAACGGAGAATAAAGTGGGATGTTCAGTGCTGAGCCAAACGGCCCAATCGCATGCTACGCCACAATGGAGTCTATGGAACAGTCCGGACCGAAAAAGCTCAAGCTCGGAGACACGTTGGATGGAACCGTGGTCAAGCCGATCGGCGGACGCCGGTTTGCGATTTTGTGCAAGGGCGTGCCCAACGGCTGGAAGGTCGAGCTTCATACGAGGCGACCTGAAATGATCAATCCCGGAGACCTGGGAAGCTTTTGGATTGCAAAGATATCTCCGTATCAGGGAGCAATTCTTCTGCACGACGGCGATTTTGGGAGGTTGCCCATCAGCGACTCGATGCGGCAGCGCTATATCGCGGCAATCGAGGCGCTCTTGACTGGCGTGGACTTAACCGGTGACAAGGTCTCAGACGGTCACTCTATGATCCTGAGAATCGAGCGCAAGGACCAAGCGGACTGGTTGACCGTATGGCGAGCCCTTGGCGAACCTGAGTCGGGAGATATCAAGCAGATGCTTGCCGGGATCGCGGCGGTCCGAGAGGCAAGAAAGCAGGATGCCAGCGCCCTGTCCGAAAGACTTCAGTCGCTTGTCGACCAGTACGGACAGGTGCTGGCTGAGACCAAAGCAAGACTCTCAAGAATTCGCCCAGCAGGCTAGCAGCCAAATGGAGCGTCCCGATTCATCGGGAGCGCTGGGTTCACCCGGCGCGCCGCGTGATGCTTCAGCGCACGCTCCGGAAGCCTCGGAATCTGCAAAGCTTTTCTCGCGAGCTGAAGCTTCGCCGCGTGATGCTTCAGCGCACGCTCCGGGAGCCTCGGAATCCGCAAAGCCTTTCTCGCGAGCTGAAGCTTCGCTGCGTGATGCTTCAGCGCACGCTCTGGAAGCCTCGGAATCTGCAAAGCCTTTCGCGCGAGCTGAAGCTGCGCTTCGTGATGCTTCAGTGCACGCTCTGGAAGCCTCGGAATCTGCAAAGCTTTTCGCGCGAGCTGAAGCTGCGCTCGGCGCGCCGGGTGAACCCAGCGCTCCAATGGGCTGGTATTTCTCCGTGGCCCAGACGTGCTACCTGCGGTGAACGCCCGCTTTGGCGGGGGCTAAAAGAAGCGATTTCCAAGTTGTGCGATGCCGCTGCATCATATTCTCGTCGGGCAAACAACAAGGCCCAAAAGAAATAAGCATCCAAGGAAACAACAAAATGAAACTTCGCTCACTCCTCACAATCGCCGGTCTCGCAGTCATCGCCGCAGCAGCCAATGCACA
>CAIYLG010000011.1 GCA_903927025.1 uncultured Armatimonadota bacterium
CTACGTACGATTCAAGGTTAATCGTCGCCATCAAAGACGGCTGAATCTGATCGGATCCCTTCACAAAGTAAAGACGAACACCGTAAGACTCAAGAATCTCTCGATACCCCGAAATTCGGCCTTTTTCCGGGACCTGCTAGTGCCCACCATGCCGGGCGAGTTGGCCCAGAGTAAAGAAATTCCTTAAAGAGCACCCAGATGTGGTTTACCGAAATGCTAATTTTCCTTTAAGTATGCATAGATATGCATTCGACGCGGCAGTAGCTTCTATGATTGCGGATGCGCATGGACTGCATGACCAGGTGTATGAGGATCTCTTCACGGGTAAAACCGATCTTGACCCAAAGTCTCTCAATTGTTACCTCGCGCTTCACCACCTTCCTCCAATTTTGGGTTCGGGCACCGATGACACTTACCGTGGGGCCGTTAGGGCAAGCCGCGAATTAGGTGAACGACTGCACATTTCTGGAACACCGACGCTCTTGGTTCTCTCAAAATCAGGGGTGCCGACAGAAGTAAGATCAATTAATGCACTTGAAGACTATATTAGGTGAGCCCGTTACTAAATCTTTGGAACTCCAAACAAATTTTCCACACTAAGTGACATTCATAGTCACATGCGATCCTGACCCGCTTAATTTGCCCTGGTGCTGGCGCTCGACACAACCTCTAGGAGACAGAATTTCAATCATGAGCCACTAAGAATTCTTGGAATATTAGCTTGTTGCGGAACGCAGTACCATAAACCGATGCGGATTCTTGAGACGGTGCTTTATGCGGAGGATCTTTTGGCGGCACGGGAGTTCTATGTTGACCGGCTTGGCTTGGAGTCCATCAGCTTTGACCCCGAACGAAACCTGTTTCTTCGGTGTGCGGACGGGGTCTTAATCCTGTTCAAGGCTTCTAAGACCGTGATTCCCGATGCGGCAGTCCCTCCGCATGGGACGGTGGGAATTGGGCATATGGCGTTCGGCGTCTCCCGCGAAGAATTGGAGGCGTGGCGAGGGAAACTCGCGGCGAAGGAGATCCCCATCCTCCAAGGGATGACGTGGGGCAATGGGGCAAATTCGATCTACTTCTGCGATCCGGCTGGGAATGTGCTGGAGTTCGCAACGGTCGACCTGTGGGGCTTTACGTCCTAAGCAATTGGTTGAATGAATCCGTGGGGTTTTGCCACTTCGTGGGGGCCAGCGGCCCTCGGACCTTTGCTTCGAGAACTCCATATCCACGGGTAAGCCGCTCGGGCGGCTAACCCATGGATAGTTGACTCAACCCCGCTGGGGTAGATGGACCGCAAACCAGCCTGTAATCGCTTGTTCGACCTACTCACTCCTAATCGGTTTGGTGGGCTCTGAGAGCCCGCTCTCATTGAAAGCTTGAATCTGGACGTAGTAGCTTCTCGACTTGTCCAGCCACCGAACGTAGGCCTCGTTGGCTCCGTACACCATCAGGGAGGTGTACATCTTGTCAGGCGCAATTCCGGTTCGGATGATGTATCCGGTGGCATCGGAGGATTGCTTCCATTTCAGCCAGGCGTTCCGCCGATCTGCCATCGCGCCTTTGTACTCCGGCCCTGGAACCCGATCTGCGCGCAGCGGGACAAACCCCTCTACCTTTCCTGGCTTTGCCCCATGTCCGCTGCCAAAAACTCTCAGCCCAGAGATCGCAAACTTGCCGGTGGGCATGTGGACGTTCACCAGCTTCACATAGCGAAGCTCTACCGGCTTTGAAAGCTCAATGTAGTCATGTGGAACATCAGTGGTGTTATGGGATTTGTCGGCAAGGAGCTGCCATTGGCGTCCGTCTGCAGACCCAAGCAGGCGATATTGATGGAAGATATTCGTCTGTTTGCCAAGAAACTCTGCGTCTTGATCGGCAAAGTTAATCTGCACCGCTCGGACCGTGCTCAGTTCGCCGAGATCGGATTGAATCCATTCGCCGGAGTTGCTGGTTTTGGCGCTCCAGTAGGTTCGGATGCTTTCATCAACGGCATTATTTGCCGCATAGCCGCCAAGGGTGGAGGATACCGTCACCGGCTTGTTGTAGTTGAGCAGCATCCATCCTGAAAAGGCACCGGCCTGGTATGCGTCGGACTTCGAACGATGAGGCAGATAGGTGGGATAGTCGCCAAACGCGCTCTCCATGTGCATGATCCCATCCTGATCGAAGCCTGCGGGCCAGATTCCCAGCCGACGCTCAAAGCTATTTTTAACGGCAATGGTGATCGTAGAAACGTGCCACCAGAGGCCGTCGCGATCCTGAAACGTTGCACCGTGCCCAGCACCGCGAGCAAAACCGCCTGGCTTGAAGGAGTAGGGGTTGTGTGGCTGATACTCAAAGGGTCCAAGCGGCTTATCCGATACATAGACACCGTCGCCGTATCCGCTAAATTCCGTTCCAGGCGCGCCGTACTGAAGGTAGTAGTGCCCGTCGTGCTTGGTCATCCAAGCGCCTTCCATGAACGGCCGCAGAAAAGTATTGTCGTTGGCTTCGCCAAACCGCTCCCACCCGTGCTCGTCATCGTGGAGGTGAATCAGCTCGAGGTGAGGTCCGATGGGTTCGAACGATTTGGGATCTATCTGCTGGCCGTAGATCGGATAGATGTTGCTGGAGCCGTGGTACAGGTACAGCTTGCCGTCGTCGTCGACAAACCAAGCAGGGTCCCAACCTCCTGGCTTGAATTCGTGAATCGCTTCGTGCCAATCGTCCACTTTGGGGTTGTCGCTCACCCATATCGGAAAGTTGTTGGCATAGGTGGAACCGATGACGTAAAGGTGATCGTTCATCACCCAGACGGCGGGGGCGCAAAGGTCGTCGTACACCTTGTGCTCCGGGCGGAGGAAATGGCGAGGCACAAAGTGCCAATCGACCATGTCTGAACTCCACCAATATCCCCACTGGTTTGTCGAGAAGAGGTAGTAATCCCCCCGGAAAAGCACAATCACCGGATCCGCGGTGGCGCGATGCCTTCCCTGGGTGGAGAAATCTGGAATGGGTGTGTAGCCGTAATCGATATTGATCGGATTACAGTAGGTCTGCTGCTTGGTTACGGGAACGACCAAGTCGCCAGAGACGGTTACGGTTAAGGACAAAGCAAGAAGGCTAAGCATCGACATTGATTGCGCTTAGTATTTCACGGTTTGAGAAGGAGTCCCATGAAGAATCTGCCGGGATTCATTCTTTGGCGCCTAATCAATCCTAACGAGTTCTAGGGTCTGTTCTGGTACTTTGCAGAGATGGGCTTCGCCGCCCTGGAGGATCCTTTGTCGCTTCTGCTCTCCTTACTCTTTCTTGCCTCGAATTCAAATCGCCCCGTCGTCCGAGACGAAGTGTTTGTCCGGCTCAAGCCCTCGACTTCCGTTGAGCGGCTCGCGGCAGCTTCAGCTCAGTTTGGTCGAGTCGAAGAGCGAATTAAGGGCTCTTCAATCTATGTGATTGAGCTCAAAGCCGGGGTGGAGGAAGAGAGGGCATTAGAGAAGCTGGTCAAAGTTCCAGGCGTCACCCTCCTCAACGAGCAGGAAGAGCTGAATCTTCGCCTGAAGTCGGGAAGACCCTTAAAGGAGCGAGATGGCGACTCTCGCCCGGGCCTCGACAATCCGGAAGCGGCGATGCAGTGGAGGCGACTTGCCTGGGTCGACGGCCAGGGGCAGATCCCACCCAATGCTATGCGACGAGCGCTTGAGCAGAAGAGCAAAATGCGGCAGGTAAACAGCTCCAAGCTGCGAGGAGACGTGTGGCAGAACGAAGGACCCGCAGACCTTTCTGGCCGCAGCTGCATCGCAGTGGTAGACCCGAAGAACCCGTTGCGAATTTGGGAAGGGACGGCAGGCGGCGGAATTTGGCGATCACTTGATGGCGGACTGACCTGGACTGCGATTGGTGACAGGCTCTCCTCCTTGGCTGTTTGCGCGCTCGCACTCGACCCTAACGACAACACGACGCTCTATGCCGGAACTGGCGAAGGGTATTTCAATATCGATGCGGTCGCCGGTGGCGGAGTCTTCAAGAGCACAGACGGTGGAGATACCTGGACCCTGTTGCCTGGCACCAGTACCTGGAACTGGAATCACATCAACCGAATTGCTGTTTGCCCAGGCAGCCCCAACACCATCCTGATCACCCGGCAGTACGGCGGAATGTTCCTCTCCACCGATGGCGGCAACAACTTCACCAACACCCTCAACGTACAAAGTGGCCACGCCATCACATTCTGCCCAACCAAGCCGTCGCGCGTGATTGGAACCGTTCAGGACTACGATTCCATCCACGGCAACTGGTTTGAGGCGGCCGTCGTTTCAAACGACGGCGGCAACACGTGGACAAAGGCGACGGGGCCGCTGAACTACATGGCTGGATTTGGCCGGATTGAGACATACCCGCTTCTGAAGGACCCCAACACCGTCTATGCATCCGCCTTTGATGGCAACATCTACAAATCTACGGATGGTGGTCAGAGCTATGTCAAGCAGACGACCAGCGCAGGAGCGGGAACCAGTTGGTACGCAAATGCCATCTGGGTCGACCCAACAAACTCCAATCGACTTGTCGTCGGCGGAACCTACGTTTACGGCAGCACCGATGGTGGCGTCAACCTGACGCGAATTGGAGCTGGCTATATCCAAACGGATCAGCCCCACCCGGACATCCACTACTTCTTCCCTGCTCCAGGCTATGACGGGGTTTCTAATAAGAAACTCTATGTCTGCACGGACGGCGGGCTCTATGTGACAACCGATATCACGTCTGCAACCACCAGCGGCGGATGGTCGCGGCTCGACCAAGGAATCGTAACCACCCAGTACTACTCGATTGCAGGAGATGGACCTTCGGGACGCATCATTGGCGGGTTGCAGGACAACGGAACCCAGTCCAACGTCGTCGGCAATGCCCAGGCCAGCTACATCTATGGCGGCGACGGTGGTTACGTGGCAATCGACTCCACCAACCCACTTTATGTGTTTGGCGAGTACATCTATCTGGAGATCTTCCGAAACAGCAATGGCGGTACCAGTGGCAACACGTCAACGGGCATTTACGGTGGGCTCTCCGATGCGGGAACTCACGCAAACTTCATCGCTCCGTTCATTCTTGATCCGAACCAGCCAACCACCCTACTTGCGGGTGGCGCTTCGTTGTGGCGAACCACAAATGACCGCGACCCAAGCCCTGCGTGGTCCAGCATACGACCTGCGGGAACGTCCAACATCTCTGCAATTGCCGTAGCCAAGGGCAACAGCGACATCATTTGGGTGGGACAAAACGACGGGGGAGTCAGCATGACCACGAACGGCACCTACGGGGCGCCCTCTTGGACAAACATAAGCACCAACAGTGGAACCGGTCCTCTACCCAATCGGTATGTGACCCGAATCCTTGTGGACCCTGACAATTCCAACACCGTCTACGTCACGTTTGGCGGATTCAGACCCGATAATGTCTATAAGACGACCGACGGCGGAATCACGTGGGTTTCCATTTCCGGTTCCGGAACCGGGGCACTCCCAATGGTGCCTGTCCGGGCGATTGCTCGACGCCCAGGCTCCCCTAACGTCCTTTACGTCGGCACTGAAATTGGCCTTTTCTCGACGCTTGATGGCGGCAACACTTGGACCACTTCAAGCGACATGAACGTCAACGTTTCTGTGGATGAGTTGGCCTACATGAACAACTCAAATACGCTTCTCGCGGGAACGCACGGTCGTGGCGTATGGATGTTGCCATACGTGACCGCGACCGTTTCAGGGCTCACTATCAACCCAACATCGACGGTGGGCGGGAACACGTGCACCGGTACCGTAACGTTGCAGTCTTCGGCACCTGCCAACGGCGTCCTAATCAGCCTCACCGCAAGTTCCAGCTTGGTCACGGTTCCTGAATCAGTCTTCTTCCCAGCTGGTACCACTTCGGCCACTTTCACCCTCGCATCAAGCGCCACATCGGTATCGCAGACAGTGCAGGTGAAGGCGAGTCGAGACGCGACGAGCGCAACTGCCAACCTCACGATTGTTCCTCCAACGCTCAGCGGTCTCAGCTTCTATCCCACCTCGATTGCAGGGGGCAACCCAGCTTATGGAACGGTGAAGCTGAATGGACTGGCTCCGGCCGGCGGCGTGACGGTGACTCTGAGCACCACCAGCACTGCGGCAAGCATCCCCACTTCCGCCACGATTCCAGCTGATTCTACTTCGTTCACGTTTACGGTGACGACGCATCCAGTCGCATCGATGACCAATTTCCCTGTCACCGCCAAGTTCGGAACGACGACTCAGTCGGCGACTTTGGCCATCGTGCCTCCAAGCGTTATCTCGATGAGTGCGACACCAAACCCCGTCGTGGGTGGCAACCCGACGAAGGTGACAGTTAACCTTAACGGACCGGCGCCAACGGGCGGCACGGTTGTTGGCTTGAGTGCCAGTTCAGCCGATGCTGCGCCTCCTGCGTCTGCGACGGTGCCAGCAGGTTCCACTGCGACGACGGTGTCTGTTCCAACTCATGCCGTATCAACGGGCGAGTCAATCACCCTCACGGCAAAGACTGGAAGCGCAAACACCACGACCAGCCTGGTAATTGAGACGAATACGCTGCAGTCGGTCACGTTCAGCGCCCCCTATGTCGTCGGTGGCTCAGATACAGCCGCAACAGGGACAGTAACGTTCAATGGCCCGGCACCCGCAAGCGGTGAGACTGTGCAACTCAAGAGTTCTAATCCAAGCGCAGTGGGCGTTCCTGCCTCCATCAAGGTTGCAGCTGGGTCTGCGACAGGAACATTCCCGCTGACCCATCACCTTGTGACGAGTGCTCAGCAGTCGACGATCACGGCAACCTTTGGTTCAACGTCCGTGACGGGTGTGTTCTCAGTTCTTCAGATGGGCTTGATCTCTGTGACCTTCTCGCCCAGCTCGGTAGCGGGAGGAGCGACTTCGACAGGAACCGTCACGATAACGGCGCCTGCCGGTTCGGGCACGGGTGCGGTGACCGTGAAGCTGTCCAAGTCGAACAGTCCGGTTACGATTCCGGCAACGGTATCGGTGCCCATTCACAAGGCATCCGCGACATTTACGGTGACGACCCTCGCCGTGAACGCTACGACATCCGCCACGGTAACTGCCAGCCTCAATGGTCAAACGAAACAGGGTGCTTTGACCCTGACACCCGTGCCCATCGTTTCCCTGACTTTGTCGCCTGCTTCGGTGAAGGGCAGCGCAACCACGGTGGTAACCGGAACGGTGACGATATCTGCGGCGGCTCCAACCGGCGGAGCGACTGTAACTCTAAGTTCCGCTAACAGCTCGGTTGCAGCGGTTCCAGGTTCAGTTGTGGTTCCTGCAGGAAAGAAGACGGTGACGTTCAAGGTGAGCCATAAGGCGGTAACAACGAAGACTTCTGTGGTTATCTCGGGCAGTGCCGGTGGTGCCACTAAGACGGCGACCCTAACCGTTACGCCTTGATAACGAGTCAGGATGAACTTCGCGTAGATTCAGAAAAATGAGCAAGCCAAGAACGATAGCCTTCATGTTCGCCCCAACTTCGGTTGATGAGGCGAAGGGTGTCACCATCAACCGCGCGATTGGGGCGGAACGCATGGCAATCTTGGATCCGCTGATCCTGTTGGATCACGCGACGATCCCCGCTGCATCGGAGGTCGTCGGATTCCCTCGTCATCCGCATCGTGGAATTGAGACGCTGAGCTACGTTCTCGCTGGCACAGTGGGACACAAGGACTCCCGAGGCAGCGAGGGCACCGTTGGCGCAGGTGGAACCCAGTGGATGACGGCTGGAAACGGCATCTTCCACGAGGAGATGCTGGCCCCCGATGCTGATGGTGCGTCGATGCTGCAGCTATGGTTTAGCCTTCCCGCCGATAAGAAACGGATTCCTCCCTCCTATATGGGTGGACCGGCAGATGAGGTCCCCGTCGTTGAGTCGGCGGGAGTAAATGTTCGGGTTGTGGCGGGATCATTTCAGGGCACTTCGGGGTCCTTCACCGGGATCGCAGTCGACCCCACGGTTTTGGATATTCGACTTGAACCCAACACCAGCGTAGAGATTGCCACCCGAAGAGGTGATGCCACTATCGCTTACATCATGGAAGGGTCGATCGAGCTTGACGACCATATTGGGCGAAGCGTGACGTTGGTCGTGTTTACCGACGGCGACACAGTCACCCTTACCTCACGTGACAAGGGTGCGCGCGTGTTTTTTGTTTCGGCACGACCTACCAATGAGCCGATTCTTCAGTATCGGTCCTTTGTGATGAACACACCGGAAGACATTGCGGAGACCTTGGCAATGATTAAAGCCGGCGAGTTCGGCAGGTAGGGCCGCCGAGTTAGGATACGACGGGAAAGCCGGCGGCGATCCAGTCGCCGGTTCCACCCGCAACGTTTACCAGCAGAGGATAGGTTGCGGAGACCTTTTTGCAGGCGTTCATCGACCGTCCCCCTCTCTGGCAGATCATCACGACTTCCTCATTTGAATCGACGCCGGCGAGAGTCGATTGGATGGTTTCGAGGGGGATATTGACGGTGCCGGGGACGTGGCCGCTGGCGAATTCGGCGGGTGACCGAACGTCGATCAGCCTAAATGTTCCCCCTGCATCGATCTTTGCCTTGAGCTGGTAAACGGATATTTCTTGGATCATGGTTTTCTACTTCAGGTACAGAGGCATCGCCGTCTCGGGTGGATTCCGTTAACGAGTGATTTCTCAGTGCTTTTCCAAGATTGAACCCTACTGCAGGATGAAGATGTGAGCGGAAAAGGATAGGCTTGAATCCGCGCATCCATTCCCCAGACCTGCCATGAGCCTAACTCCTTCTCCCCTCTCGATTGACCTGACCCAGCCGCATCCGGCTCCGCAGCCGGTCGATCTTGGCTTAGGTTCCTGTGTCTCCCCGACTGGCGAGAGTGTTGCTGCAGACGGGACTCGGCTCTACCGCAATGATGAGCCGTGGATTCCGGTTATGGGAGAGATCCACTACTCTCGCTTGCCGGTCTCAGAATGGCGAGATTCGCTCCTGAAAATGAAGGCTGGCGGTATTGATGTCGCATCAGCCTACGTTTTCTGGATTCACCACGAGGAAATTAAAGGCTCGTGGGACTGGAGCGAGTCCAGGAATTTGGCCGCGTTCCTCCGAGTCTGCCAAGAGGTGGGATTGCTCGCCGTGGTGCGTCTTGGTCCTTGGTGCCACGGAGAAGTGCGAAATGGCGGCTTCCCAGATTGGATTCAAAACGCTGACTACTGGGTCGAACCGGGCCCCTTTAAGAATCGGGATGTTCTGCCCGGGTTCATGAAAGATGTTTCCACCCTCTACGGTGAAATCGCAAAGCAGCTCAAAGGACATCTTTGGAAAGAAGGAGGTCCAGTTGTGGCCGTTCAGGTGGACAACGAGTGCTGGAATCTGGACTATCTTCACGCGCTGAAGCGTCTGGCCAGAGACCATGGCATGGATGTGCCCTTCACCACGATGACCGGGTGGAACAACGTGCCGTTGCCGGAATCCGACCTGATTCCATTATTCGGCGGATACGCGGATGGCTTTTGGGTGGAAGACAAGCCGTCGATGCGAAAAGCATTTCAGTTCACCCCCATTCGCGACGACGGTGACATGGGTGCGGTCGATGGAAAAATCATCAATCTTCGCCCTGACCGCGATGAACTTGCGGCGCGGTTTCCGTATCTATGCTGCGAGATCGGTGGCGGGATGCCGTCCAGCTACCACAACCGGCTCCATCTAGAACCCCTCGACACCGCTGCTCTCGCCCTCATTAAGCTTGGCTCGGGCAACAATCTTCCTGGGTACTACATGTATCACGGTGGCGTAAACCCAGAAGGACGCGAAACCCACCTGAACGAGACGCGTGCAACGGGGTATCCAAATGACCTCCCCATTCTCAATTACGACTTTGAAGCTCCCATCGGGGCGGCGGGGCAGATTCGAGAGCAATGGTTTCTGCTCCGTATTCAACACCAGCTTCTCCAGAGATTCGGCGATCAGCTTTCCGCGATGCCGGCGGTGTTTCCAGAGCGAATGCCAACGTCCTTTGCGGATAGAGAGACCGTTCGATGGACGATGAGATCTTACGGCGAGCGGGGTTTCTTATTCCTCTGCAACCACCAGCGGTATGAAGAGTTGCCTGAGCATGAGGGAGTGCAGTTTGACATCAAAACCTTGGCCGGTACTAAGCTGGTGCCACAGCAGCCGTTCACGATTCCTTCCGGCGCTCTGGCAATCTTGCCGGTAGGTATCGACTTTTCCGGGGTTGAAGTGGCGTACGCCACCTGCCAGCCGCTTGGTCGGCTTGATCTCAGCGGCGAAGTCTACGAGTTCTTTGGCCAGATTGCGGGGATTGAGCCGGAGTTCTACTTTGGCAACCCCTTAGAGGACCCGGTCCGAGTCCAGCCCGGACGGGGCATCGCGGTTCAGCGAACAGATGCTCGTGGTGGGTTGATTCATTTTGTGGTGCTTTCGTCGGAGGATACGGCCAGGTTTTGCCTGGTTCAGGTAGGAGATAGAACCGTTGCCAGCATCTGCTCAGGTGCGATTTTTGCCACAACTTCGGATTCCATCCGAATTCAAATCACTGACGAAGGGTCTAGTGCGCTGAATCTTTTCCCCGGTCCGAAATCTGTTCTTCAAGACGGACGGGAGTTGTCTTCGAGAGTGGATGGAGTCTTTACCGAGTTCATGGGAATCAGCGGGGAGGCATCGTTTCACGTATCCGTGGCTACAGTCCAGCCTGCGGGTTCAGGCGTAGGACCGGCAACGGATGAGTTGAGCTGGGAGCATGCGGCGGAGTATGCGATTGGACTCCCGAAATCGGCGGAAGGGCTCCTTCAAATTCGATACCTCGGAGATTCGGCGCGAGTCTATTCGGACGGCAAACTGGTCTTGGACAACTTCTGGAATGGTCAGCCGTTCGAACTGCCGCTCTGGCGACTTTCTGATCAGGGGAAGCGGAGTCTTACGCTGAAGGTGCTTCCAATGGGATGCGGCGGTGAGGGGATTTTGTTCGACAGTTCGAGTTCTGCGCTGAAAGAGACGGGATCGGAATTTCCGTCGGCGAAGCTTTTCGAAACCGGTGACCTCGTGCTGTCGGTTAAGTTCTAAGCCAGCCTGGCTGGTGGGTGTCGCGCGGCTTTTCCGCTTCGCGGGGGGCCGTCGGCCCGTAGACTTTCGTGCCACACGCGCCTGAACCCACGGGTAGGCGCACTGCGCAAACCGCGTGGCTAGTGGGCTCAAGCCCGCTGGGGTAGCAGAAATTGCACGGCCAATGGGTTTGTGCAGGAATGTGAACGACTCTATACTGACAGAATGACGAGTACAGCCAAGACCCCGGAAGAGTATCTGGCTTCGCTGCCGGATGACCGCCGTGAGGCGCTTACTGCCATCCGAGAGGAGATCCTTAAGGTGTTGCCACAAGGATACGAGGAGACGATGCAGTACGGGATGATCACCTATGTGGTGCCCCACAGCATCTTCCCTTCTGGGTACCACTGTAAGCCGACGGATGCGCTCCCATTCGCATCGCTGGCATCCCAAAAGCAATACATGGTGGCGTACCTCCATTACATCTACATCGGGTCCGCTCAGGAGGACTTTAAAGCACGCTATGCGGCCACTGGAAAGAAGCTTGATATGGGAGCAGGATGCGTTCGGTTCAAGAAGCTGAGTGATCTCGCGGTAGAGGTGATTACAGACACCATCGCCGCCACCCCAGTTGAGGAGTTCGTCAAGAAGTACGTTTCGAACCTCCCACCCAGCAAAAGACCCAAATAACGGGTAGAAGTTAGGGGATCACATGAACACAAGAGAACTGGGAAGAAGCGGCGTTAAGGTTTCGGAAATTAGCCTCGGCTGCTGGACGATGGGTGGACTCAACTGGGTCAACGGAAACGCTAACGGTTGGGCAAATGTTGACGAGGACGAGATCGTCGCCGCCATTAAAGTTGGCATTGACGCCGGTGTGAATCACTTTGACAATGCCGACGTTTATGGCAATGGCAAGGCTGAGCAGATGTTGTTCAGAGTGCTAAAGAAACTCGGCGTGAAGAGCGAGGACTACATCATCGCCACCAAAGTCGGTCACTTTCCTGGAACGGCGGCCCATGCTTACGAACCTGCCCACATCCGCCACCAGTGCGAGCAATCTCTGATCAATCTTGGTCGGGATTACCTTGATGTTTACTACTTCCACCACGGGTCCTTTGGGGCATCGGACATGTATCTAGACGATGCGGCAGACGTGATGGACAGCCTCGTTGCCGAGGGGAAAGTCAGGGTCAAGGGCCAGTCCGCGTACTCCAACGACGACTTTGTTCGAGTGACGCCTCGGGTGCGCCCCTCTGTCCTCCAGAGTTGGGCCCATGCCCTGGACACGCGTTTCATTGATCCAGGCTCCCCCGTCGCAGAACTGATGGCGAAAGAAGAGATATCCTTTGTGGCGTTCAGCCCGTTGGCTCAGGCTCGACTGCTGGACAAATACGACCCTTCGAAACCGCCGTCTTTCGAGCCTGGCGATCACCGCCAGGGTTCCGAGGCTTTCTCAGCCAAGGCGATTGCGGAATTGAAGCCAAAGCTCGACCTCCTGAAGGCTCGATTTGGCGAGGGGATTGAGGACTTGGCTGCTGTAGCCCTCAACTACGTGCTTGCCTTCCCCAACGTGGCCTGCGTGATACCAGGCTTCCGAAATGAGCGCCAAGTAAAGGTGAATGTCGGTGCCGCTCAGCGCACACTGACCCCTGAGGACGTTGAATTTGTGCGTCAGGTCATGGCGGGTTAAGCACAGAGGCTCCCACCATGAACCCGGTTGAAAGCAACTATCCGCGTGACATCGTCACGCGGTACTACAGCAAGGTGTTTGCCACGTGGTGGTGCTGCTTTCCCATGATGGCGGGGGCCTCTACGCTTATTGCCATTGCGGAGCGAGGGGTTGGCTTCACCACCGACACTTGGGAGACTATTCGCCAGTGGTTCGGCATCACCGCAACATGCTTAGTTTCGCTGTTTCCGGCTCTCGCGGTTATCTGCCGAATGTTCCCGATTACCCTTTCCAACCAGGGGATTCGTACGTTCAATGGCTTTGGAGCCTACGCTCAGTTGGGCTGGGATGACATTTCGTCGATGCCTCCGCTCAATATTCTGGGGCTTCGGTATTTCAGGATATCGAAGCGGGGCCTGATGTTCGCGGCCCTCATTCCCTTCGATCTTGATAATCGGGAGCTGTTCTTTGGCGAAGTCGTGAGTCGCCTTGGAGCGGAGCATCCCTTCGTGGTCCAGGTCGCCGCCGCCTGGCGGATGAGTGGCGGGCAAGGGTCAAAGGCTTGACCCGTTGAATTTTTACTTATGGAGCAGCACTTTGAAATCCCTGAGGTGCAGCTCATAGGCTGAAGCCAAATTCCCCTCTCACGGAGGGGAATTCCAGACCAACCGCACGGGTTGCGCTCAAACTGGAGCGCTGGCTCCTGGCGTACCCGAATTCCGAGATCCTACGGATTATAGGTTTGGGTGGGTTTGCTGGCTTTGAACATATAGAAGTCGTTTTGACGGATCTTGTAGTAGTTCAGGAGCTTGGCATGGGTGTCGCTGAAGGCGTAGATGTTTCCGCCGGTGTGGCCCTTTGTGGGAGGAGGCTCGTTGGCACAGCCAGGAGGCAGCTGATCGGCAGGCGCGGTGGATGGGTAGGCGCGCCCGGGCAGCTCTCGCATGTCGCAGTTGATAAAAGCGGAGCCGTAGGGAATGCCCATCCAGGAGTCGTCGGTTCCGGTGTAGTTGACCCAGTTCTCCAACAGCATCAGGGTATCAGCTGACTGGTCGATTCCAGAGGCGCTTCTTCCCTTTGCGGCACCCGTGAATGCATCGGTTCCCATGCCGGTGTTCTCGTCGTACGGAGTGGGCGATCCGTTGTCGGAATTCTGCTGGGTGTAGATCGTGCCGATGATTCCGTATGATCGCTTCTCCTGCTTGAAGAAGAGATTGCCGTCGTAGAAGTCGGTTACTGCGTAGCCTGGCCATGCCGAGGTGTCGTCTGGGCACTTGAAGATTTGGTCATTCTTCACGTAGGGCGCGATCTGCGAGTCGTACGGCTCCCAGCCATTTGCCCCGCCGTTGACCGGAGTGGCGGGACCGAGAATGGTCGGGTAGGTGTCGTCGTTGTCTCCGAGGTACATCACCATCGCGGTTCCGAGTTCGTGAATTTGAGACAGGCATTGGGTCTTCTTGGCCGCTTCCTTTGCCTGGGCAAAGACTGGGAAAAGGATCGCGGCAAGGATGGCAATGATCGCGATGACGACCAGAAGTTCAATAAGCGTGAAACCGTAATTGCGGCTCTTTGGATGAGATGATTTGGATGCAATGGTACAAGGCATGCCAAACGATAAAGGGTGGCCATCAACCAAACGTCAACACGGATATTGGGTTGCTTTTGGAGCGCTGGCTGGTATTTCTCCGTGGTCCAGACGTGCCGCCTTTGACGGAGACCCATGTTCACGGGGCCAAAAAGAAGCGATTTCCAAGTTGTGCGATGCCGCTGCATCATATTCTCGTCGGGCAAACAACAAGGCCCAAAAGAATCAAGCATCCACGGAAACAACAAAATGAAACTTCGCTCACTCCTCACAATCGCCGGTCTCGCAGTCATCGCCGCAGCAGCCAATGCACAGGTTGCAGGACGATCCTTCACCTACAGCAGCATGGACGCAGCCGATGCGGACTACAGCGCAGCTGGAACCGCCACACTCAAGGTCCGAACCGACGTGACCGTCAACCCCTACCTGTACATCACAGGAAACCTCGGCGCCGCATGGACGGTAGACGGCTGGGGCAAGGGAGTCGACTCTCAGGTCAGCGCCATCAAGTTCTATCACAACGAGACCCTGACGCTGGTA
>CAIYLG010000012.1 GCA_903927025.1 uncultured Armatimonadota bacterium
ACGCCTGTTGCGCCAGCGAGGGGAACCACAGAGACGACGGTGGGTGCCACATCGACGACGCCGGTGGTAAACGTCCACGTGTAGTTGCTGACAAGGAATGTTCCTGCGACATCCTTCGCATGCGTTGTGATCACACCCGTGTAGACCGTGCTTCCAACAAGCGGAGCGGTGGGATTGAGGGTGGCCGTATTGTTTGCGTACGAGACAACTGCTGGTACCGCGGTTCCGCTAGGATCCTTGATATAGAAGGTTGCCGTTGTCAGCGTGGCGGGGTCCATCGCCTTGTTGAACGTGGCGGAAACGTTGGAACTTACGACGACGCCGGTTGCGTTGCTCGCCGGGATCGTGGAAGAAACCGTCGGCGGAACATCGTTGGTTCCGGTGGTAAAGCTCCACACATAAGGGGCTTCCAAATGCTGGTTCGCGAGGTTGGTGATGTCAGTTGTGATCGTCACCGTGATCAGGGTGTTCTGTGGCATCAGCCCTGTCACATTGACGGTTGCCTTACTGCCTGAGAACGTCACAACCGTAGGAAGCGTGATGGTTCCCGTTTGGGGCGCACCCTTCAATTGTGCCAGTCCCTTCTTGCCTTTGAAGGGGCCAGCTGCTGCCGGTGCCGTCACCACGATGGATGACGAATTCACGGAGTTCGGATTCATCGGGGTATTGAATGTTGCCGTGATAAGGCTGTCCGTGGGAACGGCGACAGACCCGTTTGTGGGCGTCACCGAGATGACCGTTGGCCCGATCGCCGATGTTCCCCCGCCTCCGCATCCTGCAATCAGGATGGAGATCGCTAGTAAGAGCGTCCAAAAGACGCCCGAAATTCTTGAATTCATGATTTGCTCCTTTAAAAGGGCTGGCTGCCGGTCTCGTTGCCGCGTCGTCGAAGGGAGAGGGTCATGCCGGATGATTGACCCTCTTCGTGACCTAGAACTTGATCGTCAGTTGGCTTGACAAGAGACCACCTGTGAACCGACCGCCACCGCCTTGGGTGACCTGGTAGTCGTTGCTCACATCAGAGACTTGGTACTGCAGGGTCAACTTTGCGGAGTCCGATAGGGTGTATCCCACTCTAAAGGTCGACCACTTGTATGAGGCAGAGTTGCTGCCAGGAGTGTTCGCGACAACCGCAGGGTCAAGTCCTGAGAACTCAGTGTCCTGATATCCCACCATGAGGCTGAGCGCATTGCTCACCTGCCACGTAAGGCCCACATTCCAGGAATTCATCTTGGTGCCGGAATCAAATCCGGTTGTTCCACCGAAGTCGCTGTTCTTGCCCGTATCCCACTCGCCTCCGCCTTTAAGCGTCAGCGCATGAGCCATTCGCAAGTGACCTCCAGCGGTCCAGCCCTTGATGTTGGTCGGGTTTCGCTGAATACCAAGCTGTCCCCAATCTCCAGGAGCAAGGTAGTTGGCTTCAATTTCTCGATAGCCACCCTTGATTCCCCAATCCTTGGACTCATATTTGCCCTCGGCGTGCCAGGCAGCGTTGTTAATGCTGTTGACAACGGTTCCGTTCTCTTGGAGATCAGTTTTGGAGTATCCGCCCCCAATTTCGACCTTGGATATGTTGAAGTGAACGTCGCCGCCGTAAATGATTAGGCGGTTGGCGCCAGTTCCGTCTACTGGCAGATCCTTGAGCGAATCAAGGACCAGATAAGACAGGTTCAACTTGCCGGTTGTGGGCATCGGAATACTCAGCGTTGCGCCCAGAGTTCGATCAAAAGTCATGACCGGATAGGCACCGAAGGCACCATTGAGGGGGCCGGACTGGATTGCGTTCAGCTCGACGCCGTTGACGCTGGTCAGCTTGCTCGTCGAACCTGCGACGACTTCAAGCTTCGCTCCACCAAGCTTGAATCCAAGGATGCCGCCATCGATGCGATACTTGCCGTCGTCCCATCGGTCGTTGGCGAAGTACGTCGTGTTGTCGTATCGCTGGAAGATATAGGGTGAAACGCTGTAGGCGACTCGACCCAACTCAGCAGTAAAGGCTTGTCCACCGATACTGGACCCCAGGGTTACGCTGAAATCCTGGAGGTAAACGTCGGCGTTTGCTTGGACGTACCCGCCATTTGCACCGGGGTGTAGGTCAGATTGACCTCCAAACGTGCCAAGCATATTGCCAACGACTAGGGTGCCCTTCCATTTGGGCCCTTCTTCATTGGTACCGGAGAAAGTGAATGCTCCCTCTTCCAGGGTCGCAAGGTCAGTTGTGAGGCCGGCTGGAGTTCCATTAGGTCCAACACCGTTCAGGTGAGCATCCTGGTCAAGGCCAAACCGATTGTCCCTGCTGTTGCCAGCAAGCATCAGCAAATTCACATCACCAGTGATGGCGACGTTAGGCTTGCGCTTTTCAAGTCTGGTGACTCGCTCGTTGAGCTCCCCAAGGTCCTTCTTCATCGCCTCGACGTCGACTCCGAGAGCCTGAAGCTCCTTCTCGAACGTTACGGATAGCTTCTTGAGCTGGGCGATGTCATCGCCATAGGTCTTCATGCCGTTCACTTCGTTTTGAAGGGCGGCAAGTGCGTCTCGCAAGTTCTGGATGTCTGCCTGAGTGGCAACCCCGTTGAGTTTGTCAGTGAGAGCCTTGATTTGAGAATCCAAGCCGTCTGTAACGCCCTTTAGGTTGATATAGCAGGCGTGGATGGCAACGGCGAGTTCATACCTTGAGGCTGGCCGGTTGCCACGAAACAGTCCATCTGGATATCCGACCAGAAGGCCGTCCTTTTTGAGTCGTACCAGGGCTTCAAACGCCCAGTGGTTTTCCGGAACATCCGGAAAGTTGTCGGACGCAGCGGCAGCCGGAAGAATAATGGTGGCCGCCAGAATCGCCGAGAGAGCGTACTTAACAGTTCGCTTCATATTGGGTCAGTGCTCCTTATTGTCAAATCTCAACAGGAACGGATTGACCTCTGCCTCGACCCACTTTGTGAAGTCTGCACCAGCCCTGCGTCCGCCTAAGTACCTTTGGGTAGGCGCTTTTGGCGTAGCTTTCGTATCCTGCCGCGATGGGACTGCGAGCCCCCCGCGTGAGGTCCATTGGGGTCCAATTCGAGCGATTATTGTGATTAAAAGCGCAAGAAGTGGCGTATTGCTTGGTTATGTGAACGGAGCATCCACAGATGGCGTGCCGTTCGGGTGTTTTTGCTCTCACTTCGTGCCGGTCGGTTTTCTGAGAGTACAGAAAATCGATGACGCCAGTTTTCTGACGATAAATTGCCGGACTGGCTTCTTAGTCCCATTGCCTTCAAGAATTGGAACATTGGAATGTGATCCTCCATCGAACAGCGGTGCGTCAGGGTTGGCATGCGTCCGACAGGCACAGAGAGGCAATATGAAAGACAGAGACTATATACATAAACCAGTAGTGAGCATGGACGACGGTGCCAAGGTAGGAACCGTGAACGATTTGATCTTTCGCGGTGTTGAGATGGTCTCACTCGTTGTCAAAGGTGAGCGTGGCGAGGGACTCCTGCCTTACGAGCGCGTCAACGAAAATGGCCCCGACGCTCTGATGATCGACTCCTATACTGCCATTGATTGGAGTTCTGGACTGACGCTGGAGCCAGGGACACGAAGCGTTCATGAGTTGCGCAAACTCTCCGTTGTCGATGCCGAAGGCAATCTGCTGGGCCGCCTCCACGAGTTCACGATTACGCCAAAGGGTCGAATGGAGGACCTCTACATAAAAACCGAGGGTGTTTTTGGAATTGGGTCTCACGAATCAGTGGTTTCCCAATCTAGAATTCGTGCGTTTGGTCCGGACGCGATCACCGTTGAGATGGGTAAAAAGTAGGGATTCGGCCACCGCCCATCCAGCATGAAGTGCTTAGATAGGAGAGTCCGATTCATCTCGGACTCTCGGCACTCATGAATATACGAACCCTCTCAGTCCTTGCACTCTGCCTCGCCGGTATTGCGTGCCAATCCCAGACGATCCAAGTAGTTCCGATGGACCATGGTCTCATTGATGCAGTGGGTTACACATCGCCACGAGCGATCCCTCTAAGCGCAACTCAGCCTCCCGAAATCACCAAACTTCCAGACCACTTGGTCAACGTCCGGTTTGGCGCCTTTCACATTGGCGGAAAGACGTTCTCGGTGTGCATCGGCGATCTGCCGGGCAAGAAATGGCAGCTCTTTGTGGACACAAATGGTGATGGAGACCTAACCAACGACCCAACTCCTGTTTGGAACCTTATTCACTACAAGGACGAAAAGGGAGTGAGCCACGCGTCGATGGAAGGGTTCGTCAAAGTTGGATTCACCTTGGCGGGCAGTCGCCGCCCGGTCACGCTGGGTGTGTACCAATTCGATCCAACCGACCCTGAGAATGCCGGTGAGAAGGAATCCCTGACCTTCTATACGGATTACGCCCTGAAGGGAATCATTCGAACCGCAAAGAAGAGCTACCCCTTCCTTATCATGGATTGGAGTGCCACTGGGGACTTCACAACCAAACGGGTCGAGTTTCTGATTGACCGTGAACAGATGGGTAGGGGATACCTTTACGCCACGCGATACCACCTCGACCAGCCGTTCAATTTGGGCGGAACTACCTACGAACTCTCAAAGATTGCCCCCCTTGGCGGTCCCATGACCATCACGGTCTCCAAGACCACCGTTGCGGAGATACCCATGCCTCGGCGGGCGAAAGTCTTTGCTGTCGGCACCGTCTTTCCTGGGTTTACCGCCGAAACCATGGACCATTCCCCCATCGACTTTCCACTTGGATTCAAGGGACACCTGGTGATGATCGACTTCTGGGCGACCTGGTGCGGACCCTGTATGGGCGACGTGCCGGCCACCAAGGCTGCCTACGAGAAGTTTCATGACAAAGGCTTTGACCTGATTGGCATCAGCACCGATGTGAAGGATATGGAAAAACAGGTCCGGGATGCCGTGTCTCAGCACCAGATGATATGGCCCCAGATCTATGGTCCGAACGCCCGCAAAGCGTGGGAACTGTACAAGCAAGTGTCGATTCCATCCGGCTTCTTAGTAGATGGCGATACTGGAATGCTCCTAGCGTTTGGCGATGACCTGCGGTCGGATCGCATCATGAAGACAGTTCAGCGGCTGATGGCCAAAAAGGGACTCCTCAAGAAGGGGTCCTAAACCGCAAGGAGCAAGTGGCTAAGGCAATGTGTCGTGAAGTGCCACTCACTGTCAAATTCGCGGGACTTTTCGGATACCGTGACCGAAGTTTGCCACAAGTCCTAAGTATGGCTTTGACACTGAAAATAGGCTGGTAGACTCGCGACAAATGAGCCAGCGTCGTCCATTAGCGTCCAGATTGTTGCGTCCGGCTACTTCGATTTTTAGGTCAAAGTTCTCGGTCTTGGGGTTTGTTTCCATCCTTGCCTTAGCCGGATGCGGCGGAGGTGGAGGCGCGCCCGTTGGAGGCTGTGGTGGCGTGCTGAAGGGGGCAACGGTGAAGGTGGACTATCCGTCCAGAAGTCTTCCTGCCAACATCAACAACTCCCTCACCAGTGCCCTTTCTGGAACGGTCATTGTGAAGAGCGCCAACCCATTGGGAGGCGACCTCACGATCAACTTCAACCGTTCTGCAACAGCGGCCGCTCACACGGAAACATACAGCATGCCGGACATCAACACCGGCACTTTCAACGCAACCGTGACCTTATACGCGGCGGCCAATCAAGGCGGAGCGGTCGTGGGGACCGCAACCGCTCAGGACGTGGTCGACTGCGCTGGGCAGTCCCTTAAGGCAGTCACGCTGACTGCCAACATCAAATCTGTCACCGTGACACCACTTACCGTAACCGTTGGCAGCGGAACCGGACAGCTTGTGTTCACCGCGAAGGATGCTGCCAGTACGCCGGTGGTCATCTCTCCGGGATCTGCGACCTTTAAGGGTGTTGGAGCGGCTGCAACGGTAACTGCGGATGGTGTGGTCACGCCGGTTTCCGGTGGAACAATCCAAGTGACTGCCACCGTGGACGGCATCGCAAGCCCGGCCGTGACAGTCACGGTGAACAACGCGGCGGTGCTTCCTCACTACCACCTCACCGAAATTAAGCCAAATACAACCACGACGAATTCCCTCCAGATTGCGGGAATGAATGCCAGCGGCCTTGTCGTTGGTGCGGAGAAGGTCAGCAGCACCTCGGGTCTTGGCCTCATCTGGTCGAAGACAGCTGGCGCGACCTACATTGGCAGCTACTGTGTCAGCGTTGACGACTCCAACGGCGTCCTCGCCCAAAACATTGATGCCTACCAGAACATCACCGGCGTGTTCTACTATCCTAATGCCGGTGCCGGCTCTGGGTATAAGTATCCGGACGGTGGGGTAGGAAACTATCCGTGGTTCGTGTTCGGCAACGGAGCGGGAATTGGCGGCACCCAGTATTGGTCGAGCCCAACCGCCGCCTCAGTCACCATGACCGGCCCCCCGGGCAACACTGGATTCCTGCCCGCCGCCGCAAATAACTCTGGCGTGGTGGTTGGCAGCGGACACGATGTGAACACTTCATACGGAATCTACTGGCCTACCCCCACGAGTGCTGGTGTTCAGGTCCAGGGAGTGAACGGATTCCCAGGTGCGGTGAGCTCAGACGGAAGAATGGTGGGCACCAAGGGCGGGGCTCAAGACATGTATTACTGGGCTTCCGGGACCTCAGCGCCATTCATGATTTCCATCGCCAACGTGACTCTGATTCCATCTGGCGTGAACAACAAGGGCATGTACTGCGGAACGGCGCAGGACAACGCAAACGGCTATCCGTTTGTAGGCACGGTTGCTTCTGGACCGGTCAACCTCACGACGCTGTTTGACTCCTCGGTCACGGGTTGGACGCTTTACCGAGCGTACGCAATCAACGACCAAGGCTGGATCGTTGGGGACGGATTGGATCCCCAGGGAAGATCCGCTGGCTTCCTCGCGATTCCACAGTAGTCTGGTGCCGGGGATGGGTCTGCTCATCCCCGGCCTAGTTTGTGCGGCTCTGAATTAGGTGTGCGTCCAAAGATCGTGAAACATCCTGTCGACTGTTGAGGTCAATCAGGACGCACCATGGCACAATCACAGGCTCCAACAATTACTCGTCCACAACTGATCGAACTCCTCAACGAGGACCTCTCCCGCGAGTATCAAGCCGTCATCGCTTATGTGAACTACTCCCAGGTTTTGAAGGGAGCCAAGTACATGAGCATCGCCAAAGAGCTGGAGGCGCACGCCCACGAGGAGCTAGCCCACGCCCTTACCATCGCCGGCCAAATTGACTACCTCGGCGGCATGCCCACAGTTACGGCCTCTCCAGTGAGACAGTCCGATAAGCCCGACGAGATGCTCCGCTTCGATCTTGAGAACGAGAACATCACGGTCGCGAACTACCGCACACGGCTCCGACAGTGCGAATCCCTAGGTGAGTACGCCATCGCCGAAAGCATCCGCCTCATCCTCGTTCAGGAGCAGGAGCACCAAGTCGACCTCGCCAACGCCCTCGGCATCGACGTCCCAGATCTGAGCTCCGAACAGCAACAGGCGTAAGAGAGGGTAGGGGTTTCCTAGTTACCATTGGGATGCGCAGAAACATGCCGTTCAGGCTTGGAATGAGGGACTAGACGGTCTTCATGACGAAAACGAGTGCATTCCAGTGCCGCTCAACACCAAGGGTGTTGCCGATGCGAAGCCCACGGTTGGACGCTCTTGCGGCCTACCCTGGGTTCAGGCGGACCGGTGCCGAAGGTTCCAGGGCCGGAACGCGGCCCCCGCCGCTCGCGCCCGAACCTCCTGGATTCCAATCCTCGAACGCCATCGGCCAATAACTTAGAAGATGCGCACCGAGTTTGGCGACTCATGAACCTGTATTCGTGGCGCAACGATCCCCACCAATTGGATTCTCATTAAGAATTGCCACTTTTAGGCACTAGAATCCGTCTGCCGCAACATGGCAGGTGATGACAAAAAGCAGGATAAACCCAAGTGGGTTGATGTAGCCACAACTCTTTTGGCGCTAGCTGCCTTCGTCTACGGATGGGGTAAGGACCGTCAAACCGTTGCTGCTGAATCTGCGAAATCAGCTACAGAAAGAGTGACAAAGGAGCGCGATAATGCCGAAGCCGCAAAGCAAAGGGATACTGATCGGGCATTTCAATCCCGCCTTGACGCTGAGGAGAAAGCTTTCAAACGCTCAGAAGATGTCAGCAGCAGGCTTTTCGCTAATGGAATCGAGTCGATGAGGATCACCGCAGACAGGCAACGGGAGCTACTTGACCTTGCAAACCGCTCGCAGGAAGGGGTTCTTAACCGTCAGGTTGATATGCTTAAGCAGGCGAACGATCGCCAGATTGCTTCATTCAATCGCCAGGTGAACTTGCAAGCAGCGGAAATCGAAACTGCTCAGGAGCGCTTTAGGAATTTTCGCCAGCCGCTGTACCTTGAGAAATTGAAGGCGTGCCAGGAAGTCTTTCATGCTCTCGATAAGGTGATCTCACAATCTGACCGCGGACAGGTTAGATCGGGCTTTAACAAGTTCTGGGAGTGTTACTGGACTGACATGTTGCTGCTGGAAGACGAGGCAACATGCCAGCAAATGGTCGTTATCGGCGACCTCATGCTGCCATTTCCACAAGGTTCCGAATCGAAGGATCAAAGGGTTGCCAATGCCATGGCCATGCGAAGCAAAAACGTCGTGGCTGGCCGACAAATTCAACTCGACCAGCTTTTTTCCTACGAGCTACTTGACACAAGGCGTAGTGCGATTCGGAAGGCGGAAATCGAGCTCAAAAACATCATCATGGAGAGTTTCAAACAAGACTGGGGCATCAAACCGTTTAAGTCAAATCCGATTTCTGAAACGATGGAGAAGGTTTTGAATTCACCTCCTTCACTCTAACCGGGAATTTATTCAGATGGAATCGCATAAGTGAAATAGGCAATTCAATTGGTTCATCGTGAGGAATCAATCGGGGTTAATCAGTTCGGAGCAAACTCAGCGAATGGATTAGTGTTCCGCGGCAATGCTGTGTTCTGCCAAAGATGAACCGAAGACTATTTCTCGTGAGAAACTGGGTGGATAGTCACTCGTTGCGATGCTCAGGCATGTGTAGCCATTTTGACATGGGTCACTTTTCGTGCACGCTCAAATGGCTAAGGCCCATGACTGCCGCACTGTCAACCGAAGAGTCAGGATCCGGGGTGCGTGCCAATTCAGTCAGATAGCTGATGGCCCGGTCGTCTCCATGGATACCAAGAGCGATGGCTGCATCGTAGCGCACTCGCGGATCGGAGTCTTTGGTCAACTTCAGAATCGATTCGAAGGCTCTGGGATCGCGAGACTTCCCGAGAATCCAGACCGCCCGGAATCTGACTTCTGGGTTCGGATCATTCGTTGCGGCGATAAGAAACTCTGTGGCTCGCGATCCGTAGTACCGGATGAGAAGGACCTCCGCCTTCGCTGCTGCATCAGAATTCGAATCGCCAAGCGCGGCAACAAGCGCGGCCATGCGTAGCACTGAGCGTCTGCTCGGTGTTGTCCTTTGTTGAAGCATAAGACCATCAGCATCCATCGAGTTATCTCGTTAGGGTCAAGACTGATTATTGTGAGCCAACGGTCTCGACGAAGCGGGACGCTCCACTAGGAGTTTGTCATAACACCAAGGGTGTTGCCTATGCGAAGCCCACGGTTGGACGCTCCGGCGGCCTACCCTGGGTTCAGGCGGATCGGTGCCGAAGGTTCGGGGACCGCAACGCGGTCCCCGCTTTAACGCGGAATATGAGCCTTGAAGTCTCCAACGCGCGTCTCCCACGCTGAAGCCTGGGTCGGCAGCCGGGTGAACCCAGCGCTCCATCGAGAATTTGCCATCTTCGCCACGCCACTTACCTTCTTGGGACTCATTCCCAAATGCCTCTTCGGCTCCCGTGAATTGCACTGGGTTTACTGACCCTGCGGAACATTGCCTTGCGATCCCCGATCTGACCGTCGATGACGAATACAAGAAACCTTAAATTGGGCTCAATTGCCCTCCTGACCATCTGCCTGGCCTCCTTTATCCCCGCCGCAGCCCAGTCAGTACGTCACGTCCGAATGGACTCCACGGCGGCACGAGCCGACATCCGAAGACTGCAGGTCATCCGACGTCGATGTGTGAAGTACAAGAACTGGGGCAAACTTGCGCAGACCGACCGCCTCATTGCCGAAGACCGCAAGTTCATCCACCAGAACACCCACAAGGTTCGAAACGCTGGCGGCTAGCGAGAATTCGGCGGTCTCAGATTCTGGTTACAGGCGAAGGCTCTCGAGCCAAATCTCGGTTCCCGGAAGTTGACGCCTCTCGCATTCCGATTAAACTCACCCTATTGGGTCAACGAGGATGTCCCGGGACTTCATGTCAAGTTGATAAGGCAGGCCTTATCGCCTGGCAATGGAGTCCCGAGGGCTTCCCGCAGGTCTTCTAAGTCACGGAGGTCCTTGCGCCTCCCTGAAGCATTCTTGGTTAGAACGTAGTCCTCCACAGAGAGAAACTTCACGTTTAGCCCGGAAATTTGTGCATGGTTGGAGCGTTGGAACGCTTTCTCAAAGTCGCATCCGTCAAGGAACGTAAGGATATCAACTCGCTGAGGATTCACTACGAGCTGCAACAGCATCCGATCCTCATTGAGCTGTCTCGCGGCAGAGTCATCGATCGATATACCGAAGTCGGCAATGCGGCTCTGGTCCTGGCTGAATTGTCCTCGATCCTGCGGATCCAGATGTCAATATCCTCGGTGAAACGAGTGTGACCTAGGAAGGCAAGGGCATAAGCTCCCACAACTAGGAACTCAACGTGGTGGGATGTGAATGACTCGATGAGGTCGCGAAAGTCCGGATTTAGATCTTCCACTAGTTGCTCCAACAATCGCGGTTAGCATCCGCAATCTTTCAACCCCAGAAAGCGCACGATTCTGTTGCCGGTTGGCTTCATCTGCCTTTTCGGGGGAATCGAATACCTGAAGTGTGACTTCGCGCTTTCGCATCTTACTGATTTTAGCCGCTGGAAGGGACTCGCGAGTCCACCTTTCGCATCCCGTCTCAAACCTCGTCAAGGATCGCAGATCGACGTGTTTGGTATTCCACTTCGGTGATGAGACCCTGGTTCAGCAGACCTTCGAGCGTCAGAAGGCGGCTTTCGATGGTGGTCTTTGGCGGCTCGACTTTGGAAGGTGCAGTTGCTGGCGTCGGTATGGCATCAAGGTCGTTTCGAATCGACGTTTCATTGAAGGAAGCGATGCCATATCCGTTCGTGGTGTAAAGAGAATACAACCGTCCCTTTTCGACAGCCGCTTGCCTTAACGCCGGATCATTTGGATTGGACCGATATCGCTCCAAGGCCGACTTATAATCTATTTCTGCCTGGCCAATCGAAATTACCAGCTTCCGGCCAATTACAGGATCGTCAGCACGGCGCTCTTCGCGACTCCTCCAGAAGTGCTTGCCGAAAGTGTAACCGTCGTCGTCGAAGAAGGGGTCGAAGCTTGAGCCCTAAAACTGCCGATAGTTCGGCCGGCTGGGATCGTTATTGATCCGGGCACGGTGGCCAGATTGGAGCTGCTGGACAGTAAAACGACCAGACCGCCTACCGGCGCGGCGGAGGTGATGGTGACGGTTCCGTTGGCGCTCTTTCCTCCCTTAACGGTGGAGGGGCTGAGCGTGACCGATTTGACTGCCGGCGGGTTGATCGTCAGCGTCGCACTCTTCGAATTCACTCCAAGCTTTCCAGTGATCGATGCCACAGTGAGGGTTGCCACGGGAAGGGTCCTAACCGTGAAAGTGGCGCGTGATGCGCCGGAACCGATTATCACTGTGCCCAATACAGCAGCGGCAGACGTGCTGCTAGAGAGCGTGATCTTCAGGCCACCCATCGGGGCGGGACCGCTGATCTTCACGGATCCAAGGGAGTTCGCGCCGCCGACCACAGAGCTTGGGGCAAGGTTCAGGGAGGTAAGGGAAGGGGCAAGGATCGTTAGAGTAGCGCTCGCCGATCCGCCGTTCAAAGTCGCCGTGATGGTCGCCGATTTCTGAGCGGCCACCGCCGAGGTCCGAATGTTAAACGTTCCCTGTGTCTTTCCGTAGCCAACCGTCACCGTTCCTGTCACCGAGGCAGATGGCGAACTGCTTTTCACCTTGACGACAAGTCCGCCCTTCGGCGCGGGCGCTGTAAGCGTCACGGTTCCAATGGAAACCGTTCCTCCAATAACCGACGATGGGGAAAGCGTGATGGAAGCCGGAGTCGTCGCGTCGATCTGCAGGGTCGCCGTTTTCGAGACAGACCCAGCCGTCGCCTTCACAGTGGCCAGCACTTGTTTCGTCACAAATTTCGTATTGACCGTAAAGGTTGCTGAGGCCTTGCCACTCGCGACTGTAACCATGGATGGGACTAGGGCGGACGGGCTGCTGCTGGAAAGCTGAACGATCACCCCATTCGGGCCGGCTGCGCCACTGAGGGTTACCGTGCCGGTCAACGGATCACCGCCAGCCACTTCGGACGGTGAAAGGCTGAGCCCAGAAACAGTTGGCGCCAGCACCGTCAGCGTCGCCGTTAGGTTTGCGCTCCCGAGGGTCGCCATGATCGTCGCAGTTGACTGGGATGAAACGGGGAAGGTTGTCACCGTGAATATCGTCGACGTTTTGCCTGCCGGCACCGTGATCGAGTTGGGCACCATTCCGCTCGATAGGCTGCTGGAAAGCGAGACGGGCAGACCTCCGGGCCCGGCCGGGCCGCTGATGGTGAGGGTCCCGGTCGCTGAAGTACCTCCAATCACGCTGGTAGGATTCAGCGTCAGGCCCATCAGGGTCGGCGGCAGGATGGTTAAGGTCGCAGTCTTTTCCGTCGCACCGTGACCGGCGGTAATCGTTGAGGAGAATTGGGCGTTGACTCCGGTGGTTGTCACCGTAAATGTTGCTGTCGTTGCTCCGCTGGGGACGGAAACCGAGGCAGGAACTATCGCGCTTGCCGAGCTAGATGACAGCGGAACCGTAGCGCCTGCGGATGGAGCCGGGGACGCCAGGGTGAGGGTTCCCGTGGACGATGTACCGCCCTGAACTGACGTTGGGTTGAGCGTCACGCTACTGAGGGCAGGCAGATAGAAGGGGTTTGGCGAGATCGCGATGGAGACCAGAAATGGGTTGCTGTAGCCGACTTTGGTTCCGTCCGGCGATACGTAGGCAAAGTTTTGGCCAGATGAACTGAGAAATCCCCCGTTGTAATCTGCCGCAAGGGTTTGTGCAGCGACGTCGATTACCTGAATCCCATTGTTGGTGCCGACGAACAGATACTGACCGTCCTTCGTGAACGAAACCGAGGTGGCATTGAGAGTCTTGGCCGCGAGCGGCAGCGAAGCGATGAGCAATCCGGACGACACATTCCACTGCTGGACCACGCCAACCTCGTCGGATATGGAGGTTCCTGCAATCCCGCCGGCAACCACCGTTGTTCCGTCCGGCGAAAATGCCGCTGAGTAGACAGCCATGAGGTTGGAAGCACTCAGCGTTGAGACCAGCGCGCCCGTCGACACATTCCAAACTTCCACAAAGCCGTCTAGAGCCGAGTTGACCTTGCTCACGCCGCCTATTGCCAGCCGGGTCCCATCGGGAGAGAAAGCGACTGAATAGATGTGATAGTTTTCGGAGCTTCCAAATGGTCGGATGAGTGTTTTGGAAGCGACGCTCCAGAGTTCCACGATTCCGCCGGCGGGACTGGTTCCTCCAGTCGCCAGGGTGCTTCCATCAGGTGAGAACGCCATTGCGGTAACGCCGGAGGAGGCGGACGTCGGAAGCGTCCCGTAAAGGCTTCCGGAGGGAATTCCCCATAGTTCGATGACTCCAGCAGAGCTGACCTCACCGCCATCGGCGAGGAGGGAACCCAATGGCGAGAACGCCATCGCATTGAAGCCATAAGTCGCGGAGGAATTGAGCGTCGCCGTCAGTTGACCGGTGGCGGTGTTCCACACATTGACGAGGGCCAACCGATCGGCGGTCATGTTCGTCGATAACCCTCCTGCCGCAATCGTGACGCCATCTGGCGAGAGTGCGAACGCTCCTATTCCCTCGAGCGGGTCGGTAACGGTCGACTGTATGAGCGACCAGTTGGACGTGCTCCATTCATCAATCACCCCGAGGAGGCCGCTGTTGTTCGCGTTCGAAACGTTCGCATAGCCGCCATCAAGGAGCTTCTTGCCATCGGGCGAGAACTGAACTAAGTTGGTGACAGGAAGGTTATTGTTCAGCGTCGCGATCGCGTTGCCGCTGGCGATGCTCCAAAGTTCGATGCTGTTGGTATTGAACGAGTCGGCAAGCGTCGTCCCGTCTGGGGAAATGGCGACGCTGGTCACGAAGGTTGACGCGGCCGTCGGAAAGGTCTTCAAGATCGTGCCCGTCGTCACGTTAAAGACACCTAAGATGCCTTGGCTTGTGCCTAAACCGAAGTTGGCAACCTCAGAACCGTAGGCGAGCTTGGTGCCGTCCGCAGAAAAGGCAAGCGCCGAAGTTGCCAGATTGACCGACGTGACGAAGCCGTTCGTCTGGGTTTGGGTCGTGATGTCCCAGAGTTCGACGGCGCCGTCTCCCATGCCGTCATAGCCACCCAGGGCAACCGTATGGCCATCCGGAGAAACTGCCATGCTCGCCGGGTTATGGATGTCAGTCAGCGGGGATCCGACAAGCGTCGAAGTCGCCAGGTCCCAAAGCTCGAATGGCCCAGCAGTCGCGTTCGCGCCCCCGAGGTCGATGAGGGTTTTGCCATCCGTAGAGAACCCGATGCCTGCGATCCCAATCGCCTTAGTTGGCAGCGATGCGGTTTGTTGTCCGGTGGCGATATTCCAGACTTCAACCACCGTGTGTCCCGTTTGAGTTGCGCCTCCGTCGGCGAGCGACTTGCCGTCCGGCGAAAATGCGATCGGCCCCACCCCCTGTCCCATCACCAAAGCGCTGGGCAGGCAACGGATCACTTGGTGGGTCGCAACCGAGATAACTTGGATACCATTCCGGCCCGCCACCGCCATCTTCGTCCCGTCCTTCGAGTATGTGGCGGCCGTGACCTGACTCACGGAACTGTACTCCCAAGTGACAGGCAAAGCAGATTGCGCGGATGCCAGCCGAGGCGCGACGCAAAGCAACCCTGCAAGAAGAGGGATCTTTCGCCCTAGTAACCCGAGAATGCCAAGCCGGTTCAATCGATTCACCGTGTCCAACTCCCCTGTCGACGCGTGCTTCTACTGTACAGCGAGATTGAGAAATGTTCGCCGCAACCATGCCAAGGACTCTTCGTACCGTCCGGAACGACCGCCGCCACGACTTAACGGTCGGCAACATTGGCTGAAGACTTCATGAATCGTCCCAATTCAGACTATGCTCGGCTTTTGCCGATATTCATGGGGAATGTTTAAGAATTCACAGGGTTCTCGTGCCGGAGAATGGATCCCTGGGCGCGCCTCGCCCTGCTCCCCTCCGTGCATTCCCTAAATTCAAACCTTGGGTTTCGGAAGCTGAAAAACTGGAGCCCTCGACGAGAATTCTCTGGATCCCGCCGTAGGGAAATGAACGAAGTGAATCGGGACGAACCCGTGACCTCTTCTTTACCAAAGAGAAAATTGCGGGTTCAACCGCACGGTTTCGAGTCTGTCGACGTCTCCTGTAGTCTCTCATTATATCGCTCAGCTGAGAGACCTTCGAGAGACCAGGATTGATCAGCAGGCATCTTCCTCCAGTACCCAGATCTCTCGAATGGCTACACATCGAAAGCCGAAAGACGGTTCGACAGGATCGTCCGGTCTTGAAAGCCCTTTCAACTCGTAGGATGCTTCCCGGTCGTGAATCCCTTTTCGAATGGAGCTGAACAGCCTGGTGCCTATCCCGGCTTCTAATTTTTTTTTGCCATTATATTGCCGTCAGCGGAGCCGATGGTAAGCTGGCCACATGCAAGCTGATGAACCGACAGCGAAAAACGAAGCAATTGCCGGCTCAAGCGAAAAGGCGGCAAGTAGTAGCCCTAGGAAGCACTGGCTGGACTACATTCTGGGCGTCATAGCGCTCGCTGGGTTTATGTACGGAATCTCGGACCGTTTGCAGAGGCCGGCATTGTCTTGTGTAGCGCATGAGGTGAATCTTTCGCCAACGGACTCGTTTTCGGTCATGATGTTCAACTTTATCAATTCATTCTCAGATCCTGCCGAGCAGGTTGACATGGATAAGAAGTTCGACACCGAACTCCGTCGCCTTGGCTATTCAGATACGGAGATTCATAAACTGAAGGACAGTAAGAATCCGCAACTTACTCAGACTGAGCGGCACCGGGCTGCTTATGCTGTCGCGCGCATGCAGTCAATGTTTTCGGACAAGATCTCCAGGTCTATAGGTAACCAGGTCATTCCGCCGGGTGGAGTGATTCTTCTGCACATTGAAAATAGCGGACGTGTCGACGCTGAAGGAGTCAACATCGAGATTAGATCGGTGCTAGACATTAAGGATATATCGGTTCAGGCACCTGGCCTAGACTTTCACACAGTTGTCGACAAAGGTGTTGGCTGGGTCAAGTTCGACAGACTCAGCCCAGCATCTCATGTTGAAATCGCTGCGTGGTTGAGCGCGAACTTTCTTGGTTCACAATACGATAAGGATAGTATCGACATCACGGCAAAGAATCTGCCAGTTCTCCATGCCCCGATTGTGGAACTCGGGCCCAGCCCTGCAGGCGTATCTCAGCCCAGTCACTAGGAGATAAAGATGCTCCAGCTAGCCGAGAGACAGCTTCGAACGACAGGTCACTCGTTTGGATTTCCCAACAAGCATGGTGCGGTGATGGTCTCGATCGATAAGTGGATCGGCGCGTGCCCGTCTAGCGTCATATCTAAGGTGTCCTTGACGCCCTCTGTCAGAGTTTTTCCACCTATAGATCCGACTACTACAACAGCATCCCGCGCCTCGGAAGGTTCTAGTGAGGCGCAGTATAGGCGAACATGTCCTGCCGATATTTCACTATGGCAGCCAGTAGAATTCCAGTCTTTAACTTGAAGAACTTCATACGACGAAGTCAGGTCTGCTCGAAGGTGACGCAGACTTCGGTTTGTTCCGTTTTTGAAGTGAACCAGCACGATTCCGCGGTACGGGAAAAACGGACCATCCGCGGCATGTTCTTGTTGCGGTAATGTTGCGAGATAAACGAGTATTTTAGCGTACTCCACCCTTTGACGCTCGTAAGTCGGCAGATTTGCTAGCTCCTTGGCAGACTTGTCCGAGTGTTTTGCGTATGACGAGATGTCGGCATTAGAGAAGCCATGCGAGGATAGAGCAGTTACAATCAACGAGTTTAGCTGCGATTTTTGGCTGGGGTCAAAGATCATGTCGGCGGCCCCATACATAGATTGGCGGACCGAACTTATGAATGTCGATGGCCGTTCGGCGTAGATCGCTGTTACGATCAGATCACCGGAATCTGATTTGAAGCGTAAGCCGGCGATCACGATAGCGATCGCTACCAGAAGAAATAGAGCGCCGCGACTTGTCCGGAGTATTCTCGGAGAGCCAGTTATCCTGTACAATGCGCTTGCTCTATGCATGATTTCCAGCATAGACGTTTCCAGCCAAAAGCGTCCAAATGCACTTGGTGCTGGTATGTCGGCATTAGAAAGGTCCCGAGCCAGATCGACGATGGAGAGTTAATGGGCGAGCTTCTTCCTCGCCACCAGGCTCGCCATTTTTGCGCTTTTTGCCCAGGAGCTTATTGTCGAAATACGCCGAGCATTGACCAGTTCGCAGCCAGTCCACTTGCGACTGTCTATTGCTGAGCAAATAAAGTAGGATTGTGTTCGACCGGCCGCTGTTCAGATACTGCGTGCGTCTTCAAGCCAATCGTCGAATTCCTCTGGCGTGAACGTGAGGACAAGGCCAATCTCCGTCGTTTCTGGCCCAAATCTTTCAACAAAGAACGTTCGGAGGTTCCGTTGCCGATCGGCCGAATTAAGGCCACGGAAATCTCTTCTCACGACGTAGCCGGTGATGTTAGATCCAGGACGTTCTCGCTTAACGTCGAAGCTTTCGCCGTTGGCGTGGTCGGTAACGCTCTCCAGTTCTTGAATCACTCGATTGACGTCCAAGTGAGCCGCATCGGCTTGTCCTAGTCCTGCCATTTCATCTCTCCGTACTTCAAGATCTCGTTGGCGATATCGATCATCGCAATTCCATTTTCCTTCAGCATATCCTTCGCCTACTGATGCCGGCCGATGCGGTTGAAGTGCGACCTTAGCTTTGCGCCCGAGCAATAGCGATGATTATTGCGCCAAAGAATGGCCATATCATTTATTGACGCCCTCAGTTGCTCAGTCCGTTTCACCGGCATCCGCCGAAGGTAGGCGTCGCTCAAGGCGGACAAATCGTGCCTGGCGTCAAAGTCCGGCGCAACTCGAACGAGATAGCCCCGAAACATGCACTCGACGGCAAGGCCGGCCGCCAAATGTGCGGCCAAATAATCGCCTCGTGCCTGCGCATTTGTTGCCTCAACGAACCGCTCGCCGGCCGCCTCTCGATATTCCTGAGCGTCAAAACGCATCTTCAAGAGGTTACCAGCAGGGCCACGGCTGGTCGGATCCTTCGAATCATTACACACCTGGCTTGACCTCTTCTATGGCATAGAAGTGGTCAGGCGTCTGATGTGAATCGAAGTTTCTCCGGGATGGGCGTGGGTCTCTCACTTGGTCTCTCAATTATTTGAGAGACCAAGCCGCGGACAGACCTAATATTATTAGGTGCCACGAAATACTTAGGTACAAAGCTGGAGCCCTCGACGAGAATCGAACCCGTGACCTCTTCTTTACCAAAGAGTTTTTATTGTGCCGAGGACCGCAATTTGAAGCTGGACGTGCTTTGATTATGGTCGAAATCGTCCACTTTTTCCATGGCGTCTGGTCAAGTTTTGGTCAAGTCTTTTGGTGAGTTGCCCACCGTGTAGGATGATTCCTGAATTGTGATTTGGGTGTTAATCTGCCAGCGGTCAGGACCTTCATGCAGAATTGACGCTTCGACCTCAAATCACACGTCTCTATAATGTCCTATGCACAGCCCGAACCTTTCAACTGCTCCAATTGAAACTTCAGAGGTTCTCAATGACGTCCACGGGTTCTACGAGTTCTTTGCGGGTAGCGGAATGGTGCGAATCGGCTTAGGATCTGGGTGGAACTGTCTGCTCGCCAATGATTTCAGCAAAGCGAAATGCGCCAGCTACTCTGCTAACTTTGGCGGTGAAGACCTTGTTGAGGGAGACATTGCGATGATTGCGACCGATTCCATTCCTCGTGGGGCGAGATTGGCTTGGGCCTCATTTCCGTGTCAGGACTTAAGCCTCGCGGGTTCTCGAAATGGCCTGAGTGCCAAACGAAGTGGAACATTTTGGGCTTTCTGGCAACATATGCAGAAGCTAGAGGCATTGGGAAGTAAAGTGCCGATAATTGCTCTGGAGAACGTAGTCGGCTTGCTATCGTCTGGCGGAGGCGAAGACTTTAGGAGTCTGATCGAGACACTTTCATGTTCGTACCGCGTTGGGGCAGTAGTGATGGACGCAGTTCACTGGCTTCCTCAAAGCCGGCCCCGTTTGTTCATAGTAGCCGTCGCGAAAGAGATTGAAGTCCCGGAGCAACTAACGTGTGTCGCACCACGATCCCCGTGGCATCCCATGACGATCCAGAGAGCTTTTGATGGATTGAGTTCCGATCTCCGAGATGCATGGATTTGGTGGGATATTCCGTGTCCAACGCCACGTGAAACTACATTGATCAACGTCATTGAGCACGAGCCAAAGGGAGTCAAGTGGAACTCACCTGAAGCAACTCAGCGACTCCTTTCGATGATGTCACCTGCCAACATTGCAAAAGTAAACCAAGCGCGCAAGCGCGGTGTAGAGATTGTTGGCACGATCTATAGGCGAACACGACCGACAGAATCTGGAGAACGCCAGCAACGAGCGGAAGTACGGTTCGACGGCGTGTCAGGATGTCTACGGACTCCGAGCGGTGGTAGTAGTCGTCAGACGATCTTGGTTGTTAACGGCGATGATGTGCGCTCCCGATTGTTATCCCCCCGTGAGGCGGCCAGGTTGATGGGATTGCCGGACACCTACAAACTTCCCGAAAACTACAATGACGCCTACCATTTGGCTGGCGATGGAGTAGCCGTCCCCGCCGTTGAATGGCTTCAGCGTCATCTGCTGACGCCATTGGTTGAGGCCATGAAGCCGTGAGGCACCCAGTTGTCCCGTGTGAAATCCTTCCTGAGACTAAAGCGCGAATAGATCAATTTGCTGAGTCATTGAGAGAAGCCGCGCCTCGCATCGGTGAGCACGGACTGTCAAACGCTGAATTCTGGGAATCAGGTCTGTTCGGTGCTGCGGTTGAGCGATTACGGGGTCAGCAGGCGGCCTCCACCGCAATTAAGTACGGCTTCGTAAGGTCGATTTTGAGTCAACTTAAGATCGCAGGTGAAATCGCTGAGTTTGATTACACCGGCACTGGCGAGCGCCACGATTTTGAAGTTATATATCCCGACGGCTTCAAGGTCGCCATCGAAACGAAGGGTTGTCTTGACGGCAACAACACTAACATCTTTCTCAGACCCGCATCCGCTGACGAATTTGTGATTTGGTCGCTTTGCCAAAATCCTGGTGCCGATCCAAGGCACAATGTCTGGTCAGGAATCCACACTCGACTCGGCGCGGAAGTCATTCATAGGAAGGAGCGTGTTGACACACTGGTGGTTTGGGACATGATCTGCGGCACTGTTGGCCGCCCTTGTCCCAAACTTGTTGCAGAACCGAACCGCGCGGTGGTCCTGTCCGACGGCAAGACGGTTCCTCCGCCTTGCCTATATCTGTTCCCTCGCACAGTCCCAGACGCCAGAAACAACCCGCATCCGAGATGCTGGTCGATGAATGAACTTCGCTTTGCTTCCAGTCTCTCTCGTGTCTTTGGCACTAATGCAACCGAGGCAGTCAGCGTAAGCATCGAGGTTAGGATGTCCGGCCCTGACGTCGAAAGGATGACTACGTTTTCGGTCAATGGGTCCATAATCGCTCAATCAGGTTGGACAAAGCTGAGTCGGGCTAGATAACTGCAAGACACTTACCATTCTGCTAGGCTCCGAGGTACGCTCTCGCCCGGACTGCAAGATGAAAATAACAGCGATTGATCTATTTTGCGGGGCTGGTGGCTTGACACATGGCCTTCAGCAAGTTGGCATAGACGTCAAAGCTGGAATTGACGTTGATGCGTGTTGCCAATTTCCTTATGAGTCGAATAATGCCTCAGAATTTATCTTGCGCGATGTGCAAGCCCTAACAAGCAACGACTTGCAGGCAATGTTTAACTCATCCGATATTCGGTTGCTTGCGGGCTGTGCGCCTTGTCAACCGTTTAGCACCTACTCTCAAGGAAGGAGAGCCAAGAAAGACGATGATCGCTGGAAGCTACTCAACAGATTTGTCGAACTAGTCGACGAATGCAGGCCAGAATTAGTGACTATGGAGAATGTGATGGGTCTCCAAAGACACACTATTTTCTCCGAATTTGTTAAGCGGTTACAAGGATTTGGTTATCATGTTAATTGCAACATCTTGTTTGGACCTAAATATGGTTTACCTCAAACTAGAAAGCGATTAGTTGTACTAGCTTCTCGCCTTGGCTGGCCAGAATTACACAAGCCGGACTCCGAACCGGTCACGGTTCGAGACGCAATCGGCTTGATAGATAGTCTTGAAGCTGGCGAGTGTCACTCAACGGATATTCTCCATAGGGCTTCGGGAATGTCCGACATCCAAAAATCTCGGTTACTTGCGTCAACCCCTGGTGGGTCATGGCGAGATTGGCCTGAACACTTAAAGGCCGCATGCCATGCTTCTATGGATCGCACGTCGTATATCAGTGTTTACGGTCGAATGGAATGGGATCAGCCGTCACCTACGATTACAACACAATTTTACGGCATTGGTCATGGAAGATTTGGGCACCCAGATCAACTGCGCGCGATCACTCCACGAGAAGCGGCAATTCTTCAGGGCTTCCCCGCACACTATTCGTTTTTCAAAGAACCAGAGGATTTCGCATTCAATCGGGCGGGACGAATGATTGGAAACGCAGTCCCGGTTCCGCTTGGAGCACTCATAGGGGAATCATTTACTACCCATGTCAACACGCGAGCTTGAACTAGATATCCGACTGTCTGTTCTCGATGATCTTGGACTGAGGCTTTATAGCAGCACACCTGCTGTCCTTTCTGAAATCGTTGCGAACGCTTGGGACGCCGATGCGGATCTTGTGGAGATCACACTCAACCCAGACGATCAGACAATTGTCATTACGGATAACGGCGAGGGGATGACATTTGAGGAAGCTCAGTCGAGATTCCTAACCGTCGGTTATCGAAGACGTGACCTCCGCCCTGTACGAACTGATAAATATGATCGCCCGGTCATGGGCAGAAAGGGCATTGGAAAACTAGCACCTCTAGCAATTGCTGACAACGTTATTGTTGAAACTAGAAAGGACGGCCAATTTGTTAGCTTTGAACTTGATGTGAATCGTATCCGACAGGATATTAAGGATAATGTCAGACACAAGCCACGGATAATTGGTGAAGGGATAACAAGCTCTCCCAATGGAACAACGCTTCGTATCAGCAAGCCCAGACGCCAGTTGCAGTGGGCAGAAGCAGCGCTCAAAAAGAGACTTGCGAGAAGATTTGCAATCATCGGCCCGTCATATAGTTTTCAGGTTCTGGTAAACGATATTCCTGTGAGCCCCGACGACGTTGACTATTACGGCAGGGTCCAGTTTGCTTGGAATTACAATCTCGCTGAATCCGATTCTACACACCAAAAGCTATCGAAACCTCCAAGATGGGAGACTAGATTGCACGAGTATTTGGATGATTCTACGGGGACAAGCTATCGGTTTACAGGTTGGATTGGCACGGTCGAAAAGACAACAGACCTGGAAGATAACCGCCAGAAATTCGGAGGAATAGCTGTTTTCTCCAGGGGAAAGCTCTCTCACGAAGACGCAACGACGCTAGTAGGAGACGATCACCTCTTCACTAAGTACCTTGTTGGTGAAGTTCAAGCTGACTTTCTAGACGAGGATGGTGCGGAAGATATCGCGACCTCGAACAGGCAAGGACTACTCGAAGATGATCCGCGCGTCGATGTCCTTCGGAAGTTTCTTGTGCAAGAGCTAAAGTACATCGGAAGTAAGTGGACCGAGTATCGACAAAAACTGGGTGAAGAGAAGGTTGAGGAAAATCCAGGTGTCAAGCAGTACCTAAACAGCCTACAGCCGGATCCAAGAAAACTGGCAAAACGATTACTAGGAAAAATTTGGGCGGCGAAGGACGACGTCTCAGATAGGGCAGAGCTAATTCGAGCCGGAATTTTGCTTTGTGAGAATCTAAGAGTGACCGAATCGCTTCACCGAATTGAACAAATGGATGTTGCAGACGTGGAGTCACTGCGCTCAGCATTTGAGCTTGTCGATGTCCTTCAGGCGACTCAATACAGACAATTAATCGAGGCACGTCACAATGTGATCGAGGTCTTTAAGAAGATCACAAATGACAACGAAAAGGAGAAAGTTCTACAGGAGCACATTGCCAAGCACTTGTGGCTACTGAACCCTGGTTGGGATGTCGTCCCAACGAGAGGTGCCCTTGAAGTAGAGGTTAACCTTAAGGATTTGGCATTGAAATTGAAGGGGACGGGCTCGACAGAAGAGAAGTTAAGGCGCCTGGATATTTTCTATAGTGCTACCAGCACGACGCACGTGATAATCGAGTTGAAGCGCTATGCGGCCCGGCCGTCGATAGGAGAACTGATTGATCAAGTGAAACTTTACCGTCAGGAAACTCAGAAGATTCTTGATAGCTCGGGACGCGGCTCAGAATCTATTGAGATATACATTCTCCTTGGACAACATACCGAAGGAACACCTGCTCAGCGACTTGAAGGCGAGCAGATGCTTGGCGTGCTGAAAGGACGAATTGTCCTCTATGATGAACTCATCAACCGTGCCCAAAAGCTACACGAGGGATATTTGAACATCACGAGCGATTCGATTCGACTGACGACAATCCTAGCAAGTGTCTGACGATTCTCAACACGCCGCACCTCCGCTCTAGCCTCCGTATAATAAAGACGTGCTCGACCTTCTCGGATCTTTTGTCCACTGGGTGACAGGCTTCTTCCCATACTGGGTGGCAGTCGCTTGGGTCATCTTCGCTGGCGGAATAGTAATGGCCGTGGTGGTGTCGATCATTCGCGGGGTGACGTATGTCAGAGACAAAATCCGGGCATGGCGACGACCAACGCCGAAGCAGGAAGCGAACGGACAGTTCACCCTCTTCTGAGACGGCTTATCCCAAGACACCTGAGACACTTCAGCTTGCCAACTCAGAACAACTGCCTTCTGAACCCGGCAGGTATCCGAAGACGAAGGAGTAAACGCAAAACAGCCCCATCGCTCCCGAAGGAACGATGGGGCTGTTTTGAAGGCTTACGATTCGGCGAATCGACCTTTAATGTTGGCGATGAAGTATCGGCCAGCGGAAGGAGCAGTAATCAACCCTTGATACACTTGGCTTGGCACTCCGAGATACGTGTACGACTTTCCGTCGTCCAAGGTGATCTCCAGCGACTTATCGTCAGGATCATATTGAGCCGTGGACATCCAAGAGCTTCGTAGCTCGACTGGCTCAGTGTCGGCCATCAGATCGTGAACCATGCCGATCCATTCCAATACACGGTGACGGACGCGTAGTTTTCGTTCAACACGTAAGTCGATGCGCCGTCGATTGTGGTGCCGTTGGCACTCACGATGATGTTCGCCGAGAGAGCATTCCCGCCCTCATCCTTAATTATCAGCATCTGCCCCTGGAACGCACCAGACGAAGGCAGATTAAGAGTCCCGCCAGACGTTCCTATAACACCGTTTAGCAAGGGTGTGAAGACCGACGAACCGATAGTGCCGATGGTGCCACCATTAGAAGCCCACTGGGTTTCTGCATAACCAAACTGGATCGGCATTGCATAAGCGGCGGCGACGTTAAAACCGCCAACGGTGTACAGAATTCCCGCCATTCCACTAGGAAGTTTCACGTTGCCGCTCTCAACGAACAAGCCGTTGTAAGCTGTCACTCCACCAGTGGCCGTCAAGCCGTTGTAGATCGTCAGTCCAGCCGACGGGTTCCAATTCATTTCCCCACCCACACCCTCAATGGTGCTCGTGGTTCCCCAGATGGCAACGTCACCTGACGTGCCAGTTCCGGTAACGATATTTGACGGTAGCGGAGTCCCTCCACCACCACCGGCCGGTGTCATTTCAGCGACATTCAGCATTAACCGATTTCCTTGGCGCTGTACGCCGTGCTACAGGTGATGTACGGAACGATGGATCGCCCGATCTTGAGCGTAAGAGCGCTCCCCGATGGAATGTGATAGTCGAATGCCGAACTCGATACCGTAGGTGCGGATGAGCCGTTCTCGACAAGCGTTACATAGGCGTCGTCGGCTCCGACTGCCGTGATTACCAAAGCCATGCGTTCAAACGACGCTGGCGAAGTCCATGAAAGCGCAACGCTCGATGCCGAACTTCCGGTGGTGCTGCCTCCAATATTTCTGGCGATGTATTCCTCGCAAAATGACATGATTCGTTGCTCCTTTCAAATGAAAAAGGGGCCCTGGCGAGTGCCAAGCCCCTTGTGGGATTTCTGTTGTTGTTGCTCCGTCACCTAGCTGGTGGGAGTCCTGCCTTAAGGCGCCGGATGAAGTTCTGGAAGTCTTCCGGGCTGTAATTCTTCTTGTTGTTCTGGGTCGCGTTGATCAGCTTCTTGGCGATGTCTCCGGCGATCATTCGCTTCTCTTGCTGAGTGGCGACGTCGTAGACGTTCAACGCTTGGTCAATCGACAGGCTCTTGAGCATCTTCGGCAACACATCGCCTTGTGAGTGGCTAAAAACGTATTTAGCCTCGGTGTTTGTCACCTTCAAGTCGCGTAGCTTCTTGAGAGCGTCTCCTTTCTCGCCATTGCGGATCATGCCGACGACTTGGCTCAACTGCTGTTGACGGTTTGCCTGCTCGGTTGTGCGGCTGCCCTTTGGAACTTGCTCGAAGGCGTAGTGCTGAGCTAGCTCGATTGCCCTTGTCTTACTTATGGCCGCGCTTGCTTTGTTCAATCCAGCAAGGGCAAGGTAGTTCACCTTTCCGGTGTCGTTGAACTGGTTGACGATGTTGCTTGCCGTGAACGGTAGAGCACTCTTGCCATAGAACTTGAGAAGGGACTCGCCCTTCTTGTACCAAGGATCGTCTTCGGCAACGATCTTATTTCCGAAGTAGTCCGTTCCTGTGATCACACTCCACAAGTCGCTTGCGAGAGGAGATGCTTTCGACTTGAGCGTTCCGACAAGATCGTTCGTGTAGCCCCAGTAATCCTTCATGTACGACGGCAAAGACAGTCGTTCGTCAGTTCCATCGGCATTCTTGCGGCCAGTCAATGGGAAGTACAAGTCGCGCAATCTAGTTGGTGCCTTGCCAGTGAGCAAGTATTGAGCCATAGCTCCGTACAAACCGACAGTGATTGGCAATGCCGCTGTGTACGCAAGTCGATGGCTTGGCTCAATTTCTCCTGATGGGCTCTTGCGTAATCTCAGGATGTTGCCTGGAACATCGAGGGCACCTCCACCTAGCTCCCTAGCTGTACCAAGTGTCCAGCCGACTGACCTTGTGGATGCCATGGCTAGATCCTTCACGACTGGATGCCAGAACAGATTGTCGTGTACGCATTGGCCAAATCGGTTGTCGATGCTATCCCAAGCCTTGGCGGCCATCGCCCTGAACTGTTCTTCAGTGATTGGCTTCCCGCCCAACCTGTCAAGATCGGCCTGTAATAGCTGAGAGAACGCCCCGAGCTTCACTCGTGGAACAACTTGTTGCATAAGGTGGCGTCCTGCCCACTCAGTTGCAGCAAAAGGAGCGGATTTGGCAGTGCCCCAGATTTCCTTTCGTCCTAAAGCCGTCTGGAATCGCTTGATAGCTTCGTTCGTGTAGATATCAGGTTGCTGGAATCGCCCACCGCCTTTGATCACTCCGTCGATGATCGTCCGCATCTTTGGATCGCCAATCCCATCGAGAAATGCTTTGGTGATTTCACCGCCTGTCTTGAAGTCGCGAACAGGAGTCAGTGGATTGACACCCATGACAGCGTGTTTGGCGAGCTTGCCTGGGTTCATCTTCGTTCCCTTCGACATTTCTTCCAAGCCAAGTGCCATTTCTGAGATCATCGAGTTGAACCCAGTCGTGACGTAGTGGAATCCACTAAACCCTAGGTTGAGCTGGTTGATTGAGTTGTTCAGGGCCATGTACTGTTTGATGCCGAACATGTGTCTCAATCCCTTTGCGAGAGCGTTGTTCATGACTGCGGCCACTTCGGTGGGAGCAATGTAGTGTCCAAGTGTATGAACACCTGGTGCCCGTATCTCAGCACTGTTGGTGCCAAGCACTAGCGACGGCTTGATGTCTCGAAGTGTCTTAAGTTGTGGCTTGGAGTCGATGAACTTCTCGAACAGCTTTGTCGTTTCAGGAGCGATCTTCTCAAGTAAATGAGGGGCATGGACATAGGCGTGAACGAGGTTCGCCACCATTTCCTGTTGTTTTTCGGTGTACCGCTTGTACGAATTCGACACAGTCGATCCTTCATATCGAAGCGCGGCTAGCTTCTTCATCTCAGCCAAAGTGACGTCTCTTTCAGGTCCCTGGAACAGCGCGCGGCGCAGACCCATCTTGCGGTCGATTGCGTGGCCAAGCTCGTGAGTCAAGACGGTTTCGGGGCCGCCAAACTTCGTTTCGATTCCTGCTTTGGACTCCAATCCCCAAGCGTCGGGATGCCCCTTGAGCGACACGTTTCGTTGTGTCCTCACTCCCAGGTCGTGAGCCAGCCGGTGAAGCTGATCGAACATCTTTTCGTCGAACGCCTCATGGATCAACATGACGCCGTTGTGATTGACTTGGAACAGCTTGTCATCGAGCTTGGTGTAGCCATCAGGCATGGGAGCACCCACCCGCAGATACTTCACTTGCCCGGTGTCCTTCATTTCCTTAAGGAGCCGTTGCGCGTTCACGAACATGTCCATTTGGTGGGCATGCGCCAACACCATATCGACTGGGTTGTCAGAGATCGGCTTGAATCCCTTGGACAGTCCTTCCTCAATCGTGGACATCGAACGCTTCTTGAGAGCAGACTTTCCACCTTCAAGCGGCCGCTTCTGACTCCTAATCCATTCGCTCACAACACCGGGCTTTTCCCAAAGGTGAGGGAAATAATTCGTGTAGTAGTGCTTGAGCAGTCCCTTGCCAAGAGCTTGAACTTCTGCCCTCTTAGTGTCAAGAATCTGTCGGATTTCTCTGGCGAACTGATCAAGTTCAGGACTGCCTTGCGGATCGCCCGCTTCCATTCTTTTGATGAATTCGTAGTTGTCGGCGGGTGATCGCTTGGCAAAGAAGTCGTGCGCGTGCTTCAGCGCATAGGCGTCTTTGGCTTGTTGTCCGGCAATAGTCGCAAAGTGTTCGCGAAGGCGTAATCCCATGCCCTTGGCACCCGTTCCGAGCGACATCGGCATAAACGTTTTCTTGAACGACGTCGCCGCTTGGGAAAGAACGTTTGCTTCCTTGGGAGTCACGCTGATAGGTCCGGGAGGTGTTGCACCGGTTGGTCCTGGATTCATCACGATCTTTGGCGCCCCGTTGTTTCCTGGGCCTGGTTTGCCTTTGGCTTCGTTTGGGCCTTCTTTGACAGCCATTGAAGCGTTCGGCTTCTCGATCTTTGCTTTAGGTTGCTTGTACGGTACGGTTTGATCTGGAGTGGACTCGATCCCTCTTTGCACCACGACACCGCGAGTCTCACCGGTCTTCGGGTCGATGATTCGCAGGGGTTGTTTCAGGTCGGAAGGTGCAAGGATTTCGTAACCGCGCTTGTAGATCATGTCTGCCAGCGGTCGCCTGACTTGGGCTATCTCGCCATTCTTGCCCTTCAGCCAAACGAACTTCTTGCCAGCGTCTGTGTAGAGGGGCTTGGCGATATTTGTCTTGTCGCCTTTGGCGTTGTTGAACACTGCGTCGATGTGCTGAGATGTCTTTCCGGTGGGGTGCGACTGCACAACATCGTGAGCTTCATGCTCACCAAGGAACATGATTTCAGGCGTTCCGCTTACAGGCTGTCCCTTGAACTCTCCGTGGATGTAACTTGGCGAGTTGCCGTAATACTCCTTAGGATGCGTTGGTGGCGCGCCTTCAAATGGAGTTCCTCCAACAGCTTCATTTAGCGCCTTGGCTTGAGCTTGGCTGTGGACAGTGAATTCGCCATCGCCGGGAATCTTGATCGCTACGCCAGTTGATGGAGTTCCCTCGGGCGTGGTGTATCCAAGGATCGCCCCAGAGTGGCCCTTCTGTGCGTTTACATTGGGAGGTAGTTCTTCGTTGGCACTCTTGAGCTTCTTGGAGAGATAGCCAGTCTGAGACGGTGTTAGTCCAGCTTTGCCCTTGCGTTCTTTCTTCGACGCGGCCTCAACATTGGCTTCTTCGACAGGATCTGTCTCGACAGCTTTCGGCTTTGGTGCGTCTTCAGGCTTCTCACTGTCATCGTGAAGTGTCTCAACAGGATCGGAGATAGCAGGATCGGCAACGACCTTAGGAGCCTTCGGCTTCTTCTCTTTAGGCGTTTTTGGCTTTGGCTCAGCTTTTGGTGGCTCAGTTGGAGTGGGAGTAACTTCCGACTGTGGAGCTTCCTCAGTTGGCTTATTCGCTTCCTCAATCGCTCGTTCTTTATTGAGCCTGTATTGTTGGTCCGCAATGCGGTTGAGGCCGCCATCGGGCCGAGAATCAGTGTGCTCAGACGTTGTTTGAGAACGCCTGATCGCTTCGTCCGGCTCGCGCCCGGAGTCGGGAGTGAACCTGACACCGTTATTCTCCCAAACGTCGATGGCCTGTGCTATCAGGTGCGAATCAGTTACTTGGGTTGCTGCAAACCAGTCGAGTGCCTTGATCTGGCGTCTTCCGCTGAGCTTGCTCTTTGCAACTGCGTCCAGGACTTCGGGAGTCCAAATCTTGTGAATGTGCGAGTCATGATCGCCAGCGTGAGTCTCAACAAAGTCGGCGGCCTCAGGCTTGAGTCCCATCCGTACAGCCTTGTCTAAAATCTGGTCATTGGCTTCATGTCGCGCCTGGTCCTCATCTCCACCGAACGCATCGCCAATCTGTTTGCTCGTTGGCTTCTCGAATTGCGGTGTCGGGTGAATACCCTCGGTGTTGTGATCGACTGGAATCCCCAAGCCAAACGGATCAGTTTCACGAGGGATGATCGGCTGTCCATGCTCGTCGTAAGTAACCGGCGAAATTCGCTTGTTTGGTATTGGACCTGGGTCCTTGCGGAATCCAGGTGTGGCAGGCTGTTCAGGCTTTGAATGCAACCCAAGCGGGTCGTCAATGTTGAAGCCGTTAGCAAGATTGCGCTTGGACTGGTTGAGTGCAATCTGTCCCAACCGATTTGAGTTGTCGAGGTTGGCGCCGTGGATTTCCTGTTGCTTCTTGAAGAAGTCGATTGCATCTCGTGTGGCTGCAGCTTCGCTCAGTCCGAGCTTTGCACCCAAGCGATAGAGCGATCCGTCGGCAATGGATCGCTTGATGAAGCTCTTGAAATGTGCTCCTCCCTGAAGTGTTGCGGCCACATTCAGGAAGCGTCCGAACCTGTCCGAGCCGGATATGTTTGGATCGAATACGTTTAGGCTTTGCGCGGCCTGTCCAATAAGTCCGGGAACGTTCTTGATTCCCTGTATCGGGTGTTGAACGCCATAGGCTGCACCTTTTGCGACTTGCATCGGAGTGGTGATTAGGCCACCAAGGAAGTTCAATGCTTCGTGAGCGTAAGGAGCGTCTTCGGCAGATAATCCGGTTGACTTCTCGTACACCTGAGACAGTGTCGAAGCCATTTCACCTATGTACTGATCGGCTGTAGCAAACCTCTTCTGATTCGGGTTGGGAGTTGTGAAGGCGTTCTGATTAGGAGCAAGGCCAGCCTCATTGATCTGGTTTTCGCGTTGTGCGAGGTTAGGGGCACCTTGGAATGGTCCTTGTTGTCCAGTGACTTTGCTGACTTGGCGTTCGGCCACGTTGCGTGGCAATGAACCGCCGTTTCGCAATTCGACGATGTTGTGCCCGTTGTCGAGCATCGTCTTGAATGCTTTGTAGTCGAATGGGAGCCGGTCGAATGGATCGGCTTTGGGCTTGTCCTCGGTAAGTTGGTATCCGCCCGTATGCCAAATGCCTCTGGCATCTGGAAGCGCTTCCATCTGGGCTTTGGTTCGCGGCTTGACTCCGTCTATCTGCTGGGGAAGCCCCTGCATCTTCTGAAGCTGAAGGTAGTAGTTCGAGACATCCTGCCTTTGACGTGTCGCATCGTAACCAGCGGCCTCAAGTTTCTGAATTGAGGCTTCCATCTGCCTCACTTGCTGTTGGAGAGACTTGACACGCTTGTCATCGACAATCGTCCGCGTGTCACCGCCGTTGATCCTGATCTTTACAGGAGTGTCGGAAACAGGTGGCTTGCCAAGGAGCGATGACTTCGTTTGAGGCTTCGGCTTTGACTTTGGTGGCGAATTCAGTCCGAGTGGATCGGACATAGTAAAGTTCATCCCGGCATTGCCGCGAAGCATCGTCTCAAAGTCGTTGGGTTTCTCCTGAGTTTTGCCTTTTGGCTTGAGCCCTAGCGGATCGTTTATGTCGAACTGCATTACTCGATCCCCGCTTTCTTCTTGATGTATTTGCCAAGTGTCTCCGCACTCTTTCGAGCGTTATCGAACTCCTTCTGCAAGCTCCCTTTGCGCTTGTTGGCCGTGCCGATGGCATCGAGCGCGCCCTGATCTTTGAGGAGAGCGTTCGGAGTCTGCGTCTTGATAACTGAGTCCTGTTCTTTGATCGCTTCTTGTATCGCCTTCATGTTTCCGCTGAGTGAGCGGTTGTATTCGGTGATCCACTTGGCGTTCGGGTCGATAGACTTGCCAGATCGCTGAGCTTTGGCGATCATCGCTGAGTTGCGCTCCATATCGGAGTTCATCTTTGCGATCCGTACTTGGAGCAACTTCGGAGCCCATTCGTAGGTTTGAGCAAGATTCTTTTGCTTCTGCGCGTTTAGGTCGATGGTGGACTGCTCACGCTTGGTTCGCGTTTTCAGTTCGTTGATCTTCAGCGGACCAATCGCTTTGTCTTGAGCCGTTTTGCCCTTGACTTGCTCTGTTCGAGCGCCCTGAAGGTCAATAGCTGACTGATCCTTCGGCGATGGCAACGTAGCCGTCTTTGAGGCTTCGTCGAGCGTCTTCTCAAGCTCCGTTGGATCGTAACCGGCTTCCTGGACTCCTGGACGATCTGCTACCAAATGCGACTTGAGCCCACTTATGCCAAGCATTCGGGCAAACGGATACGGCGAATTTAGTAGCTTGCGATATCCCTCAAGGTCCCGTGCTTTCTGAGCGATCTTCGCACGATGCTCTTGAGAGTCGAGCGCGGCCTTCTTCATCGTCTCGTTGAAGTCGTCTAGCTTCGATTGCCTTGTGTCTTGCTTGTCTTGTTCGGCCTGATCCTCCATGTCCTTCTTGTCTTGAAGGAGTCGCGCAGCATCTTCGGTCTCGAATCCTGATCGAGCCATCGCCATTTGTCCCTGTCGCTGGTATTGGGATTGGTTCTGCTGATTGGTCTCGTTGTCTCGCTGATCCTTCGCCGCCTTGTAGTGATCGTAGAATGCCGATCCGGCAGTATTCGCCTTGTTTCGGGTTGGATCAAGAGCGGCGGCTGCAAGTGCCGCGGCCATGATGCCTAAGCCGACTCGATGATGTTCTGGCGTTGGTGGCTTCGATTGAAGTTGCTTTAGATACAGGTCACGCGCATTGTGAAGATGTGTCATCGCTCGCTTGTGAAGCGACTCTGGCGTTTCTGGAGCAACCACCGGCGCTGGATTCTGTGGCTGTGTTTGTGGTGTGTTGTCGTCCATTATTCGTCTCCTGATTCATCGGAATCGTCTTTGCTTGCTGGAGGAGCACTCGCTCCACCCGTCGCCATTCCACCAACACCGTAAGGCCCGACTCCCATGCCAAACGGGGCATATCCACTGAGGGGGTTGCTGTCTGAGCCTCCTAGACCGGCTGGAGCGGTGGGTCCAAGTGGAACAGGTGATTGGCTGGTGGTGTTGAAGTTGAAGTTCATCCCTCCGCCGTTGTCGCCGTTGCTTCCGCCTCCGCCTGCTTCGCCTCTGCCAAGACCGCCGAGATAGTCGCCGGCCATCGAGCCGAGAAACTGGCCCAAACCTTGCCCAAGCTCTACACGAGGTGCCCCGTAAATGCCAGAAGTCAGTTGTCCGAGTTCTGCCATTCCTGGGAGTTGCTGAGCCTGCTGAAGCTGTCCCATCAGGTTTTGGGCTTGGGAAAGCTGGTATTGCGGGCTGTTAATCATCTGCTGGTACTGGTTGGCTTGCTCAGCCGCAGCGTTGGTGATTCCTTGGTTCTGACCTGCTGTGAGAGCCGGAGATAGTCCGGCTGCAGCATCGGCTTGATCTGCCTGTTTCGATGCTTGGGCCGCGTTCGAGTAGGCGGCGTTATTCACCATCTGCGTCCGTGCCTGCTGGTTACCGGGAGATGCCAACATGAGCATGCGGTTCATGTCCGCTTCTTGCGTCGGAACCAAAGAGTCGGAGTAGGCTTGCTCCTGCTGTAGCGATGGGAACATCTGCTTCAACAAGGCGGCGTAGTCGCCTGTCAGCCCTGCTTGTTGAGCTTCCTGACCCTGTAGAGCATTCGTACCACTGGGTGTGAAAGCTGATTGTAAAGCTGATCCTACTGCTGACATCTAGGTGTTGATCCTCACGAAATAACTGTCGATAGATGCTCTGGGACTGTCCAACAACCTGAGCATCGAGGGGTTGTCGGCTGTAACGTGGAAGAGGCAATTCGAGTAACCGAGTGCCTTTGCGTGCTTGGCGACTGCCTGAATGAGCCTTGCGGCCACTGTCGGATCGTCGCTAAACACAGCGAGGTCACGAATAAAGAATTCAGGGAAATCGGGCGTGTAACCTATGAGAAGCCGGTAGGCGATCTTGCCAACGACAACGCCGTCTGACTCGCACAAGAACCCATCGTCACCGTCCAAAAGAATCGCTTTCTCTTGGTCGGTGGGTGGTCGAATCATCAACTAAAGGTTTCGACCAGCCAGACATCGCACTTCTGTAAAGTGGTGTTGATCTGGTACTGGATGCTTTGCCCTGAAACGGGACACTCTAGGTAGAAACTCTGCTCTCCTGAGTAACTTCCGAAAACGCCGATGATCCGGCAAGCGATTCTTGTCGCCGATCCTGAGTTGGCTCGAAAGTCTAGTTCGCGTTCAACGTTGTCTGGAGAACCAGACGTTTTGCAATATCCAGTGAGCGTTACTCTCTTCACCCCGGAGCCGATGTATGAACTCAAGTCGATTGTCGTCCAGCCAACCGCCGTGCCACTTGAAATGATCTGAATGGGCGGGTTGACTTCGGTCCAACCCGTGGTAGTCGTGGACTTTGGAGTAGAACTGGTGGTGGTTGAGCTAGCCGATGCAGCCTGTTGCGTTGTGATCTGCTGAACCTTCTGGTTCAACTGCGCAAGAGCCAACCCAAGCTGATCCGTCGTTGGACTTGGAGTCGTAACACCTGTCGAGAGCATTGGATTAACCAGGGCCAGCTCCTGACATTCCTGTGCTTGACAGGTAGGTGCATAGCGAGTAAATCTGGTTACCGGCTGGCAAGTTGCCCGTGATGGTGATTGAGACAGCCATACCGCTTCCACCGGGCTGGACATTCTGTCCACCGGTGATCATGTTGGTAGCGGTCTCCCAAAGCCAAGCCGTATCGAGCGGAGAGTTGATCAAGTTGATCGTCCCATCGTTGTTGGCGTTGGGGTTGTTCTTCCAGTTTCGGGTGATAGTCAGCGTTTCGTACGCTTCATCGGCAACGATGCCAACGGCGCCATTGGTTATTCGGAACCACATGCGGTCATGGAGCATGGGTGTCGTGATCGTGATCGGAATTGCTGTCCCGGCGTCCGTCGATTGTCCCGGCGTTTCTGTCTGATACACGAGTCCAGCGTTGGAAAAGGCGTAGATCACGCGAAGAGGAGCAGTATCGACACTGACTAGCCCTGTGGCGTTTCCAGCGGCCAAGACGTCTTCGCACCACTCGTTGTAGAGTTCTTCGAAGATCAATATGTGAGTCTGGTTGGCCACCCCAAGAGGTTGATAGGCGAGATAATATCGCTCGTTCGCTACAGAAGCGGAAGCATGCGAAAGGTTGGCCGTCAAGAGCTTGTCGTCGATCTTGTTTCGACTTATGACACTCACCTGGCCACCTGAATATCGGCGGACTTGACGTTCCTCGTCCACCCAGTACACGGCATTGAGATGGTTGGCAATTGAACCTGGGAAAGGACAGCCATGGCGATCTACTTGAGATGGCGCGCTTAGGCTTGTCGCGTCGAATCCGTTTAGAATCCAAATGGAGCGGTCGGTGAAGACAGCAACGACATTGACACCGATCAATGAGCCGGTGATGATCGAAAATCCAGTGACGTGCTCACCTGGGAATGTGTCTACGGTGGGGGAATAAGGATCGGCATACGAAGCCGACACGAAGCGGACTGTCTGTCTAAACCGTGTCGGATAGTTATATCCGCTCACCCAAACGTCTGCTTTGGCCGTGCCAACACCGCCGACAAACAACCTTCCGTTGCTTGCCACCATGCTTGATCCCTTCGGCATGGGTAGGTGATAGGCGTCTGGCAAGATTCGGGCTGTGTTTTTGTCCGCCGTGGCTGTCGTATCGTTGTAGGTGAGAATCTGTCCGGCTGTTGTCGTCACCCAAGCGTTCGAGACAAACGTGTTCACCGTCACCGATTCGGCCAAGTCGTAGGTGAGTTCGCCTGCGTCCATACGGTAGATGTTTAGCGTGTCAGTGCCATTCTGAATCTCTCCAGCCGTGACGTTCTGATAGCTCACCGTCGAGTTGTAGTAAAGGAGTTCGCTGTTTGGAAGCGTCAAACCGTTGTTCGGAGTTCCGGCTGAAGCCTGCAGCGTGGCTGTATTCGTTGTGAGGAACTGCCCAAAGCTCTCTGCTCTCGATTGGCTGTTCTGCCAAGCGATTCCGTACTCGCAACCGCCAAGGATCGTCCCTGAGGCCGCAATCAAGAAGAAGTCGGCTGTCTGTTCGGTCGATGGTGCCGTACCACCCACCCACGTAAATCGAATCGCCGTCCAAGCGGTCATGGCAAGTGAGGTCGTGTCTAGGCCATCCAAGCTGAATGCAACGGCGTAAGTGTTCGCGTTCGCCGGATCGACGTCCGTGACGTAAATTGGCCATGTGAGAGAGGAAGGAGACGACGGATCGTACACCGTGACGTTTGCGCCCGATCCCTCGTTGTAAAGCTGAATCTTGAGGTTGGACCAAAGACCAATGTAGGTGGAGTTGACGATGAAGATGATCTGTCTTGAACCGACAATGTTGTACGACGGTGCGCCAATTGTCCAATCAAAAACGCTGTAGTTACCGCTGGCAACGCTCGTGCCGATGGTCATTTGTGCGGCCAGATTGTCAGCAGACCCGATGTCGCCCATGATGAGCGAACCCGTTGTTCCTGGGTTGTTTCCGTACACAACGCCAATTCGATTCGCTTGCCAGATGGGTGCTTTCTTGGGCCAATCCAGTAACACTTGCTGAGTGCTCGTAACAGTCGGCGGCGTTATTGGTTGGTGGATCGAGACTTGCTCGTGAACAGACTGTGATGGATCGTAAATCCTGGGGTAGTCCGTTCCGTTCTGAGCGACTAGGATTTCCTTGCCAGTGTTGTCGGTGACAACCGCAAAGCAAACGCTCAAGCCAGTTGTGAGCCGTGTATTTCCGTTTCGTGCATCAGTCGATCCATCGTGTGTGATCTCAGTCCAGGCGAAAGATGAGGTGTTGAGATTCCAAAGTGAAACGGGATTGCCTGAGCCAAACTGATAGGCCACGATGATCACTTCGGTGCCTTGAAGTGAACACGAACATGCACCTTGATAGATCGGTGTGTGCCCACCACCAGAAGGATCGACAGGTGCAGCCGACGTGAGTTGCGACAATCCTTGTCGCACCTTTAGTTGAAGCTCGTCAAAGCGGAGGTTGCTTAGCTGATTGAAATAACCGGGGGGAAGGGAAGCCGGAGATACGGCTGAGCGCATGCCTCTGACGGGAGCACTCGCTGGCTCAAAAAGTGTATGGATGTTCGTGTTCTGAGCCATAAACTTGCGCGCGAATAGCCCGCCCCGACGCTGCCAGACTCCGGCTTGGGCTATTCAGGCTTTAGTAGCGAATTCGTGGAATCCGCATTTGAACGGCGGCTTTGTCTCTCGACATGCGACCGTAGCTGTAAGTGATAAGGCGTTCGTATTCGCGGGCCGACAATCCCGCAAAGAACTGGCTTTGCTCTGGGTGGTACATGTCGCACCAGCGTTCAAGCACTCTGTAGAGCCATGCATTGCCCGTTCTCGCCATCGAAGGAAGCGAGTCGCTTATGCCTAAAGGCGTGTCCGATGTCTGCGAACAGAAGAGCGTGACAATTGGATATCCGGCGTTAGTGGAAGTGTCTGGAGCCGGAACTAGCCCAAGATTGCCACCGCGATCATAGATGTAATAGGGTGTTGACGGTGGGTAGTTGCGCCACGTCGGGTTATTGTCATCGAGCCTGTCGATGTTGGTCTGCTTGAGCTTCTGGTAGTCGCCGGCCTGGGACATGTAGGCCGCTTCCCATATTCGCAGAACGGTGTCTGGCAGGGCGTATTCCTGCTGTCCAGCCGTAAGATTCACCATTACAGCAACGTCCGGCGTGAGCCTGATGTTCTCGATGATCTCTTGGTGAACGTCGTTGAGTAACGACAAGAACACTGCTTGCGGAATGTCCGCAAAGTGAGTCTGGGCCGCCGTGAACAGGTTGGTGACGGTTATCGCCATCGTCTAGGGCCCTCCTCGTAATAAATGTCACCGACAACTTTGCCATTCCACTGAGTGCGGATTCGGGATTCTGGAAACCACTCACCGCTGTACTCACAGCGAACCGGATCGCCTACGCCACGGTGGATTGAGTAAGGGTTAGAGATAATCGGTGTAAAGCCAAAAATGTGAGTGCAAAGAACGCTTTGCGTGTTTGGATAATTCGTGGGGTTCCACGGAGCGGGAGCAAGCCACGGCGTGACTGTTATCACGAGAGCTTTCCTCTTTGGGCTGTCTCAGTCCCCTGCGTGTAGGTTCCGGCGATCTTGGCGGTGTTGTCTCGCTTATAGATCGTGTAATTCGAGCCGTTCAGCGTGTTGAGGTTGATCGCTGCGGCCATGATGTCCAGCACGATTCCTTCAAACAGCACGACTGACTGATCGAGCGCGGCACCAGTTGCCTCAGTAAGCCTAAGCGGAACGATTTCGGCGGCTTGAGCGAACGCGCTTCCACTAGTCGTGGTGACAGAAACGACAACTCCGTTTGCGGTCATTTCCGTGGCCGTCAAGTCGAGATAGACGACACCCGGCATGCCACTCTCGGTGGGTGTATTAGTCGTGGCTACGGATGAGCCGTCATCTTTGGAAATAGTGGCCGCGAGTCCTGACAATCCACCTGATATGAGTAGCCCTGTTGCTGGGTCGTAGAAGGCTATTCGGACTCGGAATGGCTGTCCATATACGGGAAAAGCTGTTGAATTTGATGCTGCCATTATCGTGTCCTTAAACTTGGAAAGCGGACTAATCCCCCGCTTGGTGGGTTGGTGTTGATCTGCACCGATGGGCTTGTATGCGGTCCAAAGAAAGCTAGAGCCGCGCCAAAGTACGTGTTCACGTTGCTGTTGGCGTCCGTCACAGACCCTCCGGCGACGCCAGGTTCAATCACGAACTTGGAGCCAAGGAGCAAGCCGGCCGAAATCGTCGGAGCACTTGCGGTCTGACCACCCAAAGCCCACGTCCATCCAGTTTCGTAGTGCTTGACCGGATTGGTCGAATACAGGGCGTAGCCGTTTGAAGGAGCCGAACCTAGTGGATCGGCGCCGGTTGAAGCGTTGTAATACGCGTAGCTGTTGGACCAGTATTCGACTCGTTGCGAAGTGGTCGAAGTGAAGCCTGAGTTGTAAGCGGGACCGCTTCCACTTGCGTGAGCAAGCTGATCGGCGGTTAGGTTCGATATGCCGTGGACTTCCTCAACGATTGAAGAGAATTGGTGACCACCACTGCCAAACAGAACTTCGTAGTTGGTCGGCGGAGTGGATGGAACCGTGCACACGCAGACCGCGACTCCAGCATTGGCAACACCACCAAAGTAGGCAAACTCGACACCAGCCGAACCACAAAGTAGAAGGTCGATGTTGATGCCGTTCGTCAATCCCAAATAGAGGATCAGCGTGTTGCCAGGAGTCGGGACGAAATCCAGATTCAGCTTCCAACTTGAAGCCGTGTCAAAAGAATTCGTCCCGTCACCTGAGCCTGCTCTTTGCCGATTGACGAGGTTCATAGAACCGCGCCCTTACGGGGCGAAATACCCCTCGACATAGACTGTGATCGGACTTGAAGCACCGAGGGTCACGGCACCGTTGTTGAACACCTGAAGTCCAACGTCCGTGGTCGCACCTGGAGCGGCCTTGTTGATGATGCAGTTGTCGGTGACACCAGAAGCACCATCGTTTGCTGGCAATGTGTAACCGGTGTTAGCGGTGAGTTCAGCGACAGCCACTGCGGCCACCACGTTGCCTGCGGAGTCCTGGATATTGATTCCAGTTCCCCCGCTGGCCGCGTTGGCACCGTTTACGTAGATGTCTGCTCGGGTGACGTAGCATCGCCAACCCTTTGGCACCTGGTTGTCTGGGATGATCGTTGTGACGGCGCTAGCCCCGCTTACCGCGTGACTCACCTGACAAACGAACGTGTACGAATCCGGGATGTTGTAGTAGGTTGGGCCTTCGCTCAACACCATTGGGCCAGCAGTAAAGCGCTTCGCTAATGCTGCAAGCCCACCCTTAAAAGTAGATGATTCTGCTGGCATTGTCTTTACGCTCCCACCGTTCCCCAAGTACCGTGCGCGTCTCTCCATCCGGCAAGCAACTTCTGGGAAGCAACGTAGCGGTTGAACAGTCGCTCGTCCTTGGACAGTTTCTCGATGCTGTACGGCTTAAAGTGGATCATGAAAAGACCCTGTTCTTCGTTGTCGCTGTATCGAGCAAACCACGCCGTGTTCGACGTGTAGTAAGGAATCGTCTCGAACTCGATCTTCCAACGGGCGTATGCCTTGTCGTTGTTATTGGTGCCTACCAATCGCTCGGAATTCGCAATCGCCCAAGCACGTCCGTCGAGGGCAACGGGCACCTTAACGGTGATCGCACCGTCGTAAGGCATGATGTCACCGCGTGCAGACACCTGATTGCGCATGTCGGACTTCATCTGCTCGATGGCAAGAGGCCCGAAAGCGAGATTCGATCCTGTGCTGGAGATGTTGGACAGCGGATAGCCGTTGTTGCTGTGTCCGCTTTGGTAGAGGGTTTCGCCTCCAACCATCCCGGCCACTGTCGAAGTAAATCCGAGATTGTCCAGTGAGGCCGCAATCAGGTTCTGCTTCAACATGAAGCTCTTCGCGATTGCTGGCTGTAGACCAACGATGATTCGGTACTGATCGCTCCATGCGACGTCATCGGAGAACTCGATCATCTTTCCGATTCGCTCGGGATAGAAGTTCTTCACGAACAGCGCCTGATAGTCGTCTGTTGGTGCGGCAGCGCCTTCGGCGAAATCTTCAGCAGGACCGAAGCCCGCAAGGGACTTCATCTTGTAGTAGCTCTGCTTTGTCTTGAGGACAGTGCCTACGATGCGTTCTGAGTAGTCGGTGTACTTCTCACTCTCGACTTTGAACAGCTTGTCTATGCCTAGGTGACCGATGTCACCCAGAGATGTTTCTGTGAATGCCATCTTATCGTGCTCCTGTTAGTGCGCTGAAAGCAGCGCGGACTTCCACCCAAACGGCGGGATATTCGATAGTTCCAGCGCCGGTAGTGCCGTTAAGCCAGCCTGGGTAGTCCTCTGCAGCGATGCCAACAATCGTCACGGCGACGTTGGTAGTGGAACCGTTGTCAACGGCGAATCCGCCCGAACTCAAGTTGTGGAGTTCGTACTTGACGCCAAGTTCGTTGGTGTTGAACACAGCCGAAGATGGAGTCGCGTTGTAGAGAGGCAATTTGAACTGCGTCCCTGGTTGCGCGATGATCACGCCGACGCTTTTCTTGAGGTTGCCGTAGTCGTCCAAGGCACTTTCGTTTGCCTGGCCTACGATAAGGGCGCCACTACCTACATTGCTACCGGCAGCAACAGCTAGTTGAAGCTGTCCGCTACCGTTGAATGTGAGGAAGTCACCCTTGACGAATGTCTGTGATGCCGCTACTGGAAACTTGTCAATATGTAGCGGGCCACGGGTTTCGAATAGTCTTACTAGTCCTGCCATTTACCCCTCCTGAGGGTGGTTGTGGGGTCCTGGCAGTCACCCGTATTAGTTATGTGTTCTTACTGTTCGGGCATTCGACCTACAACGTCTACCAATCTCACTGGTTTTGTTTCACGGTCGTTAATGTCGTTCCCTTTGTCTGTTGATCTCATCCTGCGTTTGGTTTCTTCGGCGATGCTCTTGATATGAGCGTCGTAATCTTCCTTTGCACACGATAACAAGCTGAACTTCTTGCTTGGACAGTGTCCGGGCTGATAGCCATGATCAACATAGAAATCGTCACCACTAGCCGTCATGGTGTTATTCATGTATTGCTCGTGGAGCGGTTCGAATTGGTCGTAAGCAGTCTCGGTTTCAACGAGGAGATAACTGCGATTTGGATCCTTCTGGAACTTGGGTGTCTTGGGATCGCGTGTCTGTGAAAAAACTGGTTTGGTTGACATTTATCGTTTCCCCTTCAGGTCGGCTTCGTCGATCTGAACGCCGTATTGCTTGAGAACTGCGTTCCACTCGTCAAGCTCTGACTTCTGCTTGCCTGAAATCTGCTTTGGTCGCTCTGTATTCACCGGCGACGGCTTGGCAACTGTCCGAAGCGAAGCCGGAACGTACTTGCCCTTGCGGAAAAGCTCAGATGCCTTGGCGTCGGCAAGGAGTTCATGCACCTTGTTGACCTTGGCGGCCTGCAAATCCTCGTAAGTGCGGTAGCTACCGATCCTGTTTCGGATGTCTGCCTTTGCGTCGGCAGGAAGGTCGGGGTACATCGCGTTTACTTCGGCGATCATTTCCTCTTCAAGTCGCATAGCCTTTCGCGCTTCGAACGTCGGGTCGTAGAAGCTGTCGTTCAAGGCTTGCTGGAACTGCTGTGGAGGCTGTTGCGGTGCCTGGAACTGCTTCAACGCCTCAAAGAATTCGGCTCGTGTCAGTGGTGCGGAAAGATCGTCTGCTACCGGTTCGGCTTCCGGTTCTGTGTCGAACAGAGTGTCCGGTGAGTAGTCGTCTTCGTAGCCCTCGTCTATTTGATCGGGCAGCGTTTCGTCGTCAATCATTGATTTCTGTGTCTCCTTTCTGTGCAGCCAAATCGGCCGCAAATCGTTTGCTAAGCAACTCGTCCAAGAGCCTGTTCTCCCCCACCAGCTTCAGGATTTCCGATTGTGCTTGGTCTGACGGAAGACTCAGCGATTGGCGGTAGATGGACTCCTTGTTGCGTGACTTGAGGCGGGAGAGATGGCATTTGATTTCCTGCCATTCCAGGGTGATTCGGAGCCATAGCTCCCATGCTTCTTGGGTCATTGGGCATTCCTTGCGGGGTGGGTGCCGGTCGTTCACGCTGAATCTTGTCGGCGCCGGGAATACCGGCACAAGCGAGACTGAGCTTTGCGATTTCGTAAAGATCGAACTGAGAGGCAGGGTTTTGACCCATCGCCCAAAGCTGTTGCAGAGTCGCTAGGCGGGCCATCGGAGCATCAGCAGGTGTCTTCCCGTTTGGTTCCCAGGACACTGCTCGCTTAAGATCGTCTTGCGACACCTTTTGCTCGGGATAGAGCAATCGCCAGACAATGTATTGGTCTGCAAGGACTTCGCAAGTGAATGCGGCCATCTGTCCGAAGGACAGCGTGAACATTGCGATGTACTCTTGAAGCCCGACACTCATGCCCTGCTGAATCGCTTGGGTTTGTGTTGCCGTTAGGCTCGATTTCGCTTCTTCGGCACCGAGTGAGTTAGTCGAAACTCGGGCCACCATGTCTCCGTTTCGCTCGCAAGCGGCGATCTGTTGGAGCAATGGCTGAGCGTTAAATTGTGTTGTTGCTTGGAACGGCTGGCCACCACCGCCTTCTGTTTCAAGGTAGCTGTACGGCTTGTATTGGCTGTACTTTTCGTTGTCTAGCCGTGGTCCGAAGATCGGCGGGGCCGAAGCCATGTAGCTTCCGTTGTAGACAAGTGCGTTGAGCTTGTCATACAAGTCTTGGAGTGGGGACAGATTACGTCCAACGCTTTTTCCGCTCCAAAAGTATTCGTCTGTTAGCAGTTCGCTCGTGAAATACGGTGGCCGCGAATATGGCCAAGCCTGCAAGTCGAGCAGATAATTCTGATACGGAGCCAAGACAGCCCGGTAGTAGCGTTCAAGGCCTCTTTCATCCGGCAACTTGACGTACAGTTCGAACAGTTCGACAAGTTCTGTTTCAGGGAATCCGCTAAAAACGCTGGGCGACGTCAATGCTGAAACGATTGACATCATGTCGTCGTGGGCTTCTGGCGAATCACCACCCACTAGTTCGTAGTCTCGGTTGTCGAAGTATTCGCCAAGCCTCTGGCGTTCCTTGATGTAGGCAAGTCGAGCGTAAAATCGGTGGCCGACAAGCATTGCCGACTGAATTCCGTCTACTGCCGAAGGCGCAATTACGAAGTCGTTCGGGTGGATCGAGTCGATCTTGATTCCGGCAAACCTTACTGGGCCGTGTTGAATGTCTTCGATTTGATCGGAGCCTTCAGGAAGAATCCCACCGGGTTGAAACTCGAATGCGAGTCGCCAGACACCTTTGTTGTGAAGGGCCGCGTTAAGCGCGACACCTCGGCAAGCCCTGTCAAATCCGCCTGACTCCCACTGTCGGTGAACGATGGCTTCTAGCCTTGTCGAAAGTTCATCGCCAAGCCCGCTGACAGCGAGCATGAGTGGGTGTTGACGCGCTACGACACTGCAAATCTGTCCGACAAGTGTGTCGATTCGCGGTTGAAGGAACGGAATGTGTAGCGGAGACATGCCCTCGTCTGGGGCCGTGTCATAAGCTGGAGGATCGTTGCGCTGATAGCTCTCGGTTCGGAGCCAAATCTCTGGAAGTGAGCCTTTCGCGGTGATCGCTTGTTGGACAAGCGTCGAAAGCTGGAGAGCGACTTTATTTCGGTCGGACTGAGTCCTAGCGATCTTTGGAATCTGGCGGACTATAACGACTTCTTCAATGTCGTTGTTAGTCTCGTTGGTCATTTAGGCCGCTAGCGCCACCTCGTCTGGGACTATGATCGCCTCGATTGCATCATCGGAACAGACACCAAGATCGGGATCGCCCTCGATCATGTCTATCTGCAGCATGGCGTTCGGGTTGTATAGGACTCGCGTGCCAACTGAGAACTCAGAGTCAGGTCCGGCGCTCACGATGGTGCCGATGTTCGTGCGATAGACACTGTTGTCGGACAGGTGGATAAGTCCTTCCTGCTTGACAGTCGGGTCGCGCTTCACAAGTAGATTTCGCTTGAGTGGTGTCATGTTGAGTTCGTTGTCTAAGAGGGCTAAAACCGAGTCGCTCCAGTCGTAGAGTTCGCATTCACCGGGAGCCGCGCCATAAACGCCGTAGCATCGGACTTCGCCCTTGGCCTTGTAAGTGCCAGCTTCAAAGTCCGTTCGCCAAGTGCCATCGTAAGCGCGCACGACAACAGCGTCACCTGGCCGCAAGCCAGTGTCTGAGCCTGCCGAAAGCACGATTCCAACATCAGGTCGCTCGTTTCCGGCGACTTTGTCTGGCAAGTGAATCAATCCGCGCTTCTTTTCGAAGGGAGCCATCTCGATGACAACACGGCCACGTGGACACCTAATGTGCCTTGATCCGTTTTGCCAGTCGATCTCGGGAAGTCCCTTAAGGTGAATTTGGAGAACGTTCTCGCCTTGCATTAATTCTTGTGCTTGGTGTGTCGGCGCCGTTTGTGAGCCTTGACAGTTACTGTCTTCTTGGAGACAGTTCGTTTGTGCGACTTGACATGGGTGTGCTCACCGAGTTCCTTGTCTGCCTTTCGATCCACCTTTTCTTCGGCGGCCTTGGACATCTTCCCGGCGTGTTCCTCTTTGCTTGCGTAACTCTTGGCTACTCGCGCATGTGTTTTGTCGTTGATCGGATAGGAGCCGTGTCCGGGTGCTTTCTCCGGGAACACGAAGTCACTCTTCGGCAGAGACTCTCTCTGCTTTGAAGTGAGCTTCGACATTTACTTGCTCACCTTTTTGTGTCGCTTGTGGGCTGTTTTCTTCTTTGCCGACTTCTTGGCTGTCTTCTTTTTGGCTTTGCCTTTGTGGAGCTTCGCCATTTCCTTCATTAAAGATGGAGCATCCATTTCTTCGGAGCCCTTCTTCTTCATCGAATGCTTGCGCTTTCGCTTGGGCATGTCCATGCCGCCGTGTCCCAATTCCATTCCTAAGTCGCTACTAGTGATTGCCATTTTCTTCTCTCCTGTCCATCGAAACGATTGTCTCAATCCTGGTAAGCGACTTAGAGATGTCGTGATACTGTGTTTCGAGACTCAATAGCCGTGCTTCAACACTCGTTATTCGCTTGTCCGTACTAAACTTGTTGGCCTGGTATCGCACGGCGAATGTGGCAAGGCCAATCATGAAAGCTCCAATGCTCACCAGCAGCGGCCATAGCTTTATCACTGCGTCAAGGGTCGTTTCGTCTGGGTGCATTGCTAGTTAATTTCCGAACTGAGTTGCCTGTTCCCTTGATGATTTTCTGCGCTTCCATAACTGCGTACTGAAGTGCGTCGGAACAGTGCGAATACTTGTCTTTGATGGGCAAGAGTAAGTCTTTACTTGTGGCCTCTTTACCGACAGGTGGCCGTAGTCGATATCCACCTCGCATGGCCGCAAGTAGAGTCGGACAGTTTTTGCCGTTGATAAACATCCTTGGCGATTCAGCGTCGATCCAATCTGTCAAAGCCCATGTCACCGCACCTAATCGGGCGTGTAGGTTGTTCGTCATCGGCTTGATGTCAACGCCGAACTTGCGCGCCTCCGACCAAGCTGATGTTCCGTTTGCACCAGATCGCTGGGTGACTGTCTGATCACCGCACCACAAGATGTCATCCCAGAATCCGGGAAACATCTTTGTCAAGATCGCCAGCACACGCGGACAAAATTGCGACATGGGTTCCGCGCCGTCGTGCGTGATCTCCAAAATGGCCGCAAGCTGATAGAACGGCGGTGGGCCGACTTCTAAGAGCACAGCAGCCGGATAAAGTGTCTGACCGCAGTCAATGCCGAGAATGTAGCGGCTTCCTTTCTGTAGCTCCCAATCGTTCTGTTGGAGATACAGCGGACAGTGAATCGCGTCCGAGTAGTCGGCGAAAACAGGTTCGCCGTCGAACACAGATACGTCAAGCTCAAGTTCACGTCTCCATTCCCTGGATGGAATTCCAACCTTCGCTTTCTCTGCCCATTGCGGAGTCTTGTCCGGGTCGGCAGAGTAGTGGATGCGGAGTACGCGACAGCCGCTCCTCGATGTGTAGAGTTCACAACCGAAAGGAACGGGCGGAGGAATCGTCTGAGTTAGTCCTGCGCGTTGGAAGCTGGAGGAGTGCTAGTAGACACGCCAAGAATCGCCTGGGCATCTTTGAGCAAAGCTACAACTTTCGTGAGATGGAACGTGTTGGCGATCAAGATGGCCGCCGTTAGGATCGTGATGATGTCTGTGTGATTTAGGTTCATGCTGCAATTAGTTCCAAAAATTCTTCGTTAGGCGATGCGTTCGCAATCATCGTCGGGTGGCCGCCAACTGAAGTCGGCGATCCCTGACAAACTGTTACGGCTTGGCCCCAAGTGTTTGCGAGGCGATCATAAGCGGATCCCTCTTCGCAACAAACGCCTGTGACGCCAGTACCTCTGAACGACTCACCGCGCTGATTGATCGAAGTGATTCGCGAGCCGTTTGGCAAGATCAAGCTGTCTAGTCGCTGATCGTTCATCGGGCCGTAGAACAGGGAGTCGTCGAGTCTCCAATCTGGATTACGCTTCTGAATCTGATCGTACATGTACCAAGAACGCCATACATGTGCTTGTGCGTCGGAGAATGTCTGGCCGGCGATGAGTTGATTCGCCTGAGACAGTCCAGCGTCTTGAAGCTCAAGCGCGCGACAGAGCCACGAGATGATAAGCCGTCGCGATTTGAGACAGATGAACGGCTGGCCTTGGGCCTTAGAGTCGGTCCAGTGCCACACGAAGAACTCGATATAGTCCTTTCGGGGAAGCTGTTGTGTCTGCCGATCTGCCTCGTTCCACGTCCAAATCTTGTCGTAGATGAAAGCCAGGCGGGATTCGTAGGAGCCGTCGTTGTAGGGAGCGGGCCATAGACATCTGCCTTCGCCCATTATTTCCTTGGCCGCATAGAACGCATGTTCCATCGCTTGAAATGGATCGTTCTTTGATGCCATCAAACGTCCTTGATTGCCTTCCGGCAATCGGAAATCCATTCGTGAAGATGCTCTTCAGACAGATACTTAGCTGTTACTCTGGCGATTGTGGCAAGCACTTCTTCGTTGCTGAGCGACACTTCGACACGTTCGCCCAAGCCATATTGGCCGAGCGCTTTGATCGCGTCGATTCTGTCTTTGGATCGGTTGGTGGTGCCATCGGCGATCTGTTCGAGTGTTGAAATCCGTTTCTCGAACGCCAGCTTGCAGGCTTCTCGAACTGCGGACTTCGGACTGCCAGCACCTGGCCATCCTCCCTTTCTTGGGTTGTTGCCAATGTAGGCGCCTAAGTTTGCCGAACTGTCTGCCATCGAAATCACCGTTTGGCTAGGTAAGTGAAGGAATAGAATTTCACTTACGGCTATGCCAGGTAGTGAAGATATACAAGTTTTTAGGCGTCTTCACCTGCATGATTTGAAGGAAAGTTCAGGTGTGCAAAGTCGCCGTGTAATTCGATAGCCTTGCTATCGTAAGCCCTTGCGGCCTCTTCGGGCGTCGTGAAGTAGCCAAGGTGATAACGATTTCCGTGGTGTTCGATATGCGATCTGTAACGAATGTCGTTACGACGTGGAGAAAGACTTACGCCCTTGAAACCGGTCTTGGTATCAAGTCTAACTTTCTGGTTAGCGATGTTCTGGGACTGAGTACATATCCGAAGATTGGACCGCCTGTTGTCAAGAGTGTCGCCGTTGATGTGATCAACTTGCTCACCGATCTTGGCATCAAGAATAAGACGATGCAGAAAGATAGCTTGCTTACCAGGTTTGGTAACGACATACACATGTACCTTGGAGCGATGGGCGTGCCATACATATTGGGAGACCAATTCATAGTCTTCATCATCAACAGTAGCTGTATAGCCTTGTGTCAACGGAATCGTGTAGCTCATCCATAGCTAATCTTATGGAGCGATCTTGAAACACTGCAGCCCCGAAACTTTTCAGACTTTGCTTCTACCGAAAATGTCGATACTATGTTTTCCGCTGACGCTATGGACCGGGGGTGGGGGGTGGGCCACAGGTATTGCTTCAACGGCAAAGTTTCAATAGGGAGTGAACTACCACCCCTAAGCGACCCGAACGCCTGCTCCAACGCAATCGCCGGAGTCCATCAGACGGAGCGCATGGATGGTTGAACGGCACCAGTTGGACTTGATCCGTCCGGCGATCCGTTCCAGGGTGCGTCGTTCCCCTTCGGTGATCAGATCGCCGTATCCGAGTTCAACGAAGTCGGATATGTGAAGTCGATAACTTGGTTCGACGTCCAGGGCAGTGTCGTGAAGCTGTCCATGGCGACGCGCATACAAGGTGTAGAGGATCCCTCTCACCACCGGCGGTTCATGGCGCAAAGATCGTTCGATGTCCAGGAAGCACAATGCCACATCAGGAACGCTTCCAAGCCGTTTGAGGACTCTCCGTCGTTCGTCGTCGGCGATCTTGGGATAGTTGATGCCACCCGTCTCTCGATGCCCTACGACACGTCCCCAACCCCAAAGGAGTCGAGCTAGTTCACGGTAGGCGGACAGGGGAATCGTTGGCTCTGGCTTGCTGGCAGGCATGCTTTCCTTTTACAGATTTGTGAAGCTCCCACCTGCATTTGAACCTGTTGAGCACTAGAGGTTCCCTTAACGCTCACGATCTTGTCTATGAGCACTTGACGTGTTGATTAGTGCTCAAGTACGCTTGAGAGTGCCTGCCCATGTTACGAGCACGGGACAGGCGAGGAGTAACCCATGTACGACATGACAACTCCATCAGGCAGTTTACTGTCCGGTGGCACTGCGAAATCCCGGCGAAATTCGGGGCGATCTTGGAAGGTGTGCAGTCAATGAGCATCGACAGATCGGAAGTATCAAGAGCGTTGGCTAAAGCCCTGGCTTTCAAGGCATGCGGAAAGCAAGCCGAAGCCGAAGAATGGGCACGTGAGCTGGTCCGGCTCCTGGAGTGTGCGGACATTCTCAAGGAGTCGGATACGAAATGAGCACTGATCCGCGTATCCGGTTTCGATCAGCCACAAACTGGGATGAAGCGTTCCAGTGTGCAATCGACAACTTTCCTAAAGCCAAGTTCGTCAAGCTCGATCACGACGGAAGTGCTCACGTCGGAAGAGACAGATGTTCCCTCAAAGGGTTGTCTGTCTTCCCTGATGGCGATGTCGTCTCGATCTATGGCTATCAAGCGTCCTACCACTTGCAAGATCGCCTGAGCAATACGTCCTTGTCGCTCATGCTGTCCCTTTCGGACGCAAAGCAACTCGCCTATTCGATCATCGACCAAGTGAAGGCAATGGAGGCTGAAAATGCCTGACAAAATTGAATGGCGTGGACAAGTGTACGACGTGCCCGACATGGACACCCTAGGCGAGTGGTTCATGGACAGCGTATGCGAAACGCCCGATGGCGACACAGTCGAGCATGACCACCCAGATAGCTGGTTCTATCTGTTGGGGCTGATATGATGGCTCCCCGCTTCGGCGGGGACCTGCTCCCCGATGAAATCCTCGCCTCGTTGCCCGATCTGTACGCCACTGAGACAGACGCCGACCCGATGGTGTCCGTGAAATTGTTTACGCCGGACGCCGGATGGACATGGTGGGTGCTCGAAGCCAGCCGACGGGACGTCGAGGGGATCGTTGAGACGGACGACGAAGACGACGTGATTCTGCTCCGTCTTGTCCAAGGGCAAGAAACGGAGCTTGGCTATGTGTCCCTTCGTGAGTTGGCATCCTACCGCTCAGGGTTTGGGCTTGGCATTGAACGCGACTTGCACTGGAGACCTAAACGTTTGTCCGAGATTCGAGACTCGCTTGCATGAACACCGGGGGATGCGGCAGCATCCCCACCATAAGGAAACCTCAGATGAAAAAGAAGCAAATCAAGACGGACGCACCACTCCGAGCAGTGATCTATCGGCGCGTCTCGACGGACGACCAAGCCGAAAGCAAGTTGGGTTTGGAAGCCCAGGACGAAGCCACCAAGTCCATGTGCGCGTACAAGAAGTGGACCATCGTCGGCCAGTTCTGCGACGAAGGCGTCAGCGGACGCAAAGAATCACGACCTGACTTCGACAAGGCATTGTCGATGCTCGCCAACAAAGAAGCCGACGTTCTGGTAGTGAAGTCCCTCGATAGGATCAGTCGATCAGCGATCCACTTCCTGAAAGTCATGCAAACAGCGGACGCCGAAGGATGGGACGTCGCGATTCGTGATCTCGACCTCGATACGCACAGTGAGGCTGGCCGCATGGTGCTGACGATTCTCGCGGCCGTCGCAGAATGGGAGGTGGAAGTGATCCGCCGGCGAACACGGGACGGACTCAAAGCCAAGATCGCCAGAGGGGAGAGAGTCGGACGCGAACGTGTGGTGGGTGACGACGTCGTAGAACGGATCGTGAAACTGAAAGACGCCGGGACGACATTCAGAAGCATAGCTTCGGCATTGGACCTCGATGGCGTTGCCACCCCCAACGGTGGCAGGGCTTGGCAATACTCCACCGTGAGGAAAATCTACGACAACGCCAAGAAAGCCATGAAAATCTAGGTTGTGGGAAGATGGCTCGATCCAATATCGTGCCTCTACGGTCAACGTAGGGGCACGTTTTTCTTTGAGAATCGGCGAATCGGCGTTTTTGGCGTTCTACGGCGATTTACGACGTGTATTTGGTTTGTCGTGCGTGGAATGTCGCAGTATCAGTTTAGTCGCGTACACGATGGCCACAGGTGGCAAAGATCGCGGGCGTAGTCTTTTGCTGTTTATCAGCTATCACGGTTGGACAGAGTCCAACATAATAGAGTAACCCGGAAGCGATCCTCTACTCTTACTCTATTTCCTTATGTTCTAAAGAGAAATCATTCTTTCGTCTTTTAGTTTCCTGCTCGTGAAGCGATTGGAGCGACCGCAGGGAGCGTAAAGAGCAAACGAGCAGGAAGGGGTAATCCGACTCGCTTGCGAGTCGGAAAGGATCTACTGTATCTGACTTTCCTGATCCTCGTACCGTCAGTGACTGTAATCTCCCAAATTGTCAGTCTTCCTACCTGTAGGAATAACTTGTTAAACAACCTGTACAGTGAAATGCGATTTTGAACTCGTGACCATTTCCCATTCCGGTTTCTTGGGAAATGATTGCTGAGAATTGGGAAATGATTGCCTGGAATTGGGAAATGATTAGGCTCATTTTGGGAAATGGTTACTGAAAAATGGGAAATGGTTGTCGCAAAAAGGATTAATAGAACTGTAGGTATTTGATCTCCGTTCACATAATCAACTATGGATGAGACAACAATTCATAGGAATAGACGATGTAGCTAAGATTCTTGGTTGCAGTTATCAGACGGCTTGGAGATGGACCAAGATGGGCCATGTCCCATCGAAGAGAGTAGGCGACACAAAGAACACTTGTTTAGTACCCATTAAGGAATTCGAAGAACAGTTCGGTGTCACGGTGACATTGGAGGAGCCCTTGGCATGAGCGGTGTGGCTTCCTCCAAATACTGCCATGTAAACACATACATGGTGCCAATGAATCAAGATCGCCGAATCGTCGTTGAGATGGCAAAGCGGGCGATTTTAGCGGTGCTGATCTCTGCTTACCGAGTGAATCCTGATCACTCACTTTGGGCAAAGTCAATCGTTCGGCGTGTAGACACACAAGGACAGCTAGAGGACAAGGTGCTGTTCAGGCTGATCGACGAGCCAGACTGCGCACTGATCTACAAGCGCGACCACGGTTGTGTGGACAACAAGCCACAAAGTAAATACCGCCTGGCCAATTGCATGGGCCACAAGGTTCACGATCTCCGTTTCCGACAAGATCGCCGAAGGACTTACTACAACGGCGAATGGGTGAGTGCCCAGGACTTAGCTTCGAGTTCCCTGAACATCCACGGTCTGGATCGACGCAGTTTCAACTACCGAATCCACCGGCTCAATCAGCTTGCCGAATATGCGTTGAGCACGCCACGGACTGTAATCGGTGGTCGAACCAAGAGTGTGGCTGATTGGGACGAGGTTGGCGAAGATGAATTTGACCACCTAATCAGCTCTCTCGATCTTCAACATGAAATGGAGGTGGCGTATGCAGGACTATAGACACCAGCCAGTGGGCGATCCCGTAATGATCTCCGGCAAAGTTGTGAAGATCGTGGAGCGCGGGCTCTGGCGACGTGTCGTATCCAAAACGGAAGACGGTGGGTCTGTCGTCCTTTGCGGTACGGACTTGCTTCACTTGCGAATCGGCATGGATTTCCAAGCCCTGGCTTGGGAGCAATATCACGAGACGTTCGGCAAGCAGTACACCACCAAGAAGCCATTTCGCTATTTCATCGAGGCCAAGGAGTTCATGACTCACCGTTTGGCAGAGTGGGACATCTTTCGTGCCATCGGTGAGACAGAAAGTCGAAGGACGTACGCGGCCTATTTAGCCCGCCATGACAGGAACCTCAATTTCCTTACAGTCGAGGCGATCTTAGCAAAGCCCTGGAAGCGGGCAGATTTCAAGGATGACGCCACACGTTACGACAACGCAATGGCGGTGTTACGGGACGTGCCGGAGAAAAAGCCAGTTGGTGTCTTGCAGTCCGTCATCGACGCCATCAATGGATTGGGTGGTGAGAAATGACAAAGACCAACGCACGTCGCAAGTCAGTTTCCAACGTTGTTCGAGAGATCTTCCTGGAAGCGAAACGAAAGGGGAGAAAGCGATAACGACACTTTGGAAATAACAGCCGCAAAAGTCGCCAACGACCTCAAAACGGCTCTTTTGTAACCGCGCGACAATAAAACGCTCTTCATGTAACCGATGACTCTAGCGTTGGTATTGCATGAAGAGGGTGGGTTTAGTCCATTTCGAACCTGAAACGACGATTTTTCGAGGATCTTTCGGCTTTACTTGACAATTTAACGCATTCGCTGGTATATTACTTTAGTAATATAATGCACGACTTGTAATTGGCCGCGCATTAGAGGAAACAACACATGAGTACAGCTACTTATTTTCGAAGGGGAGAGGGCAAAAGCGTAAACGCTCAGATCGCAGAATCTGAAGGTCGCAAGACTGCCTCAGGGTGGGCATCACATCTTGGAAGGCGAATTTCAGCGTCTGACATCAAGGAAGCTCTAGGTCAGCGTGAATGGCACCACACCGGGAAATACGCCTCTGAAACTTTCTACTACGACAGGCATGAGATTGACGACGGAATGAAGGCGATTATTGCGGCCCGCGACGCTCGACTAGCTCAGGCGAAAGAGATTGCAGTCAGGATAGGACACGCTACTGTCAAATGGACGGAATGGATCGGAATCAAGCGACCCACTAAGGTTCAGAAGAGCTACACAGGTGAGGTCGAGCTTCGTGGCGACTGGGTGTCATTTGACGGCCGTAAGAAACGGACGACAGCTAATTCGTTTGTCGGGATCGAGTGGACAGCGGAACAGGTGTCGGCATGAGCAAAGATCGACAAGCACGCCAGATGTTCGAGCAGATCAAGTCTAAGAACTTGGTTGCCGAAATCTGGGAACTACTTACAGAAGAAGCCATCAATGCGATTGGCTTCGAAAACGTGAATGACGCTGTCAAAACTGTCCATCAGGGCATCTTGGCTGAAGCACTCTCCAAATACACCAATCCGCTGTCACCGGAATACCAACCCGAGTTTGACGCTCAGATCAGAAGCCTCCGCCCCGACTGGTTTGAGGATGAGATGGAGGTGACGGCGTGAGCAATCACGGCAGACAACGCTTTGACTATCGAGGATGGCCCGTGTACACTAGTTGGGATCAAATCCCGGCCAATCTGTGCACGATTACGGCTTTGAAAAAGCGGGGTGTGAAGGTTGACGACCACGTCTTACCGGTTGCTTTCAAGGTAGGCGGCCAAGGTCCGTTTGGCTTGTACGACGTTGAAATGCTAAGCCCGGATCGTTTCGCATTCAACAATGCTACGAATTTCCGCATGGCCGTCCTTTCATCCCGGCTTCGACGCCAGCAAGCTGCACAAATCGCCAGCTCATCCACATAATTTAATGTACAGAGCCCATAAAATAGGCAATGTCAGCGGACAGTTGAATAGCGAGAGACATAGGTGCAAAACAAAGGGGAGTCGGAGTGATCTGGCTCCCTTTCTATTTGTCAGGCTGCAGGAACTCCCGTCTCGATCACAAAATACTAAGTGAAGGTTCGCTTAGTTCTCGACCTTCTACTCATCGCGATACACGCCATGGTGTCGCTTGTTTCCTTGGCCGCCTTCATCTCGGGCGGCCTTCCTTTTATCTTGGACGGGGCAACCGCGCGTACTCGTGGTCGTTGACTATAAGTGTCACTTGAGTCGGATGGACAGCCATGTCATGCACAGTGCGACCATGATCGCCGACTTTGCCGACTGCGTACGCAACTGTCTTCACCGCTTCCTCGATGATCGCTTCATCGTCCGTCATGTCTAACCCGATCTTTGCTGTAAGCCGCATTGCCACGGGCACGATGGGAGCGTTGGGTGGAATTGGATTCAGGAATAGCCCATTAAGGACGTGTAGGGCGATCTTGCGGCCCTGCGCGCTCATGTTGTTCGGTAATAGCTCGATCACCATGTTTGGTGATTCGAGAGACAGGGCAGGCGATCCTTAGGCTGACAACACCTTGCCGATCCAATCAAAGACAGCCTGAGCAACCGGTACAACAATGCCGTCGCCGCACGCATGCCGTCTTTGTGCATCTGATCCGATGCATGCCGTGAATCCGGCTGGAAGCCCCATCAACTCTTCGTGTGCCGTGACAGACAGCTTATGTACCTGTCCATCCCATCGGACAATTGCGCGGCCCGTCTTGGTGAGTGTCACCATATGCCCAATTCCAAAACTACTATTCGAATGATTGCAGTGAAAAATCGGTTTGCTTCGCCAACTGTCTGGAACTTTGCCGACACCGATAAAGCTGTCTGCTAGGTGCTCAAAGCCAGGCTTGCCGTGTCTGTTTATTCTGTTTCGCAAGTTCGAAAGTGTCTCAGGCTTCACGACGTCCCCAAGCCAGTTCTGAGGCACTGAAGACAGATTCACGACACTTGATGGCACTCTGAAGGCGACTCGGTTGACAGGACGATCTTTGCGAACATACACCAAAAACAGTCGCTTGCGGGATTGTGCGAGCCAGTTCTGAGAACTGAGTGTCTCGCGAAAGATCAGGTGATAGCCAAGTCCCTCGATCAAGTTGAGACAGGTTTCGACATCCTTTACACGTGTGCTGTACAGCATCGCTGGAACGTTTTCGATCAGGACAACTTCGGGCCGCACTTCATCAACAAGCCGGATGGCTTCGAACAGTAAGGCTCCGCGATCATCGTTCAAACCCTCTGCCATACGGTTGCCGACGCTAAAACTAGGACAGGGTGTCGAAACAAACAGTAGGTTGGGATCGCACAAGTCGCGGCCACAGACAGTTCGCAGATCGGCAAGATGCCTTGCTGTTGGATAATGGAAAGCAAGACATTTTCGCCTCGCGTCGTCAATCTCAACTGTTGAAACGCATTGCGCGCCGGACAGTTCGGCTCCGTAACTTCCTAACCCGGCTCCCGCGGCCAATGAGGCGAAGCGAATTCGAGCGTTCATATCCGCTCGAATTCCTGCAAGAATAATCGAGCGGACTCCGCATTGGTCACCTTTTTCCTTGTGCTCGACCTCACCCATGCTTTTGCACGGAAATCCTTGTCGAACCAAACATTAATGCCCTCCACACGAACGACAGTAACGATGATCCGTTCGCGGCCAGCAATCTTCGTTCGCTTTCGAAACCGCGCACCTTCCTGGAATATCTCCGTCAAGTTGAAAGGCGTATTGAGCGTTGCTGTCTTGGCTGTATTTGGCGACTCCACGACTGTGACAGGTATTTCCACCTTGGCCGTGGCCGCAGGGGGTTCCGGCGGTCCTTCCGCCAGTGTCTTTTCGATCAGGGATGCCAGTAGCGCCTCAGGGTTTGAGGACAGAGAAAGTAGCCTCTTAATCTTGTCGTTTTCCATAATGCCGTCATGGTGAACGGCAACGAAATCAACGATCTACGGGCAACTGTCCAGAGCCGTTCAGTGTGTCGGCTTTACTGGCCGCGCCTCATTTCTCAAGCGTCTTTTGAGAGTCACGACGTCATGTCGTGCCATGCAATTCGCACGAATTCCCTCTCGCCTGTAGAAGCTGAATTCGCCACGTTTGGCACGGTTGAACAAGTCGGTTCGTGATATCCCGCAGATAGCCATTACTTGGTAGATATCGTAATGCCCTTGCTTTTCGACAGGCTTCGACTTCACCTTACGTGGTGATTTCGGTCGTTGAGTGGGTCGGTTTTTGCGATCCTCGGCAACTGCGGCCCTGACTTCGCTCCTTGTCATCAAAGTCCACTGAGCGTCAAGGTGTCTTTGTAGATACCGTTCACGGCTGGAATGCCGTTCAAACGGTTCAAGCTGGGCTGTAGCAAACGCCGTAGACTTCACTTCTTTATAGACGCGGTAGTGCTCAAAAGCGTTTTATTTCACGCTGGACGGCTGTGTACAGTTGGGTGTTGCATGAGGTTATGACGGCCCTCCATCATCTTAATTGTTCTGAAGCAAGAACGGTTAAGCAGTCCAGTGCTGTATTTCGAGTGACGAGGAGTCGTAATGACTGAGTGTCCAGCATCACGAGCCAGAGAGACTACGCTAGCGCCACTGCAAAGAACAAGTTGGGTTTGACCACCACAACTTTGGGAAAGGGGATGGAGCTGTTTTCATCCCCAATCCCTTTCAGAGTCGATATGGAAATTCCGCAGTCATCAAAGTCGCAAACGATGGAAGTAGCTCCCCTGTTACTTCCCGTCCGGGTGGTGGCGAAAATGTTGGGAAGATCGAAGTCGCGGATTTACGAACTTTGCCTATACGGTGAGCTTCGCTCGATCAAGGACGGTGCCTCGATTTTGATCCCCGCCGACGAACCAGCGAAATGGCTTGCCCGGAAGCTGAAGCAACGCTAGAGCTTCCAGCCCCCTGACAGTCTTCTCTGCGCGTCCTTGAACGCTTGCGTAGTTATGTCGGTGTAGCTCTTGAACGTGACTGTGTCGCCCGTGTGACCCATCAAGCCCATGCGTGTTGGTTCCGGTATGCCGACTTCAGCGGCGTAGCTGGCAAATGAGTTCCGCGTGTCTCGGAAGACGATCTTGTCCCAAACATTGGGAAGATGTATCTTGCGTTGCTTTGCGAGCGTGATAACAGAATTCAAGTCTTTGTTATCTGTCTTTTCGCCTTTCGCCACCAACGTCATTCGTGAACAGAGTGTTGTCCAAGCAATGCGAAAGTTAGCAGCCTGTTTCAGCTTTCCGTCAGCAGTTCCAAAAACCAAACCGTCGCCATTTTCCTTGAGTCGCTTCATGATCGGTAGGAGTTGGTCGGGCACTGCCACCCATCTGTATCTGGGTTCGGCTTGTGTTCCGCGTTTCGGATACGACAACGCCTGAGGCACCACGTCGCCGTAGGGAACGCCATCCTCATCGACGTGACGCGCATGTCGCCGGAGGGCACGGTCAACAAGAACGGCTTTCTTTTCCAGGTCGATTCGTTTCCCTCGCAAAGCCATGACTTCACCGTGTCTCATCCCTGTGAGCATCCCAATGGTGAACATGTCGGCGATCCATCGGACTAACAGTCCTCGCTCGACTAAACAGTCCAAGACAAACATGACGTTGGCGAAGTCTTGGCTTTCCATCGTCGTCCGTGCGCGCATTGAAGGAGCAATAGATTGGAGATTCTCAAATGGATTGAGCATCTCAAAGAACTCCATATCAATTGCGGTTTTGAAGTATCCACCCAGGTCGATTCGACACTCTTTGAGTTGCGACAAGCCTTTTTCGCCTTGGAGTTTGGCTTCCATCTCCGTAACCCATTCCTGAGCGTGTCTGCGTCTAACTGTCTGAAGCGGCCACTCACCCCAATACGGCTCGATGTGGTTCTTCCATCGTCCTTCTTTCGCTGAAGCCCGGACACGGCTGAGATTCTTCCAGGTGTGCGCCCTACAGTATTCGTACAGATCGCCCACTGTGTGAATTCCGTCGTTCGTTGACGACTTGACCAAAACTTGACCAATTCCGCCTTCTTTGCGGTTTTCGGGGCGCGTCGATTCTGCGTATTTGACAGCGTCTTCAGGCTTGGCGAATGACTTCACGGGAAATCGGACAGGACGACCGCGTTCCGTTCGCCTGACTTTCACCACCCATCTCCCATTTGGCGTCTCTTTTGTGCGGTACTGGGTTGCCGACGAGAAATACACGCTCTCGCCAGTGTGGAGGCGTCTGTTTAGCTTGTCAGAAAGCTCGGGTTTCTTTCCCAAATCGCTCATGAAGTGATATATATCACATCGCGTCTGGTCAAGTTTTGGTCAAGTTTCGTGTTTTGGAGCGCAAATCCGATGCAGTAACTTCGAGATTTTTGCTGATTTGAACCTAAAAACTGGAGCCCTCGACGAGAATCGAACCCGTGACCTCTTCTTTACCAAAGAAGTGCTCTGCCGCTGAGCTACGAGGGCTTATTTAGCTGGTGGGGAGTGTAGGATTCGAACCTACGAAGGCATCGCCGACAGATTTACAGTCTGTTCCCATTGGCCACTCGGGCAACTCCCCAACCGGTTCAGAAATATACCTCAACTCGCCCCGTTGCAGCCTACGCTGCATCTTCTGGTGACCCTTCCTCAGTGACATTCCGAAAATTGCGGGACAACCTCGTAAAAGCTGCAGATTCAGTCTTTTGGCCTAAATATCGCGGAAATTGTGCCGAAAACAAATTTGAGGCCTTTTCCTCTCATGAAACCATCCGCCCCGCTTACCACCGCCAAGCAGATTGACCCGCAACACTTTGCCGGCAAGGTCTTGGGTGTTGCCGTCGTAGCGACACTCATCCCGACCCTGGCATTGACGGTCACGCTCCTAGAAAGCCGTCCCGAGACTCCCCGGGCTGCCCTAGGACTGATCCTGGCAATCGTTGTCGTGGTAGCAGGCATCGCCTACTTCGAGATACGCAAACTGCTTCGGCCGGTTGACGTTCTCACTCGCTTCGTCAACACGTTTGTGGCGACGGGCGAACTGATTGAGGTGCCTGAGGAGATGGATGACGAGCTGAATGGGCTGATTCGCAATACGCGCAACGCCATCGTCCGACTCGATTTGGCCAATCGAGAATTGGCGGTGGTGTCGCGCCTTGACATCCTTACCGGGCTCTCCAACCGTGCTTTCAGCACCCAGCGGCTGGAGCAGGACCTTGCCCGAGCCAGACGATCTGGCACCCCCGTCACCATCATCACCACCGATATCGACGGATTCAAGCGAATCAACGATCAGTACGGCATCAACGTCGGAGACGCCTGTCTCCGCTACGTGGCGGATGTCGCCAAGTCCTGCATTCGAGAAGGGGATTGGATCTCCCGATGGGGCGCCGATGAATTCCTGATCATGCTGTGGGATGCTAAGTACTCCAACGCTGAGGAAGTCATCAATCGAATCCGCCACAAGCTCGCCACCTCGGAAGAAACCCACGACGCGGGCATCAACCTCAGCGCCAGCTTCGGCTTTGCCCAATACAGTCCAACCGAAAGTAGCCAGGACCTATTTCTGAAGCTGGATGCCGCCCTCACCCGGGCGAAGAAGTTCGGCTGCGGACAATCGTCCAGCGCCCAATAGCCGCGACGCCCAAGCAGGTAAACCCAACGTAGACCTCGGGGAAGGTTTACGACATGAAGATACTGCTGACAGGCGCCACGGGCTTTATTGGGAAACGACTGGTGAGTCGGCTCACCAAAGACGGCCACAGCTGTGTGGTTGCCACCCGACACCCTGAAACTGCCACCCCGATTCCCGACGCGAGGCTGGTCTCCTACACCGCCAAGATAGATGCCGAGGCGGTGATCAATCTCGCTGGTGAAACCGTAGCGGGACGGTGGACAGTAGGGAAGAAGGAGCGCATCCTCACCTCTCGCGTCAACCTCACCGAGAACCTTGTCGCCAACATCGCAAAGGCCGATTCTAAGCCGAAGGTCTTGCTGTCAGCCTCCGCCACCGGATTCTATGGCGACCGTGGGAATGAGATTCTCACCGAGGCCTCGCCTATCGATCCCCAGCATCACTTTCTGGCTCAGGTGTGCGAGAAGTGGGAGGGAGCTGCCAATAAAGCCTCTGAATTGGGCATCCGGGTCGTGAATCTGCGCACGTCCAACGTTCTCGACCCTGCTGGTGGAATGCTTGCCAAATTGTTGCCGCCGCTTCGGCTGTCTCCATTCATCGTCCCGTTCGCGCCCAAGGCGTACATCCCCTGGATTTCGATGGAGGATGAGATTGAACTCATCGTCTTTGCGCTGCAGACCGAGTCGATTTCCGGGCCCATGAACCTGGTTGCCCCGAACCCAGAGACCTCCCTTGAATTCCACCACGCCCTGGGGCGAATCCTCCATCGGCTGGTACTGGGCAAGGTGCCAGATTTCGTGCTGAAGGTTGCACTCGGAGAGTTTTCAGAAGCGCTCCTTGCGAGCGAGCGCATCCTCCCCCAAGTCGCGCTGGATGCGGGGTACCAGTTCCGGCACCCCGATCTTTCCCTATTTCTGCTTAAGGCGTACGGACGCTGACATTAGCGGCGAAACGTCCAAGTTGAACCCTTGACGCGCTGCATCAGATTCAGGAGGGATCCGCAGAGATTTGCGCGTGGCTGCACGGCACAGTACGGCATGCCATCTTCGAACACGTCCACCCAGTCGTGAAGGCATTGCTCCCCGGTGACGCCTGTGAGCCTGTCATCCATCAGCCCGGCGTACATCGCAGCCTGACTCGCAATCGGACCCCGTCCAACCACGAGGATGTGCGAGCTGTACTTGCGCAGCCCTTCGGCAGCACGGACGATCTGCCAACCGTCCAAGAACGGGACTGAGGAGCCGAGATATACCGGATAGCGCATGTCGATATCAGACAGTTCGCCGATTCCCACGGTGTCCAGATACAAAGTCGCCACCCCTTCGACCGGTGGAATGAGTGCCTGGGCCGCTGCTTTGCCGACATCGGCAACCACGATGCAGACGCGCTCCACCGGCCCCTTCGGCATGATGAGGATTCCTGGGATTTTCAGCCCAGGTTGGGCCTCAAAGATCACGCCGCGCTTCTCACCAGTGCCGATCTCCTGCCATTTGAGGTCAGTCTTAGCCGGCAGTCCGCCGTTGACGCGGAACACGTCCTCAATGCTCACCTGCTGAGGCGCAGCTGCAAGCGATTCCTTAGCGAGGTCCCGCATCGTGCGCTCATCAGCGGCTGGAGGGTCTAGGACGAGGAGGCTGCGGTCCGTCGAGGGGACGGCGACGAGGTTGGGCTCGGGAACCGGAGAGCCATCCCCGACCCCACGCAGGTACTTGTTGAAGAACCCGATCATCTGCTCCCGCATGCTTCGGTTGTAGTCGTGGCCGCCCGGATACACGGTGCTGAGAGTGTCGGCATCCTTGCCGAACAGACCCCACATCTCCTGCATCTTTTTATGGGTGAGGTTCATGCCTGCAGGGGTGAACTCGCCATCATTTTGAGCCCCCATGATGTACACCGGCTTGGGTGCCTGAATGCCGATCACGTCCGAGCGGTCGCCAATCTGGCTTGTGCCGGGAACGTGGTTGCACAGGCAACCGTTGTCTGGTGCCAGTTCCATGCTGGACATGTACACCACCGGTACTGCCGCTGAGTAGCGGTCGTCCGCGGCGAATGTATACAGCGTCGCCAAGCCGCCGCCAGAGGCTCCGGTGATGCCGACATGGGCCATGTCCGTATCCGGTCGGGTTGCTATGTAGTCGAGGCCGCGGATGGCGTCCCACACGTAGTAGCCGGTGGTGTTGGTGCCACCCTCCAACATAAAGTAGTCGTCGTGTTCCCCTTCTGCCCTTCGCTCGATGAGGCTGTCCCCCTCGAAGCTGTGGCCGGGACTGTCGATCGCGATGGCGATGTACCCCTGAAGCGCCTGGAATTGGCAGCGGTACTGGACCCGATCCTGGTCCTTTTTGTACTGCCAGTGCCCATTTACATTCACGATCACGGGTCGACGCGTGGGGCCAGGACCATCCGGAACGTACACGTGAGCGGTGACATAGAACTTCGGCCTGCTCTCGAAAACAATCTTTTCGATGTGGTAGCCGTTGCCCTTTAGCACCCCAGTCTGCCGGGCATTCAAAGGCGTCTTCGGAGGCATCGGGTCGAGACCGAGCATGCGCAGAAGCTGGTGTTTTCGGTCGGCGCGAACCGCCTCAAAGTCGGTTCGCTTCGGCGTGGGTCTCGCCGATTTGCGCTGGACCTCAGCGCGGAAGAATGCATCCACTTGGGCGCGGCCCTTTCCGCCCAAGACGTCATCGTCCATCAGAGGACCGGGAATCGGAGTGAAAGAATTCATGCCTTGCTCCCTTGCAATGAGTTCGCCAACGGTGAGAAAGCCCACGTTGAGGGCATTCATCATGTCTGGATAGAGGGCGGTCGAGTAGAGCGGACCTTCGGTACCCGGATCGATGAGGAGGACACTCTTCTTCGGGTCGGTTTGGGTCAGAAGCGTTTTCAGTGCCTGAGCGGCAGGCGGATAGGTCATTCGCTGCATGAACCGTCCCGCCAGCACGTAGATGTCGCCCTTTCCGTAGTGCATGTGGGCGACCCCTCCGTTCCCGGGAATCTCCCAGCCTTCGCTCGGCAGAAAGTGCTGGATGGCAATCTCCGGGGTATGAATGGTCGGTAGTCCGAGCAGTCCGCCTGGATCAAAGATCCCGCGGTTGGGGCTCCACTCCGCCGCGAGTGGCTTCGGAAGAAAGTCAAGCGGATACCGGTTTCCAAGGAAATCCTGCTGCATCACGATGAGGGTGACGCCGCGCTTGACTGGGTCTAACAGCTTGCGCTTCGTCGTGCGGTCAAAGCGAAAGAAGTTAGAGCCACGCGGTGCGATCAGCATCGTGCCAATCTTCTGCGGATCGATCACTTTCGGGTTGAGGAACCGCATCGCCTCTTCGTTTCCGTAGATCTGGGGCGTGGGGCCGGGCATGGCAGGAATGACGATGTACGGCTTTTCGCCCTTCTCGAAATTCGGGAGACGGACAATCCCGAAGGAATTATCAACTTCAAGAGCAACGCACTGGCCGCATCGGTCTGCTGGTACAGAGGCACTGAACAGATCCCCTTGCCTCACCATTGGCACTTTATGGAAGAAGGTCGTGCTGGGCAGCGGCTTCACCAGCAAACTTGCGGAGCGCAATTGATTAGCCGCAACGGAGACCGTGAGCTTCCCAGCATCTCGGTGCCAGGTGACAGATGGCTCCGTTCGTGGAGTTTCCATCGGCATGCGCTCCTGTTCAGGCGATGAAGGAGCCAAGGGACTTGCCTCCTCAGAGACAGCCTTTAGCGCATCGCTCCAAAAGAAGGTGTTCGTATGCATCCGCAGACGTTCTGTGAACGGCTTGTAGAAGGAAGATTCCTCGGATTTTGACAGTCCGCGCCAAGCGTGCCCGAAATCTTTGAATGGCTCAAACAGATTATCCGCCCCAAAATTGGGTCGAACGTCAATCGATCCACGGCGCGAAATGGGAGTGATCGGTCCGTCCGCCTCATGGCTCGCCTCAAACATTCCAAGCTGGAATCGGGCGCCGTAGTACTGGGCGAGATCTGAGAGCATAAACGTAGAGTTCTTCAGCTCTTTAAAGCGTGCCGCAGATTCTGTCGGGAGCCTTCCCGCATCGACCTGACTCACCAGATTGCGCAACTTGATCGCGAGGCGCTGAAGCTGTTCGCCAAAGCTCCCCAACTTGATTCGTCCGTCCTGAAGGTTCAGCTTTTCAAAAGCTGCTGTCTCGTGAATCGGCTGGAAAACCAGTGGATCAAACGGGTTGCCGTCGATGAATGACTGGGTGTCGCCGCCAGTCTCCAGTTCTGGAGCATGGTCTCGGTGATCGGGGCCGAGTGTGTAAGCCATGAACGCGAGCGGCACCACTGTGCTCGCCTCCTTCCACACTTCTGCGATCTTAGGGCCCTGCGATCCAAACCAGTCGCTCACTCGGGCGTCGAACACGGAGTCTGGCGTCTTGGGGTCGTAGCCGAGGCGTCCCCAGGTCATCCAGTACATCTCATCACGCTGGTGAATCCAGTCGACATATTTGTCGGCGGGGTTGGCGAGGTAGTAATCCTGCGACTTGGGATAGTAGGCGTCTTCACCCTCGATCGTGTAGCCGCTGGCGGTGCCCACTTTCATCGCGCTGATGCTGCGGCGCACCCAGTTTGGGTTGTAGAACGGGAAGATGCGGTGAGTGCCGTTTGCACGAACCTGCCACACGATCTTATAGGGGTTGTCTGGCCAGTGGCCACCGCCATCGGCGGGCCAGCCTTTCCAGGTCTTTGCATTCTTTCCCGCATCGCCCGCGTCGCTAAGGTAGTCCTCAAACGAGTAGCTGTTCCAGGTTGCCATGCGTCCTCCGGCGACGGGGTAAGGAGCTCCCCATTGTTCGCCGTTGTACTTGATCTCAACCGTAAAGTCCTTGCTGGCGCGGGCAAGCGGGAGCACGCGCTGGCGGCGAGTGATCCAACTTCGGGTGATTAGGGGGATGTCTCGACCGCTCAGCTTCACCGCTTCGCCGTAACACTTGAAGAACGACTCGCTTTTGCCACTCTCACCAATTCGGAAGCCGATTGCGTCCAGCCCCGGGACGCCGCGGATCATCTTCTCGACGACCTCGCGGGTGTAGGTGTAGGCGTTTGCCTCGGTCTCCTGGTACGGAGGATTTGGATTTTGGGGAATCCGCATTCCCGCTTCGTAAGCCATCAGGCTCACGTGAATACCACGATCATGAGCCATCTCCACGACTCGGTTCAGTCGCGCCAGGTTGGCGGCCTTGACGTCTTCCGGCACTCCAACCTTGGGGAAGGTAGGGCTACTGACAAAGTAGGCGTACAGGTTGGGTGCGTTGGTCACGCTGATATCCCAAGTGCCATGAATGTCCAGCCAGTTCAGCCGGCTTTTGGCCATCAAGTTCAGCAGGGTCGTCCAGTAATCGTCGTTTTGGAACCACCACCGGTTGGGGTCGGTGAGCGCGGCGGTGCTGAAGTCGGTATCGTGCTTCTTGTAGTCCCACGGGAGGGTGAGGAAGAGGTTGAGCCCTCGCTCGGGGAGGAAGGGTTTCCCAGTCACGTGGGTGTCCCATGCCGGTGGCCCGGTTCGCTTTAGCCGTTCCGCGAACTCAAAGGCGCCATACATCGCCCCCACCGGATCGCTGCCGATGATCGTCGCCTTGCCGCCTTCGGCATCGATTCGGTAAGACTCCTTGTCCTTAGACGGCTTGACCAGAACCTGAATTTTGGACAACTGGTTGCCTGCGACTTCCTGCAGCGCCTGTTTGCCAAAGTCGAGGGGCGTTGTGGACTGCACTGTCCACAGAATTGCGGCTAAACCCAACATATCCTCGAAGCTTAGCACTCACCGAAGCGCCTGGCAAATCTGCTCACGGGTGTATAAAGGTGCTGGTGGACGATGATGACTTCCAAGGGGCGGCACCTGCCTCGCGATACCGATGGTGGATCTGTGCCCTCCTCTTCCTAGGCACGACCATTTGCTATCTTGATCGCCAGGTCATAGGACTCCTCAAGACCACCTTGGAGCGAGATCTCCACCTCTCCGAAACGCAGTATGGGGACATTGTGTTTTGGTTTCAGGCCGCTTACGCGGCGGGTTATCTGTTTGCGGGTCGGCTGAATGATCTGCTCGGAGTAAGGCGGGGCTATGCCTGGTCGGTCGGACTCTGGAGTTTGGCGGCAGTGGCGCATGCCTTCGTACGAACGGTCAGCGGCTTCTCCATCGCCCGGGTTGGACTCGGACTTGCCGAAGGCGGCAATTTTCCGGCAGCGGTACGAGCCGTGAGCGAGTGGTTCCCGCGGCGAGAGCGGGCGCTGGCGACTGGCATTTTCAACGCTGGGTCTAACGTGGGGGTGATGGTCTCGGCCGCGATGGTGCCTTGGGTCACGCTCAAATTCGGTTGGCAGACCGCGTTTGCGGTCACGGGAGCCCTCGGCTTTGTCTGGCTGGTTCCTTGGCTGGCGTCTTACCAAGTTCCTCAGAAGCATTCGAAAGTTTCACCGTCCGAACTTGCGGTCATCGAGAGTGATCCTGCTGATCCGGTCGTCAAGGTGAGTTGGCTGGATCTGGCCCGCCATCGCTCGACTTGGGCGTACGTCATCGCCACCTTTCTCACCGCCCCGGTTTGGTGGTTCTATCTCTTTTGGGTTCCCGATTTTCTCTTTAAGAACCTGCATTTCGATCTCAAGTCGGTGGGCTTGCCGTTGATCCTGGTGTATCTCATCGGCGACGTCGGGAGCGTTGCCGGGGGAGGAATGTCTGCGCTCCTGATGCGGCGTGGCTGCAGCCTCAACTCCGCCCGCAAGCTGTCGCTCTTGACCTGCGCTCTCTGCGTCCTCCCCATCATCGCCGCGTCGAGCGTCCAGAATCCTTGGGTGGCGACCGTTCTTATCGGCATTGCGGCGGCCGCGCACCAGGGATGGTCGGCCAACCTCTACACCCTGGCTTCCGATACTCACCCGAAGCAGGTGGTGAGCTCCGTCATCGGCATGGGCGGCATGGCGGGGGCCATCGGGGGAATGTTTATGGCGAAGTTCGTCGGCCAGGTGTTGTCCGCCACCCACAGCTACGTCCTCCTCTTCGCAATCGCGCCAACCGCGTATCTTCTTGCGGTGGTGGTGATACACCTCTTAGTGCCAAAGGTGGAGATGCGGGCTCACTGAGTCCGCAAGATCGTGGTGCCCAAATGGAACGTCCCGGTCGGTCGGGACCGGCCTGCGGCGTGTGCTTCAGCACACGGACCTGATCCCTATGTAGAGGGGAAGCTGCGACCCACGATCAAGTTGACGAAGAAATGCGTAAAGCGATCCGATAAGCAGCCAATCTAGACAAGCGTGATGGCCATGCGGTGGAGCCAGCGCTCCAATCGGGGCGCGCTCCGCGCAAATCCTAGAGGATTCGAACCTTTGTTTGAACCCCCAAAACCTTAGAGCACGTTAATATGAGGTCTGGCTTCGGCATCCATCGGATGCACCTCCAAGCCTGAGGTTCCAACATTTTGAAATTCTCAAATTCTCTCTTTCTGCTGGGCTTCCTGGCCCCAGGGGTTTTGGCCCAAAGCAAGGACGTTTTTATCTCAAATGCCCACATTGAAACGGGTGACGGCAAGGTCATTGCCTCTGGTGGAATCTACATCCACGATGGCAAGATTGCCGCAGTGGGCGAAGGGCTTCAACCGCCAGCGGAAGCCACCGTCATCGATGCCAAAGGCGGGTATGTGTACCCAGGATTCATCGACGCCTACTCAACCGACGGTCTGAAGCTGCCCGATGTCCCCGCCTCGGGGCCGGCACCAGACACCCGAAACACGGCTCCCGCCACCATGTGGCACGCCAATCGCCGAGGGATTCGGTCCGATATCGTGGCGGCGAAATGCCTGGATATCGCGGACCACACCAAAGACGCCTACGGCATGGGGATCACCACCGGGCTGCTCTCCTCCGGCAGCGGCTCCGTTCGTGGAATTGCCTCCGTGGTGGATTACATCGGCAAAGGCACCGTACTTCTTTCCGATGCCGCCGGTGAGCTTGCCCTTAGAGGCGGCGGAGGAGGAGGGGGCGGTGGCTACCCAGGAACCCTTTTTGGCGTCACCGCGCTCACTCGCCAGGTCATTATCGATGCCCAAGCCTATGCCGCTAATCCTCCCACAAAGAAGGATCAAAGTTTCGAGAACCTTCTGCCTCTGGCAACTGGGAAAATCCCTGCACTATTCGCCGCCGATTCTGCCCGCGAACTCGTTCGCGCTCGACGGTTTGCCGACGAGTTCGGGCTGAAGCTCATCATCAACGGAGGACGAGAAGCCTACAGAGAACTGGATTGGATCAAGGCGGGCAAGGTTCCTGTCATCCTGAGCCTCGACGTTACCGATGCACCGAGCAAGAAGCTCGAGACCACCCCGGATGCCACGCCCCAGCAGGTTCTGGATGAACGATACGACACGTGGCTCAAGCACTCGAAGAACCCACAGAAACTGAACGATGCGGGAGTTCCAATTGCATTTAGCCTCGGCGGAGGGTTTGCCGACTACCTGAAGGGAGTTCGCAAACTGGTTGCCCAAGGTCTCCCAAAGGACGCCGCACTCAAGGCGATGACATCAGGCGCTGCAGCCATTCTCGGCGTTGCCGACAAGGTTGGCACCATCGCCCCTGGCAAAGTGGCCAATTTCGCCATACTCAGCGGAGATTTCCTGGACGAAAAAACCACCGTTCAAAGCGTGGTTGTCGAAGGAACAAAGATGGATCTGAAAAAGGGAGGCTCCAAGTGAACACCGCCGCACTCATCGCCGTTTGCTTGGCTATGCAGGCCGCCGCTCCTGCCCAAACCCCAACGACTCCTGTGCCCGCCGCGCTGGTCCCTGTCGCACCCGTTTTCCCAGTTGAAACCAACGCGGATAGAAAGCCGAAGCTGGTGACACACGGAGACGTGTTCATCAAGAACGGCAGGATTCTCACCGCAACTCACGGCACCATCGAAAAGGGAAGCATCCTGGTGAAGGGCGGCAAGATTGTCGCCATCGGCGCTGATCTCAAGGCGCCGGCGGGCATCACTGTGATCGATGCTACCGGCAAGGTCATCGCTCCCGGCATCGTGGATGCCCATATTCACCGGGGGATTGACAGCACGAACGAAGGTTCCGATGCCATTACCGGTGAGGGGCGCATCCTGGACGTGCTTAACCCGGACAGCAAAACGATTTGGCAGGCGGTCGCCAGTGGTGAAACCACTGGCCTCATCCTCCATGGCAGCGCCAACCCGGTGGGTGGCCAAAGCCTAGTTGCCAAGCTCAAATTCGGGCACAGCGCCTCCGAACTGCCAGTGCCGGATGCTCCACGCATGATCAAATTCGCCCTCGGCGAAAACGTGACGCGCTCGGGCTCGGCGAACTCAGCCAGGTTCCCCCACACTCGAATGGGCGTCGAGGCGGTTTACCGCCGTGGCTTCACCCAGGCAAGGGAATATCTAAAGAAGTGGGAGGCTTACCAGGCAAAAAAGGCCACTGATCCCAAGGCGGTGCCGCCCCAGCGCGACCTTCGACTCGAAACGCTTGGAGATATCCTCAAGCGCAAAATTTGGGTTCAGTGTCACTCCTACCGAGCTGACGAAATCCTGATGCTGGTTCGCCTGAGCCAGGAGTTTGGGTTCAAGGTTGGAGCGATGCAGCACGCGCTCGAGTCGTACAAAGTGGCTCCAGAGCTTGCCAAGGCAGGCGTGGGCGTTTCCATCTTTGCCGACGAATGGGCCGGCAAGCTGGAATTGTATGACTGCATTCCGTACGCGGCCTCGATTCTTCACAAGGGCGGCGTCAACGTCTCCGTGAACACGGACGGCGTTTCGGGAACGACCGCGATCAATATTGACGCGGCAAAAGCGATGCGCTACGGCGGGCTCTCCGAGCAGGAAGCTCTCGACCTCATCACGATTAACCCTGCCCGCGAGCTCGGGGTGGATCATCGTGTGGGAAGCCTTGAGGTTGGCAAGGATGCGGACATCGTCATCTGGGACGGCCATCCACTAAGCGTGTACTCGCACGTGAACACCACCCTTATCGAAGGTGAGGTGTACTTCCAGCGCCGAGATGCCTTTGGCCTGGATGCTAAGTCCACCTTCAAGACAAAGCTCGATCCGTTCAAGTATTTGGCGGAAGAGACTCTTCCGAAGGCTTCTAGGGTTTACGCAATCGTCGGTGGAACTATCCACCCTGTTTCGGGTCCAGTCATCAAGAATGGAACCGTCCTGATCGCCGATGGCCTGGTGAAGGCGGTTGGCACCAAAGTGGCGATCCCCAAGAACGCGACAGTGGTAGACGCCCACGGACTTGGTGTCTATCCGGGTCTGATCGACGCCGGCACCACGCTCGGACTCATCGAGTTCGGCCAGGTTGGCCAGGCTACCGACGAGCGAGAACTCGGCGCTAACCAGCCCGACCTCGTCGCGGTAACCGCCGTTCAGGCCCAGAGTGAGCACCTTCCGACGACCCGAAATCAGGGAATCCTCACGGCGATGACCGCCCCCCGCGGTGGAACGATTTCAGGGCAGGCGTCCGTGATTGACACCTTTGGCTGGACAAGTGAGGCGATGGGGATCAAGCGAAAAGCTGGCCTCAGCATCAACTGGCCAGGGAGCGGCGGATTCAACTTCGACGGAGACGAGGATGACGACGATGGCGACGGCGCAGGCACCGCAACCGAGCGATGGGCTCGCGCCAACAAGGCCGATACCAACGACATGGGAGGGGATCCGCAGCGCTCTCGAGCCGGCGGAGGTGCCGGCGGGGGCCAGAGAAACCGTCCGCCCGCGGCGGGAGCGGCCGCTGGAGCCCAGGAGTCCATCCCTTCTGAAATCACCGTGCTCTTTGACAAGGCGATCAAGTACGGCAAGCAACACGACGATACCGACCTGCAATTGGAGGCTCTCCAGCCGTACGTCAACGGTCAGCTGCCGGTGTTTGTCCATGCCAACAACGCTTCGGCGATTCGGAATGTCGTCGCTTTCGCCAAAAAGTACAAGCTTAAAGTTGTGATCCTCGGTGCCAACGAGGCTTGGCGTGAGGCAAAGCTGCTTGCCGAGAACCATATCCCGGTGGTGATTACAGCTGCCGGCAAGTCAACGCTCAGCGCGAACACCACATCAAACGACTGGGACCCTTACGATACGCCCTACGCGCAGCCCGCGCTTCTCAAGAAGGCGGGTGTGCAGTTCTGCTTCCAAAGCGATGGGTATTCGGACTCGATGAACCTGCCCCAGCGAGCAGCGGAGTCGTGCGCCTACGGTCTGTCGCCAGAGGATGCACTCAAGGCTCTGACACAGTCTGCCGCCGAGATCCTGGGTGTTTCCGATAAGGTCGGAAGCCTGTCTCCCGGCAAACTGGGGAACGTGGTGATCACTGACGGCGATCCGTTTGAGCTGACATCGAACATCCGCTACATCTTCGTCAACGGCCAGCCGGTCGAAGTCAAGAGCAAGTTCACCCGGTTGCGGGATCAGTACATGAAGCGAGTTCAGTAGCAGGGTCGAGAAACCCCGAACGCCAACGGCGTTCGGGGTTTGCAACCTAAACTTGGGGTAGCCGGTGAATAGACTCCAACCACTTCTGCGTTTCCCGAGGGTGCGTGAAGCGCAGCACTTTCGCGTCCTTCACCTCGTCGCACCATTCCAAAATGCGGGCGCGCTTTCGCTTGAAGGACCTGAAGTGCCAAAGGAGGATGGAGTCCTTGGAGAAGGTTCCCTTTAGGGTCTCGACGTTTCCGTTGCAGATTGGACGCTTGTCGATACAGCGCACCAAGGTCCGAAACAATAGACGACGGAAGGAGAGCCAGCGCGGGTAGTCCAAGGCGACGATAAGCTGCACCCTTGAAAGCGGAATATCCTTCCAGACTGCGTATGCGGTGTCAACAATCCAAGCGTCTTCAGCGCATATTTTAGCGATACGCTCCCGCTGGATTTCGACTGGAACTTGAGCCCAGTTGGGATCAAACGTGAGGTCATCTACAGAGTGCCACTGGATCCCAGAACGGCCGCTGATCTTGCCCGCCAGGGTGCTCTTCCCGGAGCCCGTGACTCCGTAAATCATGATTCTTGTTGCGCCGTGTAACGGGTCCGAGTCACTCATTGCCAGTCTTCAGGCGACCTTCAAAGCATGGACCCTCGGGTGGGCCGAAGGTGCAGGTGATTTGGCTCGACATCTTCGCGGCGGAATCGCTGAACTGATTGGTGACGATGACTCCGGTGGGGCTTTCAAGGTATCGCACGATAATCTCAAACGTGTCCGGGGCGATCCAGCTGCCTCTTGCGGCGACTCGCTGAGGTTCGGGCGTCCTGAATTTCACAAGGCTCGGAATCCAGCAGTCAATCCCGACCGAAAGGACGTTTTCTGGCTCCGCCGTGAAGAACCGGACAACGGCTTTGCCTGGGGCGAATTCGAACGACATTTGGCGCAGTCTATGATCGGGGAGTACGGACTCGTAAAGGTTTCCGGTTACACGCTCGGCGGTTGGCGATGAAGTCGCTCCCGTGACCAGTTTCAGCTTGAGCGTTTGGAGTCGGGCGAGGAGAGAACCATGGGCAATGTCATCTGACTCGAGAGGGGAATGGGAGGCAGGTTCGACGAGGTGCTTCCAAACCAGATCCAGAATTGCCTGCATATTTCCAGCGGCAGCCGTCGTCGCAACGATCATGTTCAGCTCGGGCAGGACGACACAGAACTGTCCGAACGCGCCGTCGCCGCGGTAGGCATGGTGGGTGCTTCTCCAAAACTGGTAGCCATATCCCTGCTGCCAGTCGGGAGTCTTATTCTCCGCGTTGCTGATATGGAAGCGCGTGGCATCCTCAATCCATGCGGCGGGCAAAAGCTGCTTGCCGTTCCACAGCCCTTTGTGAAGGTAGAAGAGCCCGAATTTTGCGATGGATTCGGTGGCAATGCTCATGCCCCAGCCGCCCACGCTGATGCCCTTTGGGCACGTCTCCCAAGTGGCTTCGGTGATGCCCAGGGGCTCTAGGAACCGAGGCTTCAGAAATTCTAAAAGTGACGTACGAGTGATTTGGGTGAGGATCGCGGACAGCACATAGCTGGCACTCGAGTTGTAGAGGAAGTGAGTTCCTGGTTCAAACGGTACTTCGCGGGCGAGGAATCCCTTCACCCAGTCTTGATCCTCGCGGAGGTACATCTCAGTCATATCGTCGGCGACGTGGCCGCAGGACATCGTGAGAAGGTCTCGAATGCGCATGGCGGCGAGGTTCTCGGAGACGACTCCAGGGAGCTTGTCTGGGAAGAACGAAATGACCTTGTCATCCAGCCCCAACAGCCCTTCCTGAACGGCGAATCCGATCCCCGTAGACATGAAGCTTTTGCTGAGGGAATAAAGAAGGTGCTTGTCATGCTGCTGATAGGGGAGCCACCAGCCTTCAGCGACCACGTGATCGTTCTTAACCACCATGAGGCTGTGAAGCTCCAATCCCTCTGATTCAATGCCGTCGAGAAACGCGACAACGTTCTCCGAAAGGATTCCATGCGCCTCAGGCGCGGAACGGGGAAGGAGGAAATCAGTGTCTGCCATGACCCCCAGAAGTTACCCCGGCTTGCTGTACCCAGGGTTACACCACAGATAGGCAACAACCGAAGGAGTGCGGACTTCTGCACACCTGCGCCCTCGGCTTTAGCACAGGGCCGACCGCCAAGGCTAAGGGTCCGTCGTGAAAGGACCTGGATTGAAAATTCCGGGCCGCAGGCGTGATCAATCCTAATGCAATACAGTTTTGGGCTGGAAGCTTGCGCTGATCCCTGCGCTTAGGTTCAAGCGATACAATTCTAGGCGGCGACTTCTCCTGCCCGCGGCGGGAGAGGGTCCTGTATACAGGCACCTGGCCTAACTCCACAGTGGTCGGCAATCCAGCCCAAGCGGAAGGTTGAACCGAAGCCGTATGGCATTATTTTAAACCCCACCCTCCCCAGACTGGTAGCGAAGGAATTGGCGGTGACCTTAAGATGTGGCTTCGGTGTAAGCTCGGCGAATGCAGTTTCGCGCGTTTGGGAAGCACGGGTTTGACGTCTCGGAGATTGGGTTTGGGGCTTGGGCGATTGGGGGAAGCTGGGGGCCTCAATCGGAGGACGATTCGGTTGCGGCGCTTCACAAGGCGTTGGATCTCGGTGTCAACTTCATCGACACTGCCGCTGGCTACGGTGGAGGAAAGAGTGAGCGGATTATTGGCTCCGTCCTGAGCGGCCGCGGCGACAGTGGCACATTCGTTGCCACCAAAACGCCTCCGTCCCCGGGCAACTGGCCGCCTTCTCCATACGATATCGCCGAGGAGCGGTACAGCGAAGCGTATTTGCGACAGAACGTCGAAGAGCGATTGGAGTGCTTGGGCTCCAGTAAGATTGACCTGCTTCAGCTTCACACATGGACGCGAGCCTGGAATAGAAATCCGACCCCATTTCAGCACCTCCGCAAGCTTCAGCAGGAAGGCAAGGTTGGCCTCATCGGCGTCTCCACCCCTGAGCACGATCAGAACTCGGTAATCGACCTTATGCGCGGTGGGTTCATCGATGCCGTCCAGGTGATCTACAACATTTTCGAGCAGGAGCCAGCGGCAGAGCTGCTTGACGTTGCAGGTGAGACCGGCACTGGAATCATTGTTCGCGTGGCATTCGATGAGGGTGTGCTGACGGGCAAGTTTACGGAAGAGACGGTATTCGCCCCGGATGACTTTCGAAACGGCTACTTTGCGGGGGATCGACTTGGCCGAGCGGTGAAGCGAGCGGAAGCGGTTCGCGAGACGTTGAACGGCACCGGTTACACCATGGCTCAGGCGGCGCTGAAGTTTGCCCTGTCCCATCCTGCCGTCAGCACGGTGATCCCGGGAATGCGCAACGCGGCCCAGGCGGAAGCGAACTGCGGTGTTTCAGACCTTCCCGCGCTTAGCGAGGAACTTCTGAAGGAGCTGCATAAGCACAACTGGCGTCGAGCCTTCTGGTACGGCGGGAAATAACCGTACCAGCCGAATGTGCCCCTGGATTCGTAGAATAGAAGCATGAGCGTTCACTCCATCCATCACGTCACCGCAGTCACCGCCCAGATTGCGCGGAATCTTGAGTTCTATACAAATACTCTGGGGCTGCGCCTGGTGAAGAAGAGCGTGAACCAGGATGACGTGAGCGCTTACCACCTTTTCTATGCCGACGCCGCCGGTTCGCCTGGAACGGATATGACGTTCTTTGATTGGCCGAGCATTGGCTCCAACTCGCCCGGGCCAGGGACGGTCTCTCTCACCTCCTTTCGCATCCCTGGTGAGGCTCTGGAGTGGTGGGAAGCTCGGCTTGAGGCGGCAGGCTGTTTTCCAGAGACCGATCAGGATGAGCTGGGCCGGTCACGGGTTCTGTTTTCGGACCCGGAGGGGCAAAGCCTTGAACTCGTGGACGACTCTGGGCTACCAGGAGGCTCTGTTCACCCATGGACTGCTCAAGTTGCCGCAGAACGCGCCATTCGCGGCATTAACGGGGTCGATCTGATCAGCGCGCGACCGCAGGGCACGATTCGAATCCTTAGTGAGATCCTCGGCTATCAATACGTCGAGGGTTCGGAAGGCACGTTTGAAGCGAAAGATGACACCACCTATGGCTGCATTCGACTTCACGAGCCTGAGGCACGCCGTGTCGGCCGAGTGGGTGCAGGCGGAGTTCACCACGTCGCCTTTCGGGTGAAGGATGACGAAGAGCTTCTTGCCATTAAGGAGCAGGTTGAGGCAATGGGAATCGGTACCTCCGGCTACGTCGATCGTTTCTACTTCCATAGCCTTTACTTCCGCGAGCCAGGCGGCGTGCTGTTCGAACTCGCCACCGACGGCCCCGGCTTCGCCAGCGACGAGTCGCAGGAAACCCTCGGCGAGAAGTTGGCGCTTCCTCCATTCCTAGAAGGTCGTCGAGCCCAAATCGAAGCCGGCCTAAAGCCGCTGACAGTCTGAGGGGGTGCGTGCTTCAGCACGCTTGCGCCCGGTTCTTCTGAGCCGGGCTGGAACGCCGGTGGCGCTCTTGGAGGAAATCGTTATTGCTGCAAACCCGCTCGGTGAAGGATGATCCGGGCCATCTCTTCCGGGGATGACCCGAGCGTGCGGACTGAGATGGGGATGCCATCCCCGATGACAGCGCGACGCATCTCCAGCTTGCGACGCAGATGTGAATCCAGAGTGGAGAGAAAGCCTTCAAAGTCGTGAAGATCAACTATGAGGCTTAGGTTTCCGCTTTTGGGTGCTTCGTGGACGTGGACTCCCGCGACGTCTTCCCACCGAATTCGAACCTCAGAAATGTTCGCGTCGGAATACAGAATCCCGTCCAAGCTCAATCGCAGGCGAGTGCGACTGAGTCCAGACACTCCCACGGCTCCCGCAATGAGACTCAAGGCGATGATCAGCACGCCATAAACGTGAAACGTGGTCTCCCGCGCCGGTTTCGGGTCGTGGGTGACCAACATGAAGATGCCGACTACAACCAGCCCAAACAGGACTCCGATGAGAGAGGCATACCGCGGCGGGCCTGGTCGGAAATCCTGCGTGCTCGTATCAACCGGCACCGAGGTTGTGGCAGGAATCGGATGCCCGCCAGGTACCGAAACCACAAGCGGTGCAGACTCGGCGAAAGGGGAGAGGTCTCCAGGCAAGGCGATCGGAACGTCACGTCGAGCCTTAATCTCATCCACAAACTGAGCCTTAGTGATCGAGATCAGGTCGGTTCGAATCGGGAGCCCCTCATCAATGAGACCGCTTTGGGCGAGTATGCGCTTCCGAGTCGCGTCAGAGAGGGCGTCCACGAACGCACGGGTGTCCTTCAGCCGCAGGACAGCGCGGAATTTGATTGTGTTCCCATCCGAAGTGTCCTGAATTGACACGCCGACAAGTTCGTTCCAAGGAACATCCACCCCGCTGATCCCCAGGTTCTGGTAGCAGATCCCCGCGTCGGAGAACTCAAGACGAACACGCATAATAGCCGCCAACCCATACCCAATCATCGCCGCGCAGGCGATCACGAATAGTGCACAGATGGCTAGCCCAGCCACCTGGTCGGCCTTTGGGTGGACTGCAGATGGGGCAAAAACGATGCAAAGGATCAGGACAACGGACTGTGGGACGATCAGCAAAAACGTCTTCCCCAACCCCGGCCGGTACACCGTCGTCTGCGCCATGCGACGATTATAGGTGGCGCAGGGTGAACTCGGCAATCAACTAGGGAACGCTGGCTTCTCCTAAGAAGCGGTTAAGACCCACGGGAAGCGACTAGACTGGAAACCATGAAGCTTTGGGTTCCGGTGGTGGCGATTGCGGGAGTTGGGGTGCTGTTTGGAGCGATCACGGCGGTGAGGCAGACGCTGGGGCAGCAGCCGGACGGGTCGTTCCTTGTCTCGACCGGACAGAGGATCGAACTTCTGGGTGATGTCACCCGACTTGAAGGTGCCAGACCCAAGGACATGGCGGTCTCGCCGGATGGGCGGCTCATCGCCGTCTTGGCCCATTCACGGCTGGTGATCTGTGACCCAAGCGCGAAGATCATCTCCCAACGAAGCCTTGGCGCAGGACCACTCGGCATAGCCTGGGCACCGGATGGACAAACGATTTACTGCACGCTCAGTACCGGAAAAATCGGTGCCTTTGCGTGGAACGGCACCACTATCGCCGAACCCAAAACCTTCCGTTCTGCCCCCGCGAACATGAAGGCCAACCCAGGCACATCTGGACTGGCAGTCGGAAGGGATGGCTCAATCTATGCCGCCCTCAGCATCGAAAACGCGGTCAGTAAGATTTCCCCTGCCGGTGAAGTGCTCGGCGTCTGGCACGTGGGCGCCTGCCCATACACAGTGTCGCTTTCTCCGGATGGCACAACCCTCGCTGTCGCGAACCGAGGTGGCACCGTCATCGCCCCGGCTCCCGAGCAGGGAGATCCGACGACGCGCCAGCCCTTCATGGGCACCGGCGTTGCCCATGCCAACGCAACCGGCACCGAGATCCAGATTGACCCTAGAACGGATGCCGCCCTTGTCGGCACCGTATCCCTCATCCAGGTTGCCGACGCCCAGTCGGAGCCCAAGTCGGTGATGGTGGGCCGCCAGCCCTCTGGCCTCTCCTTTTCGGCGGATGGCAAAACGCTGTACGCGGCCGATTCCGATGAGGACGCGGTCAGCTTCGTCAATGTCACCCAAGGCAAGGAGATCACAAGACTCCCAGTTTCGCCGAAGGAGGATCCCGGCTACGGTCAGATCCCTACTTCAGTGATCCCTTCCGCAGATGCCAAGAGCCTCTACGTCACCCTTGGGGGAGCCAACGCGGTGGCGGTCATCGAGAACGGAGCGAAGCCCAAGGTCACTGGCATGTTTCCAACTGCTTGGTATCCCATCAGCGTTGCCCAGGTCGGGGATCACCTGTTGATCGCCGATGCAAAGGGAATCGGGTCCAGACCAGCGGCCAAAACGACCTCCTTTGGTGTCCATGATTCTGTGGGTGTCGTCCAATCAATCGCTCTGAAAGACGTAAATGACCTCGGTGCGATGACGCGACGTGTGGGCAAGAACAACGCCTGGACGAACACTCCTGGCCCTCGACCCAACCGAAAGCCGGTCCCGGTGCCGGAGCGGGTGGGCGAACCCAGTGTCTTTACCCACGTCGTCTACATCATCAAGGAGAACCTCTCGTACGACACCGCGATGGGTGACTTTGCCGGTGCCAACGGTGACCCGTCCCTGTGCGTTTTTCCAGAGAATGTAACGCCCAACCATCATGCTTTGGCCCGCCAGTTCGGGGCCCTCGATAATTTCTACATCTCTGGTACCAACTCGGCCGACGGCCACCAGTGGGTGGATTCCAGCGCGGCTAACGACTACATCGAGCGGAACTACGCCGCCGCCCAGCGCAGCTACCCCTACGATGGCAATGATCCGCTCGCCTTTTCCCCGGCAGGCTTCCTGTGGTCCCAGGCGAGGGCGGCAGGGAAGTCGGTGCGCGTTTTTGGTGAGTTCGTGGACCACCCGTCTATCATTGACTCCAAAACCGGCAAGGGACCGGATTGGCAGCGATGCTGGGATGATTACAAGAGTGGCAAGAACGAAGTGGTGATCAAGGCGGAGACAGCCGAAGCAGGCCTGCGCCCCTACCTTGACCCAACCTATATCGGGTTTCCCGTCACCGTCACTGACCAATGGCGAGCCGATGTCTATCTCAAGCAGCTCAAGCAGTGGGAAACCAACGACTCGATGCCGAACCTGTCGATTCTTCTCCTCCCCAATGATCACACCGGCGGAACGCGTCCTGGCTGGCCGACTCCACGGGCTGAAGTTGCAGACAACGACCTGGCGCTCGGTCGGCTGGTCGAGGGGATTTCCCACTCGAAGTTTTGGGTCAACACCCTGATCATCGTTGCAGAAGATGACAGCCAAAATGGCGTCGACCACGTCGATGGCCATCGCTCAATCTGCATGTGCATTTCGCCTTACTCGCGAAAGGGCACCACGATCAGCGATCTCTACAACCATGTCTCGATCGCTTCCACCATCGGTCGTGTCCTCGGCTGCCCGCCGATGACCCGGTTCGATCGAACCATCCGCCCGATGTTTGGCTGCTTCACGGATAATCCTGATCTGAGTCCGTACACAGTCACTCCGAACCAGGTCGCTATCGATGAGCTGAACCCGCCAATCAAGAAGCTGACTTCGCTGGAGGCTAAGCGGCTAGCCGCCGCTTGCGAGAAGATGGACTGGAGTGAACCGGATGTGCAGGACCAAGATCTGCTCAATCAGGCGATTTGGCAACGGGAAGCGCCGAGAAGCGTGGGTCGAGCCGGGTACAGAACGGCCTACCCTGCCGCCCGGCGGTAAACTGTCAGGTTCACTATGGACCTCAGAAATACACTAAATCTGCCAGATCCAGCGTTCACCATTCCGATGAAGGCTGACCTACCCAAACTGGAGCCATCAATTTTGGCTATTTGGGATGAGGAGCAGATTTACCACCTGATCCAGGAGTCGAGAAAGACCGCGAAAGTCTTCAGCCTTCACGACGGCCCGCCCTACACCAATTCGCCTATCCACATCGGCACTGCCCTCAACAAGATCCTCAAGGACTTTGTGGTGAAGTCGCGAACGATGTTGGGTTTCCGGGTGCCGTACGTGCCTGGCTTCGACAACCATGGCCTGCCGATCGAACAGGCGGTCATGAAGAAGTTTTCAGACAAAAAGATCGTCCCAACCGTTGTTGAGCTGCGAAAGGCCTGCCGAGAGCATGCCGCCCAGTACATCGACGTTCAGACCGCTCAGTTCAAGCGGCTCGGCGTTGCCGGCCTTTGGGAACAGCCATACGCCACTATGAACTTCCGGTTTGAAGCGGAGATCGTGCGGGTGTTCAAGCGCATGGTTGAAGGCGGCTATGTCTACAAAGGTTTGCGACCTACGCTTTGGAGCCCTACCCAGCGCACCGCACTTGCCGATACGGAAATCGTTTACAAGGACCACGTTTCCAAGGCGATCTACGTTCGGTTCCCCCTTCTGGAAGACCCGAATCGTCTGTTCGAGAAGTTCGCCAACTTCTACACCATCATCTGGACGACCACTCCCTGGACGATTCCCAGCAATCTCGCGGTCGCATTTGGGCCCGAGTTGGAATACGCGGTGGTTGAAGTCGGCCACGATCACTACCTCGTGCTGGAAGCCCGCGTGTCCGCTCTTGCCGAGATCCTTGGCTGGACCGACTACAAGGTCGTCGAAAAGCTGGATGGCATCAACCTGGAGCATGCCAAGTTCAAGCACCCGATCTTCGACCGTCCCTCGATCGCGGTGATGGCAGACTACGTCACCACCGACGACGGAACCGGTGTGGTTCACACCGCTCCATCTCATGGTCGCGACGACTTCTTCACCGGCCAGAAGTACGGACTTCCGGTACCGAACACCGTGGACGAGCGCGGAATCCTCACCGCAGAGTCAGGCGAGTTCGAGGGTGTGAGCTATAAGGACTGCGATACCGTCGTGGTGGCTCGACTTGCGGAGACGGGCAACCTTCTGCTTGCCAGCGACTACGCCCACTCCTATCCGTACTCAGAGCGAGATGAGCGGCCGGTTATCTTCCGCGCCACCGAACAGTGGTTTGTGGGAATCGATCACAACGGCCTGCGCCAGCGAATGTTGGAGCAGATCCAGCAGGTCAACTGGATTCCACCTCAGGGCCAGAATCGGATCGAAGCGATGGTGAGCGGTCGACCCGACTGGTGCATCTCGCGCCAGCGACCATGGGGCGTCGGTATCCCGATCTTCTACGGTGCGAAGTCGCGAACGCCGGTGATGGACCCCGTTGCCATCGAAGCCGTTGCGAAGCTCGTTGAGAGCGAAGGCTCTGACGCCTGGTTTGAAAAGGAAGCTTCTGAGATTCTTCCGGCAGGCTATGTTCACCCGGAGACGGGCGAGACCGAATTCAGCAAAGAAACCGATGTCCTCGACGTTTGGTTCGACAGCGGCAGCACCTCGCTCTGTGTCTTCGAGGGTAACGTCTTCCCCGAGTGGAAGGAGAACTGGCCGGCGGACATGTACCTAGAGGGCTCCGACCAACATCGAGGCTGGTTCAACTCCTCGCTGGTCATCTGTACCGCGGTGAAGGGGCATGCTCCTTACAAGAACGTCATGACCCATGGCTGGGTGCTTGATGAGAAGGGCATGAAGCTATCCAAGCGCCTGGGCAATTCGGTAGACCCGATTGAGGCGTGCGATAAGTACGGCGCTGACGTCATCCGCCAATGGGTGGCCAGCGTTGACTATCCGAACGACGTTCGAATCTCGGACAACCTGCTAAAGCAGTGCGGAGATGGGTATCGAACGATCCGAAACACAGTTCGCTTCCTGCTCAGCAACCTCGCCGGACTTGATGAGAACGAGTCGGTTCCGCTTCTTCCGCTCGACGAATGGATCGTGGAACAGGTCGACCTGCTGATGGCAGACTGCCTGGATGCCTACGACAAGTTTGAATTTGGAGCGGTGATCAACGCCGTGCACAACTTCTGCGCGAAGGAGCTCTCCAAGCAGTATCTCGACTCGATCAAGGATCGAATGTATTGCGACCCGACTGTTTCGCCAGAGCGAAAGTCGGCTCAGATTGCCTGCCAATATGCTCTGACCCGCATCGTGAAGCTGATCGCCCCGATCCTGCCTTTCACCGCCGAGGAGACTTGGAAGAAGATGGGCATGGACGGCAGCATCCACATTCAGCTTTTTGATGTGCCGACAAAGGAGCGACTGCAGGAGATCGAAGGCAGTGAGTTGCAGACTCGGTTCTCCACCGTCTGGGGAGTACGCGAGGACGCGTTTGCCGAATTTGAGCAGTGGAAGGGCACCGACGGTATCAAGGACACCCAGGACGTCATCGTGACGATCACAGAAGATGCCGGAACCATTGCGATTCTTAAAGCGTTCGAAGCCCATGACCTCGCGATCTTGTTCAAGATGAGTGAAGTGGAGCTGAAAGAGGGTGAGCCTTCCGTGACGTTTATCAAGAGTCCCTATCTGAAGTGTGAGCGCTCTCGCATTCGACGTCCGGATGTGGAGTTGGTAGACGGAGTACCCCTTACGAAGCGAGATCGCGCGGCGGTCGGTCTTTGAAGAAGCCGTTTACGTTTCTGATTCTCGCGATTGGTTTCCTGGTGCTGGACCAAGCCGTGAAATATTGGGTCCAGCAGGCGATCCCCCGAGGGGGATCGCTTCACGGCATGCCATGGCCGGGCGTATTTGAGCTGACGCTTCAGTACAACGAAGGCATCGCCTTCGGCTTTATGCAGGGCAAAGGCAAATTGCTGTCTCCCATCGCGGTGGCGATTGCAGCAGGAACTGCCTGGTACAGCTTCAAGAATCCCAAGGAGTCCTGGCTGACGCACATCGCTTTGGCGCTTCTCGCCTCCGGTGCGATTGGGAATCTCTTGGACCGAATCGCCTTTGGCCGAGTCACGGACATGCTGTGGTTCCGTAAGATCAACTTCCCCGTGTTCAATGTGGCCGATTCCTGCATTACGGTGGCCACGATCCTGCTGATCTTCACCTGGTTCCGTGCCGCCGAGAAAGGGAAGGAAGCCTCCCAGACAATTGCTGAAACCCCGACTGCTGGAACCGAGTAACGGTTTCTAGAATGAGCAATCGGCCCAATATCCCGTTCGGAAGCCCAGGCGTCGTCATCATCGCCCTCGCCTTCGCTCCCGTCATCATCAAGCACTGTCGTCCCGCCGTGAAAGTGATCGGCAAAGCGATCGAGAAAGTCGGCGTAAGCGTCCAGCGAATCGCCGAAGCCAGCGCCAATCATTGAAGGCAGCGCTCCAGTTACAGATCTTCGCAAACTGCAGCGGTCTATCGGTGTTAAGCTATGGGCATGAAGCCTGCCAAAGTTCTCTTGTCGACGGCAGCGCTGATAGTGCTCCTTGCTCTCTCAGCTGAGTACAAGTCTCATCAGGGGGCGACAGTGAGCAATGCACCGTCAAACGATGGATACGAAGCTACGGATCGACTTCCATCTTCGCGGCCCTTAGGTTGGCATAATCTGCCGACCACGAACGACGTTCCCGAAAAAGATACCTACCTCGGGGGCCGACTCTATGCCCGTCCAGACGGTGAGATCTTCACTGCTTTGGGTGATGTCGACCCGATACCAGACGCAAAGACAAGTCGGAACATCCCAAGTAACTATTCGGTTGGACGTGCCTCAAAACCGGCAAATTCTCAGCATTGAACGTGAAGGATTCAGCGTCCCTTAGTCTTGGCACGACTTGACGCTACACCCAAATTCCCCTCCGCGGGAGGGGAATTCCAGTTCTTCCGCGTGGCTAACTCACAAACAGGACTGCGTTAGGCCAAAGCCAGCATTCCCTTCCTAGCCTTCAGACGCCTCGTACTTGTCGCGCAACAGGTGAACCACGGTTGGGTCGGCCAACGTGGTCGTATCGCCGAGCGCGCGGCCTTCGGCCACGTCTCGGAGGAGACGGCGCATGATCTTTCCGCTTCGGGTTTTGGGAAGCTCGGCGGAGATGAAGATGTCGTCCGGACGGGCCAAGGCGCCGATCTTGTGGGCGACGTGCTTCTTGAGTTCATCCACGAGGCCCTCGTGGTTTTCATGGCCGCTTCGCAGAATGACAAAGGCGGCGATGGCCTGGCCCTTAATGTCGTGGGTCTTGCCGATGACGGCTGCCTCAGCGACGGCGTGGTGATCTACGAGAGCGCTCTCCACTTCCATCGTGCTGATGTTGTGTCCTGCGACAAGCATGATGTCGTCAACGCGGCCAAGGAGCCACAGGTAGCCCTCTTCGTCCAGCTTGATGCCGTCTCCGGCGAAGTAGGCGTTCTCAAAGCGGGACCAGTACGTCTTCTGGAACCGGGTCGGGTCGTTGAAGATGCCGCGCGTCATGCTGGGCCACGGCTTGGTGAGCACCAGGAAGCCGCCGGTGGGTGTTCCGGTGACATCTGGGCCGGTCACTTCCGTTTTGCCACCCTGTTCGGTGAACACGCTGACGCTGATGCCTGGGAAGGGTTGGGTTGCCGAACCTGGCTTAGTCGCGGTGATGCCTGGGAGAGGGGTGACCATGATTGCGCCCGTCTCGGTCTGCCACCAGGTGTCGACGACCGGGCACTTGCCCTTACCGATGACCTCTTGGTACCAAATCCATGCCTCGGGGTTGATCGGCTCGCCGACGCTGCCAAGAAGACGAAGGGAAGAGAGGTCGCAGCGATCGGGATACTCGGTGCCCCACTTCATGAACGCGCGAATCGCGGTCGGCGCCGTGTAGAGAATTGTCGCCTTGTGCTTCTCGATGATTCGCCAGAACCGGTCCTTGTCGGGGGTGTCGGGCGCGCCTTCATACATCAGGACGGTGGCACCGTTTGCCATGGGTCCGTAGACGATGTAGCTGTGACCGGTGACCCATCCGATGTCGGCGGTGCAGAAGTGAATGTCATCCTCTTTGAGGTCAAACACCAGCTTGCTGGTCGCCATCGTGCCGGTGAGGTAGCCGCCCGTGGTGTGAGTGATGCCCTTGGGCTTGCCGGTGGAACCGCTTGTGTAAAGGACGAAGAGAAGGTCTTCGCTGTCCATCGGCTCACACGGGCAGTCTGTCGATTGGCTGGCAACGAGGTCGTGCCACCAGATGTCGCGTCCCTCAACCCATTTGCCTTCGTTATAGGCTGGAGTCTTGACCCCATTGGTCAAATCACCCGGCTTGCCCGCCCGCTTGAGGACGAGAACGTTGGTGACGCTTGGGCAACCGAGGTCGAGTGCCTCGTCTACGATGCTCTTCAGAGGGACAATTCCGCCGCGTCGCCAGCCGCCATCGGCGGTGACGATCACCTTGCACTGGGCGTCGTTCGTACGCTCTTCCAGCGAGTCGGCACTGAATCCGCCAAAGACCACGCTGTGGGCGGCGCCAATTCGAGCGCAGGCCAGAAGGGTCATCGCCAGTTCCGGCACCATAGGCATGTAGACGCTGACACGATCTCCCTTGCCCACGCCGAGCGCCTTCAGGGCATTGGCGAGCCGAGAAACCTCATCCTTCAATTCACCGTAGGTAATGGTGCGAGAGTCGCCGGGTTCGCCTTCCCAGATGATGGCGGGCTTGTTGCGGCGATCTCCGAGGGCATGGCGATCCACGCAGTTGTAAGATGCGTTCAGCTTGCCGCCGAGAAACCACTTGGCGTAGGGCGGCGTGTATTCGCAAATCGTGTCAAACGGTTCAAACCAGTCAAGCTTGCGCGCCCAGTCTGCCCAGAAAGCTTCTGGGTCGGCGGCAGCATCTTGATAGATTTTAGGGTCGTTGGCGTTGGCCTGAGCGATGAATTCCGGTGAAGGTGGAAAGGTTCGAGATTCTTGGAGAAGCGTTTGGATCGTCTCAGACATCAATGTCTCCCATGGCAGTGCGAAGGAATTTTAGCCTACAGTCCCCTCTGCTGTGCTGGTAGAACTGCCATCAGTGGTGGCACCGTGCTAAAGTTGACTCGTTCTCATGACCCTACACGTCCCCTTTGAGCAATTTGCCAAGACCGTTTTGCGCATGACCCAGACGAAGGACGTGTTCGTGAGTCCCCATGGATTTGGCACGCTGGCGACCGCCGCCGACCCCGAGAAATCGCTCCTCGTCATCAGCCACTCCGATCACGCCCTCGCTGCTGCCAAGCAGAAGCTGACTCAGGCTGGGCTCGAGCCGCACGACGGCATCTGGAAGTTGACGGATGAAGTGCTGACTGAGGAGATGGCCCCCTCCGAAGCGTATATCGCCGCTGTTGCCTATAAGAGTGGCGACACCATGCCCGGCGTCTGGGTCGATGCCCACGCCACCCTGCCCACCCAGATCCAGGTGTTAAGGGCTATGTTTGACGAGTTTCGTCAGACCGGAGAACTTCCAGACGTGTCGTTCGAAGAGTTCGTGCGCCTCTCCGAGCCGAACGTGGTGGTGGTTTCGCCGAACGAGGTGCAGAGTTTTCTAGAAAAGAAGGTTGACGCGTAGCTGAGGGTTATCGAGTATCGCCTGTTTGCGAGTTGGAAGCGACGACCAACTCGCACCTAGCCCACCAGCCTTTAATCTTGAGCAAGCAACCGCCGTTACGGCGTAACCGTCAACGTGGCAGTCTTGTTGTCAGACCCCAAGGTCGACTGGATGGTCACGTCAGTGTTCGCGGCCACTGCAGTGGTGGTGATCGTAAAGGTGCCAGTGGTGGCACCCTGCGAGACCGTCACGAACGACACGTCCGGTGAGGCGACTGCGCTGTTGGAGCTTGCGAGGGTCACGGTGGTGCCGCCGGCAGGAGCTGCCGCTGAAAGGGTGATGGTGCCAACCGGCTTGGTTGTGCCGCCCTTGATGCTGGGCGGATTGAGGCTGAGCTTCTTCAGCGTCGGACCGATGACGGCAGTTCCCAACGCTCCTCCACCTGAACATCCGGACAGGCAGGCGGCTATCAACAGTGATAAGATGACGTACCGAAACATTTCAGCATTATGCGTGAAACTCAGCAGGTGCGCAGCCGTAATGCAATGCTGAACGATTGCTTTGGATAGATTAATGAGAGCTGACCGATTCTTAAAAGGAGCCAGCGTCCGGTGGGCTGCCACGCTATCCATCTTCGCGCTTGCGACGCTGTGCACTGCCGAGAAATATGCGGTGCTGATTGGGGTGAATGTTTACTCTGACTCGGTCATTCCTACCCTCAACTGTGCTGCCGCAGATGCTCGGGAGATTGCCAAGACGCTTGTTGAGTCGGATGGATTTCTGCCAGCCAATGTCCATGTCCTCACGGCTGAACACCGTGGCAACGAGAGCAAGGTCCCCGAATCAGAGATGCCGACCAGCCAGAATATCGGCGCTCAGCTCGACTGGCTAACTACGGTAGCCAAACCCGGGGATACCGTTTTCTTCTTCTTTGCTGGTCATGGGCTGCAATTTGAAGACCAGGCATGGCTCGTGCCTGTCAATGCAAATATTCACGGCAAATACGTGTTCAAGCACTCCGCCGTACCCGCCGAAGAAATCCGGAAAGCGTTTGAGAAGATTCCATGCCTGCTCGTCAGCGCCTTCGATATGTGCCGGACCCAAAAGGATTCTTGGGTGGATACACCCTCGAGGGGATTTCGGTTGGGATTTCGGTTGGGCCAGCTCCAAGAGAGATCGATTGTGACGGTCCATCCGGCAAAGGCAGATCACCCTTTTTCAAGCGAATCGGTATCGATTTTTGCCTGCCAGCCAGGCCAGTTCAGTTGGGAATCCCACGACCTTGGGCGCGGGTTTTTCAGCAAATGCCTGCAGGAAGCCCTTTCCTACAGCGCGGACTCGAACGGGTCGCTGACGATCCGAGAGATTGTGGATCGGCTTCATGACAACGTACTGGCAAGCGTCGGCGCATATGGACTGTCGGAGGCCCAAGAGCCAGACGCATTCCCGTCAAACGACTCGGTGTATCGCCGAGTCTTCGCAAACGGTTTAAAGCCGAGGACGGGGGATGCAAAGGCAGGCTCTGGAACCCCAAAGCGCTCTGCATCTGACCTGACTTCACGCGACGCTGACGACGGCTACCTGGAATCTTTCCAAACCGGGTTTCGACTCTACAAGCGGAAGCAGTATCGTGAGGCTCAAAGCGAGTTTGAAAAGACCGTCGCCATCCGGCGAACTCCGGCAGTGCTCCGAATCCTTGGAGACTGTCGCTACAAGCTCAACGACAAGGTGGCGGCTCGAGAATTCTTCAACCAGTCCATCGCCCAAGACCCCAAATACTCGCCCGCCTACAGCGACCTTGGCTATATGGAGGACTACGACGCTAAGGATTTCAAGAAGGCAGAAGAGTTCTACCAGTTAGCAATAAAGTGCGACCCTGGTAACCCTGCGCCAGTGAACAACTTGGCAAGGGTGATGGAGGAACTGCATCGCCCAGAGGAGTGCCTCAGGCTGTATCTGAAGGCAGTGGACCTGGATCCCAACAGCGGTCTCTTTGAGGCGAACCTTGCCCTGCAATATCACAACATGAGGAATGACGCAGAGGCGATCAAGCACGCTCAGATGGCTAAAGCCCTTGGTCTGGAAGAGCACAAAGTGTTTGAACTGCTGAAGCTCTAGCGCTTGAAGGTGACGTCCACAGGGTCAAGCCCCCAGTCGGTAAGGCCCTTTGGGTCGCTTCCAGAACACATCTTGATGAGGTTTGCCAGTGGATCTTTTGTGGGCTCAAACTCAACTCTGGGGTCAGGAGCAGACTTTGAAGCCAGGGAAAACAGGTCAACCGGATGGGTTGTGGCGATAAAGCGGAAGCGTTCGATTCCGGTCTTGAACCCAGTCGGCAGGTCTGCCGTCATCAGCTCTCCGCAACGGATCCATCCTGAGTGAGGGGCCAGTCGGATGGGGCCGCCATTCGACTTGGAAGGGATGACGTCGACTCCGGCCGCGCAGTCGATATCCACGATCGAGACGAAAACGGGGATGTTGCTATCGTTTTCCGCTTCGAACCAGAAGTGAGCGCCTGTTTTGACCGTGGATGTCTTTGATGTTGCGACCCTTTGACCAGACTCGAGATGAATCGAACCGTGAATTTTGACAGGGCTATGTGGGTTTGGATTGACGAGGTCCGTTAGGCTGAACGCGCGCCAAATGCTTTCTGGATTGGCCTTCTCTCCACGCGGCATTCCGGCTCTGGAAGTGAACTTAACGTAGATATCCTGGCCCTTGGGTGCTTGGTCCTTGCTTTTGGGAATCGGATACCAGCCATTTTCGGGTGTGAGGAGATGCTCATGACCATAGATTAGGAGTTTCACTACACCGGATCCAACAGCTCTCACGGATTGCCCTGCATATAACTTGAAAGCGGTTGTCTGAGCCGAATTTAGGGGGATCGCCTTCTTCCTCGCCGGATTCTGGAGCAACACAGAGCAGGATGAAGACCGAATCCAGCCCGCGAAAGTGTCTTGGGCAGGCTTTTGTGCCGCGCAAGCGCTCATCGCAATCGCGAGCTGTCCGAAAAGGCTAAGGTTCATCACGGCAATCTCACTACTCTTTCAGATCGCCTGAAGGTTGCGGTTCAGGTTCAGGTTCAGGTTTCGGCGCTGGCTTTTCGTGGTTATGATGTTCTCGACGGTGGACGGCACGCACCAGCCAATGATCAATGCCGGTATGGAGAATCAGCGCCGCCGCGACGATGATCGCATCGTCCCAAACGAGTCGAATCGTGCCCACAAAAGGAATCACGACAAGCCCGAGCACAAGAATGGTGAGAGCTGTCACCGACCAAAAGATCTTGAAAACATGCTTATGAGGATGCTTCTCTCGTGAAAACGCCCAAATCAACAGTTCGATAAGGCTGTTTGCCAAGAGGGTTAGTCCAAAGTCGGCGGCAATCCTTCCCGCTGGGGTCCACTGCCGCAGCGGGGCTCGCACAAGGGTGTCCACTGCGCAGCCGTGGAGCAGAACCCCCGAATAGAGCGAAGAGTGCCCAGGGATTCGAAAGAGGTCATCCGTTCGCTTCAACGGTCTCCCATCATCGGTTTCTGTTCGCACCGCGCCCAGGAGAACGACTTTGCCGTGAAAGCGCTTGTCATCGGCTTCGACCGGTTGCTTAAGGCTCTTGGAGGAAATCCGTGAGCGGTCTAAGGTGTCGATGAGCCTGTAGTCCACCAAGAAGCCACGAGTTTTTAGAGACCGGGCAGGGTTGAAGTTCGACTCTGCCTCAATCGCCCAAGAGAGCAGTGGGCCTAGTTCGGCCGCTTCCGGACGAGCCACTTTTCCGGCACCATAGGCAAGCGAGCGCAACCGAGTTGGCACTCCGTCGACCTGTGTCCAGCAGAACATCCTCAGCACGGAATCAAGGCGAGTTTCCATTTCGGCTGACTTTCCCTGGTACAGGTCGTTACCGATTCCCAAGCCAACTGCCATTCCGCTGTAGCCGACGCCCAGCCACTTATCTTCGGTGTCCGCCGCATGTCGATCCACTCCCAGGAAGATCGGGATCCCGTGTTTAGATTCAAACTCCCGACAATGCTGCAGGAACTCAGGGTCCTGTACAGAAGTCGGGTTGCCCTTGAGTCCAGCCGAAATATCCACGTCGACCGCGATCGCCTTAGGTTTCGCAGGTGCCAATCGCTCGAAAATGTTTAGCAGTGCCTGCCGCGAAACGGCCTGCTGCTCTGCAGGGTCGTCAGAAGGAGAGAGATTGTTCGAAGGCTCCTTGTCGATATCGGCGATGTTCACCACCGCAACCGGAGTATCGACGCTAGATCCGAGCGCCAACACCTTTTGAATGAGGTCGTATGTCCACAGCCGGTTGGTTTCGTAGACGCTCAGTGGCTCAAGAAGATATTTCTTCCCGGTGACCAGCACACCGGCCAACAACAGGCATAAGAGGTATCGGCCCCATATCGAACCGTGAAGGCTGCTGACGAGGTCCATCGCGCCTTTGCGCGGTGCGTCTGGTTTTGTCGCTGCCTTCGTGGGGTCCATGTTTAAGTGTTTCTTATTAAACACCAAGTGGGCTTTTGCTATTCAGGGACACGTGGTAGGATCAGTCCAGCAACCTTGCCTGGGGTAAGTCCTAAAAGCTCCACTGTTGCCCGTGATTGGATACTTCCATGCTTGTTCGCCGAGTTCAATTTCCATCCCTTTATCGACCAGTTGTTACCAGCCTTCTTTTGGTGACATTCGCACTTCTAAGTGCCCAGAACATCCTGAACCCCAAGTGGGTTGCAAATGGTGCTGGGAGTCCATCCGAACACCCAAAGTTCTCTGCCGACGGCAGCCGGGTCGTCGTGTGGGGAATAGCGTCCTCAAGCTCAACTTCGGCTTCGAACTGGTCGGTCTTTAACGTCGCAGATGGCAAAGTTTTGGCTACCGGTGACCTAGACGGCTCAAACGGAACGATGTCTGGCGCCGTCCTTAGCCCAGATGGGAAGACTCTGTATTACGGCACGACGTCAGGGATTTTCGCCTATTCGGTCGACACCCACACCCAAGTCGCTCTGCCGGTCACCGGCGCTTCGGCAAGCAACGGGGCGATGTACCTGGACATCTCCAAGGATGGGAACCTGCTGGCCTATGTGCTGGTGGATCCGATCACCAAAGACAACCTGATCTACACATACAGTCTGACGTCCCACACCGTTCTTCACCAGATCGATATCAAGAATGCGGCGACCTCGAATCACACTGTCGCGCTGAAACTCATTGCGAATGATACGCAGGTGGTCGTCAGTGGTCCAACGATTTACTCCGTGAATGGTGGCGCTCCTCTGGCCACTGGAACGGAAGGCAATACTGACCTCGCCGTTTCGCCAGACGGCACGATGATCTTCACTACGCTGAGCAGCAAGGTCAGCGCCTATTCCGCAACGGACCTTCATCTGATCTGGGGACCTGTCTCCGTGCCGGGCCTGTACGATGCGGGGTCCGTCACTCAGGATGGCGGAGCGATTCTCTTTACAACAACGGCTACCAAACAGTGGATCGTCAAAGGACTCTCGACCGCGAGCGGTTCGGCGCTCCCAAATTTGACGATCAGTCGTCCGAGTGTCGACTACTCTCCCTACATCACCTCGATTCCCGGGTCTAGCCAAATTTTGGTTGGGCCCGAGCAGTCTGGTGGCGGCGGTGGCTTCGGAAGCTACTACAGCGAACCTGGTGCCGAAGTTTGGACTTACAACTCATCCAATGGCACCGGAGCATTCGTTGCCAAGTTTTGCGAAGGGAACGTTGTGAACACCGACCTCACTTTGGTCGGTATATCCGGCACTGTCTCCGGTCAACCTGTGCAGCAGGTCGTCGATACAGAACTCCATTATTCGGGGAACTCCGTAGTGGTGCGCAGCGCATCGAATGGAGCTATTCAAAGCACCCTGCCAAACGGGGCAGTAGTGAGCCCGAACGGAAAGTGGTACGCACAGATTTCGGGCAATGGCCTTGGAATCTATAACGTCGCCGACGCAACTCGAGTCACATCGACAACTTTCACGGGTGTGACGCTTAGCACTGTTCGGTGGGGCGGCAACGGGATGATCGCTGTGACCGGGACTCAGGGCTTTGGCAGCGCCGCCGGACCTCTTTGTGTTCCGTTTGACGGCTCTAACCTTTCGTCAACCTACACAACCTTGAATTTTGGAAATGATGCCTATCGGATTTCTCCGGATGGAACCAAGATTGCCGACCTCAGCTACTACTACTATTTCTCATCAGGCTCGGTAGATATTTGGGATACCGTTGCCGGAACTAAGATCACCACGATCAACCCTGCCTCTTCCTCATCGTCAATAGACGATGTCACTTTCTCAGGCAACAATCTGTTGGGAGTTCACGACCTCTACTCAACCAATACTTCGACCTATGCGCAGACGGTGCAGTACCGGGTTTTCGACGTTTCGACCGCAACCCCAGTGCTAGTCCGGTCGCTGATTTATCAGGCTCCAGCCACCGTCACCAATTCTGGCGGTGGACTTTCGCCAGACGGTCAGGTGATCGCGCTGGGGCACTACACTTCCAGCCTTGTGTCAGACCCCAGGAAACAGTCTTCAGTTCGACTCTACAGCGTGGCGAGTGGAGCCCTCCTGAACCAATGGGACAATCAATTTGCAGCGAACTTAAGCGGCAGCAGTAGCTATGCTCCCTTTGGCTTTACACCGGACAGTTCGGCAATCTTCTGGGTGGACGGCAGCGCGCTGGTGGCGGCCCCGGTCGTTCCCTTCCAGATGTCGCTTGCACTGAATCCAACTGCAGTGTTCGGTGGAATAACTTCAACGGCAACGGTTACCGTTAATCCTGCCCAGAAGTCGGACGTGACCTTTGCACTCTCTGCATCTTCAGCCAGCGCCTCCGTGCCAGCTTCGATCACGGTTCCAGCGGGATCGACTTCGGCGACCTTCTCGGTGACCACTCAACAGCTGAGCTCAACCGTAGCGGTGCTCATCAGCGCTACTTACAACGGTGCAAACGCCTCTTCGACGCTGACGATCAATCCGTACTCGGTGGCGAGCCTCTCCCTAGCACCTACGACCGTGCCAGGTGGGACCTCCAGTACCGGCACGGTTAAGCTCGTCCAGACCACGGGATCCCTGGGAGCCAACGTGACGCTGGGCGTGAACAGCACGGATGCTCAGGTTCCAAACACGGTGTTCGTTCCCGGCGGTTCGAATCAGGCAACCTTCTCAGTCACCACGAACGGTGTCGCAAATGACAAGACAGTCAAGGTCACAGCGGGTATCGGCAGCAGTCAGCAGACAGCTAGCCTGACCATCACTGCTCCGGTGCTGTCAAGCGTAACAGTGAGCCCCACGTCGGTTGTTGGCGGATCGATATCAACCGGAACCGTGACCTTAATCGGAAACGCTCCCACCGGCGGCGTGGTGATTGGACTCACCTCTAGCAACACAAGTGTGGCAACCGTTCCGCTTTCGGTGACGATTCCAGCTGGAACCAACACCGCGACCTTCCCGATCAACACCTCCGGGGTTTTAACAAATGCGACAGTGACGATCACTGCGACGGACGTAGGGAACACTTCGACCACCACGAAGACGGCGACCCTCACCGTTCAGGTTCCGCCTCTGCTGAGTGTCACTGTGTCACCAACGACGGTAACAGGAGGTTCGCAGGCCGCCGTGACGGGCACCGTCACTTTGGGCGGGATTGCCGCTTCGGCTGGCGACGTCATCAAACTGGCCAGTTCCAACGCGACACTCGTAACAGTTCCGGCTTCGGTTACGGTTGCAGCCGGGGCAACCACCGCAACGTTTACGTTGACTACCGGAGCGGTGACGACCGCCCAGGCAATCACCATCACCGCAACGTTTAATGGAACCAACACCACGACAACCTTGAACTTGACTCCATTCACGGTCACAGGCGTCGCGTTGAACCCCACGACTGTGGTGGGTGGAGGTTCCAGCACGGGCACGGTGACGATATCCCAACCGCCTGCTAACGGTGCGGTGACGGTCAGCCTGAATTCAGGATCCAAGGACGCTCAGGTTCCTGCGACGGTGACGATCGCAGTCGGATCAACGACGACGACGTTTACGGTCACGACAAACGTGGTGTCCAACAACGAGGTTGTGAACATCGGCGCGTCGATCGGCGCGAGCCAACAGTCGGCCAAGCTGACAATCAATGCGGCAACGCTGACATCATTGACCGTTTCTCCTGCGACGGTGGCTGGTGGGTCTTCCGCTACCGGTACCGCGACTATCTCTCAGGCTGCACCGACTGGCGGAGTGTCCGTCGCACTTGCCTCGGACAGCGCGGGTGCTACCGTACCAGCCGCGGTTGTGGTGCCTTCTGGAAGCACGACTGCGACCTTTACGATCACCACAACTGGGGTCAAATCTCAGACCACTGCCAACATCACCGGGACGTTGGGTACCGGCTCGAAGTCTGCACCCCTCACGATCAATCCGGCAACAATTCAGAGCTTAGCAGTGGCACCCACAAGCGTGGTGGGAGGCTCGCAGTCCACTGCAACGGGCACCGTGACTATGAGTGGCGTTGCCGCACCAGCAGGCGATGTCATCACCTTGACCAGTTCGGCTCCGAGCATTGCCTCGGTTCCAGCTTCCGTCACGGTGACGGGCAGTCAGGGTACGGCGACGTTCACCGTGGCCACTCAGTCCGTCACTTCTTCAACAAGCGTGACGATTACCGCGACCTTCAACGGCGGCACAAAGACCACGTCGCTCACGGTGAATCCATTCCAGATCTCCAGTCTGACGATCACGCCGGCTTCGCTCATCGGTGGCAACGCAGCTTCCGGCACGGTTGTGATTTCTCAAGCGGCAGGAAGCGCTGGTGCCATCGTATCGCTCTCCTCGGGCACCGCGGATGCGAAAGTTCCAAGCTCGGTGACGGTCCCTGGAGGTGCCAGTTCTGCGACATTCGCAATCACCACAAATGCGGTGGCGGCAGACGAATCTGCTTCGATTTCGGCAGCTGCTGGAACGGGGACCGGTAGCAAGTCGGCCAGCCTCTTGATTCAGGCTCCTAAGCTTGCGACATTCGCCGTTTCACCGACAAGCGTGATCGGGGGAAATACAAGCTCTGGCTCTGTTTCGCTTACGGGCATTGCCCCTACCGGAGGGCTTACGGTCACTCTCACTTCCTCCAGCAAGGCGGCGGTTGTGCCAGCAACGGTCCAGATTCAGGGTGGAGCGAGTTCAGCCACTTTCTCAATCCTGACGACTGGCGTCTCGACTTCGACTACAGCGACAATACAAGCAAAACTTGGTGCAGGGACTCCGTTGACCGCCTCGCTGACCGTTCAGCCCCCGTCTCTAGCAAGCGTATCGCTCAGTGATAGCTCTGTGATTGGCGGCTCGAAAGCAACGATCACAGGGACGGTAACTCTCAGCGGGTTCGCCCCGACCGGTGGCCTCAAGGTCACGCTCGCTTCCTCCAACAAGGTGGCGGCTACCGTCCTTGCCACCGTCACGGTGCCAGCAGGTGCATCCTCGACCACCTTTGTGGTGACCCATCTGTTAGTGAAGGCATCCAGCACCACTTCGATCTCGGGCACTCTCAATGGTGCGAGCCAATCAGCGACCTTGACGGTGAACCCATTCCAAGTGCTTGGGCTCACGTTGTCTCCAACTTCGATCTACAGTGGTGCTTCCGCAACGGGAACCGTGACGCTGAATGCGGCACCAGGTACCAAGAGCGGGGCGATTGTTGTGAAGCTCACGTCCTCCTCCAAGAGTGCCACGCTCCCTGCATCCGTCTCGGTTGCGGTGGGATCAACGACGGGAACGTTCGCGGTTAAGGCGGGCACGGTCACCGCTTCAACCCCGGCGACGATCACAGGGACTTACTTGAGCAGTTCGCAGCAGGCCTCGCTCACGATTCTGCCTTTGCCGTTGCTGACTTCCATCACGGTGAGTCCGTCCAGCGTGGTCGGCAGCTCTTCGACCCCGGTCGTCGGAAGCTTGACCATCTCTGGCCCGGCTCCTGCGGCTGGTTTCGTGGTGAAGCTCACCAGCTCCAACACGGCCGCAGCCACGGTTCCTGCCTCGGTCACGATCCCAGCAGGGGCTACTTCGGTGACGTTTGCGGTGGCCCACAAGAAGGTGACCGCATCGAAGTCTGTCAACATCTCCGGAACGCTGAACGGGCACAGCGGTTCGACGACTCTGACTGTGTTGCCTGGATAAGGGTTGGGGTGATGGATTGGAAGTGCCCCCAAACGGGGCTGATTCAGGGAAGCGAGGGCTTTCTGGGGGACCGTTTCGGCGGTGCCACGAGGCGCTCCCGCCAGTTGGCGGCTAGTTTCTCGTGATACGCGTCGGCGAGTTGCTTGGCGTAGGTTTCCAGGGGATCTAGCCCGTAGAGTTTGCGAAACTCGTCGACTCGCTTTGCATCTTCGACTGGGTCGATGAACATCTCACCCTTGTCATCCTTCCCCTGAGTTCCAAAGCGTTGGAGTTTGCCGTCGCCTACTTGGACTCGGTCAAAAAGATAGGCGTAGAAGCGACCGGCGATTACATGGCCCTTGGCGAGCGGCTCAATCAAGGTGAGGCACTTCTTTTGGAATGGGTGATCCTGGTCGGCGTGCTGGACCAGGAGCCAGGCATTTCCGCAAGCCTCGTCTCCAACCATCGCAGGTGTCGGCCACCCGAACTTGTCGACGATCCACTTCATCCGCTCAGTGTCTTTGTGGTCGATCTCCCTCAGCGAATCGAATACTTCTTTGGAAGGCCGCTTGCCTCCACCCATCTCATTGATCAGCTTCATACGAATCTCCTGGTCCACCTTGGCCATCCCGTTGATGTCGGCGGCAAGGTGAGGATAGAGCGGCGCCGTGGAAGCGGTTTGGATGCAAACGAGAAGGAGGGGAATCACAGCGACTTTTTACCCCCAAATGGAGCGTATCGATCCTGTCAGAACCGGTTTGCAGAGCGGTCCCCTAGCTCGCGAGATGCACTTTGAAGGTCACACGGCACCCTCGCCTGCCGCGCTCCCAAGGATGACCTAGACAGGCTTATCCTCAAGTCGCTTTACGGTAAACAGATGATCAAAGCTTTCAATATATGGCGCAAGTTCGTCCGATAGAACCTCGGCGAGAAATTCCTCGACGGTGCTTAGGCCAGATTCCGTTGCTCTGTGCATGGCAAGGTCGTACATCTGATCGGACAACAGAAGTTGGACGCTGTGCATATTTGGGTCTGTCCGTGCGGTGTTCCCGACCTATTTATTATCGTTCTAATTGACCTTGCAGTAGATCCACCGGTATGGCTCCAAGGCCCACTGACGCCATAAATTCAATCTCCTAGAAATCAACTCCCGTGGAAGGCGAGCGAGACGACCTTGGCAATGTGAGGGAAATGATCGAATTCTCTGAGACCGCTCGGATCAAGGCTCCATGGAGCATCTGCACCGTCACCAAGAGTACGTGCGTTCCTCCGACCTTCTACGGCTTGACGGCAGGAATCTGTTGAATCGGATCAAGAATCAGATCCTCGTGTAGAGATATGTCTGCTTTCGAGATGGGCTTCTGCTTTGCACCATCGCCTGACGACCAGCCTATGTTGCTGAGTACCCCAACTAGCACGTAATTCCGATTTCGAACGACGATCTTTACTCCGCCCTTGATGTTGGTTAATTCTTTCTCCGATAGCCAGTAGGTCTGACCGATTGCTCGACCTGTCACGACACTGCTTCTCGCGAATTTCGCGGGAGCCGTCCAATTCTGGCCAATCGTCACACTATCTGCAATTTTTGAAGCCTGCGCAGCCGATGGTTCGCAGTAGGAGTTGACCGTAAAGCTCGCACCGTCGCCTTTTCGTTCAGCCATCCAACTTCCTCGCGTCGCCGATTTATCCCTAAATCAAACGTGAAATCGCGGGAAATGGGCATCCACTGGAAGGATGGAAGTTCCTTGTTGGGATGTACAAGCGGCGGCAATGATTGGAACTGCGAAAGCGAATACGCCTTCCGGCGTTTTGGTCATTGAATGACTCCGGATGACTATCCGACGGGAAATTGAATACTGCCGATAGCCGTCGAGAAACCACTAGGGAAGCGGCGGATAATCCCCGGCAGTGCCGTCAACCAGCGCTCTCGCGCGGTGATTCCAGCTGCGACGATATAGGCCAGCGGCAAAGGCACCGACGATGAGAGACAGCACGGCGGCGAAGCCAACTGTAACTGCCACATTGGACAGGTCAAACATCTCGGCAAGCGATGACTCCAGGCCGATTTGGACCACGATGAAGATCGCGAGGGTGACTCCGAACAGGATCTGGACGTTAAACCAGAAGATCATCGTAAAGACCCACCTCGGCAATCGCTCTTGCGGAGCGGGGTATTCCTTCTTGATCCGATTCCAGACGGCAAGGTTGTCCATCTGCTTGAGGCAGCGAAGCTCGAGAGAGCTTGGAATCCTGCCTTCTGACGGTGCCATCACTTACTCTTCTACGGAAAGGGCTCGAAAAATCTTCGCGGTTTCCATAAGCGCTCTCGCTTCGTGATAGGCGGCCTTCCACATGTGTCCCTTTCGGTCCTTGTGGTCGGCTGGATCGGCCGGGGAGCCGTCCTGCTGGATCATCTCAAACCAGCCTCGATTCTCTGAGTCGATCTGATGTTCCTTGATCCACTTCCAGGTCGCCACCGCCGCCTCAAGGTAGTCATCGGTGGGCGCATCGGGAAGAAGGGAGGTTCGTGTCAGACCATAAAGTGCCTCGGCCTGAGTCCACCAGCCTTTTGCGCGGAGTAGGGGACGTCCCCCCGCAGTTCCGTTCGTGTAGAACCCACCAAACTCCAGGTCCATTCCGTAGAGAAGGGTGTTGTCCGCTAGGCTGATGGCGCGCTGAGCCGTTTTGGGGTCAACGCTTCCCGTCAATGTTTCGGCTGCGTCGATCAACAGGTGAGCGGCCTCGATGTCGTGGCCGTAGGACACTCTGTCTGGAACTGGGGTCCAATCTGGCTTGGCGTAGATGTGGAGCCAGCCGGCGGGATCGTACAACTTGTCCTCAAGAATTTCCTTGACTTCTGCCAAACGCTCTAGGAGGAGAGGGTCTCGCCAGCTCTTCGCGAGTTCGGCGAAGGCCTCCATGAGGTGAAGGTGCGTGTTCTGAGACTTCTGGCCGTAAGGGGTCCCGATATCATCGCCAAGCTTTTCGCCGCGGCGATCCGGGGCCTTGAGCAAAGGGGCACCCGAAACATCGCAACACTCGAAGTAGCCACCGTTTGAGGAATCGTGGACGCATTTCTCAAGCCAGCCGAAGACCTTCTTTGCTGCTTCTAGAGGTGCGGCGTCACCCAATGCTCTGTGTGCCGCAGCTAACGCATAAAGCGTAAAGGCTCCCCCGTAGGTATGCCCCTTTTGGCTCCCTTCGGGTCTGGGCTTGTCTGAGATATCGACCATCCAAGTCACGGCACCCGTCTCCGGTTCAACAAAGACACGTTCCAAGTACTCGGCCCCGTGGCGAGCAACTTGGGCGAACTCCTCAGCGCGGTCTCCGCCCTGCATCGCCACAGCTGCGCCCACCCAAGTCATTCGGCTTTGGAAAACAACGCCACGAGATGTGGACGGCTTGCGCATCCAGCGGGCATCGTAAACCTGCCAAAACCCTCCCATCGAGTCGACGCAGGCGGGGAACCATGGGTCGAGGAGATCCCGCCAAAGGCTGAGTTCAATTTCGTCGGCGAGGGGACCTAGTTCGGTTCGATTCATATGGGGAGATAGACCTTGGGCTGAGCGCTCCTAGATACTACAGCCTCCATCTCCTGCTTTGACTCAATCAGACCGGAAGCAAGCATCTGCATTGCCAGATTTCCGAGAACCGTGGCTTCTGCAGGCCCCGCAATCACATTTAGGCCGCTTTCGTTGGCAAGGGACTGGCAGAACGACTCGCTCTGCGATCCTCCTCCGCCCACCCTGAATTCCGTGAATTTTCGACTCGTAAGCGAAGTTAGTTCGGCGGGTTGTCTGGCGATTGTGCTGGTAAGGCTGGCCAGGGCGAGCCCGGCCCACTCAGCGTCGGTCTTGGGTGGACGACTTACCTTGCCGGCACAGGTTTCCACCATTGAAGTGGGGTTGTAGAAGTCCTGGTGCACAAGGTCGACACGCTCTTCGATCTCGGCAGCAGTGCGTAGCCAATCGGGCACGCTTGATTTGATTCCAAGCTCCTCGTGAATCCTATTGATCACATAAAAGCCAGCGATGTTCTTAAGGAAGCGAACTCTGCCATCGACAGTTCGCTCATTGGTGAACTGGGCTGCCTCCGCCTCGGGAGTGGCCAGTGGCTTATCGAGGACGCACCCAGCTAGGGACCAGGTACCCACGTTCAGAAACATTTGATCGTCCGAGAGGTGACCAAAGCCGCAAACTGCGCTCGCAGTATCGTGGCTTCCGACGTGAGCGACTCTGACCCCAGGTCGAATTTCTCTGCCGATCTGGCCGGGGAGAGTCGGCTCCACGTCCGGCATCGGCCATCCAGCGATGGCGAACGCCTCTTCACTCCACTTGTTGTCTAGACCCAGAAGTTGGGTTGTGGATGCCTGCGTGAGCTCATGATGAATCTGGCCGGTTGTTAAATAGGCAAGTAGGTCTGGCAGAACGAGGAACCGTGGGCAGCGGGTCGAGAAGCTCGGGTCGGCTGTCTGGCGAGCAACAAGCTGACAGATGGTGTTGAATGGTTGATGCTGGATGCCGGTGAGCTCGTAGAGGCGGTGCCGATACGGGGCAAGGGACTCGAAAGCGACCAGGTTGGAGTTGTCGCGGTAGCACATTGGTGCCTGGGCGAGATTTCCGCTGGAATCCAGAAATCCGTGGTCAACCCCCCATGTGTCAATGCCAATAGTTGACGAATCAAAGTGGGAAGCGGCATAGTCTGCGGCACGCTGAACCAGGCCCATGATCTGGTCAAGGTTCCAGTAGAGCCTGCCGTCTCGCTCATCAGGTCCATGGGGAATTTGTTCGATAACTTCGAACTGGATCTGCCCATCGACGAGCTTTCCTGCCGCAAAGCGACCCGAAGTCGCCCCAAAATCAACCGCCACCGCACCATGCATTGCCGGTGTTTTACTTCAAAAAACGGTTGAGTGTGACCTTGATTTCTGCGAGCCTCTCATCCGAGGACATGTTGCTGCAGTTATCGTTATCCGAGCAGTCGTTCCCGTAGACGCAGTTCTCGAGATGGGTGGACAGCATGAGGACACCAAATTGGTCCAGCGCAGCTCGCAGGGCAGAAACCTGAGTGAGGATGTCGACACAGTAGCGGCCATCGTCCACCATCTTTTGGATGCCGGCTACCTGACCCGAAATTCTTGCGAGCCGCTTCCTTGCGTCCTGACTAACCCTGTCATTCATGTTTATTAGATACAGTGTAACCCCTTTCGGTTCTCACTCTGCGGCCGTGGTAGGGAGGTTGGGGCAGTGCCGAACGGTACACTTTCGCAAATGTCTGAACGAACCCTACGCCTCTACGACACAATGACGCGCCAGGTGAAGCCCCTCGAACTGGTCGAGCCGGGTCACCTTCGCTTTTATTCGTGTGGGCCGACGGTTTACTCCTACGCTCACATTGGCAACTTTAGAACGTTTCTTACTGCGGACCTGATTATCCGAACCGCGCAGGCGCTGGGAACTCGAGTGACGTACGTGAGCAACATCACGGATGTGGGCCACCTCACGCAGGATGATGTCGCCGACGCCGGTGGCGAAGACAAAATGGCGCGCGCTCTCCAGTCTAAAGAGGGAGAGCAGTTCAACAACGTTTGGGAACTGGCCGAGTACTACGAAGACGCATTCCTTGAAGACTGGGCCCGGCTCAACCTCAAGGAGCCGCAGGTCCGTCCGCGTGCAACCCAGCACATGAGAGAGCAGATCGTGGCGGCAGAGCAGCTGATTGCTCAGGGCAACGCCTACGAGACGCCGACGGGCGTGTATTTCAACGTCGAAAGCTTCCCCAGCTACGGAAAGCTGAGCGGCAACACTCAGGAGAACCTCAAGAAAGCTTCTAGAGAAGTGGTCCTTGACGACAATAAGCGGGATCAGAGCGACTTTGCGCTTTGGAAGAAAGACGATAAGCACCTGATGCAGTGGTACTCGCCGTTTGGCTGGGGCTTTCCCGGCTGGCACTTGGAGTGCTCCGTGATGGCGCGAATGTATCTCGGAGAGACGCTTGACCTCCATGCTGGCGGAGAAGATCTCATCTTCCCGCACCATGAATGCGAAATAGCGCAATCGGAAGCGCTCACGGGGAAGCCGTTCTCTAACCACTGGATTCACACGCGCTTCCTGCAGGTCAACGGCGAGAAGATGAGTAAGAGCCTCGGCAACTACTACACCGTCCGCTTCCTGCTCGAGAAGGGCGCCGATCCGTTGGCTATTCGCTATGCGCTCATTTCGGGCGTGTACACAAAGCCACTCAACTTCACAGACCAGAGCCTCAGCGACGCGATGGGGAATATCGACCGCTACCGGCGCAGCGATGCGGCCGTAGCGGCTGGATTGGAAGCGGCACGACCGGGTGACGATGCAATTGGCACCCTGTTGGAAGAGCTTTACGATCAGGCGTTGGACGCAATGTGCAATGACCTCAACACCTCGGTGGCCCTCGCAAAGGCACTTGAAGGAACGCGAGTCATTCTTCGCGAGGCGGAGACCCTCTCGCTGGCCTCTGCCGAGAGCGGCAAGGTCTACCTTGATCGTATCAACGATCTCCTTGGGATTGTCCGCCCAGAGCGCGTCCTTGCCGACCTGCAAACCGAATCTGCACCTAAGGTTGACGAAGCGAGAATTGGGGCCTTGATTCAGGAGCGGATCGACGCGAAGAAGGCGAAAAACTTCGCGTTGGCTGACCAGATCCGAAAGGACCTGGAAGCGGAAGGAATTGAGCTTCGAGACACGCCGGAAGGCACCGTTTGGGTCTTGAAGTCTACGCTTTAGGGCCGGATGCGCCGGCAGAAAACTGCCGGCGTTAGGCACTTGGCGGGCGCAACCCTAGCCGATTAGAATGCCATTCCTTCGTAGTCTCGAATCAGTCCGACTACTTTTCCAATGACGAAACTGTCCTCTTGGCGAACCTCGATTGGGTCGTAGGCAGGATTGCTGGGCATCAGTCTCACGCCTTTAGCGTCTTTGTGAAGCCTCTTTACGGTGGCCTCTTCTCCCAGCATGAAGGCGACTAGGTCTCCATGGTTGGCGGTGACTTGTGGCTTGATAACCACTAAATCCCGCGGCATGATTCCCTCACCGGACATCGAATCGCCTTTGATGCGGAGCAAGAATGCGTTTTCGATCGTGCGTACCATTTCGCTTGGCACTGCGATGAAATCCTCAGCATGGTCATCCGAGTGGCCAATCGGCACGCCTGCGGCAATGGTGCCGTAAAGGGGCAACATCCTTACCTTGTTGGAGCTTTGGTATTCCGGGTGAATCACTTTGATCGAACGAGGAGTGTTCGATCGAGAAATGTATCCCTTTCTGCCCAAAGCGTCCAAGTGGACCGTGACTCCCCTAAGGGAGCCGATCTGAAATTCGGCGCCAATCTCGCGGATGGAGGGCGGATATCCCTCTTTTTCCACGTAATCCAAAATGAATTGAAGAATCTTCTGCTGCCGCTTGGTGAGTCCTTTCGCCATGCCCAATCCCCTTGCTCCACCTGCGAATGACGCCATCCCCAGGAACGAGTAGACAAACTATACACTTTAATCTGTCTACTGTAAAGGCCCAATTCCTGTAGAAAGTGAGCGCATATTGGCCCCTCATGCCATACTACTAAACTTCTCAACAGCCATCAGGTAGCCCAAACCGTGTCGATAAACAAGTTTCAAGAAAAGATATTTCGAACAGGATGCGGAAGCGTCGTCCTGTACATCTCTGCAGCCGTATTCTTCGGCGGCATGTTCTACTTAGGCTGCGGCCTAGGTGGCAACGTCAACGGTCAGAATTCTGCCGACAACCGAATCGTTGCCGTCGATATATCCGGAACGCCGGTCTATTACGACGATATCAACAAGATGGTTGAGGGTCAGAAGGCCTCTGAGATCCAGCAGATCAGCCAATCAGGCGGTACACCGTCACCTGATTCGATCTCGCCGGTACAGGAAGCAAAGATTTACGGAGATGTTCTCACCCAGTCCATCAAGGGGACTGCCACCTATCTCCTTGCCAAGAAGTCTGGCGTCGTGTTTAGCGACGATCTCATCACCAGGGAGGAGGAAAAGACCTTCGAGAGCCAGGTGATGATGATGAAGATGCAGCTGGTTCAGCAGAAGAAGCTGTCTGCGACCGCTACCGATAAAGAATTTGATGAGGCGCTCAAGAAACAGAGCGGTTCAAGCGTTACCGAAGCCAAGAAGATGTTCCATCAGCGACTCGTAGAGGCGCTGAAAGATCAGAAAACTCGCCCCCAGCTTGAGATTCAGCTTGCCAGCCAACTTCTGCTGGCCAAGATCACTCAGGACTTGAGACCGACCGACAAAGAGTTGATGGCCGGATATGACGACTACGTCATGAAGCGAATCCTCTTTGTCGCGCATCCCGGCTCGACGGTCGAGAGTCAAATCGAAAAGGCAAAGGCAGACATTAAGGCCGGCGTACCCTTCGATACCGTTATCGACCGATATTCCGGTGAAGCTCCTCCCAGCAAGGGCGGCAAGCCCAGCCAGAACTCGATCAACCTACTGGCCAGCCAAATCGAGCTGATGCCCGAGTTCAAGCCAATCGCTTCGCTGAAGATCAACGACGTCAGTGACGTCATTGACACTGCCCAAGGCAAGGCGATCTACAAGCTGCTGATCAAGACCAACGCTGCTCCAAAGGACTTCGACAAGAAGAAGGCTGAAATTGCCAAGAGCTTTGCCGAGACGAAGGCTCAGCCGAAGCTGGATAAGGAGATCAAGGATTACATGACCTCCAGCGCGGTGAGCTGGAAGATTCCTGCCCTGAAAGCGATCTTCGATTGGAATGAAGCTCAGAAGGACACCACGACCAGTCCTGCAGAACTTTCCAAGAAGATGGGCGCAATCGTCGACGAAGCCAAGAAGGCCGCAACTTCCGGCAAGGGCGATGCCAGGCCAGCAATGCTCACTTGGTACGTCGCATTCGATTCCATCTGGAATGCGCCTGGAGCCGATAAGGAGAAGCTGCGCGGAGATCGAATCGTTGTTCTCAAGGCGCTCACGTCCATTCAGCCATACTTCGCGCTCAAGCTGGAACTGGTTGATCTGTTGATTGCTTCGAAGGCCGGCGATGAGGCGGTCGAGGTTCTCAAGTCTGCGGCGTCATCGAACTACCTGTATGATCCTGAAGGTCAAAAGGACTTCCAAGACGTTCAGGCCAAGATGATCGCGCTCAAGGATGCAGGCTACTTGAAGCCGGCCGCAGAAGCCGAGATCCAAAAGATCCAGGATAGCTGGAAGACTGAGAACGCCAAGGCCGAAGCAGACAAGGCTCTCGCAAAGCAACAGGAAGAGCAGGCTAAGAAAGAGGCTGCCGCAAATGATGCCAAGCAAAAGGCGGAAACCCTGAAGCAAAAGGCTGACGCGGACAAAAACAAGAAGCCAGGCGACGGATCCGTAACTGCAGGTGGAATCACGGCAAAGGTCGCTCCTGGCCAGCCAGTTCCTCCAGCTAAGACTCCGGCAGGGACAACGCCTCCCGCGCCAATTAAGAAATAATGAGCGAAACTGAGGGAAGCGGCAAGCTGACGCTGGTCGCTACCCCTATCGGCAACCTTGCCGATCTGTCGCCCCGAGCAGTTGAATCGCTCGGGGCGGCCGATTTTTGGATTGTTGAAGATTCTCGAATCAGCGGAAAGTTGGCGAGTCACCTCGGTTTGAAAAAGCCAATGCGGATTCTCAACGATCACACCTCGAGAAACCAAGTTGAGCGCTATCTGGCCGACCTGGTTGCTGGAGGACATGCCGCCCTGCTTACCGACGGCGGGGCGCCAGCGATAAGCGATCCCGGTTCGATTCTCACCGATTTATGCCACGAGGCGGGCGTCCAGCTTGAGGCGATTCCCGGCCCCAGTGCGGTTGTCACCGCGCTGATGCTGAGCGGATTCTTTGCTCAGCGTTTCGCCTTTCTTGGGTTTTTGGGCAGAAAGCCTGGCCCGATGAAGAGCGAGATGAAGGTCTTTGCCGATTCTCCTCTGACCCTTGTGCTTTTCGAGTCCCCGCACCGCCTAGACGTGCTGCTTAAGGCGGCCTTTGAAGCGCTGGGGCCCAGAAGGTACGTCATCTGCCGGGAACTCACGAAGATGCATGAGCAAGCGTACAGATCCACTCTTCCTGAGATTCCGACGGAAGGGCAGGTTCCGCGCAAAGGCGAACTGACCCTCGTGATCGAGGGTCGCAGAAAGAAGGATGTCGACACCTTCGACGAGGACTAGTAGCTTCGGCCGATGCCAACGATCGTGTCGTTGAGTTCGCCTTCGCCGGGCGTGAATCGGAAGCTGTAGGAGCCAGAAAGCGACTTAGGAGCCTTGGCGCTCACGCTGAGCTCGGCATCGGCTTCCATGGAGGCACCGAGAGAGAGGGCCTCGTCTAAATCTGCACTGTCGATCAGGTCCGACATCTTGGAGCCTGACGGCACTGGCTTGTTCGAAAACAGAACCTCGCCTTCGAGACTCAGCAAAACGATCCAATCAGATGCGACGCTCAGGATCGCGTCTCCAATAGATGCCTCCACCTTGGCTGCAACCGGAGCGGACTTACCAGCCTGCTCAATCATGTGGTCGGCAACAAGCTTCAGGCACTCGTTGACGTACTGAAGATTTTCCACCGCCGCCTTGGATCGCTCGCTGGCGTACTTGGCAACGACCTCGGTTCGGCTCGATGCCTGATACTTGGCCAGGATGCGGCGCCAGTAGGTGCCGACAGTATCTGGGCTGATACCGAGCTTTATCGCGATTTCTTTATCGGTCAATCCGCGAGCGGCAAGTACAAGTACCTGTTCCTCGCGCTTTGGTGCTTCACCAGTGACTGTGGAGTCTGACATCGCTCTTAGAGTATCCCGAACAGCGCAAATTTACTTAACATATTTTTGAAATCAACAATTCCTAAGACGTTTTTGAGGAATTCGGTGCCTTCACTTTCTTTCTTCGTGCGAATGCTGTCTCCTGACTCGCTGTATCATCCTGTAATGAACACTTGGTTCAGACAAAAGCGGCTTGGTGCATTCACTCTGATTGAACTACTTGTGGTGATTGCGATCATCGCAATCCTTGCCGCTATCCTGTTTCCGGTGTTTGCCCAGGCGAAGGGAGCGGCAAAGCGCACCATGTGCCTCAGCAACCTTAAGCAGATTGGGACTGCGACTCAGATCTACGTCAACGATTACGACGATACGTTTTTTGAGGATCGATTCAATTGCGGAGGGACGGCGGCAAACGGGTTTAGTGCAGTATCCGTCTGCAACGAATACACGTCAAACGGCACTCTGAGCCCGGACGCTCCCGATCAGTCCAACCCCAGTCTTGCAGGGGGCACCGCTTCCTCGCCTGCCAACGAGAGGCTATTTTGGGTGTATGCGCTGTATCCGTATACGCGAAGCTATCTCTTGTTCAAAGACCCTGATAGCTCAAGTGCCTTCTACCCAGGCAGCGGAGTTGTCGAGAATTTCACAAAGGGTGACGGAGCTCAAACCTCGCAGGACTACGGCGGACAGAACAGCTTTGGGACGAACTTTGGCTGGATCACCTCTGCCGCGTCCAGCAGTGGAGGCTCCACAAGCCTGCCCAGTGCGGTCTCCAACACATCTATCCCCCGTATCTCCAGCACGATCCTCGCCATGGACAGCGGCTACTGGAAAACAGGTCCCGATGTGGTGAATGCAACCGGCTTAACCAACTGTTCACATCTCACTGCAGGCGTTTGCCCTTTACAGGGTGGAACGAACGTCGAGTACTACCAAGTGATTGGAGGAACCGTCCCTGCAAACCAAAGCCCATACTTCGTGAGTTTTTGGGCGAACCAAGGCGGGGGCCACTATTCGCAGAACGGGTCCAACCCCAAGTACGTCACCGCATCGACCAACCCATCGGCATCCCAGTTTCTAGCCCAGGACCTCTCTCGCCACAATGGCAGGTTCAACGTCGAGTTCACCGACACCCACGCCAAGAACATGGATTTCCACGTGACGATCGGAGATGTGTGTTACTGGTCGACCGACGTTGAGGGGCCTCACCCGAACTGCAACTAGAGATCGCTGACGAGCCTGATAACGGGCGGCTCGTCTTCAACCACATCTGGGTACCGACCGACTTCGGCGTTCACGAAGAAATTGTCGGTTAGGTCGTCGTTGGCTGTGGAGACTTCCCCTATGATGCACTCCTCGCTGAGGGGGACAAACTCATGGTAGGTGCCTGGATTGATCTTCACGCGCCAGCCTGAATGGAGGTCAATGATTGAACCAGAGGGGAGCGAGATCGGCTGCCCGTTTAGCTTTACTGATACTTCCGATCCGGTGCTCGCTTCTGGCTTGCCATTCCATAGCTGAATTCGCAACACTCCATACCGGGAGATGATGTCTTCCGTCTTCTTCGCATGACAGTGCGCCGGAGTAGTCATCCCTTCTTTGGCGTACATCAGCTTTTCGCAATATTCAGCTTCCTCGGCCAGGTTCACCAGCACAAGGCCCCAACATTGGCAGTCGCCAAGGCCGAAGTCCGTTACATCCCATTTAGGTGTCGGTGGCAACGTCCAGCCGTGCCGCTGAAAACAGGTGTCTGCGTCCTGAATGAGTTGGTTGATTTCGCTTCTTTTCACGCGGTCACCGTGAGGGTTGGCCACCCCTTTTGGATCCGCTCCTCCGTTTCTGCCCAGGAGCGAATGCCGGAAATTGCGTCATGGCCCTCGCAGCTGCAGGCACCCACAGCGACTGCGGCACGGGCGGCGTCCTCGGGGCAGAAACTGTGCAGCCAACCCATCAGCAGGCCCGCGACCGTTGCATCGCCCGCCCCGGTAGTTCCTGCCACGTCGACGGCAAAGCAGGGAGTCCAAACACGGCAGCCACGCCACTCAGAGGCATTGATCGGTAAAGCGTGCCCGATATCCCCGAATTCACTTCTAGCCGCAAGGTAAAGCCCTAGAGTGCCGGCTTTGACCCCCACAACTTGGGCCCCCATCGTCAGTGCGCGTTCTGTTAACTCCTCAATTTTCATCTTTGGGATCGGTTGACGTCCGTGGTCGAGAAACCCCTCTCGTTCGAGCATAAAGAACAATTCCTCAGCGTTGGGCAGAAAGAGATCTGTATACGGCAACACTTGTTCCAGGATTTGATACCAGTTCGCTTGGGCGGCGGCTCCGCTGAGGTCTGGCAGACTCATGTCGAGGGAGGTTGTCACTCCGAGGTCCTTGGCCCTCTTGAATAGGCTTACCAATTCCCGTCCGCCATCTTCGTGCATCTTGGCCATCAGCGTGGGATAGCCAAAGTGCATCAGCCGGGTCCGTCTAATACGGTCGTCGCTAACATCGGCGGATGTAAACGTATCGTTGCAACCTGGGTAGTGCAGGAACATCCGATCTTCGCCGGTGAGACTGATCACGACGGAGTAGGAGGTTGAATCTTGGTCAGACACTGCCATCCCGGCGCTCAAGCCGCTTCCTGTGCGCTCTAGTACCTCGCAGACTGCCTTGCCGAAGAGATCGTCTCCGATCTTGCCACAGAGCCCTGTGATGACTCCGAGTCGATGGAGAGCCTGCCCGGTGTTGGATACCACGCCTCCCGTGCTCAGCTGAGCGGCCCCGACCTCAATCAGACGACCTGGATCAAAGGTGACTCGGCTTTCAAAGCCGGGGATGATGTCGAGACAGATATGGCCAGCAACCAGCGCATCAACCATGGCTGCCGTCCGCGACTTTAACGGTCATGCCGGTTCGCTGCGATTCTAGAGCGGCCGTGAACAGGTGGTGGCTTCCAAGTGCCTCTTCCGGCGTTGCGCATCGAAAATCCCCGTCCATACCGTCTCCGTGGGTCAGTTCATCGACAAACGCCGCCCACATCTGGAGGATCGCATCGCTAAAGCCAAATTCAAAGATTCCGCCAGTGAGTGTGGGGTAGGCGGATTCGTAGCCGACGTCTTCATGACGCCAAGCCTGGGCGCTTCCGGGCGCAAACGGCATTGTCCTAATCAACTTCGGATCCTTGGTGCTGAATTCCGCACTCATCTGTGTGCCTAGAACTCGGAGGTACCAAGTGTTCATGTCGCCTGGAGAAATTCGCTTCGTCTCCAGAACCATCGGGAAACCCTGACTCGTTTCGCAGGCGAGGATCGCGTTGTCCCAGGTTTCGCAGTCAGAAATGCCCCCTTTGCCGTCTGGACGGGTTTTCACGATGTTGCTTAGAAGAGCTCGCACGTTGATAGGGCTCCAGCCGAGTCGTAGCGGTACGTGGAGGATGTGCATGCCGAGATCTCCCATGCAGCCATATTCACCGCAGGTGGCAATCTTCCGTTTCCAGTTGATCGGCTTGCTTGGGTCTAGATCGGAACTGTGCAGAAAGCCAGCCCGGACCTCGATGATTTCTCCAAAGTCGCCAGCCTCCGCGTGGTGGAAGATCCTTCTTGCGCCTGGAAAGTAGGGGAATTCGCCTGAGCATCGGACCAGGACCTGAGGGTGTTCCTGGGCGCACGCAAGGATCTTCTCAGCAGCGGCAAGGTCGATTCCGAATGGCTTCTCGGCAAGAAGATGCTTTCCGGCTGAAATGATGTCGCAGTAGATCTGTTCGTGGAGATTGTGCGGCACCGCACAGTACACGGCTTCGACATCCGGGTTGGCAAGTAGTTCGCGATAATCCGCGGTGATCTGGGTCACGTTGAAGTTGTCCGTGAACCACTGGGTCGCGCCTGGATTTGCGTCGCATACCGCGACGATTTCTGGACGGGCTTCGGTTTGAAGGAGGTGGCACCAACGCGCCGCCGCACTGCCAAATTCGCGGCCCATTAGGCCACAGCCAATAATTCCGAACCGCACCGTCCGTTGAGGCTTCACGGTGCCAGTTTACACCTGCCGTCCGGGCTCGATTTGAGCCGAGCCCGGACGCAAAGGGTCACAGCCCGAGAATCTTCTGAATGAGCGCCTTTTGCGCATGGAATCGATTTTCTGCTTGGTCAACGACCTTGGATTGAGGTCCATCGATAACCTCTTCGGTCACTTCAAACCCTCGTCGTGCGGGCAGGCAGTGGAGGAAAATGGCGTTCTTATCCGCGATCTCCATCACCTTGCCATTCACCTGATATGGCTCGAATACCTTGAGGCGATGGTCCTGTTCGTGCTCGTCCCCCATCGACACCCAAACGTCCGTGTAAACCACGTGGGCTCCGGTGAGACCCTCTTCCAAATTGGTCGTCTGGGTCATCCCCTCAATGGGTTCGAGCCGGAAGTTCTCAGGTCCGCAGATGGTGAACGGATGTCCCAGCCGGGTGGCAAGCTTGGCGAGTGACCGGGCCACATTGTTGCCGTCACCCACGTAGGTGATCTTGACCTTGTCGGTGCCAAAAGACTCCTGAATCGTCTGCATATCCGCCAGTGCCTGGCAAGGATGCTCCCATTCGGTGAGGGCGTTGATGACGGGGACTTCTGCCCATTGTGCCAACTCGGTCAGGTGCTTCTGCCAATAGAGTCGAGCCACGATGAGGTTGCACCATCGCGAAAGATTCTGGGCGATATCCTTGATGGGTTCTCTTGAACCCATCGCGATATCTCCCTTTCCAAGATGGATCGGCTGGCCGCCCAATTCTCGGATTGCGGCTTCAAATGAGACTCGTGTTCGAAGCGACTGCTTTTCGAAGACCATCGCCACCGTGCGATTTTCGACGCCGGTGATGACGGCAGGGGCGACCTTCCTTCGGTGCTTGCTGAAAGCGGCAAGGTCAAGAATCTCTTCGATCTGAGCAAGAGAGAGGTCGTCAATCGAGAGGAAGTCGTGCAGGGGTGCTGGCGATACCTTCACCGTTGCCGTCTTAGGAAGAACTGGTGCGGTCACCTGGATGACTTCTGCGATGATTCCGAGCGCATGCTCGATCTGCTCTTCCGTCACGATAAGCGGTGGCACAAATCGGAGGCAATACTCGTCGGTCGCGTTGATGATCAGCTTTTGCTCAAAGCATTTCTTAACAATGTCCCGGGCGATTGGCTGCTCGAGCTGAGCTCCGATCATAAGACCTCTGCCGGATACGGCAAACCCCATCGAGGTCAGAGCGGTTTTAAGCTTCTCACCCAACTCGGCGGTCTTCGTGAGCAGGTCCTGGTGCTCGATGGTGTCGATCACCGCGAGGGCTGTGGCACAGGCGAGAGGGTTTCCGCCAAAAGTGGACCCGTGATCGCCTGGTTCAAGAATCTCTGCGGCCTTACCGGCGGCCATCGTTGCGCCTATTGGGACTCCGCCAGCCAAAGCCTTTGCAGTGACCACGACATCAGGCTTGAGATCGTGATGCTGGTACGTGAACCATTTGCCTGAGCGACCCATGCCGCACTGAATTTCATCCAGCATGAACAGAGCGTTGTGTTCCTCACACAGGTTCTGCGCCTCATGGAGAAATTCTGGAGTGAGCTCCAGGATGCCACCCTCGCCCATGATGGGTTCGAGGAGGATCGCCGCCACTTTGTGCGAGAACGCGTCTCGGAGCTCTTCAATGCTGTTTGGCGCGATGTGCACGAACCCAGGCACGATCGGCTCGAAGGGCCGCTGATACTTTCGCTGTCCGGTTGCAGACAGAGCACCGAGCGATCTTCCGTGGAAGGACCTCTGAAGGGTGATGATGGTGTAGTCCCCGTCTGGTCGCTTAGAATTGCCGTGCTTCTTGGCGATTTTGAGGGCGCACTCAATTGCAGTGGCGCCGCAGTTTGCAAAGAACACCCGGTCCATCCCGCTTATCTTGCAGAGCTTTGCCGCCAGTTGGGCCTGGGGTGCGGTCAGCAGGATATTCGAAGTGTGGATAAGTTGCTGAGCCTGGCGAGTGATGGCTGCTACAACGGCTGGGTGGCAGTGCCCCAATTGGCATACCGCGATTCCGGCAAGCAGGTCTAGATACTCGTTGCCTCGGTTGTCCCAGAGGCTGCATCCGGATCCCTGAACGAACAGCGCGGGCATCCGGTTGTAGGTATGCATCACATACTGGTCGTCGGTTGATTTGATAGTGTCGTACTTGAGCATTGATTCCTTCGTTTAAGTGGCCATGACTGCGCAATTTGGCGCGAGTCGAAGAACGAGAGGCTGAGGGGAGACGGGGTGCGGATTAGGCGCTGGGCGGTTTGCCCGACTCCCCTAGATACGTGGCGTACGACGGCGCAGCTGGCGCGGAAGCGGCGCTTTGGTGTTGAGTCCCAATGTCGGGGAACCACCTGTCATCGTTCTAACCATACCTGAAATACATATTCATCAGGAAATCCTTGCACGCGGCGCTCTCCCGGACTATAATGGCCTAGCAGTTTGAACCTGCAACCCGATTTGGGTGTTGAGGGTATAACTCTCGAAGCGCTGGTTCAAAGGCGCATTAACATTCCGAAAGGAATGGTTTGTCAGGAGGTGTTTGTATGACTAAGAAGATTTTCGCGCTCGTGATGGTGGTCAGCGTTCTCGGTGCATTTTTGGCTGGATGCAAGAAGGATGAGGCCGGAGCTGACAGCGCTTCAGCTGCATCGTCCGCAGCTTCGTCCGATTCTGCAACCAAGTAAGCTAATTTAGCCGAACGCTGCCCATTTAACGGGCATCAATAAAGGGTTCCTGTCCAAGAGTGACAGGAACCCTTTTTGATTTGTGGTCTACAGGTTTTGTAGCTTTTGCGCCGTCTCTTTGACTTTTGCGCTTGCCGAATCGTATTCCGACTCAGCGTCTTTCAACTTTTTCTGAAGATCTTGATATTCGGCGTCGGCATGCTCCAGCTTCTCGCGAACATCCTGGACCGATTTTGTGGCGTTGTCTTTAACTTTCTTCGCCTCCGCCACCTTGTCATCCATCTCCTTTTGGAGTTTTTTGATGTTGAGGGCTGCCTCCAATCTCTGGAGCTGATCCTTCACGGAGTCTAACTTCAGTGAATCGAGGCTGGTAGGCGCTTTGATCTCCGACAGTTTTGTCTTAACGTTTTCGAGACTCGACTTGGCGGATTCGATCGCCGGCTTGGCAGAATCCAGATTGATGTTTGCCGCCTGCTTTGAGGCGCTCTGCCAAGCCTTGCTGGCAAAACCTGCCGCGGTACTCATTGCAGCCTTGCCCTGAGCCAAGGCTTGATCCTGTTGTTTTTGGTCACAGCCCGCCACCCCGATTGCCAAGGCAATCAGAACGGGGGCTGCTTTTTGTATCGTTTTCATCCTAGGTAATCGCCGTGGAGGATTTCAGATTGAATATCTCCATCGGACGATACGGGGCCACCAAGGATTGCGTGGCGAATATTTCCCTTCACCTTTACATTTGCGCCGGGAAGAATCACGGAATCCTCAATGGACTCACACTCCAGCGTGGCACCCTCGCCTACTACGACGTTGGCGCCGAGCGTGCCCTTTACGGAGGCAGATGGATCGACAATCGTGGCGCCCTTAATCTGAAATGCGCTGGTCTCAAGGTAGGAATCCAGCGTCCCGGTGTCAAACCAGACGCCCCCGTAGACACCAGCAAGGACGGTTTCCCCCTCGTTGATCAGGGTTTGAATGGCATCGGTGATCTCGTACTCGCCACGTGCGCTTGGCTGCAGATCTGGCAGCACGCGCCAAATCTTTGGGCTAAAGAAGTACATTCCCGCCATTGCGAGGTTGCTCTGAGGATTTTTTGGCTTTTCTTCCAACCGAACGATTCGGTCCCCTTCGACGTTTGCAACGCCAAATCGAGAGGGGTCTTCCACCTCTTTCACGATGTTCAGATTTGCGCAGCCGCTATCCAGAAACCTCTTGGCGTGGTCGGCAAATCCTTCGCTATACACGGCGTCACCAAGATACAGCACAAAGCTGTCCTCTCCCACAAAATCCTTGGCGAACCCAACCGCATGGGCCAATCCCTTTGGATCTTCCTGCTTGACGTACGTGAGGTGAACGCCAAAGGCTGAGCCATCGTCAAGCGCCTCGCGCATTTGACCTTCGTTTTCTCCAACGACCACGCAGATGTCGGCAATGCCCATCTCTTTCAGTCGGTCGAACGCGTACTCAATCGTAAGTCGATTTGCAATCGGCAAAATCGGCTTGGGAATGATGCGGGTGACGGGATACAGACGGCTGCCCTTTCCAGCAGCAAGAATTACACCTTTCATAGTTATTACCAAATCGCAAATAGGCGTTCAAACGTGAGTCGAACCGCAACGATAATACACTGATGACGGGGGCTTGGCCACTCGTAAAAACGGTTCGGATTCGGGGTTTCGACGGTATTCTGACCAACTATGTTGGCGAGGCAATTCCGGATAGCGGCTGGGGCTCTTGCCTGTGCGGTTGCTGTGGCCGGATGCCATGGCGGCGACAAGGACGCCTATCCCACTTGGACGCTCGAGCCGAGGTCCTACACCCCCAGGGAAGGTTCCTCCAACGCCTATGACACCTATGCTCTGGCGGCGCAGGACGTGGAGCAGAAAGCGCCCGATCTGGTCAAGCGCGTCTCCTTCTTTCCCGGCCATCGAGCTGAGGCCGAGAAACTTATCGGTGCTACGGTGGACAAGGTGATGCGTGCTACGCATGAAACATGCACTTTTGAATTTGTTCCCCACAAGCCATTCGAGCCGGTTCCGTATCAGCGCGGCTGGCGAATGATTGGTCGCGTCTTTCTCTGGCGTGTTGAAGATGGCTGCCGGAGTGGGAATTTTGACAAGGCGATTGCCAATGCCGAAGCCGGGACGAAGTTTGGCTTTGGTCTCACTGGAGGCAGTGCAATCGACGCGTCTCTTGGCCTGGCGGTAGCCGACGATATTCGTCGCGCCTTGGCACGCTATCTCGCGAAAATGTCTGCGGTCCAATTGGACCGTCTTGGGAAGGGATTCAAAACCGTTCTCGCGGAGAAACCGGCCATCTCGACCGCTATTCGTCATGAGCAGGACAGTGCGCTTCTAATGATCCAATTCCTTCAAGACTCTGTCAAAACCGGAGACCTGAAGAAGGTGCAGGAAAAGCTTGGGCCCGAGGTGAACGAGACGGTGCGCTACCTCGACGGCGTTGCCAGCAACGAAACCAAGCGCAAAGCCTTCTTTGAAGGGCTCGCGAAGAGCGCGGCTGAGGAGATCGGCCTTGTCGAACAGCAGTCCATGGAGCCGGCGAGCACGCGCAAGATTGAGCATAAAAAGAGCAGCGACGCGTGGAAGTCGCTCACCAAGCACGTAGCGGGTACCGCAAGACCCCTGCTGGACCTTAACGATGCAACGGTGGCCCGTACTCGGCTGCTGATCCTGTACGCGGAAGTGTTTCGGATCAACAAGAATGGCAAGCCATTCCCGCGGTCTCTGGCCGCCTTCAGCCCCGAGCTGACGATAGACCCATACTCTGGCGCACCCCTCATCTACAGCGCAGATACCGCCCAGTTCTCCATCTACAGCGTCGGCTCAAACGGCCAGGACGATGGCGGGGATACCGATGCGACGTTCACGAAGCCCGATCTCAAACTAGAGATCGGTGACTAGGTAATGCAGTCGCTGCGGGGCAGCCAACCAAGGGAACATCCCGATTCGCCGGGACGGCCTGCGGCGTGATGCTTCAGCGCAAGCTCCGGCGGCTGAGAATCTGCAAGGCTTTTCTCGCGAACTAAAGCATGGGTCCGCGGGCCGGCTGAAGCCTAATGCCATCCAGTTTGAGATTTGCCACTTGGTGCAGTTGGATTCACAGTCCAAGGTGAGCAAGGCAAGGTGCTTCGGATCGGTTCCCGCTCCCGCCGGGTTTGGCAGGAGAAGGAGTCGCTCCCGGAAACTGGGTCGCTTGAACCTAACTGCTGTGTGAACCGATTGCTCCCAATCTCAACATGGATGGCGTTGGGCTGAAACCAACGCTCCTATTTGGGACTGGTATTTCTCCGTGGTCTGTCCGCGCTACCCATGGTGAACGCCCGTATCGACGGGGGCTAAAAGAAGCGATTTCGAAGGCTTTGAGGTGTCCGGCATCATATCTTCATCGGGCAACAACAAGGCCCACAAGAAAAACATCCAAGGACAAATTGAAATGAAACTTCGAACTCTAATTTCACTCGCAGGAATCGCCGTTATCGCCGCCGCAGCATGTGCACAGGGCCCAGTCAAGGGACGAAGCTTCACCTACAGCAGCATGGACTCTGCAAGCGGAGACTACAGCACCAGCGGAACCACTACACTCAAGGCTCGAACCGACGTAACCGTCAATCCTTACCTGTACATCACCGGCAATCTCGGCGCTGCGTGGACGGTGGATGGCTGGGGTAAGGGAATCGACTCTCAGGTCAACAGCATCAAGTTTTATCACAACGAGACTCTGACGCTGGTCTGCGCAGGATTCGACAATCCTTCTAAGATCCAAGGCACCAAAACTGGCGCCCAGGCGGTCACTTTGAACGGTCAGTTCGCCCTGTTCAACGATCAGAGCGGCGCTAGCCTGTACGACAGCGGAATGTTGCCAATCGCAAAGCTGAACGGTCTGTTCACCGCAAGCGGCCCCAACTTCCAGGTCGCTCAGACAGGCGGCATCATGAGACTGGACCTCGGACGACAAATCGTCATCGATCCAACCGTTGGACCTGGCGTCTACGAGAACGTTGGAACGATCACGGTGGTTCGCAACTAAGCTTCACACACATGGCAAAGCCCAGGCGAGAAGGCGCCTGGGCTTTTTTGCGATTATACGAGTGAGCGGAGCACGTACTGCAGGATTCCACCGTTGAGGTAGTAAAGATTCTCCTGCGGGGTGTCGATACGCACCTTAACCTCTAGCTCGGTCACCTTGCCCTCGGGTGAGGTCGCGGTCAACTTCAGGATCTTCCCATCTGCGAAGCCGGAGGCAACGGCAGCGGAGAGACCTGCTAGATCGAACGACTCGTGTCCGGTGAGCCCCAAACTTTCGATGGATGCACCATTGGTGAACTCGAGAGGCACCACACCCATTCCAATGAGGTTGGAGCGGTGGATGCGCTCGAAGCTCTGAGCCAAGACTGCCTTGACGCCAAGCATCATCGTTCCCTTTGCCGCCCAGTCTCGGCTGGAACCCGATCCGTACTCCTTGCCAGCAAGGATCAGAAGCGGCGTGCCCGCCTTCTGGTAGTCCATGGAGGCTTCGTAGATTGTGGTGACTTCGCCTGTCGGCAGGTAAGTGGTGAATCCGCCTTCGGTACCTGGGGCAAGCTGGTTCTTGAGGCGAACGTTGGCAAACGTGCCTCGAACCATCACTTCGTCATGTCCTCGGCGTGAGCCGTAGGAGTTGAACATCGCGGTTGGAACGCCGCGCTCCGATAGATACTTTCCGGCCGGCGAGCTCGCCTTGATGTTGCCAGCGGGCGAAATGTGGTCGGTCGTGATGCTGTCTCCCAACACTGCCAAAGCGCGCATACCGGTCAGGTCCGCAACTGCTTCAGGAGCCTGGAGGCTCATTCCGTTGAAGTAGGGAGGGTTCTTGATGTAGGTCGACTCGTCGCGCCAAGAGAAGTTGTCTCCGCCGGTGACGGAGATCTCTGCCCATCGCTCATCGCCCTTGAACACATCTTCGTAGTTGTCGATGTACAGCTCTTTGCGAACAGCCTTGTGGTTTGTTTCCGCAATCTCTGCCTGAGTCGGCCAGATATCTTTGAGATACACCGGCTGTCCGTCGCTGCCCGTTCCGAGGGGCTCTGTGGACAGGTCGATTTCAATCGTTCCCGCAAGCGCATAGGCGACTACAAGGGGAGGCGACATCAGGTAGTTGGCCTTGATGTCCTGGTTGATCCGTCCCTCAAAGTTTCGGTTGCCGCTGAGCACGCTGCACACGACGAGGTTCTCTTCGTTGATCTGCTTGGAGATCTCCTCAGGAAGCGGGCCGGAGTTTCCGATACAGGTCATGCATCCGTAGCCAACCACATTGAACCGCAACTCATTGAGGTAGTCAAGCAGGCCAGCCTTCTCTAGGATGTCGCTAGCAACGCGAGATCCCGGGGCAAGGGATGTCTTAACCCACGGCTTCGTCGTGAGGCCCTTCTCCACTGCCTTCTTGGCAAGGAGACCGGCCGCCGTCATGACGGATGGGTTCGAGGTATTCGTACAGCTCGTGATCGAAGCAATCACAACCGCGCCATGGCGAACTCCATCAGGAGTGCCAACGCCCTCGGTGAGCTGGGAAGCGAATGTCGACTTGAAGTTGTCAGATGCCGTGGTGAGCAGAAGTCGGTCCTGGGGCCGCTTGGGACCAGCCACCGACGGGACCACGGTGGAGAGCTCCAGTTCAAGGACGTCGGTGTACTCGCACTCAGGGCTACCCGCGTGGTGGAACAGTTCCTGCTCCTTGAAGTAATCCTCAACGAGCTGCACCTGAGCTTCTGGGCGGCCGGTGAGTCGGAGGTATCGAAGCGCCTCGTCGTCAACGGGGAAAATAGCGCAGGTGGCGCCGAATTCGGGCGACATGTTGCCGATCGTGGCTCGGTCGGCCAAAGGCAGATTCTGGAGGCCAGGTCCAAAGAACTCCACGAACTTGCCGACGACGCCCTTCTTTCGGAGCATTTCGGTGACGGTAAGCACGAGGTCCGTCGCAGTTGCGCCTTCTGGAAGCTTGCCAGTCAGCCGGAATCCGATGACCTGAGGGATGAGCATGCTCACCGGTTGGCCCAGCATAGCTGCCTCTGCTTCGATACCTCCAACGCCCCAGCCGAGAACGCCGATGCCGTTGATCATCGTGGTGTGAGAGTCGGTTCCCACGATGGTGTCTGGATAAACCGTCTTTTCGCCATCATCCTTCACAAAGGCAACTCGGGCGAGATGCTCTAAGTTGACCTGGTGGACGATACCGGTGTTGGGCGGGACCACGCGGAAGTTGTTGAGCGCCTGTTGCCCCCACTTTAGGAATTCATATCGTTCTTGGTTTCGTTCGAATTCCAGGTCTCGGTTGATTGTGAGCGCGTCCGATCTGCCAAAGGCATCGGTCTGTACGGAGTGATCGATGACCAGCTCTACAGGCTGAAGCGGGTTGATCTTCTTCGGGTCACCGCCGAGGGCCACCATCGCATCGCGCATCGCGGCCAGGTCGACCACGCAGGGGACGCCAGTGAAGTCCTGAAGGATAACTCGGGCTGGGGTGAAGGAGATCTCGGTGCTGGGCTCGGCCTTAGCATCCCAGTTTGCGAGCGCCTCGATATCGGCGGCAAATACGCTGACTCCGTTCTCGGTTCTCAACAGGTTCTCAAGGAGAATCCGGAGAGAGTAGGGAAGTCTATCGATTGCGTAGCCCTTCTCTTTGAGGGCCTTGAGACTGTAGAACTGGTATTCAGTTCCGTTGCTGGTGAGGGTTTTCTTCGCGCTAAAACTATTCAAATCGGCCTGCTCCTAACACGCCCGATCTCCCGGTCGAGTTGGAGTTTTCCTTCAGGGCCAAGGAGCGGTATCTAGGTTGAATATACCCATCCTCGTGAATCTTCGACCGACGATAGAGGGAGCCATCGTTAGGTTCTCGCCTTCGAATTGGCACAAACCAGGCGCATACTGTTAATAGGAAAGCCAATGAGAAAGCCGTTCAACATTGCCGTAGGGTTGGTGCTCACAGCCGCATTTGCACAGGGTAATGTGCGGCAGGACAGTCGTCCGGTGACGATCACCTTGCAGGCCATGCGGCTGGAGGCAACCCTTAAAAAGCTGAGCGCTTCTACCGGTCTTCAGCTGGTTGCATCTCCTCAAACGGCACAGGACGTTGTGACGGTTCGGTGGAAAGACGTTCCCATAGACGAGGGGCTAAAGCGACTGGCGGATGCTGTGGATGGCTCTTGGCGCACCGAAGGGCAAATTTTGCGATTGATTAGGACGTCTGATCAGCAACATCTGCAAGACGCCAGAGAACGTGCCTACAACACCGAAGAGATTCGGAAGTCTATTGCCATGCGACTTGAACAGTCTAAGGCTCAGCCGGCTTGGTCACCTCAGGTGGCTGATGCCCTCGCCATAAAGGTGGCGGCTCACCTCAAGCGCTTTAATCCCAATAGCCAATACTCCGCCTGGTACCAGAACTCGATGAACCTGAGTCAGGAGGCGCCAACGGGTCGTGTCCTGACTCAAATCTTAATGACATTGGATCCGGTCGAACTCGCTACGATCACGACGGGCATCTCAACGGTGTGGTCCACGAACCCCACCTCCATGCAGCGGCAGATGCCGCCCCATGTGAGTAACGCAATTGATCAGTTTGCGCAGGCGCAGGCTGATTGGAACCAGGCCCTCATTCGACACAGCGTTCAAAACCCAACTTTCGAAGGTTCAACTTATGCCGTGAGCGGATTTGGGGAACTGGGTCATCTGGAGGAGGGAACTCCGCAGGTAGCCACCGCCTTGGTGAAGGCCCAGCGCGTTGGAGAGCTTTCAGGCATTAGCGTAGAGTTCTCCGCATACGATGCGAAAGGGAAGCGAATCGCGCTCAGCCAGGCTTACCTAGCGAGCGAATTTATGTCGGTGTCGGACTCGACCGTCAAGGATACGAACACACCAAGCGAGCCGGTGATCCTCGTGCCAGATGAGGGCGCACTGATCGCGAAGCGCCTCGAAGGCTTCGGACGCACGGGCGGATCGCCGCTTCCCCCTGACTTAGTTGCTCGCCTGTCTCAATGCGATGTGACCGATCCGTTGTCGTGGATCACGTCTCCTTGCCTAGTCTCTGCCGCCGAGGCAAAGGGGCTCAATATGGTGGCCTGCCTCAGCGATATGTCGATGATGACGGGGATGTCAGATTCCACAAAGAAGCTGCGTGCGTCTCAGTTCCTGAAGCGACTGGAGATGTTCGGACACTCCGTCCAGGCGGCAGATGGATGGCTAACCGTGAAGCCGAGGCGCCCAGTGACAACCCGACTGACGAGAGCCGATCGGTTTGAAATGAAAGCGTATCTGCAGAGACTTCTTCAGACGAGTCCGATGCATCTAGAGGAGCTCGCGGAATTTGCACTCCATCTTCCAGATCAGCAGGACAACTTTATGCCTTCGCTAATGGCAGTTGCGATCAATCGCTCGACTCGATCCTTCAACGACAGCAATACCCTTCGATTCCTCGCCTTGACGACGAAAGACCAGCGCCAGCGGATGCAGGGTGATGGGCTGGCTATTCGATCCCTCAGCAACGAAGCTCAGAATTGCCTTGCGAAGATGGTATTTGGAGGCTACTCCGCCCTCCAGTACTCGCCACCTACGACAGGAAACCCAAGGCAGGGGTTCAACCAAGGCGAATACGAGCTTTACAGCAATGGGATTCTGCATGAGCCCACCGAAGCGTTGCCGATTGGGTTTCCCGATCAAGCCTACGTCGCGCTCCATGTGGATTCATCCGGTGTCGCTTTGGCCGATGATAGTGGCGCTCGGTTTACTTCCATTTCTCGAGCAATGACCGCACGAGACCTAGCCTGGCAGAGATACTCCCAAGAGCGGCCAGACCTCTTCCCCTGGGCTTCGCATCCAGGGCAACAGCTGAACCTAACCAATTTGCAGTTTGGGAAACAGTTCACCATGCGATTTGAATTCAGATTCACTCCGGTCCTTACGATGACGAAGAGCTTGGAGGAGCAATCTCCCGACGGAAACAGCTCTGGTGGAATCGCTTCCTTTCCTGAAGACTTTCGCAAGGAGTACGAGAAATCGTATGAGGAATACAGGAAGGCCTACGCGAATAGCAAGCCTGGACAGTTTTCGGCACCGCCAGGTCAGCAGAACATTCCGCCCTACTAGACAGCTCATTGCGACGATATTTCATCAAATTGAGCTATCCATCCGTAGGCAGATAAAGCGGGAGGTTGGTTGAGTGCGCCATCATCTCCTTGATGTTTCTTGCCGCATTCTTGATTTCATTAGGGCAGAGTCAGCCCGATTCCGTTCCCGTTGATGCATTTCCAGGTGAGAAGCATCTGAAGAATGTCCGCCAGCTAACGTTTGGCGGTCAGAATGCCGAAGCGTACTGGAACAAAGAGGGCACAAAGCTGATTTTTCAGTCTCAGCAACCCGGCTATCCGGATGAACAGATCTTTACGATGAATGCGGATGGCTCTGACAAGCGCCTTGTAAGCACCGGCAAAGGTCGGTGTACCTGCAGCTACTTCAGCCCAGATGGCAAGTACATTTACTTCAGCTCAACCCATGAGCGAAACCCAGGCAAGCAGGCGGACATTGACCGCAGCAAGGGTTATGTGTGGATGGTGAACCCCGACTATGCGCTCTACCGCGCCAACCTGGATGGCACTGGAATCACTCCGATCATCAAGCGAGATGGCTACGTGGCCGAAACCACGATTGCCCCAAATGGCAAGTACCTCACGTTCACAGGAAGCTTTGATGGCGACCTCGATATCTACCGAGCAAACCTGGACGGCTCAAACATCAAGCGATTGACGAACATCATCGGCTACGATGGCGGTCCCTTTGTAAGTTGGGACTCCAAGAAGATTGCCTATCGCCGACAGGCAGTCAACAATGAAGCGGAGAAGCAGGATTACCTGGACCTTCTTCATCAGAACCTTGTCCGCCCTGGAAAGCTTGAGATATGGGTAATGGACGCCGATGGAAGCCATAAGCATGAGGTCACTCATCTTGGAGGCGCTTCGTTTGCTCCGTTCATTCATCCGGACGGAAAGCACATCATCTTTAGCACCAACTTTGCCGACCCCAAGGGGCGAGAGTTTGATCTGTATATGTGCACGCTCGACGGTAAGAACTTGGAACGTGTGACGACCGCTCCCCAGTTCGATGGCTTCCCGATGTGGACCCGAGACGGTAAGAAGCTCGTCTTCGCCTCCAACCGGTATGGAAAGCAGCCGCGCGAAACGAATCTTTTCGTTGCAGACTGGGTGCCTTAGGACTTCAAGCAGAAGTCGACCAGGATCTTGTCCATCAGTGCGTCCGTCTTCTCGTCAGCTTGTTGACGAGAAGCATCTGCGCTAAACCACGCCATGATCTCTCTGGCTCCAGCCGAGAATGGCGTGGTGCACTTGAATTCGGGAACCAAGCGTTTGATCTTTGAATTGTCAAAGATAGAACTGTGAGTTTTGTCGCCGAGCAGGCTTGCGCCCCATCCCTGGTCGTAAGTGGCAATGACTCCTGATGGGACGTGGACTTTATTTGCGGTCGTTCCGGCGGCTTCAGCGACGATGTCGAAGATCTGATTCCATGTGAGCCACTCGTCTGAGGTGATGTGGATCGCATCTCCAATAACGTGAGAGTTGCCGAGAAGGCCAACAAAGCCCTTGGCAAAGTCTGTGTGGTGGGTCAGAGTCCAAATCGAAGTTCCGTCACCGTGAACGATCACTGGTTTGCCTTTCAGCATCCGATCCACAACGGTGTAGCCGCCGTCGAACGGGAGCAGCGTCTTGTCGTAGGTGTGTGATGGGCGGACGATGGTGTAGGGGAACTTTCGCTCCCGATAGGCCGCCACCAGCATCTCTTCGCAGGCTATTTTGTCTCGCGAGTAGCCCCAGAACGGATTGTCCAGCAGCGTCGATTCCGTGATAGGCAATGAATTCGCCGGAGTTTGATACGCCGATGCGGAGGAGATAAAAACGAACTGCTTCGTCTTGCCTTCAAAGAGTTTGATATCGGTTTCGATATGCTTAGGTGTGAAGGCGATCCAGTCAACAACTACGTCCCACTCATGGCCCTGCAAGGCGGCTTCTGCCGAGGCGAGGTCACGAATATCGCCATTTAAGACCTTGACCCCATCCGGAGTCGGTCGCGAAGATTTGCCACGGTTGAGCAGGTAGATGTCCATGCCCTTTGCGGCAGCCAGCGGCGTGCAGGCCGAGCTAATGATGCCGGTGCCGCCGATAAAGAGAACCTTCAATCCGCTCATTGTTGTTTCCGTTAATCGAGTTCGTCTGCGTATGTGTCGGGAGCCATCGCTTCCGGCTTTTCTGTGTGGGTGGTGAGGTGAATGTGCTTCTCGAGTGTCGACGACTTTTCAAAAGCGTGCATGACCTCTAGCACGTGGTGGGCGAGCTCTCCGCTTGCACGTGGTTTCTTGTTGCCCCGAATTGCGTACGCCATATCGAGAACCCCAACTCCTCGGGCGTTCTCAGAGAACCCGTGGGTTAGCGGCACTGGCCGAAATTCCTGCTCTCCGGCACGCTTGATTAGGGGTTCGCCGCCAAACCCGTTGGGGTCGGGAACGATGAGGGAGCCCGCAGACCCATAAATCACGATGTTGGGCATGTCGTTGGCGAAAACATCAAAGCTGGTGGTGATGTGGCCGATCGCACCGTTGTCGAAATCCATCGTGCCGCTAATGTGGGTTGGAGTCTCCACATTAATGGTCTGTCCATGCTTCGGCTTGCTGGTGATGGTTCGAGTAGGGAATGTGATTCGCGTAGAGCCGCTTACGCGCCGGATACCGCCGATGAGGTTGACCAAGGCGGTGATGTAGTAAGGACCCATGTCCAGCATCGGGCCACCGCCGACGGCATAGTAGAAGTCCGGATTTGGATGCCAACCCTCGTGCCCTCTGCACAACATGAAGGCGTTTGCCGCAATTGGCTCTCCGATCGCCCCTTCCTCAATGAGAGCTCGGCAGGTCTGTATTCCGCCCCCCAAAAAGGTATCTGGTGCGCCGCCGACTAAAGTGCCCGCCTTCTTTGCCTCTGCCAAAAGGGCCTCGGCATCCTCAAGGCGGATCGAGAGGGGCTTTTCGTTGTAAACGTGCTTTCCAGCTTTGGCCGCGGCGATTGCGACGGGGCCATGAGCATTAGGAATTGTAAGATTTAAGACCAAATCCACATTGGCACTGGCAAGGAGCCCTTCCGGCGTCAATGCCTCTGCACCCTCAATTTGGCCGGCAACGGCCTCAGCGCGACTCAAATCGATGTCCGCAACGGCGCTGATCGTCGTGCTGCGAAATGAGGTGAGATTCTTTATGTAGATGCCGCTGATGTTGCCGACACCTATGATTCCAATTCGAAGCGGATGCATTGCGCACAGCTTACAGGCTGGGGAGACCCAGCGTCCACAGGTGCCCCGCCGATTGGCAAATTGGCACCTGTGGAAAACTTGTCAGTTGAGGTTAAAGTAGTCGTCCGAGGTGAGGTCGCCACTCTTGGTGATCTCGCCCAAGTGTTGAGGTGCAAACATGCTCTCGTCGAATCCGTAGCCGAATGAACCTGTTCGATAGGTGGGAGTCATCGACTTCACGTGCCCATCACACCAGGCGATGTTTCCCTGATTGCCTGTATTGCGACCGTGGAAGGACGGGTTGGCGTTGCTGGGGGGATCTAGGTAGGTATTGCCCTCCAGGGTGGGCGCGGAGTACGACCAGTTGTTGATTCGAGCGCTTGTCGCGAAGGTAATCGTCTCAGCGGGGTGACCGATCTGGCTGAAATTGACGGGGACGTCAACCTCGACGTAGTCGGGCGGGTTATAGGTGGCCGGGCTGAGATACACGTAGTTGTAGCCATACCCAGTGAGCCCGAGTGCGGTTCGGAGAGTGTTGTCGAAGCTAGGGTCAGCCTGGATGCCTTGGCTCTTGGCGTAAGGATACAGCAGTCCATTTTGGGGAGTGAGCTTGGTGCCGTCCCACGCGCCCCACCAGTAGTAGGTAACAGTTGTGCCCTGGATCGCGACCCGCATGCAAGTGTCATCGAAGTCGTTGTTGTACATGGTCCATGCCAGGTCAATCTGCTTGAGATTAGACAGCGACTGGGTCTTTTTCGCGGCGGCCTTCGCCTGGGCGAAAACGGGGAAGAGGATGGCGGCTAGGATCGCGATGATGGCGATGACGACAAGCAGCTCGATAAGGGTGAAGGCTGATTTAGGTTGGATACGCACGATTGTCCTCACGGCGCGCACGGTGGCGCAGACGAGTGAGACCATCGAACCGACGCTAAATGGGCGACGGGCAGAGCCCACAAGGCCCAGCTCCCTCGACCACCTATGCTCGTAGGCGACGGCGTCACATGACGCATGCAAGGCGGGCATTCGGGCTTAGGTCACCTGGACCCACACCGTTGCGGCACAGCGCCGGATTCTCACCGGACTTCCCCCGCGGCGGACTCATCTTTCGACTCGACCCTCGCAAGTTTGCGGATGATACCAGCTAACGTGCGCCGCTGGTTCGGGATCTTTCAAACGTAGCTGCACAAGTTTTTGCCAGGGCGGAAGCAAGACGAATTTGACCTATTTTGGAGCTAAGTTTGCTTTCATCCGTGCGGTTTGTGAGCACGCACATCTCCACCAGAACGACCGGAACTTTGGAGAAGATGGAACCTATGAGGGCTCCGTGATGGGCGCCAACTTGGGTGCGAATGTCGCTCTTGAGGCCGTTGTCCTTTAGGAATCCGCGCAGTTCGTGGCTTAACGACTCGTGAAAGCGCTCGGCGATGGGGCGAACCTCTTTGAGCAGCGCTTTGCTGGGACCCTGGGTGCCGTTGATGCGGCCTTGACGGTCTGGGTAGAAGACGGTGAACCCGGTCCCGCTTGCGGCATCGCAATGGAGGCGAAGCATGAGGTCGGCATGACAGGCGTTGGCGATTTCGGCGCGTTTGCGGTTTGTGACCCTTTCACCTTCAGAGTGCTTTGTGACAACCACTCTCCATCCCCGTGACTTCATTTCGGCTTCCAGCCTCTTAGCAACCTGCCAGGCAAGCTTGATCTCAGAGATGTGCCTGCCACGTGTGCCAAGCCCGACTTCACTCGGATGACCGGGATCGATGCACAGCGTGGGGATTTTTGCGAGGCAGAGAAGGATTGCGGCGACCATGGGCTTTTTTAGCCTTCTGAAGATGAGCCACTAGAGCTACTCTTCCGCGATGTAGTTCTCTCGGAGTCGATTGACTTCCTGCTGCATGTCCACCAGCTTCTTATAGATGCCACCTTCTAGGGCAAGGAGCTCATCGTGGGTTCCGACTTCGGCGATTTTGCCATCGTCGATGACAACCAAACGATCTGCGTTGCGAAGTGTGGATAGCCGATGCGCGATGGCGAATACAGTTCGTCCGTCGGTCAAGCGTTCCAGCGCTTCCTGAATCATGCGCTCGGTTTCCGTGTCCACGCTCGCGGTTGCTTCGTCAAGGACCAGAATCTTGGGGTTGTGGAGGATGGCGCGCGCAATCGCGATGCGCTGGCGCTCACCGCCGGAAAGTCGCTGTCCGCGTTCTCCCACGTATGAGTCATAGCCGTCTGGGAAAGTGACGATAAAGTCGTGAGCATTAGCGGCTTTCGCGGCGCCAATTACCTCCTCAAGGCTGGCTTCGGGGCGACCATAGGAAATGTTGTCCTTGATCGAGCCAGGGAACAGATACGACTCCTGAAGCACGACGCCTACCTGGCGACGAAAATCTTCCAAGTCAATTTTCCGAAGGTCAACTCCGTCAAGGCTGATCGAGCCCTGAGTCGGGTCATAGAACCGCATCAGCAGGTTGATCATGGTGGACTTGCCCGCACCGCTGTGACCGACGAGGCCGATCATTTCCCCGCCCTTCACCTTAAGGTCGATGCCGTGGAGGACCTCGCGGGCTTTGTCGTAGCCAAAGTGAACGTCCGAGAAGGTCACGTCGCCATGGATCTTGGGCATCCGAACGGCATCTTCGACATTTCTGATCTCGACGGGCGTGTCCATCACCTCAAACACTCGCTCAGCGGCGGTGAGGGCTCGGGAAGACCAGTCGATGATGCGCTGAAGCATCATCAAGGGTTGCTGAAGCATCGCGATGTAGGCGATGAATGCGGTGAGCTGCCCTAGGCTCATTTCTCCATCGAGAACGCTGCGTCCACCCGTCCACCAGATCACAAAGGTGCTGAGGCTCATCGTGAACATCACGACGGGGAAAAAGTTGGACCAGGCAGACTCCGCCAGATAGCCGGTGTGGGCCAATTCTGTAATTCGACGGTCGAAGCGCTTGACCTCTCGTGTTTCGCCGTGAAAAGCCTTCACAACCCGCGTTCCCTGCAGAATCCCGTTTAGAGTGCCGCCCAAGCGCGACCAGTTGTGCCAAAAACGGCTCCAAACTCGCATCATTTTGCGTCGGAACCATCGCACCGCAACGAGAACGAATGGCACTGGGATTAAAGCCCAAACTGCCATGTGCCAGTTCATGATCAGGAGAGCAACCGGGATGCCGATGATCATGCATCCTTGGTTCAGCAGGACTGGGATTCCGTCCACAAGCACGTCATAGAGCGCACCGGTGTCGTTGGTCATCCGAGACATGATCGAGCCGACATTCCGCTTATCGTAGAAATTGAGACTGAGGGCCTGGAGCTTCTCGAAGAGGGTGCCGCGGATCGCTACGGTGATCTTCATTCCCAGGAAGGCGACGTTTCGCCCGCGCGCAATCTGCACGACCATCACCAACAGCCGCATGGCAATCAGCCCGAGGACAAGGGGGCCGAGCAGCGATGCCTTGCGATGAATGAGAACATCGTCCACCAACCACTGGGTGAGCTTCGGTGGGCCAAGTTCGAGGACAGTGCCACCGAGGGCAAGGACAGTTCCCCAAAGAACCCTTCCCTGGTACGGCTTGGCGTATTGGAAGAGGCGGATGAGCGTCTTTCCACGATTGACGCACCCTTCGCACACGTCCGAGTGTTCAGGAAGCGGTCGGGAGCACTTTGGACAAACGCGCACGTTGTCCTCGATTTCAGGCATCTCTTCGCCCTTCACCAGCGCCTGCAATCGCTTTTCGGCCCCGGCCGCCAACAGTGACCGACGGCTGGTCATCCGAATGAGCTCGACTTCGTTGCCTTCAAAGTCTGCTACGACGGCATGTGCGTCGACGAGATCTTCCAACCTTGGATTCTTTAGGCTCTTCAGGTCGTACGAAGCGATAAGCAGTTCGCCAGCGGGAGTGTGCTCATATCGGTACGCCCGCTCCGTTGTGACAACGAGTCTGGCTTCCCCTAGGGTGCCATCGTGGCGGAGATCGGCCTGCGTCTCAAATCGGACCTCCTCACTGGCAGGTCGAGGCAGAAGTTCAGCAGACGTAAGTGACATGGGTGTGGCGGAGGGAACCAATCTCGAGATTCGTCGTTGAACCGGAAGAGACGGTTTACCCGACCTTCTCTGCGAGACGGCGATAAATCGATCCACCCAGGCAGCCTTTGCCGCGGTTCAAGAAAGATAAAATCAGCAGGATCGCGTATTTTCGCCCAACTCGGATCATTTCACACGTCTCTAGACGTAGGGACCTTGGGGCGAAATGATACGCCCTCAGCCTTGGATTCACGGAGGATCATTAGAATGTTTTTTGCTGCCGCAATTGCGATGGGCACGATGAAGTCTGGCCCCACCATCACGGTGAAGACCAGCGCGACGATTCCATATCTGCGCCCAGTCGCGTTGGCGTCTGCGCCAACAGGCTCCAAGGTGCTCGTCTGCAATGAGGATGGCTCGGTTCGGATCCTCGACGCGAAAACCCACCAGGTTGTGCGTATTCTTGCCAAGCACATTCAGCCAGCCTACGCGGCGGCTTGGAGCCCAGACGGCGAGTATGTGGCCACTGGAGATGAAACGGCTCGAATCTTTATTGAGAATGCTCTCACTGGCCAGAAGGTTCGGGAATATCGAACTCATACGAAAGGCATTCAGAAGTTGAGCTTCAACCGCACTCGGCAGTATCTGATCAGCACCGGTAAAGACGACCAGATCAACGTTTACGACCTCAGCAAGGACTCCAAGAAAGAGGCCCGAAAGATTCTTGGTAAAGGTGCAAATTTCTACGGGGCTACATTTAGTCCAACGTTGCCCTACACCTTTTCGACTGGCATTTTAGGCCCAGGCGGAAGAACCTACGATGCGTCCAACGGCAGAGAGCTTGGTTTCCTGACGACAGACGACACCCAGGGCGTATTTGACATCGGCTACAACGCTGCCGGCACTCGAGCCGTCACCGCTGGTAAGAATGGTGAGGCGGACGTTTTTGACACGAAATCGATGAAAAAGGTTGGAGCGCTTGTTGGCCACAAGGACTTCATCATGTACACCGCCTTCTCACCGAACGGCAATTTGATCGCAACTGGATCTACTGATCGTTCCGTCGACCTCTGGAACGCCTATACCTTCCAAAAGGTGGCTCAGCTTGAGAATGAGAATACTGTTGGTTCTCCGGTGTGTTTCACCGCAGACGGCAATTCATTGGTTACGGTGAGCGATGCCGGCTACCTACAGATCAACACGATCTCTCCCTGCCAGGCGGCGGGGGCTGAGAAGCCGATCGTTGGGAAGAAGAAGGGACGACGACGACACCGCACAAACGGCTGATTCGTTGGAAAGGCTGACTGGACACGCTGTCACAGTCAGTCTTTTTTTGTCCGTACCTCAGTCTGGCGCGGGATTTGCTTCGCTACCGTTTCAGGAACAGGTCTTCGGCGTTGCCTAATTGCTTTGGTCCGCCCCTATCCTTTAGCTGAAAGACGGCGCCGTCGGTGCCGATTCGAAGAACTTGGCCAGACACTTGAGCTTCAAACGGGGAGCCTGGGGCTACCGTCCCCGTCCATTCATCAGCGATTTCTCCGATGAGTGGGTTCCGCCGGAGTTCCTGCCATGGCTTCAGTTTTAACTTTCCAGTTCGAGTGTAGTTCTGGATATAAGAAAAGCTGAGACGGAATGGAGCTGTTTCCCCATTGCTAAGCCCGGGATCGTTTGGGAATCCTTTGCTGCCAGGTTTCTCATCGATAAAAGGGTCGGACGGCGACTGATAGTCTGCCTGATGAGGATCATAGGCGGACGCCGCCACTAGGGTTGGGGCTGGCGCGTTGTCAAATTGCTCCTCGTAAAAGGCGAGAGCCACATAGACGCGCCGCATCAGTCCCGCTTCAGAGAGCAACATGGTGTTTCTCCGTTGCCGAACCGCGATCGGGATCAAAATTCCGCAGGCGGCAATGACCACGAAGATGAGCAAAAGCCCCTCTTTACTGCCAATGCCTCGAGTGCGTCGCCGACTGCTCCCGCGAGTATTTTGATTCAGACCCATGCGATTCAAAGCCGATCCCGAGAGCACCATACCAGTTTGTGTTGCCGGCTAGAAGACGTCTTCAGACTTGGCGGTGTATATGACGGTGGAAGCTTGCAACATGTTCTCATGAATGAGACGCCACGAGGAAGGTGCTTCCGTAGGTAGACTCAGAAACGGTTGCCGGGCGTGCCCGGACCAGCAGGATCAAGCATGGCAGCGGTTGCGGACGTTCAGACAGTCAACATTTCCATCAACGACATCCCACTTCAGGTTCCCAAGGGGGAGATGATCGTTGAATCCGTGAAGCGCCTTGGGCTTGAGATTCCGATCTTCTGCTACCACCCTCGAATGAAGCCAGTCGGCATGTGCCGAATGTGCCTGGTGGAATGTGCATTCAAAATGCCCGACGGCAGCGTCCGAAAGATGCCCAAACCCCAGGCGGGATGTACCCTTCCTGCATCGGAAGGCCTCATGGTCTATACCGACACGGAAGCGATTCACAAGGATCGAAAGGGCGTTCTCGAATTTCTTCTCATCAATCACCCGCTTGACTGTCCGATTTGTGACCGAGGTGGCGAGTGCCCGCTCCAGAACAATACGCTGGCTTACGGTCCATCGACCAGTCGCTTTGTGGAACTGAAGCGTCACGCGCCGAAGGCGTTCCCTCTCAGCCAGTACGTCACGCTTGACCTTGAGCGCTGTATCCAGTGCGGCCGATGCGTTCGCTTCACCGAAGAAATTTCTGGCGATTCCCAGCTTGCTTTCCGGTTCCGAGGCGGTCGAATGCAGCCGTCCACGTTCGAGATGCGAGACTTCGATTCGAAGTTCAGCGGCAACGTGATCGAGATTTGCCCAGTCGGTGCGCTGACCAGCACCAAGTACCGCTTCCGCGCTCGTCCTTGGGACCTCCAGACGCGACCTGCCACCTGCACGCTGTGCAGCAACGGATGCAGCGTGCACATGGACTACCGCGCTGATGAGATCGTTCGAATCAACGGGCGAACCAACGAGGCCGTTAATGAAGAGTGGACATGCGACCGCGGGAAGTTCGGTCACTACAAGTTCAACTCGGACAAGCGTCTGAAGCTTCCGCACGTTCGAAACACGAATTCGCTTTCACCTGTGAGCTGGGCAGAGGCCTACGCTTCGATTCTGGGTGGCCTAGACGGATTGAAGGGCCCTGAAATCGCGGTGATTGCTGGCGGAACTCGAACCAACGAGGACCTCTTCACTCTGAAGCATCTGTTCCACGACACGCTGAAGTCCGCGAACATGGACTACCGCGTGAGTGCCAATCTTGCGACGCCCGATTCTCCTTTTGGAGTTGCTGCTACGGCAACTAAGCTTCCCATTGCCAGCTACGAATCCAAGAAGGCGATCCTTGTCTTCGGAACTTCTCTTGCTGACGAGGAACCCATCCTTTTCCTTCGTGTTCGAAAAGCTTGGTTTAAGTACGGAGCTAAGGTTGTGGTTGCCACCGACGTTCCAACTGACGTAGATAGCTTTGCTCACGTGATTCTCCGGTACCGGCCAGGGACCGGAGATATTCTGGCTGCTGGACTGGCGTCAGTAGCTGCTGGAGATGCGTCCGCGCTCTCGACTGTAGAAGCAGCGACCGGCGTCCGGGCAACCGACATCGCATCGGCGGCGGCGATTCTTAAGGAGAACGCAGCGCCGATCATCGCAACGAGTTCTCTCATCGACCAGCAAGGCGGAGCCGAGGCTCTCACTCAGCTCAATGCTCTTGCCGCTATCAGCGGGTCGATCTGCAGTGTTTACTCAACAACCGCCAACGAGCAGGGTGCCGCTGAGCTCGGATTCCTTCCCGGTAAGGGAGGTCGAAACACGTACGAAATCCTTCAGGGATGCGTCAACGGTGAGATTAAGTTCCTGTGGCTGGCGGGCGTCGATCTGTTCGCTGAGTACGCAGACCAAAAGCTCGTTGAAGCGGCCCTGGAAAATGTTGAGTTCTTAGTAGTTCAAGACGTTCTTCAGTCGGAGACGGTTGGCTATGCCAGCGTCGTTCTTCCCGCGACGGCACCAAGCGAAGCCGATGGCTCCTATACCAATCTGGAGCGCCGCGTACAGCGTTCTAAGCCAGTGATGTCCGCTCCGGGTGAATCCAAGCCAGTATGGCGAGCCGTTGCCGAGCTGTCGCTGCGCATCAAGCCGGAAGCCCCATTGTTCAACGCGGGTGAAGTCATGGACCGCATCGCCGCCAAAACCCCCGCCTTCGCCAACGTCGCCTACGCGACGTTGGAAGACGGCGGCCAGATACTGGAATAGGTCTTTTCCCTCCAGAGCACAACAATCGCGTTGCGGTTGATTGGTTTGCCGCCCGAACCTAGGGTAAGCCGCTTGAGCGGCTAACCCTAGGGTATTAGGAAGAACGCCTTTGGCGTTCCATTGGGCTGACGCGGGCGTATTTGGAAATTCACGCTGCTAAGGCTTTGGAAATGCCGGGGCAACCGGCTTAATATGAATAATCCTTGTATTCGAGCCGCAACTAGGGTCTCAAAGCGAGGTCACCGGGAAAAACTCGTTCATGCGGGGGACCTCCTCTAACATCCAAACCGATGACACACCTATTCTGGCAATCTCGGAATTTGGCCAGGACGGTGGCATTTTTTCACCGAGCTTTCGTTGTGCGTCCGTTCCGAGAGCACACTGTTCAGTTCACGAGAATGGAAGCACGCGCCGAAGCTTGGCTCGAACGACTGCGATACCCGTCTCAATCCCTAATGTTTTGGGTGGGGTTCGAAGAGCTTGCGCTTGAATGGGATTTGTTTGTCGAGCAATCCGTCGAGGTTCCTGAATGCCTTGCCCTTCAAGTTCGCGTCTTCGAATTGGCTGAAACCTATCCTGCTGCGGAGTCGATTTGCCGCAGCAATAGGAATTGGCTAAGCGCACGCATTCTTCAGGCGATCCTTGCATCTGGCGTTAAGAATAGGGCAACCCAGCTGAAGATTGAATCCAACCAGACCGAGTCCGTTACGAACATATCCGAGTTCCAGGATGGTGATTGGGTCTGGGTGGGAAGATTGCCCAATGAGCAGGCTCGCGACCTCTTTTGTGAATTGCGGCTCCTGGAGGCTGTTGGCTATGAACAGTATCGTCCCTACCTATCCGGTTCCGGGGCGCTTCCGGAGGAAGTGTCCCTTCGCTGGGACTCGTTGAATTCTTTGAGCCTTTCTATTTAGCGAGGATGGCCAAGCGATGGCCGCGGATTTAAGACAGACCCGAACCTAGGGTAAGCCGCTTGAGCGGCTAACCCTAGGCTATTAGGAAGAACGCCTTTGGCGTTCGATTTGGGCTGACGCGTGCGCAAATTGGAACACAGCCGTTGTCCAATAGCCCGTACCATGATGAGGATATGCCACCCCAGAACGCCTTCGGCGTTCTTCGTAATAGCCTAGGGTTGCACTCGCAAATCGAGGGCTACCCTAGGGTTGGGGCGTGGTCAAAACAATGGCACGGCGGTTGTGTCCGGGAATCATCGTCATGAAGCCATGGATGGTCCCGTCCAAAGCCTTTCGGACACAACCGCGCTGCGGTTGATCTCGGCATCGCCTTGCCCTGGGATAAACCGCCTGAGCAGCTAACCCTAGGCTCTTAGGAAGAACGCCCTTGGCGTTCGACGCCGAGGGCGTACCAGAAAGATCTAACTTCACAAGGGCTAACCTTTTTAGCAAAATTGTCGTCCGATAACCATGGGTACGGCGAGGCGTGGATTTTGGGTTGGGGCAGGGGTGTTGCTCTTGGTTGGGGCTTTGGCCTCTTCAGGACCCGCTCATGAGTCCTTCAAGGCAGCGGCGCGCCTGCACACGCTAATCGTTGGGGGCGGGCCAGATGCCAAACACAATCAGGTGGCGATTGAGAGCAATGTCCGTTATGTCTCTCGACTTCTCCCTGTCGATGCGACTTCGCGAGTGCTGTTTACCGATGGCGATCCTCTCTCAAAGAATGTCCTCTGCGAAGATCCGGACGAGAAAACCTATTATCGTGCCCCCCAGATTGCCCGCATTGACGGACCCAGTAGCCCTGAGCAGATCCAGCAGGAGCTGTTTCACCTCTCCAATGACGCTGTCTCAACACCAACATCTCCTGTATTACTTTATTTCACCGGTCACGGAAGTCCAAATTATTCAAGCCAATACGCCAACAATAACTACGACCTCTGGAACGATAAACACCTTACGGTAAAAGACCTGGCAGGGTCCCTTCAGGCATTCCCGAAACAGACCCCGATTACGCTCGTGATGGTGGAATGCTTCTCGGGAGCTTTCGGCAATCTGCTGTTTAAGGACGCCGATGCAAAGGGGGACTTGGCCAACCTCAACGTTTGTGGATTCTTCGCCAGTGTCGCTCAAAGAATGGCGGCTGGGTGCACCTCAGAAGTGAATGAGGCCAATTATCGCGACTTCACCAGCTACTTCTTTGCTGCGCTGACGGGCACGGATCGAACGGGCAGAAAGGTGACGGGAGCGGACTATAACCACGATGGCAAAGTTGGGATGAACGAGGCGTTTGCCTACAGCCTGATTCACGATGATTCAATTGACACTCCGGTCTGCACTTCGGACGTCTTTCTGAGGCGATTCGTGGAATCTACAGATTCGGAAGTGTTGTCGACACCGTTTCGTACAGTGCAGTCCTGGGCATCCCCTTCGCAGCTTGCAGCGCTAAATGCACTTTCGGACGCAACTGGGTTTACAGGCGACGACGGTCTTGGACGCGCTTTTGACTTCTTCTCCCATATGCGAATGGATTCGGATGAGCCAAAAGAGGTCAAAACGCTTCGGCTCGTCCGGCTCGCAAAAAGTATCATTCTTGGTCACCGTTTGATGGCTTCTTCGGATGAGGCGCTTAAGTCTAAGTTCACCGCACTGTTGAAGCTAGAATCGGCGAACCCGCTACGCTGATTCTTCCGTTGGTTCAAGCTTCTTTCGCTTTGGAAGCCACGGAAGCGCGACGGCGAAGATCAGCGCGATCCCGGGGAAGGCGAACATGAACGGGAAAAAGGTGCTTTGGGTTGGAAGCTGAAGCGTCACGTTGAGGCCGGCAGGGGTTCCAATTGGCAATTCGCCGAGAACGTTTCCGTGACCATCTAGTGCAAGGGTGGAGCCCAGGCTGGCAGAGCGAACGAGAGGAAGGCCCGTCTCTACGGCACGAAAGATTGAAGCCGCCTTAAGCTGGTCCGGAGCAGGAGTGCCCATGTACCAGTCATCGATGCACATCACGGAGATGAACTGAGCTCCGTTTTTTGCCTGCTGGAATGAAACATCTGGGAACAGTGCTTCGAAGCAGAGCATCGGTCCAGCAATGGCCCCAGCAACGGTGACACTCTGGACTCCTTTCGTGCTGGCGCTAAGGTCATCGGTGGGGAGATCGAACGTTTTGGCAACCCATGGAAAGGAACTTCTGCCAGGGACAAATTCCCCAAAGATGACCAGACGTGTCTTATCCGCTGAGTGCCAAGTCCCATCAAAGCCAAACGCAGTTTGGTAAGTCAGCTTGCCCTCGTCTCTTTGGCCTCCAAACAGCATTGGGAGGCTCTTATCGAGCACAAAAGGTGGACGAGGCGGGTTGTGGGAGTCATTCCCGATTCCCTCAGGCAGTACGAGGAGCTTCGAATGATTTCGAACTGCCTGATCGCTGATTCGATTCACGCTTTCAGCGATCTGGCTGGACCGAAGGTCTCGGTCGCCAAACGCCATGTCCACACCAGGCTGACCGACAGTGACGGGAAAAGGTCGGCTTGGAGGTGAGAGGCGAGATTGAACGATGCTGACCGCAAACATCACTAGAAATGCTGCGATAAGCGGACGCGCCTTCGGCTGCTGCTCTTTGTCCATCACCATTGCCAGGATTGTGTTCAGCAACACCACCCATGCTGAGACCAAATATATGGTTCCAAAGTGGGCGGTCTGAATCAAAAGAGGTGCCTTGTACAGCGGCGTAGCGGCAAGTCCCCATGGCAAAGCGACGACGGGGAAGTAGCTGCGAGCGACCTCCATACCTGCCCAGGCGATGGGAATCAGGATCGGCCATCCTCTCAGCCAGCAGTGTCTGGCCAGGCGAGCCACCCACCCGAAAAAGAGACCTTCCAGCACCGCCGTGAGTAAAAACGGGAAGAAGGAGAGGACTGGGCGATGAATCCAATGGTTCGCAAGGACGTAGAGCCAGAACATCTGGCCAAGGAACAACACAAACCCAAACAGATAGCCGATGCGCCAGGCTTCTTTTGAGTCCGCCTTTCGCAACTGACTCAGCATCGGCGCGAGCGCCACAAACATCAGCGGCCAGATGTTGAAGGGTGCGTAGGCCAGCAGAAAGAGGACTGCACCCACCAGGGAGGGCCAGCGCTTTAGGAACCACACGCCAATTCTGTTCATCGAGTTAAATTTGCGGTCAGGTGTCTGGTGTCGTTGTAGCGCACCATGAGGAAGAGACCATCCGGCCTTCGCTCCAGTTCTGTAATGCCGGTGTTCTCATGTCGAAACGCTCGACAGGTGTTTAAGGTTCCTGCGATCAGCCGGGCAACCAGCAGCGATAAGGTGCCGCCGTGGGAAACAATGACGATGGTTTCGTCTGAGTTCTCAAGTTCTGTCACAACCTTATCGAGTCGATTCCATACATCCTGAAACGATTCACCAGCAGGTGGGCGGACAAGCTGATTTGTGATTTGATTCTCCTCTGCAATTTCGTGAGTGAATCTCTGCACGTCGCTGAAGGGTCTTCCTTCCCACTCTCCGAAACAGCGTTCCCGCAGATCCTTTCGGTACTCGACCTTTACGGCTGTAACGTCTGAAACGACGGATGCAGTCTCCTTGGCACGGACGAGGTCGCTGCACCAGATGCGGTCTACGCTTATTTCCTCAAAGGCGAATCGCAGGTTGGCAGCTTGCTCAAGTCCGGTTGGGTCCAACGAAATATCAGTGTGCCCCTGGGCTCGTCCGCTGATGTTCCACGAAGTCTGTCCGTGGCGGACAAGGATCACACGCATCGCAAGGGTTATACCTGCCAGGGGCGAACTTCCCCGAGTTCCTGTCCGTTGCTGTCGACGCGTATCGAACCCAACCGCAGGATTCGGACCGGCGCAGGGGCCACGGCGTTGCAGAAGGCGAACCCGCGCATCGACTTCCAATCAACGTCGGTAAGGATTCCCATTCCGAAATCTTCTCCGTGCTGCTTTGCGAAGCTGCACAGTAGGTTTCGGTACATTCCGGGCGCCACAAACTGAGCACGAGAGCAACCGGTGAAGTCGAGAGCCGCCGCGACATCGTGCTCCTCAACATCGATATCTGTCACCGCGAACAGGGTGCTGCCCGCGCGCTCCGCGTACAGAACGTCTTTAAGGCGGGCGCGCTGAAGATCATCGGCCGAAAGTCTGACGCCGGTTCCAAGTCGGGTTCCCTCGACAGTGACCTTTCTCAAATCAAAGGCATGCTTTTCACATCCCTCAAATAGCTTCATCCACAGAGCCTTTCGCTGAGCTAACTGGACAACTGGTGGGAAGGCAGATTCAATTTCAACTTCCACGGGCCCGATCGGGAATCCGCTTTGGTCCATGTCCGTTCCCGCGGCTATCAAAATTTCGGTTGGGCGGAACTGCTGAGCAAGAAGTGCCGTGGTTTGCCGAAGGAGCGGCATTGGGCGGTAGGGAAAGAGCTGAACGAGCAGATCTTCCGGAGACTGCTCCATAGCCTGGGCCAGAACAGATGGGAGGATATGGGGAGACCTCTGAGGGTCAAGGCTTCCGTAGAAGCGGATGAAGCTGGGTCTGCCGCCAATATTTAGCGTGAGTTGACCTGGCGTGCCTTGAATGGGGTCAGCGGGATCCAGACACAAAAAGGGACGTTGGCCGCGATGCTCTTTAAGCCACTCGCGCCATGAGGAGCCGGGGTTTCCAATGAGCAGCGTCCTCCCCATAGTCGATGAAGACGATTATGACCTTATGCGAAAGAGAATGGAGACAACGGGGAAAGGAAGCTGAAGGACAGAAGAAATATGGGAGGGAGCTTCCATGCCCCGACCTCCGTTTCCACCGTTTCCGTGGTGTCTCCAACAAGAATCTACCCCTCGCCGGGCAAGAAAGTTCCCTCGAAAGGGACCTACTTGGCAGGCTTAGGGAACATCTTTTCGATTTTCGCGCTCTTTTGAAGTTCTGGGACCAAGGAGTTTTTTGCTCGGTCTTCGTACTGCTTCTTAAGGTCGGCGATGCTTTTTGCATCGGCGTTGACTCCAAGAGTATCGACTCGGAAGATTTGAAGTCCGTTCGCAGTTTCAACCGGCTTGGTGTACTCGTGAACCTTCAGGGTCTTGAATTCATCCTTGGTGGCGGTCGGGAACGCGGCCACTGCTCTCCAGCCGAGAATGCCATGGGTCTGAATGGTCTGCGGAGTCTGATCCGTGGTTGCCAAGACCTTATCCCAATCTTCACCCTTCTTGAGGCGATTGTAGATGTCCGTCGCTCTGCCTGATGCTTCCTGAACGTCCGCCGGAGAGGTGCTCTTTGCCTTGACCAGGAGGGTTGAAACGCTGATGTAGTCGGCGGCCTTGAACTTTAAATCCACAATTTTGGTGATGAGGAGGTCGGCGTGAACGTGGAGGTACAGCCGGGACTTGGGGAACCCTTTCTCTCGAAGGAATTCGTTGACATCCTTTCCTGGAGGAACTTGCTTCTTGATCTCGGTGAACTGCTTATCGAACTCAGCCTGAACTTCAGCCTGGGTGACATACACTTTGTCAATCACGGCCCGATCCTTAATCAGTTGGAAGAGGATGAGGTCATTTGTGACTTCTGGAGCCGCCCAATCCCAAAGGATTCGGTCTACATCGCTTGCCCGAATGACCTTTCCGTTTACTTTCGCAAGAACCGTCGTGGGGGCTGGGATCGCTGGCAACAAGCCGTTTGGAACTTGGGCGGCCTGGTGCATCGCCATGAGTGAGATAAGGGTTGTGAATATCATGTTGCTTGTGTGTGTCTAGAAAATGTTCGGAACTTAAGGGATCAGCGTGGCACTGGCTGCGCGGCTAGCAGCCCGGTCAGGACGCGGTCAATGGTGAGTCCCTCAACTTCCGCTTCTGGGCGAAGAATGACCCTGTGGCGAAGAACCGGCAATGCCAGTTCCTTCACGTCATCTGGAATGACGAACTCGCGTCCCCGAAGCGCAGCGATAGCCTTGCTGCAGTTTAGGAGGGCAATTCCCGCGCGGGGCGACGCTCCCACCAACACGTCATTGGAATTTCGCGTCGCTTTGACGATGTCATAGATGTAGCTGAATACTTTGTCTTCCACCGTGATCTTCTGAACTTGACGCTGCAGATCGAGAAGCTGTTCCGGGCTCACGACTTCTTGGATCCCGGCATCTTCCAGGCTTTGAGGTCTGAAACCTTGATGGTGGCGCCTAAGCACGTCGATTTCAGCGGCATCGCCCGGGTAATCGACGAGCACCTTCAGAAGGAAGCGATCCAACTGTGCTTCAGGGAGCGGATAGGTTCCCTCGAAGTCGAGCGGGTTTTGCGTTGCGAATACGAGGAAGGGTGGGGGGAGAGGATGCGCCTCGCCGTCGATGGTGACCCTGCGCTCCTCCATGGATTCCAGCAGGGCGGCCTGGGTTTTAGGGGGAGTTCGGTTGATTTCGTCCGCAAGAAGGACATTTACAAAAATGGGTCCCTTTCTTAATTCGAAATCACTCGTCTTGGGGTTAAAGATTGACGTGCCAATCACGTCGCTCGGCATGAGGTCCGGAGTGAATTGGATTCGGCCGTACTGCATACTGAGCGTTCTCGCGAGCGCGCGAACCATCAGTGTCTTTGCGACACCAGGTACGCCCTCAAGGAGAACGTGGCCATTTGCGAGGATGGCAACCAATATCTGCTCGATAATGGCGTCCTGTCCGGAGATGACCTTGGAGACTTCGGTGCGGATGCTCTGGGAGGTAGTTTCGACGCTCATTTCAATGGGCGGGAGCGTACCGTATCTAAACGCATTCAGATCGGGGTATAACAAACGGCTGAGGCCAATAAGGCTGGTTTGCCGTTGACTGGAGCCTTCCACGGAAGGTTGCACTGAGCGGCCAACAAAGCCTGACCTCAAGAATAATCGAGGCTAAAAACTTCTCGTATGCCGCTGAATCCAGAACTCAAAGCAAGCACAATCGCAAACAACGCTCGGTCCGAAGGTGACACGGGCTCGACCGAGGTACAGATCGCGATTATGCAGGCCCGGATCCTCCAGATCACGGACCATCTTCGCACTCACAAGAAAGATTTCCACTCACGAAGAGGACTTCTCCTTCTTGTTGGCAAGCGACGCCGCCTTGAGGGTTACCTCCGAAACAAGGATATTGCTCGCTACCGCGAACTTATCAAGAAGCTCGGAATCCGCGAAGTTAAGCCCCGATAACGGAGGCTACTAAATGATCCATTCCCACGAGTTCGAGGTAGGGGGCAAGACCCTCTCCATCGAAACTGGCCGCGTCGCCAAGCAAGCTGGCGGCGCTGTTCTACTTGGCATGGGCGAAACCGTCATCCTTGGCGTCGCCACCATGTCTGAAAATCCACGCGCCGGCATTGACTTTTTGCCGTTGACGTGTGACTACGAAGAGCGAAAATACGCTGTCGGAAAAATTCCCGGCGGCTTCATGAAGCGCGGCGGCAGACCCAGCGAGAAAGCTGTTCTCACCAGCCGTCTGATTGACCGACCTCTTAGGCCGATGTTCCCTAAGGGATTGCGAAATGACGTTCAGGTCGTTGCGATGCCGTTCGCTGTAGATCAGGGCTGTCCGCCCGACGTTCTCGCGATCTGTGCTGCAGGCGCTGCGCTCACCGTGAGCGACATTCCTTTCAAGTATCCGGTTGCTGGCGTTCGCGTCGGACGGATCGACGGGGAATTCATTCTATTCCCATCCATTCCTCAGATTAAGGTCAGTGACCTTGACCTGGTTGTTGCTGGACACAAAGGCGCCATCTCGATGGTTGAAGCCGGTGCCAGTGAAGTATCAGAAGAGGATATGGTTGCCGCCCTCAAGTTCGCACACGATGCCATCAAAATCATCGTCGCCGAATTCGAAGCGTTTGGCAAGAAGGTCAATCGCGCCAAGCGAGAGGTTGCCCTCCACACTGTGGACGACTCCCTCCTGAAGGCGATTGAAAAGCAGCACGGTAAAGAAATTTCCAAGACTCTGCTCGGTTCGAAGGATAAGGCGATGCGCGAGAGCGCACTCAGCGATCTTATCAACGATATCGTTGCCAAGATGAAGCCAGACTACGCGGACAAGCCAGAGCTGCTCGCTCAGTTGTCTGAAGCCGTGGACTACGTTGTTAAAGGCACCGTCCGCGAACTCATCATCAAGAAGGATTCGCGTCCTGACGGCCGAAAGCTCGACGAGATTCGACCGCTTGAGGCAATTGCGGGTCTGCTCCCCAAGGTCCATGGATCCGGTCTGTTCACTCGTGGTCAGACGCAGGTCATGACCGTTGCGACGCTGGGTCTTCCCAACGATGCGCAGACGATGGACGGAATTGAAGAGGAAGAGCCGAAGCGCTATATGCACTTCTACAACTTCCCGTCTTACTCCGTTGGAGAAGTTCGACCTTCACGAGGTCCCGGTCGCCGAGAAATCGGTCATGGCGCCCTTGCAGAGCGAGCTCTGCGCAGCGTGATGCCTCTCGATGATCCGAATTTCCCTTACACGCTTCTGCTGATTTCGGAAGTTCTCGAATCGAACGGTTCCACCTCCATGGCTTCCGTGTGCGGTTCAACGCTGGCTCTTATGGATGCCGGTATCAAGATCAAGGCGCCGGTTGCCGGTATTGCCATGGGTCTGATGTCGGACGGCAAGGTCTTCAAGGTCCTTACCGACATTCAGGGAATGGAAGACTTCTGTGGCGACATGGACTTCAAGGTCGCAGGAACCCGAGACGGTATTACAGCCCTCCAGCTGGATACGAAACTCGACGGTATTCCCGACGAGGTTCTTGCCAAAGCGCTTTCACAGGCGAAGACGGCACGATTCCAGATTCTCGACGTTATCTACGAAGCGATTCCAGCTCCACGTGACACCGTCGGTGCATCGGCTCCAACCGTAACGACGATTCACATCAATCCTGAAAAGATTGGTGCAGTCATCGGACCGGGCGGCGCAGTCATCAAGAAGATCACGGGTACCACCGGCGCATCGGTCGACATTCAGCAGGACGGAAAGGTCTTGGTCGGCGGAAGCAACAGCCAGGCAGTCGAAGATGCTATCGCGATGATCAAGGCGCTGACGGACGAAGTTGCCGTGGGCAGCGAGTTCACCGGTAAGGTCACTCGAATCATGGGCCGAGGCGCCATGGTCGAGTACATCCCTGGCCGAGAGGGTCTTGTTCCTAAGGAGCACCTCACGGTTAAGGATATCGGCCGAATCGAGGAAGTCGTCAACATTGGCGATGAGCTCAACGTCAAGGTCTTCGAAGTCGATCACATGGGTCGAATCAACCTGACTGCGCTGGGTGTTGCTCAGACGCTGGCAGGTCTTGAGGACAACGCAACCGCGACTCCGCCGGCTTCACAGCCACGCGGTGACCGGGATCGTGGCGGACGTGGCGGCGATAGAGATCGCGGCGGACGTGGCGGCGGTGACAGAGATCGTGGTGGACGCGGCGGCGGCGACCGAGACCGTGGTGGTCGAGATCGCGGCGGTGACCGAGATCGTGGTCCTAGACCAGACAATCGTGAGGATCGACCAGCGCGAACTGAATCTGCGGCGCCAGCCCCAGCTAGCGAGCCTGTAAGTGCCCCTCAGGTCCCCGATGCATTCCCCAAGCGGGAGCGCGGCGGAGACGATGACAACATGAACGCACGGTTCCGACCACGCCGATAAAATCGGCCGATTAGCTCCAAGAAGGGCCCGACAGGTGACTGTCGGGCCCTTCTTGTTGGTCCTGAGAAAGAAAATCGCAAGACAACCACCGAACCGGTATGGCAGGGGCGACCCTTCGAAAGGCCATTCAGGTAAATTCAAATTTGCAAATGGCGGATTTTATCCAGCATCTCCACCCTGCGCTGCAGGCCCTTATCAGGGTTGTCCTGTTCGTAATGCCGTCATTGATGCTTGTCCCAGGCATTATCTGGTGGGAAAGACGACTACTCAGTTGGATGCAGGACCGCATTGGCCCGAACCGCGTAGGAAATATTACGTTCTCGCGGACGAGTCGGTTCGTTCCTTCCTTCCTGCAGGGCAAGAAATTTAGACTTTTTGGTCTCCTTCAGCCGATTGCCGATGGCATGAAGCTGTTTTTCAAGGAAGACATCACGCCGTCCGCGGTTGACAAGGTGATCTACTTTGTTGCTCCGGCTCTGGCGCTGTTCCCAGCGTTCGCTCTCGGAGGCACGATTCCTTGGGGGCCGTACGGCTTCCTGACCCCAGTCGCCGATGTGAACATCGGCGTGCTGTACATCATGGCGATCTCCTCGCTGGGTGTGTATGGAATCGTACTGGCAGGCTACGCCTCAGACAACAAGTTTTCGCTTATGGGCGGCCTTCGCTCCTCAGCGCAGCTGATCAGCTATGAACTGGCGATGGGAATGTCCGTTGCCTGTATCGTCATGGCTACCGGCTCCCTGAAGCCGAGCGATATGGTGACGGCGCAGCGTGGTGCGCTGTGGGGACTCGACTTCGCTCCATTTACCTGGATCGAGAACTGGAATATCCTCACCCCCTACGGACTTGTTGCCGCCATTGTATTTGGCGTCTGCATGATCGCGGAGACCAATCGGCCCCCGTTCGACCTTCCTGAAGCGGAGAACGAACTGGTTGCGGGCTATCACACTGAATACAGCTCAATGAAGTTTGCGGTGTTCTTCATGGGCGAGTACGCGGCGATGTTCGTGTACGGAGTGATCCTATGCACGCTGTTCATAGGATCTTGGCATCTGCTGCCGATTCGCTTTGCCTTTATGGCGAAGCAATACCCGGCATTCGGAGATGTCTGGAACATGCTGGACACGCTCAACGGTAGCTCGATTCTCGCGCCAGTGTTCGTGGTTCTGAAGGCTGTTGCAGTAGTGACGACCTATATCTGGGTCCGTGCAACACTGCCTCGTCTGAGATATGACCAGTTGATGAGCTTGGGTTGGAAATCGCTCCTTCCGCTGGCAGTCGCAAATCTTGTCGTTGTCGCAATCTGGATCGTAGCCAGCAGAGTGGCGAGCCCAATCATGGGTCTGGCGGCAGTTGCAGTATCTGGCGCGATTCTATATGCGCTGTACAAGGCAATCAATAAGATCAACGTTCACGAACGGCCGAACTTTGCCAGTCGCGAGGTGCTGATGGTGGACGAACCCCCGCAAACGCGGGAAGTGGAATTAGTGGAGCCGGCGGCGGCTGCATCATAGGGGAACTGCAAGGTGGGCGGGTTTGTCGTCCCACCTTTTTTCTGGCGGACATGGAATTGAGGATGAACAGTAGGAAAGGGGGCAACCCGTGGGTGGTGTGACCGTAACGCCGGAGCTGCTTTTATTTGGCGGCGTAGCGGGTGCTGCGGCGCTTTGTGCCGTTGGCGTAGTCGCTTTTAACAATGCGATCAGAAGTGCGCTGTGTCTGGTGGTGAACTTCTTTCTGCTTGCCTTCCTGTACTTCACGCTGAATGCGGAGATGATGGGAATTACGCAGGTGGTGGTTTACACCGGCGCAATCATGGTTCTGTTCCTCTTCGTGATCATGCTTCTCAACTTAGGTGGACTGAAGCTGGTGACGGAGAAATTCGACTATAAGCGCTACGCGGGCATTCTCTTGGGCTGTGGGCTCTTTGTGGTCCTCGGTTCGCAGATACTGCCTTCCCTCGCGACCATTCAGGCCAGGCAGCTATCACCCGACCTAGCGAAGTTTGGCGGTCCCGAAGCGATCGGACGAACCCTTTTCACTTCTTACGTCTATCCGTTTGAAGCAGTCAGCGTCCTCTTGCTGGTTGGCATCGTCGGATCCATCCTTCTCGCTAAGAGGCGACTATGAACGGAGTGCCCCTCGCCGCCTATATCGGGTTGGGAATGTTCATGTTCACGACAGGTGTCGTGGGTGTGGTCATTCGCCGGAACCCAATCGTCGTCTTTATGTGCATCGAGTTGATGCTCAATGCGGTCAACCTCACCTTCCTCACCTTTGCCCGGTATCAAATGGCGACTTACAAGTCGCAGGTCCACATGGAGCAGAGTTTGATGGCAGGCCAAATGATGGTGATCTTCGTAATGGCGGTCGCCGCCGCCGAGGTCGCGGTTGGACTTGGAATCATCATGGCGATCTACCGGTTGCGCGATAACGTGGACATCGACGAGATGAACGTATTGAGGGGCTAACGAGAAATGAGTTACCAATCTATCTGGCTGGTCCTGCTGTTCCCAATCCTCGGCTTTCTCATTCAGTCGCTCGCAGGGACTCGAATTGAAAAGGCACTTGGACGCAAGGCTCTTGGTGCTATCGCCGTTTTTCCGATAGTTCTAAGCTTCATCGTTGGTTTGATGATCACGATTGGCATCAAGCCCGGCGAGCCCGCCCCAATGGTGACCCTAGGTGACTGGATCACGGCTGGCGGATTTAGGATTCCATTTGAGTTCATCGTCGACCCGCTGTCGATGACCATGGTTTTGATCATCACCGGCATCGGAGCGCTGATCCACCTCTACGCCACCGGCTACATGAGCGACGAGAAGGAGTACGCGCGCTTCTTTACCTACATGAACCTGTTCATCGCATCGATGTTGGTTCTGGTGCTGGGCGGCAACTTAGTTCTGCTCTATGTTGGATGGGAAGGCGTCGGAGTCTGCTCTTATCTGCTCATTGGCTTTTGGTATACGGATATCGCCAATGCCAAGGCTGCCAACAAGGCGTTCATTGTCAACCGAATCGGAGACTGGGGTCTTAGCCTTGGACTCATGCTGATCGTGGCCCTCCTGGCGACTTCGCCGATGCCGCGGGAAATGGTCGGCATGGACCACCGGTTCCTTAGCTACGATGTGATGCTTCCTTGGCTGGAAACGGTTCTTAAGGCACACCCTGCCATGGCAACCGGCATCGCGCTGCTCCTCTTCGTAGGTGCGGCCGGAAAGTCAGCTCAGTTCCCGCTTTACCTATGGCTGCCAGATGCAATGGCAGGTCCCACCCCAGTTTCGGCCCTCATCCATGCTGCGACGATGGTTACTTCCGGTGTCGTTCTCCTGAATCGGATGCACATCGTGTTTGAATTCTCGCCGGTGGCCAGCGCTGTGATTTGCGTCATAGGCGCGTTCACCGCACTGTTCGCGGCGCTGATCGCCTTCGGTCAGTCCGACATCAAGAAGGTCTTGGCCTACTCCACGGTTTCGCAGTTGGGCTTCATGTTCATCGCGTGCGGATCAGGAGCGTATTGGGCGGGAATGTTTCACGTCACCACTCACGCGTTTTTCAAGGCGCTTTTGTTCCTTGGCGCTGGCGCGGTGATTCACGCGATGGCCCACAACCAGGACATGCGCAATTACGGAAACCTGCGCAAGTACCTGCCGATCACGTTTTGGACGATGATTCTCGGAACCCTGGCGATCTGTGCGGTCGGTATCCCGGGAGTATTTGGGTTTGCCGGATTCTATAGCAAGGAAGCGATCTTGGGCGGAGCATTAGCGAATACCCATGCTCAAATCGGTGGCGTCCAGCTTGGACAAATTGCCGGTTGGGTTGGCCTCGGAGTTGCGGCTCTCACATCAATCTACATGACGCGCCTAACCTGCCTTACCTTCCTAGGAAAGGAAGAGCGGTGGCGCTCCATCCCGGCTCAACATCACGATGAGGATCATGGCGACGCTCACCACGAACTGGATGAGAACCACACTCCCCACGAAGTTCCACCCAGTATGTGGATCCCACTTGTGGTGCTGGCCGTGCTTTCGGTTGGTGGCGGATTCATGCTCTCTAAGGGCGATGCCTTTGAGAAGTGGTTATATCCAACCGACCTGTCGGTTCTCGGACACGTTTCCACCGAGCCTTCCAATATTCCTCTCGCGCTGTATTCGACGATCGCGGCAGTCGGTGGAATCTTGCTTGGCTTAGCCTTCTATCTGAAGGGACTGCCCAAGAACCAAGGATTCGACGAGTCCAAGTGGAGCCCACTTCGACGCGCTGAGAGAGATCAGTTTGGATTTGACAAAGCGGCAACAGTTGCGGCAGTTGAAGGTGGCGGTGATATCGCGAGGGGCCTATGGCTCTGGGTCGATAACGGCCTCATCAACGGGATCGTTGAGGGACTTGGCTCCCTGTCGGCAGGCATTGGCGGGCTGTTGCGGCGCTGGCAATCTGGCACGATACGGCTTTACGCGCTCATGATGCTTTCAGGACTCGTCGGACTCATCTGGTTCTTTGCCACAGTCGTTGCTAAGGGAGGTCGCTGATGCATCTGCTCTCAATTCTCACCTTCCTTCCCATCCTCGGCGTCATCGCCGTCCTGCTTCTGCCGGAAGCAAAGAAGAATTCGATCCGCCAGGCCGCGATGCTGACCTCGGGGATCACCTTCGCCGTCAGCGTCCTTCTGCTGACCAAGTTTGATTCGCAAACGTTTGGCTTCCAGTTCGCAGAGAACTCTGAGTGGATCACCCAACTCGGAATTGGATACCGACTTGGATTGGATGGTATTTCGATTTGGCTGGTGTTGCTCACTACATTTTTGAGCTTCGTTGCGATTGCGGCAAGCACCAAGATTGATAAGCGAGTGCGGGCCTTCATGGCCTGTCTGCTGATCTTGGAATCGGCGATGTTGGGATCTTTCCTTTCGACCGACATCGTGTTGTTCTTCACGTTCTTCGAACTCACGTTGATCCCAATGTGGCTTCTGATCAACATTTGGGGTGGAGAAAAGCGAGCACACGCTGCCAACAAATTCCTGATCTACACGTTTGCTGGATCCATCTTCCTGCTCGTCGGAATTATCTTCCTTGGCTATATGCAGTTCAAGGCTACGGGAACCCTGAGCTTTGACATCGTCAAGATACAAGCGCAGGTCGCGCAGGGCAAGCTCTGGGCGGGCTTCCTTGGCATTGAGCCGATCGTGTTCTGGGCCTTTGCTCTTGCATTTCTGGTTAAGTCGCCGTGCTTCCCATTCCACACTTGGATTCCAGACACCTACGCAGAGTCGCCCGTTGCTGGCGTGATTCTCTCGAGCGTGATGGTGAAGATGGGCACCTTCGGGTTCCTTCGATTCTGCCTTCCGCTCTTCCCGGATGCGGTCAAAACCCAGATTCCGATACTGGCGGCGTTCGCAGTGATTGGAATCGTGTATGGCGCTGCGGTGGCCGCAGTCCAGCCAGACATGAGACGGCTGATGGCGTACTCATCGCTCTCACACATGGGATTCGTGCTTCTGGGAATCTTCTCGCTGACGAAGATTGGTGTGATGGGTGGTGCACTCCAGCAGCTGAGCCATGGCATAAGCGCCACGATCCTGTTCCTGCTCATCGGTTACCTCGCAGAGCGCCGTGGATCCACCAAGTTGGAAGATTTTGGCGGGCTCAAAGCTCGGACGCCAATCTTCGCTGCGGTCTTCCTAATTGGAATGCTGTCCAGCGTTGGGCTCCCAGGGACAAACGGGTTTGTTGGCGAATTCCTTGCCCTCGTTGGTGCGTTCCAGGCCGGCTACAAAGGCTTCTTTAGTCTAGGGTTAGTTGTGGTGGCGGGATTTGGAGTCGTGCTTGCCGCCGTCTACCTTCTGTACATGTTCCAGAAGGTGTTCTACGGTCAGATCACCAGCGAAGAGAACCGGAATCTGCCCGACCTCAAACGGTCTGAACTGGCACTTGTGGGACTATTGATCCTCTTCATCTTCTGGGGAGGTCTGTTGCCCAATACGTTCCTTAAGCCGATGGAGGTCAGCGTGGACAATACGATTCTGATGGCCAGCCAGCGACCAGGTCATCGACCCCAGTGGGCCGAGGCCGCGGCTGCTGACAAATTGGACGAGGCGCGAAACGAAACCCCAACTCATATCAAAGGTTTGGAGGCTAGCCGTTGACGAGTCGTGAGCGGCTGGTGGCTGCATCTCGTGGCGCAGAAGTGGATCGCCAGCCGAGCCTTGCGTGGCTCAACGGGGCAGATGGCGTTGACGCGACTGTAGTCGCGGGTAAGTCCAATATTGAACGTGGGGCCGACTCCTCCGTCGTGCTGGCCGAAGTCTCCAATCCATTTGGATTGGCACTAGAAAAGGGAATTGACCTAAATAAGGCGCTTCGAGACAACCCTGCTATCGGCAACGAAGTCCTCGACAATCTCGTCGAGGAAGTCCGCGGAACCATTGCAGCGCGCTTGGAAAGCGGAGCTGATGGGATTTTTTACCGACTGCACGGCGCCAATCCTCAGCATTGCTCACCGATGCAGTACGGTGGCTACTACCTGGAGCGGGACCGAGAGCTACTTGAGGAAGTTTCCGAAGCAACTCTCAATGTTCTGTTCGTAGCCGGCGAGCAGGATCTTTATATCGACTTCGTCAGTGATCTGCCAGCCCAGCTTTTTGCCTGGGACAGCGATCTCACCAAGATCAGCGCGGCGGACGTACGATCGGCTCGAAAAGGGGCTGTCGCGTCGGCTGACCCAACCAGCGACGTTCTGCTGAAGATCGGCCGCAAGAATTATCTCTCGAATCTGGAGCAACCCAACCTTGGATAAGGCCTTCCACTTTGCAGTTCCATCGCTCGACTGGACGGCTCTTTTGCCGGTGTCGATCGTTGCAATAACCGGCATCATCGCACTGATCGTCGAGATGCTTCGGCCGAAGCACAACAACAATCTGATTGTTGGCGTGAGTGTAGTTGGCCTCGTTTTGGCGGCCGCATCGCTGATTTACGGCATGACTCAGCCAACGTTTGCCACTGCGGCAGATATGGCTGTTCGGGACTCTTTTGGCACCACCATGCAACTCCTGCTGGTGATGGCGAGCGCTCTTACGGTTCTGTTTAGCGAGGCTTACCTTCGCGCCAAGCGGATTCCTTTTGGTGAGTTCTACCCGTTGCTGCTGTGGTCAACTGTGGGCGGCATGATCATGTCGTCTACGACGAACCTGTTGGTCATCTTCCTTGGGTTAGAAATTCTCTCCATCTCCCTATACGTGATGGCGGGCATGAGCCGCCGAGAGGAGAAGTCGGAAGAGTCTGCGATCAAATACTTCCTTCTTGGTGCATTTGCCAGTGGCTTCCTGCTGTACGGCATCTCGTTTGTGTACGGCGCCACCGGCTCGCTTGACCTTAACTTTGTCTCCGCCATCTATCAGAGCCACGACCAAACGGCGCGAACGATGCTTGTGTTTGGGCTTGCCCTGATGCTGATTGGTCTTGGCTTTAAGACAAGCCTCGTACCGTTCCATCAATGGACGCCAGACGTATATCAGGGTGCACCCACCAACGTTGCCGCATTTATGGCGGCCGGTGCCAAGATCGGAGCCTTCGCTGCGCTGTGGAGAGTTCTCGATGCTTTTGTGGATATGGGCGCCTATTGGATCCCAGCCCTTAGCGTCATCGCGACGATCACCATGTTCGTCGGCAACTTTGCCGCTGTGGTTCAAAAGGACGTCAAGCGAATTCTGGGATACAGCTCCATCGCCAACGCTGGATATATGATGGTGGCGATCCTAGCCTATGGCAAGGATCACCGACTTGGCCACGGCACGCTCACCTACTTCCTTCTGAGCTACACGCTGATGACGTTGGGCGCCTTTGCGGTTGTTTCTCTGCAGGCTCGAAACGGGCGAGAAAGCACACGACTTGAGGACCTCAACGGAATGTGGCGGCGGTCGCCGCTTTCAGCGGTTGCCCTGCTGATCTTCATGGCCTCGCTGATCGGTATTCCTCCCACCGCAGGCTTTGTAGGGAAATTCCTGATTTTCTTCGACGCCGCTAAAGCAGGGCTGATGCCACTGGCCATCGTGCTCGCCATTAATTCGATCATCAGCACTTATTACTACCTGGCGATCGCCCGAGCCGCGTTTGTCACAGATTCTGAGCAGACCGAAGAGCTCTCGGTGAAGACGCCAAGTGGCGTCAGTGGCGTTTGTGCCGTGTGTGCGGTAGGCGTCTTTGCCGTCGTCCTTTTCTACTCGCCCCTGGTTTCGTTTATTACTCAGAAGTAATTCCAACCAACCGTCCCCTTCTTTTCGCTCGCCGAGAGAAACGGCTAGGGAAGGAGAACCGGGCCGTTCAGGCACGGGGAGTGCAGGTTGGGGCCAAAGATTTAGTGGTAGGCAGCCAACGCAAGACGCGTTGGCTCTCCATCCCCGGCTCTTCCTTTCGTCGCATGTTTGCTGGCGAAAGGAAGAGAGCCATGTCAGTCTATTGATGAGGCTTTTAGCTTCATACTTTCAGCTGATGTTTATCGGCGTCAGCATGTACAGTTACAACCAGTCCGTCCAGAAGGGGCTGCTTGATATTCCAGATTTCATTCACGAGGCCAAGAAGGCTGGTGCCGATGGCGTTGAGCTGCTGGAGTATTACTACAAAGATATCGATCGTGACCGCGATGCCGCGATGAAGGCGCTACAGGAAACTGGCCTCCCTTGCCCCATCTTCTCCGTGGGCAACAACTTCGCCAAACGAGACCCCGCTGAGCGTGAGGTCCAACTGAGCCGCATCCGCTTTGGAGTCGATGAGGCTCTGAAGTTTGGCGCTGGTGTTGTTCGTGTCTTTGCCGGAGACGTAGCTGACGGGATTACGTATGACGAGGCCAGATCCTGGATCGTTGAGGGGCTGTCAGAGGGTTCAAAGTATGCCGCGAGTAAGGGAGTCAAGCTGGCCCTAGAAAACCATGGCACCCTTGCGGGGCGCGGCGACCAGGTGCGTGGAATTATCGACGACGTTCGTTCTCTGAGCGGAACCGATGTGTTGGGAGCCAATCCGGACACGGGAAACTTTCTGCTCGTCAACCAACCGAGCCATGAGGCGATTCGGCAGGTTGCCAGCCTTGCGAATATGGTGCACTTCAAGGACTTTGTGTTGGCGCCTCCCACTCATGAAGGGTGGGCATACACCGCTCTCAATGGTCAGAAGTTCCTGGGGACGGCGGTCGGAGAGGGCCAGGTGATGCTGGAGCGATGCATCACGGAGCTAAGGGACGCCGGATTCAACGGTTGGCTGAGCGTCGAATACGAAGGCATGGAAGATCCGATCACAGCGGTCCCACGATCCATCGCTAGCGCTCGAAAGTATCTGTAAACACAAAAACCCCGAGTCCCTCTTCGCGGTCCAGCGCCAGGAGAATAGTTGGCCCCAGGGAAGGCTCAACTCAGCTCTTCGTTGGGCTGAACCGCGAACAAGGTCTCGGGGTTTTGGCCCCGTACCCCAAGACTCCATGTAAGGCTGGAGCCCTGGGATGAGGTTAGTGTCGGGGAAGGTGCAGGGTGAGTCTTCCGCTGCCCTTGCTTTGGGTAGAAATCTTTGCGGCGGCCTTGTCTGCGGCTACCAGTTCAGGATCGTCCATGCAGTGTGCGATGGCTCCAAAGACATAGCCTAGAGATCCACCGACAACGCTACCGAGGGCCATCATGCCAACGACTGGCCAGATGAAGCACGAGAGGCCGTATTGGTAGAATGCGCCCGGTGCACGGTCGAATCCGATGAAGAGTCCCAATGGGACGAAAAGCGCTGTTGTGATTGCCATGCCGTACAGGCTCGACATCAAAATGCTTGGGTTGTCATGTGGGGAATGCACATGCTTGTGGGGGACGTTTTGTCCGGTGAGAGAATCGGTTCTGTCCATGAGATTTTCCTTTAGAACCCGCGTGGCAGCGAGCTTCACCAAAATTGGTGTGTGGCTTGTTTGGCCTGGTTGAAGTATCGACTCAAAGAGGGAAATTCACCAGTCGGAACTTTCTTGTCATCCAAAGGGAGGACAGTCGATCAGAGTCTTTGAAATCGTTGACTGTGGCACCAGTCGTGAGATCTGGCGTTTTGGGGCAGACCGCAGCAGATGATTTTCTACGCGCCGAAGGCTGATCCAAAAGAAAAAAGGGCACTCCATCGAATGAGGGAGTGCCAAGGTTTTTGGAGGAGCCACTAACAAATTGATTATAGGAAACGATGCCTAGTTGCAAAAGACGCTATTTACGGGTACGGCATTCTGAGTCACTGGAACTCATTACAAATACGTTTCAACCTGATGGGCAAGGCTGAGAATATCCTGCTCGCTCGCCTGGGCGGCAATAGCGTGGTAAACCGCGGATCGGTCATGCCAGGCAACGACGGACACTGGTCCGCTGGAGGCGAGATACATCGGAGTTTCACCGGGGTCTTCTTCCTTCATGTCCTTCAGTAAAGACGGCTGATCGTTAAATGAGTAGAACAGCACCTTCGATTGCCCGTACTGAAACTGAACGACTGCGCATGGTTGACCACAGAAGCTCGCCTGTCCAATGGCGAGGGCTTCAGCACCCATCGGGGAAAGGTTGGGCACAGCGAAGTCAAACCCTATGTTGCTTGAGACAAGATGAATGTCCTTGGGCTCAACACCCTGCAGGAGTGTCTCAGACGCTGGTCTGATAATCATGTTGTCCACAGACTTGCGATCGGGAACGACGATGGCAAACCAGATCACAGCGCAAATGAGGATGGCAAGGACTTTGAGCCCCGTTCCAAACCACCACTGAAGGTTTCTTCCCGGTTGCACCTGATCGTCGACGCTGCTGAACTGAGATTCAAGTTCGAATAGTTCAGAAAGAGTCAAATTCATGTAGGGCGAATCGATACTTCGCTTTTTCTCGTCTCGTAATTGGGAGTGGTACATCAGCTTGCCTCCGAAACTTTGATGGCCAAGGCGATAAGGTCTTGCTCAGTGGATTGAGCCGCGATTGCTCGACATCCGGCCTTCGGGTCATTCCAGGCGACTACAGAAACTGCGCCGCTTGAAACGACAAACAGGGGACCGTGTGGGGAACTCACCGAGCGCATCTGAGACAACAGTGCTCCGGCGCTGCGGACGCTGTACATCAGGAACTGGTAACCGTTGTGTTCAAACTGCATCACTGCGGCACGGTGACCAGCAAAGTCTGATTCTCCAACTGTCTTCAAATTCGCCCCAATCGCTTTCAGGTTTGGGACGGAAACTTGAAAGCCGACATCTTTGGACAGCGAAGACATGCTGACCGCAGGCTGGACGAACGATGATAGGACGTCTTCCGCCGGCTCTACCAGCAACTTGGCAGGGGACTGGTCATCTGGGGCAATCTTGTAGAACCAGATGCCTGCGAAAATGGCTCCTGCCGCCAAAGCAGATCCGATGCGAATCCAATGTGATTCACTTTGTTTGGGCTGGAGCTGAGGTGCGATGAAGGCTAAGTCGCTATCAATCAATACGCCGTAGGCGCTGGAGTTCGTATTCACTGTTTGTCCCTGCATCGGCACCCTTCAACTGCCTTTGTTGAACATAGATTGCAGCCATTCAATCCGGGACCCTAGTCACAGTTACGGTGCCCCAAGAAGCGGGTAGCGCTTTCATGTGAGCAAATAAATGGGGCGCTTGCAATAAAGCGAACCTGATATGGCTCGTTCAAATTAGGTGTCGATTGGGGATGCCGGAGCCAATTCCTACAGCTAATGGCCCTAGTCACATGAGATTGGGCAAGAAAAAACTAGTAAGAGTCGACCGTGTCTACAAGACAAGAAAGTCCTTATTCCAACGGGTAACGGTAACGGTAGCGGCAGGCACAAAAAAGCCCAGGGCAAAATCACGCCCCAGGCACTTGCTCTCCCTAAATCAAAAAGACGCTGTAGATCACATTCCCGATGTGTTCCGGGTCGTGGAGCATTTTTGCAACGATTTCTTCTTGGAAGTCATGTGACTTCCATTTGTTGTACGTTGCTGGATCCAGGTTGACCCGGGTCCCATCCGTGCTCGCATAGATGCCAGGCTTAGGTGGCTTGCCGAGTTGGTCGAAAGTGTATCGTCTTCGCATGGTGAATCTCCCTTCAAAAGCAAATTGCCTCTCGGGACCCTGACGAGTCGAAATGTTGACTCGCTCAGCCTGGATCGGTCTCTGCCTTTAGCAAGGCGGCCATTTGAGACTTGTAATGCGACTTCGCATAGTCTTGTGGCGATTGTCCCGTTGCGTCTTTGACATTGGGATCTGCTCCCAGCTCGAGCAGAACTTCTAGCGTTTCCAGCGACCCGTAGTGGATGGCGTGGTAGATCGGCGTTCTTCCGTATGCCAGTTTAAAATTAACATCTGCCCCGGATTCAACGAGGAGTCGAACCATATCGATATGGCTGTTCTTCACCGCAAGACAAAGTGCGGTTCGTCCATGGCCATCTCGAGTGTCAGGAGGGGCACCTAAAGACAAAGCCTTGCGGGCTTGACGAAGGTTGCCACCTCTCGCGCTTTTCAGCAGGAGACCTTTGGGGGATTGACGCTTAAACTGCCAGAACATGAGACGCAGACCTCTTAATTAGGCAGAATCTCCACGTTGAGACAGGGATACAAGAGACGACATTATCATAGGCCAAATCATCGAAAAGTGCAAATAGAATTGTGCGAAAGCGAAAACGATCAGTTACTAATTTCGCAGTAAGGCTGAATAAAGGGTAACTAGTCAAGCGATTCGAGCACTTGGCGGGAACTCTAATGTTTTTTAATGTGCAGTTTGAAATTGGACGTTTCAGACGCTGTCAATGATGTTCTCAGAAAGAAACAAAAAGTCCCCTTCAACGATAAGTTGAAGGGGACTTGGAACGCTCGCTTACTTAACGAGAGTGATGGTCATCTCGCCAGAAATGGTGACCGGTGCGCCTGGGATTGGGGCGTTGGTCCATTTGGCCGTGGTCTTGAGCATGGTGTAGTCGGTCTTGCTCAGCCAAACCGTGCTCTCGCTGGAGGCGCCGTCGGTTGCTGTTTCCTTGATCGATACCGTCAGTTTGAGTGCGTCGACATCGCCGACTTTCTCTTCTGCAACCAGCTTGTACGTTGCCTTGGCGGCAGCAGCACCGGTCTTCTTGTCTTCTTTGACTTCGTAGGTCCATGAATCGCCGACCTTGATGTCGGTCTCTGGAGTCACGAAGAGAGCAAGGTTTGCGAACCGATATGCCTCGGCTCCAACGTTTTCGCTCTTGATTTCCAGGACTTCACCCTTTGGGCTGTACTTGGTGGTGGTTTTCTGGCTACCGCCGGCACCGCCGTCTGGTGGCTCTTGACCGTTCATCTTGACATCGCCAGTGGTGCTTTCCTCTAGGAACGTTCCGTCTGCCTCAACCTTGGCAACCTTGTTCGTGGAGGTAGCTTCATAGGTGATTTCCATTCCGCCGGCTTCGAACTTGCCAGACTGCTTGTACTTGTGCGACTCGCCCTCTTTGGGTGTGCGCTTGAATGAATAGCCGTCGAGGGTGGCGGCTAGCGAAAGCGCGGCCAAGCCAAGAATTGCCGTTGCGGCGAAAAGTTTTGATTTCAACATGGGTCCTCAGATATTTATCGGCGGGTCCGCGCTTCAGTTCCGTGCGGTGCCGAGGTTGCGAATAAATTACGACATCTTTCAGGTTAAGGTTTGGCATTCTCAGAAAAATGGGGCCGCAATTTACTGAAAAACCAGCAACTGGTTGAATTTCCCGGCTAGAGAGACCCGCTTAGACTCCGACCGAGACAAATTCAGTGGCAACTTCCACGCCCTGCCACGTAATGAGGGCAACGAACACCTTCACAATTTTATGATAACAAGCTGAGGTCAGCTTGGCCCAGACGATTACGGCTGTTCGCTCATCAGTCGCTTGCGTTCCGGCGTAAAGTGCCACCACGGTTGGGCTGGGTTGCCGTTTGCAAATGACACAGCGGACATGAACGTGTCCAAGACGCATGGATCATGCCTTTTCTCCGTCAGGGCACAGAGACGTTCGTACATCTCACGCGGCTCCTGTCCAGCGAGGGATTCTGGGGAGTGGTAGCCCAAAAGCAAAAGGTCCCGCGCGCAGGCGGGACCGATGTTAGGCAACTTTTGAAGGCTGCGCAGGATGACTTGCTCTTCAGCAGAATTCACTTGCTCATCTTATCGCGAACCCGCTTGAAGGCTTCAAGCGCAAACTGCAGGTCTTCCTGGGTGTGGGCGGCGGAGGGCATGGTGCGAATGCGGGCTTTTCCACGTCCAACGGTGGGGAATACGATGGCCAGGGCATAAACGCCTTCTTCCCAAAGCAGCCGCTCCATTTCCTGAGCTGCTCCCTCATCCCCGACGTAAACCGGAGTGATGGGAGTTTCGCTGCCCATGGTGTCAAAGCCTTCGTCGGCGAGCGCCTTCTTCCACCATCGAGTGTTGTCCCAAAGCTTCTGCATCGGTTCAGGATCATTCTCCATGATGTCCAGCGCGGCAATAAGCGCGGCGGCGACCATCGGAGGATGGGCGGTGCTGAACAGATAAGGGCGGCCCCGGTTGATGAGCCAGTCCTTCATGACTGCCGAGCCAGCAATGTATCCACCCACTACGCCAAGCGCCTTGCTGAGCGTGCCGAGTTGGATGTCGACGCGGCCGTACAAATCAAAATGACTAGCGGTGCCCGCACCGTTTTTGCCGAGCACGCCACTTGCATGGGCGTCGTCAATCATCACGAATGCGTTGTACTTCTCTGCGAGTTCGACGATCGTTGGCAGCGGAGCAATGTCGCCGTCCATGCTGAACACGCCATCCGTGATGATCATTCGCTTCTCGAAGCTTTGGGTGTTCTTGAGGATCTGCTCGAGGGCTTCCATGTCCTTATGGGGAAAGACGTACCCCTCGGACTTCTTGTACTTGGCCGCGCTGAGACGAACACCGTCGATGATAGAGGCATGGTTCAGCTCATCGCTGATGATCACGTCTTTATCGGTGACAACGGCGGGAATCGTGCCGGAGTTGGCGGTGAAGCCACTCGCGAAAACCAACACTGCTTCGGTGTGCTTGAAGCTGGCGAGCCGCTTCTCCAATTCGTCGTGGATCGCCATGGTTCCGCCAATCCAGCGGACGGCTCCTGCGCCGACACCCCATTCTTCAATCGCCTTTTCGGCGGCAGCGCGAACCTTAGGGTGGTTGGCGAGACCGAGATAGTTGTTGCTTGCGAGGTTCACAACCTCTTTGCCGTTCATGAGAACTCGGCCGCCCGCAGGAGACTCGAGAATCTTGGGCACCTTGTAGAGGTTTTGATCCTTCAGCGTTTGAATCTGGCTGCCCAGCCATGATTGGAGATTGGCGTTCATTGCCCCGTATTTTACGGTGGACGGGAGTGATCGTGCTTGCCAGAAGCGCTCAGTACGTCCAGGGAATGGGGCGGTTGGGCGGAAAAATGTTCAGTCGCTTGATCTTGCGCCGGGCGAAGAATTCGGAGACGACCACAAACCCGAGGAAAATGCAGAGGGCGATCTTCTGTGCAAACATTGGGTCGCGAACGAGGTGTCCCTTAGCCAGATAGACCACGTACATGAAGAGGTATGAAGTTGCAGCTCCGGCCAGTCCCACGAGCACACGCATTAGCAAGATGCGGTTTCGTTCCTTGGCGCCAATGCCGGGCATGCTGTACCGCACCGCGCACAACAGCATATAGAACACGACAACGGCCACTGTGAAAGGGTACCGGCTGGATCTGGCAAGTTCTAGAAGATTAGGGCAATCTCAGCCGATTTGGGTGTGCGGGGGTACGCTCCAGCTATGCTTCAGCCGACTCTCGTTTCCCCAGGACGGCAGCTGCGACAGATGATGGCCACCGACACGGTGATGATGCCCGGGGTCTTCAATGCGATCAGCGCCGTTTCGGCTTATAAGGCTGGGGCGTCTGCGCTTTACCTCAGTGGTGCGGGGATCACCAATGCGACTCTCGGCGTTCCAGACATCGCCCTTGCGACCCTTACCGAATTTGCTCAGCAGGCGGCATACGTCACCCAGGTGGCACCTGTGCCCGTGATTTCGGATGCCGATACCGGTTTTGGAGAGTCTTTGAACGTCGCTCGAACCGTCATCGAAATGGAGCGCGCGGGCCTAGCCGGCATCCATTTAGAGGACCAGGTGAGCCCCAAGCGGTGCGGACACCTGGATGGCAAAACTTGCATTCCCGCTGAGGATATGGCTCGCAAGCTTAGGTCTGCGCTGGATAGTCGGAGGGACCCGGACTTTATCGTTGTCGCAAGAACCGATGCGCGTGGTGTCGAGGGTCTGGATGCTGCAATCGAACGCGCGAAGCTTTACGAGGCTACGGGCGCCGATGCGATTTTCCCTGAAGGACTGGCTTCAGAAGCGGAGTTCGAAGCATTTCGAAGTGCGCTGGGAGTGCCGCTTCTTGCCAACATGACGGAGTTTGGAAAGACCCCCCTGATTCCTGTCAGCAGGTTTCGGGATCTTGGCTATCAAATGGTGATTTTCCCGATGACCGCATTCCGGGTGATGCTGAAGGCGATCGACGACACGTATACCGAACTGTTGACTACAGGCTCGCAGGCCGGTCTGATGACCGCCATGCGGACGCGGCAGGAACTCTACGACCGAATCGATTACGCAGAGTACGATGCGAAGGATCGGAAATGGAGCGACGCGAGTTGATTGCCGAACCGGTAATCGCCACTGGGTTTGAACCTGTAAACCGGTGGTAGACTTCTGCGCTGTAGCTTTTCAAAGAGGAACCGAATGAGCGCATCAGCGACGCAGTATCCAAATTACAGTCCAGGCCTAGAAGGCATCCCCGCAGGCATCAGCAGCATCAGTGAAATCGACAGCGATCGCAGCAGTCTGCAGTATCGAGGGTACGACGTCCACGACTTGGCTGAGTTTGGCTCGTATGAGCAAACCGCCTACCTCCTGATCCATAAGAAACTCCCGAATGCCGATGAACTCAAAGCGTTCAATGAGAGACTTGGTGCAGAGAGAGATGTTCCCGAAGCTGTTTACACTGCTTTGAAGGCGTTGCCAAAGGCAACGCACCCGATGGATTCGATTCGAACCGCTTATTCGGTTCTCGCTCCATTCGATCCGGACTACACAGCGCCTTCCACGGATATTGCCGCCAACATCCGCAAGGCCGAGCGCATTATTGCCAAAGCCAGCACGATGGTTGGCAACGGTCACCGAATCCGACAGGGACTGGAGCCGATCAAACCGGATCCGAGCCACGGCGCCGCCGCCAACCTCCTTCACCTTATCACCGGTACCGATCCGATTCCGGCCACAGTGAAGACGATGGACGCTTCGATGACGCTTTATGCGGAGCACGGCTTCAATGCCTCTACCTTCGCCTGCCGAGTCACCTGCAGCACGCTCAGCGACCTGTACAGTGGAATCGTCACTGGAATCGGCACGCTCCGTGGTCCGCTTCACGGCGGAGCCAACGAAGAGGCGATGAAGATGATCCTTGAGATCGGCACTCCGGAAAATGCCGAGGCGTGGATCCGTGACGCGCTTGCGACTAAGAAGAAGATCATGGGCTTCGGTCATCGCGAGTACAAGAAGGGTGACAGTCGAGCCTTCTACATGGGCAAGGTTGCCAAAGAACTCGGTGTCGAGAAAGGAAATACAAAGTACGGAGAGATCGCCGAAATTCTCGAACGAATCATGAGAGACGAGAAGGGAATCTTCCCGAATGTCGACTTTCCTGCCGCGTACGCTTACTACCTGCTGGACATTCCGATCGACCTATATACGCCAATCTTTGTGGTTGCGCGAGTTGCTGGATACTCTGCGCACGCCATCGAACAGCTTGAGAACAACCGTTTGATTAGGCCCAAGGCCATCTTCAACGGCGACGCGAATCTTACGTACGTCCCCCTTTCCGAGCGATAGGGGGCGTATAGGTCGTGGAGCGTTAGGGTATTTCGCCTCAAACGCGTTGTTCGCGAGAAATTTCAAACGAAGCAGATCGCACGTATGAAGAATGGATTGCGTCCATTACAATAGAGAAACGCGCGTTCCTTCATGAACAGCCCGCCCACCACGCTCGGTCAGTATCAAATCATCAGAGAAATCGCTCGTTCAAACGACATCGTTTACGAAGCATACGATCCTCTGATGAACCGTCGTGTCGCCGTAAAGGAACTGGCGATGCCTCAAGGGGCCACCGGACCACAGCAGGAAGAGCGTATCAGCCGGTTCAAACGCGAGGCTCAGGCAGCGGGCACTCTGAACCATCCGAACATCATGACGGTGTTCTCATTCGCAGAGGATGCCGGCCGCACCTTCATGGCGATGGAGTACCTCGACGGTGGAACTCTTCGCAGCGAAATTGACACAAAGGGAAGCCTTCCCGTTGATCGAGCCGTGGAAATTGCGACCGCAGTCCTAGAGGGACTCGGACATGCACATTCCAAGGGCGTTATTCACCGTGACATCAAGCCGGACAATATTCAGATCCTTGCCAACGGAAGCATCAAGATCACCGACTTCGGAATCGCGCGACTGACGTTCCAGCCCAACCTCACGATGGATGGCCAGGTCTTTGGCACTCCCAGCTACATGTCTCCTGAACAGGTTGTCGGCAAGGAAATTGACCAGCGAAGCGATCTCTTCAGCGTTGGTGTGGTGCTGTATGAGATGCTGAACGGCCAAAAGCCATTCGCTGGAGACAGTGTTGTATCCATCACCTACGCGATCATGAATGCCGAGCCTCCCAGGTTGGCTCAAGTGGAATTTGCGCTTTGGCAGGTCATTGCAAAGGCTCTCGAAAAGAGTCCGCAAATGCGATATGCCAATGCTGATGAAATGATCCGAGCGCTAAAGAGCGCTACGTCAGTGCAGAATTTTGCGATGGGTAGCCCTACTGCTCCCAGCGTTGCGGCAATGGGTGCAAACCCCTATATGACGCCGCCTCCGCCACCCGTCATTGCCCAGCCGATTTATTCATACAACCCTTATCAGCCACAGCAACAGCAGGCTCCCCCGAGCCCGTACCAGACCACGCCATATCAGCCCAATCCCTACGGGGCGCCTGGATATCAGAACGCTGCCTATGCCTACCAGGCTGGACCCAGCATGCCGCCTCCTGGCCAGTTGCCGATTTACTATCCACCTCCGCCCCGCGTCCCGATGATGAAGCCGGAGACGGCTGCGTTTGTGAAGAAGACCCTGATTGCCTTTGTGCTTGTAGGCACGTTGGTGATTCTTATTCTGGTCGGGCTAAGCGCACTCACAGAATCGATTCGAAACGCCAGCAGGGACCGAATGGACAATCAGGCTCTGCCTGATTCACTGAAAAATGTGACCAATACGATTCCTACCGCCGATAAGGTCTCGTTGGCTCATGCTGAACTCGCGAAGCACCCCAGCGATGGAAGACGAGCAGAGATTAAGCAGTGGATTTCCAAGCAGTATGAAAACTCTGGAAAGCAGTATCTCAGCCGGATGGACCTCGTCCATGCCGAGTTCGATTTCAGCCGAGGTACCGCCGAGGATCCCACGAATGCGAATCTTTGGAGCAGCTTGGGCTACGTGCTGATGATGCAGAGTGAGACTCAGCAAGATCCCAAGGACAAGGCATCCGTTTTGGACAATGCGGGAGACGACTGGAACAAGGCGTACACCCTGGAATCCAATTCGAAGCGAAAGCAAGATGACGCGACCCGGGCGGTGGATGCCTACATGGGAGCTGCAGAATCTGCTTTGAGCTCCGGGGATCGGGATCAAATGGCGCTTGCCCGTCAGCGGCTCTATGGCGCTAAAAGCCTAACGACGGACTCCTCTACGATCGCCAAGATCGAAGAGCTGATTCAGAAGTCCAGCTGAAAACGTGTTGCCTTCGAGAGCAGGTGAAATGTTTAGTTCGTTTTGACCTGCCTGAGCAGACTAGCGATATCCACGTGTCCCGAAGGTCAGCAATGTCGATTTCAGGTGCCTAAGCGAGGCCCTTGGTGAGGCCACCGTCCACAAGAAGGTTCGTTCCCGTAATGTAGGCGGCCTGCTGGCTGCAGAGGAACGCCACGGCCGCAGCAATTTCGTCGGGAGTCGCCATCCGCTTCATTGGAATTTCGGCGGCCTGCTTGATAAGAGCCTCCTCCTTCGTAATTCCTTCTCGCTCAGCCCTGATTTCTGCGAGATGGGTTTGCCGGTCGGTGAGGGTGTGACCCGGCAGAACGCTATTTACAGTAACTCCTGCGGCGGCATACTCGGAAGCCTGAACTCGGGTAAGAGCCATGATTCCTGCGCGTAGGGTGCTTGAAATTGGCAACATCCGGCTTGGCTCCTTTGCCACAAGCGAAGTTATATGAACGATGCGTCCCCAACCCGCTTCGGCCATGCCCGGCTGAAGCTCTCGAACTAGCCGCACGATGTTCAAGAGAGTTCCATCAAACCCCTGCTGCCACTGCTCATCAGTCATTTGATCAACGCCACCGGCAGGTGGTCCGCCTGTATTCGTCACAAGGATATCCACGGGTCCAAGATCCTGCTGAGTCTGCTCGATCCACCAAAGGAGATCTTCCGGATTGGCAACATCGACAACGTAGGAGCGGGTGTCCTCGCCGATCTCGGCCGCAGCTGCTTCCAGCGTATCTTCGGTTCGACCACAGATGGAGACCCTGCAGCCTTCACTGGTGAGCTGCTTTGCAATGGCGAGACCGATTCCTTTACTGGCGGCAGCGACCATGGCGACCTTTCCAGAGATTCCTAAATCCATAACACATTATCTCTGGTAAGAGGCTGCGGTGTGAATCCAGTGTCAATTGTGTGGCGCTTGCGCACGAGTTCGCTGCAAAGATGGCTATTTCGGTGTCTGATTCCACACATTTTAGGAAGTTCCTAGCTAAAATGGTTTCGTTCGCTGGTTAGAGGAAGAGGGTCCTCATTTGGCGTACGTACGCAGTCACGGAAGGCATACGTACCTTAATTGTGCGATCGGAACCCACGGATCGGTAATCAGCATGTCCTCACTCTCACCAAAACCGAGGCTGGCCCTCAGCCTGGCTTGTGGACTAGGATTTATTGCGCTCCTGGCCATAATCAGCCTGAAGAGTGTGAGCGGTTTTGCGCAAACCAGCCGTGAAGCCGCGGCAATCCACGACGCCATTGAAGAGGTGGATCAGGTCCAAGACACTCTGACAGGTGTAGATCTGCTTCAAAGGCAGGTTTTGAGAGGGAATGCCTCTCCAAAAGTATTTGCATATGATGTTGAGCGCTCCCGGTTTGCTCACCGCATTGCGCTATTGGATGCCGCGCTTTCCGGAACGCCTGGGTCTCGCTCTCACATCGCAGAGCTCACGCGAGTAGGCAATGCGCTTCTGAGCAACAGTCAGGAAGTTATTTCCAGCTACGGGCAAAGTGGAAGCGAAGCTGCGGTTGAGCTGATTAGGAACAGCAATCGCATGGAACTGCTGACCGCGAGCAATGCAGAGATTGGCTTTTTGCGGCAGCTGATGCTGTTGCGGCTGAAGCGCGCGGCACTTGCGAGTGAGGAGAACCAGCAGGAGTCGCTGTATGCGCTTGTTGCGGGACTTTTTGTGACTCTGCTCATTGCAGGATTTGCAGGATTCCTAGCCTATCGGGATTCCGGGCTAAGGGCCAGTGTGGAGCAGGATCTTCGGCAGGTGGCGGCCCTGCAAAAGGCAATTTTAGATTCAGTTGCCTGTTCCGTGTTCGCGACCGACAACCAAAACCTGATAACAATATTCAATCGAGCATCGGAGGAAATGCTCGGGTTTGCAACTGAAGAAATGGTTGGGCAGGTTCCTCCAGATAACTTCCTCTGGAGATCATTCCCTGAGAGGGAGTCGAGTGATGCGGAGGTTCCGCAACCGTTCGGGAGTCTCGCAGAGATCGTGCGGGCCAATTCTGGCGACGGGTCTGGCGCGCTTGAACTGACCATGCTTTGTCGCGATGGAAGGCGAATTGCTGTTTCTCTCATGGCGAGCCAGATTGTCGACGTGAATGGGACGGTGCTTGGTTATGTGGCGATGGCCCATGACCTCACGGATCGAAACAAGACAAAAGCGATTGTGGAGGCTTATGTCAAAGAGATCGAAGCCGCGAATGAACTGGCTCAGCAGCAAAATCGAGAGCTTAAGCGGACAGCGGATGAACTTAAGGAATCTCGAGACTCTGCTGTAGCGGCGACTCGAATGAAGTCTGTGTTCTTGGCGAACATGAGCCATGAGATTCGGACCCCGATGAACGGCGTGATCGGTATGACGCACCTGTTGCTGAGCACTCCACTTAGTGACAAGCAGATTGGCTATGCCCGCACCGTCAGGCAAAGTGCTGAAAGCCTGCTGGCGATCCTCAACGACATTCTGGACCTCAGCAAGATGGAGGCCGGGAAGATGACGCTGGAGACCTTCCCGTTTGACCTACGGCTGATGCTGGAAGATCTGTGTGACGTCATGGCTCCGGCAGCTCACGACAAGCGGCTGGAACTGAACTGCGTCTTCCCGCCGGGGGCCCCTTCCCGTGTCATGGGCGATCCCGGCCGACTTCGACAGGTTTTGACCAACTTGATGGCGAATGCGATCAAATTTACCGAGCGAGGAGAGGTTAGCGTTACGGTTAGAGTCCTTCGCGAGAATCAGAAGCGGGTTACCTACCGATTTGTAGTTGCCGATACTGGCATCGGAATTCGAGCAGATCGGCAGGATCGTATCTTCGACAGCTTTACCCAAGGAGACGGAAGCACGACTCGGCAGTTTGGCGGAACTGGTTTGGGACTTACGATCAGTCGCCAGCTCACCGAACTGATGGGTGGCGAAATTGGTGTCACAAGCCAACAGGGGGCCGGAAGCGAGTTTTGGATCGAATTAGCCTTCCAAAAGCAGCCAACCCCTGTGATGGAGCCGCTGGCAACCAGGCAGGATCTCGCCGGGATCCGAGTACTTGTGGCGGACGACAGCGCTACCAACCGCTTTATCCTTCGGGAGATCCTCACATCCTGGAACTGCCGTGTGATGGAGGCGGCAAATGGTACCGAGGCAGTGAGTGCAATCAGCCTCAGCGCGAATGATCCCTTTTCATGCGTGATCATGGACTTGAACATGCCGGAGATGGATGGTGTGGAGGCCGCCAGGGCCATCAAGAGTCTGCCACGCAACAAAGACCTGCCGCTTCTTCTTCTCAGTTCCTCTGGCACGGCGCCCGGCGAGTCTGGCTCCGCTGGGTTGTTCGCTGAGGTCCTTTCAAAGCCGGTGAGAACGTCTCCCCTGTTCAACGCGATGACGGCTGTTACCGGACTCGCCGCGCCAGCGAGTTCCAAGCCGGTTGAGGTGGAACTTACGATTACACAGCCTTTGAAGGGCGTCAATGTGCTGGTGGTTGAAGACAACGCAGTGAATCAGCTTGTTGTCATGGAACTGCTTGAGTCGTGGGGGTGCGTGGTTGAAGCTGCGGATAACGGCAAGCTGGGGGTTGAGGCTTATCAGCGGACGGCATTTGACGTCATTCTGATGGACGTTCAGATGCCCGTGATGGACGGATTCGACGCCACCGGGGCCATTCGACGCCTTGAGGCAGACTCAAAGACGCATATCGAAATCATTGCGATGACGGCAAACGCCATGAGCGGAGATCGAGAACGGTGTCTGCGCGCAGGGATGGACGCCTACCTTTCCAAGCCGCTTCAGCCCTCTGCACTTCTTGAACGACTCGTGAAATCTGCTGGGCGACTATTGGCCACTCAGACCCGTCTAAACCCTGGAGAGCAGTTTGTTGCGACAAAGTTTGACTTAGGGAGACTCGATGAATCCTGTAGCGGCAGTGATCCGCTGAAGATCAAGGTTTTGGAAAGGTATCTGACCACATCTCTGGATTCTATGGCTCAAATCAGTCAGGCTGTGGTGGGGGCAGATGGGCAAGCCGCCAAATCCGCAGCGCATGCTCTCAAAGGAAGCAGTTTGACGATTGGATCACACAAGATTGGAGACTTCTGCGACGAGCTGGAGGAATTAGCGGTAAAGCCAGGCTTTGGCGCTGACCAGCGACCTCTGGCTGAATCGCTTCGCGCGGAGATGATGGCTCTGCATTCTGAGGTCAAGCTGTATCTTGAACAGCTAAAACAGATTCAGAAATGAAGATTCTTGTCGCCGATGATGATGAACTGTCAGCAGAGCTCCTGCTTGCCAGCCTTCGTTCCATGTCTCACGAGGTCGTCTTTGTCAACAACGGCGAAGAGGCCTGGAAGCTGATTCAGGAAGAATCCTTCCGGCTAGTGATTCTGGACTGGGTGATGCCGGAAATGGACGGCATGGAAGTGTGCCGCAACATTCGCGCCATGCAGGGGAGCAGCTACACGTACATCATGCTGCTCACGGGCCGTACCGATCGAAAGGACAGGCTGGAGGCTCTTGAGGGCGGTGCCGATGACTTCCTCACTAAGCCCCTGGACAATGGCGAACTGATCGCACGTCTCAATGTCGCGAATCGTATCCTTGAGATGGAGGAAGCCGAGCGACGGACGAGCCGAGAGCTGCAACAGGCCAGGCAGAAAGAGATCGAACTCGGCGCCAGCATCCAGAAGCGCCTTCTGTATACGCCGCCACCCGCCTCCGCAAACGCGATCGAGACAGCAAGCCTCAGCATCCCGTCGCAGTACGTGGACGGCGACTTCTGCGACTTCTTTGCCCACGGCACCCAGATCGTGGATGTGTTTGTCGGGGACGTCATGGGGAAGGGAGTTCCTGCCGCCATGGTGGGCGCTGGCGTGAAGACCAGCCTTCAGCGATGCATGATCTCGCTTCTCACTGCGACCCTAAAGCCCACTTTGCCAAAGCCTGAACAGCTTTTGCAGAGTTTGGACGCACTGGTTTGTGCAGAACTCATCGAACTGGGCACCTTCCTAACGCTTTGCTACGCCCGATTCAATTCGGCGGACGACACCCTCACGTATGTGAACTGCGGACACCCTCAAATCATCCTGTGGGATTCTCTTTCGGGAGTGTGCAGGCTTCTGGACACAACCAATGTTCCGCTTGGGTTTTCGGAAGAAGAATCCTACGAGCAGCGGACGGGGAATCTGCACCCTGGAGACCTGGTGCTTTTCTACTCAGACGGAGTCACGGACCTGAAGCTCCCAAGTGGCAAGCGTCTTGGGATGGCTGGATTTTCTGAGTGGGTCGAATCGCGAGCGCATTTGCCCCTGGATGAGTTCTTATACGAGGTTGAGCATTTGCGCATCAACGGGCTGACGGGCCTTGCCGCAGGGGATGACTTCACCTGTGTCGCCGTCCGTTATCGCGGGGCCGAAACGGAGCGGAACGGGTCGCTTCAACTGTGGGCGGATCACGGCAGTCTGCGTAAGGTTCGAAACTACGTAAAGACCTCGGCGCGAAAGGCGGGCATCGGATTTACGGATCCAGAAGTCAACGAACTGCTTTTGGCGGTCCAAGAGGCGGCAAGCAATGCGGTTCGGCACGCACGAGTAGGCCATAAGGGCATACCGATCCGCGTGAGTGCTAAAGTTGAAAAGAATGTGTTTGTATTTGAACTGCGCTATCCCGGCCCACCGTTTGATCCAGGTTTGGTGCCGGAACCGGTGCTGGACGGAACAAAAGAAGGCGGATTTGGCATTTCAATCATCAAAAAGTGCGTAGACGAGGTTGCGTATGCCTTCCAAGGTGACCACAATCTGGTGACGCTAAAAAAGAGGGCAAAGGGGAACGGAAAATAGAATGGCTATATCAGTAGAAATCGTACACAGCGGCCGGGCGCTAGTTCTGAAGGTTGTTGCAGACAGCTTGGAAACCGATAACGTCGCTGGGTTTCGTGCGGCGATTACCCCGATGCTTGATAAGTCGGCTCACTTCATCATCGATCTGTCCGCGGTCGAGTTTATGGACAGTACCGGTCTCGGCTCGATGCTTTCCTGCCTTCGGATCGTGAAGTCAAAGGGGGGCACTCTGAAGCTGTGCAACCTGACTCCAGAAGTGAAGCAGCTATTCGAAATGGTGATGATGGACAGAGTGTTCGATATCTACACCACTCCGGAAGAAGCACTGGCCAGCTAAGCTGGCCCGTTTGCTTACAGTTCGCCTTTGTAGAGCCAGAGGTCAGACACCTGACCTCTCAAGTCTTCGATAGACTCAGAAGCATCGCGCAGGCGCATCGCCAATAGGCGAGCCAGGTTGGCGAGCATCACAAATCCTATCTCGCGGTTCTGATTCATAAACTTGCGAAGAACTCGGCCGTCGATGTAGGCGTAGGTCACGGGTCCCTTTGCGACGACGGACGCAGATCTCGGCTGGTCGTCGAGAAGCGCTACCTCGCCAATAACTGATCCCACGCCGCAAGTTCCAAGGAGCGCGCCGCCCTTGCGAACGACCTTGCAGATGCCCGACAGGATGATATAGATGTCTGGCTCTCGGGTGCCAAGCTTCACGATTTCGTGGCCATTTTTAACTTCGCCGACCGTCGCAAGGTCCATGACCTTTTTGATATCCGGCTCCGAGAGACCGACTACGAGATAGCTTCTTTTGAACGTATCAAAATCGATTTTCATGAAGAGTTGGGACCCCAATAAACACGGCCGACCATGTCGGCAGGTGGAGTCTACCATTGGTCCCATTTCTGCACAACTCGTAACGCCCTTTGATTGAAAGAGAAGTAGAGAAGCGGCGTGGTGGGAGAATCGATGTCGCGAGGTAAAATGTCTCGCGACCCGGTCGGAGAGATGGCAGAGTGGTCTATTGCGGCGGTCTTGAAAACCGCTGGGCAGAGATGTCCCAGGAGTTCGAATCTCCTTCTCTCCTCCACTCATTGGCTGGCCCGTGCCCGAACGGCCCCGCTCTCCACCCTCCTCCGCTCTTTGAGCCTCGGCAGATTGCAGGTCACACGTACCTAGGCTAGCAGCTGCGGAGCGGTTAGGTTTGAGACGGCTTCTGAGTCGCGGCGACTCAGACAGGGGAGACTCTTAACAATCGATCTTCGCTTATGGATACCAGCCCAGGCCGGTGCTGATGTCAAATCCGAATTTGACTGGGTTCCCTCGGGAGCCGTTGGCCAACAGAGGCCAGGACTCTACTTGAAGTTTTGTGAATACAAGCTCAACAGAAAGCGCAAGTTCAGGAGAGGCGGATTCAATCGTGAAGGACTGAACATACACATTCCCTATGGTGAGCTGATGCAAAAGTTGCGGCTTCCCGGGTCCGGCACCGGACGTCAGTACAGTCACTACGATATTTCCGTTGGACAGGAATCCATCCACATGCTGGCCGCCACAGAGTGCGCTGAATAGATTCACCAGGTCGGAGGACATGGGGAGGGTTATTTGGATTCCATTGAACATCGGTTGCCCGACCCTCACTGACCCCAGTCCCACAATGATCGACGCGCCAGCGGAGGTACTGAACGATTCGAGGGGATATGAGCCCTTGAGCCCGGCGCCCATGTAGGGTCCAGTGAATCCAGGGATTGTTAGAAGATAGTTAGTAGCCATAGCGTGTCCGGCAGGGTCGAGACCGACGTAAAGAGTCCCGGGAAAGGGACTCTTTGTTAGAGTAAAGATTGACGGTAGCCTAGTGCAATGGCTATCGTTTTGCATGTAATTGCGGCAATGAGCGCACGTTTACTTGTCTTAGACAGCCGCCTTAAATCGTTACCGTAGGCTGGTGAATCGTCGGACTAGATGCCGGTGGATCCATCGGATCGCCGTCCTCACCGCTGAGGGAAGAAAACTGTGGGCAACCTTTTGACTAGAAGGCAAATCATCGTAGGTGCAACAACCGCATCTTTGGCTTCCGTGATTCCATCGGCACTTGGCCGAGGGGCAAAGGAGCTCGTTGCAAATCCTTCCGGAATTGCTTCGCGATCAGAATGGATAACCGCCAGATCACCTTTTCGGTGCTACATGGCCTCTTCCGCCATTCTGAGCGGTGGTGGAATTCTCGTTTCAGGAGGCTACGCATCAAAAAACGTCTCTAGCGTGAAGGCATGTCCTCGGTCCGCATGTTGGATTTACCACCCCTTGACCGAAGAATGGACTCAAATCGCTTCGCTGAATCTGGCTAGAGCACGTCATGCCTCAGTCCTCCTGAGTGATGGCAGGATTGCAGTATTAGGCGGATATCACATGGGAGCAACGGCTTCCGTAGAGGTTTATGACCCCACACGGAACGAGTGGGAAGTTGTTGAACCTCTTCTGGAGCCCAGGTACGACCATAGCGCGGTTGCGGATGGGCAGTCGGTTTACGTTATCGGCGGCGTCGGCAAGTCTATCATCGGAAACATTGAGATCCTGCCAATGCCTGTTTCCAGTTCGAGCCTTCCAGTTTAGCCACCCCCATAAGGTCACGGCTCAATTTGCCTTCAATTTGGGCGTCAGACCTGAGTTCTGGGCTGCTGGTCCTTCAGATTGATTCTTCGGAGATTCTTTGAACACAGTTTTTGCTGCCCTCTTTCGCAGTCGACTCAAGTCATCGCTTGTCACGCTGATGTTGTCAGTAGCCATCTGCTCGCAGGCACAGTTGGCCAACTCTGGGTGGGCGAAGTTCCGCGGGGGACCGCAGAATCAGGGGATCAGCACGGGGAGTGGAACGTTAGGTTCGCTGAGCTTTTTCTCGCCTCTGGTCGACTCGAACCTATCCTCCCCCTCAATTGGTCTGAACGGTCTCGTCTACGTCGCTTCCGGTCAAAGCATCGTTGCGGTGGATGGGACCACCGGCGCGATTAAGTGGACTACTGACACACACAGTGCTGTTTACTCTTCACCAGCGGTAGGAGCAAACGGGGTCTTGTACTGTTGTGGCTCGAACGCCTTGCTTGCCCTCGACGGCGCCACTGGGTCCCAACTATGGAGTTATCCCGTTGCCGGTTTTGTGGTCGGTTCGCCAGCGATAGGAAGTGACGGAGCTGTGTATTTTGGAGATGTCGGAAGCGATAGTCTCAGTGGACACATCTATGCCGTCATGCCCTCCGGTATTACAAAATGGCGAATACAGACCGCTGCAATTGTTTCTTCGCCGGCGATCTCCTCAGATGGATCCATTTACATAGGTTCGTGCGATTTCCGAATCTATTCCCTTAATCCGGCAGACGGTTCTACCATTCAAAGCTTCGTAACGAACGGGCCTGTTCAAAGTGCACCCGCAATTGCCCCGGATGGGACCGTTTATGTCTATTCGGGCGACGGCGTTCTTTATGCTCTGGATTCGTCGTTGGGTTTGAAGTGGACCTTCAATATTGGAGGTGGTATTTCTTATGTTCCCTCCTACGTCTCGTCCCCCGCAATTGGGCCGGACGGATCGGTATATGTGGGTTCCACGGATGGAAAACTCTATGCCGTCTCCGGAACCGGGAAACTTAGCTGGACATTCCAGGTTGCGCCGGTTGGAGTTGCTGTCGTGGGAATTCAGTCCTCCGTCGCGGTTGGGTCGGACGGAACGATTTATCTTGGTCCGGCCGATTCAAGCGTCTATGCGCTCAGCCCCACTGGCACCGTCACTTGGCAGACCCAAGTTCAAAACTCAAACCAGACGTCTCCCGCGCTGGGGGCCAACGGCATGCTTTATGTGAGTGCGAGCACTGGCCTTGCCGCGTTTAAGAACATTACGCCGATTTCCGTTTCTTTACTTCCAGCAGCCATAACCGGGGGAACCAGCAGCGTAGGCACTGTCACGCTGAGTTCGCCTGCTCCCCTATCCGGAGTTCAGGTTAATCTAGCAACCAGCGACCCCTCAGTGAAGGTTCCAGCAACTGTTTTTGTGGCCGGGGGCCAGTCCTCTGCGACGTTCAGCGTTACAACTTTGCCGGTTGGGGCATCCGCTTCAGTCGCGGTCAGTGCATCGCTTAATGCGGTGACCGTAACTGGAATGCTTTCGGTGAACTCACCCGTGTTGGCCTCAATCGTGCCGGACAAGAGTCAGTACGTAGGTGGAAATTCGGGTCAAGTGACGCTGACGATATCTGGGCCTGCTCCGGATGGCGGTGTTCTCATTCATCTTTCAAGCGATAGTGCCGTGCTCACAATTCCAGCGAGCCTCACTATTGCGGCAGGGGCGAGCTCTGCATCAGTCGCGTTTCAGACCACCGGTGTATCGGTTTCCTCCACTGCGACCATCGCCGCTACACTGTCAGGCAGCACGATCAACTCGCCCATTAAAGTGACTCCGGCTTCTCTACTAAGCATCGAGTTTGATCAATCCTTTGTGGTTGGGCCAGCGAGCATCTCTGCAATAGTGGCACTCAACGGGATGGCACCTTCAGGAGGGGTGGCTGTAGCACTAACCAGTGCTTCGAACAAAGTGAGCCTCCCTAAATCGGTGAAGATCCTTGGGGGAAGCAGCAGCACCACCGTTCTCATCCCTGTGTCGGCGGTTACGCTGAATACGGTCATCCCGATCAAGGCGACTTTGAATAAGGTTGCAGTGTCCGCTAGTTTCACTGACGAGCCACTTTTGATCACGTCGCTGGTTTTGAACCCTACCTCAGTCGGGGGTGGGTCGTCGGTGACCGGAACGGTTACATTGAATGGTGTTGTCGGAAGCACAACCACAAACATCAAGTTGAAGAGTTCGTCGCCTAAAGCCTCGGTGCCGGCCAGTGTCCCGGTTGCGAAAGGACAGTCCTCGGCAACATTCACGGTCTCCACTTTGGCCGTGGGGGCGACTACAACCGCAGCTTTGTCAGCAACATTGGGAGCAGGAACGAAATCTGCCATTCTCACCATCCGGCCACCTTCGCTTGCGTCTCTCAGTTTGAGTCAGACCACTGTCGTTGGCGGGGGACAAGTCACAGGAACGGTCACCCTAGACGGTAATGCCGGCTCCGGTGGAGCTGTTGTCGCCATCAGCAGCGCGTCGAGAGACTTAACGATTCCAGCCACAGTTACTGTGCCAGCAGGAAAGTCCACCGCGACGTTCAGCATTCAGACAGCTGGAGTCTCGGTTACTTCTGTGGCCACGATTCTCTGCAAGCTGGGCAGTGTGTCCCAGTCTGCGGCCCTCACCCTCACCGCCTCTGCTTTGGATACTCTGACGGTGAGTCCGTCCGACATTTCGGGAGGCGTAAAACCCACCGGAGTGGTTAGGCTCACTGGCCCGGCGCCACTTGCCGGAACTTCAGTTGCGCTGGCAAGCGATAACGCCGCCGCCACTGTCCCCGGCAGGGTCCTTATTCCGAGTGGTCAAACGTCGACAACCTTTTTGGTAACGACTTATGCGGTTGATTCGAAGACTACGGTTACGATTTCGGCAACCGCAGACAAGACCCTTTCGACGACGATCCAGCTCTATGTTGCGTGGCTAGCCTTCCTTACCGTCTCTCCTGGAACCGTATTCGGTGGATCCAGCGCGACCGGAACGATTTACTTAAGCGGCCCAGCGCCCTCTGGAGGGATGAGAATTGCGCTGTCAGCGAGTGACCCTACTGTGGGACTGCCCTCAACGGTGAATGTTGGTCCCGGTCAAACGCGCGCTGCCTTTACGATCACGACAGCATTCTCCTTCTCCCCCTTATCTGTGACCATCACAGCCCAGAGCAACGTTAGTAGTTTGGCAACAGCGATCCTTAAAGTGCGTTGACAGCCAAGATTCCTCGCGAGTGGGGCGGACTTACTGAGGCTGAAAATCTCCAAACACTGTGCACCGAATGCAATCAGGGTAAGAAGGCGTTTTTTGCCGCGTTCGATTCAGAGCAGATGGGGCACGTGATGACCTTGCGGTCGGTACATGAGCGACTGGCGAAGATTCTCATGTTGAACGTGGGGACTTCTATTGATCCGGATGTTCTTGAGATGGTTACCGGTGGAGACGGATTTCAAGATGACTGGAAGAAGCGCTTCCGTGAACTCAGATATACAGGTCTGGAAGTTGAAGTCTTGAAGCGAAAGGTAGGCAAGCGTGTCATTGCGGCTTATCGAGCGCTAAACACAGTGGACTTGCCGAACGAGTTGTCAAAGTGGATTCGCACCTACGAAAAAGACAGAGAAATTCGCAACCGGGCTGAATCCTCTTTAGACCTAGACTCAAACTACCTCAGGCTGAGCAACCTCTAGGGCGTGCCTAATCTGCGTCGCCACTGCCTTGGCGACAGGCGGCGGAAAAGCGTTGCTAACTTGCCTGTATGTATTGGTCTTCGCACCGACGAAGTGCCAATCGTCTCGGAACCCTTGTAGTCGCGCAACCATCCTGACAGTCAGCCGAGGCATCCCGACAAACCCAGGCAGTGGTGCGTCTGGCGCGATATTGTGGCCGTCAACTCCCAGTGTAGACCAAGCTCTCTTCGCTCGTGTCGGTCCCAAGTCAGGGCCGCCATGCTTCTTACTTCCTCCGACAACCGTAGGCGCAATGTCAGTTGCCTTCGCCGCCCATTCTTCAGCCCCTTCCCAACCGTTGGCAGCCATTAGGTCTAGCAGACACTCCCCAACCGTCGGTGCTTTTTGCAGGCCAGCCGTCGGCCAGATGAAGTGATCGGCGTATTCGTCCTTCAGAGCAACAAACACCACCCGCGGCCGAAGTTGCGGGACGCCGAAGCCACTGGCTCGTAACAGGCGCCAATCCGTACGGTAGCCCATCTTGGTCAGCTCTCCAGCGATATATGTCCTGTAATCCTCGAATACTGCATCAAGTATCCCACGGACATTCTCAATCATGACGGCGTTCGGTCGGGTCTCGTCAACAAGCCTAATCGCCGCAGGGAACATATTACGTTCGTCGTTATCGCCAAGCTGTTTGCCGGCCTTGCTAAACGGAGGACATGGAAGTCCGCCCGCAAGTAGGTCAATCCCTTGGAACGGTCTGCCGTCGAAGAAGTTTAAATCCCCCTCGATGACCCGCCAATTCGGTCGATTGTGCCTAAGCGTTGCGCAGGCGTGAGCGTCGATCTCGACAAGTCCGGAGTGTTCGAAACCGGCCGACTCCAACCCAATGGCTTGCCCGCCTGCCCCGGCACACATCTCGAGAGAATTCACAGTACGTTATAGACGGAACATGGAGGAGAAAGTTAGCACTTCGAACAGTCGACCCACCCTATGTAAAATATCTCCAACTAGACTGCGTGGCTGGTCTGGAGCTATTTTGGCTTGCCAGTCTGAGACAGCTTGTTGGCATTTAGTGCACACATCTGGTTGTCCTCGCATCTGTACTTATGTATCGTCTGACGTATACTGCCAGTCAAAGAGAAATTGGGCCCGAAGGGCTCAAGACAAGTGACCTGCCAATGTCCATGCCAGCACCTGATTCACGTAGCCAAGGCGTCTTAGATGAACTCCATACCAAGGGTTTTGGCGAAGCAGTTGAAACGAACCTAGAGACGGACGAACAAGTGATCGCCCGGGTGACCGACGGAATCTACCGCCAGCCAGCCTCAGCCTTCAGAGAATTGATTTCTAACGCCTACGATGCAGATGCGTCACGTGTGGTTATCAAGACGGACCAGCCGAGGTTTCAACGTATTACAGTCGAAGACGACGGAAATGGAATGACCGAGGAGGCTCTTGTCAACTTAGTCCACCACATTGGAGGGAGTTCCAAGCGGTCTGAAGCCGGTGTGGGGCTGAGAGTCACAAACGACTCTGATTCTGCATTATCGCCTGGCGGGAGACGCCTAATAGGAAAGATCGGGATAGGTCTGTTCTCGGTCAGCCAACTCACTCGGACATTTCACATAGTGACAAAGGCCGCAGGCACCAACCACCGGCTAATTTGCAGCGTCGTACTTCGTCAATTCGATGGCAAGTCCAACGACACGGTTTTTAAGCCCGGTCTTGTTCAAATTTGGAAGGAGCCGGCTCTCGATACCGAAGCGCATGGGACAACTATTATCCTGGACGGAATTCGATCTACTGCCAGGCAGACGCTTTGTAGCGACGGATTATGGACGTCTCTTAGGCAAGCAATCGAAAGTGAAGAAAATGCAGTTGCGAGCCTACCAATCCCAAGATTCTATGTTGGTTCAACGGACCCGCAGAGCGACCAAGAACTGATTGCCGAAATCACAAATGAACCAGCCGTTAGCTTGCCGTGGGACGAATCGGATACACCCCTTAGCGCATTCCGCCAATTGGTTGACTCGGTTTGGGATTCGAGCCAACGGCAAATGGCCAACCCCAAACTTGACTCCTTGTTTGATGAATACTTGCAGGTCATTTGGCAACTTGGCTTAGCGGTCCCCGTCGATTACGTAGAAAAACATCCGTTTGATACGTGCCTTAAAGCCTGGTCGGGACTATACGCGTTTTCAAACAAGAAGGGTGGCAGTGCACAACAAATTCCGGGCGAACCGACGTCAAGTCCGAGAAGCCTCTTGAATCTGACTAATCAGACTTCTCCAACTCCATTCCGAGTCCTGTTCGATGACGTCGAGATACGGCGACCACTTTGCTTTGAAAGCTTGCCTCAAATCGCGAACCGTATAGCAAAGCCCCTCATGTTCGTCGGTCAGTGCACAGAGACCTTTAAGAACCAACCTGTCGAGTTCAGTGGTGGCCCTTTAAGTTTTGAAGCATATTTGATGTGGTCTCCTAAGATATTGCCAGTAGATCACCAAGGCGTCCTGATTCGAATTCTTGGTGCGAGCGGCACATTATTTGACCCAACATTCCTGAAATACCAAACATCCGAGCTTTTCCGGATGCGACAGATTACTTGTGAGATTTTCGTAACTGATGGATTAGAGGGTGCCCTGAACATCGACCGCGAGTCACTGAATGAGTCTCACTCGCATTCAGTATTTCTTCGTTCATGGCTCCACAACGCACTTAGACAGTTCACAGCGGTACACAAGCGAGTAGCTAAGGAGCTTCGAGAGGATGATCGAGAAGAAGCCCACCAACAGGTGCTAAGCCGTATTGATGAGGTTGTGAACAGGGTGAGATACTCCTTGATTGGAGAAGAACTTGACGCTCTTCCCTCACTAAGGTTCATTGAGTCTGACGAAGACGAGTACGACGAGTACGACGAGGACTACTTGATTCTTGAGGACGAGATATTCCCGCAAATGTTCGGTCGCGACACAGTCGCGAAGCGTGACAGGTTGGAAGTTCTGGAGAAGAAGACAGAGGCTATCGGAAACGTGATAGCGGCGTTTGGCATCCTAGATAGTCTCACTCCTGACCAAAGAAATTTACTGCTCAAAGCAATATTTGAAGTGCTATGCGATGAGGAGATAGCTTAATGCCTGTTTCGAATCCATTCGGAGAGTCTGAACTTGATTCGCCGGCCGAGAGCATCAAGGAATATGCCGTTGTGGGTCCAAGTGCTCACAGAGACTTCTTACCATGGCACCATCCTCGCAAGCACTTTGTCCGGAGCGAGCAGTGGGCTTTCATCTTAGAGAAGCATCTGCAATTGAATCCTAAGGCTGACGGCACGATCAAGTGGTTGGGGCTTCCGGGCGACGATTTACTTGATTTGCGCTATATAGCCGAGAGGATATGTGAGCCCATGCAGCAGCGCCTGCTCTTCTTAGGACTGAATAATTCCATCAAAGCCGATTCTCCTAATAAATACATTCTTGACCGAGCTCTGGACCAGATGCGCAAATTACCCTTGGTCGACGAGGGTTCAAACGTCATCGTAGATTCATTCAACTCACTTGCAGACAGTAGGTCCATTGCTTACCAAACGGCGTGCAAGTTGGGTCCATTTGATGTAGTTAATCTGGACCTGTGCGACGGAATGGTCAAAAACAGACCCAATGACTCCCAGAAACCCGATTACAACGCAATTCAGACTCTCTTGGGCAACCAATTCAGGAATCCGCATCCTTGGCTCTTCTACTTCACGTCTCTAATCGGCGAACAGCACTGCCACGAGCAAGTGCTTCGGAAGTTCCTCAAGCTGATGGACGAGAATATTGAGACCTGCGATGGGTTCGGTGCCGCCATCGAGGCGCAGTTTGGAGCGCCGCTTACCGCTTTGAACGATCCTTGCCGACTGTTTGTCGTGAACTTGTGTGGAATCCTCAAGTGGTTGGGCGCAATTTGCGTCAACCAAACTGGTTGGAGAATGGAAACAATGGTTATCGACTGTTACACAGTTTTTCATGGTGCGGCTGACGGTTCAGACGTGCACCTGAGGGACCCCAGTGTTGATGACCTAGTGTCAGTCGCAATTAGGTTCGTGCCAAAACGCGTTGTCGCTTACGATCCAAACGGACTTGGGACCGCAAGGTCACAGGCTGATAGTGAATGCAGAATCGCCCTTGAGGCCGTCAAGAGAATGAAGGAGAGGAGGCGTGTCGAAGATTGCCTTCGCGAAGACGAAGGAATTCGGCAGAGGATTATCAATGAGAAAATGATCCTGCTCGAAGGAGCTGGTTACGCTAGGGAAAGGTACTTGGAAAAGGTTGAGGAATGGCTAGCCTGAGTTTCGCCATAAAGTGGACCGGAGCGGCGATAGGCTGTCTTGTCGTCGGTGGCGTTGCCGGTTGGTACTGCCCGACTATCAACACTCCGTCACCGCTTGCTATGTTCGCCGTCTGGCTGTAGTAGCACTGCGTCGCGTGGTGACGCTATTGTTGGTCAAGTCGAAATGTCGCTTTCATCTGGCCGCTCTAGCAACCAGTTTTGGTCGTCATGATGCCAGTCTATTGCCGGTGGCCGAACATGATGTCTTGCTCGACTAGGACCATACCAGGACAAAAGTCTCTTGGCAATCCAACTGAGCAGTCCAATGATGAGAACAGCCTCTGTTGTGCCGATTGTTATACGTATTTCCGATAAGTCAAAAATCCAACCCACCATTCCACCTCACACCGCCGATCCATCTGAAGGAATTGACTGACTAGGTCAATATCCGCCGCCATCCGTGGCTGTGGGGGTAAATGCAAGGCATGAATGACGCTATCGCCTAAAGGCAACTTAGCTTAGACTTGCTGTCGGAACACCCTCATGAATCCAAATCTTTGTCGCTGTCCCGTACTAGGATTGCAATTTGAATTCCACCACCACTGTATCACGCTTTAGTCTCTTGTGCCAACTATAAGTTGGCGATTTCGCGCGTGATTCTGCCCGTCCGGCTTCATGGAACTGTGGAGGCGTATCTGGAGAATTTCGACGTAGCCTCACTGCGTCACGCCTGATTTCGTCATCGTGGTTGGTCGTGCATCTGAGCCTGATCTAAGTAAATCTTGGCTACTCCAGGAGGCACAATTAGTTTGGACTTTCGCCGACGTTTTGAGACGGTTGGAGACGTTCTAAGTGATACAATTTAGTGGGATTCAGATTCAAGACGTCTCATGGACACGGTCGAAACCCCATGCCACACCATCTTGAAAACCGCTGGGCAGAGATGTCCCAGGAGTTCGAATCTCCTTCTCTCCTCCAGTTTTCGCCAGAGGCTATGGCTGGCAAGCCAGTTTTAACCTAGCAAACGATTCGGGCTCCTTCCCTTCGTTCCGTCGAGAGCCTTGGACTTATGGAATCGCGCCAACTGGTAGCCAACTGCAAGTTCCCGGAGACCACCCCGTCCAGCTTCGCTGTCCACCCTCCCCAGAGGGGAATCATTCGGAAATACGCTCTCCATCCCCGGCCCTTCCTCTCTCAGCAAGGGCGAAAGGAAGGGAGTTGAGAATGCCACTTATTGGGAGGTTAGCCTTCTCCCGATGAGGCGTAAGTAAACGTCGGCACCAGACCATTCTCGGATCCTGCTTTCGAGGTGCTTTCTTTGCCGAGGGCATCCTTTACGTATCTCGGCCACCAGTCTTCTTGTGGGGTGAGTTTTGATCTTTCCCGGATCGATGGGTTGTCCATCGCCGCGATCTCGGCTCCGCGCTCAAGGATTTGCTTGACGTCTCCGACTTCTGGCTTGAGCCATCTTCGGCCGATTTGAGCGTGGAGGACTTCATCAGCCCAGTCGTAGTCTTGGAAATACGTTGCGAGATCGTCGTTGGCACTTTGGGCGATTTTCCACTCAAGCTGTTTTCCGGTGGCCTTGTCCATCAGCTTCTGTTCGATAAAGTAGAGGATGATGTGCCTCTCTAGCGGCTTTCGGTCAAGGTTTAGGTGCATGGCCCAACCAACGTGATTGGGATACTTGGACCAGTCGAGACCCTTCTTGGCGAACCAGACCTCTCCCATCATGCTGTGGCGCGCCTCGTCCCAAAGCTGGCGGCTCATGTCTCGGTAGTACTCCCATGGCTTGTGGGGAGTCTGAAGGACGATGCTGGCCATCATCTCGGGGACGTCCATCTCATGGAAGCGCTTGTACATCAGCGCCAGCACGCGCTCATCCATGTCGGCTTCGTCGTCGAGATACACGTCATTGGCGCGGTAGTGGAAGTTGTAGATCTCGCCCGATCGCCAATCTCGCTGAGGGTCTACGTTGGCGACGAATGGCTCCTTGGCTCGGCTCTCGGGCACTTGGCCACCAGCGTCGGCTTCCTTCCCAGAAATGCCGCCGGCTACGGTCAAGAACTGGTGAAGGTGGGCTTCCCAACTGGTTGAAGTCGCTCTAGATTCCTCTGTGGTCACTAGTGCCTGCAGGGCTGATTCTCCCCAATCAAGCATCTGCTTCTCTTCAGCGATCACCGTTCGGAGGATTCTGGCGGTGGGGAAGTCGAAGACAGGGTTGATGTCGCTGAGGTGCTTTTCATAGGCAGCCAAAAGTGCCGGACGAATCACTCGGAAGATTCCGGTGAGCAGCTCAATCGTCCCCTGGGAGCGCAGGGCCTCTTCACACAGTGCCTCAAGCCTATCGTCCGGACACTTGTCTAAATACAGCGGGGGACGACGCAGTTCCGCCACGCGCTGACGGAAGGATTGGCTGTGCTCTGCATCCAAGTAGAGATGCAGGCTCAGGGCACCCTTAACCTCCCATTCAGGCGTTGGGTTAAGGAAAGCGGCGCTCAATCGGTAAAGTTGGCCCTCGACGTAGTTGTAGCGTCGCATGAGCTCGACATTTTCATCGACTCCATAACCAGGCTTTGCGGCCTCTTCGTAAGTGGCGAGGCCGGCGAGCGGAGGAATGCCGAAGCTGGGAAGTTTTGTCATCGCGGTGTCCCTTCGTTGGGTTTCTGGATTTTCCCTGATTTAGGTAGGGTGGAGCGATGGAAGCTTCTGCTTTTTCGTGGGACGATACGGCCCAAGACAACCCGATTGCCTTACTCACCCGCAAAGTAGTTCAAGGTGAGAAGATGCTTGTGGCTCAGGTGAAGCTGGAAAAGGGGTGCCACGTGGCATATCACCATCATATCAGCGAGCAAATCTCAATCACGATCTCCGGAAGAGTGCATTGGAAGGTTGGAGAGCCTGGAACCGACTCCTACTTCGAGCAAGTTTTGACCGGCGGGGAAGTGATGGTGCTTCCATCCAACGTGCCGCATTCGGTAGACGCGCTGGAAGACACGTTCATCTACGACATCATCAGCCCGATCGGGCCCATGGGTGTCGACTCGCAGAAGGCTGTTTCCAGCGCCTGAGTTGGAATGGACAACGTGTTCCCTTATATGCTTCCGCTGAGATTTTAATGGAGCCAGGGGCGCGTTTTAGGTTCGCCACCCCCTCCCTGATCCCTCCACCCGCCACATTATGGCGGTGGAGGGGACCTGTTCGTGAGTTGGTTGCTTGGATTTCTGGGTTCGCCAACCTGAATTGGTGTGGTCCTCCGCGTCTGAGTTGGAATGGAGTTTCCCTCCACCGCCATCTGGTGGCGGGCGGAGGGCACAGGGCGGGGGTGGCGGTTGTTGCTGCTGCCGACGGAGTCGGCAATCCGCTCTTTCGAGCAGTTGAAAAGGACAACCGATTCCCTTGTATGCAACCGCTGAGATTTTAATGGAGCCAGGGGCGCGTTTTAGGTTCGCCACCCCCTCCCTGATCTCTCCACCCGCCACATTATGGCGGTGGAGGGGACCTGTTCGTGAGTTGGTTGCTTGGATTTCTGGGTTCGCCAACCTGAATTGGTGTGGTCCTCCGCGTCTGAGTTGGAATGGAGTTTCCCT
>CAIYLG010000013.1 GCA_903927025.1 uncultured Armatimonadota bacterium
AGAGCGCGAAGCTCCTTGAGCTCGCTGCTCTCCATGCCGCCGTACTTCTCGCGCCAGCGGTAGATCGTCTGATCCGTGACTCCGTGAGCCCTTGCCACTGACGCTATCGCGCCGCCAGCTTCGATTTCCTTCAACACCTTTAGGATCTCGTCCTCGGTGTAGCGCTTGCCAGTTTTCTTCATGTGATTCCAGACGGATTTCACACTTCAAGTGGGTCAAACTACGGGGGACACGTCACGACGTCATCCCTGACTATTCGACGCTGGAAGTAGCTGGCTTTCGATGGCGGACCTCCGCGCGTCAGCTTCGTGCTGACGGCCATCTCCCCCAGCCCATCACGAGAGGAGCCCTGAAGTTCTATTCACGGGCTCAGATCCTATCAGTGCTTGAGAGCGACCACATTCTCGCTCGTTTCAGGGAGTAGCTATTAGAACCTAAGGTTCTTCGCTTTCGCCTGCAAGTCATTGACCGATTTCAGCTCAGAAAGCGCGTTTTTCCGTTCAAGTTCCAATTTCGGAAGCGCCTTATTATTCAGGTGGATTGCTGCCAATTGGTTGGCAGAGGAAATAATATCTTTGACAATATCTATCTGGAATTGAAGATCGTCTCCACTCCCGATAATCACCTTAATGCAGTCTCCAAGTACATTGGACTCTCTCTGGCTTGCACTCCTCGGCACGTGGCACGCCTGTTGAAATAGCTGAACCCAGTCGTTGGAAGGCACCCTATCCAAGTGGATGGTGAAGACCAATGCCCCTTGGAAATTCGTAGATTTCGGAAAGTCCGTAGAGTTCGCGCCGACTACCGAAATCGGAGTTAGCTGCTTGATGAGCGCTTCTCGCTTCTGGTCAAACTCTTTGTTGATATCTTCTGCAGTGGTTGTCATATTGTTCTCGTAGGTTCAGGATGAAATTGGGCCGACACACAATACAGTAGACGTCTGCCTACCTACTGCTCTAGCACTCAATTGCAATGAGTGTCAAATACTCCACTTGAATTTTTGGATTGTTTCTTCCCTTGCATAGAGGTGAGTTCGCCCATGGCCCACGAAATCGGAAGGAGTAACGGAAGCAGCTATCATTCCGCTCTGTGCCGATTCAACTAAACACAGTGGCGATAATCGTGCTATATTTGAGTCTGTAGGAACGGGAATCGCCTTGTTCTCGGCTTCGGCAGAAACGGTTCATACCCGTTAGATCACCTGTTCAAGTCAGGTCGCCGCTACCACTTCTCCTTTGGAACGTAGATTCAGGCTCTACGCCATTCGTGGGGCAACTCTTCTTCACCCGGCCTACGAGCACATTACCCTCACTCTTAGTCGGTAGTTTTCAAAGTTTCTAAATCCGTTGAACCGTGATCAACTAGGGTGACAGTCACTGGTTGATTTTGATAGCGTCAGCGGCGAGCCGCTCCGCGATCATGTATTCCGTCAACGAGATCCGGCTGTACTTCGGAAAGCCGTCGCTTCCCCGTCCGCGTAAAAAGACTTGGGCATTGACAACCACGAGGCCCTGGCCGCTTCGATCTGGAATACCCCACCGTCGGGTTGTTTCTGCGATTGAGGACCGAAGAAATAGTCGGCGACCTTTGCACCAGATAGACTGCGTCCGGCCTTCTCGTCGGGGCGGTGAGCCCGCGAGCGAGTCTGCACCGGACGATTGGACCACCTGAGGAGATCACTGTCAACCTCGCTTGGAGACTTATGAATTGAGACTCTCAACTGAATCTGGAGGTTCGCGTGACGAACAATTAGCAGTGCTGGTTCGCCTGGTTCCCAATGTCTGGAGGACTGCCAACTTCGAAGGCGTGCAGTTGATGGAAGCCTTGGTGTCTGCGCCAGTGCTTTGGAGAGCGACAATGCGAAAGCTTAAGGGATCAAGCTAATCTGGGTTGATATCATCGCTAACCTTCTGTGTTCTATTTTGCGGTTGGGATGCAGTGGTGGCACGTTTGAAATTCACGACGGGAAAAGTAAGGCATCTTTCGTGATCGCGGTGCGGACTTCTGCGTAAGGCTGCATGGTTTGTTGGCCCCCTCCCATACATTCTAATCTGACGTCACTTTTCTCTTAGTTCAAAAGCAGATATCGTAGTGGACTTGCCGTCCCCGTCAGGCAGTAAGAAGATGAAGTGGCCGTGAAGGTCTGAAACCACACCTTCCTCCCAGGTTAGCGGTCTGACATGCGGAATGTCCGGGATCACAACTCGACCGGAGCGACCGTCAAGAACAGCCCAGCGCATGCTGTCATCCGAGTGAGCGAGAACCCAGCGTGGCGTCATCCAGCGTCCATATTTAAAGCCTATGCGCCGCCAATAAACTTGGCCCGTGTATGCGTTCCCGCAGGCGAGGGGCGCGTCGGGTGTTTGCCTTTGAAGATCATAGTTCGTCTTGTCCCCCTTGCGCTGCACCACACCAAGGCAACGTGAGAGCTGCCGAGCGTCGTAAAACCGAAAATAGCTCAGAGGCGAAACTCGAAGCGGAGACAAGAAGAATAGGCGCGACAACACATAGTTCCTGTCGGGCAACCCGCCAGAAACGACCAAATAACCCGTTGACAGATCACCACTCACCATTCGGCTTGACATCCCAAACGGGTACGGAATGGACACGGGTCGATCTGGCGAGTGCCTCTCTACCTCGATTAGCCGCTGATAGCCATCGTCATATCCAATCACCATTCGACCGGTGTCTTTGATGACGTGAAGTTCCGTCTTGCCCACCCGCAAAACTGCATCACGGACCTGCTCAATAAAATGCAGGGGGATCTCGTTGACAGGAGGAGCGGAAGGTCTTCCATCGATGTGATTGCCCGACGCCAGCGAATAGCACTCGTTGCCAACTACAAATTGCCCTCCATCAATTCGGCAGTCGAGTGGTCCTAGATATCGGTGAACTCTGATGGTCCACATCGGATGCACCGCCGGTATGGCTCGAGTCGATAACCCTAGCAAAAGATATGCAAGCACCATCTTGCCCCCTCGAAGTCTCCTTGCCGACACGCGTTGGTGCCCCTGGCGGAATGCATCCAGTGAAATCTTCTACCCAGAAAGACGTTCTTGCAAAGAGAACGATACGACTGAGTTATGCTTGACTGTCACCAACAAACCTGACACCGGTTTGAATTGCCTGGAAAAGTCCGAACCTACTTACGCTCGTCTCTATTCGTGTCCGGGAGTCACAACCAAGCGAAAGTTGTTCCAGGCAAGGCGACGCCAGTTGGCACACTGCCCTGTCGCTCAACGAGTCCAAAGATCTTGCGAACGGCGATGCCGCGAATGGAACGGTAGGTCCGACATGTTCCAGGTGTCGCTGACTCTATCCTCTAAGGCTGGATGCGGACATAGGAAAAGATCCGCTTTCTCGGAGAAGTGCCGTCCCACCACGTCATTAAATGATCTTTGAATGAGTAGGTCATCTCGGTGTCGTTCACCGTTCCTGGCTTTCTCGCCTGGATGTAGTCCAACGCATGGCCTCTGTTCAATACCGTGACTGTCACACTGCTTCCCTGAACTCTCCACCGCCCCTTTAGACCTTCTCCTATAAAGACGCCATTCTCAAAAAACGTCAGAGCGCAGGTCTTCTTCTTGAGAAAGTGTGAGCCGAATTGGCCATGCATTGCCTTTAAGGGAGCATTGATATTTCTCAACGTGATCGAGTCGTACCCCCACTTCCCAACAGGGGAAAACACCTGACTGTGTTGAAGGCATAAACCCCATAGGACGAGAGGAACTGGCATCGCAAAGGCACTAGGCGGAAGAAACTGACTCCGATTCTTCAGAGTTCGCACCGGAGGTCAGAGGCGTCGAATCGGGCAAAGTTCGAATGAGACCCTCCATTACTGCGCGAACTCCCTTGAATTCATCCGGCACCGCTAACTTCCTCTCTCCGATTGTCAGCACCCAGAGGCTCTGGTTGTTTCGGTGGTAGTTGAACTCAATATCCAACACGTCCGCCCTTGTAAAGGAGGCAGTCTTGTTTCCCAACCAGTTGAAGAAAGTGAAGGAGTCTCCGTTCACTTCCAAGCGGTTGAATTTCTGCTGAAGAAGTCCTAGAGCCATGAGCGCAGTGGCAACCGCAAAGGGTGGAAGAAAACCGCTTGCTGTGTCGGCACTATCGGCTCGCGTCGCAAATAGCAATGCGATCAAAGCTGGGAACAGGACTACCCCTCCCCACAGAACGGCAAGTGCAACCGGGTCATGTCGTCGATAGACTTGAACCGTATTTTTCGTGGCGAGATCTTCTTTGGGCTCGTTCATGTGGCAGGTCCTGTGCCTGAAGCCAGCGTTGAATAGATTCCCCGCGGCTGTGGGCCAGACAATTCAGATCGGCATAGCCGATAAATAACAGTGGCAACACCATAAGCAATAGCGGAGCAATTGTCAACCAGTTAGCATGGTGGACGGCTTGTGAGCACAGGAAAAGCGCAAAGACGACAAAGTTCTGCTAGCGCTTGGAAGCAACAACCGTAGACATCTCCAAGAGCATCCGCTCTAGCGAGTCCAGTGCGCTAAAACCTTCGAGCGAACCCTTTAACCGAGCATCCGTGTCCGCCAATATGCCGAAGCACAACTCCAATTGCTTAAAAGTAAGCTTCTTCGCCGTCGCCATTACTGGAGCGATTCGGTACGGCTGTTCCTTGGAGAGACTGTTCTTGCTCGGCAGAACTTTGACTCCTCCAACGACTGCGGAAGGCACGGTTACATTTGCCTCGACACACGCTCTCGCCTGCCAAAGCAGACGCAGGTGACGCCCAATTGTGGGCAGAATTCGGGAAAAGGCTGCGTCTTCTGCTTTGTTGACCGAGCCGGTGAGGATGCGGAGCTGGCGCAGCGCTTCTGGCACATTCCCCTGAAACACGCTGTCCACCATCTTGAACACGTTCCACTCTCTGGACGGCATGACAACGTCCCGGACGTCGCTGTCGCGGATCTGCTTTTGATCGCCGACGTACAGTTCCAGCTTCGCAAGCTCACCGACGCCTCGACTGAAGCTGCCGCCGGTCATCTCCACCAAGTTGGACAGCGCTTGGTCAGACATCGTCTTCCCCATCCGTGCCACTTCAAGCTTAAGTTCTTCTTTTGCGGCTTTGGGATCCGATTCAAAGCTGTAATGTTGCCCACCGGCGGATTCGACTATCTTCACCCATTTTCCGGCAGCAGTTTGAAGACGCCGTTGCTTATCATCGTCCCCATTCTCTTCGTCAGCAACCAGGATGAGGCGAGAGAACTCCGGCAACTGGGAAAAGTCAGTTTTGCCAAGTTTCTCAATATCAAAGCGAAGCACCTGTCGGACGACGACGGTCCTTCGCTCAGAGAGAAATGGAGATGTCCCTGCGGCATGGAACCAATCCAACGGTGACGACTCATCTCCAATGAAGGTGGAAAGGTCAAAATCGTCCTTCTCTATTCCTGCTGCCTTGATCAGTTCATGAAACGCCTGCTGGCGCAGCGCCTCTTCCCCTTTCCCTAGCAGCACCAGTCGACCAGCCGCGGCGGCTTCGGCGGGAAACCTCACTTTGTGGCCTCAAGAGTCACCGGTCGAATCGACTTAACCCTCTTTCTGAACGCCCGAACATCTTGTTGGAGCAGGGCCGCTTCAGACGCTGATAGGGGTTCTTGACTGAAAAGAGCCTTGGTGAATCGGCTATCGATAGAAGTCGCTGCAGCATATTCAGCTCCGAGATGACCTTCGAGACCGACCAGAAACTCGGAAAGGGTTTGTCCCACTAATCTTCTCTTGCCAGCGATGCGTTCCAACGACCTATTAAAGCCGATGATCTGTCCATCCAGGTCTGACTTTCCAGTCGCTGAACGATAAATTCCAGGAAGGCGCCTACTTGCGGAGCCGATCAAGAGTGCGGACAACACCGCTAGAAAAATCCCGGCAATCACTAAGACTGGCGTTCGCAGATACCAAGGCTTCGTCTCTCCTGTGTCTCCTAAACCGTAACCCTCCTTGGAGACTGCGTCGATCGTCGGGTCAAACTTGACCCAGCCTGCACCTTCGAATGACAGCTCAGCCCAGGCATGGTAGTCGGCATCCGTAATCGTGTAGAGTCCAGACTTCTCTTGCCTTCGAGAATCGGGAAGATAGCCTTGGACATACCTTGCCGGGATTCCGACACTTCTCGCCATCACGACCATGGCGCTGGCAAATGCGGTGCAGTAACCCTCTTTGAGCTCAAACAGACTGTACTCAACGGGATCCTTCTCAATCGGCGTTTCCGCGGCATCGAGGTTGTAAACGATCTGGCGCGAGATGTAGCCTTGGATGGCAAGTGCCTTTTCGTAGTCGGTCTTCTTGCCCTTGCTCACCTCTTCGGCCATCTGCCGAACTCGAGCAGATACGCTCGCGAGGTCTACATACGGCTCCAGTTCAGGAGGACTGAACTTATGGGTCGGCGGAGTTCCGGGTGGAACTTCCGTGCTGGTGCCCTTTATAGTCGTCCCTTCCACCGCCGCCGTGCTGAGCTCAAAAGTGCCGTCAGTATGTTCAGTAGCCGTCGCGTTCTCAACGTCCAGATTCGTCACTTCTGTTGGCACAGGAAGTAGGTGCAGGCTACGAAGAGTCCTCAACTCAAAGGTGTACGGTTTTGCAACCTTCATTTGGCCCTGTACCATCAGTTGAATCGTGTTGGGATCGCTGGGGACCGACGGCAAGCCAACGCTGTTCTGCCAGCCGTGGCCGGTATAGCTGTTGTATGTCTCGGCGCGCAAATATCGGAGATGGTCGAGCTTTGCTTCAATAAGGGGCCGGGAAAGAACGTGGTTGTACGGACGCCCGATTCGAACGCTCTGCCCGCTGACATCACCCGCGTTCTGCGCAGGATTTGTGGGCCTTGGACGCGTCGTAGGCGGATTAATATGCACAAAGCCGGCGACGCCCGACACAGAACGCCGGATGACCGGAGCGCCGAGGAGGCTCACCAGCACAACCGCCAGGGCCGAAAAGAGAGCCCATTCTGGCCCGGCCAGCCAGCGCCAAGGCCCCTGCTTAAGCTTTAGAGCCAATCCGGGAGTCGTGTCGACACTGGGGATGGGCGAACCTGGCGCGAGCCCCCGAGTGAAATAGCCTGACTCAGCCGCTTTTCGCAACATCTCCCGCCCGTGGGCTCTGGCAAACAGCGTTGCCAAACAGATCACGAACGCGAAGAACTCTATCGTCGCGCCACGGTAGGTGTCGTAGCAGCCAACGAGTCCAAAGAGCGCCAACGCGGGAATTGCCTGGAACAAGAGTGTGGAGTCCTGCCACGTCGCAAAGCTTCCGAGGATGATCATCCAGGATAGCCAGCCTGCAGCTGCAATCTCCCTTGGAAAGCCATCCTCGGGCATCATCGTTCTCAGCTCGTTTGAAAAGACGATGGAACAGACAACGCCAACCCCATAGAAGAGCGCATCAAACTTGATGAAGGGTGATCGGATGCTGGCGACCCGAATGCCGTAACTGACGCACGTCCCAAGAATGACCAGCACGACACAGTAGTAGCTGATCGCAGGCTGTTGAATACTGAGACCCGCAGAATGCACCGCCAGACAGCTTCCCAGCGACATGAGGACGTAGTCCAGAATGCCGATCCTGCTTAAGTCACGTTCAGCGCGAATCTTCATTGGCTGCCTCCGATGGCATCATGGTTGGAGCAGCTCCAGCATCCCGAATTGACCCCAAAAAGGCTGGATCAGTCGCGGACAGCACTCGCGAGCGAGGATCAAAAGCAGCTGCATCGTAAACCAGAGGAACCACACTCGTGCCAGTGGCGCCCAACCGCTGAATAGCATCTACAAGAGTTGCGTCTGCCACTGCCAGCATCACAAAGAGCACACTTCCGGGAGGAAACTGACCCGCCAAAGCCATCGCCTGCTCTCCGATCGACTCCTTTGCGTCCGCCTGAATGGAAGCAATCTCCTCGTAGATTTCGTGAGTTCGCTCCTGCACGGAACCATGCGAAGGATTATTGTCCAGCCCTGGAAACTCAACTTTCGCGCCCATCCTCAGAAAAGTCTCTGCCAGAAAAACGGCGTGGCCACAGATGAGTTCCAGTGAAGTCTTAGCCCCAAATCCTATCTCAGTCCCAGCGGTGTTTTGGATGAGAAATGCGGCGGCTGAGTGGGTCCCTGCCTCAAATTCCTTGACGAGGAGCTGTCCGGTCTTCGCGGTGGAACGCCAATGGACATGGCGAAGTGAGTCTCCCTGGACGTACTGCCGAACTCCTCTTGGCTCTAGGCCAGCGCCCCGCGTTTGTCCGCTCTCCGCCTCGCTGATTCCCCAACCCGCTGCCGCGGGAAGTTCTACGGAGACGGGAATAGGTCTAGGAAGCACCGTCATCTCTGCCGGAGTGGTTTCGTAGCGCCTGCGCTGAACGTAGAGGCCAAGCGCATCCGTCCCCTCTACCGTGAGGCCGCTCCAACGGTACCGGCCACGTTTGAGCGGCCGAAACTGATACTGAGTTTGGATGGGCAAGTCATAAGCTGCCGCAATCGGCAGACTCGGCGACAGATCCGAGATGAGCAGCCTGGGTGGTCGATTGTCTCGAACATCAATGAGCGGCCTTCGGATCTTCTTTTCGCTCCAAACGGTGATCTCCACCGTAACAAGATCACCCACCCGAACGCTTGCCGGTGTGATCCGCTCGAAGCGAAGCCCAAGCACGGACAAACGTGCCTGGATGCGACAAGCGATGATCGTGGCGACGAGAGCCGTGCCCATATAAAACAGGGCCGGAGAATCCAGCATCAGGGCAACGACCGCCAAAAAGGCGGACGCCAACGTCAGGGTAAAGCCAGCAACGTTTCTCAATGGAATTTAGCCGACGGGGATAGGCGTCTTGACTGCATCAAGAATTCCGTCGATAACCTGCTCGGTTGTGAGCCCCTTCGCCCGGACTTCCGCACGTGGGATCACTCGGTGAGCAAGAACCGGGCCAGCCATTTCCTTGACATCTTCTGGCCGCACGAAATCGTATCCATTTACTGCCGCCGTGGCCTGGGCCGCTCTCATGAGGTGCAGCGAGCCTCTTGGTGAGGCACCCACTAAGAACTGATTGCTCTCACGGGTTGCGCGAACCACGTCAACGATGTACTCCCGGATGGATGCGTGCACAAAAATATCTCGCACCAGACTCTGCATCTCGGAGAGAACATCCAGGCTGATCACGTTCTGAACAAGCTCGAGGGGGTGTGAAACTTGCTGCTGGCTCAGAATCGCCGCCTCAGAGTCACGGTCTGGATATCCAAGTGAGATTCGGGCGAAAAAGCGATCCATCTGCGCTTCTGGCAACGGGTAGGTACCCGTCATTTCGATGGCATTCTGTGTCGCAATGACAAAGAATGGCTGTGGCAAGCGGCGAGTTTCTCCATCCGTTGTCGTTTGGCTCTCTTCCATCGCTTCCAAGAGGGCAGATTGCGTTTTGGGAGTTGCGCGGTTGATTTCGTCGGCAAGGACGACATTTCCGAAAATTGGGCCCGGACGAAATTCAAACTGTCCGTTCTTTTGGTTGTAAACCGAACTTCCGGTGATGTCTGACGGCAGAAGGTCAGGTGTGAACTGAATCCGGCGGAATTCACCCCCAATGCTCTTGGCAAGCGACTTCGCAAGGGTTGTCTTTCCTACCCCCGGAATGTCCTCAATGAGCAGATGCCCCTTACAGAGCATGGCGATGACAGCCTTCTTGACCGTGTTTGGTTTACCAACGATGACGCGCTCGACTTCCTGAATAATGGACTCTGCGCTGGATACGATGCTTGACGTTATCAAATACAACTCTCCCTGAACTACGAAGCCAATCTATTAGATCGCACCATCGGTTATCTCTAGTTGACAACTTTACAGATTTTCTTAATTCCATGACGCCCAAGCGTGCGAGAAAGTCACCCTGCTACAATTCCGCCCGTGGACAGGAAGTGTGTCATTGGCGTCGATCTGGGTGGGACAAATGTCCGTGCCGGCGCGTTCTACGAAGACGGCAGCGAAGCGGGGGAAAGTTTCAGCAATCCCTCAAATGCTCAACATGGTGTTTCTGCGGTTCTTGAAGCAGTCGCGAAGACCGTTTTAGAAGCTGAAGCGGCTGCAAAAACGAAGCCCACCAGCGTTGGACTTGCCATTCCCGGACATATCGACGATGTGGCGGGATCTGTCGTTTGGGCACCCAACTTTGGCGAAGAAATCAACGGCGTATTCTCCTACTGGAAGAATGTGTCTATTCGAGAACCACTCTCCAAGCTGATCACCTTGCCGTTACACATGGGAAATGACGCCAACTTGGCAGCTTTGGGTGAATACAAGTTTGGAAGTGGAAAAAACAGTGCGAACTGCCTGGTCATGATCACCCTCGGTACCGGCGTGGGAGGCGGCGTTGTCCTCGCTCCAGCCTCGGTCCAGGGCCAATCCAGAGGTCCCCTTGTCCTGCTCGGCGGCAACAAGGGTGGGGTTGAGCTGGGTCACACCATCGTGAGCTATCAGGGTCCAGACTGCAACGCCGGAGAATACGGAAGTCTGGAAGGCTATATAGGACGCGATGCCATCATTCGCAGGGCTCAGCACCGGCTCAACAGGGGCCGCAAGAGCCTTCTGAGTGACCTAGTCGGCGGCGATTTTTCCAAACTCACACCCCTCCATCTCTCGGAAGCGGCAGAGAAGGGTGATGAGGTTTCGATTGAAATCTTCGAAGAGGTTGGCACCATGCTCGGCGTAGGCATTGCCAACTTCATCACGACATTCGCGCCCGATATTGTTGCTGTTGGCGGACAGATCGCAAAGGCGGGTGAACTCATCTTGGGTCCAGCGCGCAAAACGGCTCGAAATATTGCGATTCCGTCCCTGTTTGATGACGCTCGCATCATCCTTGCAGAGCAGATCGGTGAAGCAGGAATGTTGGGTGGCGCAGCGCTCGCTCTGGAATCTGGTGAGTAGGCTTGGGATGGGCGGGTAATCTGTGGCCCGTGTTTATCGGAGGATCGATTAGCGGATGACCGAAGTGATCATGCCCAAAATGGGCGACGGAATGGAAGAAGGCACTCTCGTCGAGTGGCTGAAGAAGGACGGCGAGAAGGTCAAGTCGGGAGAAATCATCGGCACCATTCAAACCGACAAGGCAACTCTTGAATTGGAGTCGCCTGGTAGCGGAACTCTCTCCGGCCTCCTGCTGAAAGGCGGCGAGACGGTACCGGTAGGTGTGCCAATTGCGCTCATCCTGAAGGATGGAGAATCTCTCCCTGCAGGTTGGGGAAGCAAGGACTACGTCCCCTCAGCAAACGGCTCTGCCGCCGTCGCTGAAAGTCCAGCATCTCCTGCAGCAGCACCCGCTGAGGCAACAACGACTCCGGTGACAGCCGAAGTCCCCGTCTCAGAAGGACGCATCAAGGCAAGCCCCCTTGCAAAGAAGATTGCAGCAGAAAAAGGAATCAGCCTAAGCGGAGTGACCGGTTCCGGTCCTGGAGGCAGAATTGTCGAGAAGGACGTTCTCGCTGCTGGCCCAGCGCCATCCGCTCCAGTAGCGGCTCCGACTGCTCCAACGCCGGCCCCCGTACCTGTCGTTACGGCAACTGAATCGGACGTCGTTGTCCCCCTCGGCAGGCTCCGGCAAATCACCGCGAAGCGAACTCAGGAGAGCAAGCAGCAGGTCCCCCATTTCTACGTCACGGTAGAAGTCGATGTCGAGAAGATTCTCGCCCTTCGAAGCATGTTTGAAGAGGAAGGAAGCGGCAAAGTCAGCATCAACGACTTTGTGGTGAAGGCCTCTGCATTGGCGCTAAAGGATATGCCTGAGATCAACTCGGTATTCCAAGGCACAACCCTTCTTCAGATTGGCGGTGTGCACGTTGGTATCGCCGTTGCAATCGCAGACGGTCTAACGGTCCCTGTGATTAAGAACGCGCAGAACCTCAGCCTCAGACAGCTGTCGGTTAAGGCGAAGGAACTCGCTAAGAAAGCCAAAGAGAACAAGCTCAGCATGGATGAGCTCACGGGCTCGACCTTCGCAATTTCCAACATGGGAATGTTGGACGTGGACAACTTCATCGCCATCGTCAATCAGCCAAACAGCGCCATTCTCGCCATTGCTTCAGTTCGCAAGAAGGTCGTTGCTACCGATGATGATCAGATCGAAATTCGAAGTCGAATGAACATCACCTGCTCATTCGATCACCGAGTGGTGGATGGAGCGATCGGAGCCAAGTTCATCAACGTCGTCAAGGGATACCTTGAGAATCCAACGCGACTCTTAAGCTAAAGTAGCTGGGGTGAAAAGGGTCTAGGGCGACAGCGTCCTAGACCCTTTTTTTTGCCTAACGCTTTCTGGCGAAAGTGAGGCCGTCTCCAATTGGAATCAGGCAGGACTCCACGCGGGGGTCGTTGTGAATGTGGCTGTTGACCGTTCGGAGCGCCACCGTGTCATCGCTATTGTCGTCCGGATTGGCAACTTGCCCGCTCCACAGAACGTTGTCAATGAGCAGTAGGCCGTTAGGACGCAGAAGTTCAATGACGCGCTGGTAATAGTGGAGGTAGTTCGGCTTATCCGCGTCAATGAACGCCAGGTCAAAAGTGCCGGCTTCTCCCGCTGCCAACAACGCATCAAGAGTTTCCACGGCCGGAGCGATATGAAGCTTCACCTTGTGGGAGATGCCCGTCTCCTCCCAGTATCGCCGTGCCATCGAAGTGAACTCTTCGCTAACATCACACGCTACAATCTCGCCATCTTCCGGAAGCGCCAGACCCACCGAAGTTGAACTGTATCCGGTGAACACTCCAACCTCCAAGTACCTCTTTGCCCCGATTAGCTTGACCAGGATGCTCATCAGGATCCCTTGATCGGGACCAATCTGCATACCTGCGTTTTTCATCTGACTCGTCTCGAGCCTCAATCGGCTAAGAGCATCCGGCTCGTGGACCCAATTGTCCGCAACGTATGACTTGAGAGCGTCGGGGAGAAGAAACGACTTGACCAGCATGAAGCCAAGTATGTCCGAACAGCAGCTGCCGGAATGCGGATCTAAACCGCGACGGGTTCAAGCTGCGGTTCGGCAGTTGGAATAGGCGGCAGCTTTGTAGGAAGCAGAGTTGATATCCCAGGTTCCTGCATCGTTACCCCAAGCCAAACCAGCGCAGACTGAATCGTCGTGGGATTGTGGGTGATCACGATGAACTGCGAGCGATCCGTAAACTCATGGAGGAGCTTGGCAAATCTCTCGACGTTGGTTCCGTCCATGGGCGCATCTACCTCGTCCAATACGACGAGCGGACTCGGCTTTACGGAGAGCAGCGCGAAAAGGAATGCAGAGGCGCAGAGCGCCCTTTCGCCGCCACTTAGTAGAGCAAGCGGCTGTCTCTTCTTTCCTGGAAGCGTGATCTCAAGGTCAATGCCACTCTCGAGCACATGTTGCTCATCGGTGAGGACGATGCGACCTTCTCCTCCGCTGAACAGTTTGAGGAACATTTGGGAGAAGCTCTCCTGAACCGCAGTGAAGGTGTTGACGAACCGATCTCTCGTCAACTTGTCGAGTTCCCCGATACTTCCCTGCACCTGTTCGATACCGGCGAGCACGTCGTCACGCTGTGCGGTGAGCTCCTCTAAGCGGGTCGTGAGCCGCATGTATGCGTCAATCGCGCCAACGTTCACGTCACCCATGGATCTGATTTCCCGGCGGAGACGATTGACTACCGTTTGAGCATCTGGCGGAATCTCATGGGTTCCCTCCTGCTCAAGTGCATCCTCTTCCGAGATGCCGTACTCTTCCATCAATCTTTGCAGCGAGGCCACGCGCCGGGTTTCGGCACGCGATCGATTGAGTTCGGCTTGGTGAGTTGCATCTCCAATCGCGGTCGCATTGGAGCGCGCAGCTTTGGCATCCTCGCTAAGTTCCAAACTGCGCTCCAGTAACCCCCTCTTTGTTGTCTGCGACTCCTGAAGCTTGGTCTCCGCCGCCAATTTCGCCAATTCCGATTCGGCTCGGTGCTGCTCAACCGTCACCATCTCAGCCCGAATCTTGGCGCGCTCGGGTTCAAGGTTGAGGAGGCGGTTTTTGCGCTGGAGTTCTGTTTCTTTAGCTATCTGAAGTCTGCGCTTGCCAGCGTAGCTGCGAGCTTGGGCTTGCGCAAGTCGTTGCTCCGCCTCACGAAGGCGCGCTTCTGCCTGCTCGGCGTCTGCCGATTTCGCAGCGAGTGCTTTGATGGCAACGTCCCGCTTTGCCTCCACTTCCTCAAGATTGACCGGCTCCAGATCCGCAGACGCTGGCTTATTGAGCTGTTCTAGCTCATGGAGGAGACGATCTCGCGAGCGCTCCGTGGTCTTGAGCTCATCGCTGAGAGTTTGCAGATAGGCCCGGGATTCTTTCAGCTCAGTCAGGTCGCCCTGAATGCGCTGACGCTGATCTGCGATTCCCGCTTCCGCCTCTTGGCTCAAACGTCTACGGGTCGCCGAACGCTTATCGTATTCGTTGATGACCTTGTCCAGACGGTCTAGCTCACGAGCAATGTCCCCAAGGTCAGCCTTGCGCTGCACCATGCCATAGCCCTGTTTGGACTGCTGGCCACCGGTTACCGCACCGCTGCTGTGGACCACTTCCCCTTCCAAGGTGACCATTCTTGCCCAACCCTGAGTTCGCGCAAGCTTGAGGGCAACGTCGATGTCTTCGACGATCACGACGCGGCCGAGGAGACTATCAATGACGGGACGATGCTTCCCGCGACACTGAATCAGCTCGCTTGCACGTCCGACCACTCCACGCTCACCCAAAATGCGCCTGAGCTCGTGGTGAACCTCAGAGGGGCGCATCAGCGGAATCGGCTGGAAAGTCGCTCGCCCCGCTCGGTGCTGTTTCAGCCATTCAATTGCAGTTTTGGCGTCCTGCTGGTCATCCACGATTAGGTCATTGATGGAGCCGCCCAAGGCTGTTTCAATGGCGAGGGCAAAGTCTCGATCCACCTCAATCGCACTGCCGACCGGGGTGTACTCCGCGGATAGAATCCCTCGTTCTGCCGCCTCGACAACTGCCCTCGAGCCCTGAGTGAGGCCCTCGTGGGCTTCGATCGTCGCCTCAATGCCCCGGCGCCTGCCCTCAAGCGAAGCTTTTTCGGACATGGACTTGCGCACCGATTGCGCATCGGCTTCTTCCTCGCGCCGAACTTCGAGGAGCTTCGCTTCAAATTGCCGGATGGATTCGGTGAGCGAGTTGTTGACTTCAGAGAGTTCGTCGTAAGACTTCTGTGCCTCTGCGATCGCTTCACGTAAATCCGGAAGGGACGCTTCGATGCCTGCAAGTTCACGATCGGCGAGCTTCTTGCGCTCCAGCCGATGGGTGTTCTCCGCTTCGGCACGCAGCAGCTGAGAATTGCGCCTGCGTGCTTCATCCAACTCCCGCTCAACTTGGATGAGGGTCTTCCTAAGAGAGTCGGCCTCGGAACCTGCACCAGAAAGTTCCTTTCGAAGTGCGTCAAGGTCCTTGCTTTCCCTCTCCTCCTCCTCCAAGATTCCAGCGAGTTCTGCCTCAGTGTCTGAAATGTGGCTGGCAGTCTCTTCGGTATCCTCCGCAAGCGACTTCTCCTGCTCATCGAGATTGAGGAGTCGCTGTTGGAGCAGCTTAAGATTGCTGTCTGCCCGCTCTAGGGACGTGAGGCTCGCCTGCTGGCGGTCCCGGATGTCGTCCATCTCCTGCTCAAGTTCAGAAATTTTGGATCCTGTTCGCTTGGACTCCGCCTCTAGATTGTCTGCCCGAGCGAGTTCATCTCTCATCAGCTTCGCGGATTCTTCTAGGTGCTTTTCAAGTTGGCCAACCTCGCGGACCGCTTTCGCAACTTCATCGACAAGGAGTCCAATTTCGACTTCGCGGAGAGAGCCAATGATGTTCTTGTATCGAATGGCGACTTCCGCCTCATCGGCCAGTGGCTCCCGTTGAGCCTCCAGTTCGGTGAGGATATCGGTGACTCGACTCAGATGCTCTTGTGCCTGAGCCAAGCGGCGCTGACTCTCTACTTTTCGGACGCGGTATCGCTGGACTCCAGCCGCCTCATCGATCCAGCCTCGCCGATCTTCAGCCGATGCGGATAGGGCCGCGTCGATCTCTTTCTGGCCCACAATCGCGTAACCGGCTCGGCCGAGTCCCGAGTCCGCAAGGAGGTCGTAGATGTCCCTCAACCGGCAAGACTGTCGATTGATCGAATACTCCGTGTCTCCGCCTCGCGTGAGGCGCCTTGTGATGGAAACTTCTGGAGTGTCGATAGGCAACGATCCATCTTCGTTGTCGAACAGAAGGTTGACTTCGGCAAATCCTACGCCCTTTCTGCGGGGTGTACCGCTGAAGATGACATCCTGGCTGGTTTGCGCTCGCAAATGGCGAGAATTGCCTTCCCCGAGACCCCACAAGATCGCGTCGACAAGGTTGGACTTGCCGCAGCCGTTGGGCCCGACGACAGCGATTACCCCACCGTCGAGGTTGAACTCCGTACGGTCGGCGAAGGTCTTAAACCCAAAGATCTTTACCCGTTTCAGACGCATTGGCAGGATGGATGTAGTCAGGCGAAGTTAGGCTGTCTACGGGTTAACGGACGTTGGGCCCAACCCCGTTTGATGCAGAACATTCAATTAGTTTTCCACCGTCCATCGTGCCAAAATGAGGCATGAAGCCATTGGCCACGGCGGCGATGATCCTGCTGCCACTGACCGTGCTCTCGGCAACCCCTGAGCAGACCCTCACCAAACGATACAAAGAGTTCAATCGGTGCATCCTCAAAGGTGATAGTCGAAGCATTACCACTTGGGTCACCGGCTATTGCACGAAGGGGTTTAACTACACCTCCTATCAAAAGAACAAGTTCAATCGGGACACGTTCCTTTCAGGGCTCCTCCAGCAAATCGACAAGACTGCTAAGGTTCTGAAGTCAGATCTGGTGATTCGCGGCTTCGAAAAGCACGGTTCCACCATCGTCGCCACCGTCTCGATGGAATTCAAAGGCATCGTAAACTACGACTCTCGTCGCCTCACTTTAACGGACCTTAGCGTAACTCAAGAAACCTGGGCATACGTCGGAAAGGATTGGAAGCTCCAAAAGGTGGTCCAAGTCAATGCGGACACCCAAATGCAGCAGGAAGAAGGAAGCAAACTTTGATTACCGTTCTATGCTGCGCAACGGCTCTCGGCTCAGCTGTTCAAACCCGGCCGACTGACGCATCGGCAATCGCCACGATTCAAGGATTCTATGACCAGGCGAACGCATTCAAACTCAAGAAAGACTCGGTTGGCCTAGAAAAATTCTTCCGCGAGCACTATTCTTCTGACTATCTGTTCTATGGACGAAGCGGAAAGAGCAACCTTGATCAGGCTATTCAGGGGATGAAGTCGTTCATGCAGCACATCTCAAGTGCGAGCAAGGCCACGACCAAGTTGGAGAAGCTCACACGAACCTCAGAGGGAGCCGTCACCAATGTTCACACTGTGTTTGTGTTTCTCACCAAACCGATGGATGATGGCCACGCCCATGTTCTGTCCGAACAAATCGAGGGGCAAGACAGATGGATTTGGCACGGCGGAAAGTGGTCGCTGTTGATGTCTCGGACCACCTCTGAAAAATTCCTCAGAGATGGCCGTCCCATCAGATAGCCGTTAGGCGAGTTCTCTTCTAAAGAACTCTAACACTCGCGTCCACGCGTCTTTCGCCGCCTCTTCATTGTAGGCTGGGCGCGCATCGTTGAAGAAAGCGTGGGTGGTGCCTGGATACGTAATGAACTGATGCTGCTTTCCAAGCAGAGTCAGTTCCTCCGTTAGGGCGTGAACTTGGTCAGGGCCAGCATAAGCATCTGTCTCCGCAAAGATGCCCAAGACAGGACCGTTGAGCGCCCTTAGTGCGGGCTGCACGCTGGGATGGATGCCGTAAAAATCGACACACGCTCCGATGGTTGGATTGCAGCAAGCGGCAAACAAGGACAGTTGACCGCCCATGCAGAAGCCGATGACTCCAACTTTGCCGCCTTCAACCGCTTCGTTTGCAAGAAGAGCCTCGATTGCCTTGGCAAGAAGAGCTTCTGTGTCCCCGATGTGAAGCGCCATCATCAGCGATCCTGCATCGTCTGGCTCATCGGCGGTCTTTCCACGATAAAGGTCTGGGGCCAGCGCTGTAAAACCAGCTTGTGCAAATCGGTCTGCGACATCCTTGATGTGCGGGACTAACCCCCACCACTCCTGCAGAACGATGATTCCCGGTCCCTTCCCATTCACTGACGGTGCTAGGTAGCCCTCGTAGGTTTCGCTACCGTCAGCAAACTGAATCATTTGGCCATTTGACATCTATTTATCCCTTGAGCCAACACCAAATGTGGCTTCATCGTTACATACGAAGCCTACTCCATCCTCCTCATCAGCCAGCGTCTATGGTTTCGCGCTTATTGTGAGGTCAAATTGAAATCTCAGCGGCCGATAGCCAGGAGGCGTCGCTTCTCGCCTCTGATTTGCCGTGCCATCCCGAGGCTGTACCGACGGATCTGTTGGTGGCCGTCGACCAAACCGCATACCGTGAAAGTTCTCGGGCGAAAATTCAAGCATCGTGGGTCTTGCCTTTGGAGCGATGCTGAATGCTAACGCTACCTTCATGGTCGCTCCAGATCCGATCTCACACGGTGAGCCTTCGCTCCACTTTCGACCTCTTCCTGAGTCGGCAATAAAGGAGCTTTGTCTTGCGTCCAAAGACCACTCGGTCGTCCGAGCACCTTCTGTATCTGTTAACGCGGCCATAAAAACTGGCGGAAGAATCGGATGATCGGTCACGTTCTTAATCTCGATCTCTACGACTGCCATTCGATCCTTGGAGAAGCCCGGGTGAATCACTCGACCGCTTTGGTTGTACTTTTGCCGGTAATCCTTCAATCCGCTTTCGTGGCTCACAACCTTATAGAGCGCTTCCCCACCGCCAACCCACTGACCCATCGTTCCCTTTAGCAGAACGGGTGGGGGCGCAGAGGCGCCAGGCTGCTGGGCAAACGCGCCGCCCATCCATCCGATCGCGATGAACCCCGTCAAGCTGCCAGCACCAATAAGCTTTCTCATAAGCTCTAGCGTACAACGAAAGAAAACCCTTGGAGCTAAAAGTCTTCTAAGTGTTCCTTTTTGGTAAAGGCTCGACCGATGAACTGGTCGTCTGGTTCCGCGTACACCGCGATTCTCTCACCGGAAGTCGGATGATCAATCGCAAGGTAGGCCGCGTGGAGCTGCATGGGTCCGCTTGAGAATTCACGGGGTGCGTACAGGCGATCTCCCAGGACCGGATGCCCCACGGCCCTTAAGTGGACGCGAATCTGGTGAGTTCTTCCCGTTTCCAGTCGGCAGCCGATGAGCATTCCCGCCTGCATTCTGGCAATACGCTTGATGTGGGTGACAGCGTGTTTCCCCGCCGCATCGACCGTCATCAGCAATCGATTGTGCTTGTCTCGCGCCATCGGGCCATCCACCTTGAAGCGCTCCTGCTCAATATCCCCTGCAACCACGGCAAAATATCTGCGCTCGGCGGTCTTCGTCTCCATCTGCTTCGCGAGTGCGATATGGCTCTTATCGTTCTTAGCCACCACCATGAGTCCCGTCGTCTCTTTATCCAATCGGTGAACAATGCCCGGCCGAAAGTCTCCGGCTGCGGTACTGAGCTGGATATTTCGGGAGAGCAGCGCGTTGACTAAGGATGGTTCCTTAAGCGAAGCTGCAGGGTGTGCGGCGAGCCCTCGCGGTTTGTTCACGATCAGAAGGTCTTCGTCCTCGTAGAGAACCTCTAGCGGGATGTTGGCGGGGGTGAGGTCGTGAGGTTCGCTCTCTCCGGGCTGCTCCAGGGAAACGAGCATCCCTGGCAACAAAACGAACGCAGGTTTTTGGATCGCTCCATCGACGAGCACCTCACCTGCCTCTACGATCTTGGTCAGTCTCGTTCGGCTGTGATCCGGGAGAACTTTGGCCAAATATTTGTCCAACCGGAGCTTTTCATCGACAATGAATTCCACTGTCTATTTTAGCGGCTAATTTATGGGGTTCCGGGCCGTCTAGAATCAACTGTGCTTCATTGCCGCTACATATTCCTCGCTTCAGCCGGACTATTCCTTGCCGGATGCTCTGCCGCCCCTGAAAAGGCTGCTGTCAATAAGCCGAAAACTGAGGACGCTGCTCCTGCCAACTCAGTGGCGATGTCCAAGCAAGAGATCTCAGAAGAGGCGGGCATCCCGATTTATCCTGGCTCATCTCTGCCTGAAGGTAAAAGCAGCGTTACCGCAGACGGTCCAGAAACGCAGCTCCTCCTCGTCATGATTACAACCGATCCCGTGAAGAAGGTCGTTGACTTCTATTCGAAGAAGCTACCAAAGGTCGATGCTCGCCAGGGTGCCACTTCTGCTGACATCATCGGCCCGACGCCCAAAGGAACTCTTGCCCACCTCAAGATATCAACCGACGGCAAAAAGACCACGATTCAGGCAACTGCCGTCGTTGAGAAAGATTCCAAGTCCTGACTAACCATACTCCGCAATCCAGTAACGTTTCTACCATCCCTTGTTCAGGTGCATTCTGGATATCTGAAATGCGAAGTCCCGAGACTTCATTGCTTGAGATCCAGGTAAAGAAGGTACGCAGAGAGGCTGCAACCGGTGACGTCCCGCTACCGGGCCGAATTCGCAGAAACTTCTGCAAGCTTGTTCAACGACAAGGTTGTTCTGCAACATCCTCTGCACTCAGCCACTCGCAACGAAAACCTGGCGCAATTTGCATCACCAAACAACAAAGCAAATTGGGCCTCCAGTCCCTTCGGATCTATGTGCAAGAAATGCTCCTTAACAAGTATTCTTACTGGTGTTTTCGCCACGCTCTTGTATCCTGGAGCGAGTCATCGTATCCTCAAGTGATGAGGTACTGGATACTCCTGGCGTCACCTGGAGGAATGTTGTTCACCGTATGAGTACTTGTGGACCGCCAAGCATCATACAAAGACTATTCGCGCGGCGCTATATTCAGATTTGATCCCGCATCGCACCTAAGCGCTGGTATGGCAACAACATTTGGTTCGTTTGGAGCGCATGCGATACCAGAAGTAGGAAACTCGTCATTGGCGCTTCGTTCTGGTGAGAAAGTTGACCAATTGAATGACCTTTATGGCATTGAGTCTGCGTTAAAAAGTCGCGCGGCGCCTTATTACCAGGGGATCAGCGTGGCAATTATTCTCGCATCCGCAGGGCTAGCGGGGTTTCTACTCCGGGATCTTTGTTGCAAGTTCTGCCTACTGTTTACTGTTCCTGCAACAATTGGATTCGTTGCAGTGGGATCGCGGTGCATTATTTGTGGAACGTCCCAGACTGTTCTGAGTTCTATTGTGCCCGTGGTTGGTTTGTTTCTGATGGCAGCGCTACTAGCCCTGATGTCGAATGGTTTTGCGGCGAAGTGGAAGACTCCCGTTGTCCTCTTTTTATCCGTGTCGCCACTGGTTCAAGCAGCGTTGCTAATGGCCGAGCCAAAGTTTTGCTGGGCTTGCATAACGTCAGGCACCTGCCTAATGTGTATGGCATACGGACTTGACGCGTCGCGGGATCCGGGTGCAGATCAAATCCTTCTATTGCCCGGCTACAAGCCGTTGACGATCCTTTGCCTCGCCACGGCTCTGCGTAGTGGCTTAGCTGCCGGTGGCGTTTGGGCCTACCCGACTTCAAATCATGATCGTCCGGGAAACTTGATCGGGCTACCGCTACACCAATTTGTTTCAGGTACCAGACAAGCAGCGGGACTATACATGATATCTGGTGCACAGTGTTCGGCATGTGCGGCAGCGAGAGCCGGCATGCCTGCCGCAAAAATCCATGCGAAGGAGATACCGGTCTGCACCTCATTCTCTCAGCAACCTTGTTTTGATCCAAGAACTTTTAGTGTTGGCACTCCAACTTTCATCGGAGTTGGAAAAACCGACCGAATACTATGGCCATTTGTAGGCTGGCCGCCAGACCAAAAGGCGCTCGCCGAATGGGAGGCCCTTGAGGCCAAGGAGAAGGATAATAAATGATTAGACGACTGTCCGCCCTAGTTACGATTATTGTTGGACTAGCGTGCGCATTCAAAATAGCACCGGCAGGGGGAGGGGCTCCTCCGCCACTGCCGGCCTGCACGTATACGAGCCCGACCTGGTGCCGCTACTATCGGCCGGCATGCACGCTCTCCAATCCAAACTATCTAGACTCTGATTTGCTAGTTTGGTACTGCAATGGAACCACGGTCGTCCACCCTGGAACCTGCCAAATATCTCAATCTGGAGCCCCAGACAGTTGTTGTTTAACACCGGAAAAAGATCCAGGCTGTGCTGGCCCAAGTTGCCCGTGTCCCTACTAGGCTGATTATCAAGGTTGCACTGGAAATAGTTCGTGCGAGGATTAGTTTGACAATACGTAAGCGAGTTTGGCCGAAAGGAGGATTCTCCCTTGTGGAACTATTGGTCGTGGTTGGCATTGTTTTGCTCCTCGTAGGGCTCCTGTTTCCAGTTGCGGCATTGGTTAAAAAATCGTCTCACCGGTCAACCTGCCTTTCCAACTTGCATCAGTGCACAACCGCTTTGCTTCTCTACGCAGACCCATACGATGGGCTACAATCCATGCCAGTCTATTCTGTTGCGAACAGGATACTGGCCAGAGCACCAACATGCGACGCCGAAGACTCTTTCAGGACGTCTTGTGCGGTCCAAACCCAAGCCCCACTTATCGGATCCTATGCTTACGTCAGAGGAGTCGAAGGTTACGACACGCAGAAAGGATGGACCGACAAGATGACATCGAACAATGCGCCCTATCTTTTGGCGTGCACATTCTACGGGACAGCGAAAGTAAAACCTTTTAATGGCATCGATACCGATCCATGTGTTGTTGACTCCAGCTGCTGGATGCCCTCCGTCCTTCTGAGGAGCCTTCCAGATGGAAGTGTACAAGCAAGAAGCGTAATTAATCCGTCAAAGCACGGTTCAGGGACGTTTCCACTTTTTTCATGGGAGGCAGTATTTGAAATACCCTAACAAAGCCGCAAGCGAACGCAATATTTTGGACGAGATTGGAAGTTGGCCCATCTGGGCTCGAATCGGAGTAGGGTTACTCGTAATACCGCTGTTGGCCTATTACGTTTCAACTACACCAATTGCTCTATTTTGGGGCAGAGTAGGGGAATTCACAGCGAAGTCGGACATCCTTCTGATAGCCTCAGGCGCCCTCGCGGGAAATCTCGCTAAATACATTTGGCCCGGGTCATGGCTCCCATTTGCGGTACCACCAATAATTCTTGCGATTGTGGTCGTGTGGAGATGGTCTGATGCCGGACCTCTTAGCGACTTGGTACAAATCCTGCCCTTCTTATTCCAAATCATTGGGGCGCCAGTTTTGTCGGTCTACATGTTCGCCAAGTATCAGCGTAGAGTTGGCTTGAAACCCATCTGAATGCTGACCCCGCACATAACCTGTAAAGATTTACACTCAGCTCACCCGCACCAGCCCTTAGAACCACAACCCTCTCTTCAAATATGACCGGGTGGGCAAGAGTTAACCCATTCTTGACATGGCAAACCGAAAGTGTCCCGCTGCCTTCGCAGCGGGACACAGGAAGACTCTGAGCTGAGCCTAGTTATTCACGGGCTCGTGAGACCCAGCCGACTCCATTGTTAGGTCGTCGCCCTCCATCAAATGCGGTGCCTTCACGCCGCGCAGCTTGCTGAACCCGATGAGGATGTCGTCGAAGATCGTGTAGGAACACGGGATAACGACGAGGGTCAGAATGGTGGAGAGCGAGATGCCGCCGATAATCGTGATACCAATCGTCTCTCGGAACTCGGAACCTCGTCCGAGCGCAAGTGCGATCGGCAACATTCCCAGGATGAGGGCAAGCGTGGTCATCATGATGGGGCGCAGTCGAATGGGACCTGCTTCCACCAGCGCGTCGTGCCTGGTTCTTCCTCGATCCCGAAGCGTATTGGTGTAGTCCACCAACAGAATCGCGTTCTTACCCACCAATCCTATCAGTGAGATAATTCCGATGAAGCCGACAAGGTTTAGGGACTTGTCGGTGAGCACGAGCGCGAGAATAGCGCCGACCATGGCCTGAGGCTGAGCCATTTGGATGATCGCCGGATACAGCAGGTTGTCGTACAGGGACGCCAGCAGCATGTAGACCAGCACAAATCCAATTCCGAGCGCGGCAAACAGGTAGCCAGACTCACGAGCCTGGGAATCTGCCTGACCAAGTGGCTTATAGCTCACTTGCGCGGGGACCAACTTATTCTGAGTAAGCCAGCTCGTAATTTCAGCTGTCACCGATCCGTTTGCGTAGCCTGGCAAGAGATCCGCCGTAACCTGAATCTCTTCTATTCGTTGGCGGCGAGTGATCTTGTCGATACCCGGCGCCTCAGATATCGTCGCGACTGATGGAATGGTTACAGGACTGCCATTTGAGAACGCGAACGGAACTTCGCTCAGGATATTGGGATCATTTCGATCGGCAAGATCCATCATCACCCGAATCGGGAATTCCCGACCGTTGACTCGCATCTTCGTATCGTCATTTCCTTGGTAAAGGGTCTGTACCGACTTTCCAAGATCCGAAACGGATCGCCCTCGATCTGCAAGTGATTGCCGGTCTGGCTTGACTTGAAGCTCTGGCTTTCCTTCCTTCGAGCTGATATCTGGGTTGATAACACCCTTAATTTCGCCCATCGCTAGCCGATCTCGAACCGTCTGGACTGTTTTGAGGAGCAGATCCCGATTATCCGAAGTGAATGACAGCTGGATGGCAGATCCAAAGCTAAAGCCGCTGACCGCCGAGATCTTCACGGAAGCACCTGGAACGTGATCGACCTGTTTGGTGAACTGCGCCGCGACGCTGGTGCTGTTTCGATGTCTGAATTTAGCTTGAGAACGCGCCCACGGAAGATGATCCGTGAAGGACTCCCGATCATACAGTGTCGCGGATACCTGAGCATAGTTCGAACCTGCGTTCGAGCCGCCCATATTTCCAACACCCTGTGAGCCAATGTTCGAAACGACGTACTTAACGTCAGGCTCTGCCAGCATGACCTTTTCAACCTGCTGAACCACTTTGAGAGAGTCAGCAAGGTTGGCGCTTGGGCTTAGCTGAATATTCGCCTGGACCTGTCCCGCGTCGCTATCAGGCAAGAAGCCGAACTTGAACACAGATTCGCCTTTGTACTGCCGATATTCGTAGCCAACCACGGAAGCCGCTGGGAAGATCAGACCGAACAGAACAGCGCTAAGGATGTACCGCAGTGTGAACTTCTTAAATCGAATCGCATTCACCACCGTGGTGATAATTCCGATGATGATTACAAGCGGGAACAAAGCCATTCCCGACTTAATCGCAGCCGGAATTCCAACTGCAGCCTTCGCTGCCGCACCTGTCGCTCCAGGAGGAACGGCAGAGGGGACGAAGGAACCTGCGATAAAGAAGATCACCGCAAACAGGGCAAGGTTGCCTGAGATAAACACGAACCAGCGGTGATGAAGCGCCCACTCCAGCACATTTCGATAAGCGTGCTGAAGCTTCTCAAACAGCTTTTCGAACGCCACCGCAAACCACCCTGTGGCATGCTCCATGTCCTCGCCTGTCTTGTACCATCGAGCCGCCAGAAGCGGGGTCAGGGTGAAGGAGACGAAGAGGGAGAACAGTGTGGCGCAGACAAATCCCAGCGCCATCGGCTTGAAGAACTGCCCAACGATTCCACCCATGAAGGCAATGGGAAGAAAGACGACAACGTCAGCAAAGGTGATGGCAAGAGCAGCCATACCGATTTCTGCACGTCCGTTGATGGCAGCTTCTCTTGGATCTTCGCCTAGTTTAAGGTGACGATAGATGTTCTCGAGAACAACAATCGCATCGTCAACAAGAACGCCAATCGCCAATGACAGCGACAGCATCGTCATGTTGTTGATCGTGAATCCTAGAACGTTCATCGCGATGAACGTCGCGAAGATCGAAGTGGGAATCGCAAGCGCAACAATGATCGTGCCGCGCATGTTGTGCAGGAACACAAACACGATGACCGCGACCAGGAAGATGCCAAACCCTAAGGCAAAATCGAGGTCGTTGATCGAGTCCTTGATCTGAGTTGCCTCGTTGAAGGTCTCGAGAATCTTCAGGTTAACGCCCGAATATTCCTTTTGGATCTGTTGAATAACCAGCTCGGCCGATTTCGCGATTTCGACCGAATTGCCGTCTCTAGCCTTTTGAATGGCAAGGACGATGGAATCGCTTCCATTTAGGCGCGAGAATGCTGTTCTCTCGACAGTGGCATCCTCAACCGTCGCTATGTCAGACAGCCGAACTGAACGAGCTTTTGCCTGTGGATTCTTCGGATCAGTAATCGTGATGATCATGTCCGCGATCTGCTTAGGATCTGAAAAGTCGGCCTTAACACGAACAGAAAGCTCTTGGTCAGCAGTGACAACACGACCGCTAGGGGCATTCAGAGAGGCACCTGAAACTGCCTGCAGAATGTCACTGATCCCGATACCGTAAGCAAGGAGCCGATCTTTCTTGACTCGAACTTGAATTTCGCGCTGATCTCCACCCTGAACAGAAGCACTGGCAACTCCGTTGATCTGTGAGAAGCGGTCTGCAAGCTTGTCATCAATGAGGTCGCGAAGAGCTTTGCTGCTCATGGTGCTGCTGAAGGCTAACGTAAGGTTCGGGGCCGACGTGGAGTCGAACTTTTGAACCTCAGGCTTCAGCACGTCCTTTGGCAGGCTGTTGACAACCGCATCGACCTTCGACCGAACGTCGCTCAGAGCGCTGTCTAAATTGCGATCTAGCTCAAGCGTGACAACAACCGAAGAGATGCCTTCCTGCGACGTACTCGTGATCTCACGGATACCGTTAACACCTGAGACAGCCTCTTCAACCTTTCGAGAAACGAGCTCGTTGATATCATCGGGACCCGCTCCAGGATATTGCGTAGTGATGGTGATCGTGCCGAAGCTGACTTCGGGATTCAGCTCCAGGCGCATTCCCCTGTACGCGAGCGTTCCCATAAGGAACGCTCCGATCATCAACATAAAGATGAAGATCGGCCGAGTGATCGCGGTTTTGGTTATTCCGTTCAACTCTTGTCCTCACTGGAGAGAAGTGACTTTCCGTTGTAGGCTGTAGTGACTTCCTTGACTGATACCTGGACACCGTCAACGAGGGTGTCCTGACCGGCAGTCACCACTTTCGCTCCAATTGGCACTCCGCTAACTTGCGTGAAATCGCCTTTTGTAAGGCCGGTGGTAACCTTGAACTGCTTGGCCTTTCCTGACTCGACGACGAAGACTGATTTATCGGTGCCGCGAGCAAGGATCGCTACAGTTGGGACAATAGTTGCTGCTGGCACGGTTCGAACCGTGATGGCTCCGTGGGCAAACATCCCAGGCCGAATAATTCCAGCCGCACCAATCATCTGCACGCGCACTGAGAACAGGCGAGCAACGCTATCAGCTAGAGGGTTGAGTCCAACAATGTTGCCATCGAACGTCTTGTCCGGTAAGCCGTCTACGTGGATCTTCACACCCTGCCCAACCTTCAGCTTGTCAATATAGGCACTGGGAACCTGCCCATTGAAGTAGACGCCTGCGTCGCTGACTACGCGAACAATCGCGGTGTTGGCACCTGCTACGGTTCCCGCTTGGATGGGCCTTCCAGACACATGACCATTGAAAGGTGCGATCACTTTCGTGTCAGCCACGGTTTGTGATGCAATTTGTATTTGGGCTCTTGCCGAAGAAAGCTGAGCGCGAGCGCTCTCCAACTGAGCGTTTGCAGCGTCGACCTGGTCCTTGAGGAGCGGATCCAGCTTCTTCTGATCTTCTGCATTGCGAAGACTTTCGATCTGCTGCTTTACCTCGGCCCGGGCCGCATCAATATCTTCCTGGCGACTGCCGTTGGTGTTGATGTTGACAGCTTCCTGAGCGCTTTGATATTGCGCCTTTGCCTGATCGTAGGTGGCCTTTTGCTGGTCGAGAGTTTGACCAGACAGGGCACCCTCATCAACAAGCTTCTTGGTTCGCTCTAGCTGCTTGATCTGCAGGTCCAGATTCGCCTTCGCGGAGTCGAGATTTGCCTGAGCCTGTCGTCTTTCTTCAGGTCGGGCTCCGTTGACAAGCTTATCGAGGTTGCGTTGAGAGCCTTGGACGGCAGCTCTAGAAAGCGCGACTTGAATGGAGCTCTTATGCGGTCCGATCACGTAATTTCTGTTTGCCTGATCCACCTGAGCTCTTGCAGAGGCCATCGCCGCAAGTGCGGTTGAAACCTGCGCCTGAGCCTGCTTCAGCTGAGCCTGCGCTCCTGAATCGTCGAGAACGGCAAGAAGCTGACCCGCCTTCACTGGATCTCCATCCTTCACGTAGACAGCAACAACTCTATTTGTTTGCTTTGAGCCGATTGTCGTGTCGTCGCTGGCGGTGACATCTCCCGTGACGGCTACATCCTCGGTGAGGTCGGCTGTGCCCACTGTTGCAACCGTTACGGCCTTAATTGGATTATTGACCACCAGTTCGGTGGCTTTGGATTCCTTTTGTGCCTGCCGGTCGACACAACCGGTTGCGCCGAGGGCAAGCACGCCCGCGGCGATGAATATACTTGGACGCTTCATCTATTTTCCTCCCATTGGAGCCCTGGAAACCTTTGCAGCCGCCGTTGCCACATCGTCTGCACCGACGGCGCGCTGAAGCTGCGAATAGCTGGTGAGATAGTCGTATCGCGCGCTCACTTCCCCGTTGCGCGCGAGCGTCAATTGACTCTCCGAGTCAATGACTTCGTAGTAGGTGCCTGCACCGGCATCTTGCCGAACCTTAGCAAGGCGAAAAACCTCTTCTGCGAGCCTGACCTGCTCAATTGCATTGTCAAGGCGAGCCTTTGCGCTGCTCAAATTTGCAACAGCGTTTCGAACCTCTTGCGAGATCTGCAGCTTGGTTTGTTCCAGCGTGATCTTTGCCTGAGTTTGATCTTGCCGAGCTTCCTTCACTCGAGTGCGCGTCACTCCGGAATCGAAGATGGGAACGCTGAGGATCAGCGAACCGGTCGTCGTTTCCGAGGAAGACGTCAGCCCCTGAGGGTCGATCGTCCGATTCTGATTTAACTGGAAGGTAAGGCTAGGATTCATTCCAGATTCCGTTGCCCGGGTGATCAGGGCGAGTGCCCTCAAGTTTTGATTGGCAGCCAAAACTTCAGGGCGCATCGACTGTCCAGCCGCAACAAGCGCCTCTTCAGGTGTATCGAGCGCAGGAAGCTCCGTCACGTCGACGAGGTTCACCGAACTCTCGATTGGCCGAGCCAACGCAAGATTGAACGCGTAGTTGGCGAGTGTCAAAGCATCCTTAGCCGAGATCAAGTCTGCGTTCGACTGAGCGACCTGAGCCTGATACCGGGTGACATCGAGCTTGGCAACCTGTTGCTGTGCAAACTGCTTTTGTCCCTGGTCCAATCGACCCTTCGCATCGGCTAGGGCTTTTTCGTCCACAGCTATCTGCGCTTTGGATCGCAGGACGCTGAAGTAAGCCTGGCGCACAGAAAGGCGCGTGTCGTTGTAGGAGCCCTTCAGCGTGAACTCTGAAGCAAGCTTTGTCGCCTTGCTTGCGTTCACCAGCCGAGTCTTGTTTCCGGAAATATCTATCGGCAAGGTTACGGTTCCAGTGACTGTCTTGGTGTCGATCGGCTGAATGACGATTGGAGCCGCACCCTTACCAAAAGACGTCGTGATTTCCTGGTCATACCGCGTGTAGTTCGCACCGAGCGTGATCATCGGCCCAAGGCTCGCACGCGCTTCGTTTAATTTCTGTCTGTTCTTTTCGACAACTGTGCTTTGAATCCTCACGACAAATGCGTTTGCCTCTGCCGCTGAGATTGCCTGATCGATGGTCATCGGTCCGTCTTGCGGAACCGCGGTTCCATCCAAGAGGGTTAGGACCGTGCTGATGGCCTTAATGAGTTGAATCATTTGTCATTCACCTGATCCTCTATCTGAGCCAACCCGGCTGAGAATTCATCCAAAAACTCGCGCATCGCATCCAACTTGAAGACCATAAGGCCCTTGTGGATCGGGTGGCGCATGATGACGACCTTTTCCCCGGGTTGAATGCCCATCTCGGATCTGGCTTCGACCGGAATCACGATTTGGCCTCGTTCCCCCACCGTACACGTCCCGTAGAACGCGTCAGAGAAGCTCGCACATTTCATTCCCTCATGAGATTTCATACTTTTCATACTAATTGAACACGGAGTATTACATCCAATACGAGTGAGAAGTCGGAGAAGTTGAGAGTTCCATCGACTTTTTCAAGAATTCTCTAAGCAACGATCGGAGAGGGAGAGGTACCGTTTTACCGTGTTGAAGGCCTCCCTCCTCCCGGCTTCTCTGCTTCTGACTTTTTCGATCTGCACATTGGCATCTGGCCAGGACAAGAACGAATGGACTCCAGTGGAGACTCGGAACTACCGTGATCTCTCACTTCCCTTTCTTAGGCTAGACCCGCGACCATGGGTGTTGGATCGAGGTGAAAAGTCGATCTCAGTTAGCTTCGTGGCAGCCAACGACGTCCGAAAAATGTTCGTCGGAAACACCCTCAAGGTTTATGAAGACTACGAGAACGATGTTCTCAACGTCCGCTACCGTAAGGGCTTGGGCAACGGCGTCGATGTCACGTTCAATGGCAGTCTCATCTCCCGCGGGGGTGGGTTCCTCGATCCGATCGTCGATGGCTGGCACCACATCTTGGGACTCGTGAACAACCTCCGCACCGGCATCCCGTACGGACAGTGCGTCATCGACATCCCAGGCTCCGGTCCCTATCATGATGCCATTGGTATTGGCGACATCTCCGCAGAGATCACTAAAGCTTTCAACACTCGCCTCATGGGAACGGTTGGGGTGAAGATTCCAACCGGAAACGCTCACCAAATTCTAGGCAGCGGCAATTTTGACGGAGCGATCGACGTTCAATATCGACTTCCTATCTCTAGTCGGTGGATGATGCAGTTCCAAGGTGGAGTTGTGGCCCAAGGCACCTCGACCGAACTACAGGGCACGCGAGGTCTCAACCCTCAGGCCGCAATCGTTGTGATGCATCGTGCGAACAAATTCGACAACTATGTTTTTCAATGGCAATCTGAAGAGTCGGGCATCGTGACCGGCGTGGGGGGATCCGATTCACCCCATAGAGTGCTCACCGCAAGCTACCAGCGACATTTTTCCGGTGGCCGGATGGCTGAGGTGTACATCACGGACAACGGCGACTTCGTGAACACATTCCACACTCCGGAAGTGGCCAATATTGGCCCTGAGCCAACCATCGGAGTTCGCTGGGTCACTCACTTCTAGCAGTCCCTACTTGTCCATGTACCATGGAACGTTGATGACGACAACGCGCCGGTCCCCTTTGAGAAGCAGAGCCCCCTTCAGCCAAGTGGCTCTCTGGTTGTGCAGGAGGTAGTGGTACCACTTGGCCTCCACCAGTTCGGGCAGTGTCACCGCAACAAAGCGGTCTGGGTGTTCTATCCGAAGCTCATCAATATATTGGAGAAGGGGATGGAAAAGCCGCCGATACGGGGACGGCACCACCACAAACTGCGGAATCGTGATGCCAGATTCCTTACAGGGCGCCGACACCAGCGACTCAAATTGCCTTTGAAGCTCGGGGAGGCTCGTTGGATCTGAGCTGATGTGAAGGACGATCACATCAGGCGAAATCCTCAGCGCGAACCGAAGCGCCTTTGCGGAAATAGTGGACCAGCGGCCAATCGGTACCACGACAATTGGCGGATCCAACTGAGTGAGCTGCATCACCCCAGGAACCTGCGTTTCCGCGATGACCTTGGAGTAGTGGTTCTTCACGCTCCTAAACAGGATGAAGAGGCTTGGAATCAGCAAAAGCGTGATCCAAGCTCCATCTGCAAACTTCGCCACCAGCACGACGACGATGGCAATACCTGTCGATATCGCACCGAGGCCGTTGATAAAGGCAGCGGTAGGATTTGGCTTTTCAACCTGACGTCGCCAGTGTTGAACCATGCCCGCCTGAGAAAGCGTGAAAGCCAGAAAAGCTCCAATCGCAAACAACGGAATGAGGCGATCAGTGATTCCGCCAAACGCAATGAGCAAGAGTCCCGTCAGAGTGGCAAGAATGCAGATGCCCCACGTGTAGACAAGCCTTCGCCCCCGCGTGCCGAAGGCGTGCGGCAGAAAATCATCTTCAGCGAGCAGGCGACAAAGCCGGGGAAAGTCCGCAAAGCCAGTGTTGGCAGAGAGGGCGAGAACACATAAGGTGCTGCCGACGGTTGCGTAGTAGGCAAATCCTCTTCCAACAACAGCGGCGGTCAGCTGCGAGAGGACGCTCTGGTAGTTCGCGCCGTTAGGATCAGTCGCGCCAATGTGGTAGGCAACGGAAAGGTACGCGATGCCAGCAAGCATCAGTCCCAACAGAGCGACGATGACGCTTAGAGTCTGTTGCGCATGCTTCACGGCAGGCTTTGCAAACACCGAGATGCCGTTGCTAACCGCCTCGACACCAGTCATCGCGGTGCAGCCGCTGGCAAAAGCCTTCGCCAAGAGCCATAGATTGACCGACGCGGCAGCAACCGGCAAAGCGGGAGGGACGGCGACGGGATGTGGGTGACCACCGGAGGAAATCGACCTAAAGACCCCCACGGCAATCACGCCAAGAAGGCTCACGATGAACAGGTAAGTCGGTAGCGCGAACACAACACCAGACTCTTTGATTCCTCTCAGATTCACGAGTGTGATCAACGCGAGCACCGCAAGACATATCGGGAGGATGTGTGGCAGCCAACCAGGAACCGCAGAAACAAGGGCCCCGACGCCGGCTGAAATACCGACCGCAGCAGTCAGGATGTAGTCCACCAGCAGCGCTGCTGCGGCAAACAGTCCCGCAGTTGTCCCTAGATTCTCCTTCGCGACGGTATAGGACCCGCCGCCACCGGGATAGGCCTGCATCGTCTGCCGGTAGGACAGATACAAGATGACGAGCAGAGCGATGATGATCGCACTGATCGGCCCAACAAAATGCAGCCCCATTGCCCCAAGTGGCAACAACAGGGTTAGCGCAGCTTCCGGACCATACGCAGCAGAGCCGAGGGCGTCCAGTCCCAACATGGGGATGGCTGCCCAGACTCCAACTTTATGGTCTTCCTCGTGAGCCGAAGCAATCGGCTTGCCTAAAATCCGATCTAACAGGCCCATACGGTTTGTGAAATCACTGCTTCTTAGACTGATCCAGGGCTATGTTTAGCTTCAACACATTCACGGCAGGGTCCCCAAAAACTCCTAAGAATCGCTCCTCAGTGTTAGCGTTAATCAGCTTCTTGACTTCATCCACAGGCATCTTACGTGCCTCAGCGACACGCTTGGACTGCAGAATGGCGTTCTCAGGGCTGATGTGCGGATCGATTCCACTTGCGGACCTTGTGACCGCATCGGCAGGAACGAGATCGGTAGCGCCCATTCCGTTTTCTTTGCGGTAAGCGATAGCCAAATCCTTGATGCCGTCGAAATTACCAGGATCGTCCTTGCCGTCGGCAGTCTTCTTATGGATTCCGTTGATCAGTTTGTCGCTGGTGGGCCCCAGATTGGTGGCGGCAGAGCCAGCGTAAGCATGGTCCTTGTCAAACGTTCCGTAACCCAAATCTCCAGTTGCGGAAGGACGAGGGTGGAAGTACTCAGGCCGTGAGAAAGGCTGAGCAATCAGTTCTGATCCGATAAGTTCCCCTTTGGCGTTTTTGATCAGACTCCCGTTTGCCTGCTTGGGCATCGTGAGTCCAATCGCGTAGAGCGCGTAGGGAAACACAATGCCGGCAAACACCGCAAAGAATAGAGTCAATAGGATGGCGGGTCGAAGTTGTTTCATGGGTTATGCCAAATGGAGCAGCACAAGAAGCTGATCGATGATCCAGATGCCTGGGAACGGGGCGATGATTCCTCCGACACCGTAGATCAGCAGGTTTCGGCGAAGGATCTGAGCTGCGCTTGCCGGTTTGTACTGAACTCCCCGAAGCGCTAGCGGAATGAGAAGCACGATGATAATCGCGTTGAAAATCACTGCGGCCAAAATTGCAGAGTGCGAGTTGTGCAGACCGATTATGTTTAGGGACTTCAACTCCGGATAGGTCACAACAAACATAGCGGGAATGATTGCGAAGTACTTCGCCACGTCATTCGCAATGCTGAAGGTGGTCAACGAACCGCGAGTCATCAGCATCTGCTTGCCGATCTCAACAATCTCGATGAGCTTGGTGGGGTTGGAGTCCAAATCCACCATGTTCCCTGCTTCCTTGGCGGCCTGGGTTCCGGTGTTCATGGCAACACCCACATCTGCCTGAGCGAGGGCAGGAGCATCGTTGGTGCCGTCCCCCGTCATCGCAACCAGTCGTCCACCCTGCTGCTCTTGACGGATATAAGCAAGCTTCATTTCTGGTGTCGCCTCGGCCAGGAAGTCATCAACGCCTGCCTCGGCAGCGATGGCAGCCGCGGTCAGCGGATTGTCACCGGTGATCATAACCGTCTTAATGCCCATCGCGCGCATCTGGTCGAAGCGAGCCTTCATGCCGCCCTTAACGATGTCCTTGAGCTGAATTACACCCAGCACTCGCTCGTTCTCGGCGACGGCAAGGGGCGTACCGCCTTCCTTAGAGATTCGCTCAATGGTCTCTTGAACTTGCGGCGACATCTTGCCGCCCTGCTCCTCGATAAAGCGCTGAATCGATTGACCAGCCCCCTTACGAATCATTCGACCGTCAATGTTGACTCCGCTCATTCGGGTCTGAGCTGTGAAGGGGACGAACTCCGCATTCAGCGACTCCATGTCCCGTTCTCTGAGGCCGTACTTGTCCTTAGCGAGGACCACCACGCTTCGGCCCTCAGGGGTCTCATCCGCTAGCGATGCAAGCTGAGCAACGTCCGCCACTTCCTGCTCGGTGACGCCAGGTGCCGGGTGAAACGCGGTTGCCTCGCGGTTGCCGAGAGTAATTGTTCCCGTCTTGTCGAGCAACAGAGTGTTCACGTCGCCGGCCGCCTCAACCGCCTTGCCGCTCATGGCGAGGACGTTGTGCTGCATGACGCGATCCATACCGGCAATTCCAATGGCACTGAGCAGACCGCCAATCGTTGTTGGGATCAGACAGACCAACAAAGCGACCATGACCGTAATGCTCGGGACTTCTCCTGAATTTGCCGCCCGCACGCTGTAGTGCGCATACGGAAGGAGCGTCACCGTCGCGAAGAGGAAGACGACGGTAAGCCCGGATAGCAGAATAGACAGCGCGATTTCGTTCGGAGTCTTCTGTCTCTGAGCGCCTTCAACGAGAGCGATCATTCGATCCAGGAAGGATTCACCCGGGTTGCTGGTGACACGGACAACGATTCGATCTGAAAGCACCTTTGTGCCCCCTGTGACGGCGGACCGGTCTCCACCGCTTTCTCGGATAACCGGCGCTGATTCTCCGGTGATCGCAGATTCGTCGACGCTTGCAATCCCTTCGATGACTTCCCCATCCGCCGCGATCTGATCTCCCGCTTCGCAGACGTACAGGTCGTTCTTTCTCAGTTCTGGCGCAGCGACTCTGACTTCCGAACCGTCCACAAGCTTTCTTGCCATGGTGTCGGTGCGTGCCTTTCGCAGAGAGTCTGCTTGAGCCTTCCCTCTGCCTTCTGCCATCGCTTCCGCGAAGTTGGCAAACAGGACGGTGAACCAAAGCCAAATACAAACTTGGGTGACAAACAGCGTGTCCGGCGAATGGTTGATCGCTCCTCGAATGGAGAAGTACGTGGTGACCACGCTTCCAACTTCGACGACGAACATGACGGGGTTCTTGGCGACCACTCGCGGATCGAGCTTTATAAAGGCTTCGCGAGTCGCCCTCCGCACGATTGTCGGTTCGAAGAGCTTGGTAGGCGCGTTGCGCGGCCGGGTCAAATTCTCTTGAGTCTGGTTCATCTCTTAAAGCGTTCTGCTGGGTTTATCTGTATCTATGAGGAAGCAAGGCTCCTTAGATTGGAGCCTTGAGCGAAGACATCTGGTAGTGCTCTACGATCGGCCCCAGCGCCAATGCCGGGAAGAACGTGAGGACGTTGATCAGGAAGACCACACCAACCAGGAGGGCCACGAACGTCCCGGAGTCTGTGGCAAAGGTGCCCGACGATTCGGGGACCCGCTTCTTTGCCGCCAGGCTGCCGGCGATAGCCAGCAAGGGGATGATCATGAGGAACCTGCCGATCAGCATCGCCAACATTCCTGTCACGTTGTAGTGCGGAGTATTGGAAGTGATGCCGCCAAAGGCGGATCCGTTGTTGCCAGTTGTGGATGCATACATATAAAGGATTTCAGAGAATCCATGTGCTCCACCGTTGTTGGTGTTGTTCGTTGTTGCCCCGAGGTAGTTGCTCGGAGTGCTGCCGTTAACGTGGTTCCAGCTTGCCAGGGGAGGGAGCTTTGCTTCGTCTGCGGCGTGCTTGTCATCAAACGTTTGAGCGGTCGTTCCTGGTGGATAAGTCGTATTGGCGCTCAGCGCAGTGAAGCCAAGAATGCTTGCAGCTAATATCAGGATCACAAGCATCGACATCTGAACTTCGAACTTCTCGATTTTCTTGCCAATGTACTCCGGCGTCCTGCCGACCATCAGTCCAGCGATAAAGACGCCAATGATGGCGAACATCAGCATTCCGTAGAGACCAGCGCCGACTCCACCAAAGATCACCTCACCCGTCAGGATATTGAACATCGGGATTAGGCCACCAATTGGCGTGAAGCTGTCGTGCATGCCATTTACAGCACCGCACGAAGCATCTGTCGTGATGGTTGCGAAGAGTGTGGAAGCCCCGATTCCAAATCGCGTTTCCTTCCCTTCCATGTTCCCACCAGGTTGAGTGGCAGTCGCCTGAGTTGCGACTCCCAACTTAGCTACATGCGGGTTTCCAGCCTGTTCAGCGGTATTGCACACGATGGCTCCAACCAGGAACATCGAGGACATCGCTCCAAAAATGGCCCAACCCTGGCGTGTGTTCCCAACGAGCTTGCCGAAGGTGTAGGTGAGACCGGCTGGTATTGCGAAGATCGCGAGGATCTGTAGGAGGTTTATGAAGTTGGATGGATTTTCAAATGGGTGGGCGGAGTTGGCATTGAAGAAGCCACCTCCGTTCGTCCCAAGCATCTTAATGATCTCCTGAGAGGCGACGGGTCCCTGAGCGATCGTCTGCTTCGCGCCTTCGAGCGTGGTTACGATTTGATAAGGAAGGAAGTTCTGCGGCACTCCGCCTGCAATGAATACGGTTCCACCGATCAAGCAGAGAGGCAGCAAAACGTAAAGTGTTCCCCGAACCGTATCGACCCAGAAGTTACCAATACCTTTTGCCGATCGTCGAGTGAACCCTCGAATCATCGCCACGGCGATCGCCATACCGGTCGCGGCTGACATCCAGTTATGGATGGCGAGCGAAACCATGTTCGAAAAATAGCTAACCGTAGTTTCAGGTGTGTAGGCCTGCCAGTTCGTATTCGTCGCAAACGACGTCGCTGTATTGGCAGCGAGGTCTGGGCCCATGTCCTTACCGGAGAAGCCTTGTGGATTCCAGCCGAACATGTTGAACATGCCCTGAGCCCGAAGCAAGCCGTACGTGAGCAATGCGCCGACGAGGCTAAAGAGAAGAACTGAAATGGCATAGCTGGTCCACTTCATGTCCTCCTTTTCATCAATCCCACAAAGTCGGTAGGTCAGGCGCTCAAAGCCACCCAAAACCGGAGTTAGGAAAGTTCGCTCTCCTTCGAAAACCTTGGCCATGAATAGACCCATAGGTTTGGTGATCGCAAGAATCAACCCGAAGAAGAGCAGAATCTGCAGCGTGCCGTTAAGAGTCATGACTTAAAACTTCTCCGGCTTGATGAGCGAGTAAATGAGATAGATCAGAAGCAGCAGGCAGACAATGGATGTCCAGATGTAGTCACTCATCGGTTCCCGCTCCCCTTAACTTCTCGCACGCGAAAACATAGGCTCCGGCAACGCCGAAGAACAGTAAAAACATTGCAATGTACAGGATGTCCTGCATTCTCTATCCTCTTTGCCCACAATCCAAGCAACGATCTAGTGTGGGGTGAGGGACGGTCAAGACCGTGTCAGCTAAGGTTGCGGGAAGATAAAGAAAGGGTAAAGATCAGAAGCCGGATCTGGGCAACAAAAAAGCGGGGCACCCCTTTGAGAGGCGCCCCGCTTTGACTTTGAAATCGCTTAACTTAAGCTACTTCGGAAACTTCAGCTACTTCAACAACTTGCTTTTCGTAGACTGCCACTCGCCGCTTTGCGGTTGGGCCCTCGAAGGTGACCTGGCCTGCAATCAGAGCAAAGAGCGTGAAGTCTCGTCCAATTCCAACGCCTGGGCCTGGATAGAATTTGGTTCCACACTGGCGAACGATGATTTCTCCAGCCTTGACAACCTGACCGCCGTATCGCTTTACGCCACGATACTTAGGCTTGGAATCTCGACCGTTTCTAGAAGAACCTTGACCTTTCTTATGTGCCATTTAATTAACCTCCGACCTTTACTTCGAGGATTCGCACATGGGTCTGTGGCTGTCGGTGCCCCCATCGCTTTCTCTCGTTCTTCTTAGGCTTGTAGTTGAAAGCTTCGATCTTTTTGCTCTTGGACTGTCGCACGATTTCACCTGAAACCGATGCACCCTTGATGAAAGGGGAGCCAATCGTGCTTTTGTCGCCATCCACTAGCAACAGAACTTCGCTGAATTCGATCGGCGTGCCGGGTTCGCCCTCGAGCTTTTCGATAATCAGGACGTCATCCTTGGCAGCTTTGAACTGCTTTCCGCCGGTCTTTACAATCGCGTACATAAAACTTCTCCGCGCACTAGGGCGCAAGGAGAGATGATGGCACATCCACCCTCCCCACGTCAACCGAAGACGACCTCCTCCAGCCCAGAATGTGAGTTTGATTGGGCTTAAACAATAGATGATGGGATGATTCTTAAATCCATTGGATCTTCGGATTCATATTCAACGCCACCGCTGAACGAAGAAGATACCGGTGACTTCAACCCTTACGGGTGGAGCCCCCTCCAACCCAAACAAGCATCCTATCAAATCTCATGCCCTGGAATGGTGAAATCCTGGAGCCGTGCCGAGGTTGCAGCGAAGGTTGGCAATCTTCCCGATGGGCGCCATTCAAGGTAAAACTTCACGGTGAGGCGCTACTGGAAAGTCTATCGAACCTTCTTTGCCAGTTCCCTTTCCAGAGAGTTGGAGTTCAAAGCCAACTTCATAGCCAAACTCGCCCAGAACGCAATGTGGATCGGCTTCTTCTTAATGATCCTCTTCGTCGTGTACAGCCGCACCGCAAGCGTGGCGGGATGGAGCAGAGGCATGGCTTTTGTGCTTGCGGCAACTGTCTTCCTAATGAACGCCGCGTTCAACGCTCTCTTTTTCTCACTCCAGGAAATACCCACCCAGATTCGGATGGGAACGATGGACTTCGTTGTCACTAAGCCAATTGACTCGCAGTTCTGGGTGAGCATGCGGCGGTTCAACTTTGATCAGATTGGGACGATCATTGCCGGAATCGCGATGCTTGTTGCAGGCATTATCACCTCTGGGGTCACGCCTTCCGTCACCCAATGGCTCGCATATCTGCTGTTGCTCCCGGCGGCAATTGCGATCTTCTATGCGTTCAACCTGGCACTCATGACAAGTGCTATCTGGCTTATTCGCGTCGACAACCTTTGGGTCCTCGGAGAGTCGGTCATTGGCGTTGTCCGATATCCGATTGACATCTATGGCCCTGGGCTTCGTCAGATTCTGACATTTGTCGTTCCCCTAGCCTTCCTGGCAACCGTGCCCGCACAACAGCTTGTTCGCGGGTTCAGCCCCGTCAATCTAGTTATTGGCATCGGATGGGCAGTACTTGCCGTGCTTGCGTCGCGAGCCTTTTGGCGATTTGCACTGCGATCCTACACAAGCGCCAGCAGCTAGAGGCTTGTGCCTGTGCCGGTTCCGAGAGGTGCGCCACGTGATCCGCTTCCAAATGGCGAACTGAACGGCAGCGCCTTGAGTCGAAGCATGAAGGTCACTGTTCGTCCTGCCGCAAAGCCGGTTTGCTGGAGCTGGTACGTCAGCACGGCTTCCCAGCAGTGAAGATCGTAGGTGAAAGCATACTGCTGGTTGTCGAACTGCTTCGTGTAGCCATCATAGGTTAGGATGGCGCTCACCTTGGTCTTGCCCCATGTAAGATTGTCCACAAACGCGTTGACGTTGCTCCACGTATGCGCAATGCCATCGTAGTAGGAGCCGACTGACACAAAAGTTGCCCCAGGCTTGTAGCTCGTATCAATTCTGATGTTGCTCCAGGCGCCTTGAAAGGTGTCGTACGTCGCCTGAGTCCGCATCAGCAGATAGTCTTTGGGCTGCCACTCCATTCGTACGCCCACTGGCTGCCAAGCGACCTCGCTCTGCTGGAGCCGGAGCATGTCAAATCCAGACTGGGCTCCCACAGACAGCGTCTTGATCGGCTTCACGCTCAGATCGGCTGTGGCAATGTTCTGCTGACCGGTCTGGTCGATGGACAACGGGGTGTATCCGTACGGGCGAAGGTAATTGTAATGAAAATTGAACGACGTATCCTTGGTCAGCTTGTAGCTGTCGTTGTCGGTCAAGTTCAGCAGGTACTGGGCGGTTCCATCTGAGTACATGCCCTGGCGAAACTCCCCGGTGAAATCAGAGTGAAAGAGCCCGGTGCTGTGGTCGGGATGCTGGAACTTGAAGTCAAAGCTGTCGCGAGTAATGTGCCCATTTCCAAATTCGTCCGAGAACTCTCCGATGGACATCGAAGTCTTGAAGGGCCAATTCGCATTAACGGCACTGCTCGCAAGTCGCTTTGAGTCGGAAGTGAGGGAGACCTCAGGCGTCATGTCGTTGGAGCCGTAGAGTGCGAGCGTGGACCCAATCGGAATTTGCCGCTGATATTGAATCTCGGCAACCGCCTTCGTGAGGTCATCCTGCCCATCAAACTTCACATTGAGGTTCTGCTGTGAGTTCGAGATCGTGCTTCCTGCCCCCAGGAACTTGGAGTCGCTCTGCTGATAGTTCACATCGACTGCGGTGGTGATGTTTGATCCGAACTTACGGGTATCCGACACGCCAACGTTTTCGGTCGTGCTGCTGGTGCCCTGGGACGAGGACCCCGTATAGCTCATGCTCAACCGTGTGAGCGCATTCCCTTTCTGGGGGAAAGTGAGCAGGGCCTTTTCAGTCTCCAACACGGAGCCTGGCTGGACAAGATAGTTGTTGTTCTCGTAGTCGGTATCCAGCGCCAGCGTTCCCCACGCAAACTTTTGCTGATGCTGGTCGGCAATCTTCACCATCTGTCCAGGTCCGACAATCGAATACACCTGCAGGTTGCCGTTTGACACAGTGTTCTTGTAGAGGTAGTCCGCACCGACCCCCACGCCGAGCTTCGACATGTAGTCCAACCGCCAGAATAGGTCGGTGTTCGTCGGCATTGGTACGCCGAAACGAGTCTTGATGAAATAACCCTCCTGCTCGCTTTGACCTATCTGAGGCTGGTTTCGCTGGCTCTTATCGTCAAGCGGGATCACCAGGTAGGGCACTCGTAAAATGGTTCTGCCAAACAGCTTGATCCGTGCCTTGCGGAAGATTGCACGCCGTCCCGGACGCACGTTGATGCTCTCCCCATCGATCTCATAGTGTGGGTGCAGCAGATCACAGCTGGTGATCCCACCGTAAAGCGTCTGTTGCTCGGTGGAACTCCCGTAGGACTCCTGTCCGTGCGTGTACAAGTCTCGAATGAAGGTGCCTTGGGTAAGGCCCGGCTTCATGTCCGCTTTGGAGGAAAAGGCGTGATAGAGCTTCTTGTCAAAGTCCACCGTAATCTGCTCACCGGAGACAAGTGCATCCTTTCCAATCAGCTTCACGTCGCCAATCAAGCTGAAAATGTTCGACTTCAGGTCTCCAGACGCGCTGTCTGCAAACACGTGGTAGCCCTTGTACATGAACTCCACACCACCGCTCATCTCCACCTGGTTATCCTTTTGATGGGATGTGCCAGTCCGCATGATTTGGAAGGAAGTGTCTTCGGACTCCGGCTCCGGAATTGAAGCAGTCTTCCCTTTTTCCTCGTCTGCAAACCTGGTTGGCTCAAGAGGAGACCCAGGATCAGCCATCGGGATCAGATTCCTGATCTGCAGATCCCGAATGACAGTCGCCGCGCTTCGGTAGGCAAGAAACTGTGCCTCGGCTGAAGCAGCGCCCCCGAGCAGCGCGATAACACCGATTGCTTTAGCCTTCACTCAAGCCTCCGCACGGCAAAGATGCCCAAGACGATGAACAGAATGTTCGGGAGCCAAGCGGCCAGCCAGCCCGGCACTTGAGAAATCTTCGAGAAGATCTCCGTCGAGATGACAAACGCGTTGTAGTACAGCAGAACGATCACGATGCTTAGGAATACACCGACAAACCCGCCGCTACGCGAGAAGTAGATCGCAAAGACCGGGCCAATGAGTGCGAAGATGATGCAGGCTGCTGGCACACTGAACTTAATGTGGAGCTTCACTTCGAGGTCCTTGGTATTTGATCCGACCTTCTGACCTGCTTTGATCGAATCCACAAGTTCTTTCAGCGTCATCTCTTCAACCATGGGAGGCGCAAAGATGTCGCCGGCAACGATGGATTCGTTGATTTCGAAGTCAGTCTTGGGATGGTAAACCTGGACTTCTAACCCTTTGAAGACACGATAGAAGGCGTCGTGGAAGGACCACAAACCTTTGTGGTACGTCGCCGTTTTCGCGGTTGTAATTGCCGTAACTTCCGGTTGCGGATGTTCGATGAGCATCACTCCACGGATTTTCAGGTCATCTCCCATCCGCTCGACTGATTCGAAATTCGCCGCGTACTGTCGAAGGTTCAGGAATGCATTGGTTTTGACGTTGGGCGCCATACCGAGGATGCCGAGCGTGTAGCCGATCTGGTTTGCAGCTTTGGTCGCTGGAGGAATTACCCTCTCCACCAGAAAGAAATTTCCGACCGCAACCACACAGCCAAAGGCGATCACCGGCGCAATCACCCGCATGATTTTTGCCCCGGCTGCCCGAAAGGCAGTCAGCTCAGATTCCCTTGCCAGCCTAGATATGGCTAGGCTCGACGCGAGCGCCATTCCGACCGGCAACGTCATGTTGAGATAGGCTGGCGTTTGGTAGAGGATGAACTGGAGAACCGCCCGTTTTGGAACGTTGTCTAAGTTGAACGTTTTAGCTAGGCCAATGTAGGTGTTGGCCTGGAACATCAAAACGACCGCGACAGTGCCAATGAGAAACGGCACGATCAGTTCCCTGATCATGTAAATGTCCAGTTTCTTCATTTAGCCACGCCGCCCGTCGTATCTCGGAAGGCCATGAACGTCATTCCGATAGCCACTCCCATCATTAACAGGATCGAGAGGACACTTAGTGCGGGCGGAAGCGCTTTTGCGGCGGGAATTCCAATAAGGATGGCGATAAACGAGATCCATGTCGCCACAAGCTTCTTTCCGAGCCTGCCTCCAACAACACGTCCCTTTGCGAAGTAGATCAGATAGGGTGCTCCGCAGTGGCTGCAGAAAATATTTCCGGGAGCATTCATTCCATGACAGTCCGAGCAAGGAATCGGCGAAAACAACCTCGCTTCAAGGTGGGTCATCTGCCACCGTCGAAGCATTCGATGCTCGTCTAGGAAGAATCGCTGTGGCATTTGGGGCATCAGGCTCTCTGCGATTCGAACGGCGTGCCCGCAAACTCCAAGATCGAACAAAACCTTGGCGATACGGAACTTCGCCATGACATTGTCGGGACGCAGCCCAAGGGACTGATAGGCCTTTTCGAGATGTTCAATATCAATATTCTTCAGCTGCTTTTTCTCCATCGCCATCCTGACGAAGGGAAACATCAGCACTGTGACAAATACAGCTACAACTGTCAGCGGGGCAAGTTGCGGAACCGGAGGGTTAATCGCCTCGTAGCCCAGACCGAGAGCTACCGCAATTCCGGCTATCCCGGTGACAACATCAATGTCTCCCGTGATTGTCCAATTGACGCAAGAAAGGATCCATACAGCCAAGGGTATCCATGCCAAGCAGCCAATAAGCGCAGCCGAATTATTGGAAAGGCGTTCAAACTGCATAGCTTGCTCAAGTGGTTGTGGTCTCCTTACGCCCCATCGCGTGGATCTCCATTCGGTTCTGGTTCAGCGGAATCAGACTGATCAGTTGACTTTGACTCTCTAAACGAGAACTTGGGTTCAGTTCCATTCAAAAGACGAACAATATTCTGTCTATGACGATACGTTACAAACACGGACAACAGCACATATAGCGGAACCAGTTCCCTTGCCTGATCTGGAAGCACCCATCCGAAGACAATAGCGGACGAAACGCCTATTAGGCTGGCTATGCTCATATACCGGGTCGTGAAAAGAAGCACCAAGAATAATCCGAAGCAGCAACCTGCAACGGCTGGGGCGGCGCCTACTACCATGCCGAGTGCAGTTGAAACTCCCTTTCCTCCCTTGAACCCAAGGAACGGAGAAACGCAATGTCCAAACACTGCAATGAGTCCGGCCAGGAACCAATAGACCTGCGCAGGAACCCCGTGCAGACTGTGTCCCACAACCAGGCGCGCCGCCAGTGCCGGCCCAGTTGCTTTGAAGACATCTAAAACAAAGACAAGCAAGGCAAATTTCGTGCCGAGGGCTCGTTTAACATTGGTTGCGCCAATGTTTCCGCTGCCAACGCTGAGGAGGTCAACCCCCTTTAACTTGGCAATCACCACACCGAACGGAATTCCACCGCACAGATAGGATCCGAGATAGAGAAGAATCAACTGAAGCTTCATAGTTTCAGACGCTCAAGGCCTTCGATATACAAACGACGGACGGGTTCAACGGTCGATTGGTGTCGCGCCAATAGGGAGTTACCGCTATCAAAGCCGCAGGCTGCAGCCAATCGATCCAATTTGTCGGGGTTTTCTGGCAATAGATCCTCCTCAAGGCCAAGTAGATAGATCCTCGCCCTCAAATCCCGCAGAAAGCGATGAGCGTTGATCAATATGTCTGACTCGACCGCATTGAGTAGGTGCGCCCTTCCGAGCGCCAATATGCGATCGGTCATGCCAATGTGCGTGCCCGACTTCAGCGCCGTCGGATATCGCATTTCATTAAGGTGCACCAGCCATTCAATATCGCTGATGCCTCCGTAGCCAAGCTTGACATCACGGTGAACATGTTGGGGCTTGACCCTCTCTGTTTCAACTCTGCGTTTCATCTTGGCGAGTTCCACCACCCGTTCCGGGGTTAAAGGCAAGCCGTAGGCGCAATGTGAGACAACGCTGGCAGCCCCTTGGTCCCCGTAAACCAATCTTGCGTGCCCCAGGGCGAAACGCTCCCACATTTGCATTCCATCCAAGTCGTAGGCTCGCAGCCCGTCATACGTTCGCACCAGCAAACCCTTGCCACCCTCTGGCCGCAGCCTCAAATCGAAGTGGATGGGGGCTCCGAGGCGCTTCAATTGGCTAAACAGCGCTAAAAGGTCCTGCGCCTGCTTCTCTGCCTTAGGCTGTTCACTGGGTTCCTCAATGAGAAACAGGAGATCTCCGTCTGAATTTGGATTGAGTTCCGCTGCACCAAAACTGCCAAGTCCAAGGATATCGAAACAAATCCCTAGACGGACGCAGCACCGCTCAACCAGTGCATCCAACAATTCTACGAGGCGTGCACTAAGGGTAAACGCCGGCTCAAGAGTCCATTGCGCCAAAACAACGGTGTAGGCATACAGATATGCTTCCGCTAAACTTTGCGCAGGGGAATCTTGGGCTGTCCGACGAATCCCAGCCGCCGGATCCTCAATGTCTAGGATCTCCCCACTGAGCAACATCTCTGTGAGGGCAAGAGATCCTTTGAAGTTTCCAACTAGCCGAGGAGACGCCGAGATGATCTGCCTCACCCTATCCAGCCCGCCTTCATCCTCCACCAAAGTCTGATAGAAAGCACCGGATTCCGGAAATCCATCGAACCAGTGAAGAACCGAGGTGGCCATCGGTCCAAACCGCCCCATGATCTGAGCCCGATGCCCGTCCCCAGGGGACTCAAGATTCAGCGTGGATCGATACAAGGTCTGGATTGTACGTCGGTGACTCTCGAGAGTACTGCTCAGCTTGTTCCAGCTGCTAAATCCCATCAGCCTTGCCAGGCCCAAGCGGGCCGAATCTCCCAACGGAATGCTATGAGTCTGCTGGTCGTCAACAAGCTGAGTTCGGTGCTCTAGCTTCCTTAAAAAGGTGTAACCCCTTGCCAGCGAGCCCGCCGAACTGTGCTCAAGCCAACTATCGGTCTCCAAAGCTGAAATGGCATCCAACGTCGGACGCACCTGCAGATCCGGCTTCTCATATCCATGAATCATCTGCAGCGCTTGAGTGAGGAACTCGACGTCGCGAATGCCACCCTCTCCGCGCTTGATATCCCCCTCTGAAGCGCCTTCTTCAATCCTCGCCTTCATGCTGAGCATGTGCTCAAGGCTGATCTCACTAAACTTCGGGCGGAAGCAGTGTGCGGTCCTCATCGCCTCCCAACGTGACCATAGGCTGTCTGGTCCACATATTGGACGCGACCGCAAAAGCGCTTGGACCTCCCATGGCTCTGCGTAAAGCTGATAGTACGCCTCATAGGAACGCATACTTCGCGAAATTGGCCCTGCCCCGCCATACGGCCGCAGTCGGAGATCGACTCGATAAAGCGAACCTCTGCCCATTCGATCGCTTAGTGCCCGTCCAAGTGCCTCAAAAAACCGTACACAGTCACGGTCGGCCTTGTCATCAAGTCCATCCTCGACGACGTAAACCAAGTCGATGTCCGAGGAATAGTTGAGTTCGTGACCGCCTAGCTTTCCGAAGGCGATGATCATCCAGCCGGGCCGTACGCTCACTTCTTTCTGCCGGGCGTACTCTGCCCAAGCGACATCTTGAGCCAATTCGATCATTACGTCGGCCAAATCCGACAGCCCACGCCAAATCGTGGGCTGATCGACCGTTCCCGCCAGATCGTTCATAACAAGCGACAGATTCCAGCGTTGCCTCAGGAACCGAAGACGGTCCAGAGAATGCAGATACGATGAAGACGCCGCTAGCAGCCTTCGACCCTCAATCAGAATCGAATCCCGATCTACCCGTCTTCCAAGTTCTGTAGGGTCTAGAACAAGCGCCCCGAGTTCTGGGTTCTGAATGATGGCGTCCGCGATTGGCTGGCTTGAACCCAACACCTTCACCAGCAGCCTCGAGCAAGGCGAAGGAGCAAGAACCTGCTCCATGTACATATTGGGACTCGCAGTCGCCCGGAGCCATCGCTCAAGGTTTGCCAAAGCGAGATCGGGGGCAGGGTTCTCCTCAAAGGCTGTATCGATGAAATGTTCGAGCGAAAATCCCGTGAGGGCTTCTAGTCGCTCCCTTGCGCGGTCCGCCCCGTCAGGACTCTCGAATGCACTCATGCCGTTACTCCTGATAATCTCATGCGAGTTCTCACAATGGGTGTTTCTGAGCGTACTGGAGTTCGATTCTCTGCTCCTTCTTTGCACGAGGGGCAAATGTCAACCAGGCAACAGGAAACGCAGCGGGGAGACGAGGCGCGGCAGGTGACTCTACCGTGCTGAATGAGATCAACATGAAATCGAAAGGAGAGATCATTTGGAACGATCTCCATGAGCGCATCATGCGCCCTGACTTCCCCGATGGCGCTTTCGATCAGGCCTAATCGGCACGAAACCCTGAAGACGTGGGTGTCAACGGGGATCGTCTCCCTACCCATTGAAAAACAGAGGACAATCGATGCTGTTTTGGGTCCCACACCAGGAAGCTTGAGAAGCCAGGCCCGTGCCTCCATGGTAGGCATTGAGCGCAGACTGTCCAACGAGTACACGCCAGTCTCCTTGTAGATCAATCTTAGGCAGGCTTGGATGTTTTTCGCCTTCTGATTTGCCAACCCAGCCGTGCGAATCACGTCTGCAAGTTCCGCACAATCCACTTCAACCACATCAGTCCAAACCGGAAACCTTTCCTTAAGACGCGTAAATGCGGGGAATGAGCGAGCATCGCTGCTGTGTTGACTCAATATGCAGCTGACCAGCTCATCCATCGGGTCAAAGCGAGCAATTCTACGCGGTCTGCCATGCACGGATTCAAGGCGCTGAAGGATTGTCTGCACCCGGCCTAACTCATGACTCATTGCTTCGCCAATGGACTCCCTAAAGAGTCACCTGCCCCAGCTTCGCCTTAAAGTAGCTGATCGTGAGGTTCAACCCGTCGATAAGCTCAACTTTCGGTTCCCAGCCCAGTTCCGTTTGCGCTCGGGTGATATCTGGCTTTCTCTGCCTTGGATCGTCTACCAGCCCTGGTAGAAAAGAAACTTCGCTCTTTGACCCCGTAATCCGAATAATCTCGTGGGCAAATTCGAGCACGGTCATTTCAACCTGGGTTCCAAGATTTACCGGTTGTTGATAGCTCGAGTTGGCAAGTCTGACAACCCCTTCGACAAGATCCGAGACGTATCCGAAGGACCTCGTCTGGCTGCCGTCTCCGTACACGGTCAACGGCTCTCCCAAGAGTGCCTGTTTGATGAAGTTGGGGACTACTCGGCCATCATTCAGCCTCATGCGAGGGCCAAAGGTGTTGAAGAAGCGGGCTATTCGAGTGTCCAGTCCATGCCAGTTGCGATAGGCCATCGTGAGTGCCTCGCTATAGCGCTTCGCTTCATCGTAAACAGCCCGCGGACCAATCGGATTGACGTTGCCCCAATAGGTCTCCGGCTGAGGACTGACGGTTGGATCTCCGTAAACTTCGCTTGTCGAAGCCATCATGAATTTGGCTCCCTTGGCTTTTGCCAGGCCAAGCGCATGGAGCGTGCCAACGCCTCCTACTTTCATCACTGGAATAGGGAAATTCCGAAAGTCGTCTGGACTGGCTGGACTCGCGAAATTGAATACGAAATCGACCGGTCCATCCACTGAGATAGGTTCGGAAATATCTGCCTTGATGAACTCGACTCGAGAATCGTTTTTAACATGTTCAAGATTCTCTAGGCTTCCTGTGATAAGGTTGTCCACGATGACGACACTGTAATCTTCTAACAGCAGTCGGTCCATGAGATGAGAGCCCAAAAAGCCCGCTCCACCAGTGACTACGGCACGCATATCTTAGGATAGCTTAGGCTCACGCGAACGAACTTTTAAGGCAGCAACTCAAACTCAGATTAGAGTCGCCTGCAGAGGTACCCTTTAAGAACATGTCCCTGTTGAACGCAAAAATTGGTCCCAATGCGCCCTTCACTTTCAATACCGTCATTGAGATTCCGCGCGGAAGCACCAACAAGTACGAGGTCAATCAGGAGACGGGCCTGATCCACCTAGATCGAGTTCTCTATTCCCCACTTTTCTACCCATTTGACTACGGCTACATTCCTGAGACGCTTTACGTTGACGGCGACCCGCTCGACGTGTTGGTCCTGATTACTCACCCGACCTTCCCAGGGTGTGTTATTGAGGCCAGCGCCATTGGAGTCCTAGAAATGGCAGACGAAAAGGGCCCGGACGAGAAGTTGCTGTGCGTGGCAACGAAGGATCCGAGATACGGTTATCGCAAAGACATCTCTGAGGTGAATGAACACACCACCAAGGAAGTCACCCACTTCTTCCAGATCTACAAGGAACTGGAGCAAAAAGATGTCCAGGTGCTTGGCTGGAAGGGACCAGAGCTCGCCATTGAGCTGATCCAAAAGTACAGAACCGATCGGAGCTAGCCGGTCTGGCTAGCTCTTCTTAGCTTTGGGCTTCGCTTTTGGCTTTACGGCGGCCTTCTTGGTCACCTTTTTAAATTTAGGTCTGGTTGAGGGCCCCGCTTCTCGCTTTGCAGTCAAAAGAGACGTTGCCTGCTCCGCGCTCAGGTCCTCCGGATTGGTTCCTTTCGGCAGCGTCGCATTGGTCTCACCGTCGGTAATGTAAGGGCCATATCTGCCGGACAGCACTTTCACTGGGCCGGCGGCTCCGGGCAGTTCTCCAAACTCTTTAAGGGCTGCAACAGCGGCGCGCTTGCCACCGAACCGTGGCTGAGCAAGAATTTCGAGCGCCTTCTCAACACTCAGGGTCTCTGCAGACTTCCATTCCTCAACGGTTCTGCGGTCTTCACCAGATTCAATGTAAGGTCCGAATTTGCCCATTTTGAAGACAATTGGTTTGCCTGTTTCAGGGTGAACTCCAACTGAAATCGGCATGGCGCAGAGAAGATTCAGCTCTTCCTGAGATAGCGTCTTTGGGTCAACACCAGGCGGAACACTGACCCAGGTTGGTCGAACCTTCTCTTCAATCTCCTCGGGCGTTCGCTCAACTTCAAGGTAGAAGCCTTGGCGGTTCTTGATTAGGAGGCGGCGACCCGTTTTTGGATCGATCCCAGCAGACTCCGCAACCGCGGCCTTTTGACTGAGGAGCTCAATTGCTTTCTCAATCGTAAGATCTGCGGGCGCCAAATCCTCGGGGACGTTGGCGTATTTCTTCGCATCCCCGTCACCAACCTGAAGAAACGGGGTTCCGTCTTTTCCATTCCGAACAATGACAGCTTCTCCCGTATCCGGCAGATTGCCGACTTGGAAAACGGGATACGGAATCTCCTTCTTGCGCGAGTCGACAAGAAGTTTGAGCCCTGGCTTTTCAGGCTGTCCAAGGAAGAAGTCTCGAAGGTACGCCTTTGAATCTTCCTTGCCTTCTGATATCTCATCCAGCGCTTCGTCCATCCGCGCGGTAAAGCCTAAGTCCATCAACTCCTCGAAGTTGTTCTCCAGGACTTCCATGGTCATGAACGCTTTGAACGATGGAATGAGCTGCTTGCCCTGCTTTCGAACATAACCTCGATCCACGATCACGGAAATGATCGATGCGTAGGTGCTGGGACGGCCTATTCCCTGCTCTTCCAAGCGCTTGATCAGCGTCGCATCTGTGTATCGAGCAGGAGGCTTCGTCTGGTGCCCCAGAGCGTGGACGTCAACTTGGTTCACCACTAACCCTTCACTCAATTTAGGAAGCTTCCGCTCGCTTGGATCACCATCTTCATCTCTGCCCTCCAAATAGACTCGGAGGAAACCTTCAAAAGTGATCTGCTTGCCAGTCGCCAGGAATGTAAGCGCTTTGCCATCTGCATGCACGGTGATATCCGCTTCAGTCCTTAGGACGCGCGCAGGCTTCATTTGCGACGCGACGGTTCGCTGCCATATCAGGTTATAGATCTTTCTCTGATCCTCATTGAGGAATCTTTCGACTCGTTCCGGACGACGCTCGACGTCTGTTGGGCGAATCGCCTCGTGTGCTTCCTGAGCGTTTCGGACCTTGTTCGTGTACTGCTGTGGTTTATCGGGAAGACAGTCAGGATATTCCTTGCCAATAAATCCACGAATCTTGGACAGCGCTTCTCCACTGAGAACAAGACTGTCCGTTCTCATGTAAGTAATGAGACCTACCTGCTCACCCCCAAGATCGATACCTTCGTAAAGTCCCTGGGCGATGCGCATCGTTCGATCCGCGCTGAAACCAAATTTGCGATTGGCATCTTGCTGGAGCGTGGTCGTCATAAAAGGCGCCGCTGGCCGCTCAAATCCTTCAGTGGTCTCTAGCCTGGTGATCGTGTAAGGCTTTGAATTCTTGGCCGAAACAGCCAATTCTTCGGCGGCTTTTTGATCTAGCTGGGTGACCTTCTGATCTTTGCCAGCCTTCAGGACACCGGTGGAATCGTCATAGTCGCTGCCCGTTGCCACACGTACGCCATCGACCGACTTCAGGTCCGCAGTGAACCGCTGCTTATCACTTTCGAGCTCAACCCGAAGATCCCAATAGTTGGCGCCTCGGAAGTTCCTCCGGGCAATCTCTCGCTCCACGATCAGCTTGACGGCCGGACTTTGCACTCGCCCCGCGCTAAGGTTCTTGGTGACTCGCGACCACAGCACCGGCGAAAGGGTGTAGCCGTAAAGGCGGTCAAGGATTCGGCGAGTCTCTTGGGCTTCTACCAGACAGGTATCCACGCTCCGGGGAGACTCCATCGCCTTGAGGATTGCGTCCTTAGTGATTTCGTGGAACGCAATTCGCTTGACTTCCACATTCTTTCCTGGCTTCAAAACTTCGAGAAGGTGCCATGAAATGGCTTCACCTTCTCGGTCTTCGTCAGTCGCGAGTACCAGGGTGTCTTTCCCCTTCATCGCATCCTTCAGTCGTTTAACCTGACTTACCTTTTCAGGCGGAACTTCATAGAACGGCTCAAAGTTGTTGTCGACATCAACGGCATAATCCGACCACCACATCTTCCGCAATTCAGCTGGCAAGCCCTTTGCGTTGGGCATGAGGTCCCGAATGTGACCCACGCTGGCCTGAACTTCATAATCGCCACCGAGATAGCTGCCGATGGTTTTCGCCTTTGCGGGCGATTCTACGATGACGAGTTTCTTTGCCATTTGTTCTTTGAAAGCAACCGCTGGGTCGCCACATCCTGTCTATCTACGTTGGACCGCCGTTTTCCGGGAAACGGTTTGCCCGTGCCTTTTAATTAGGGCCTTGGCACTCTACTTTCGCGCTGAACCACGTGTCAAGCGGCGATTTCTGTGGACAAAGTCAAACCTAGCCCCCCACTCTGGCACACATGAGCCGGTCCGTGAGTTACCGAGAGCGGGTAAAACGAGTGGAGGGACGCGAACCGTCGGGTTTGTTGGAACAGCTCCCCAGTTGTTATTTTCATGAAATGCCTTGGAGTCTGCGCCGCAATTTCTATCGCCGGCTCAGCCTCGGCGGAACCCACTTACCTGGCGCTCTATCTCAAGGGCTCCAAGATTGGCTACTCATCCTACGAAACAGCGAATGTCAGAAGAGGCGGCCATCTCGTCTCAAAAAGCACATCGCTGACGGTGCTTAACACCGCACTTCTGGGAAGCAACATGGAAGTGTCAATGAACTCAACGTCTTGGGCCACCCCGTCCGGTGCCCCGTTGAGAATGACTTTCTTAACAAAAAGTTCGGGCAGGTCAAACGAGGTCGAGGCAACTTTCGGAGCCCACGTGGCTACTGTGACCGTTCGGAGCTCAGGTTCCACGTCATCTCGGAAGATTCCGCTTCCTCTTGGTGGAGACGTCGTTGACGACCCGCTAACTGATACCCTCAAGCGCAAGCTGCAAAAGGGTCAATCGAGAGTGGTTTACGTTTTTGACTCCGCAACCATTTCATTCCTCAAAAATCGCGTTACTGCTCAGGGAGACTCTATTGCAGACGTGAATGGCAGGAAAATCAGGGCACGCCTGATCACCATTGAAGACCCGACGTCAAAAATGGAGGTCTTTTTAGACAACCATGACGATGTGGTCCGAGTGAACGCCGCCATGGGAATTACGATGCTTCCTGTATCCAAAAAGGTCGCCCTAGCCCCAAATCGGTCGGGCGAGGGACCAGCTGATTTGGCAGTCGAAACCAGTATTCATACGGACAAGGCAATCGAAAACCCAGACTCACTGAAGGAACTCAAGATTCGAATTACCTGTCCAAGCATCTCTTCGATTCCAAGTGACGCCTACCAGCAAGTCTCTCGAAGCGGAAAGTCGTGGATCGTCGACATATGTCCAGCTCGATATACCGCCGAAGGCGGTTCGACAAACCTCCATTCAACAACCCAAAAGAAGGAATGGCTACAACCTTCTCTCTACATGCCATCGGACTCGCCGCACATTCGGAAACTCGCGTTATCGATAATTGGTTCAAACAAGGACGTCGATGCGGCATCCCACGCGATTCAGCTGTTCGTATACCGAAACATGAAGTTCAATTCGGGAATTGGTGTCCTGAGGGACGCGAATGAAATCCTAAAAACTCGTGAAGGAGTATGTCGGGATTTCGCTGTGCTCACGGTGACACTACTTCGCGCCGCGGGCATCCCGGCGAAACTTGCGAGCGGGCTCGTGAACGGAGATGGCGCGTTTTTTTACCATGCATGGGCACAAGCATGGGATGGAAAGAGATGGATTGGAGTCGATTCAACAACTGACCGCGCACAATTGAGTGCTTCCCACGTCAAGTTAGGTGAAGGAAACATAGACACAGCTTTTACGTTTTCCTTTTTGGACTCAGCCAAGATCGAAGTCCTAAACGTACAAAAGGATTAATGCCATGAATCGCTTAGCGAAAAGAGTCCGAAAAATGTACAGCCTTGTAAGGCCTGGCGCAGCCCTGCGGTCGGGTCTCGTGCTGGTATGCGCCCTTTTGGGAGGAGCGCTGCTGGGGTCATTCGCCCCTACCGCTCTCAGCTACCTATTCGTCTGGATCGGAAGCCACTTCCGCCAACTCGGCGAAGTCCCCACAAAACAGTTTCCGGTTTCCGTATCCTTAGCGATCCTCTCGTTTATCCTCCTGGGCGCCATCTTTGGTGGGTTCATCGCCACACGCTTCTTTACCGGACTTGAAGCGCTTGCCCGTCGATGGGAGAAGATGGAGATTGGCAACAAGGTCAACGTCTTCGTTGGAATATTTGCTGGCCTCATCGCCGCAGTGCCTCTCCTGATCATGTTTCAGGCACTTGAGCTGCCTGGGCCCTACCGAGTGCTCCTCGTATTTGGGATCACGCTTGGCTTGGGTGCACTTGCTGTGTACGCACTTCAGTCAATGGAGGAAGTCCTCCCATGGACCAAAACTGGCGTTCGTCAGCGACGCAGCGGTATCAAGCTTCTCGACACAAATGTGATCATCGACGGAAGAATCTACGACGTCGCTAAAACCGGATTCCTCTCCGGAGAAATGTACGTTCCCGGATTTGTCCTGGACGAACTTCAGTACATTGCAGACAGCCATGACGCGCTCCGCAGACAGCGCGGTCGCCGTGGGCTGGAGGTTTTGAGGCACATGCAGGCTGAGTTCGAAATGGAAGTCCGCGTCCATGACAAACTCGCGCCCGACACAGGTGACGGAGTAGATGCCCGGCTCGTACGGCTAGCAAAGGCAATCGGTGCGGATATTGTCACAAACGACTTCAACTTGAGACGTGTGGCAGAGCTACAGGATGTCCACGTACTCAGCCTCAACGACCTTGCTTTGGCACTTCGCCCGAACGTGCTGCCTCAGGAAACATTCGAGCTTAAGATTATTCGTGAAGGTAATCAGGATGGACAGGGAGTAGGATATCTGGAAGACGGCACGATGGTGGTCGTTGAAAACGGAAAAAACCACGTGGGTGAAACGATGGAAGTGGTGGTCACCCAGGTCATTCAGACAGAACGAGGCAAGATGATCTTCGGAGAAGTCGACACGGAAGAAGAGGCACGTTACGAGACCCGGCCGAGGCGTAAGACCTCCGCCCCCCGGATCCATCCTTGAAAGTAGTCGCAGCAATATTGGCTGCCGGACGTGGCCAGCGCTTCGGAGCGGACAAAACTGAGGCCGTACTTGGAAACAGACCCGTCTGGCGATGGTCCGTCGACACGTACCTCGCCCATCCACTTGTTGACTCGATCATCCTTGTAACGGCGGCGGAGAAGGTTTCGGCTCTGCAGCACCTAGTGTCCTCAAAGGTCCAGGTCATTGTCGGTGGAGAGACGAGACAAGAGAGCTCAAGAGCAGCCCTAGCCGCTGCTGGGGATGCGGACGTACTGCTCGTGCACGATGCGGCCCGTCCATTTGTTTCAGCAGAAGCAATCACTCGAGTGATTGAGGCGGTTAAGATCACGGGTGCGGCGGCCCTTGCCACCCCTGTCAGGGACACTATCAAAGAGGTCACTGAAACTGCGGTACGAACCTTGAATCGCACGCATCTGGTGGCAATGCAAACTCCCCAAGGAGCCACCGTCGACATCCTTCAATCTGCACATGAGTCCGCGACTTCAGAGTACACAGATGAAATGGCGATGATTGAAGCCCTAGGAATTCGGCCTGAGATTGTCGCCGGTGAGCCAGATAACTTCAAGATCACGACTCCGGAAGATTTGACCAGAGCTCAGGCACTTTTGGGCTTGCCGGAGAACCGAGTCGGAATTGGATATGACATCCATCCTTTCTCAGATGATCCGGGGCGCGTGCTTGTTCTTGGAGGAGTTTCATTTCCAGATCACAAAGCGCTTGATGGCCACAGCGACGCAGACGTCATCCTCCACGCCGCGACAGATGCCCTCCTCGGGGCTGCTGGGCTAGGTGACATTGGTGTCCACTTCCCCAACACAGACCTCAGATGGAAAGGGGCTCCATCCACTACATTCTTGGATCATGCGGCAACCCTCATTTACCAAGCGGGCTGGAAAATCGTCAATCTGGATCTGACCGCAATCGCCGAGACTCCCAAGATCATGAAACGGGCCACGGATATACGGGCGTGCATTGCGGACTGTCTTGGAATCGATATCTCACGGGTCAGCATAAAGGCCACGACCAACGAGCGTCTGGGATCTATCGGAAGAAGTGAGGGCATCGCGGCGTTTGCGACCGCAAGCCTCTCCGGGTACCCATCAACTCTCCCTGCCTTGATAGCAGACTAGACATCTCCACAGAAGGCAAAACCGCCAACTTCCGTGGCACCCGCTTCTCGCAGTGCCTTTGCACACTCACCAAAGGTTTGGCCGCTCGTGACGACGTCGTCAATGAGAAGCACGCTCATCCCTTTCACCGATTCAAGCACCTGAAAAGCTCCAGTAAGGTTCTTCAGTCTTTCCGAACTGTTCAGACCCGCTTGAGACTGCGTCGCGCGCGTCCGACGCAGCACATGCGGCTGGAAAGGAAGCAGACCTGAAATGAGTTCTGCCTGGTTGAAGCCACGCGTCATCAAACGGGTCCAATGAATGGGAACTGGAACGACGAGGTCCGATTCGATGCCTGCATTTTCAATCGCTTCCTTGATCGACCTCGACATAAAATCAGCGAGGCTGGTGCGCCGAGCGTACTTTAGCAGTCTGACAGCCTGACCTGGACGACCCGTGTAGCGATATACAGATCCGGTAAAGGCCAAAGGCGAGTCAAAGTGAACTTCGATTGAAGGATCGCTTAGGTCCATCTCGCCCTGACACTGCACACATGGATTATCTGATCCGAAAGTGCCGCAGAGGGCACAGGATCGGCAATAAGCCAAGTCGAGCGCCGACTTAAAGAAGTTGGTCCAAGAGTCTCTGACTTCGCTCATTGAGCTCATCAATCGCAAGAATTTCAAATCTTGCACCGTCTACGCTAAATATCTGCCAACGGCCCGGAGAAGTTTCGTGGGCATTGTCCCGCCAGTTTCTAACGAAAAACTCGGTATCGCCTCGTTGAGTGGCCACGTTAAATCGCCACATACCTGCCTCAGATTTGAGGCTGTCAATCCTAAGAATTCGCGGCGTAAAGTAGCGCCGGTCCAATTCCTCATCGATGACTCCTCGAGAGTGTTCATCAACCCCATCCAGGGTCTTCAGGATTCCAATCTCCTTTCCCTTGGACTCAAGGATAGAGATGTACTTCCGCGGGTGCGATTGAGGAAAAACTCGCTTCACAACCGCAGACAGAACAACAAATTCATCCACAACTTCAATGCGTGGATGCACCGAACCCTCATGGCGAAAGGCACGAATTTGGCTCGGCTCAAGATACCGAACGGGTGAGTTGCTCATACCGTTCGGTAGCTTAACCTATAAACTAGATTTCCCGGTGCTGACCAAACGATGGCTCGAAAGGAATAAGACCCAATCGTGTGGCGGCCCTGAACGCCTGGACTCGGTTGTTGACCTGAAGCTTATCGTAAATGTTGGCTAGGTGGAAATCTACAGTTCGCTTGGAAACCACCAAAGCGTCTGCAGCCTCCTTGCTGCTGCATCCCTGTGCAATAAGTCCTAAGACTTCAATTTCGCGCTTGGTCAAACGAATTGTCCGCTGCGCGCGCTCCATCGTAAAAGCTGAATAACCTGACATAAACCACCCCTATGAAAATGATCGACCCGTGTCTCCTTCCAAGAAACAGGTCCCCCAAACATTAGACGGAACCCAAACTTCGGGGATCGCCCAACGACGATCAAAAAACCAAAGCATGTGCTGAATTCTATATAGAATCAGCCGTCTTATCGAACTCAAGCTGGGCAATCATCCCACTCGAATTGCTGGTTTCATTTTCCGCTATAGGTTATGCCAGAGTGACTATGCTTAATCCTTTTTGCGAAACACACCGCACACGTACACCTACTAGGCTTCAAGAAGCCTAGCTCCATCAACAATAATGCAAGACATTGCATCTCCCTCACGACCTGTCGCGAGTTCATAAACGCTCAAAGTGGCCGTGATGAATGGATTCAGCAAATCTTTCTGTACGAGGGCCACGCAAGCACCCCCAAAGCCAGCGCCAGTCATCCTTGCGCCAACGCATCCGGGTGCGGCCCAAGCGGATTCAGCCATGGCGTCAAGTTCCGCACAGCTAACCTCGTAATCGTCGCGAAGGCTGACATGACTTTCTTTCATGAGGCGACCGATCGCCTCGTAGTCTCGGCCTCGCAGCGCTTCCTTGAAATCAACACACCGCTGGTTCTCGGTAATCACGTGCTTGGCTCGACGATAGACAACTTCCGGGAGATGTCGCTTCGTGCTGTCGAGCAACTTCATGTCTGCGTCTCTCAACTTCCTCACACCCAAATACTGGGCTGCGGTTTCGCATTGAGTTCGTCGCTCATTGTATGCAGAAGTTGTGAGAGCCCGTTCTTTTTTAGTGTCACAGAGCACCACCGCAAGATCAGACGGGACTTTGACGTATTCCATCTGAAGGGTGCGAGTGTCTAAGAACATCGCATGGCCGTTTCGGCCCATAGCGCTGGCCATCTGATCCATGATGCCGCTGTTCACTCCGACGAATCTGTTTTCACAGATCTGACCCAACCGAGCCAGCTCTCTGTTGTCGAGAGTAAGTTTTTCAACGTAATTCCATACCACGCCGAAAGCTAATTCTAGAGCCGCACTGCTGCTGACACCGCTCCCAATGGGGATCTCGCTATCCACCACAACGTTAAGATTGGGAAGCTTGGACTCAATCAGATCTGAGATTGCCCAACCCATCCCCGCGCCGTACTTCGACCAGGTCTCGGTAAAGCCTGGTTTCACGTCTGCAACGTCAAACTCCTCGGCATTACCCAACTGTACGGAATAGGTCTTCGAAGGTCCATCTGAGACGCAGGCAGCAATCGCCAGCCCTCGGTCGATGGCGGCGGGAAAGACAAAACCGTCGTTGTAGTCGGTATGTTCGCCGATTAGGTTGATCCGACCAGGGGCAATCCCGACCACCTCTGGATCGCGACCATAAATCTCTCTAAATACATCTCGAATTTCACCGACTGGCATGTGCTCCTTTGATACCCGGAATCTGACCGCAGCCTGGGCAGATGGCCCAGGTAAAGTCGGTTTATGTCCGACCCGATGATCGCAAAGCTTCAAGATTGGCTCCGAGAGCATGAGCAGGAACTATTAAATGACACCGTCGCGATGTTGAAAATTCCCTCGATCGAAGGAGAACCAGAGGAAAACGCTCCATTTGGTGTCGAAAACCGAAGAGCCCTCGATCTCGCCTTGAGCCTCAGCGAAAAGTACGGATTCACGACAAAGGATGTCGAGGGCTACATCGGTTATGGAGAATTCGGCTCCGGGGATCGGCTCGTGATGTCGTTGGGCCACCTTGACGTTGTTCCTGTTGGCCCAGGTTGGAAGCACGATCCATTTGGGGCGGAAATTGAAAATGGCTACATCTATTGTCGCGGCGCCGTCGATGACAAGGGTCCAACCCTCGCCTCCCTGTACGCGATGAGAGCCATCAAGGAGTGCTGCCCGGATATTCCGGCACGAATGCGACAGGTATTCGGATGCAATGAAGAGTCAGGATTCGCATGCGTTGCGCGGTACATGGAGACTGAGGAGCCTCCGACCTTTGGAATTGCCCCCGATTCCGGATGGCCATTGTACAACTGCGAAAAAGGCATCGCAAACTTAGAGGTCTCAGTTCCCCTCTGCGCGGGCGAACTTCAGCTTCTATCGGTAGATGGGGGTCAGCGTCCCAATATTGTCATTGACTCTTGCTCTGCCCGCGTAAAGGTTGCCCCATCGATCCGCCCTCTAATTGAAGAGCGACTCGCAGATAGCTGGGACCGCAACATCACTTTCGCTTGGGAGGGAGATGAACTTGGCATTTACGCCATCGGTAAGGCTGCCCATGGAAGTCAGCCGTTCCTAGGTGATTCAGCTGCCATTCGGATTTTCCGCCTCTTGGATGACCTGTCTCCCCTCAGCACTTCGCGGTATTACCACGAGCTGTTGGAACTCACTCATCTTGGAGGCGCTGGCCTAGGCATCGCAGGCGTGGATGAGCCTAGCGGAGACCTAACCTGCAACCTGGGCATCGCAAAGTCAGACGGTTCAGATTTGAACCTACTCTTCAATATTCGATATCCCGCCACGTGGACAGGTTCCCAACTCGAAGCTAAGTGTCGAACCCACCTTGCGACTCTAACCAGTGGCTTCAGCCTCAAGGTCACTCGCGACAGCCCTTCCCTGTACTTCCCTCTCGATCATCCTCTCGTAAAGACGATCGTCGATGTTTACCATCAGGAAACTGGCGAACTCAAACAGCCGGGCTCGATGGGTGGAGGCACTTATGCTCGTGCAATCCCTAATACAGTCAGCGTAGGAACCTGCTGGGATGGCGACGGAAGAGCCCACGAAACGGATGAGCTGTACAAGGTCGAGCACCTGTTCAAGGCCAGTCGAATCTATGCGCACATCCTCTATCGCCTAGCTACCATGGATGCTTAGGCGCCACGAAATAGCTTGTTCTCACAGATCTTAAAGCTTTCAAATGAAACACAGCTCTCAAAGGCATCGTACAATCCGATAATCATGAAACTGCCACTCGCTCTCACCCTCCTCGCTGCCGCGGCCGGTTGTCTGTCAATCGCAGTGGCGGCATCCACGAAGGCCCACCACGATCCGTCGTTTTACGACTTCAAGATGAACAACATCGATGGAAAGTCGGTGCCACTGTCCAAGTACAAGGGCAAGGTCGTTCTCGTGGTCAACGTCGCAAGCCACTGTGGCTATACACCTCAGTACGAGGCACTTGAAGCCCTCTATAAATCAAAGAAAGGGAAAGGGTTTGCTATCCTCGGCTTCCCTGCCAATAACTTTGGCGCCCAGGAGCCAGGTTCGGACACGGAGATCAAGCAGTTCTGCACCTCTAAGTACAGCGTCACCTTCCCGATGTTCTCCAAGATTTCCGTCAAGGGCGAAGATGAGCATCCGCTGTACAAGTGGCTCATCGGCAACAGTGACCGACCCAACGACGATATTGAATGGAACTTCAGCAAGTTCGTCATCGGAAAAGATGGAAAGGTCGTCGCCAGATTCCGCTCGAAGTCCACGCCAGATAGCCCAGAAGTGATTGCGGCAATCGAAGCCGCCCTCGCAAAGTAGCAATATCACATTGAGGGCCCGCGAGCAGACCGATCGCGGGCCCTTTTTTGTCAGTATTGTTTAAGTGTCGGATCCACTGTGGACGACCATCTGTTGATCCCTCCATCGATATTTCTCACTGTGGAGAAACCATGCTGGAGAAGGTATTGGGTCACTTGTCCGCTTCTGCCACCTACTCGGCACAGCACGACTAAATTAGAGGCTGGATCAAGCTCTCCAAGTCGAAATGCCAATTCACCCATCGGGATGTGAACAACTTCGTATGGCAGGCGACTGATTTCCAGCTCGTGTGCTTCTCGCACATCGAGCACTACAGGAGGGTTCGGTCCCTCTAGTTCAATTTTAAGTTGTTTCGGAGTGATTGATGGAAACATCACGCACATCTACGAAATGGTGACGACGGCAGCGTCAGATCGCTTCTGCTTAACCTTGGCCAAGATCCCAGAATGCTCCGGTTGACTCAGAGTCGGATCAGAATCGACGAGTCTCATCGCCGCCTGCCTGGCCACCTCAAGCATTCTGCCATCCAAGACCAAATCAGCAATCTTGTAGTCAAGATTGCCAGACTGCTGAGTTCCCATCATGCTTCCAGGCCCCCTAAGTTCAAGATCGATTTCTGCGATCTTGAATCCATCATTGGTGTTGCACATTGCCTCAACCCGGGCTCGTGAGTCTTCACTCTTCGTGTCCGCAATCAGCACGCAATAGCTCTGCTGATCCCCACGTCCTACTCGGCCCCGGAGCTGGTGAAGCTGTGACAATCCAAACCGGTTCGCGTCTTCGATCACCATTACCGAGCTGTTGGGGACGTCCACACCAACCTCGATAACGGTCGTGCTCACCAGGATATCGAGTTCATTGCGACGGAACTGCTCCATCACTTCCTCTTTCTCTTTTGGCTTCATTTGACCATGAAGCAACCCGACACGCTGATTCAGAAACACTCCGTTCGATAGGCGATAGTGAAGGTCAGTCGCCGCCTGCGCCATCATCTTCTCGCTCTCGCTTACCATTGGACAAACGAAGTAAGCCTGCCTCCCCCCCTCAATAAGCTTCAGAACACCCTGATAAACAGACTCACGCTCCATCGGCGATTTGGAATGGGTCTTCACGGGCTTTCTGCCGGGCGGCAACTCATCGATCACGGAGACATCCAAGTCTCCATACAAGGTCATTGTCAAAGTCCTTGGGATTGGAGTCGCAGTCATGACCAGGACATCCGGGTTCCCCAGACCCTTGTCGCGCAGCGCTTTTCGCTGAAGCACTCCGAAGCGATGCTGCTCATCGACGATCACCAGACCAAGATTGGAAAACTCGACCGATTCCTGAATCAGCGCATGGGTACCTATAGCCAAATTGACCTGTCCCGATCGAGTCCTTTCTGCTGCTCGCTTCTTTTGGGATGCGGTTAATTTTCCAACTATCAAATCCACTTCAACTCCCAACGGTTCGAAGAGTCGATGAAGGTTGTTATAGTGCTGCTCCGCCAGAATCTCAGTGGGTGCCATCAGTGCGGCCTGGTATCCACTCCGAATTGCGGCCAAGATGCAGCACGCAGCTACGGCAGTTTTTCCGGACCCTACGTCGCCCTGCACCAGTCGATTCATGGGACTGGCTAGTTCCATATCGCTCCAAATCTCTTGGATGACACGCTTCTGAGCACCTGTAAGCTCAAATGGGAGCATCCGATGGATCTGGTCCCAGAGCTTTTCTCCCTGATACTTCGCCTTCTGTTCTTCTACAAACAGGTGTGCCTGGTGCAGAGGAGCATCGACGACGACCGGACGCGAGGTCACTCCATTTAGGGCGGCGTCGTTCCCATCTCCCATCTGCTGTTTCGCGGCAGCTAGAGCGCCGGAAGACTTGATGCGCTTTGACTTCGGCGGTTCCGAGGGAGCTATTCCAGGATCAATTCCCTGAAGAAGCTTCGAAATGGGGAAAGATATTCCAAGTTCTTGCTGGGTCTCAGCGCGCCGCACCGCCATCGTCGTCTGCAGGTAGAAGAACTCCTCAAAGACCAATCGCTTTCGAGCTTGAAGCCGTAGCTCATCGGTGTCAGGGAGGTGAGTCTGTTTCAGAGCCCATTGAATATCCCGCAGTCCCTCCTGCTTAAGAAGATAGCTCGGAAGGGGGTCTTCCACAAGATCCAAGTAGCCTTCAACTGCCGCCCTGGCAGCTCTTCTCACCGTCTTCTGCTGCAATCCCTCCGTGAGAGGGTAGACCGGAATAATCCTTGCAAAGTCATCTGGATCATCTTCCTCAGACAGCCACTCCCACTCGGGTGCAGCAATCTCGTAGTTCCAGTTGCTCTCTTTGACTTGACCATAGGCAATGACGTCCCCCTGGACCTTTTCAAGCATTGCTTTTAGCCAAGGTTGGTTGAACCATGTAAGAGAAACGGCACCGCTGGCATCCTTGAGCGTTGCCTTCAGAATTACCATGCCTGCACGAGTTGGTCGAGCGTCTATGTGCGTAATTCGGCCGCGAACGGTGACCCATTCTCCGGGACGCAACAGAGCGATTGGAGGGATGTTTCGTCGGTCCTCATATCGCCGAGGCATGTGGTAGAGCACATCACCAACCGTATGGAGTCCCGCCTTGCGCATGGCAACAGCGGCTTTAGGGCCAACACCCTTGAGGAACTGAACCTCGGTCTCTAGAGTCTGCGGGAACATCGGCTAGCAGTAAATACGAACGGAGCCACCAAACTGGCGCACATAAGTCTACTTTCAGCAGAGCATATGAGCACAAGCCAGGTTCGCACAGAAACGCTGCATCGGTTTGAGCAACAATAGCAGTGCCCATGAATCCAAACAGCGACTATGGCTGGACAACCAAGCTCCAACATTTTGGAGAAGAAGAGAAAATTAATGGAGCGGTAGCGCCTCCGATCTTCCAAAACTCTCTCTTTGTGTTTGAGACGATGGATGAGTTGATGAACGCAATGCTCGTTCACCCTGCCGGCCCCAATCATCACTACAGTCGTGTGAGCAATCCCACTGTTGATATCGCTGAGAAGAAAATTGCGATGCTGGAGGGCACCGACGCCTGCAAGCTCACGGGAAGCGGCATGGCCGCCATCACCGTTGCGGTTCTGAGCTGCGTGTCACAGGGTTCACACGTCGTCTGCGTGGATACTGCCTACGGTCCATTAAGAAGCCTACTCACGGACTATCTTCCCCGGTTTGGTGTCACCCATACGTTCGTGCAGGGAAACGAGGTTGAAGAAGTTGTGTCGGCGATCCGACCCGAAACGACGGTGATTTACCTAGAATCGCCCAGCAGTCTGCTCTTCCAGCTACAGGACATGGAAGCGATTGCCAAGGTAGCCAAGGATCGTGGGATCACCACAATCTGCGACAACACCTACAACACCGCGCTTCACATGAAGCCTCACACCATTGGGATCGACCTGATCTGTCACAGTGCGACTAAATATCTCGGTGGGCACAGCGACATTACAGCTGGAGCAGTCTGCGGATCCCAAGCTAGGATCGACAAAATCATTCGTCAGGAGATTAATCTAGTCGGCTCCATCCTTCACCCATTTCAGAGTTGGCTACTGAACCGAAGTCTTCGCACACTGGACCTGCGGCTGAAGCGCCATGAGTCCACTGCAAACATGGTCGCGGTCTGGCTGGAGGGGCAACCTGAGGTCTCCCAAGTTCTGCATATCAGCCTTCCTTCGTTTCCTCAGCGTGAGCTGTACCAAAAGATGATGTCTGGATCGGGCGGGCTCTTCTCTTTCATTCCCATGACCCAGGATCACAGGAAGGTCACCGCCTTCGTGGATGCTCTTCAACTCTTCCAGCGAGGTGTCAGTTGGGGTGGCTTTGAGAGCCTCGCACTCTCGCTGAGAGTCAAACCAATGGGTTTTGAGAAGGAAACGTCTATCGTCCGCCTATTCTGCGGCCTTGAGGACCCCACGGACCTCCTCGCCGACCTGCAAAGGGCGCTTCCGCTGCTGTCCGATTAGGACTTATTCTGCCCGTAGTACATTGGCAGGCCAAAGTAGGCGAGGCGTTTCCAGGGAAACGCCGCAGGATCAATTTTCCTTCCAGGCGGTATGGCAATGAACTCGTGACTCACGATCTGTTTGATCGGAAATCGCCGCCTCATTTCCGCAATGATTCCGCAGAGCGCCTGAAGCTGTGCTTCGGGATATCCATCCTTGCCATCATCCAGGTTGACCAATTCAATCCCAATCGAGAAGTGGTTAACGCTTGTGCGACCGCCAGCATCTTTGCTGACACCAGCGTGCCATGCGCGATCAAACGTCGAGACGTTTTGAACGATTGATCCATCCTTGCCAATTGTAAAGTGCGCACTGACAGGATTGGAACTTTCCCGCTGGAACACTTCGGTGGTCTTTTCTAAGGAATCGATTGCTGTCGAATGCACGACGATGGTATCGACTATGGATCCTGGCTTTCGCTGGTCACAGTTGGGCGACTGAATCCAAACTATTTTCAGATAGCCGGGATCTTTCCAGTCTTTCTCGGCAGGCATAGGGATCTTCGGATCCGAAACAATTGGCATGATGCCTTGACGAACGGTCGCATTAAAGCCACCGTTCGCAGGAACAGGCGACGAAGCAACTTGCACAGCGGCGAGAATCAGCCAGACAGGAACCACAGACGATGTTTACCCGAGCGGAAGCCCGAAGAATCGCTGCAATTTATCAAGAACGGATCGACCAAGGAATCAGGCAACAGGTCGTGCTGCGCTAGAGTATTTGGATTCATGAGCCGCCTTCTATTAGGACTTCCCCTGCTCGCAAGCTTCGCAAGTGCGACAGTTCACTACAAGCTGACTCCTCTCCCGAGTTCAAAGTCTTTGCTTGTGGCCATCACACTTGACTCCGCCAATGCTTCTGAAACCTTCAAAATTCCTGGCTGGTCGCCAGGCTACTACCAAATGGCCGACTACCAAAAGAAGGTTTACGACACCAAAGCAACGGATTCAGCGGGCAATTTACTGACCGTGCGCAAACTTGACTCGCGTTCTTGGAATGTCGAAAGTGCAAACGGCGGCAAGGTGACGTTCAGCTACAAAGTTCAGGGGGATGATCCTGGTCTTGGCTTCTTTGCAGTCAAAGTTCAGGATGACAAGGCGTTCCTCAATGGTCCCGCAGCCTTTATGTATTCGGCAGACCGCAAGACGGAAGGGATCGACCTGAAGATCCAGACTCCCGCAGGCTGGGAGGTGGCAACGGCGATGGATCCGGTTGGAGACCACTCCTACTCTGCGAGCGGTTATGACGAGTTTGCGGACCATCCCATCCAACTCGGCAAGTTTCAAACAAAGGGATTCATGATCGACGGCATCCCTTTCAGCGTCGTCTTTGTCGCACCGAACAATACGGCAGCCTGCGACATGGATGCTGAGACGGAGCGACTACGAAAGGTGAGCGTTCCCGCTCTCCACATGTTCAGAGGCGCTTCGTTCAGGAGGTACCTGTATATCCTTCATCTCGAGGTTGGAAACTTCTCTGGGGGGCTGGAACACCGAGCCTGCAATGTGCAGGCGGTTGCGAATTCTGCCCAGCTTCATCTGGACGACCTTGCGGCCCATGAATATTTCCATGCCTGGAATGTGAAGCAGATTCGCCCCGCCAACTTGGGACCATTCGACTACACCCAACCCCAGCGAACGGGCAACTTGTGGTTTGCAGAAGGTGTGACGGACTACTACTCCAAGCTGCACACGTATCAGAGCGGCATTCAATCTGAGGCGTGGCTGAAGGGGCAGCTGTTGGCCCAAATCCAAGAACTTCAAAACGGACAAACGCGAAAGGTCAAAACCGTAGAGGACTGTTCCAGAGAGTGTTGGGAAGGTGACGGATTCAGTGTAGGAGACCTCAGCTACTACACAAAGGGGCTCCTCGCCGGCTTCATCCTCGACGCGGCGATCCTTGATGCAACCAACGGAAGCAAAACCCTGGACGATCTCATGAGGCTTCTTTATCTCCAGCACAAGTTGCCCAACCCGGGTTATGGAGAGGATGAGCTTCGAAACGCGATCAACGACGTTGCGGGGGTTGATCTATCCGATGTCTACAATCGGATGATCCGATCGACCCAAGAATTGCCATACGCTCTGCTCAGCAAGATCGGACTTAAAGTCTCGGTCCCGGATTCCACTGCCAATCCTCTGCGCTTGGCTGGATCGCGCTCAGGCGCACCGCTTGGTTACTCACTTGAAGTCGACCCAAATGCAACTCCGCGCGCCAAGAAACTCTATCAAGCCTGGCTACACCGGCTGGATTGACTCCCAAAGCAGGAATGCCAACGCGGCCACCAGCGAGGTGAGCGCCGCTGGCAGAAATTCCGGATTTAGGACACTAAAGGCGCCGGCGGCGGCGCCACCAAACGAAAGCGCGTTTCGCCTCGGGTCTGTATCAATCAGCCGCTTGAATTGATGAACGAGAAACTTCGAACCGAACACAAAGCACCACACGGCAACCATCGCAGAGACCCATGCGGCGGGAGCCATAAGGAATTCGATGTAACGAGCTGAATTCAGGGCGCCCGCTGTCTTTAGAGTCGAAAGCAGCCCCATCGGCGCCCAGGCAACACCAAATACCAAGCAGCGATATACCGAGAATGGCCACAGAGCAAACACGACCAGCCAGCGGGCATCCATCATCTGCTCCCCAATAAGAATTGCCGCCACACCGCTGAACAGCAGTGCACTTCGGTCTAGTCCCCACCATGGCTGGAGGGTCCACCCAATTGCCAATAGCGCACCGATAGCCAATCGCATGCCCCACACCCACCTTGATCCGCATCCGCGCACGGATGCCACGAGCCCTATTGCCGAGCAAGAAAAGGCACCAAACGCGGTGTAGCTCAAAAGATCCAACCGGCCAGCGAAAAGAGGACTCAGGAGACCCCATTTCGGATCACCAAGTCCCAAGGTGGTGAGGGTGACAAGGCTCACAGACATCAGAGGGTGCCCCCGTGGTGCAATGCGTCGCTGAGCTGCCTGCATCCCCGCCAGCACCATTAGTAGCGCGAAGCCGGACAGAGACACCCAAACCGCCCAAGCATCAGGGCCACCCCACCGAGTTAGGTTGCCTGCCAAAACGATAATGCTTGGGCTAAGCAGCACCGCAGTCAACAACTTTGGCGCCACAAGGCTTGTTCTCTCGTGTGCGGCCAACCCAGCGCACCAAGTGAGCACAGCTCCAATCAGGACAACAGTCAGAATCGATAAGAGCCACCCCGTTCGATGAGAGAGCGACAGGTATCGATTTGCACCAGCAAACGAATTTGGCGTCAGCACGGCCCTCTGAAACTGACCCGGCCGCAGCAACAGTCGCCCCAAAGATCTGGCAGGAATTAATCCAGGAACTCCAACTTCTGGATCAGTAGGAGAAACCGCGTGCTCCGAATTTGCTTGAATCAGTCCAGATTGCTTCCACCCGCTCCCTCGCAACCAATAGCGCGTCCACGGAGCATCCTCACGAGGAGGGTATTCGACCACCAGCACTCTGCCGTCGGTCGAATGTTCAACTTCAGCAACCTCGTCCCAGCTGCTCGCCTCGCCAACCATCAGATTTCCCTCCTGCCAGTGCTTGTCAGCAAGCGTGCATGGAAAAACCTCGGGACCAGTGGAGTTTAAGGCGAGACGTAGGGCGTTTGGCGTCACTGCTCCGTGAAGCCCCATTAGCAGGCGTGTTTCTGTGGAGCCAAGATTGTCCCGCTTCGACACAAAGTAGCCTGAGGCGACCAGTTTGTCGAAACCGGAAGCGCTCCATCCAATACGGCCCGGTGTGGCACTAAAGCGGTAATCGTCTGGACGTCCTCGCCAATCTCTTCCGCTGAGTACCGACAGAAGTCGCCCTCCGGCAACGGGATTTCCCGCCGGCGGCCAAAGAATCCACTGGGGTTGCCAATAAGTGAGGGGATCAACACTTGGCCCGGCAATCGATGGCTGTATCAAGAGCAGGACATTATTGTGGTGGTCCTCACTCTTTATCGGCTGGCCGGGGCAACTGATGGCGGCAGCCGCCAACAAGCACCCCAAAACCCGCCTCACGGCTACCTTTGACCTAGTGCAGCCAGCGTCCCGTAGATAATCTGATCGCTCGAAATCGATGCCACAGACTCACCTTCACTTGGCTCGATCGGAAATACCGACGAGAAGGGTGGGGCCCACAGCGTGCTGTAGCCATATCGATACAGACCAACAGTTTGTGTATTTACCGCGCCCGCAACGTGCAATATTCCACTATCTAGGGTTACGCACACCCTTGAACGGATGAGGGCGCCTGCTACTTCTGGCAGTGTCAGAGAACCGCGCAGATCAGTCGCATAACGATCGAGAACCAACTGATCCTCAACTTCCGACCCCTTCCAACGTCTCCGCTGCACATCGGGACTGGCACCGATGATTCCCAAGCTGAATCCCAGCTGTTTAAATTGCCGCGCGAAATCGATCCATTTGCTCGGTGTCCACAGCTTTTCTCGCTGGCTGGCGCAGGTTGAAATCAGGATATCGGGGACACTGATTCGCACATCCCGATACGGCACATGGCATTGTGGAATCTCCCCCGTAAAGTAAGCCGTTCTGCAAAGGATTTCACCTATAAACGGGGTGGACAACAGTGACGGGTAGCGTGCCATCAAGTCTGGAGACATCCAATTTCTGTCGCCTGCCAGGTGACCAGCCTCATCGTCCGCAAACGGAAGTTCCTCGCCCGTTGACAAAGATATACATCGGCCTACGACGGCAGAGTCAGCCGAGCAAAGTGTGCCCGCCAATTTGGCTGCCCACTCCTCGTCCTCAAGGTTGACGACCAGCCCATATCGTTTGGCGGAACGAATAGATGCCGGAAGCTGAAGTACATCCGAAGTTTGAAGTCCAAAATCGACTCGGTTGTCGACTTCCCAAAAATCTTGGGTGATGGGACCTGAATACAGATCAAGTTTATGGCCCGGATGCCTTGAACGCAACAAGGTCATCAGGGGTGTTGAGACCACATAGTTGCCCAACGTATCATTTCCAATGATCGCAATCCTGGAGCCCTGAGCAAGATCCTCGCCTTGATAACGCCTCACGCCCGCAAGTTTATCCGGTTAAACGAACTCGCGACGCTCTAACGGACCGGAATCAAAATTGGCAAGCATTCATAAAGAAAACCCCGTATATACCTAAAGCCCGCTTGAATGCCCAATTTGGCTGGTAAATTACGTCACGTGATGACGGGCGGCGCAACCCTCAGATGAGTGTTTTTGTTGGTCTGGACTGCGGCGGCTCTTCGAGTCGCGTTCTTGCCGTCGACGATGCAGGAAACGTCGTTTTTCAGGGCCAATCCGGTGCTGCAAATCTCGTTTCAACTCCCGAAGCAAGACTCAAGCGGAATCTCTTAAATGCTACGCGTGGTTGCGAGCCGGCAAACTTTGTGTGTGGCTGCTTCGCCGGTCTCCTGGGAGACGAAACGAGGCACCAGGCTGAAGATCTCCTAAGACAGATGTTTCCTGGGTCTCAGGTGCGAGCCGAACCGGACTATACGGCCGCCTACTACTCTTCTCCACCGGAAACCGATGTCTGCGTGATTGCCGGAACTGGCTCACTCGTATGCTCGCGAACCGAGCACGGCGTGGTTAAAACGGGAGGACGCGGGTTCATACTGGGAGACTACGGCTCGGGATTTCATTACGGACGAGATGCACTGGTGCATTTTCTGGACTACCCAAGGGAGGCGTCTCAACCATTGAAACAGATTGTTCACGAAGTTTTCGGAACGGAGGATGAAGCAACCATCGTCTCCGCCGTGTATCGGGGAGGCACTACCGCTCAAGTCCTAGCTCGGCTCGCAAAAGTGCTGGGATCGGATGCCGCCGCAGGCGAGGGTTATGCGCTTGCAAGCCTTGAACGGAACGGATCAGCCCTTGCTGACGTGGTAACGGAACACGTGCATCGCTATATTCCGCCGTCAGATACTTTGAGCGTAAGCCTAGCTGGAGGCATTTGGAAAGCTGCGTCTATCTTCAAGAAGCGCTTTGAAGAGATCTTGGCAAGTCGCCTGCCAGATCGAACCGTCACCGTACATCGACTGTCAAAGCCGCCTCTTTACGGGGCGCTAGAGCTGGCAAAGGAGCTAAGCGTTGGCAACTGAATCTCGTAATCCCAGATCATATGGGCTCGATAAAATGAGCGCCCATGACATGATTCGACTGATGGATGAGGAAGAATCCGTCGTCCTCAGAGCGTTGAAATCTGCAGAAACCAGCTTGGCACTTGCCGCTGAAAAGGCGGCAGAAGCCTTTCAGGCAGGGGGGCGAGTGATTTACATTGGAGCGGGCACAAGTGGCAGAATTGCCACCTCAGACGCCGCTGAAATGCCTCCCACGTTCGGCATTGAACCTGATCGGTTTGTCACCATCGTCGCGGGTGGAACCGCAGCGCGGGATCAGGCAATCGAAGATGCAGAGGACGATATGTATGCAAGCATCACCGCTTTAAACGATATGGGTGTGAACCGCACTGATATCGTCATCGGCCTGGCGGCAAGCGGCACAACCCCATTCGTGGTCTCAGCAGTACGCCATGCCCGCCAAAAGGGCGTCTGGACCTGTGGAATAGCCAACAATCGCGGAGCACCGCTCCTCAGCGCCGCCGACCATGCGATCTTGCTCGATACCGGCCCCGAAGTATTGACGGGTTCCACGCGTTTGAAGGCCGGAACTTCCCAAAAGCTTGCACTCAACCGAATTAGTACGGTGGCGATGGTGCTGAGCGGCAAAGTCATCGAAAACCTCATGGTAGATGTCAAAGCCAAGAACCAGAAGCTTAAAGACAGATGCGTCCGAATCGTGTGTGAGCTGACACCTGCGACTCAAGACGAAGCTTGGCAGCTCCTTGAAGACAACAATTGGAGCATCCGCCAAGTCCTAGAGGTTCAGCGTCATCCAGCCATTCGACACTAGACGGATACAATAATTTTATGATTCGAGCACGTGGACTTCTTTTAGGAACTCTCCTCCTCTCTGCGGCGGCTGCATCGGCACAAATGCCGAGCGGGGGCCAGATGCCGAGCCTCTGGTACAACCCGGCACTTATGATGGATCCCGCCGTCCAAAAGGAACTCAAAGTGAGCCCTGAGATTGCGCAAAAGGCCGTCCAGACCATGATGTCCGAGGCTATGAAAATTGGACCCGCCATGATGGGAGCACTTAATGGAAAGGCACCGTCACCTCAGCAAATGAAGCAGGCGTCAGAAGCTCTCAACAAAATGACGGAAGCGAGCACCAAGGATCTTAACCCGGCACAAAAAGCCCGCCTTCATCAGATTACGCTTCAGTCGTACGGGCCCAAGGCTCTGCTAGACCCAAAAATCGGGGCTCAGGTCGGCCTAACTCCCGCCCAGCATGACAAGCTCCAGTCCGCTCTGTATGCGGCCAGCAAGTCGGCTGCTGCCTCCATGAAGGGAGCTCCTGGTGCCCCTCAACCCGGTGGATTCGACATGCAGAGGATGCAGCAGGGCGCTTCAAAGAGCCGGGCCGCGGGAGAAGCGGCGATGGCACACATCCTCACCCCTAAGCAACTCGCTCGGTGGAAGTACATGCAGGGCAAACCAATCAAACTTGGCGGACTCGCCGCGCTGATGGGCGGCTAGCCACTGTTTCGAAAGCCTTGAGCCGTTTCCCAAGCCGAACGCCTTGCTGGAGCCATTCCAGCTGCGCGTTCGATGCTTTGCCCTTCACCAAAGGTGACCAGATCACCCAACTCAGGAGCCGGAGCGGCAACCTGCCACTCTCCGAATTCTCGACCCAGGAATCCAGTATCCACTCTCCCTTCGCCATAGGCAGAATGACCGATCACATCGAGGAGGTAGCCAATATTCGTCTTAACGCCAATGATGTGAAAGTCAAGAAGGGCCAGACGAAGCTTTTCAATGGCTTCTGGGCGCGTTTCAGCATGAACAATGACTTTAGCGATGAGTGAATCGTAGAAGCCAGAGATCTCGCTTCCGGCACTAAAGCCGGTGTCCACTCGCACTCCTGGCGCCTGGGGTTCAGCCCACACTTCTATCCTTCCCGTGGAGGGCAGAAATCCGGTTTCTGGCGATTCCGCAACAATCCTAGCTTCGATGGAATGCCCGACGATGGCTCGTCTATCCCCACCTGAGAGCGCCTGATCAAATTCAATTGGCAACCCGTCCGCAATACGCAGCTGCCACTTCACTAGGTCAAGACCGGTGATGAACTCTGTAACCGGATGCTCAACTTGAAGCCGCGTGTTCACCTCTAAGAAGTAGAACTTACCGTCCGACTGATCAAGCATGAACTCGACAGTTCCCGCGCCTACATACCCCGAAGCCCTAGCCAGTCGCGCTGCGGCAATCTTGATTTCATCCCAAAGCTCGGGGTGCTGCGCCATGTAAGGCGAGGGTGCTTCTTCAACAAGCTTCTGGTGGCGGCGCTGCAGCGAGCACTCGCGCTCGAAGAGGCAGAAAACGTTGCCATGCGAATCAGCGAGGAGCTGAACCTCAATGTGTCTTGGGCGATCAACCAGCTTCTCGACCATCATAGCGCCATCACCGAAGCTTCGCAGCGCCTCGTCGGATGCCGTCGCCCACTCGTCGCGGAAATCCGATGGGTCCCGAACGACACGCATTCCACGTCCACCCCCTCCGGCAGAGGCCTTCAACATCACCGGATAGCCAATTTCAGCGGCGGCCCGTTCCAGTTCCTCGATTGAGGCATCGACCGTAAATAGACCCGGAACAATCGGAACATGCTCCTTCAGCGCAATCGTCTTTGCCGCAGATTTGGATCCCAGGAGAAGCATAGATTCCGGACTCGGGCCAACAAAAATGAAACCTGCGTCTCGACATGCTCGGCTGAACTCAGCGCGCTCGCTTAGGAACCCGTATCCGGGATGAATCGCATCCGCGCCACTGATTCGAGCGGCTTCGAGGATTCTTTCAATATTGAGATAGCTTTCGGAGGCTTGTCCTGGACCGATGATGATCGTCTCATCGGCGATCTTAGCGTGCATCGAAAGCCGATCTGGTTCGCTGGCAACGGCAACGGTTCGAATACCCATCTCTCTCGCGGCGCGAATAACGCGAACGGCGATCTCGCCTCTATTCGCGACGAGAAGTTTCCCGATCATCGGTCAACCTTGTAGCTGGCGGTGCGCTTGGCTAAAAAGGCCGAGATTCCCTCAACTGCTTCCTCACCCGCCCGGGCATCCGCCAGGAGCTCCGCCGATGCCTGCGCGCTCAGAGGAGATTGCTGAGCCAGTCTTTTGGATGCGGCAACCGCGCCAGGTCCTGCAGCGAGCACAGCTTTCAGTTTTGACTCTACGACCTCGTTCAGGGCACTTTCTGCGACGGACTCGTGAATGAGCCCAATTCGCAGAGCACGGTCGGCGGTGAACGATTCGCCCGTCGTGAAAAGGGATCTGGCGTTGCCGTGGCCAATCTTGGCGATAACGAACGGCGATATGGTGGCAGGTACAAGCCCCAGCCTCACTTCGCTGAAGGCGAAAACAGTGTCAGATGAGGCAACACAAACGTCGCTGGCCGCAACAAGTCCACAGCCACCCCCAAAGACGGCACCATGAACTTTGGCAATGACAAGGCCTGGGCAATCTGTGATGGCCTGAAACAAGCTCGCCAACTTGAGGGCGTCCTCAATGTTCTCTTCACGCGTGTAGAGGGCGGCTTTCTGCATCCACTGCAGGTCCCCACCTGCACAAAAGCCTTTGCCTTCCCCGCTCAACACGACTGCACGAAAGGACTTGGCCCTGTTTTGGAACACATCTGTGAGAGCGGCAATCAGCTCGTCATTGAACGCATTTCTGGCCTCTGGTCTGTTCAGAGAAACATGCAATACCGGTCCATCCACTTTGACGAGCAGCACCCAGCAAGTATAACCTTTGAACCTTATTGCTTCCGCTGGAGCGGCAAAACCGTGTGACACAATGTCGTCTGTGAAGCCGCCTATTCAGTTAGAGACTTTTCGCCTTGAGCCGGACACTTGGCGGGCATTTATCTTCCGGATCAGCCTTCCGCGACTCGGGAGGTTGGTGGGCGTACTCGTGCTCCTTACACTCGCTGGCACTTTGTATGATCCACGGTTTGGCATCCCAATCTTCGTGGGAGTTGTTGTTGCCGGACTCTCTCTGGTCGCCATCTTGTGGTCAAACTGCAACACGGTGATCAAGAGTCCGTTGAATCGATTTGTTTGGTCCAGTCGCCAGGTGGAATTCGACGAAGTTGGAATTCGAGTCGCGACATCTGAAGGTGCACGGTCAGACTTGCCCTGGCGCGTCATCGTGAAGGCAACAGACTATAAGGATTACATCCTGCTGTACATCAGCGCCGGACAGACGATTGCGCTACCTAAGACAGCCTTTCGAGAGCCACAGCATCTAGCGGACTTCATGGGCATTCTTACGAGTCACAATCTGATCAAGCAAAAGCCCGCCAAGAAATGATCAAGAGCAACGTCTATCACCTCTCCCGAACCGAGATGGCCCAGTTGGCCAGCGAAGAGTACGCCCGCAGCTACTGGTTCATCATTGCTCCGGTGCCAATCTTCGGCGTGTTGGCCGTCATCTTCGGCACCGGAGCGCTCCAGGTTCTTGGGATGCTTGCGGTCGTATGGCCACTCTCGATTCCGGCGAGGTCGGTTCTTACAACCACCAAATCGAGCCGTCTCTTCTCGGGGGGATGCCACGTGGAAGCAGACGACGAAGCAGTGACGTTTCTAGGTGAATATGTCAATGAAAAGCGGCTTCGATACGTGATTCAAATCTCACAAATCAAGGAAGTGATCGTCCGCCGCGACCTACTCCTGATTCGCCTGCGTCTCCCCGGAATCGCTCCGATTCGGATGAACGCCTTTGAAACCGAGGAAGACGCCAAGGCGTTTGTTGACTTCGTGAATGGAGCCGTGGCCAAGCGGATCGCGTCCGCAGAACAAGCATCCAGTGACTAGGATCTAGCTCCGTCGGATTCACCTAAGGTTCGGCCTAACGCAATCCAGCCTAATAATTGTTCGAAGCGTTGTGCCAATGACAAGAGCGTCCCGGCCAGTCGGGACGCTCCGACCGAAGCTCAAATTCGACTATGGCTCAATCTGCTTAAGGTACGGCACATCTTCGGTTACCCAAGGCTCTGGCTTGGCTCCCTTGAGGTAGACGTCCAGGTAGTGGCGCACTTTGTGCGCGTAGTCCAGCTGGTTTGGTCGCCTTGCGAGGCCGTGATTTTCGCCTGCGTACACAAGCATCACGGCGTTCTTGCCCATTCTTCGAAGCGTGTTGTACAGGTACTGCCCCTGATGCCAGTCGACGGCTCCGTCCTGGTCGCCAAAGGCGAAGAGGATGGGTGCAACGCGCTTTTGGGACTGCCAAACCGGGCTGTTGTCGAAGTAGACCTTTGGATCCTCCCAGAACGGAACACCCATCCGGCCCTGACTCGTTTCAAAGATCTGCTGATCGGTAATGCCAGCGTTCCAGTAGTAGGTGTTGTACATGCTGGTGAGCTCGGTCAGAGGTGCACCGGCAACACCAACCGCGAATATCTTGCTCACGGTGGTCACGAACGCCGTTTGGTAGGCACCCCAACTGTGGCCCATCAGACCCACTTTGGTTGAGTCGACGCCAACGTGCAGATTGAGGACTGCCTCAACTGCAGGCTCGAGACAATCCACAGCAGAAAGACCCGGGTTCCTAGGCTTGTAAGTGATATCTGGCATGTAGACGAAGTAGCCATTCTGGCTGAGAACTTGCGGGTTGTAGGAACTCCAGTCAATCGGAGCCATATAGGCGTGCAGGTTCTGACTCATCTTTTCGTAGATGTAGGTAACCATGGGATAGCTTCTTCCCTTCACGTAGTCAGCCGGGTAGATCAGCATGCCCTGGAGATCGGCGCCCCAGCGACTCTTGTACTTCACCAATTCGGTGTGGCCCCACTTGTACTTTGACTGCTGCGGATTGGTCTTGCTCTCCGGCTTGCTCGCTGTCATCTCGGTGTTGGTCAGGTAAAGGTTCGGAGACTCCTCGAAGGACCCCATGACGAACAGCATTCGGTCGACATCCTTTGCCTGAGTCAATCCTCCAAATGCTTTATTGTCGGCTACCAGCAGCTTGCCTTTGCCTGTCGCATCGGATTTGTAGAATCCGGATGACTTCTCAATTTCATCAAAGACGGAATAGTAGAACGGCTTCTGGATGCTGGGGCCGTCCTCGCTGAACTGCGGCTGAATCAAGCGATATATCTGCTTATCCTTTCTGCCGTTCGTCAATGCAGTTACTGAGAAGGTGCCATTCCGAACTAGATAGCAGTCGAACTTGTCTTCCAGCACGATTCCATCATCGTTGGCTAGCCACTGCGGAACCCCGACCGGTGCCTTTTCTGGCACGGTGTGGTCGTCGTCCACTTGGTCAAAGGGAGCCTTGATGTCACCGGTGAGGTTGCGCTTCTTGTCCTGCGCAATGTCATAAAGCCACCAGTTTCGTCTCTCGAAATAGGCCAAGAATTTGCCTGTTCGAGATGGAACAGGGGTCCATTGAGTGTGCTCCAGAAACTTCGTTTTGAGTCCAGTCATGGTGTCGACCAGATACACGTCGTGATAGAACACTCCGTTTGTCACTGGGCTCTGGTATGGCTTTGGATCGAGCACAACAGCCTGCTGAAACTTTGGAACAAGGTAGGCAGACTGGATATCTCCATCAGAAATCAGGGCAAAGGCGTTGTTTGCGGGGTGCCAAACGCACAGGGCTGTCTTCAAGCGATCACGGGCCGATTCCACTTTCTGCTCTGGCACCACACGAATGTCTTTGGTATTCCAAACCTCGACCGCAGGCTTGTCTAGCGGCTTTAGGTCTGGCTTCTTTTTGTCCTTCCAGGGTGCAGCCCCGAAGGCGACAATGGTTCCGTCGTCGCTGAGAACAAAGGAGCCGTACTCGGCAATTCGATCACCTTTTGGAAAGCCCTTTTCTTTCGACGGATCAAAGATCTTTGCCGTGAACATCGGCTTGCGAAGATCGCTCAACACAAATGCCGTGTTAAGGTCGCCTTCCTTCTTCTCATCGGCCGTTCCTACCAAGAAGCCAACCACATCCGCCTTACCCGCCCAACCGAGGTCGTAGACATTCTCCTTGCCCCACTTCAGCGTCCGAAGCGAATTTGTTGCCGGATCAAGAAGCTGCACCCCTTTCTGTCCACTGTCGCTCGCGATGGAAAGGGCGACAAGATCGCCAGCATAGTTGGCCGTCGCCGAAACCACATTGCCGATGGTCAGAGGCTCTCCAGTGCCAAGGTTAATTGACACGAGGTCACTTCCACCCTCAACCTTTCCGATTCCTCGAAATCGTTGGAGCAGGAGCGTTTTCGATCCTTTCAAGAAAGTGAAGCTCTGAACTCCCTCGTAGGTGATTTCCTTTCCAGTGCTCAGACTGCGGAGGGCAAACTTAGTCTCGATAGGCTTATGCTCGTCCCGCAGCTTATCTGCGACAACTTTCGTTGGCCCGACTAGGTAACCGCACCACCGAGAATCATCCGAGAACTTTGCCCCAACCGCGTCGAGGATCTCCGCCTTCTCTGGGTTGTCGCTGTTGCGAATCACCAGGAAGCCGTCGCCATCCACTAGTGAGATCTGATAGGAGATCCAGTGGCCGTCGTTGGAGATCAGACTTTGGCCGAGGCTTTGCCACTGTTTATAATCTTCCGGCTTTAGTGTGGTCTTCACCTGACTGAAAGCGCTTCCTAAACTGATGGATATCAGAGCAAATGCGAGAATCGAGGTTCGTGCTGGCAACATGACGGTTTGGTTACGCTACCATATCGCAAAGCCATCTACCATGACTAACCCGCTTCGCCTTCTTTCCCTGATCGTTCTGTTGGGCTCGCTGTGCGCCGTTGGTGCAGCGCAGGAACCCCCCAAGCCTGACGCCCTGCGCAAATACTCAGACGTCGTCACTAAAGAGGCCACTTCTCAAACCGGCATGTTCAAGGTGCATCGGATCGGAGAGAAGATGCTGTTTGAAATCCCTGAGGCGATGCTCGGAAAGGAAATCCTGTGGCAGATTGAAGTCGCGGAACTACCTTCCGGCAACGGTTATCCTGGCACGGCGGCTGGAACGCGAGTCGTGCGGTTTACACGCCGCAACAACAAAATCTACATGCGCAACGTTGACTTCAGCGTTCGCACTGCCGCGAGCGGGGCACGAAAAATCGGAATCGATGCGAATACCGTCGAGCCGATTCTAATGGCCTTTGATGTGCTCACTGAAAACGGAGACAAGGCGGTCGTCATCGACGTGACCAGTCTGTTCCTTACCGATCCACCCGACTTCTCGGTACATGACTCGATCAATGCTGGCGGAGCAGACCCAACCCGGAGCTACATCGATCGTGTAAAGGCCTATCCAGACAATATCGAGACGAGATCCTTTATCACGTTTAGCGCGGGCATGCCTCGGTTCAGCTTCTTTGGTGGGGCCCCAGCCGCGAACGGTGGGACCAGCGCCGTCAGCGCCACAGTTCACTATAGCCTGGTTGCGCTCCCGGACAAGCCCATGATGGGTCGCCTTAAGGACAGCCGAATCGGCTTCTTCACAAACGGCTTCACTGAGTACGGAACGGCCCAAAACCGACCAATCGATCGGCAGTTTATCAACCGGTTCCGTTTGGAAAAGAAGTTCCCGGATCGGACTGTGTCTGACCCGGTCAAGCCGATCGTTTTCTACCTCAGCCGCGAGGTGCCCGAAAAATGGCGACCTTATCTCAAGAAGGGAATCGAGGATTGGCGGCAGGCATTTGAAGCGGCAGGTTTCAGCAACGCCATCTCCTGCCTTGATGCGCCTTCTCGCGATGATGACCCCAACTGGGATCCCGAGGACGTTCGCTACTCCGTAATTCGGTGGGCTCCGAGCACCACTCAGAACGCGATGGGGCCATCCGTTCAGGACCCGCGAAGTGCAGAGACCCTTTCTGCGCACGTAATTGTTTGGGACAACGTGGTTGAGCTGGCAGAAACTTGGTACTACTCCCAGACAGCGGCGGCGAACCCAACCGTCCGACACCTTCCCCTTCCGGACTCAACGATTGGCGAACTTTTGCGATACATCCTTTCCCATGAAGTTGGCCACACGCTCGGGCTGGAGCACAACTTCAAGGCAAGCGCCAGCTACTCGGTCGCCCAACTCCGTGACCCCAAGTTCACTTCCGAGTACGGCGACAACTCATCGATCATGAGCTACGGAAGATTCAACTATGTGGCTCAGCCTGGTGACGGCGTCACAAGATTCATACCTGTCATCGGTCCCTATGATCGATTCGCCATCCACTACGGCTATGCACCGATTTCTGCCGCAAAATCTCCGGACGACGAAAAGCCGCTCCTGGATAAGTGGCTCTCGGAACAGGCCACCAATCCTTGGGTTCGGTTCGGAAACTATCGGTACCAGGAAGATCCAACTACTCAGTCGGAGAGAATCGGTGATGACTCCGTGGAAGCAACTCGACTCGGTCTGCAAAACCTTGACCGCATCGCCAAGACCTATCTCCTGGACTCCGCCACGAAGTACGGTGAGGACTACTCCCGATTAACCCGTCTTTATTCTGCGCTTCAGAACCAGCGCCTGACCGAATTGATCCATGTCGGCCAGCTGGTGGGTGGAGTGGTTGAGACGGACTACCACTACGGACACGGTACAGCTGTGTTTAAGCCAGTTCCTGCTCAGCAACAGCGAAAGGCAGTTCAGTTCCTACTGGACAAGGCGTTCCACCTGAGTCCCGCGCTTTTTAACCCTGAGTTGCTCAACCGAATCGAGCCGGACGGAGGCCTTGACATGTTCGCCGGCACCGAAGACCTGTTCCTCGGTTTCCTGCTTTCACCATCACGTGCATCCAGACTCCTCGACAATGAGGCGCTCAACGGCTCGAAGGCGTATACCGTTTCTCAGTTAGTGGGGGACGTCACGGACGGAGTTTGGTCGGAGCTTGCCGCACCGAAGCCACAAGTGGAGATGTTCCGCAGAATCGTTCAGCGGTCGTATCTGCGAACCATGGATGGAAAGGTGAACTCCTCCAACCATGACGAACTGAGACTGTATGCCAAGAACGCACTGAAGCAATTGGCCAGAAAGCTGGACCTCGCGATCCCGAAAGCAAAGGACACCGTAACCGCGCTGCACCTGGCTGACTGCAGGAAGGACATCGAAACCATCCTGAGCGGCAAATCGATTAAGCCGTCCTCTTCCGGTATGTCGTTCAGCCCCTTCGGATTGACAAGCGACCCCAAGCAGTGCCAGCTCTTCCCCCCAATCCCAGACTTGCCGGCGCAGACGAAGCGGAATTAGGGACTCTGTTCTCGGCTCAGAAATCCTCCGGATAGCCCGGAAGGCTTACCTGATCCAGCGAAGGGTAGGTCGCTCCCGCGACCTACCCTGGTACCCACCGGCCCGCCACGGATCCGCCGCAACGCGGTTGTTTACTTATGAGGCGTTTGAGGCCTTACCTACGCGCTGTAAAATTCACCACTGCTCAATTCGCGGGCTAAAGCACCGCTTCGCGCGCCGGGTAATCCCAGCGGTCCATCCATCCGGAGAGCCCGGAGGGGCTCGTCTGACCTGCTGGCTCCCACGGTTCAAAAATCGACCGGCCGCAGGTAGTACTCGCCAATTGCGGAGGAGCTCAGCATCGCGACCGTCGGCAGCCGCCGCTTCCAGTGCGTCGAGTCAACGCGCTTCCACACGAGCTCAACTTCGGAAGCTTCAAACCCCATCTCCACGAGCTTCGACTTGGTGAACCCTTGGGTCATGAAGTGGAGGATGCGGTCAGCTTTGGCGTAGGTGATGCCAAAGTCGGATTCATCCGTCTGTCCTTTAATGAGGTCGGCGGAAGCCGGCTTGTGGATGATGGCATCGGGAACTCCAAGCTCCTCTGCCAGTTGCCAAACCTGAGTTTTGAAGAGGTCTCCGATACAGTTGATGGGAGGAGAGTCGTCTGCGTGCCAAGTGTAGTAGCCGAACAGCCGCTCACTCTTGTTTCCGGTGCCCATGGGAAGTCCGCCAACCTTTGCGCTTTGATCGAACACCACGATCATTCGTGTTCTGGCGCAGACGTTCCCCAGCCGGCTCGGACTGATATCACCTTCGTGGGTATTGATATAGCCATCGACCATCGGCGTGATCTCGATGGTTCTTACGTTGATCCCCAAATCGTCCACAACGAGGTTGGCGTGATCGATGCTCTCCTGTGAAGAAATCTTGTACGGCATCCGGTAGGCAAATACGTTTTCCGGGCCAAAGGCACGGGCGCACAGGTAGGCAACTACGGCAGAATCCACGCCACCTGAGAGGCCCAAAACGGCCTTGGTCACGCCTCTTCGCCGAATACACTCGTCCTTCAGAAAGCGCACGAGCCAATCCGCCACCAGCGGGCCATTGATCTTCAACGGTTCGTCGGAATTCGCATCAAAAGCCTGAGCTCGCAGGACCGGTAGCGCCATGCCCAAAAGGTTACTCCGAACTCGATGGCTTACGCCTGAAAGAGTGTTACCAACTCGCGGTAGGTCCAATGGCTAAATTTTGCATCCTCTTTGCCACTCGGCCCGTTAGTGGGTTAGAGGACAAAGCAACCATGTCGACTCACTCAAAGAACATTTTCACCCTTCTCATCGTCGCTGTCGTAGGATTCCTGGCTCTGCGATGGGCGCTTCACTTAGCCATCAGCCTCATCATCGGCCTCATCCCCCTCGCGATCGTGGTCGGCGGTGTGTACGTGCTGTACCAAGTCTTCGGCAAGAAAGCCCTTGGCGGCGGTCGCCGCACCCTCCCGTAATCGAACTTGTCTGGATCACAATGTGTCACATGAGCCGTAAGGCTCATTAACCATGATCGTCCCGTTTCTGATTCTGTTGTGCGCCCACCAAAAGCCCGCTATTTCTCGGGATGAATATGGTGTGCCGCACATTCAGGCTAGCACGGTGTCAGACGCATTTTTCCAGGCTGGGTACGCGGTGGCCCAGGACCGGCTTTGGCAGATGGAATCCAGCCGCCGCCTAGCCAGGGGACGGCTCTCCGAAGTTTTTGGCAAGGCGTTCGTCAACTCAGACCGAGAAATCCTGAGCACGGGCTATACGGATGAGGAGCTCCAGCAGCAGTTCGACCAACTCCCGGCCCCCGCCCAGCAGATCATCAATTCATACGTTGCCGGCATCAACGAATGGATTGCCGAACCAGGAGACGCCGGTCTCCCCGCCGGCTTCGCCCAGAACGGATTCAAGCCTCAACCTTGGACCCGCCTAGATTCCGTGGCGATCACCATCCACCTGCTCCAACAGTTTGGTCGCGGAGGTGCAGGCGAGCTGCGCAACATGGCAGCCCTTGCCTACCTGCAGGGACAGAAGGCGCTCGGCACCCACACGCTCGACGTTTGGGACGATCTCGCTTGGTTCAATGACCCGGACGCGATCCCGACCGTAAGCCCTGGCGACGATCCCCTCAACGGCTCTCACCCTAGTTTCTACCTGCCGGATCGCAAGACCACCCTCGCTCACCTCGCCAAGCTCCCCAAACTGTCTCTGATGCAGCTCCTGGGTGGAATCAGGATGGCAGAGCGGCAACAGTCCACCCTTGTCGCCGAGAATCTGAACACCCCCTTCCGAAGCGGCAGCTACTGCGTGGTCGTTAATTCGTCCAAGTCGGCAACTGGTCATTCGCTCCTCTTATCCGGACCGCAAATGGGGATGCGCGCTCCGAGTATCGCCCATGAAATGTCGATTGAGGCACCTGGACTCTCGACGGTGGGAATGGACATCCCGGGCGTGCCTGGAGTCATCATTGGCCACACCAAGAACTTCGCCTGGGGCCTGACAACCGGCGAGGCGGACACCGAAGACATCTTCGCGTCTCCGACCGACGCCACCGGATACCGCGTCGGCCAACAGGCGAAGACCTTTCAGAAGATTCATCAAATCCTCCCAGTTAAGGGAGGAGACAGCATTGAGCTCGATCAGACGAGAACCGTTTTCGGGCCTGTGGTCCTCAATGCGGGCGGTGCAGTGTTTAGCAGACGCTCCAGCTTCTGGATGCGGGAGATGAGCACATTTGGTGCTTGGGTCGACCTTTGGTCAGCTGATAGCCCATCCTCTATCGACGCCGCGATCGACAAGGCAACCCTGAACTTCAACTTCTTTTACGCCACCGCAGTTGGCGATATCGGCTGGCGATACACCGGGCTGGTACCTAAGCGTGCGCCTGGAATCGATCCCCGCTTCCCTACCCCCGGCGAACCTCAATACGACTGGCGCGGATTCTTGTCCACCCACGAAATGCCGCATGTGAGAAATCCACGAAGCGGATTTCTTGCCAATTGGAACAACAAGCCATCCAACTGGTGGCCAAACCTCGACACTCCTGCTTGGGGAAAGATATTCCACAACCGAGTTCTGCTGGACGCTCTGCAGAAGCCATTGTTGACGGCCCAAGATCTTGAGCGGGCAGCCTGGTTCATCGCAAGGACCGACGACACCTGGAGCTCGATTCAGCCGTATGTAGATCGCGAAAGATCTGCCCCTGGTTACGAGCTGCTCAAAGGGTTCGATGGGTCGGTGCTTGATGGCTCGAGGCAAGCCTCCTCCTACCTGGCCTTCCTCTCGTATCTTCGCCAGGAACTGTTTCTCAAATCCACCGGCAACTTCCTCAACCCGGACTATTTCAACACCGTCCTCCAGCCGTCCCTAATCCTCAAGGTGCTGGAGGGTCATACGAAGTTTGACTATCTCGGCAAAGGGACCACCGGCCAAGCCGTCCGCGCCGCCCTGGCCCGACTCGCCTCCGCACCTCCAGCGCCCTACCGAGCCTCCAGCTTCCCCAGCCTGGAGTCCACCCCCATTCCCTATTCCAACCGAGGCACCTACCTCCAGATCGTAGAATCCAACGGCAAAGACCTCTTCGGCCGCAGTGTCCTGCCACCAGGTATCGCCGAGTCCGGTCCCCACAGCCACGACCAATCTCCCCTAGCCCGCGCCTGGCTCTACAAACCAATGCGCTTCCGCTGAAATTGGATCAAACCCCTTCATATCTTCCTCATCTCCGTGATCAATAATCCGCTCCACAACCCAAGGAGCAATCAATGACCCGATCCCTCAACATCCTCGCCCTTGCCCTTGCTGCAACGTCACCGGTCGCCTGCCTTGCGAACATTTCTGAGGAGCACTTGGCGCTCTCCTTCTCCGGCGGACACCTAACCGACCCGCGCGACCACGGCCGCCCCGTCGTTCTAATCGCCGCTGCCCTGGGCGTACCGACCGACGTGTTTCGCAAAGCCTTTTCCGGCGTGACTCCTGCCAGAAACCACGCCCCTTCCGGTGATGAACAGCGCCAAAACAAGCAAGCCCTCCTCGCTGTTCTTGGGCCCTACGGAATCACAAACGAACAAATTGATTCAGTGAGCGACAACTACCGCTACCGCCCAGAGGATGGCGACCTTTGGCGGCATCAAAGTGCCGAAGGTTACGCTATCGTCATCAAAAGCAGGGTCAAGGCGATCAAACTTACGAACCCTGGATACGGCTACACCTCCGCCCCCAACGTCCGAATCCTTGGCCTCAACGGAACCGCTCCCATCGTCAAGCTGAAGTTCTCTCGAGACCTCAGCACAAACGGCTCCATCGCCTCAATCACACTTCCTACCCACTAACCGCCGACATTTGAGCAAACCCTGAGGTATCATCTCTGACCGTCTGCTCCGGTCGTCTAGCGGTTTAGGACATCGCCCTCTCACGGCGAAGATCGCGGGTTCGAATCCCGTTCGGAGTACCAAAAAGTCTGATTCGCCAAAGGCGGGTCAGACTTTTTGGCATTTCGGGCTGGGTGAGAACCCCTGCGCCCGCGGCTGAACGAAGTGAAGTCCCGGCGAGGTCCCGCCGATTGAAATGAGCGAACCGAACCGGGAAGCAGAGCGAATCGGGAGTTCGAATCTGGAGGCGCAGCCGGCATCCCGTAAGCCGGGACTACAAACTTTGTGAACCACTCGGGCTTGTCGAAAGCCTCTCATCTAAATCAAGCGCTGGTTCAATCAACGCATCCAATTGAAGCCGGCTGTTTGCAGAAGATCGATAATTTATATACAGAATCGGTCTTGTATATACTCCCCTAATGCTCCTCGCAGTCGCTGCCTTCCTCACCCATTCAGCGTTGGGCAACTTTGCCGAGACTCCAGTCGCAGGGGACGCGCCGGCCACAGTGATCGGACTGTTCAAGAGCTGCGACGTCGTTTGCATTCCGGAGAGGCACGGGGATAAGGTCGTTCATGACTTCCTGAGGGATCTTGTCACTGACACTGCTCTGATCGAAGCGGGGGTAAGGGACATTGTTGTCGAGTTTGGAAGCGCCAGATATCAAAGGGTCATGGATCGCTATATCGCGGGAGAAACCGTAAGGAAAAGCGAGCTTCAGAAAGCATGGCGAGACACGACCCAGTTCTTGGTATGGGATTCACCGGTGTACGAATCCTTCTTCCGGATGGTGAGGGAGGTCAACTCCAAGCTTCCGGCAAAGAAGCGGCTTAGGGTACTCCTGGGTGATCCGCCTATCGAATGGGAACGGGTGGGCAAGAAGGAGGACTACGTGAAGTTCGCCGATCGGGATCTCTCGATGGCCAGCGTAGTTCAACGTGAGGTCCTGACCAAGAAGAGAAAAGCCCTGCTCATTGCAGGCGGCATGCACCTCATTCGTGAGCGAGACCCAGCGGAGGTGATCACTGACGATTATCGGAGCGTCGGTGACCTGCTTCGGCGGCGGCACGGCAATCGAGTTTTCCTATTTTGGTACACGACCGGTCCGATACCCGGGCAGTCTGGACTGGGAGTTCATGCATTAACCCTCAAGGGGTCTGCGCTCGAGAACTCATCATTCGCGCCATTCGCCCCGAAAGGGTTCCAGATCAAAAAGATCGTGGACGGAAAAACGACGTGGGTGCCAGCCGAGGCGAAAGATTGGCCCAATACCGCAGTTATGACTGACGGGCTCATCGACTACGGCCAAGCCCGCAAAGAGATTCTCGCGCCCCCGAGTGTCTACGAGGACGCCGAGTACGTGAAGGAACTCCATCGTCGGGCGGGGATCATGAAATCCGTTTTTGGCTTTGACTTTGAGTCCTGGATAAAGGAAGCGATCAACGGCAAGGAGTAAACATCGGTATCCAAACCATCTGGAGGGTGAGGCGGCTTGAATAATTCCTATATGCGGGCCTATCACCCACATAGTGCCTTCAGGAACTCGCGTCAGTGCCTCTCTTCACGAATCGCCAGCTGCTGCTGGATTCTCAACAAGGGATCGCAGCAGTTGAAGCGCTTTAACGATACGTGATTTGGGGCTTTGCGATCGTACTTGCTACTCAAACTGACCCGGACCAGTGCTCGAACACGAGCACGAGTCGAATTATCCTGAATGCGGCCACCCGCCGAAGGCAGCTCTGCAGCTTCCTAGTTCGGGTCGCCGTAAAGGATTCCGCGGTCTTTCGTTCCTAGATAGACTCTTCCGTAGATCCGAGAATCGCCGGTGACGACTCCGTGGACTTCGAAGTCGCTAGAAGGATCGGAGATCCGGGTCCAGGTTAGGCCCTTGTCGTCGGATCGGTACAGCCCGAAGATGCCTGATTTCTTTCCATTTACAAAAAGGGTTGGATACCTTTCTCCCGTCGGTGACTTACCGAAGCCGATACTCTCGACAGACTCAAAATTCGGCAGCTTTCGAAAGACCTTGCCGGCATCCACGCTGTGAAACAGTCCGGTCTGTGCAGGGATCCAAAGGTCACCCACTAGAAATGAGGTGGCTCGCATTCGTCCATGGGCGGCGGGCAGACCGATGGAATCTACGGGTTGGAAGCTGCTCGCGGTATCGTCGCTCGAATAGAGTTTGTCGCCGGAAAGAGCGTAGGTGCGGGTTGGGGTGACTCCGTCAGCAACCAATTCCATGTTCCCTGTCAGCCCCTCAGATTTCCCCCAGGTCTTGCCAAAGTCAAAACTCCTCCAAGTTGAGCCTCCCGTGGACCATACGATCACCTGGGCCGTCGAGTTGAATACGATCGATCCGGCAAGGGCGCCGGGAGGTTCGGTCGCAAATTCCCTCCAAATAACTCCGCCATCATAGGTGTAGCTCCCACTCTTTGACGAACTCCGTCCTGCGCGGACCACGAGAAGGGGACAATCCACCGCCCACGACAATCTTTCGGTGTCCGTAAGCTGGCCGTTCGAGGACGTTCTGATTGGTGCTCTGTCCAAGCGCCAGTGGGCGAATCCGCCCGAACCTTGAAGTGCCGAGATTAAGTGCGCTCCCTCGCCTGGACTCACCAAATCGACAACCGGCGCTTCGGATTCCCCTTTGTGATCTGCGATCACCACACGCTTCCAATGATAACTTTGAACGTCCTGGTGAGCCATCGGTCGAATCAGGCCCATGGATATTATCGGTATTAGGCAGAGCACGCAGTGATTCTACTACCGGCGGCAAAACGGTGATGAAGCGCAGACCAACCGGATAACTGCAATGCCCAGTGGCGGGTTACCCTGCCATCACCTAAGCACCCCCACCCGGGAAAGTTCGAACAGCATCCCGTGCGGTGTACTAAAAGAACTGATTCGCTTTAATGTGGGTCAGCTCTAATGGAGTTTCGGGATGGTGAGAGATCGCTCGCGTGCGGAGCGAAGCGAAGTGCCGCCGAAGGGAAATGTCGATGATCCCGCCGTTGGGCAGTGAGCGATGGCGAATCGGAAAACGAAGCGAATTCTAACGGCGATACGAACAGTGGTTCTGATCGTTCGAGCAAAGCGAAGATGGTTAGCTGCTGTCGAGTCCTATTGCACCAGGCAACATTCCGAGCAGCGGTATAGAACTCCTCCAAAAAAGCAGTGAACCACCATCATGTCCCCGTGAGACTATGTTAATTAAGGATGGACGATCTCTTTAGGGCCCGGAGTGAGTTGTACGTTTTGCGAGCCCAGCGGGGAGACGTAGATGCGATGAACCTACTCATCTCACTGTGGTTACCTCCGCTTAGTTCGATGTTAAGCCGTTGGTTGCCTCCTTCACTGGTAGGTGAGGCAGTTCAGCAGGTATGGCTGGACGTTTTTGGCAGCCTCGCAAGCTTGAATGATCCAGCACTCTTCCCAGCTTGGATACGCAGGATCGCCTTCCGATCGGCGGCCACGTTACTGCGTCAACGGCGAATGTGCGATCCGATCGCTCAGGAAGAATCGAGTTACGAACTCGCACCAAGTTGGCTTCCCATTCTGGTTGGCCTCCTCGGCCCAACGCATCGCCGGGTCTTCACGATGCATTACTTGGAGGGCTACTCTGTAGAAGAGATCGGGGAATGCCTAGGACTTCCGGTCGGCACGATCAAGAGCCGACTTCACACTTCTCGGCGTCTTCTACGCCGACGGTTAAGCAATGCCTTGGAGAACTGACCATGACTCAAATTAATACTGCTTTAGACAAAACGATGGCTCGCGAACGGCTTAAGCATGCCCTATTTTCTGTCTTCTGTTTGCTGGCCGGCGGGGGGATTGTTATCTCGATGATCTTCGGACGAGTTAATCCAGCTTCCGCAAATTGGGTCTGCACGATCACGGCCATAGCATTCTCCGCGCTCGGCATCTTTTACGGAATTGGGGCCAAGATGGGGCGACTTGAGCCGACCCGTGATCAGAGATTCTTCGCAAATGTCTTCTGGATTACCGCTATCTGCTCATTCCCCGCCCTCATCATCGTGGGCATCGATGTGAACTCGCAAGCAAACGGAACCGTTGATGCTCTCCTACACGGAATCGTGGGGCTCGCGTTCATTGCGGTCGCTGGAGTCTGCAAAGTGCTCGTCTCGATAAGAGAAGCAGAGCTAAGACTGCGAGAGAGGCTCCTTTCGCTTCGCGTTAAAGGCGATAACGACACTCTTGAGTAACGCCCGAAGCCCATTCTCCGCCAACGCACGGAGTCTGAACTCCTTCGAAATCAATGATTCACACACTGTCCAAAGCGGAGTACGATAAAGGATAAGTCGAAATCAGCCGGTCAGGCTTTTGGCAATTTTGGCTGGGTGGGAACCACCTACGATGCTCCTAAGCGAAACAAAAGCTCACCGGGAATTACTATTGCGCTGCTGGATGCCCCACGGAGGAAGGTCTTTGATGGATTGTCTTCGTCATTCTCTCTAAGGACTTGATCCCAAGGTCTGGAGGAGCTCCTCAAGTTGACCGAGCCCACACAGGCATCGTCTCGCGGAGACTTTTTAGGGCTTAACGGTCGTCAGCAACTAACGCTTTGTTCCCGGTCCTTTCTGCATTTGAAGACTAGTGGTCCCGAGTTGCGCGCCAATCGACATCAAGGCCCGTTGCAATGCGAAGTTCGTGCATTTGGCCAACGTGCTCGCTGATGTGCCGGACGTTGAGAATCAGAAGTTCTGCGCGGGGCAGCCCTGCGTACCAGGGAAATCCACAATCGTCTTCATCCAAATCGAGAGCATCGATGCGGTCGTCCACTTTGCTTTGGATCAGCCGTATGTACTCCATGACTTGCTCGGTGGTGTACGGCTCGATTTCCGGGATCTGGGAACCATCTTCAGCGAAAGTCCAGGCAGCTTCGCGGCGATGGTGGGGCCACCTTTCCCACGAATCGAAACTTGGGGAAAGGAAGCAGTCTGCAAACGTCGTGGCGTGGTAGGCGATCTTCCAATAGGGTCTTGGGTGCGAGCCACTAAGCCAAAGCGACTCCGGACATCCATCCACACACTCAGTGAGCATCATCATCGCCGCATGAGTTTGATTCTTGATGGCGGTGCGAAAATCCATGAGTGGTAGTTTAGCCGCACGCTTGTGTCCGGGCCGACGAGCGAGGAGCTATACGTGGCCGTCCTGTTCCAGCGATAGTCAGGCGGCACCTTGTCAAAGTGGAGAAATCGTAAATCGTAGACTAGGGAGTTCCTCCACGGCGGGAATCGAGGTTGCATCTAGCCACCGCTCTACGGACGGACTTCGTACCTTGCCATGATCGCATGGACTGCGGACTGGGCTGAGTGCTTCACATCTCGCTTCCGCGAACTGAAGTTCTTCTCGATATGAGGAATCGCGTCCATCGACCCGATCGTGCCCAGCGTTGAGTTGCAGTAAGTAAGGTCGTAGGGGTCAGTGGCTGAATTCAGAACGGCGATAATTTCCGCCTCAGCTTCAGGCGAGTCAGAATTCTTAACTGCCCCAATCGCGGAATGCCTTACCAACCAGCGTGAATCCTTCAGGAAAGGAAACACTGGGCTCAAATCAACCTCGCGAGGTTTTTCAATATCAGCGATTCTGTCAAGCATCGCGGAAAGGATGTACTTGTCCTTTTCGCGATGAAGTGAGCCGATGAGAATCCTGGCACAGTCAACGCTCCTACATTTGAGACCCAGTTTTCCAATGATAAAGTAGGCGGCGTCTCGCTTCTTCTTGTCACGTTCGGTCGCAACGTAATCACCCAATTCGTCGACCATGCTCCTATCCGAAAGCTGTTCAGCTTCCCGATGGGCGTGCCAAGATACTGAATCGGCCGAATTGACGAACTGCACGGGGAGCGACATTCGATCCACAAGCTCAGTTAACGTTTTCCTCATCACCTTCGATCATTACGATGGCATACAGAACCGAACCCGTTCCATATGATAAGCCCAATGAAGATATGACTCCAAGTGCATTGAAGAAGGCATTTGCATCTGCCATGGTGTCTCTGCCCCAAAGGGTCGATAGGATTTCCCACTATCTTCATGAGTCAGCTGGTGCGATGATCACGGCTCAATCCTCTGATGACGAGATTGACCAGCTGCCGAAATTCATTGCTCAGCTCGGGGGCTTGTGGAACCCAAGGAAGCTGCTGATTGGAAATGGGGAAAGTGGAGCCAGTGAAAAGCTTGCTCGCGAGATCCTCGGCCATGAACCGGGTTTAACGCTGAACCCGGAAACGGTTGAGATGGTATTTGACGCTTCCCTACTCTGGGGCGAGGCATTTCGGCACCGGTACCCTGAAGCCAGATGGGCGGTGGGAAGTCCGCCAAAGTCTTCCGTCGACTATGGCGATCCGGTTCTTATCGGCCCTTACAAGTACCTATCTGAGTTTGGCGTTCGACGTGAATTGTTCGGCTTTGTTGAAGGCCCTCTGAATGGCGAACCCTCACAGTGGACCCTGACTGAGATCATGAAACTTCGCGCCTTCAGTTTGGGCCTCGCCCCGGACCCGAGAAGACGAGTGATGCCTTGAGGTGCCCGTCATGAAGCTGGAAATTGAATACACCAGTGATCTATCCGATGTGACCGCTTTGTCCCTTCAAGGATTTTTCGTTGGCTGGCCGTTTCCGCCAACTCCGGAAAATCTCCTGCTGCTGCTGAGAGGGAGCACGCATCGTGTTCTGGCGGTCAACGTGGCAGACGAACGCAGGTGCGTCGGCTATATCACTGGTTTAAGTGATGGTGTCCTCTTTGGCTACATTTCATCGCTAGAGGTATTGCCTGAGTTTCAAGGCCACGGAATCGGGAAAGAGCTCGTTTGCCGGATGCTCAGCGAGCTCGCGGACGTCTATGCGGTCGATTTAGTTTGCGATGCCGATGTTCAGCCGTTTTACGAAAAGTGCGGCCTAAGCAGGTATTCGGCGATGGTTATTCGGCGTCGCGACCTTCTCCAAAGCCGAAACGCGCCCGGTTGAGCCGCGTCATTGAAGCCTGATGTGCTGTTCCAATTCTTGGATCGCGGTGGTGCTGGTGTCCAACTCGGCTCGGGCTTCCCGCAGACTGGAGAGTGGGTCGGAAAAACCGCCTTGCCTGGCGGTCAAGGCATACTCCGCAAGCGATTGGTCGAGCAGCCGCATCTCTTCAAGGATGGGCTGAGTCCATGTTAGGGATTGCTCTTGAGCAACTCGGTCTTTGAGCAGCCCGACTTCCAAGAGTTTGGACATGGCGTCCTCCATCGCCCGCATCGCTTTGTCTGGCGCGCCAGTTAAAGGGTTTCCCTCGGCGAGGCTATGCTGAAGATAGATCTTGGCGGCTTCATCCAGCACTGTCGCAAATGGCTCGGAGAGCGACCCTTCACCTAAGATGACGTTTCCGAAACTGGCATACCTCTTCGAGAATTTCAGGATCAAATCCCGCAAGCGTCGCTTGGAGGGTGGAACCGCCCGATAGAGCCGATAGAACGTAAACCAAGCGCCGGCAGCCAGGATCGCGGTCGCCAGAGTCCCGAGCACCAGCGGTAGACCCTTGTTACCTGAAACCCAGGCGAAGAAGACGCTTAGACCACCACAGGTTCCAATCCCGGCAGGGATTGCGCAGCTCAGAATGAACAGATTGTATGAAGGCTGACGCCTTTCTTCGGCATCGATCAGCGCCTCAAGGTTGATGAGTTAGTGCTGACGCACAACTCCCGGCAACCGCCGAGAAAGCCGAACCCATGATAATGCACCCATAGTTTCACTTAGGACGGGTTCAAGCCGGAGGGGTTGCGAATTTGGGGACCGTGTTGGCGGAGCGGCGCTATCTGAATCGCCCTCGTGAATGTTGGGTCGGTCTAGCTATAACCCTAGAACTTCCAAATTCTTCACCAGCACTGAAGAGGAAGCTATCGGTGGACTGCTTCATGACGCCGCCGAAGATTCAGGCGGAGAGGTAACCCACGCCCATATCCCCGAATCCTTCGGCCCGGACGTCGAGCGAATGGTCAGAGGGATCAGTGATTCGATCACCGGTTCCAAAGACGACAAAGCCCCGTGGCAGGAGCGCAAAGAGCAGTGCATTGCGACGATCAGCCACTTGTCGGAATCTGCCCTGATCGTCCCGCTCTGCGACAAGATTCATAGCGCCCGGTCACTCATCACCGAGACGCAAAACCTGCGGCCGAGCCATTGGGACAGATTCAATGCAAGCCGGGAAGATAGCCTCTGCTAATACCAATCTCTGGTCAAGGTGTTTCAAAGGCGAGCCCTGGATTTCCCAGGCATTGAACCAGCGGTCTGCGAACTTGAAACCGCTATTAGTACTCTTAGCGAACTCGCCGCGTCCGATACCATTTCGTGATCGCAACGGTGTAAACTCAGCCACTGGCGTCCGCCCCGTATCGCTCACTCACCAGAATGGTCCGGATCGGTCTGAAAGGCCGCCATGACTCCCCAAGCATTGTAGTGGATTGAGTCGGAGCTGAGCGAACTTGAAGGAGAACCTCTTTACCCAAGCTGGTGAGACCATAGCCAAGTCGGCCCCACGCCCGAGAACTCTTGATTCCGGCCTGCGAGACAACCACAGTCGTGGCACGGTGGTTGAGTTCCTTCGAGAAAAGATCACGGTTGGAAGCGACCTCTCGATCGTTTCGGCTTACTTCACGATCTACGCCTATGCATGCCTCATGGATGAGTTGGACCAAATCGGTTCGCTTCGCTTTCTTTTTGGTGAGCCGAGGTTTGTTACTTCGCTCGATCCCGAGAAGACGGACAAGAAAGCGTTCCAGATCGAAGATAGCCAAATCCGGCTAGCGAACCGGTTGGAGCAGAAGCAGATCGCACTTGAGTGCGCTCAGTGGCTAGAAAGCAAGGTCGAGATTCGCTCGGTCAAAAAGAGCCAGCTCCTCCATGGCAAGATGTATCACATCGACAATGGCGCGACACAGGATGCAATCCTGGGAAGCTCCAACTTCACCCAAAGTGGCATCGGTGCAGCTGTAAACCCAAACATCGAACTGAACATTGAGGTCGATAGCAAACGCGAACTCCAGGATCTGAAGCACTGGTTTGATGAGCTCTGGGACGACCAATCCCTGGTAGAGGATGTCAAGGGCGAGGTGCTGCGCTACCTCCAACAAATCTATGTAGATCACTCCCCGGAGTTCATCTACTTCAAGACGCTCTATCACGTCTTCGAAAAGTTTCTCCAAGATCATCAGAGTGAAGAGCTTCGATTCCGCAACCTGGAAATCGTTGAGACAGATATTTGGAAGGCACTGTTCGACTTCCAGAGGGACGGGGTCAAGGGAGCGATCAACAAGATCAACGCTCACAACGGGTGCATCCTGGCCGACAGCGTCGGACTTGGCAAGACATACACTGCACTAGCGGTGATCAAGTATTTCGAGCTTAGGAACCACCGAGTCCTCGTGCTCTGCCCGAAAAAGCTTCGAGACAACTGGACGGTCTATCACGCTCAAAATGCGAGCGAGCTGAACCCATTTGTGCGAGACCGGTTCAACTACACCGTCCTTTCGCACACGGACCTCTCCCGGGAATCGGGGAAGACCGGGGATATCGATCTCACGAGCCTCAACTGGAGCAACTTCGATCTGATCGTCATCGATGAGTCGCACAACTTCCGCAACAACACCAAGGGCAAACGTGACGAAGATGGAAACGTCATTCGTAAAAGTCGCTACGAGAGGCTGATGGAGGACATCATCCAAAAAGGCGTCAAGACCAAGGTGCTACTGCTCTCGGCTACGCCCGTGAATAACGATCTCAAGGATCTCCGAAACCAGATTTACTTCGTGACTGAGGGTCAGGACGGGAGCTTTGCCGAGAGCTACTCGATTGCAAGCATCAAGGACACGTTGACCGCCGCCCAGCGGACCTTCATGGACTGGGCAACGCATGCGCACGACAAAGACACAAAAAGCCTGATGGAAAGGCTTCCAGCGGGATTCTTCACCCTGCTCGACGAGCTTACGATCGCCAGATCACGAAAGCACATCAAACGATATTACGGCGAGTCGGTGAAGAGTTTAGGGGACTTCCCGAAGCGAAAGAAGCCAGCCGCTATCTTCTCCGAAATCGACGCCCGAGGGCAGTTCTTGTCCTACGACGCCCTCAATGACGAGATCGACAAGTACCAACTCTCGCTCTTCAGCCCCTTCACCTACGTGAAGCCGGAGTTCCGAGCTCAATACGAGTTCAAGGTCGGCAACTTCACGCAAGCCAATCGAGAACGGTTCTTGGTTGGAATGATGAAGGTGAACTTCCTCAAACGCCTCGAAAGTTCGATCAAGTCGTTCGAGATCACCATGGACCGCACGGTCACCAAGATCGAGAAGCTCGAAAAGCGCCTCGCCGCCTTCAAGCGATACCAAACGCAATCGGAAGAAGTATCAAGCGAGCTTCCGGAGGACATCGAGCTAGATGATCAGGAAATGGCCGATGCATTTGAAGTCGGCAAAGTTGGCTATCAGATGGCCCATCTCGATGTCGATCAGTGGATGGATGATCTAGAACGGGACCGCCTACAGCTTGTCAACCTGCGTGATCATGCGCGAGAAGTCACGGCTGACCGCGATGCGAAGCTTCGCGAGCTCAAGAAACGAATCGAGCAGAAAGTCATGAAGCCATCGACAAACAAGGATGGCGAGCCGGTCCGGAAGGTTCTAGTCTTCACGGCGTTTGCCGACACGGCTGAATACCTCTACGAAAACCTGATCCAATGGGCGCGAAAGGAGCTGGGAGTTCACATCGCCATGGTTTCCGGTGGATCGAAGGAAAATCAGACCACCTTCGGTAAACCTGACTTCAACCACATCCTGATCAACTTTTCACCGAGGGCCAAGAAGCGTAATAAGATGCCGTCCATGCCCAAGGACGACGAGATCACGATCCTCATCGCCACGGATTGCATTTCGGAGGGACAAAACCTCCAAGACTGCGATCTCCTCGTCAACTACGATATCCATTGGAATCCCGTTCGGATCATCCAGCGGTTTGGACGCATCGACCGAATCGGCAGTATCAACCCCGAAATCAGCCTGGTCAACTTTTGGCCGACCCCCGACCTCAACAAGTACATCAACCTCAAGAACCGGGTCGAGGCGCGAATGGCGTTAGTGGATCTCTCGGCTACCGCCGAAGACAACCTTCTCGATCCGAAGCAGATCGAAGAGCTGATCGAATCCGATCTGAAGTACCGAGACAAGCAGCTCCTAAGGCTACAAGAAGAGATCCTCGACCTTGAAGACTTCCAAGAAACGCCTTCGCTGAATGAGTTCACTCTCGACGATTTCCGCATGGAGTTGGCGCACTACATCGAAGCGAACAAGAAGCTGCTTCAAGACGCGCCGCTTGGCCTATATGCCGTTGTCCCGGTCGCGGAAGACCACCTCTGGCTTCGACCTGGCGTGATCTTCTGCCTTCGGCAAACGGGGAGCACCGATGGCACGGAGACTGTGAACCCTCTTCAGCCTTACTACTTGGTCTATGTCCACGATACAGGCGATGTGCGCTTCACCTTCTCCCAGCCGAAGCAAATCCTCGAACTGATGCGGGATCTCTGTGCTGGGCAAACCGAAGCCAACCGCAAGCTCTGTGACCTATTCAACGAGCAGACGCAAAACGGCAAGGACATGACGCACCACTCGCACCTGCTCAAGCGGTCGATCCAAGCGATCCTTGACCAGTTCGCCAAGCGTAGCGTTGCGGGGCTATTCTCTGGACGAGGTGGCACGTTGCCCAGTGCATCGGTCAGAGCAAAGTCTGCTGACGACTTCGAACTCATCACCTGGCTCGTGATCACGAGGCAACCATGAACATCCAGGCCGCGCTTTCTCGGTTCCTCAAACAGCCTCTCGCGGATGCTTCGGGCCAACTATTGAACGAGTTGGGCTACAAGTCAGATCGAACGGTCGATTTACCGTCTTCGAAGCCAGAGGATTTCCTCAGCATCGTCACCCAAATCGTGCCCGGAGCGACCTTCGACCGAACAAAGGCCCTGTTCGATGAGTGGTCGTCGGCAAATCTGCTTTTTCAGCTGACTGACGAAGACTTATCAGGGCAGAACACCCTCTTTAAGGAAACCTCCGTCGCGCCGGGGCTTCTTCGCTCCTACCTCTTCTTCGCCGTCGAACTAAAGGGCGGTGAGTACTCGCGAACAAAGCTAACGGGCATCGTTCGGCAGCTCAATCGCCTCTTCCCGATGCCGGTGATGGTTCTCATCAAGCATCTGGAGAAGGATAAGCCCGCGCTAAGCATTGCCGTCATCAATAGGTTCCAAAACAAGCGGGAGGCGAGCAAAGACGTTCTCGGCAAGGTCACGATCATCCGGGGGATCGCTCTGGAAAGCACCCACAGAGGGCATCTCGACATCCTAGACTCTCTGCGGGTCGAAAACCTCAAGCACCCGCAACGATTCCCGATCAACAACTTCGATTCGCTCCACGCCGCCTGGGAAGAGATATTCAACGTCGAGCTGCTCAATCAGCGGTTCTATAGGGAGTTGTCAAACTGGTTCTTCTGGGCCATGCCGCAGGTCGATTTCCCTGCCGACGTCGATTCAGACTCCGAACGGCGGCGTGCAACGTCCCTGATCCGCCTTCTCACCCGCCTCATCTTCTGCTGGTTCCTCAAGGAGAAGCACCTCATTCCAGAGGACATTTTTGTCGAGGCGGAGCTCAAGAAGATCCTGAAGAAGCTCGACGATGAAAGCTCCTCGTTCCACGAAGCGATCCTTCAGAACCTGTTCTTCGCGACACTAAACCAGCGAATGGGCACTATTCCCGAAGGCCAACCTCACCGGGCCTTCGCCAAAGACGAGGGTTTTCAAAAGAACAAGGCCACGTACGGCGTGGACACGCTCTTTCGGTACGAGGATCACTTTCAGGACCCCGATGAGATCCTGAGCCGATTCGCCGATGTTCCGTTCCTCAACGGCGGCTTGTTCGAGTGCCTGGACCGAACGGAGGAGGAGACCCAGAAGAAGGCGTACGTCGATGGCTTCTCGCGCAACCCCAAGAAGCGGCCCGTCCTTCCCAACCGCCTTTTCTTTTCGCCAGAGCTCAAGGTCGATCTTTCGGACGCCTACGGAGAACCCAAGCGCAAGAACGAGACCGTCCGTGGCCTTATCCGACTGCTGAACTCCTACAAGTTCACGATCGTGGAGAACACGCCCCTTGACCAAGAAATCGCCCTGGACCCAGAGCTTCTTGGCAAAGTCTTCGAGAACCTCCTCGCCTCCTACAATAGCGAAACAAAGACCACGGCACGGAAGCAAACGGGTTCGTTTTACACCCCGCGACCGATTGTCGATTACATCGTCGATGAGTCTCTCAAGTCATACCTAACTCACGCGCTAGTCCAACACGGCTCAAACGAACGGCGGGCGATGGACGGCTTGACCAACCTCCTTGGTTACGGAGAGGAATCGCACCCATTCACCGCGCGGGAAGAGGATCTCCTCCTTGAGGCGATCCATAAGTGCAAGATCCTTGACCCCGCGTGCGGTTCGGGCGCATTCCCTATGGGCATGCTGCACAAGCTGGTCCACCTGGTCCACAAACTCGACCCTCAGAACCAGAAGTGGAAGCAGCTTCAGATCGATGCGGCCCAAAGCATTCCCGACTCGAACGCCCGCGAGGCCGCCATCGCCGCCATCGAAGAGGCGTTCAACGAGAACGATGCCGACTACGGTCGCAAGCTCTACCTGATCGAGAACTGCCTCTACGGGGCCGATATTCAGCCGATCGCGATCCAGATCAGCAAGCTCCGGTTCTTTGTCTCGCTCATCTGTGATCAGCGGGAAGCTCCGCACAAAGAGAACCGAGGAATACGGCCCCTTCCGAACTTGGAAACGAAGTTCGTCGCCGCGAACACCTTGCTTGCGTTGGAGTCAAAGGTGCCCGAAGGTGACCTTTTTGCCGACGATGTTCGCGCCATCGAAAAGCAGATCGCCGCAAAGTATCACGATCACTTCAACGTTCGAAGTCGCAAAGAGAAGCTCGAACTCCAAAGGAGCATTCGGAACCTCAGAAAGGAACTCGGCAAAATGCTTGGTAGCATCGCGGGCGATGAATCCAAGCTCATCGCCGCGTGGGACCCGTTCGATCAGCAAGTCACCGCAGGCTTTTTCGACCCCCACTGGATGTTTGGCCAATCGCTGACCGAAGGCTTCGACATCGTCTTCGGCAACCCGCCTTACGTGCAGATTCAGAAACTGCCAAACGACGTGAAGGAGCAGCTCAAATCGTTCCCGGTCAAGAAAGGGAAAGGCAAAGCGGAAGTACGCCCCCGTTTCGAAACCTTCGACTCGATGGGTGATATCTACTGCCTCTTTTACGAGCGCGGCGCGCAACTGCTCAAGCCGGGCGGAACCCTCAGCTACATCACCTCCAACAAGTGGATGAGGACCGGCTACGGCGAGTCGCTCCGCAAGTTTTTGGCTGAGAAGGTGGACACGCTGGCCGTGCTCGACTTTGGCATGGCGCAAAACTTTGGGGCCGCCACGACTTACACCTGTATCACCACGCTGGTCAAAGGGGAATCGGACAAGACGATTGAGTCGTGCTATGCCAGCGATGACCGACTCGCCATGGCCGATCCCGCCGCCTACTTCGAATCGAACAAGGTCGAGTTGGAAGTAGGGCCGTCTCCGTGGGTAATCCTTTCGCCGGAGCGGCAAAGGATCAAGGAGATGGTCGAAGTCCAGGGCGTTCCGCTGGAGAAATGGGATATCAGCATCTATCGCGGTGTCTTGACCGGCTTCAACGAAGCGTTTTACATCACGAACGATCAGAAAGAGGCGTTCTGCCGAGAGGACCCGCGTTGCGAGGAGGTGCTTGTGCCGTTGCTCACCGGGGCGGACATCAAGCGGTACGGGGCCGATTGGGACGGGACGTGGATGATCTCAACCTTCCCTTCCAAAGACTTGAGATTTGACGCTCTGCCAAAGCCGATTCAAAGTCGCTTGGGAACTTTCCGAACGCAGCTCACTCCGAAGCCAAAAGACTGGATCGGCGGCACTTGGAAAGGTCGGAAGTCGGGCTCGTACGAGTGGTTCGAAGTTCAGGATTCCATTGCCTACGCCGCCGAGTTCGCCAAGCCCAAGATCATCTATCAGGAGATCGCAGTCGCCCTACCTTTTGTTCTCGACGACTCAGGGAAGATGTTCATGGACACGACCTGTTTCATGATTACGAGCCCAACTGAGTCACTCGCGTACTTGATTTCGCTTCTCAACTCGGCGCTTTTTCGGTGTTGCTTCCGAGGAAACTTCCCTGAATACTCGGGGAACGCATGTCGGGTAAAGAAGATATTTGTCGACAAGATTCCGATCCGCAAGCCCGGTGACGGCGACGCCGAACGCTTCGAACCACTGGTTGGCCTTGTCCAGTTCGCCCGTAAGTCGGGCGACGAGATGCGTGCGACCTTTCTAGAGGACCTGATTGACTCATGCGTCATGGAATGCTACTTCCGCGACCACATGGCCGATCGCGACCTCCTCTTCCACGACCAGCTCCGCCCTCTGCTCGAAGGTTATGATTCGAAATCAAGCAAGGAAGCCCAAACCAGCTTCCTGCATAAGTTTTACGAGACGGTCAACGCCCCCGCCCACCCGATCCGCAACCAACTCATCCGCCTCACCGCCGACAGCCCGGACCTCCTAGCCGTGATCAAACGCGAGGGTGCGGTGTGAAAACGCGCCTGCAACGCATCGAGATCCGAAACTTCAAAGCGTTTCGTGACTTCAGCCTCAACCTTGAGGGCCGACACTTGCTGGTCTACGGGGATAACGGGGCGGGAAAATCCTCCCTTTACTGGGCACTCTACACCTTTCTGCAAAGTGCCCGTAAACCCCGGAACTCGATCTCGAAATACTTTGACCCCGGTCATCAAGAGAACCTGCTCAATATCCATGAGCAGACGGAAGCCGCTCCACAGCTAGGACAAATAGCCGTCACGCTTCTAGACACCGAGACCAGCGCGGAGACGACGTACAGGATCAGCCAGGCGGACCACGAAACCTTCAATGTCCCAGCTATCGCCCGAGGGGACCTCGCCAGCGACTTCATCACCTACCGGTTTTTCTTCGGTTTCTCCGACTTCAAGAACTCGGAAAAGTTTGATCTATGGCCGCTCTTTGAACAGGAGATCCTTCCATTTTGCGTTTCAACGGGCGGCCTAAATCCACAAATGGCGTGGGATCGAATCAAGCACGAGAACCCGAACCCGGGCAACCATTCCGGGATTGCCGGAACCGCCGCCTTCGACACCTTTCACGAAAACACTGCCGCGTTTGCGGCCATTGTGCCCGGGATCGTTGATTCGATCAGCACCGAGGCCCAGAAGTTCTACGACCGCCACTTCGCAGAAAATGATCCTGCAAAGGTAACGCTCAAGCTTGGGGTCACGACGCCACCTGCATCCTCGGGAAAGAACCTGGGTGAGTTCCAGTTCACCAAGCCCGTTTTGGAGTTTGGGATTATGGTCGCGGGAAAGGTCGTTTATCGCCCCCAGGCATTTTTGAACGAGGCGAAGCTAACTCAGTTGGCCCTTTCGGTCCGCTTTGCCGCGTCGGTGGTGAATCTCCACACGTCTGATCTCAAGCTGTTGGTCTTGGATGACCTATTGGTTAGCCTCGACATGAGCAATCGCATTAAGGTCGTTGAAATACTTCTTTCGGCCCCGTCCCTAGCGAACTATCAAAAGGTGATCCTCACCCATGATTTGGGATTCTTCCGCGAGTTCCGGCGCACTATAGGCTCGAACCACACGGACTGGGCTTTTGTCCGTCTGGTCGGAAAGCCCTCGACCCAGATCGACTGTCAGAGGGAAAAGACCGAGTTACAGAGGGCTGAGGACTATCTAAGAGGGCATTGCCTGGATGAAGCCGCGATCTGTTTGCGAAAGGCCGCCGACGACATGGCAAAAAGATATCGCGAATGGGCCACGCGCACAAAGATTCCCCCGGGCGACTTCTTCACGCTGACAGAGAACCTCCGCGCGGCCAGAAACAAGTTGCTTGAGAAGATTCCGATGCACGTCTATGAGAAGGTCATTCAGGGCACGGCGGTCGCGCAGTTGGATCACATTGTCCCGAATACCGAGACGGATATTGACTCACTGCCGGGGCTTGCACTCGATGAGAAAGGAAAGCTCAAGACTTCGAGGAGACGGTTGCGTGAACTGATCACCAACGAGCACTGGCTAGAGTTGGAAAACGTGAAGCTTATCGACGAAGTACTCAAGACTACCGAGCGTGTTCTGAACCCCGGTGCCCACGGCGGGGACGCCCCGCTTTACGAGCACGAAGTTCAAAAAGCCCTGGACCTTCTCAATCAACTCGAACTGGTCGTGCCATGAAAGACTCCATCCCCGAAATCGAAGCCCTCCGTTTGCTCCTGGAGCAGTGCCGCCACTTGGTCGTCTCGCAGGGGCAGGACGCTTTCAAGCAGGTCAACGCGAAGGAGGCTCGCCGCCAGGCCGATCGCCTCGATCTCCTAGAGAAGGCGGAAGACTCTCTTGATGCTTTCGAGAGTGCTCTGGAAGCATTCCCCGAGCTATTTCTCGAACCCGAAAGCCCTACCGATGCCGAGCCTCCAACGGCCTACCGGGAGGTGAAGAACGAGTCGGTGATCAGTCAGGAGTCGTTGGGACAGAGAGTGACGATCGCTTCCGGCGTCGCGAGCGCGACGGGATACTGGGACGGTCGCCGGTTCACCATCGAGGCGGGATCGCAAATGCGGACCGACGAGGTTCCCTCGATCCATGGGTGGCTAAAGGAGCACCGAGCCTCGCTCCTCGCAAGCGGCGTGGTGGTCAAGCAGGGCACGGGCTACGTTTTCGCCCAGAATGCGGTCTTTACGTCCCCTTCCGCCGCCGCTGGAGTCGTGCTTGGCCGGTCTGCCAACGGCCCCCAAGAGTGGAAGCTCCCCGATGGCTCGTCCCTCGGCAAGATGACGCCCAAGGAGCTTGCATGAGCAACACTGACCTCTCCGGCGCATTCCATGCCCTGATGCGGTCGGTTTACGACCGAGCACGTACCGAGTGCAACTACAACGCCACCCGGTTCAAGAAGATGCTCGAAGAGAAGGGTGGTGTCGAAACCGCTAAGGCACTCTTGAAGGCCCCTACGGTCTCGGATGGCTTTGTTGAGCTCTACATGCGCAAGCGGCTCGACCTAACCCTCGAAGCCCAACTCCTGGAGAACCCGCAGTTCTGGCCGCTCTTCACGGAAGCTGAACTTGACACGGCTCGTCGCTGGCTCAAGGAGTACCGGGAAAAGTAAGCATGGAAGTAAACAAACAAGCTTGGCCGATTGGATCGGCATTCGGCAGAAAGAATCGGATCGACACTAACCCCGACTTCCAGCGTCCCGCCGTTTGGAGTCGCGCACAAAAGCAGCTGCTGATTGACACGATTCTTCGCGGCTATGACATACCCAAGTTCTATTGGCGGAAGACGGGAACCAAGCCCGACACCTACGATGTGGTTGATGGCCAACAACGCCTCAGGGCAATCTGGGAGTTCAAAACTGGAGACTATCGCACGGCCAAGGACGCCGAACCGATAGATGGCGAGCCGATTGCGAACCTCAAGTTTGATGAGTTGCCGGATGACCTAACCATCCGCTTCGATACCTATAACCTCGACGTCATCGTCCTGACGGACACTGATGAGGAAGAGGTCCGGGAGATGTTCCTCCGGCTTCAGAATGGGACGTCGCTCAAAGCCCAAGAAAAGCGGAACGCCATGCCCGGACAGATGCGGGAGTTCGTCAAGGCGACGGCGGAGCACCCATTCTTCTCGAACTGCGCCTTTGCCAACTCGCGCTTCACGTTTGACCTGGTGGCGGCCCAGATGGTCCTCATTGAGCTCTCAGGCGGGCCCTGCAACATCAAGAACGGCAATCTGAACAAGATGTACGAGGATCACCGGGAGTTCGATCCGACTGGAGCAAAAGCAAAGAAGGTCAAGCGCGTCCTGGACTACCTTTTCAGGGCATTTCCCGAGAAGACACCGGAGCTCGAACGATACAGCGCAGTTTCGCTCTATGCGCTCGTGTCCTACCTCCTGGAGACGTTTAGCATCCAAGGTCGAGAAACCAAGATTTCCCAGTGGTTCATTGATTTCGAAACCCATCGACGAGGGCAGGACCACCTTTCCGAAGACGAGACGATGGTGGACCCGTTTCTCCTCACGTATCGCGAGAAGACTTCACATAGCACAGACGCCCTTGACTCTCTGCAATGGCGACATGAGTTTTTGCTCGATCGCCTCTTCGAATCTGTCCCGAACATAATGCCGAAGGACCCTAAGCGGGCCTTTACGCGAGAACAGCGCATGGCGATCTTTCGAAGGGACGGCATGACATGTCAGTTGAAACTGAAGTGCGACGGCGTGAAGTGCGAGTGGGACAACTGGCACGCCGATCACATCACCCCTCACTCGAAGGGTGGCCAGACGACGGTCGAAAACGGACGTGTTGCCTGTCCAAGCTGCAATACCGCCCTCGGTAACAGCGGAAGCTAATGCTCATTGAGCCTTCGGACTGACACCACTTCGTTCGGGAAGGTTCAGGCTTGTTCGTCTTCTATGGTGTCAAAAGTGGTGTCAAAATCGACCTCCGACAACAAAAAAGCCCCTCGAAAGGGGCTTTTGAACCTAAACATTGGTGGACCGTGTAGGGCTCGAACCTACGACCCGCTGATTAAGAGATGGCTGGCGAGCGACGATTCCTTTGATGTCGATCCAATCTTGGTCTCTTCCTGCAAAAGCTTTCATCACGATTAGGTCCTCGGCAGAGCAGACTCGAAGCCAAACCGACGGCGCAAGTTCGACCTCCACTGATCGCAACACTATTTTTTCCTCGTAGGCAAAGCCACCGATACCGATGTCTACTGATATATTGCCATCGACAAATCCAAGAAGAACACGGTTCTGCAGCCCAAGGCCAGAGCATCAGATCGCCGCGGCGTTACCAGTTGCAAGATCGCTTGTGCCTTGGCTTCCTCGTCAATGAATCTCGTGAGGACCGTGAAATCGGCATCACGAGTTAGCCGGACCTCACCCCATGCCTGAAGAGCCAATCCTCAGATAACGCAGTTAGGCAGATCAAGATTGTCCAGGTCCTTCTGAAGCTTGGCAGCAGCGACCACTAGATCTAGCACGGTTTGTCGCCACGTGCAAGCGCCTCGTAGAACTTTGTAAATCCACTCTCCATCCGAGGCGACAATGTCCGAGCGTAAGCGTAAGAAGATTGCAAGGATGGCAAAACATCCTTCGTGACAGTACCGGATAGATTTACGAGGCGCTCAGCTTCAAGGTAGTCCCAGCCGAGCCGCTGTTGCATCAGGATCTTCCGTGCAAATTCCTTCTCCGCGTTAGTCACAAGTCATTATGGACCGCGCTACGAAACATCAATTTACAAAAATGCGATAGATCGAAACTTGCCCATCGCGATATTTGAACCTAGAACACAACCACACAGCGGACGGAGCAAAACTGCCCAGTGCAACAGCCCTCGCAAAATTGGCATTTGAATATGACAGCCAAGGCGATGTGTGCAATAGGGGGACGACCCGCGCAGTTGTTTGATCCATTCGGATTACCAGAGGGTATTGGGACGACTCATTCATTCGGTGTTCTAAAGCGGACATCAAGTTCGTCTTCGCTACCCATCACTCTCAATCTTCGGGTCACCGGATTGAGGACGTGCTCAACAAACTCATCCTGTGTGAAAGCCATAGGTAGAGGCGTTTCTAGGGCAAAGATGTGGCCGCCATCAATGAGCGGGCGCATGTGCTTGAAGAAGAAGCGTAAGACTTCCCCGCTGCCACTGCGCTCTATCTCCCCTGGCTGGGTTACAACGATGATCTTTCCGTACCGAAGCTTCGTGACGTCGAAGAGGGGTTCTGACGACGCGTAGGAGCCGCCGAACTGGATCCCAACACCTATTGCCGCATTCAGCGATTGACAATCGTCGTTAACGAGAAAATTCGCCAACTCATCCTCAAGGACAAAGGATGAGATAATCGGCAGCACAGCTTGGGCCATGCGGTCTCTGAGGTCCCTTGCCGCTTCGTGAGCATCCTCTGAGAAAACGATCAGCAGCTCGACATGAGACGAGTCCTTGCTTACGCAGTCAGCTAGGTGCATGGCGGGACTCTACCATCACGCACCCCAGCAATACTCACGGAAAAACGGCGCGAGCCGCAGCACAGCTACGGCTTGGCGTCCAGGAAGTCGTTGATCATCGGGACGATGATCGACATGCGCTGCATCAGGGTTACGTGAGTGGTGTCGGGCAGGATGGCTAATCGCGATGCGGAGCGCGACTGCATGTCGCCGTGAATCTCGCCGCCCTTTAGGCGAAACATCTCCGCGACGTGGGCCAGGCGCACGCCGTCGGCGTCACCGTGGATGAAGAACATCGGGGCAGTCGTGGCTTTTAGCTTATCGGCTCCGAAGTCGTACGGTTTAGAGGCGGTGGACACCATTCGCTGAACGAATTTCGGAAAGTCGTTCGGAGTCGGACTGAGCTTCTTGTACTCGGTCTCAAGGGGCGATCCTTTGAAATCGTCCGCCCTGAGTTTCGAGATCGATTCGAACGCTCCATCCACCATGCCGTCGCTCCGGAACGTAGACGAAATGATGACTGCCTTTCGCACATTGTCAGGGTGGCGGATTGCACACTGCATCGCCACTTCCCCGCCCATGCTATAGCCGATAAGGTCTGCTCGCGGGATCTTGAGATACTTGAGCAGGGCAGCCACGTCGTCGGCAAGATTTTCGGACGTGAAATCCCGCGAGATATCCGCCGTTCGTCCGTGACCCTGCATTTCGACGGCAATCACTTTCCGAGTTTTGGAGAGGTCGCCGATCCATCCGTCCCAGTTGTTGGTGATGGTCATGAAGGCGCCATGAAGCAGCACCACCGGTTGGCCCGCACCGTGGACTTCGTAGTACATCGTCAAGCCATTGACCGGCGCGTAGCCCTTGATTGGATTCTGCCGCGCCGGCGCTGCCCCGAAAAGCAGCGCCACCGAAATCAAAGCGCTCACCATCAGGATTCGGCACCCGATCCCAATGAGGCGAGAAGCTCCTCAAGTTGGCCGAGGACCTCGGGCATCGCGCCGCTCGATCCAGTCTCAACCGCTTCCTTCGCCGGATAGAGATCATGGATAGACAACAACGTTTGGCCATCGATTTCATCGAAGGTCACCGTGGTGATCGTTTGGCCAGCGTCACCTTCATCATTGGTCCAAACGATGCGAGAGGGCGGAGTCACTTCGAGGTAAGTGCCGAAGAACTCCATCGTCGAACCTTCATGGAGAAAGGTCAAACGGTACTGCCCCCCAACCTGAATATCCATTTCGCACCCAACCAGGTTCAGCCCATAAGACTTCGGCACCCACCATCTCCTGAATAGGTCCGGATTCGTCCAAGCTTCGAATACCAGGCGCGTTGACGGTGCGGGTGACGACGACTTCGCAATCGGACTTCCGCTCCACCTTCGTGTCGTTCTTCGTCGGGGTGCTCTCAATATCCTTAGTTTCTTCCATCTGCTTTCTCCTTCCTTTTCATTTCCTCGACAACAATGTCCAACTCATCGAAGCGCGTGGCCCAGAGCTGGCGATAGCTCTCGATCCATGCTGCCTCTTCCTCCAGTGCCCGCTTCCCGAGTCTGCAGGTCCGCACGCGACCCACTTTCTCGGTGATAACGAGCCCTGCTCGCTCCAAGATGCCCACGTGCTTCTGCATGCCAGCAAGCGTCATATGGAACCGTTCGGCAAGGGCCGTGATCGAAGCGTCCGCACGCCCGAGCTGCTCCAGAACGCCACGTCGGGTGGCATCTGACAGCGCTCCGAACGATGCATCGTATTGGGCTTGGCTATACTTTACCATTCGGTTTAGTATTGCACGCCACTGGCGAAAATGCAAGGGGATGCTGGCATCCCATTTGAGAGCTCAAATGAAGTTCAAAGTGTCGGTCCACCAAACCATCGATGGAAGCCTTTCCGCCATGGAAAGGCCGTTTCTAGAAACGAAGGAACACGTCGATGGATTCTGGGTACTCGACGTTCCAACGATATAAGGGGCGGTGGAATGGGGAAAGAAAGCGGCTACCGCCTGTGGTGGCTCGGTAGAAGTGCGGCCGTTCCACGCGACGCATTCGTAAGGTGCTCAGAAGGGCGCTGAAAGCGATTCGCGCCCTTCGAGAGCAAGTTTACGGAGTGATCGTCATCTGTACGGAACGAGTCACCGAGTTGAGAACCGCCGATATCGTAGCCACCACGTTGGCGCTCACCTTGGACGTGGTAATGCTGAACGTTGCGACCTTTGCCCCAGGAGCAACCCTCACGGTGAGGGGCGTCTTCACGTTCGAATCGCCCGATGACAGGTGGATGGTAAGTCCTCCCGCAGGGGCTGGGCTGGAAATTGCTACGCCGCCTTTTACCGTCCTTCCACCAACAAACTTGGTTGGAAATACGGTGACAGCGGTTAGAGTTGGGGCTGTGACCTGAAACTTCGCGGTGGCAGATTCCCCATTCAATACCGCCGTTATCGTCGGCGTGATGTCAGACGGTACCGCTAACGTTGGAATCGTGACCGTAATCAGCTCACGTCCTGGAGGCAGCATGAATTTTGCAGGCGGCTTTACATAAGGACTGTTCGAAATCATCGTGAAGACGGCACCGCCATTGGGTGCCGGGGCGCTAAATTCAATGGTGCAGGTGGTAGGTGTACCACCCACCACCTTCGCGGGCTTGATAAACAGCTTTTGAGGGATCGGATTGGAGAAGACCTTCCAGATCATTCCGACCTTGTTCGCTCCGCCCGCAACGCTTGCGCCGTAGAGATTGCCGAGGGTGTCAAATGCAACCCCACCTTGGACATTCACCCCGTCCGACCCCTTGACGTTATTGGCGTTTGGCACGGTGCCTCCAAAATCATGAAGGTCTCGATACTCTAACCAGCGCGAGAGTTCCCAAACAATGCCGCCTAAGCTATTCGGACCCGCGTTGAGTCCACCAGTTGAAGTGGTTCCGAACAGGTTGCCCTGCACGTCAAAAGTGACTCCGCTGGTGGGATTGGCTCCGTCTGGACCGAAGGTTCCGGTGCTGTTCATGACTTCAACGACACCGAAATCGTAAAGATCTTTATAACCTCCATCGTTCGTGAACTCCCACACGATTCCCTGTCCATTGGGTCCGCCGAACTGAGCCGTCCCGTAGATGTTCCCCAAATCATCAATCGATACGCCAGACACTGGCTGAGTGCCATCGTCGCCCACGGTTAAGTTGGCATTGGTGACTTTCCCGCCAAAGTCGTGGACGTTCCGGTACGACCCCGCCGGCGTGAGCCTCCACAGGGTGCCGGCACCATTTGCACCCCCAAACTGGGTCGTGCCGTAAATATTGCCCGCAGAATCAAAATCAACATACACGACCACAGGGCCAAACCCATCTGCAGCACTTTGTCCGGCGGCATCGATCGCTATCCCTCCAAAATCGTGGAGATCTTTAAACGCTCCAGCGCTTGTTATCTCCCAAAGGATGCCCCCGAAATCGTTGGGCTTGGAGTATGGGCCGCCCGCCGTGGTTGTGCCAAAAAGGTTGCCGGCAGCATCAATTGTGATGCCGGATTGCGGCGTCAAACCGTCGGGTCCGAGAGTTCCGTCCGCGTTTGTAACGCTTGCTCCGCCAAATTCGTGAAGACTCTTATAGTCACCGGAAGGCTTGAGTCGCCATACGATTCCTCCGCCGTAAGGTCCACCATTTTGGGCGGTCCCGTAGATGTTGCCCGCTTTGTCCAGGGTGACGCCCTGGTGTGGATGGGTGCCATCAATTCCAAGCTTTCCATTTGAGAGGCTTATGGTTCCGCCGAAAGTGTGAAGCACTCGGTACACGCCACTCTTAGAGATTCTCCACACCGTACCGGTGCCGTTTGAGGTCGCGGAGCCGCCGCTCGCCGTGGTTCCGTACATGTTTCCAGCAGCGTCAAAGACTACATTTGAGTATGAGTTTTGGCCGTCCGGCCCCATCGTCCCAGCGGGGGCTCCGAAGTCGTGCAAGTCTGCGTATTTGGGTGCGGTTTGCGCCGGCAGAAGTGTGAAGGCGGCCGCAAAGAGCACTGAAACTGATGACAAGTAAGCTTTTCTAAGTTGTGGCACTGTTGACCTCTTGAAACAATAGGAACAGGATAGACCGAGCGTGCCCCCGTTTTGCGACTAGTAGTCCAATTGATCCATTAGCAATGTTGCTAGCTAAGGAGGTTCTAACTTCCACGCCTTCCCCAGGCGTCAGTTTTGCGAGATTTGCATGAGTTTGTTCGCTCATGGACCTACCAGATAATGAATGCCTATTCCTTCGTCATCGCTTTCCCCGACGAGACAAGCCACTCTTCACTAAGCTGGTCAAGCGTTCGCCCACTCAACTCCTGGCAAATCCTCTTTCTAGGTATTGAATTGGAACGCCTTGCTTAGCTTTGGCACCAAATTGAGTTTGTAGAGACAGCTTGCCCATTAGAGAAATGCACCCTGACGTCTGATAGCTGTGACGAGCGTGGGCACGGGCAGAATTTGGATGGGGACGCTTTACGACCGGCTCATAGAATAGCCATCTGACTTATTCGGCGATAACGAGAAGGAGTCAGGATCACCTAAAAGCACGGAACGTAGTGACGCTGGCGACTGTTGCTTGCCAAATGGAAAGGATCCGAATCGCCTCCCTTCTGCTTGTTGCTGGCTTGTTGGGATCCTGTGTTGGCACTACGAAGCCGATTGAACAAGTTCGGCGGGTCGCTGTGCGGCCCATTAAAGCGAAGTTGACCCGGAGCCAAGACTCCACTCAGTTCGACGAGGTCAAGTGTGGAGTCCAAGATGCCGAAGGCAACTTATGGTTTGGCACAACTCGTGAAGGCGTCTACCGCTACGATGGCAAGGGGTTTTCGCAGTTCACCGTCAAAGATGGACTGACCAACAACACCGTGTGGTCGATTCTTGCGGACAGAAATGGAAGTGTTTGGTTCGGGACGGACTCGGGCCTATCTCGATGGGATGGAAAATCGATCCTGCGGATCCCCATCTCACTGAGACCGCAGAAGGAGCACTCTCCTAGCCATGCTCCTCCGACAGATCCAGCAGTTTGGAGCTCGCGAGAGGACAAAAACGGAACCATCTGGATTGGAACTGCAGGTGGGATGCTGTGCCTCAAACATGGAGTGTTATCCATCTTCTTGGACGACACTAAGGTCAAGAATCCCGGTCATTTGACCCTAAAGATGGTTGAGGACGTTCATGAAGACGGTAACGGCATTCTCTGGTTTGCATCTGGCATGCCTCCGGGAGAAGAGGGACTTTGTCGTTTCGATGGCACCACGCTGACCCAGTTGAAACCAGGTGGCGAACGCTGGATACGCACGATCACTGAGAACCCCGAGGGCGTTCTTTGGCTGGGAACTCGTCATGTGGGAACATGGAAACTCACCGGTTCTCACTTCTCGCAATACTCAAAAGATGCCCATCTAGGAGTGCCCCGACTTGTGGACCGGTCTGGCAATATCTGGTTTTCGGGCGAGGAGTCCGAGAACGTGATCAACAGCTACACCGGCATATGGCGCTACGACGGAAATACTCTCAAAAACTACACGGTGAAAGATGGCATGGATGAGTTATTTGTCTGGTGCATGGTCGAAGACCGGTCCGGCAACATCTGGTTAGGTACCCGGAACATGGGCTTGTACCGGTTCGACGGAAAGTCGTTCAAATCTTTCTCAAAATAGGCAGTGTCAAAGAAGGCGCCCCAAGATCTGGCACGGATGGTCGGGGCCAGTAAAATCGAGCAAGCCATGTCCAAGCCCGAACAAATCACCACGCTCGACGCATCTGGTTTCATCTTCTGCCTGGCGAAGGCTCCAGCTGGCCATGAGATGTCGCTGGAAGGAATCGAGCGACATTCAAGCAGGGTCGGCAAGGTCGTCTACTATCGGATGCACGGAGCAAGGTGGCCCTATGTGATGGTCTACTTGACGTCTGAGGGTCTTGTTACGGATCAAGACGTTATGAGCCGCTAAGGACCCAAAAACGCTGAATCACTTTCCGATCTTTAGAAACGGGGGTGCAAGCGGCATTCGTCGGATTCCGCCACCGCCAACTGACACCACCGAATTGTTGTCCACGATGGCCAAGTTGGTGATCATCGACATCAGCTCATCCCGATAGCTTCCACTGTTGAACCCGATAGGCGTTCCGTACTTCTGCTGAACTTCTTCCTGCACTCCAACTTCGGCGCACAAATCGTAGTGATCCCAGCCGGAGTCATCTGAGATGTACGCTCCATAGTCTTGGAGCACATGAAAGAGCTTCTTCCCGAGTTCAGACCGTATTCCGAGACTGGCGGTCGTCAAATTTGGTTGAAGGGCCAACAGTGCCCCCATCACGAGTTTGGGGTTCTTACCGTGGTAACCGCTAGGCGCACCGCTATCGGAGCGATCAGCGGGCCATCGGAATCCCTTTACGTCGGCACCGTAATAGAGCTGATCTCCCCAGACGTTTAGCTTTATGGCGTGTCTGATGGGTCGATTCCCAACCAATTCTCCCTTTCGAATCGATCCACCCAATGTCGAAAGCCCGGACCCCCAGTGAGTGCCGTAGATTCCGGGTCCAAAAATATCTTGATCCTCACGCAGCCAGCCTACGAGATGGCCTCCCTCGGCCAACCGGCATGTCGGTTCGAGTTGCTTCACCGTTCTGCCATCTGGCATTAAGAAGGCAGAACACCCATTCGGTGTCGATCCCTCCTTTGCGTCTGGAATCACCAGAGCGGCAGGCACGTGGAGCTCGCCCAATTTACGCTTAGTGTCACCGGGCCAACGTTTGTTCCAACTTGATGGCGGAAACACCGGCTCCACGGGATCTGTTGACTTCGTGACGACCAGGTATTCAACGTCCAATCCGATATGCGGGGCTCCATTCAACCGTGCCGGAACGAAGCGAGCCTCAGACCCAATCGGCGTATTCCAGATCGAATCCACCGCGAAGGGCCACGTCCATGGGTCCCTCTGTGCTTCCGTACCGGCCCCGGCTGGACTCATCAAACAAAGGCAAATGGCTTGGAGAATCATGATTTCACCCATCGGGCTAGGTCCCACGAGTCGTCGATCACAAAGATGAGATCTCTCCGGACACTGGGGTGTAACTCAAAAACTCCTTGAACTGGATCTTTTCCGAAAAGACTTGCCTCGGTCATTAGCCCGCGAGTTGGAGGCACAGCAGCGTAGCTGCAGGCGTAGACCTGGATGTTCCAGGTGCAAAAGTAATCGGGAGTCGCGGAGGCGCGATTAGGCACCAGGTTGGGCGCTGATCCCGTCATCGCGGCACCGACTAAGAATGCTAATCCAATCATGCCGTATCCTACCCACGCTTCTCCAATTCACCTGAAGACAGCTTTTGATTCTATATCCAGCGGTCAGGCTGTACGATTTTCTTGCAGCATCGCCCGTACACCAGGCCGCACGCGCAAAAAGATGACAGACGCGAGATCTACGAGGCTCTCATCTTAGTCGGGCCGTAGAGGTTCCAGTAACTTGCGCAGGCGACGAGCCCCAGTTTCTGGGCGACTGCGAGAGAAGGAGTATTGCTCCAAGATGTGGAGTAGATGGGTGTGCGGCCAGAAGCTCGGATTGCCGATGCCCATGCGCCGGTGACCAATCCGGCATAGCCGCGACCGCGAAAAACTGTGGCTGTTTCCACTCCTGCCTCTGCACACAAATCAGACACACGCGCGCAGAAGCAGATGCTTTTCGGCACTCCATCCTCGACAACCGCCATGATCGGCGACCTTTCAGGAAGCTCATCCGCTGTCCAGCCGTTGAACGAACCTTGGAGGCGTTCGACATTTTCGATCTGGACAGCCGCCTCCAATAGCGGGATGCATGCGGGAAATTCAAATGCAGGCCCCGCATCGAACTCGCCGCCGACGATGTTCAAGTACTCCTGAATGTGTTTTGGAGGCCGCCGAAAATCGGAGGTCGGCTCTTCGTCAAGCGCCAATCTCGATACTTCCCTTGCCTGCTCGTTCCCTAACGCAGAGCCCATGCCCCAAGCACAGCTGTCGGCACGGCGAATGAGAACAAATTCAGGTCCCTGGCTCGGATGAGGTTCACGCGTCGAGACAATGCGACGTCCATCCAATACGAACAGAGTTTCCAGATGGTCCTGCGCTTGAAGTCTCATAGTGGATATGTGGACTTAAGCACGATCCACCGTTCCACACCAACGATTCTGACGTCATCCGAAAACATCTCCCACTTCTTAGTTGATCGTCAATACTGCAGATTTGGACGTGCTTTGTAGGGTTGCTGAGATGTTGGCTGACGTCTTGGCGGTGACCCCAACTGTCTTCACCTTGAAAGTTCCCCGTGTCTTACCGGCAGGAATCGAAACGGTAGCGGGCACGCTCACGGCGGACTGGCTACCGGAAAGCGACACCGTCAACCCTCCTGCTGGCGCGACCGAACTTAGCTCCACCACGGCGGTGCCAGACTGGCCGCCCTTCAGCGAGCTTGGGATTAGCGTTAGCGAACTCAATTTTGGTGAGGTCACCGAAAGGGCCGCCTGCAGAGATTGACCATTTGCATTCGCCGAGATGGTCGCCGTTGTATCAACAGCCGTACCTGCCGTCTCAATCTTGAAAGTCGCACTGCTCTGACCCGCCCGAATGGTCACCGATGCGGGAACCGCGGCAGCGGCTGAATTGCTGGATAGTTTTACGACGAGACCGCCAGCTCCAGCTGGGCCAGATAATTGCACGGTTCCAACTGACGATGTGCCACCAGCCACGGTACTTGGAGCGAGACTGAGCTTCGACAGAACAGGGGGCAATACCGTCAGCGTGGTCGACGCCGAATTGGCGCCAAATTTCGCAGTCACGCGAACCGCCTCTTGCGCCGATACCGCGGTCGTTTTAGCCGCAAAACTCGCGCTTGTCTTGCCGGCCGCAATCGTCACCGAGGCAGGTAGCCGGACGCTTGGTGAGTTGGCGGATAGATTAACGACCAAACCTCTGGTTGGCGCAGGGGCATTTAGGGTGACGGTTCCCGTAGTGTTTGAGCCACCCGGAACGGTGGCTGGTGCGAGGCTAATCGATGCAAGCCCGACAGGGACAACGGTGAGAACCGTTGTGACCGGCTTCCCACTCAGACTTGCTGTGATCGTTGACGGTGTCGGAGAGGTAACCGCGGACGTTGTCACCATAAAGGAAGCGCTTGACTGGCCCGATGAGATCAACACGGAATTCGGAAGTGAAGCGATTGAATTGCTGGAGCTGAGCCCTATGATCAGTCCGTTGGGGCCGGCAACGCCGCTGAGCTGGATCGTTCCCGTCGAGGAGGCACCACCAACCACTGAGGACGGGCTAAAATTGACCGACACAAGCGCTGGGGCAGTTATCGTAAGGCTCGCCTGTACGGAAGCACCGCTCAATGACGCCGTGATCATCGCATTCCTCTGGACAGGAACGCCGACCGTGGCGATCGTAAATGTCGCTGAGACTTGATGCGGAGCAATGGTCACCGACACCGGTGGAACCGCGGCCGAATTGCTCGCTGACAGGGAAATGATCGTTCCGCTCGCGCCTGCTGGCGCAGTGATCGTGACCGTTCCCGTAGACGAGCTGCCCCCACCGACCCTGGTCGGGTTTAGGGTCAGACCTACCAGGGAAAGCGGCGAAAGGATGAGCGTGGCCGCCTGCGAAGTTCCGTTCAAAGTTGCCGTGATCGCAACCTGCGTCGCTGCCCCAACTACAGTCGTGCTTACGACAAACGTGGCAGACGAAGAACCCGACGCCACAGTGACCGATGATGGGACAGTTGCCGAGGAGTTATCGCTAGTCAACGAGACAACAACACCACCGGATCCTGCGGCCTTGGTCAACTTAACCGTTCCCGTCGTACTGAGCCCGCCGATCACCGTCGATGGATTAAGGGTTATCGCCGCGGTCTGATCTGAAGTGATCACCAGTGCTGTCGACACCGTGGTTCCTGATGCCGCTGCGCTTATCGTGACCGTTACGGCTGAAGTAACTTTGGATGTGCCAGCGCGGAACGTTGCCGAAGTTGAGCCCTCAGCAACGGTGACTGATGCAGGTAGGGTGGCAGACGAGGAACTGGACCCCAGCGTCACCACCGTACCACCAGCTGGAGCAGGTCGATTGAAGGTGACAGTGCCTGTCGAGCTATTTCCACCGACCACGTTGGAGGGATTTAGACTCACGCCTGCCAATAGTGGCGCGTTAACGGTTAGGGTCACACTCTGGGATGAAGTACCCAGCGACGCGGTGATCGTCGCGGTCGTAGTTGTGGACACCGATGCAGTCTTGGCGAGAAATGTTGCTGACTTTGCGCCGGCCGCCACCGTGACAGACCCAGGCAAGGACACGCTGGCGCTGCTGGAGTTCAGCGCAATCGGAATCCCGCCACTTGGAGCGGCGCCGCTGATCGTTATGGTGCCCGTTGCTGAAGCGCCGCCGAGCAGCGTAGTTGGAGTGATTGTCAGGTGGCCAAGAGTCACGCCAACAATCCCCCAAATCATCCCACAGTTGGGACCATTCGCTCCCCCATGATAAGTGCAGCCAAACAAGTTTCCAGCCGCATCGATCGTTACCCCGGCCAACGGATAGGTTCCGTCAGCGCCAGAACCAAATGAGTGCAGGACGGAGTAGTTTCCGTTGGAAAAGGACCACAAAACGCCGCCACTGTTCGCCCCTCCTTTTGTTGCTGTGCCGTACAGCTTTCCAGAAGGATCGATGGAGACACCTGCATTGGGCTGGCTGCCATCGCCAGACGAGCCGAAGGTGTGGACGAGTTGGTAGGTGCCAGTTGCCGTAATCTCCCACAACGTGCCTGGACCAGATTCTGATTGCGAACTCGACAAAGTGGTACCGAACAGGTTCCCTGAGCTGTCGAGTGTCACGCCTCCAATGGGTCGCGTCCCGTCAGAACCTGCTCCAAAATCGTGCAGATCCAGGTACTTGCCGGACGAAGTAATCTCCCAGACGATTCCCCAGCCATTGGCACCTCCGCCATAGGTGGTTCCGTACAGGTTTCCCGAGCCATCGATTGTCACATTAGCCTGGGAACCCGCTCCGTCAGCGCCTGAGCCAAAATCGTGCAGATCCCGGTACTGGCCCGAGGCAGTAATTTCCCAGACGTTTCCCCCGCCCAAGTTCGCTCCCCAGAAGCCGGTCGTACCATACAGATTCCCATATCGGTCGATCGTGACTCCCGCTTCGGGGCCAAGTCCGTCGTTACCGTTATAGAAACTATGGAGAATGAGGTAATTCCCTGACGCAGTGATCTCCCAAACAATGCCGCCACCGTATGCGCCGCCACCTACGGTTGCACCATACAGGTTCCCAGAACTATCGAGCGTCACTCCCCCCTTGGGATCGTTTCCGTCAGGGATCGTGCCGTCGTAAGTGCCACCAAATACGTGAAGAACTTGGTAATCACCTGATGCGGAGAGTTTCCAAACTTGGCCAGCTATGTCCGACCCACCGTATAAGGTTGTGCCGTACATGTTGCCGGCATTGTCCAGGGTCACTCCGGCGTACGGCAGCGTGCCGTCAGTGCCATATCCAAAATCGTGGATGTCTACGTAAGTCTGTCCGAAGGCAGAGTGTGCCGCAGTCATGGACATTGCCAGCACGAGCAGGCAAAGCCTCAACCTCCTCCGGATTGAAAAATGGACTAAGCGAATTAACCGAACAGATGAAAAAAGCATTTTGGAATGACTCACTGTGGCAAGAGGGATAGTTCAGCTAGCCCACTCCTCGGAGTGTAACACGGGTTTATTGCAATCCCAAATAGTGAAATTTGGCGCGGACAACAAGCGGACTTTCGCCCCTGTTCTTGACTCTTAAGCAGGATTTATGGCGCAACGGTGATAGCAGCTCCTACAAAAGCATACGTAAGCCAAGCAATTTCCAGCAGGTGTCCAAGAGTTCCGATTACTTCTCGTGCTTGGTCGATTCCCCATCATCCTCGACAATCGGGCACAAAACAGCCGAGATGCTTTCTGAGAAGATCGGGACTCTAGACACAATTCCGCTACCCTGAAACCTTTACCAGGTTTATGTACAGTGCCATTTCGAATTCGGACCAACCGACCAACGAAGTAGTGACGGTCCCAGGGCGAACAAGCCTACGGATCACTTCGGTTGGGTCCAATGGTAACTCTCCTTTCATCTCTCCTCCTCGGAGCCTCCCTTGCAGCCTCGTCTGGAGACATGAACGCCACTTCGGTCCCCACCAAGGTGGCTCAGCAAACTCACGGAAAGCGGTCAGTACCACGGTTGCCGGGAGCGAATCAGCACGTTCGCCAGTGGCCAGGAACATCCGGCGATGGTCGAGTGGGCACACTGAACAGACCGGAAGTCGGAGGGCATCGCAAAGGCTCGGGCAACTCGATCCCACCTGTCTCAACCGTAACACTCTTGCAGGGTTGGACCGTTCAAAACTACACCGACGCCCAGTGGCAGTCACTGTTCCAGGGACTTGCCAATCAGGGAATCAAGAGCGTGGTCTTCGCGTCGTCGGTCGACGAGAACGAAGGAGCCGGTCAAGTTCTCGGAACACCTAACGCTTACCCCGCCGCGACAGCGACAGCTTGGTACCCAGTCTCCAGCCTCGTCACCACGAGCTATCCCAACGTCTCGTATTCTGGAAATGCGACTGGAGCATCAAGGTCGCCGGTCGATGAGTGTCTCTACTACGCCCAACACAACGGTGTGAACAACAGCATGACCGTTTACGTTGGACTCAACTTCTATGCAGACGAATGGGGTTTCCGATCAGGCAACATAAACGGATCCGGCTACATTGACCCCATTACCGACTCAAGCTTCTGTGCAAGCGAAGCCAAGTTGGCAACACTGGTCGCCTCGGATCTCAATAACCAATTTGGTGGATATTCCAGCTTTGCCGGCTGGTATTGGCCATGGGAAGTTGACAATATCTACTTCGACAAGAACATTGGCGACAGTCAGAACTCTTTCCTGCCAACAGGCTACGCCGCATCGGCTTACGCCAATCTGATTTCGATGCTTGAGACGAGCTACTTCCCTCTGTCCGCAAAGCCTCGTCTCATTTCGCCGTTCTTCAATCCGTACTATCAGAACACAGTGGCTGAGCTGCCGTATCAAGCCTACACGGCATCGGAATATGGAACGCTGTGGCAACAGATCTTCTCGACGGTGTACCAAGGCTCAAGCCTCTTCACAAGCAAGGACATTTTCGCACCGCAGGATGGAGCAGGCGACTATCTGCCCCAGATCTCTGGCAGCAGCTCGTTGCAGGGTCCACCTTCCGCTGCCGCTGTTCAGTCGATCATCAACACCTGGTATCCGCCTCTTCTTCAAGCCGCTGCAAATATATACGGCATGCAGGTTTGGGCCAATGCCGATACGTATCAAATTGACGTCGAGGCAATTGGAGCTCCGGCAGTTTATGTAGAGAACGATCCCGCATATCCAACTTCTCCGTGGGTCGACGGAGCATTTGTCAGTGCAGGCATCAGCCGAATCGCCGCCCAGTTTCAGGCGGAAGCATCCGTAACCTATGCAGGGACTTATCGAGTGAGTCAGATCATGAACTGCTCGAACGCATACTACGACGATCCAATCGCTGTCTGGTCCAATTCCGCTTGGGGCAGTGCCTGGAAGACTTGGCAGGTCAATCAGTCGGTGGGCCTATCTGGCGCTCCGAGTATCCCAACTTCCACTGGGCCAACCAATGCCAACGGGCATTGCGCTCTGACGTTAACGGTTGCCTCCAGTCCGAACGGGGTTTGCGGATTCAACATATGGCGAGACAGCTACACGGCGGGAACCACGCCCTACGTATGTTGCGAGATCCCCATCTCGTCAGGTTCAGCAACAACGTTCACAGATCCGGACGCCAATTCCAATGTGGGCAATCACACGTACTACGTTGTTGCTTACGATGTCTTCGGGAATCAATCATCAGTCGCTCAGTTCGCGCATAGCGGAAGCGTTCGCGTCTCGCTGAATAAGTCTTCAGTTGCCGGCGGTACTTCTCTCACCGGCACAGTGACTCTGGCTTCAGCGGCACCTTCCGGTGGAACCACCTTCTCACTTTCTGCGGATAGCGTGAACGTAAGCGTGCCGACGACGGTGACAGTTGCACCTGGCTCGACTAAGGTGTCTTTCTCGGTCACCACGACTAGTGTCAGCGCCTCAACGACGGCGAACGTGATCGCCTCGACCGGAAATAACACGCAATCGGCGACCTTCACCATCACTGCCGATACGGTTTCGAGCATATCGGTTTCGCCTTCGACAATTTATGGCGGATCGAACGCAACGGGTTCGGTAACTCTTGGAACGGTTGCCGGTCCACAGGGGATCGTGGTCCACCTGTCGTCAAATACAGCATGCGCCAAAGTGTCTTCTACCGTCACGGTCGCATCTGGCGCCACCTCCACCACTTTCGTCATCACCACTACCGGCGTCTCTGGCTACACCACAGTTGCCATCGCGGCATCTATCGGCAGCAGCATCCAGACCCAATACATTGGCGTCGTTCCCGCTGGAGTGTTGAGCGTTTCCCTTTCATCAAATTCGGTCGTGGGTGGAACATCATCAACTGGAACGGTAACCCTGAACGGTCTGGCCGGTCCCGGAGGAGAGGTTGTCACCCTGGTATCGAACAGCGGTTTGGCCACCGTCCAAACAACGGTGACGGTTCCTGGCGGATCCAAGTCCGCCACGTTTAGCCTCAAGACAAATTCTGTCGCGACAACAACGTCCGCGACCATAACGGCAGGAGCCGACTATGTCTATGCCTCTGCTGTCCTGACGATTCGGCATTCCTAAATTTGGGACGACAGTTGCTTCAAATGAGTGGAGACCTGCTCAATGGAAATGCAAAGCGAGGAACTCCTAATCGACGCCTTTAGCGGATGCACCACGGAGTGACGGTGGGGACAGTGGAATCGTAAAGGAGAAACTGCTTCCATGCCCCAATACGCTCTCCACAACAATGTGGCCTCCATGCGCTTCAACGGCGAATTTGCAGAAAGTCAGTCCGAGTCCGGTGCTCATCGATCGACCTCCCTTTCGCGAGTCTACTTGGCCGAATTTCTCGAAGATGCGACCAAACTCCTCGGGAGGAATGCCCTCACCTGTGTCTTGCACGCAGAATCGGATAGCCTGGTTGTCATCGGACCCACTCACTTTGAGCGTCACTGACCCACCTGGCGGGGTGAACTTGAGCGCGTTCCCCAAGAGATTGACAAGGACACGCTGCAGCTTGTTTTCATCTGCATTAAGCCACGGCAAACCCGGAGAGATCTCGGGAACGAGAGTTATTCCCTTCTCATTCGCGAGCGACGCGACTTGCCCTATTGCCGAAGTAATAATTTCCGTGGGGGAAAGCAATGAGTAATCAACACTCATCTCGCCGGATTCAAATTTATCCACATCGAGGAGGCTGTTGATCGTATTCAAGAGAGCTTCGGATCCACTCCCAGCAATTTCAATGATTTCGCGTTGTCCCTCGTTAACTGGACCGACCACATCGAGGGTCTGGATCGCTGCGATGACGGAGGTCAACGGAGTTCGGAGGTCATGGATGATCATGTTGGTCAGGTCATCCCTAAGCTTTTCTAGTTCCTGGAGCCTCAAATAGTTTTGCTGAAGCTGATCAAACAGTTTCATCTCGCGATCCCTACCGCGCTTTTTCTCAAGGCAAGCACCCAGACGCGCCTTCAACAGCACGGCATTGAAGGGCTTGGTGAGATAATCCTCTGCCCCCAACTCGATACAGCGCACCACCGAATCCAACTCGCTTAACGCAGAAACCATGATGACGGGCACGTTCTTCAACTCATGATTCGCCTTTAGCCGTCTCAGCACTTCGTACCCATCCATTTCGGGCATCATGATGTCCAGCAACACTAGGTCATAAGCTTCTGCCTGAAGCATTTCAAGCGCCTGATGGCCATTTTCCGCTGTTGCCACCGAATAACCCTGCTTTTTTAACCGCTGAGTTAACACATCGCGGTTGCCTTGGTCGTCGTCAACGACAAGTAGACGGCCCTCTATATGGTTCATTGGCGCCTCATTCACTTGTGGCAACACATGCGAGCTCGCCCTCGGGGATTCTTCTAGTGGGACCTTGTTGGCTTGAAGTGGGGCGACGGAGGTCTGAGTCGTGCTGTCAAAGTTCCCAGCGATAATCCCCAGAAGGCGTTGTCCGGCCAGAGAAACCTTCTCCAAATCCGATACAAACTCATTCGGCCCCGCTTCCCTCGCCCGCTCAGTGAGCATCTCGGAATAACCGATGATTAGGTTCAAGGGCGTGCGGAGGTCATGGATCAAGGCTTGGGGTATCGAGTACCGAGTTGGTCCGCTCGCGATGGTTTCCTGTTGCATTAGAATTCGGATCCTCCTGGATTGGGGCGATGGCCCGCGCTTTGGCCTAGTAAAGTCTCAATCTTTCCGAGCAGCCGCGCCAAGTCGACCGGTTTAGTATCGTAATCGTCACAACCTGCCTCAATAGCACGGTCCCGATCACCCGCCATGGCGTGTGCCGTTAGTGCGATGACAGGAATATGCCTTGTCGCTAGGTCTGCCTTCAGCCGCTTCGTAGCCTCCCAGCCATCAAGCACTGGCAAACTCATGTCCATGAGAACTAGGTCCGGCGAAGCCGCAGACGCCAACTGGATTCCAGAGGACCCATCGACCGCAAGAATCACGTCGTAACCCTTGCGCTCAAGCCTGCGCGAAAGCATGTCTCGGTTCATTTCATTGTCTTCAACCAACAGAATTTTGGTCATGATCTTAATTTGAGATTGTTTGACTCTTGCCATGAGCGGCGCAGCCAGCAACGGCGATCCGCACTTGATCGAGAAGAGATTCACGCGAGTTCGTAGCCTTGTGGAGGATTGTCTCTACCAACCCGCTAAGCCTGTTGCGGTCCTGTGCACTCAAATCTTTAGCAGTTACGACGATCAGTGGGATTGAGCGCCACTCGGAGTGCAGCTGCATATGTTCCACAAAGGCGAAGCCATCCAAGTCGGGCATCATGAGGTCCAGCAGAATCAAGGTCGGTCGCTCTCGCTCGAGCGCCTTAAGCGCAAGTTCTACGTTGTCGACTTCCGTGACCTTCCAACCTTCCCTTTCCAACATGCTCCGAGTCATATCTCGCGCAGTCGGGTCATTCTCGATAACTAGAACTGAAGGATTTGCTGCAACGTACTTATTCAGAATCTGAGACAGGCGCTTCCGATTCACTGGTTTCGTGGCATATTCGGCCGCTCCCAGTGTAAAACCTCGGGCGGGGTCATCAACCATGGTCAGCATGATCACCGGAATCTCCCTCAAAGATTCATCCGCCATCAACGCCGACAACACGCTCCATCCGTCCATGCCTGGCATCATCACGTCAAGCGTTATGGCAACGGGTCGAAGTTCACGGGCCAACTGCAAACCCACCTCTCCTCCAGAAGCGGTGCGAACGCAAAACCCGTCTTTAGAGAGGAACCGCTCCAGCAAGTCCCTTTGTGCGGGATCGTCGTCGATCACGAGAACACAGCTTTCGCCGATTGGTACCGGTGCCGGCGCGTCTGCCGTTTGAAATTGCGCCGTTCCCTCTGATGTGGAACTGCCTGAGGAGTTCTCTGGCTTTGAATCGATGACAACGGCAGGAAGCTTGATTGTAAATACACTGCCTTCGCCGAGGTGACTGCTGACGGTCACGTCACCACCCATCATCTGGCAGAATCGACGTGAGAGAGCGAGTCCCAGCCCGGTTCCTCCAAATTTTCGGGTCGTCGAAGCATCTGCCTGGCTAAAGTCCTTGAAGAGTTTTACGATCTGCTCCGAACTCAATCCAATTCCCGTGTCCGTCACACGAAACACGATCCACTCAACGCCATCCATTTGCTCGCGGGTTGCGTCCAGAGTGATCTCGCCCTCTTGCGTGAACTTCACGGCATTCGACAACAAGTTCGCAACCGCTTGCCGAACTTTTATTTGATCGGCATGCATCGAACCAAGATTGTCTGACCGCCGAAGCTGGAGTGTATTTGCGTTTTTCTCGACCATGGGCTGGATCGTGGAGGCGATCTCGTCCAGCATCTTTCCAACCTCGAATGTCTCGGTGAACAGCTCCATCTTTCCCGCTTCAATCTTGGAAAGATCGAGAATATCGTTGATGAGGTTGAGCAAATGCTTGCCCGCTCCCGTGATCTTTTGGAGGTCGACACTAAAATCGTCAAGTTGCCGCTCATGAGCGTCTTCCTGGAGCATCTCCGAATATCCAAGGATGGCGTTCAGCGGAGTTCTAAGCTCGTGGCTCATGTTCGCAAGGAATAGGCTCTTCGTTTTGTTCGCGGTTTCGGCAGCTTCCTTCGCCTTGGCTGCTTCCTCTTGAACTCGCTTGCGCTCGGTAACATCTCGCGCCGCAGCGAAAACCCCGAGCACCTTTCCAGCTTCATTCCGATAGAGGCTCCCGTTGTAGAGCACGTCTGTTATTCGGCCGGAAACGTGTCGAATCGCCAAAGGATAATCGCGAACAAACCCCTCTAAGAACACTTGCTGGTATCCCGTGCGAGCCTGCTCGGGTTCTGTGAAGTAGTCCGAAAAGTCAGTGCCGATCAAATGCTGGCGCGCGATTCCCGTGACCAGTTCAGTTGCCTGATTGGCATCTGTGATTTTTCCTTCCGGGCTAATCGTGACAAGAGGGTCTGGACTCGCTTCGATGAGGCTACGGGCATATTCCGAGGCAGTGCGCTGAAGTTCAGCGGCGCGCTTTCGCTCAGTAACATCCTCCATAGCGAGAACAAGCAGCTCGCCATGGTGACCAGCCTGTAGTTTTCTTGCGTTCAGCAACATCACTCGTCGCCCGATCCCTGGGAAGTCGTACTCCAGTTCGAAATCGTTGAAGACAGAACTCTTGGGAACGATATCTTCGAGCAAGGTTCGCAGATCTGGAATATCCCACTGCCCGTTGCCTAGTTCGTAAATGAGGCGATTCTCCGTCTCGTCTGCAGATACTTTGAAAGTCTGATAGAAAGCGCGATTGCCGGATCGGACCCGTAACGTGGTGTCCAATATCAGCAGTGGTTCCCGCACTGTGTCCACAATGTTCTGGGCGTAGGTTTCAATCGCCTTAAGGTCAGCCTCTGAGCGACGGCGTTCGGTGACGTCCTCCATGGCCAGAACAAGAAGCTCTCCATGGTGGCCAGCCTGCAGCTTACGAGCGTTTAAAAGCATCACTCGTCGCCCGATCGCGGGAAAGTCGTACTCCAGTTCGAAGTCGTTAAAGACTGAACTCTTGGGAACGATGTCTTCGAGCAAGGTTCGGAGATCTGGAATATCCCATTGCCCGTTGCCGAGTTCGTAAATAAGGCGATTCTCCGTCTCTTCGGGTGAGACCTTGAAGGTCTGATAGAAAGCACGGTTGGCGCTTTGGACCCGGAGAGTTGTGTCGAGAGTGAGGAGGGGTTCTCTAACGGTATCGACAATGTTTTGAGCGTACATGTCGATGGCCTTGAGATCGGCCTCGGAGCGGCGGCGCGCCGTGACGTCTTCCATTGCCAGCACAAGAAGTTCGGAGTGGCTGCCGGGCCGAAGTTTCCGTGCGTTGAGCAACATCACTCGGCGACCTATGACCGGAAATGTGTGTTCAAGCTCGAAGTCGTCAAACACCAAACTCTTGGGCACGACATCTTCCAAGAGGGTTCGCAGGTCAGGGATATCCCACTGTCCATTGCCGAGCTCGTAAATGAGCCTATTCTCCGTCTCCTCGGAAGTCACTTGAAAGGTTTGATAAAACGCGCGATTGGCGCTGCGAACCCTCAATGTCGCATCGAGCATCAACAACGGCTCTCGCACCGTGTTCACGATGTCTTGGGCGTACACTTCGAGTTCGTCTACCATAGGGTTCCTTCACTATCTGGGGTTCTTCAACTGGACGAAGATTTCGAAAGCCAACTCGGAGATCACTTCTTGGAAGCGTCTCTTACGCCCACACATCCTGACCGCACGCCTGATCAAACACTCTCGTTTAGATCTGAGACTCACCCGATTTTCACTGTCAACTTCGATGGCGTATCAGTGCGCGGGCAGGTGAAAATACAAGCTCGAAACTGATGCACCTCAGGAGGACTCGCCTGGTAATAGCGATGTTCCGTGTGTTTTAGGAATACATTTTCGGGAGCCTCTCGCCAAGTACCGGTTGAACTAGGAGTACAACGTTTCGAAGTCAATCGTCGACCTGAAAAGCAAGAGAGATAGATACGGAGCCGGCTGAAAGAATTCTCAGACAGCACCAACAAACGTTGCCCCCGTTGCTCTCCCTCAGCCCAACTGATAATCTAGGTAAGTCGGCATATGCCGACTGGCACCACGCAGCCGTGTTGCTTACCAACTTATGAGATTTAGCAATTGGATTCTGGGTGTTTTAGGCGTAGCTCCCCTTCTGTACGCGCTGGCAAACACACCCACAACTAAGCCGACACTCCCTTCGCAGGCGGAGCCTCAGTCCGATTGGCCGTTCTATGGCGGGAGTTCAAACGGGAACCGTTTTTCGAGCCTTTCTCAAATCAACCGTTCAAACGTAGACAAGCTGCAAGTTGCCTGGACGTATGATTGCGGCGAGGGGCCGGGAGGAACGGAGGCTCAACCCCTTGTGGTCGGCAACATCCTCTATGGGGTCACTCCAAACCATAACGTAGTCGCACTCGATGCCGCGACTGGCGTCAAGAAGTGGAAATTCAAGTCCGGCATCGTCGGGAGCGGTGCCAACCGCGGCTTGACCTACTGGAGCGACGGAACCGAGGGGCGCTTGTTTGCTGCGGTTGGCCAGTACATCTATTCACTGGAGGCCGCCACTGGCAAGAACATCCAAAGTTTTGGCACCCAAGGGAGAATCGACCTTCGGGAAGGGGTGGGACGGGACCCTGCCAAGCAATGGATCGTGCTTACAACCCCGGGCGTGATCTACAAAGACTTGTTGATTGTCGGGGGCCGGGTATCAGAGGGACTTCCCTGCACTCCCGGAGATATCCGCGCCTACGATGTCCGAACCGGCAAGGTTAGATGGTCCTTCCATACGATTCCTCATCCCGGCGAGTTTGGGTACCACACATGGCCCAAGTTTGCCTGGAAGGTTTCCGGATCGGCCAACAACTGGGCGGGCATGGTAGTCGACTCAAATCTGGGAATCGTATTCGTTCCAACCGGCTCCGCCGCGAGCGACTTCTACGGAGCGGATCGGCTGGGAAACGATCTATTTGCCAACACTCTTTTGGCGCTTGATGCAAAAACAGGCAAGCGCATCTGGCACTTCCAGGCCGTCCACCACGACATTTGGGATCGAGACTTCCCTTCGCCTCCCGCCTTGGTTCGAGTCAAGCGGGGTCGTAACTGGATCGATGCCGTGGCTCAAACAACGAAAACCGGACACGTCTACGTATTTGAGCGTCGAACTGGAAAGCCACTCTTTCCGATCCAGGATCGCAGCTATCCGCCGAGTCATACACCGGGTGAGATCGCTTCTGAGACCCAGCCGCTGCCCACCAAACCAGCCCCATTTGCTCGACAAGTATTGACCGAGGACATGTTAACCCAGCGGACGCCGGAAGCTCATGACTGGGCCCTGGAGAAGTACATCCTGTACTGGGGTGGGACGCCGTTCGAACCGTTTGAGGTTGATAAGGAAACGCTCATCTTCCCTGGATTTGACGGTGGCGCAGAGTGGGGCGGTCCCGCGTTCGATCCGGAATCAGGACTCCTCTATGTGAATGCGAACGAGATGGCTTGGACTTCTCACCTGACCAAGAACGAAAAGGAGAAATCCGCCCGGCAGCTTTACCTTCGAAATTGCGGAAACTGCCACGGAGACACCAAGGCTGGCTCGCCGCCACAGTTCCCCAACCTGCTGAAGTTGGACCCGAAATGGAACGCCGGCGCGATCAGTCGCTTGGTACGCCAAGGCGCAGGGCGTATGCCAAGCTTCCCGAATCTTTCGGACGCGGACTTGAATGCCGTGGTGAATTACGTGCTGACTGGAGAGAGCAAGCCGCTGCAAGCGGACGAGGCAGCGGCGGTTGAGCAGGACTATCGATTCACTGGATATCGAAAGTTCCTAGATCCCGATGGCTACCCTGCGATCGCTCCTCCTTGGGGAACGCTCAGTGCGATCAACCTGAATTCGGGAGAGTACGCTTGGAAGATCCCGCTTGGCGAATACCCGGAACTGGCGTCCAAGGGCATGAAGGACACTGGCAGCGAAAACTATGGAGGACCGGCTGTCACTGCCGGCGGCCTGGTGTTTATCGCGGCAACCAACTACGACCGCAAGCTGCGAGCGCTAGATAAGTCCTCCGGCAAACTCCTGTGGGAAACCACCCTCCCATTCGCCGCCAACGCAACCCCGGCCATCTACATGGCAGACGGCCGGCAGTTCGTCGTTGTCTGCGCCGAAGGAAGTAAGGGACGCCCAAATGAGCCTAAAGGAGGCATGTACATTGCGTACGCGCTACCTCGCTGAGCCGTCTTCGGCTTCGGGAAACGGCTGTGGTAGATATGGGCTCGCTGGACGGCAACGTATTCGGAGACCGGGATAAATCATCTGGCTTTGAGGACACCACTGCGAAAGAAGAGATGATTCCAGTCGAGAAATGACACGACTATGCTCGAGGCGACCAGACATAGGACGAGCTATGTCAACCTGTAATGTGAGCCACATCAAAATGACCACTTACAAGAGAAGAACCCACAGATTGAGCTTTGGCCCTTTGATTTGCCTGTGCATTTCAATGGTCGGTTGCGGGGGCGGAAGCGGAGGAGTGTCAGCTGCCTCAACTTTGAACATGGGTTTGATTCACGAATGGAAATTTGATGGAGACACCAACGACTCAATAGGCACCCTGAACGGGACTGCCGTGGGACCGGTGACCTATGTGAAAGGAATGATTGGCCAGGCCATCGTTCTGAACGGGAGCACGACGGGTGTCAACGTCCCTGCCGCTCCTGATATGCAGTTCCAGAAGTCGTTTTCGATCACTGCCTGGGCTTCCCTTTTTTCTTATCCAGACCCTTCTCAAGGTGCTTCATCCATCATCTTTGACGGCGACGACCGGAATGGCCTCGATCCCTACACCTTGATGGTTCTACCCTCTGGCAACCTACAGTTCAGTGTCGATGGGGCGGCGCAGCCCAATGGGGGCATAGACATCTGGGGCAAGATGCCGTTAAACAAATTCGTCTGCATCGCGGCTACATACGATCAGAAATCAGGCGCGCTGCGCCTATACAAGAATGGGATCCTGACCGGGGAAAACCTTTTCAATTCCGCTTTAACCCCAGTTGTCCCTTTGGATCCAGCTTCCAACCCAGGTGTCGGAATTGGGACAAACAACAGCTTCCCAAATAGTTACGTCAACTACGGATTTAAAGGCGCGATTAATGACCTGAGAGTCTACAACCGAGCCCTAACCGGGTCCGAAGTTCAAGCACTCTATCGGGAAGGGCTCGCCGGCAGATAGCCTTAACTCTGTGAACTCACCTCAGGCTTCCGCCTTTTGGCGTTGCCCTGTACAATTTTACAGCCATGGTGAAACTCCTACTAACCGACTCCGGCGTCACGAATCAGAGCATCCTTGAGGCGTTGGTTGGGCTACTGGGGAAACCGATTGAAGAGTGCAGCGCGCTTTGCATTCCTACCGCAGGATACGGTCACCCGATGAGCACCCCCGAGCGCGCCTATCGCTTCATCAGCGGACGCGAGGATCATTGCCCGATGAGCGGACTCGGCTGGAAGAAATTAGGAGTGCTGGAACTAACGGCCCTTCCGAGCCTTGAAAGAGATCGCTGGGTCAGCTGGGTTCAGGAAGCAGATGCTCTGTTGGTGAACGGCGGCGACGCTCTGTACCTTGCTCAATGGATGCGAGAATCTGGCATGGCAGATCTCCTTCCAACGCTCGGTGATAAAGTCTGGGTGGGCTTGAGTGGAGGGAGCATGGCGATGACTCCACGTGTTGGGTCGGACTTCGTGCAGTGGAAGTCCCCCGCAGGAGCAGACGCGGCGCTAAATTTCGTCAACTTTTCAATCTTCCCGCATGTTGGCAACCCCGGTTGCCCGGACAACACGCTTGAGGCCGCTGAGAAATGGGCGGCAGAAATCGGCAACCCCGGATATGCAATTGATTACGGGACCGCAATCAAGGTGGTCGACAGCAAAGTTGAAGTCATCTCCGAAGGGGACTGGAAGCTCTTCAACGGATGAAGCCAGGGCATGGACGGGTGCCTACGATTGGTGGAAGGCCATCGTCGTGATGGAAAACCTGCAGTTTCTCGACAGCTTGGAAAGCCTTTCGCGACCGTAGTCCTTGCCGCCGGCTGAGTGGAACTCCTATTTCGCCGTGTGAATCCTCATTCATAGCCGCATTTGGAACATCCACCAAATAGCTCTAGTCACACGACTCCGCTAATGGCACAATTTAATGCAGATCACCGGTTTCGCCAGCGCGCAACCTTCAACTTCCGCACGTTGTCGCTTGGGACTGGACTTGTGGCATTGTCAGCCTCGTCCGCCCTGGCGGTTGACCGACTTCATGAACCTACCAGTCGGGATGCTTTCATGCGTGTGCAGTACACGTCGAAAGCAGAGTTCATCGAGGGGCTGAGGCAACATCCAAAGTCGCTAAGGGCGATGGCAAAGTGCTTCGGAACTCATTCGGAGACCCTCCTTCAGTACATTCGCGAAGACGTACACCTCGGCCGACTTCAGACCACTCGAAGCTACTCGTCTTGGGGCCTTCATGACGGACGCCCGTACGCAACTCACGTTCGTTACACGGCGGGTAGCCCGGCCTGGGTTACTGCGGACGGAACACCAGTTATCTATTGGCGATGTTCCAACCCCATGATGGACAGTCTTCCGATGAGGATCGCCCCGCCTCCTCCTGTCGTAACGCCGCCACCGCCCGCACCACCTGCGGTCGTAACCCCTCCGCCTCCACCTCCTCCTCCTGTTGAAGTGGTCACGCCGCCACCACCCCCTCCCCCTGTAGAAGTTGTGACGCCGCCACCACCTGTGGTTATCGTAACGCCTCCGCCTGCCGTGGTCGTGGTACCGCAACCCGCTGTGGTCGTGCAGCCAACACCGCCTGCGCCCGTCGAAGTCGATCGGCAGCATACGCGCTTGATCGGAATTAAGGCCGGAGCGATGCTCTGGACCGAGTACTTCGGAACGAACGAAACGATGGCGACAGCTGGCTTGGACGTAGATATCTGGGTCCCAAGCCCAAGCACCCGCGTCGGTCTCTACTTCGACACCGCGGGCGAATTTGAGAAGCACTCACCTTACGCCTGGTATGGCGGAGGGCTGGAATTCCGACAGGACCTATCCGACCCGAAGAGATCCACGACACCCTACTTTGGCGCTGGCTTTGGCTACTACAGCGGACATGTTGACGACCTACAGTCGGACAACTTCGTCAAGTGGGGAGCCAAGGGCTTTATCGGCCTACAGTTCCGAGGCGGACCCTTCCTCGAGCTGCAGTACAACCAACTCGGCAAAGAAAATAATCGAGACCTAAGCCGCTTCGGCCTCAGCCTCGGCTATCGGTTCTAAGGCAAAAGGGTAGCTGACCTGCGGCAAAGTTGCCAAGTGTCAGCTACCCACCTTTTTGTCAGCTTTAGCGGGGTGGATGTCCATTTTCCAGTTGACTCGGTCTGAACGAGACCTAGCTATCCACGAGGGAGATAGCCGTCATCACCGACCCGCACGTAATACCCCGGCACGATCGCGAGCACCTTTTTGAAGGCGCCTGAGTGAATGTAGAATCGGCTTCCGGTTAACTCCTTCTGAATGGCCTGTTTCCTCGATTCAGCGTCCATCTTCTCGGTCTGAACCAGCACAGCTTCCGAGAAAGCGTCCTCGATCGGAATACGGGTGGCAATATCGGGGCGGTACGTGCCTCCGACACTTGACTCGCAGGAGATTTGATAGCGGTCAGGCATATCCCCCTCAAAAATGCGATTTAGGATCACGTACTTCCTTGCCAAATCCTTGGAATCAAGAGCACGTGCACTGTCTAACCCGCTTCGGATCTTCCCTGCCGAGGCAGGGTCAAGCGGAAAGTAGCCATGTAAATCGTAGGGACTGCGCTGATGGTCCTCTTGGAGAATACGGTCAAAGCACGCCAGTGCCCTATCTGGATTCCGATTCACGCAGGTTTCTATAATCGCCTTCATGACTTCAGCCTGCTGTAGCATTTCACCTTGAAGTCGATATTTGCGGATCAGTCGATCAACGTCCGCCACGGTTACCTTTGAATTCAGCTTGTAGTCGTTTGCAAGGTTCTGCTCAGCGGCCTCCACCGCCCGACGGGCATCAAGATAGGCAAGGTATCCGGATTTGTCAGATGGATCGAGCTTACGAAGCTGTTCAATTTTTGCAGCCTGGAATCGCCACAGGAGGTCTGGCCGAACTTGCTTCATCCCAGCGACAATCGCATCGATCTTGGCCGTTCCGGACAGATTTGCCGCCTTGGCAAGTCCTTGGCGAAATGCCTTGCCTTCCGCAATCAGTGGCTGGAGAGACGCCCAAAACTTCTCCGGCGTCGCCGTCTGCTCCGAATACGTTATCCACGCATAAGCCACGCCGTCTGGAGTGGCAAGCAGCACAGATGGGAATGAACCTATGTGATATTGCCGTTGCAGATCTTCATAGCTCTTTTTGCGCTGGGGCGATAGCCCAACGCTGAGGGCATCGATATCAACGCAGACCAGCTTTTTGAGTGCCTTCGAGTTAAAGGCTGGCTGAGTAAAGACCTTCCTCTTCAGCTCTCCGCATGCAAAACACCAATCGCTGCCGCCGAAGTCGATAAGCATATCCCGACCAAGCTGGCGTGCTTTTACTTTGGCGGCGGGGAGTTCGGCGTACCACCCGTCGTGGGACATTGCCGTTTCGCGGGCCAACCGCTTGGATGGCAACAACCCGGGTCTCGCACTGGAAACGGGACTGACCTGAGCCTGCCCAGCTTGAACGTGCAGCAGCGCGCCCAAGATCAAGCCAACGAAGACATATGCGGGATGCGAAATCATAACCCTTCCTTCCACTAATGGGGATGAACCAGTGAGTTGGTGACCGAATGTAGCCTAGTCACGACCCAATTCCGTACTATGCACCAAAACGGTTGAGATGCAAAAAGTCTCGTTGTTACCCCCGAGGCTCCTCGCAAAGGTAAATGAAAGATCCCATGAACCAGATGAGTGGTTGCAGGCAGCCCCACCACCCAACGAAGCCTATACTCTCCTAAGCTATTAGCTCACACAAACCGGAACCGAAATGGACATTCAAGAACAGATCCAAGCTTATATTGCAAGCCAGCCGAAGCCCAAGCAAAGCGACATGCAGTCGCTCCATCAACTGACGCTCCAACTGTTGCCAGATTGCAAGCTGTGGTTCCTAGACGGCAAGAATAGCGACGGGAAGATTGTTTCCAACCCAAATATCGGATACGGCTCCTACTTCATCAAATACGCGGATGGAACCAGCAAAGAGTTCTATCAAATTGGCTTAAGTGGAAACACAACTGGAATCTCCATTTACATTCTTGGTCTCGAAGACAAGACTTACTTAGCCAACACATTCGGTAAAGAGATCGGCAAGGCAACCGTGACTGGATACTGTATCAGGTTCAAAACCTTGAAGGACATCAACCTTGACATCCTTCGGGCAGCAATCCAAGGCGGAATTACCGCTCGGAATTCCGAACTCTGATCGGACCAGTTAAATCTTCACGCAGGCAGATCGCACCCGCCTGATAATGCCACCGAGCTGAAGCCCCGGAGATAACCACATCACCAGGAACTTATCTGGCCATGTTTCACACTTTGGCAGGTCGGGTTCTCACCAGTGGCATGCCGATTCAGGTGCCTTTATGGGTTCAAATCGCATTGGGTTGGTGTCCAGCAGCAATGTGCGGCCACATTCGGCGTCGACGTATATGCAACCCGCTTCAAACGTGATCTTTCTGCCGAACTGGTCGGCTCCGATGGCCGGCCCCCTACTGGCGTCGATCACCCAGTCGTGATCTCTCGGGCAATTTTGAAAATCGGGAATTCGCTTAAACGGGCATCGAGATTGTGTGAGACTCTTCTTCTGAGCGTATTCCGGAACGGTGAGGATGTCGCCGGGCAGAAAGGCTAGTGAGTTCATGCAAAGTCCCCCCACCCACGACTCAATTCCGGATACATAAGGTGGCTTACAGACAACTGCCACTTGGTGATATCCGTCGGCACCTCTTGAGCGTGTGCCCATGATGCCGAGTGCCATGTAGCGGCCATCCCAGCTAAGGGTTGCATGGTCAACTTTGCCACGAAACCATTGCCCTGGTGTAAAGGCGTCCTTGTCGGTATGCCAGAGAATGAATCGGGTCAGGTCCGAGGGTCCGCGTCGGGCTATCACACATACCGGCGCACCGTGTGCGAAGAACCCGATTAGCCTGGTTGGCTCTGGCTGAGTCATGGGAATACAGCGCTGAAGGTTCCGTCCTGGTCTAATTGCCCTTGACTTGCTTCGTCGAGCAAACAAAATCCATTGTTTAGCTGACCCACCGTTTGCGGAGGCTGCCGCTCACACGACGGCATCCAAAAGAGCTTCGGGGCGGACGTGTAAAAGGCCCTTGTGGACTAGGTATCCACCGTGATCCAAGTCGCTCATCCCGTCAGGCCCCGGTTCAAGACATCTCAATCCAACTGAAATATGACCGAGATTCGGCGCTAAATCCCTTGCTTTCGAATGCGGATGCTCGATTTTTTCTCAGGCAAAGCAGATGGGAGTTCTCGCGGCTTATCAGAGCCACCGGCAGACTTCTCTTTGAGTTTGTCGATGGAGTTCTTAATGTCTTTCTTAGAAGGGCGGCTCATACTTCTAGACTACTCCATCTTGCATAAATCGTATGGTTCAACGTTTCGATGAACCGCACTGGCAGCAACTACTCTCCGAAGTCAGGCGACGTGAACGTTCAGATTGTCGGCGACGGAGTAGACAATCGATGTGGGTGTCCCGATGCATCGGGGTAGTTCGAAAGGGTATTCAGCCCTGCCACTCAGCGTGTACTAGGCTGCACCACGCGCTTGAATCAGCGAGAATCGTCGAGATGGGGTTGAAACCTCAGTGTAGATATGGGCGAAGTTCCCAGTGCCGTCCTGTTTGAGGTTCAGGCTGACGATCTCGGTGAGGACTGGAGCGATGGTTATTAGTCGTCTTCCCAGCGAGGGCTTGAGCAAATTGCGAACCAGTTTGAGAATTGCCGAGTAGGTGCGGCGGGAATCCAATCGCTAGTTGAGCCAGCCAAGGCAATTGGGGTCGGTTCCCTCGCCTGCCAGAGTTGGTGGGAGAAGGAGGCCAAACCGAGAATTTCGTCGCTTGAGCCTAGGTGTAAGGCGATACTACTCTTTCCAATCTCAAACTGGATGGCATTAGGCTTGAGCCCCCAGGAACCCTTTCCCGACTTGTCGGGAAAGGGTGAATGAAACCTATGGGAACCTACGATGACGGGGTTCAAACCCCTTTCTGAATACGGTCTAAATGACCGCGCGCCCATAGGCATCTTCAAGTGCGCATAATGGCGTTGCGGGCACTTGCCTGCAAGGTGGATTTGTTGCCGCACATTGCCGTAGTTTCCAAGCTCCTCGTAGTTGCCTGCGCAGCCGGTGTCCTCGTTTGCCCTTCTGCAAGCCCCAAGCCGAAGGTGGCGGCGGCGGTGGTTCAAAAGTCCATTTCCCGAACGCAAAATCGCTGGCTTTTCTTCACCAGCGATATGACCGATCCGAAGCAGATCGACCAGGTGATCGCACGCTTCCCCGCCGCCCAGACCGCTGGTTATAACGGTGTTGTCTTCTCCGCCGACGTCGCTAAGGAAAAGGCGGCTGAACTTAAAGCGGCAGCTAAGCGATACGGCCTGGACATCATCTGCACGGTAATGGGCGGCGCCCACGATAGGAACTATGTCGAAGGCGTTCCGGTTAAAGACGCCCTCTACGTTGTCCATGGCGGAACCGCGGTTCATCAACCAGACAATCCTACAGTCGTTCAAAACGGAGACTTTGAGGCGACCGCTGACAATAAATTCCTAGGCTGGGGTTGGCAGGACGATATTGGAGTGACCACCTTTGCAGACCATGAGGTGGTTCATGGCGGAAGGACTTCGCTCCGAATGGAGAGCATCAGCAAGAATGCCAACGGCCTTTGCCGAATCTCGCAACCGATCAAGCTGCAGCCCAACCGCCACTATCACGTCTCGGTCTGGATCAAGACTGACAAGCTGACCCCTGCAGTTCCAGAGATCAAGGTTCTCACAAGTACCCCACAGAACTGCGTGAGCTGGCAGACGTTTCACACTGAGGCGACTCAGGATTGGAAGCAGGTTGACCTGGTGTTCAACAGCTTTGATGAAACAGCGGCAAACCTCTACCTCGGGTTTTGGGGAGGCAAGAGCGGCAAAATCTGGTGGGACGATCTGAAAATTGAGGAGATTGGACTCGTCAACGTTCTGAGGCGCCCTGGGTGCCCTGTTACCGTTCGCGGCGAGGACGGCATGGTTTTTCGCGAGGGCCAAGATTTCGAGAAAATCTTCGATCCGCAATTCCATCCATGGGTTCCTTGGCGCGGCGCTTCGCCGACGATCAAACTGACCTCTGAATCGCGAATCAAGAATGGCCAGCATCTGCGGGTCAGCTACTACCACCCGATCTCAATTTACGAGGATCGGATTACCTTCTGTCTCTCCGAGCCGAAGATCTTTGATGACTGGCGGGAAGACGTCAAGCGCGCCAATGAACTTCTTCACCCTGCTGGGTTCTTCATGTCGCACGACGAATTGCGATGTATGAACCAGTGCGCCCAGTGTCGCAGCATGAACATGACGGCTGGTCAATTGCTCGCCTGGAACGTTCGAAAGGCCGCCGCGATCATCCGCGACGTACGACCCGACGCATCGATCTGGGTTTGGAACGACATGTTTGACCCGATGCACAACGCCATCGACCATTACTATGCGGTGAATGGAACGATTGCAGGTTCCTGGAAAGGATTGGCGACGGATGTCGGGATCGTTAACTGGAACGGCGGACTGATGGGCAAGAACTGCAAGTTCTTCGCCGACCTGGGTCTTAAGCAAATTCTATCTGGCTACTACGACAGCGACGAAAACGGCGATGGCATCCGACTGTGGATGGACACCACCAAAGGCATCCCTGGCATCGCGGGAGCGATGTACACCACCTGGGAAGCCAAGTACAACGCCATGAGCCCCTGGGCTGCAAAGGCATGGGGGACTGCGAAACGGTAAGAACCCAACCGGTGGCTTTTTCCAAAGCGATTTCAAGTTCGCGACAATATTGACCACCCTGGCTTCATGCCGTGGTGGTCAACGCCTGCGGCGGATCCCAGTCCACAATGGCTTCGCCCTCATGGGGGTCGGTCGCGGACTTCGGAAGGAAGATGATCGGCACAAAGATGAGGGCGGTGAATGCCATTGAGATGACCAAGGCGAGTCCAAACCCGCCCTTCTCATACAAGTACGAACCAAGAATGTCGCTTCCGTCTCCGGCTAGGGTGAATGCGGCATAGCTGACCATGAATGCCACTCCCTCCAGTTCCTTCGGACAGCATCGGAAAAGGAGATCGTAGTACGCCGAGACGGCGATTCCGCAGGATGCCCCCGCGAGTAGGCACACCATGTTTGCCTGACCAGGCGAGTGGATCAACAGAAAAGTGGGTCCGCCGATCACGCCCAAAAAGGTGCCCAGATACAGAAGCTGCTTGAACTTGAATCGGGTGCAAAGCCACGCATACGATAAGGCGGCGAGCACCGCCCCCATCCTCAGCCAACCTTGAGACGCGCCAAATGCGGCCTCGGTCAATTTCTGAGTATTGGTCAAATAGAAGAAAAGGGGCGTGCCCCAGCCTGGAGCGAAATCCCACAGGAAGAGAATCAGAGCAGGAATGTAAATCGCCTTGTGCCTCAAAAGTCGCTTGAGTGCAACGGTTGCATTCTCCGGAATAACGCTTACAAAAACCTCGTCGCCAGAACGAAAAATTGCCTTTGGATGCCAAAATGCTGCTAAGAGAACCGTGACACAGACGCAAGCCGAAACGATAAACGGAGCAATCCGGGAGTGCTCATCAAGCCAGCTTCCGACGGTTTGTTGATACACTAGCGCGGCCCTCATTGTCACGTAGGTGACAACGGAGAGCCGTCCCATCATGCCGAAATCCTTCGCAATGGCGGCAACTAAGCCCTGAGCAGCCGCCCCTAAAAGCGAAGACAGGGCAGCCAGCGCGACCAACCCGCCAACCAGCACCGCGTAAGTGTGCGGAGCGTAGCCCAGCACCAAATACACCAGCCCCATCAGCAAGGGCACAAACAAGAAATACCCGCTATCCCCTTTCCCAAAAGGGCGCCACCTGTCACGCAGGAAACCAAACGCGAAGCCGACGAAGAAAGGACCGTCGGTTAAGAAACTAAAGAAGGAAACCTGTGTGGCACCAAGGTGCAGCTGGTTTTTCAGAATGAACTGAACGGGTACGACGATCAGTCCGGCTGAAGCGAAATTGTAGAGTGTCAACAGGACAAGGCAGTAGAAACCGACAAGTCTCGTAACACGTGGTGAGACGGAATCAGGCGATTTGAGGGAACTCACGTCGGGATTGGGCATCGATTTGCCCGCCATTATACAGGCTCGTCTCGCCTAAACGGCAAAGAATTGCAATGTTAAAACTTCGAGGCAAGTTACTTTGCGTGCCGGACGGGGCCGTTTCTGCGCAGCGAAGGGATGTCGTCGTAAGACGAGGGCTTCCCTGGTATCAGTAGTGCCCGACAATCCCCGACCGCCACGCGGTTGGTTTTCCGGACATTTGGGTCACCCAAGCATCCAGCATAAACACGTGAGCGCCAAACCCTCCCTTAGAACTTACAGTGACTGAGCCACTTGGCGAAATAGTCGCGCTTGCTGACCACCTCATTGTGTTCCAGTGTTGTTGTGAGGACAATCAACGGACCGCGTTTGACGATATCGGCGTCAGTTACGTCCTCCTCAAGCATCACTTTAGGTTGAACATGTCGCTTCTGAAGCAGGGCAATCAGCCTGGCATTCTCGTGCCCTAAATGCTCGGTACAGATTGAGATCAGTCGGTGCGGCGGGGTCGCGGCATATTCGGCAAAAGCAGGAAGCCCGCCGTAACTCGCGTCAAACAAGATGACATCGGTGATCTTGTCGTACAGTTCTTTTCGATCACAGATATAGGTCGTCACAAGGTAGCCGCCACTGTGAGCAGTTAACGCGATGTGCCCCAGCACTGCTCCGTGCGGGACCCTTCCCTCTCGTTCGAGAACCTCAAGTGCCTCCCCAACAAAGGCGGTCAGTGATCCTCGATCGTGTTGGAGTTTTCCATCTGAAGAGTCCGAAGCGTCGCGCGGACCTTGTGGCACAAGGAGAACGGCGTTGAGTCCGCTCAGTTGCATCTGCCTCGCCAGATCAAACTGGTCGAACACTTGCTGGACATGGTTGTTCCAGCCATGAAAGTGAATCACGAAGTTGACAGTTTTGGAAGGTTTGAACTGCTTCGGGATGAAGATGCCTACCGTCGAATCGCTGTAGTGAGGATCCGCTGGGTAGAAGATCTTATCGTACTGATAGCCGTTGGCGCGGCTGCCATGGGGAAAGGGAGCGCTCTTAAATGCCAGGAGCGCCAAGTCCCCATCGGAAGTTGACTTCCAGTTCGCGGACTGAAGGCAGGCGCCCGTTACCAAAAGCGGCAGCAGCAGATTCATAAACTGTTTTGGCAATCCTCATATCGGAAAAATCTGGGCTTGTCTCGGGCCAAATCAGCGGACCGATTCAGATGGGCTCCGATGCCCCAATCGAAGTCTATCCGCCCGAATAGATGCATCATATCCTCCTCAATGGAGTGGGCGCGCGAATCGACGCACCAGATCCCTGAAGAATTGGTCCGTGTGCATGGTGTTGGATACCTTCGAGTAGTCGAAGGCGGTCCGACCAGACTTGTCCTTTCGGTTAGGATCAGCTCCGTGCTGGAGAAGCCAAATGGTTGGTTCCGGCAGGCCGTTAATGGCGGCAAGCATAAGTGGCGTAAAGCCCTTCCTCGGGTCGCAGTCATCGACTCCAACCCCACAGGAAAGCACGACAGGCAAAAAGGGAACGTTATCCGTGCAGTAGTGCATCCATCCGAAACCCTGGTGGTCCCGTGCGTGAGGATTCGCACCATGCCGTACAAGCTCTTGGAGCGCCAACTCCTGACCATCGTAAATAGCCCACCAGGCTATCGGCACCCCTGCCGCGTCAGACTCATTGGCGTTGGCTCCATGCTTCAAAAGCCACTCAACGTTCTATGGATAACCCTTCCGAATTGCCTTGTACACCGGAGTTCGTTTGGATTTGGTCGTCTTGGCGTTCACATTTCCGCCGTGTGCCAACGCTAAGTCCAGCACGCCAGGATATCCGTTCGTGGCGGCAAGGTGCATATTGGTGACTCCGTTCGTTAACCTGAACTGCCACCCGGCACCATGGGCGGCAACATACTGAATGACCTCTGGCGGGCTGGTGGCCCAAGCCGCCTCGCCAACTCCATACCCGGAAACATCTTTGACGCTCACCAGGCTTGGGTCGGACTTAAAAAGCGAGATTGTATTCCTAGGGTCTCTCAACATCCGCGTATATAAGTGCCCAAGGTTGTGCAGATCCTGCTTGCCTTTAAAAGTCCTGAGCCCGCAAATCCTCAAATCGGGGCTCGACCGGGTTGTCCAGTACTCTGAGGGAACCGTGAACGAAATCGAAAAGTCGTTGAGGGTTTTGTCGAACGGCAGAACCGGCCCGGTGAGGCCAAAGGCAACATTCGTAAAGCGCTGGAGTGCTTGAGGTGGGGTCTTGTAGTTGATTTGGCTGCCGCGACCCATCACCACCTGAACGTCTACTTCCGCAAGCTCGAACGGGGTCTCATTTTTGAAGCTGACTGTATAGATGAACTGAACAGACTGGGTTCCCGGAAGGCGCTTCGCGGACACGTACTTAACATCCCAGGTTCTCACGCCGCGTGATTCCATTGCCGTTAGCGGACGTGTCTCCTCCACGTTGACCGAGGGAGTGATGGACAAGGCAGCTAAGATCCAGTGCAGCATCCCCTCAATATTACTGGACCTTCTGCGGACGCACAATAGGTGCAATCGTGCCAGATTGTTCTGAATTTACAAGGTAGCTCTATGCATTGAATGTTGAACGCTCTGGGTCCCCATCCTCCTTCGCTGCTCGAGCTTCTGCGGATGCGTCCCTAGCCGCAGCATCTCGCCAACCGAAAGGAAGGGGGCCTTTGGCTAAAACTTTGGAACAGCCTACCAACCTCCAACTGGATAGCTATACTGCCCGAATGTCACCGATCTTTCCGATGCTGCTCTGTTCTTGCCTAACCACCTTGGCATCGGCGCAGACGCGAACTCAGGATGTGATCTACTTGAAGTCCGGAGGGGCGGCGTTCACGATGGACGTGTGTCGGCCAGCTAAGCCAAACAAGGCGGCCGTGGTCTTCATGGTCAGCGGAGGATGGTTCTCGGACCACTCTATGCTCACCAGCTTCGCACCGGACCTCGAAAAGGTATTTGCCGGTGCTGGATTTACCGTCTTCGAGGTCGTTCACGGTGCTCAGCCCCGATATCAGGTTTCCGAGATCGTGGAACAGGTTCGCGCGGCAATCCGATTCGTGCATGTTCATGCCACCGATTACGGAATCGAAACAAACCGAGTGGGAGTCTCCGGAATCAGCTCGGGCGGACACCTCTCTCTTATGATCGCAGGTTCGCCGGATTCACCCGTCAACGCGGTGGCAGCCATCGCTCCACCTACAGACTTAGCGAACTGGGGCAAGCCAGCTTTCATGCTCACCGACGACTCTCAAATGGCGATATTCGCTCCCGTGCTCGGAATTGACCTAAAAGGACTTCGCGCCAGCAACGAAGCTTATGCCAAGCGGCTTTCACCGATCACATACGTGAACGCCAAGTATCCGCCGACGCTCATTGTTCATGGCGACGAAGACAAAGTCGTCCCGATTCAGCAGGCCAAGGATATGGTGGCGGCCCTGATGAAGGCCGGCATCAAGCACAGATTGGAAGTCATCCACGGCGGCGGGCATGACGAAAAGACCTTTGGACCCGGATTGATAAAAGCCCTTGAGTGGTTCAGAGTCCAACTTCTAAAGTAGGAACTACAAAGGTTTGAATGAATGGTTGGAGGAATCTATTTACAGCCTCCATACGTGCGCGTTGACGTTTTGATGACGGACAACCAAGAAGAATGCCTTCGACAGTTCTCGGAGGTACATGAAGATACTTATCAACATATGCAAAGGCGCCGCCCTCGGTCTCCTTACAGCACTTAGTTTCATTTTATTGGGCTGCGGCGGCGGTGGTTCTGCCGGTGGCTCAGGCGCGGCCACGATCACACCCACTTTCAAAGGCTTCTACCAAGGCACTCTTTCTCCTACCGGCCCCATAAAGGCTAAGCCAGCTGTGAGCCCTCTAGCCAGCAGCTTTACGCTCAGCGTGCAGATGAATGGCAGTTCAGGCACAGCCAACTTCTCTCAGTCAAATCCCCTGCTGAACTACACCGCCGGCATCAACAACATCATTTACAACAAGGGAACGAAGGAACTCAGCTTTACGATGAGCAACTTCAGCGCGGTGTACACCACCGCCAATTTCACGGGTTCCGTAACCACGGATGCCTCCAATCAAATCACCAACCTGACGGGCACGTTCACTGCAGCTCCTGTCGGCGGAGGATCCGTCTCGGGAACATTCTCCCTGGACTTCAAGGTTGGCGTTGCCCAGGCAAACTTCACCGGAAATTGGTCGGGTACCGTCACAGCAACGGTCATCCTGGGGACTCCAACCACTTACAACTGGACTGGCACCTGGACCCAGACTGGCAATACCGTTTCTGGCACGATCAGTTATGTCGATGGAAGCGGAACGACGCAAACCGTCACCTTCCCTTCTGGGCAAAATGGAAAAGGTGCAGTCACGGGCAACGTGATGACTGCTCAGGCCCAAGCCCCTTTCTCCTATAACGGGTTAACCCTTACTGCAAATGGCTCGCTACAGGCGACCCTGACCGACACAAATACGATGACGGGCCAGTTCGATTTCAGCACAAAGGACGGGACCATCAACCTGCCAGACGTGCTCACTGGAACCTTTACTGCAACGAGGACGGTGGTCAACACGAAATCCGCGGTTCAGTTTGTAAACTACACCGTGCAGACCACTTCTCCGCTCCTCGGGAAGATCGGAAGCACGGCCCTTGGCACTGCGTATGTTGCTGCCGGCCAAGTTTCTGGGACTGGCCAGGTTTCCCCAGGCACATTCAACTTCACCCTGACGCCCAAAGGCTCCAGCGGCGCCATCGTGAATTCAAACTACTCGTTCGATGGTTCTTTTCGCGAACTATTCGTCGCCCTAGATGATACGCTCAGCGGTGGAACAACTGGAAAGCCGGTCGTAAAGGCGTTCCCGATCAGCTATCCAAACACTAACACTCTTCCATCCGGAGACATTGGCCTGACCATTGTTGAAGGCGTGGATACAAGCGTGAACGGCTTTGGGACAAACGTGGACTTCTACGTCTATCCATCTGGCGGGCAAATGCCTAGCACCCCAACTGCGGCAAACTTGGCTTACGGCCAAAATGTGCAGCTCAAGCTGGCTGCGGGATCGTACATCATCGCATCGTACGCTACCGGCACAAACTCAAGCCTCGCCACTTCAACTGCGATGAGCTTGACCTCTAGCAGCCAATACTATGTGACGGCGGTCGTATCCCCTCCGACAAGTTCCGCTATCTTTGAAGCACCATCAAAGCTCTTCCAGTAAGCGGTTAGCCTCGGTCAATATCTCGACGCCCTGGTCCTTCAGGTAAATCTGGAGGACTGGTGTCGAGAGGTCAACTCCTCATCTAGCTAGATCTATCACCGTTTAGGACAATCGTTCTAAACGGAAACGGCTCTCCCCTAACATCGTGGGCCGGGAAGATTGAAGTCGTCTGTCCTTCGTGGGAGCTCTTCCAACGTCGCGAAAGCACACCAATCGATCTTGATGCTGGAACTTGAGATCTGTAATTGGACTCCAATGGCCGAGTACCAACAGATGAACAGAAACGCTGCACTTAGCCTCCTCGCCTTGCCAATCTTCGCCGCAAGTTATGTCGCGTTTGCGCCCGGCATCGCATTTGCCAAAACACCGCTTTCGAGCTCGCTCGCGCCTACTGTGTTTCGACAAAGCGGAAGCTTCAGCGTAGATCCAATGCACACCTTTGTGGGTTTCGACATCGGGCACCTTGGTCTCTCCAGAGTGCAGGGGAGATTTGACAAGCTTGCTGGAAGCATTCGAGTCGACACGAAGAATCCAGACAATTCCAGCGTGCAAATCACATTGCAGACCGACTCAGTGGATACAAACGTCGCCCCACGAGACGCTGACCTCCGTTCCGTGAACTTCTTTGAGGCAACGAAATACCCAGAGATGACCTTCAGCTCCAATCACATTCACAGAAAGGGAAAGGGTTACGTCGCGGAAGGGATCCTGACATTAAAGGGTGTGGTCAAACCGCTTACGCTTTCCTTCAAGGTTTACGGCCCAATAAAAGACCCCTGGGGCGGTAACCGAGTTGGAATTTTGGCGGATCCCGTCACGATTCATCGCTCAGAGTTCGGCATGACGTACGACGCCGACTCAATTTCGGACGACGTGACCGTTCGTATATCGCTAGAGGCGACAGAAGACAAGGCGAAATAAACTTCTTCGCGCTCAGATCAACCCGCCGCGCGGTGGGATTCTGTTCCGTCCGACTCCTCGCTCCACAAAGCCACCGCGGTCGATCTTGAGCGCGGAAGGAACTCATTTTCATGTTCATTCTCGCTTCCATTCTTTCACTTTTGGCTACTTGTCCAATCCAAGACCCCGATACCAATTGGCTCACTTACAATGGTGATTTGGCAGGAAGGCGATATTCGCCACTCAAGCAGATCACAAGAGCCAATGTTGGAAAACTCAGGGAGGTGGCTCGGTTTGAGACAGGGCAAGACGCGAGTTTCCAAACGGGCCCGATTGTTGTCAATGGAACGATGTTCGTCACCACCTTCAGCCACACCTATGCGATCAACGCGGTGACTGGCAAACTCAAATGGAAGGATGTTGCTGACGTCAAGAAGCAGGGCATCGCGAACAACCGCGGCGTTGCCTACGATGACGGAAGAGTCTTCCGAGGCTATGGCAATGGAGACATCGTTGCTTTCGATGCGGCGACCGGAAATCGCATTTGGACAAAGAAGGTCGGACATCCAGAACTTGGCGAATCCATGCCGATCGCCCCGATTGCCTGGCAAGGGCACGTATTCATTGGCAACGCTGGGGGTGACAACAAGGGAGTCACTGGCCACATTTACGCACTGGACGAGAAGACTGGAGAACAGGCTTGGAAGTTTGATACCGTCCCCACTTCTGGCCCCGCCGCAGACACTTGGAAGAACAAGAATCTGCCTCCAGCGGGAGGAGCTACCTGGTCAACCTATAGCATTGACACCTCTACAGGTGTTCTCTATGCGTCAGTTGGGAACCCAGCTCCGGACTTCGACCTATCGCTGCGTCCTGGTGACAGCCTCTACACAGACTGTGTCATCGCCATCGATGCGAATACCGGAAAGCTTCTAGCCTACGTTCAGCCCACAAAGCACGATCAGCATGACTGGGATATTGCGGCTGCCCCTGTTGTTATCAAAACCAATGCCGGTAGGAGCTTCATTGCGGCGGGCGGCAAGGACGGCATGCTCTACGGTATTGATAATCGCAAGGTTGTCGGCGGCGATGCTAGCTTAATGTCCATCCTTTACAGCACACCCGTCACTCGGCGGCTGAATGTGGATGCACCTTTGAACAGCAAGGTTTCCACGCGGTTTGCTCCCGGCTCTCAGGGCGGCATGGAGTGGAACGGCCCATGTTACGACCCCGACTCCAACTTGATCTTCACCCCAGCAACCGACTGGCCAGTCTCTGTGAAGCTTGCGCCGAAAGCCAAGATCATCGCGACAAAGGATGGAGAGGTTTGGTCCGGAGCCAGCGACGACAGCTTTGGCACCAAGGACAAGCAGTGGGGTGGATACCTGACCGCAGTGGATGCCGATTCGGGCAAGGTTCGTTGGAAATATAAGTCTGATTCTCCAATCATTGCTGGTGTCACCGCAACCGCTGGAGGCGTCGTTTTCAGCGCAGAGGTTACTGGGGAGTTTCGGGCGTTTGATTCCGCGACAGGCAGAATTCTATGGCACCACCACCTCGGACGCTCCTGCGGCGGTGGCATCGTTTCTTACTCGGTTGACGGCCAGCAGTACATCGCGGTGGCTGCCGGCGCAATCTCGTTCCTTTGGCCAACGAAGCCTGCTACTGCGGAGATCGTCATTTATCGGCTTTAGGCACTTTAGGGGACGCTTCCATCGTCAAGGTTGGCAAATCGGGCAACCTATTCCTTTGTAAAGATCATCGCCAGGTGAATCGCGTGTAGGATGCTCGGGAACGTTCATTTGCCGGCGGTAGAATCGCTCGCGTGATCCCGATTACGAACGCGAAGGTTGAGACTCTTGACCCAACGTGGACCCGGTTCCTCGGGTATTCACTGCTGTTTGACAATCCGGGCCGCTCCCTAGTCAGTTATCGGAATTCACAATTGAACTCCTGCAATATCGATTCAAGCCCGGAGCTGACTCTCTATAAGGAACTCTCGCAAGCGGTCAAGGAGATTGACACCCAGGCGGCGAAGGAATTTGGGATCTGTCTCCTTCCTTCAAGCTCCTACCATGTCACCTTCTTTGATTGCGGAAATCAGGCGAACGCCGCCGACGCCCACGCCGCAGCACAGCCCTCCCTGGGCCACCTCCTTGAAGGGCTTCCTCATTCTTGGACTGAAGATCACGCACTAGTTCGGCCAGCCGCAGAGAAAGCAGCCAGCTTGAGCGCAGATCTTCCAATCTCCTTTCGCTTCTCGCGCCTCAAGAACTGGAGCAACGTCGTACTGGTCGCAGTCCTTGAACCGACCGACGACAGCTCCGATAGGTTCCAAAGGATCGTCGAGGAACGAGCGTTGCTGTCCAGCGACTATCTGTCATCCTACGGCTTCGGTGCAGGCGCAAAGTTCACGCCTCACGTCTCCCTTGCCTACTTCGCCAACCCGTCAGGTGCGGAGAACTCAATGGAGCTGTGCCAGGAACTGGAGGGAGTTCTCCGCCGTCGGACCGATGGACTTGAGATTTGCTTCAACTCCATCAGTGCGTATGCCTTTACGGACATGGCAACATTTTTCCGCCACACTTGATTAGAAGTGCATTTCCTGATCATCCCAGCAGGTCTGAAGATAATCTATCTGGGCGGCATGAGAGATGGCATGCATCCCAGGCAGGTTCATAAGGAATTCCATCGGCGGCGAGTAGCCGACGCCGAAATCCAGCGGCTGTGCAATTAGTTCCGGTGTCAGTGCAGCCAATGCAGCCAAAACCTCATCGGTGCCCTGCCGAAAGATGGCTTCAATGTCCTCCCGATTCGTAATCGCGATTTCTTCAGCGTCTCTTTCGTCAATCCATGCATCCAGAGTTTCGGTGATGGGAAGTTTTCGGGTCTCGATCATTTGAGCGAACCTACGGGCATAAAGCGCGGTGTGGGCGGCAATCCTGATAGCCGACTTTGCGGTAGGCGTTGGCGTCCAAGTCAACTTATCGTCAGGAACAAATGAGAAGGTTTTCAGGAATTCCTCCATCCCTTCTACTGCGAGCTTCTGGCACGATTCAATCTGGCTTTCCAAGCGGATAGTCCCTCCGAGGCATTTTGGTTCTGCCGCAATTCTATCTCCGCTATAAGAGTCTTGAATTCCATTCAGTAGAATGTGCCTTCGAGACGCCATGAAACTCCTCCTCACTTCGGCCGGCATCAGCAACTCGAGCATTCACAAGGCACTCGTTGAACTGCTTGGCAAACCCATTTCCGAGTGTAGCGCTCTCTGCATTCCCACTGCGATCTACCCATTCCGAGGCGGAGCGGGAGGGGCCTATCGATTTATCAGCGGAACAGCTAAATCTCCACTTGTCGAATTGGGATGGAAGTCTCTGGGAGTACTGGAGCTGACCGCCCTACCGAGCGTCGACAGGGAGAGTTGGGTTCCGGAAGTTGAGGAGACAGATGCATTCCTCGTTTTTGGTGGCGATCCGATTTATCTGCGCCGATGGATGAAAGAATCTGGACTAGCTGACCTCTTTGAATCGCTAAGGAATGAGATTGTTTACGTGGGAATAAGCGCCGGGAGCATGGCAGTGACGTCGTATATCGGCGAAACTTACACCGGGCCAAATGTGCCGACTGGTGAAGATATTCGCTCAGAAATTATTGTTGTCAACACACCCGATGGAGATCTCAGCGTCAATTTCACCATCGCTCCGGGGATCGGATTGGCAGACTTTGCCCTCCTGCCGCACGCGGATCATAAAAGTTTCCCAGAAAACTCCCTGGCCAACTCGGCGCTATGGGCTTCCAAGCTGCCGGTACCGCTTTACGCACTGGACGATCAGTCAGCCATCAAAGTGGTCGATGGGGTCATCGAAGTGATCTCGGAAGGAAACTGGGAACTGTTTGCTCCAAAGGGACATGGCTACGTTTGATGCGTTCGTAGCGCAGGCCACTACACTTGATCTTCACTAGGCGCTGAAGCACCTAGTGAAGATCAGCACAACAACCCGGCCTCGGGGGCTAACGATTTTGCTGCAGTCGAGCAACAAACAGCTCACGCTGAGCTGGAGTTAAGCTGGACCACATAGCGGCAAATGCGGCTTGGTCTTCATCGCTTAGAGACCCCGTCATCGCGTCCAGTGCTGAGTTGCCTGTCGTCGCGTTGGGAATTCCCACTCCAATGTCGCCACCCGCGGGCAATCCACCGGAGGCATTCATTGATCCAGGAGCAGCCGTGTTGCCAGCTGGCTGTGTGCCAGCGATCGGTTTAGAGCCGTCGACGATTCTTGTGACTCCTGGCACAATCGCTCCTCCTTGGTTCAACTTGATCAGGTTCTGATTCGGAGTTCCTCCAAGGTTGCTCTCGGTCGGTTTCTGCGAGACGTTTTGGTACTGGCCGACCATTTTGAAGTCGGAATCAGGAATTCGATTGGGCTGTAGAGTTCCTGAACTCGTCGTGTTTTGGACCGAATTGCTGGCTGACCCGGATTGAACGCGCAACGACACTCCGAAAAGAATGATGGATGCGCTTACGATGACTAGCGTTCGATTTGAAATCTCCATGAGAGATATTCTCCTGAGGCTTTCCTCTTACTCAGTTGGATCACCCAGCCGAATACGGTGTTCCCCAAATAGCTCATTTCGGGTCATCTGGCAACCTGGACCCATCCACTATCAGGTTGAAAACGCGGGGGAATCAGCAGAGCAACAGCCTGTTCCCAATTGAGCTTGTGCTTAAGCGCGGGTGATGTACATAGCCGCTATGACCACGATAGCCACTCCAAAACCAACCAAGTTGTAAACAAGGATGGCCGTCTTCGTCGACTTGCCAGTTTTCCCATTGAATTGGTAGCCACAGGCCTGACACTTGGTCAGGGTCATCATCGCGGGGCCAAGGGCGCCGCCCCACCAGGTGTATCGCACTCGTTTACCGGCCGGTTGCCCACATTCTGGACACGGTTCGGCATCCTTCATGGTCAGATTGGGTCGAGGATAGTTGGACTGCATGCTCATAACAGGAATCAATTTTAAGGCATCCAAGCTTAATTGCGGGTATGCGTCACTTCCGACGCTCACGATTCGTAGCCAACAGCTGGCGTGTGGCTCCAAAGCGAATCCACCCTACCAACAGGGAAAATCCCTGCAGTACTTCTCCCACAGATCCCCTTCAGGCGGTGGCGGCGTCGATGTGGGAGCAAGAACCGCTCGCTGGAGGTGAATTTGACCTGCGTGGTAGGCATCATGCTGAATCACCATGGCAATCAGCTTCCATGCTGGGATAAGCGACCCGTCAAACCGTGGTCTGGGCTCATCTAGATTCTCAATCTTGGACCAGGAGTTCATCCAGTACTCGTGAGATTCACCCAACCACCCCACGACAGCGTCCAAATTGGGCCAAAGGGAGTCGATCTTGAGAGAGAGTTCGCGCCAGCGAACGTCTGTATCCCGGAATCCGACACTGCCGTAGATGATTTTTCCGTTGGCAACGTGCGCGATCTGGCTAAGGATGGATCCCTCACTGTGAAGGTACTCATTCGGCTGTAAGTTGACCAACGCCCACGAAAGCCCCTCTGACAAGCCATCGATAGACTCGCGAAACGAATCCCAGGCAAGGTTCGAGAGTTGGATCAAGGTATCGCGATCAGCCATCCTGCGAATTATACGAAGTTCGGCTCTGCCGGCTGGTGGCAATCATAGGCACAGCCAGAACACCTTTACAGAGTCTATTGCTGACTCCCGAAGGAACCGAGTCAAAACCTTTTGGTGAGGTCCACCTTTCTCACAGATCGCACCGAGAATGGTGCGGCTCCAGTAAAGAAACCCATCCATACCAAACCACGGAAGTTCTCGGCGTGAACCGGAGGGACCTATATTCGGAACAAGAGGCTCCGCTCCAAGGTCGTATCGGCACAGTTCCTAGACGTTTGTCTCGCCGATTAGAAGGCCCGAACAATTCGCCTTGGAAGGAAAAGGAAAGTAAGCATGACAGTAGTCAAAACAATCTCTCTCGCCGCCTTGGCATTTGCCACAGTCGCGATAAGAGCCCAAACCGACCAGAGTGAAATTCGAGTCGTCATCGACGGTCAACCCCTACAATTTACAGATCGTCAGCCCATGGAAGCCGACGGCAGAATCCTCGTCCCGCTTCGAGGCATCTTTGAACGGCTGGGAGCATCAGTTGATTGGGATCGATCCAGCCAGACGATCATGGCAACCAAGAATGGACTGCGCGTGAAGCTCTCTATTGGTCAACTCGACGCAATGGTGAATGGCAACAACGTGCATATGGATGTCGCGGCAGCCCTCGTTGGCGGCACAACTATGGTCCCCCTTCGCTTTGTTAGTGAGGCCCTCGGCGGTTATGTCAACTGGGACCAGGCGAACCATGAAGTCAGCATTACTTCATCCACTGAATACAATCTCCACAAGCGAGATGGCGACAATGCGCAGCCTCCACCCAGGCAGGAACGCCCCCCTCAGCAGACTCGTCCACAACCATCCCGGCCCGCTTTCAGCGTCATCGCCGTAGACACCGTCATTCCATTTAGTCTGACCACTCGTCTGTCGTCCTTCAACGCCCATGTCGGGGACGAGTTCACGGCTACCCTCGCAACCAACGGCGAGAATCGATACCTCGGACTGCCGAAAGGAACAGAGGTTGTAGGTTCCGTCACATTCGTTCGGAGACAGCATGACAGGCAGCCTGGAATCATTGAACTGACATTCGATCACCTTGTCCTGCCTGACGGTCAGAATCTCCCAGTCGATGGCCGGTTGATCGGCCTGGATGCCAATAGCGTCACGAGAAAGACAAACGGTGCGACGATGTCTAGAAATACCCCGCAAACTGGTCGAGTCGTATTCGCCGGATACGGGGTCGGGTCAGGACTCATTGTGGGAATCCATACCAAAGATCACCTCGAAGAAGGAACCATCGGCGGATTTCTTGAAGGCACCCTAAGTGCCAGGCAGCGTGAGCAGCAGTTGAGAGACGTTGAGCTGCGCCCAGGAACGGGCATCGGCCTGCGACTGTATGAGGAACTAAAGGTCCCCAGAAGATAGGTGATTGTCCCTCTCGCAAAGTGGGCAAGCTCGGCTCGTACGAGCAACCTGCCCGCTCTGCCACCGGGGAGGCTTTTCATCGTCAAGAAGCCCGACCCTCTTTGCTTCCAGGTTTCGTGTTCAGAGCCGATTCTTCACTCGAAGCTGACATGCCCGAGCACCACTCTCAGCGGCAAAGCCAAGACCATTAGAGGGATACTTCTGGGTCATATGCCACGCCCTCCCTATTCGCTGCTTTGCGTTTCAGGCAGTCTGCGCTCACCTTCCTATTGCCTCTCGACCTGCAGAGCCATTCACGCAATTGCAGATGCGGCAGAGTTCCAGGTTGAGATCGCAGATCCACGGGAGCTTAATCTGCCAATTTACGAACCAGACTTCAGGTTGGAAGACTACACGGTTAAGCAAGAAGGTATCGAGCGGCTTGCCGCCGCCTACCGAAAGGCAGATGCCATGGTTTGGGTAAGCCCAACCTACCACGGCACCGTAAGTGGAGTGTTCAAAAACATGCTTGATTTTGCGGAGCTGCTGAGTCGTGATGATCGGCCGTACTTCCAAGGTCGTCCCGTTGGATTGATCGCAATCAACGACTCCACCCCATTTGCGGCAATGCGAGACTGCGCAAGAGAACTGCGAGCTTGGCTCGCTCCAACCCATATTGAATTGAGTCAGAGTGACTTCTCTGCGGAGGGAACGCTTTCATCGACTAAGTCGCTCAATCGAGTTTCGCGGCTGCTTGGGGAGCTGTCCACATTCGTCCATGCCCATTCGCCGTCGTAAGCAGAAACACATCAAAGGTGGTGGCCATTCCGTGCTTTGGCTGGGAAGCCTAACAGTGCTTGCCTCCATCTCCAACCTCTCGCCATTCACCAGACAGCAGCCGCCAGATTTGCGCGTTGGGGCATGTCTCCCGGATCATCTCCTCACCACGGTCAGCAAGACCTGAATACGATATTCAATCGCCCAGATCAACCAGACCCCGAACTCCTGTTAAGATGGTGCGAGATGGGAATTAAGGCAATTCGGGCTTATCAGGTTGACCTACCGCTGTTTGAAGGAAGCTACAACTGGTCGGGCGGGAAATCGGTGTCGGTGTTCGACAGCACTGTCATCGAGGTGGAGACTACTGAGGGCATCACTGGATGGGGAGAAGTCTGTCCGCTTGGTCCTTTTTATCTACCCGCCTTTGCTGCCGGCGTGCGCGCTGGGCTTAAGGAGCTTGGACCTCACCTCATCGGCTATGATGCCTGCGAAATTGGTGTCCTGAATCAGCGGATGGATGCCGCGCTGCAGGGCCACCCCTATGTGAAGTCTGGAATCGACATGGCGTGCTGGGACATCCTCGGCAAGGCCGCGGGATTGCCGGTTTGCACCCTGCTGGGAGGACGATCTGGTGAAGACATCACGCTTTATCGAGCCATTTCTCAGGAGTCACCAGAAGAAATGGCGGGCAAGGTTGCAAAGTATCGCGCGGAGGGATACCGGCGATTTCAGCTAAAGGTTGGTGGCGATCCAGACATCGATATTCAGCGGATTCACGCAGTAGCCGCAAAGCTTGAACCCGGAGATCGGTTGGTAGCAGACGCCAACACAGGATGGTCGCTCCATGAGGCGATGCGAGTGGTGCTTGCAGTGAGGGATGTTGACGTTTACATCGAACAGCCTTGCCGCACATACGAAGAGTGTCTCAGCGTCCGTCGCCACACGAATCACCCGTTTGTCCTCGACGAGAACATCGACTCGCTCGAAATGCTGATGCGAGCTCAGCGGGAATTGGCGATGGACGTGGTCAATATCAAAATCAGCAAGCTCGGCGGCATCACCAAGGCGCGCCAAGTGCGAGATCTCTGCGTCTCATTGGGTATCGCGATGACGATTGAAGACAGTTGGGGAGGGGACATCGTCACCGCCGCCGTTGCGCACCTGGCGCACAGCACGCCTGAGGCCAGCCGCTTTACATCGACCGACTTCAACAGCTATGTGACCGTGAGCATCGCTGAGGGTGCTCCTCAGCGCGTGAACGGAAAGATGAGCGCTTCCCTAACCCCAGGGCTTGGGATCACTCCGAGGCTCGACGTGCTGGGAGACTGCGTTGTTGAGGTGTCCTGAACTAACTAACCCACACCTAGGGCCAAAGGATGACGTCATCGACTGATCTCCGATAGGACGACGGCATCGCGTCGGCGTACCCAAATCGGAGAAGCAGCTGCGGCAGAGTTTTTCCAAAACCGAATGCGCTTCGAAAATGGCCCCGAACCTCTGGAACCTCGTTGGGTTGGTTGAGAAAGGCTGACTTGATGTTCATCGAAGTCATCTTGAGCGCTAGCCGCTCATAAACCTGACCAGTTCGAACCCAAGACGCCTTGTCCTCGCTGGTGGAGGCAATTGCTAACGCTCCCGAAGAACTTCTGAGCTTCGTCGCATCCATGTCAACTTGCTGGTTCGGAGCCATGTTGCCCAAGACTTTCTGCCCAATCCAGCGGGGTACCTGCAGACTTCCCATACACCCTGAGTACAACCCATCCATCGAGGCCAAGGCTTCCCGCTTGTCGAACCGAATCCATCGAGTCAGTTCGTCCAGAAAGGGCTTGTCTTCAAATTGACTGAGATTGCCCACGCTGACAAACTCCAAAACCTTTTCAATATCAGAGTGGCTTTCGAACGCGCGCAACGAAATGCCTTCCTCAAGGGGAGTTGACAGCAGGTGCCTCATGTCAGCCGCCCCGACCCTACTACCGTCATATTCGAACCGCGTATTCTGCCTAAAGGGAATTGAGGAGAACAGCTTCCCTTCCTCCGGTTTTCTCGGAATCAGGCTGACCGTAATGACATCACTGGCTTTCGGGTAAGTGATCTCCGGGTCAAGTCCGACTTTGCGAGCCGCTATACAAAGGTTTTCAAGCGCGCAGCCGAGACTGATCCATAGTTCGCGGTCATGTGGGTCTACCGCCGGGAGACGACGGGATCGATCCGGTTGAATTTGGATCACATGATTTGCGACGGAGAAGATCCAAGGCTGGGCATTATGCCCACTTGCCGCCAAGGTGGCGAATCGAATCAATTCGCGCATCAAAGGATCCCCTTTTGCTCGAACTTGAAGGGGCATCCGAACCTTAGCTGCTGGAGCACTTCCGTTTAGCCATGGAGCCAATTCATACAGCACGTAAGCACCAGCAGCGCCGCCAATCACGGCACCCGCAGTTTTTATGAATCGTGTTCGCGTCAGGTGTTCCGGCAGACTATTCTTCTTCATCTCGATTCCGTTGGACTCTCGTATCGGGAAATCGATCCATGGTTGGGAAATATAGTTGGAGTTATCTCCTGGGATAGAGCGATCCATCTGCGTTTGCACGTTCAAGATGCGTAGCTTGAAGTGTGTCTTCCCTGAAACTGCTTAGCGAACTCCCATCCAATGAGATCGTTCTTCCTTCGAATCAGGATGGGTGCGACTCCATTCCGGACGTGGCCAGCACGTACCTCCGCCACGCAATTGGCAATGCGAGTCCTCTGCGCTCATCGGTTCGTCTCGAGATGACCGGAGAGATCAAGCTCAAGAAGTGGCTTCCGTTTACAGCGACTCAAGTGGTTAGGGTTGACCGAGGATTTGTCTGGAGTGCCAAGGTAAAAACCGGTCTGGCATTCATCCGCGGATTTGATCAGTTCATTGATGGCGTTGGAGAGATGCGATGGAAGCTTTTTGGCCTTATCCCAGTCATGAGCGGGAAGGGTCCGGACATATCTCGTTCAGCGGGTGACCGGTACGCCATCGAACGCGTTCTATTGCCCTCAGCGTTTTGTCGACACGAAGTGAGATGGACGGGTGATGCAATCGCTCTCACAGTAGAGGCACCTGGAGTTTCACCGATCACGCTCGGCCTCGATTCTTCCGGCCGTGTGGTTTCGGTTTCGATGCTGCGGTGGGGCAACCCTGATGGCGGAACGTTTGGCATGTTTCCGTTTGGCGGCTATGTCGATTCGGAGACGACATGGGACGGCTACACGATCCCATCCCGGCTCCGAATCGGCTGGTTCTTCGGCTCCGATCGGTTTGAGGAAGGCGAGTTCTTCCGAGCGACGATCACTCATGCTGCGTTCAAATGATGAGACAGCGCAACACCGAGGAAGATTCCAGCCAGCAACACAATGTTGTGATACCACGACACAACCAAGCTTATAATGAGGTTCATGCAGGCTCCAAACCCAAACTGGAACACCCCACCGAATCCAGGGCGTTCTAGTGCCAAAAACGCGTGGATGATCGGCTTGGGATTGCTTGGCTCAATCACCCTACTATTCTGCCTCATGGGTGTTTTTGCCGCAATGCGGCTGGGCTTAAGCGATGCATTCTCGTGCAGCAGCTATATGACAAAGGGTGAATACAAGAAGGCGATTCCACCCTGTCGAGCGGCAGCGCTCAAGCTTCCTCGCTCGGGTGCGGCTCACAACCAGCTAGCCTGGTGCCTCACGCTTGATGGCCAGGTTAAAGAGGGACTCGTCGAAGCAACTATGGCGGTTGCCCTCCAGCCCAATCGAACCCACTATGACACCCTCGCCATGGCACTTGCCCTCTCAGGGAAAGCAAGGAGGCCATGAACATCGAAACCGAGCATGTTATGGTGAACGGAAGCGTTGGCACCGTCCCAGAGCGCGTCACCCTAGGCATGGTCTACTACGCATCGGGACGCAAAGTGGAAGCCAGGGAACAGTGGGAAATCGCGCGGAAGAGCACGAACATACAGGCGAGAAAGCTCGCCGAGGATTTTGAGGCGAAGTATCCGTAGCAACCCTTTCCAGCGGATCCTATTCGCACGCGCCTACCGAGACCGCGACTCACGAATTCCGGCATGGCCTGCAACGGCATGAATTGAGGGGTCTAGTAGTCCAAGTTCGCGCCGAAATCCGGAATCCGATCGGCATTTCGGGATGACTGAGTTGCCCGCCTTGCTTGAAGACACTGCTGGAGTAGTAGAGAACCCGATAGCCAGTTTTCATAGTTTCCATCAGCGTTGTTTGCGGTTCAGGAACACCGCCAAAGGGCACACTCAAAAACGGCTTCGACCAGAGTTTCCCTTAAGCCATCACTGTGAGCGAGAGCTAAAGTTGATACCAGGCTTTCTCTCGCTCAGAGTAATGGCTGAGCCCTGCGGCATGCTGAACCCGACGTGTCGCGATTGCGTGCTTCTAACTTGCGAGAACCTACGATAGCCGGGTTGAAATCCCTATTTTAATAGGGTCTGATCGACCGGGCTCCCACCGGAACGAGCCTGCACCAACTTGTCCGGCTACAGCGCTTTGCCGTAGAGGGCAAGCAACCGTGACCAGGCTCTTTCTGCCTTTGGCTCGTTGTAGACCGAGGAGTCGGGAGGGCACCAGCCGTGGGCGGCGCCTTCGTAGACTTCGATCTCAGCTGACAGCTTCGCCTTCGCAAAGGTTTCCTTCAGCGTGACCTTATCGTTGGGTGCACGCTCATCGTCATTGGCAGCGATGGCGACAAGGAATTTCGCCCTGCTCTTGGCCGCTTCCAGGTGCGGACTGTTTTCGGTAGCCGCCACCAACCCTCCACCATGGAAAGTAGCCACGGCCCCTACACGCTCCGACACCGCGGCGGCGGTGCGGAATGCCATCGGGCCACCCATGCAGTAACCCTGGGTGCCGATCTTGCGATGAGTGTTCACGGAAGGCTGACTATCGAGCCAAGCGATGAACGCCTTCGCGTCGGTGAACTCTGTGGCTTCAGTGAGACTCCTCGCCAAAGGCATGAGATCCTTGATGGCAGTTGCGGTGCCGGCGGCGGCGGTCGGCGCCTTTTGAATGCGATAGAACGGGTTGACGACCAACACCGCATAGCCAGATTCTGCGAGGCGCTTGCCCATCTGCCGGAAGGCGGGGCGAAGGCCGAAGATATCGGGCCAGATCAAGATGCCAGGAGCATGCCCTCTGGACGGATGGACGAAGTAGCAGTCGGCGGTTCCGTCTGGAGTCGTGATCGTGACTTCAGATTCGGTCACCGTGGCAGCGTTGGCGACGCCAGGAAGCATCATCGCCACGCCGGCACCCAACATCACACCAAACTGGCGCCGCGTCACGAGGCCGCGCCGCTCAAAGTCTTTCAAGTCGTCGTCGAAATGGTCCTGATCGCACATGTGTATATCTTACGGCAGGTCACGAATCTTTGTTGGCGCACTGTCAATTTCTCCGAGCAACAGACCGATTGGAATGCTCCGAAATTTCATTCAGCCTTAATGGACCGGGGTATGCACAGAAAGCCACACTGGCTTGTTGAGGTCCTGAGCTTGCAGTTCAAAGGAGACAATGTCTTTGATATCAAGCCACTTCGACCCTGACAGGACGAGGGTTCCTGCAGTTTGTTTCGAATATTCAAATCCATGATATCGATGCCCACGAGGGTGCTCGCCTGTGTAGCCGCTGGTGTTGAAGTTTAGATCGGCAATGCTTCCATCCTTCAGATTTGCGATTGCCCGGACGCGCTGCTTCCCTGGCCGCCATTTTGATTGGGAGACGAATAGCTGCAAGCCCTCTCGATGGATCCTGACGGAACCATCTTCATCAAGGTAGAGATCCAACACCCGGCTTCCAACTTCTCCCTTTTCAGAGACTGCCAACATTTGCTTAGTTACCGGGATCGATTCTAAGGTCTTCCAGATGCCCTGACCTGACTGAACCTCAAATCGGATGTAGGGACGACTCGTTGCCTTGCTGTAAATTCGCGTCAAGGGGGTCATGACCTGCGGTTCGTGGTCAAATGTCAGCCTCTCTTTAGGCGGCCCTGTCGGCGAGTCAGCGGCAAAAACATCATAGGTGATCGAACCGCTGTTGCCTAAAAACTCTTTGCTCGGCTGGAAGAGAACATCCCAGACTTCGTCTCGCACGAAATTCGAAGGATCGTATTCGCCGAATTCAAATCCATCTAACTCGGAACCGGGATCGAGCCATCGCTTGCCGTCCGCCGCATAGAGAATGACGCTTCGCCATGGACCCTCCTTACCAGGCTCTAGCACCCCCAACAGCTTGCCAATTGGAGAAATCGCAGCGTGCTCGACTCCTTCGGACAATCTGTAAGCCTCCACCTCAGGTGCCTTTAAGGTGACATTTTCGAATTTAACGAACTCGTAGGGACGTTCTTGAATTTCGAAGCTTGCAACCTTGGCTGGAGAGTTTGGCCAGTAAAAACTATGCCCGAGATAGCCCGGGTTGTTGGGGCCATCTCCACATCCTCCGAGCGACACACCTTTGGAGTCGTAAAACAGCACCTTTCGATCTGCGCTAGGGGGAATCGGACTCCCTAAAAGCTTGAAGACGTGCGTCGGATTGCCAGAGCCTTCAAATGTCGTCTTTGCGATGTGGCCAGCCTCGATTCTTCCCCACGAACCGGACGCTATCACAGCCGATTGCCCCTCTTTGAGGTCCATAAATGGCATCACTGTGCCTTTGGCCACAACCTTATATTTTCCACGCGCAATTCCAAAGAGCACAGGTTGAGTCATCGTGTTTTGAACGCCAACTTTCAAGTTCACCGAAAAGGGCCAAGAGCTTATGACGTAGCCGTTCACTTCTTCTCGAATGAAGAACGGAAGCTCAATCCTCACGGGACCTACCATCGCCGGGTCAGGGGAGAAATCATCTTTAACGGACCCACCATTTGGAAGGTAGGCAATTACGTCAATATCTCTCTCAAGTTCCGGTCTAACGTGGGTGCGTGTCCTCACCCCCGGAAGTTCCAACTCGAACACCAGCCAACGGGGGGTCCGGCCTCCGTCATTGCCTCCCGATGCTTGAGAATCGAGCCGCCGTTGGGGCCCGAGGTAGGGCTTGCCATTTGGCAGCCACGCATGATCGGCCATGCGAATCTCACGACGCCACGCCGCGTCCGCGACGACGACCGGTCGGACTTTGAATCCCGACAACATCTGGGGCGGGGCCGCGTCCGGGTTCGTTGAGGTCGAACTCGAAGAGGCATGGGTCAGCGCGAAGCATCCAAACGTTGATCCCACCAGGACAACTCGTCGGAGCGCGGCAAGAAAGTGGTTGCGTGTCAAGTTTTGGTTGCCTGACCGTCCGGCATGTGTTCATCGACAGCAAGAGTGGCGAATACACATTGATTACCAAATTGGAAATGAACATCGTTACCGTCTAGCACGACATTTGAGATATTCGTTGAACTGGCATCCACTGCCGATATTCATTCAAAGTGCACGCTGCGGCTAACCCTGGGTTGGATTAGGTTATCCCTCCGAGATATTTAAACGTCGAGCCTCAATTCACGGGAGCGTGGAGCGAGATCACGACTGGGACTTTAAGGTCCTGTTGTTGGATCTCGAACGAGAGGATGTCTTTGAGGTCGATGCTCTTGAAGCCGGACTGGACGTGGGTTCCGTTGAGCTGCCTTGTGAACTCAAAACCGCGAGTCCGCTGCTCATGAGGTGGCGTGCCGCTGTAGCCGCTCGTGTTGAAGTCCACTTCTGCGATCTTGCCGTCTCGCAGGTGGGCGATGGCCCTGATTCGTTGCTCACCGGGATGCCAGGTTGACTTCGACGTCACTGGAGTCTGCTCGTCTCTCCAGATTCGAATTGAGCCTGTATCGTCTAGGAACACCTCGAGCACCCTCGTTCCGGGTGCCCCTTTCTCGGCAGCGGCAAACATATGGTCGCTGACCACGATTGATTCGAGCGTTCTCCATGTTCCTTCGCCAGCTCGAATATGCATCTGCACATAGGGGTGTTTGGTGGGTTTGCAGGAAATCATCGTCATGGGCATTCGGAACGGCATCTCGTTCCACCCGGTCAGCGTTTCCAGCTTGGGGCCGGTTGGTGTGTCCGAGGCATAAACCTCGCAGGTTACTGGCGTCGATGCTGTGGAGAACTCATGAACGGGCTCGAACAGGATGCTCCACTGCTCAACCAGCGGATGATTCCACGGGTCGAACTGTCCATATTCGTAGCCGGCCAGCTGCATTCCTGGATCGATCCAGCGCGTACCGTCCGCTGCATAGAGGAGGGATCCGGACCAGGCACCGTCCTTGGTTGGCTTGATCAACCCGATGACTTTGCCAAGTCGAGAGTCAACGGCATGATCCAGTCCCTGTGAGCCCGTGTGGGCAGAAATGTGCGGTGGTTCGAAGCTGACCGCCTCGAACGTCGCAAACTCGTACGGTCGCTCTTGAATTTCGAAGCGACTAATATCTGCAATGCCATGCTGTTTGAGGAAAAACGAATACGCGTAGCCTGAACCGCTCGCTCTATCTCCGCAAGTTGCGACCACGTCTCCTTGGGAATTGTAAAACAGCGCCTTCCTCTCAGACTTTGGTGGAAAGACGCCACCAAGGAGCCGAAATCGGTGGGTGGGAGAGGGCTTAGACTCCGCCCACGGCCTCGGCAGATGCGTCACTTCTAGTCGCCCCCAGGGGCCAGACGCAACAACCGCCTTTTGATTCTCCGCGATCGACCCAACCGATGCAGAACCCTTGGCAATTACCTTGTACTCACCCTGAGCAATCCCAAATTCGACAGGTTGCGGGTCAGTGCTCTGCAACCGAAAGCCCAAGGAAGCGGCAGAAGGAGCGGGAAGGATGGCCGTGTTAGACGAGTCGCGTGCGATGCCGTGCCAAATGCTGATGGGCAATGGCCCTGCCGCACCAGCGTTACCCTCCCGATCCCCATCTTCGTCTTGATTATTGTTGTTCGGCAAGTACGCAAAAACGTCTATGTTCGCGGTCGGTGGCATTTCCTTTTCGTGCTGGATGCCAGCCTTCGGCGCTGAAATTTCAAACGCCAAGCACACTGGAGATCCAGATCCAGACTGGGGAATCATCCCTCGCGCCGACAAGCGCGCTTCCGCTCCCTCGTAGGGAAATCCAGCTGGAGTCCAGGAATGGTCCGCGATTCTCTGTTCCCCGCTGACGGTGGCATCCTCAACTGCAACCAGACGCACGTTGTATCCGGCAATCGTCTTCGTGAAGGAGGCAGAGTCTCCCTTTGCGCCAGAATGATGGCTGGCGAAAGCTACTCGCCGACACCCAAAGTTGGAGCCGACACACCCGATAAGAACAATCGCCGCGAGAACCTGCTTCCCATTCATCTCTTTCGTTGGTGTCAATCCACTCCTGATTCGTTCAGAAAACTCCGTGTTCTTTCTTTTGTCAGCTTAGACCCATGGGAAGAATTGCACTAGAGGGTCGTGCCCATCAGGGAAACAGATCGTGAACTTCGGGGATGGTACCGATGAATGTCCCAGGCGTTTGAGCAACAGAATCCCATAATCCAGATTCGATGGGATGGGTGCCTGAAGCGAGAGACTTCCTAGAAGCCTGCAACGGGAAAAGTGAGGCCCTCGCTCCCGGTTTGCCCAGGTGCTTCAGGCTGTCATAACCCGGCCACAAGGCCGACTTGTCGGAGAATGCTCCGAACGCTATCCGCGATTGATAGTTCAATCCTGTTTCAGGAGCTAGCTCCTTCAGTTTGAGCACCGCAGTTCGAGTTTGCTCCTGGGTCGCGACGTGTTTGGGCCAAAGCTTAGCGATTCCTTCCCATGCGGGGATGGACCTAGGATCAATCTCAAGCGCCTTTTGGTAGCTTTCAACTGCGCCCATGAAGTCTCCGACGGAAACGTCAAATTGGGCAGTTGCCAACCACACTCTTGGGTTCTTGGCTTGGGCGCCCTGGACGATAGATAATTCAGACCGGATTTGATCCTCATCGCCGAGAAAATCGTATGCCGGCGCTCCTAGCGGCTCATCCTGTTCCGCGTCGTTACGACGGTCCACGGCAAAGTCGACGATCACCGGCACAAGTGATCGCGCGTCTGAGGGTCTGCCGAGAGTGGCGAGACACCGATAGAGGCCAGACATGATCGAAGCAACAACCGTCTTTGAACCGGCCGCCATCATGTAGGCATCCAGCGCCGATGCATAGGCATGCGCCCATTCAAGACGTTCCGCCTTTTCCACCAGTGTCCTAACCCGGGCGGGTGGTTCGGGCCGGAGAGGGTCTGTGGCGATCTCAGCCTTTCCCGCGAGTTGATTTAGGAGGTTGGTTCTGTCTTTCACCGTGGCAGGTAGGGCCACCAACACCTGGCGTGCCTGGGCGGTCTGCCCGGTTCGGGCTAAAGCCCATGCCGCGTAGAAGGCGATACCGTGTCGTTCTCCGTAACTCGAATATCTGTTACGGTCGCCTCTGAACATGAGCCCTGACAAATCCTCGGCTCCCCACCGTGGATATTCACGGAGGAGACTCAGGATTTCTTTCGGTCGGTCCTCTAGGTAATAGAGTTCGGCAAGGCGTGTTCCCGTTTCTGGATCGGCGTTTAGCAGCCTGCCGTGACCTTCTGCGTTAAGGTTTACGTTGTGAACGTTCTGAGCAGCCTCGAGGATCGCGCGCTGCGCATCGGAGATACGTCCCTGTTCGACATAGGTGTGGTAGAGGTCTAGACGATTGGCTTCGGTTCCCAAACCTTTTGCCACTTTGGCAACGAAGTCCGCCGATTTGTGGTCGTCGAATACATTCGCTAATTCTAAAAGTTGGCTGGCGAGTTCGGTGTTGCCCATCTCAATGGCCCTTTCATAGCCAGAGATCGCTTCCTTGACTCGACCTTCCGCAACATCGAGTTCCGCCTGACGGCCCAGCCAAAGTGCCATCTTGTCCCGGAGAAATATGTGACTTGATAGCCAGTGGGCGAGGTGTCCTTTGACTTCAGCCATACGTCCGAGCGACCGTCCCAACTGCAAATACAGAGGCCACACGGATTCAACCGGCCTCTGCGCCATGAGCTGGGACTCCAGGTCAAAAAGGAAAGTCTGTTCATCCCTCGTTTTTGCAAACGAGCGCAAATCGACGTTGTTGCCGCTGATTGAATCAAGAAACTTCGCAGCATGCGCGGTATCCCCGCGCTTGGCGAGGGCTAGACCATAGATGAGGTCGGAGTTATGGTTGCTGCCGGTGTTCTTAACTGATTCTTCACCGAAATGTTGGACCAGTGCCATAACAAATGCGGTGTCACCAAAGCCCCGAACTAAATCCCAGGGGGGGCTTTTGATGGTCCCAAGATTTGCTGTGACGATCGTTCGGGCGAGGTCCTGCGTCTCCTGCCCTTCGAACCGCGTCCCTCCTGAGGTGGAGGACTGAAGAATCTGCCTTATGATTCCTTCAGCACGACCCTTGCCGAATACGTGAACCAGGTTCGGCTGAGTATCCCACGGCAACAACCGGTCCCCAAGATTGCGGTTGAGAATCAGCTTCTCAAAGAGGTCCAGGTTTCCTGTTCGCTCCGCAATTGGCAGCTCAGCATCGGAGATCAAGTGCTCTGAGTTGAATACGTCCTCCTTCAATCCAGCTTTGTCTGGATCCCGTTTGCTCTCCAGATAGCGAATCACTTCTTGGTCCCGGCCAAGGAGGTCGTCCATGAGCGCAAGTTCTGCCTTTCTCTTTGCGCTTGGCGGCAAGTTGGAAAGTCGCTCTCGAATGAGGGGCCAAGTTGCAGGTTCTGGCAGGGCCGGCATCACGATTTCCTCCCACTGATCGGGAAGGTTCCGATTCGAAATTTCCGGGAGTTCAGATTCCCACGTCTGGACAAGCCTCACCCAAGCTTCAGATGCCTCGCTGGCAGATAGCTTTCGAAGGTGGCCAATCAGGGCGTTCGATTCATCTCTTGCCTTTCCAAAATAGGCTGTGCGGGCGGTTTTGGGAGACTGGGCGGCGATTGTTCGCAACGCCTCATCTGCACCAACAAGACCAGCCTGAGACTTAGACTGCCCCGACTGCAGGGTTGCCCATCCGAATAGGAGTGTTGCGATCATCATTCGAAGGGGTACCCAGTGGGATGATAGAGGCGGCCGATGCTTCCTACGTCTCTCGACATCTGGAAGAATCGGCCGATGAGGCGTCCTCGTAGAGTGAACCGATCAAATTCCGGATAGATGCTTAGCCAGGTGTTTCGGTTGCCAGAATGAAGATTGAGCAGAGCACCGGTACCTGCGATGGGTATCCGCTGAAGCCGAGAGCGGATTGCCTGATAAACCCTGGATAGATCTCCAATGTTCGGAATGCCGATGGAGTCGCTCCAGTACTGCACGTCCGATTCAATAGACAGATTGATCTTCTTTAGCGCCAGCACTCCCATCTCTTTGGAGGTGAGGCGGGCTTCCCTCCCCACGGCCATGAGGCAATCCACCGCATCAATTCGAGCGGGATCGAGTGCGAAAGCCTTTCGGAAATCGGAAGCAGCTTCTCTAAAGCGGCCGCCAACACGATTCAGCATCCCTCTAGCCTGATAAGACGCGCTGTTCTTCCGATGCGAGGAAACCACACGACTGAGGATTTGAAGCCCAGGAGTTGCCAGATCCGATCGTGCCAGCGTCTCCGCAACCAACGACGGTGGTCCCGTTGTCTAGCCGACGGCATCAGAGATCGTCTCCAGAGCCTTCAAGAAATTGCGACGAGCATCTGACTTCCGGTTCTGCCTCTCAAGGCAAATGCCGAGTGACAGACGAAGTGCCGCATCGGCGGGACAGATAGCAAGCGCTCTTGTAAACTCTTCTTCCGCCTGCGGCAGTAGATTCACCCTGAGCAAGTGATCTCCACGGTGGCCCAATCGTATCGCTTTGAGCAGCTGCACGGTACGTCTCGCACCAGCTTGATCGCCTTGCTTTTCAAGGATTTGCACCCTTAATTCAGCCAGCTTCTCCCGGTATGAAAAGGATCCGATGGGGTCGATAGCCAATGCTCTTCGCACACCGGCAGCGGCCAGTTTGATATCCCCTCGGCGAAACATAAGGTCGCTTTCCCAAAGAACGGCACCTGCGGAATAGGGATTGCTGGCGCGAACATCCTTGTAGGCGGCGAGACAAATCTGGCCACCAATGCTGTTCAAAAGGTTAAAGCACGACGCGTTCTCGTCGGTATGCAGAAGAATATCTCTCAGGATCTGGACGGCAAGATCCTTCCTGCCTGTTTTGGAATATGCCCAAGCCGCATAGAACCCGAGTGGCTGCATTGGCTGTTCCGTTGACGTTACACCGAGCTGCTGGTCTCGCCTATCCTCCACAGCAAGTGTCGGCTGAGCCCAGTTTGGAAACTTCTCCAGAATGGTAAGCACATCTTGCGGACGGCCGGCCCGGTAATAGGTGTCGCAGAGCAGCTTTGCCCCAAACTCAAATGGACCGTCTCCGGGATTGACCTCTTTGCAAAGGCTGATCGCCATTCGTTCAAGGTCCTTGAAGCGATGAGCCTCAATCAGTGCCTGAATCAGCCCATCTGATGGAAACCTAGCTGGCTCCCTAAGGAATCGAGCGACTCCCTTATCAATCAGCGCTTGATCACCAGAAGCCACCGCGGTATCGATCAGCTGGTAGGTAGGGTCATAGTCATTCGGGCCATTTCTCAGGCGATCCACTGCATCGTAATCACGAGACAGCGCCTGTAAATTCCCCGACATGGCGTCCAGTTCAATCAATTTGGATAAGAATTGAAGCTTCGTGTCCCGCTTATATTTGGGATTCTCGAGGAGTTTCAGAACGCGACTGGCAGCCTCGTGGGGCTTAAAGATGCCTGAAATTGCGCTCATCAACAGATTGCTGAAATCCTTTTTGGGGAATCGCGTCCCTAGAGTTTCGATGAACGGAATCACCCCGCTATCGCTCGGCCACTCCAATTCCTCTAGCCTCGGTATATCCTCAGTGTCAGACAAGAACTGGATTGACTTCTTCAAATCTTTATGGGTGACGATTCCATAGAAGTAGATCTGTTTGGCGGAAGCACCCTGGCCACTCTGCTCCATCATCTTCTTGTAGCCATAATGCTCGATGAGCTTGCCGAGGTACGGAAGGTCCTTGACATCCTCTGCCAACTCCCAGTGGGCGGAAGGGATTTGATTGATGTATTTGAGGGCGACTTTTCGGCCGAGTTCCTTCACCGCCGTGCCTCGGTTGGACAGCTGATTTTCAGGATTCTTCAAATAACCTAGCAGCAGCTCGTCGGTGACCTTTGGTGACAGGCCAGAAATATCCATGTCTCCCGTAGCCTCCAGTGCCAGCCGTGCCGCATTCCGTTCGTTCATCCTCCCGAGTCGCCAGTACGCGTCCAGTCTCGGAGTGATGGTGTCTGATTCGGAATAGCGTCCATTGCGACTGTCCGGAGACTGCAAAGCCTCAGCCTGTCTGTCGTATTCCTCGCAGAGGCGAATCACGCCAAGGTCATCTCCAGTGAGGCGAGCCACAAGAATGAGCAAGGCGGTGCGGTCTGCAGAAGGGGGCCGCTTAAAAGCCAGCGCTTTGATATAGGGCCAAGATGCGGGACCGGGCAAGGTGATGAGGACATTGGAAAGAGTCCCTACTGGCTCGGGAGGGGCACCGCCCATCGCCCCATGGAAGCTTCGATGCGGAAGCGCGATCGCTTCATCCAAAAGCGCGATCCACTTGGATGCCTGCTCACTCGGCTTTTCCGCCTGCATCTGGCTGACAAACTTGCTCAGATGCTCCGAATGCGCCTGCTCAGCAAATTCAATCTTGGTTTCCGGATCATTTGCCATGATCCGTCGAACCGCCTCGTGGGCGTTTATCAGCGGCTGATCCGTTCGACTTTGCCCCAGTGAAGCTGCCATCAAGGCACAACTGACACCGGAGACCGCCGCAATTCGCACAAAGGCAATGATCTTCAACTCTTTGACCGGGGACCGAATCTACAGACGGGTTGAGCTCGCTTGCCGTTACGTCGCATGCTCAATATTACGGCAACTCGCATCGCAAGCCCTCACCCAGCTTGTTTTTCAGAAGCAAAGACAGGATGGGTGTCGCCGAGCTAGAAACCCAAGGTGCCAAGGACACGACGGATCGTCGCCGCGCTTCGGCAGAGTCCCGCTTCCTCATCCTCGGTCATGGGTATCGGAAGTTTGACGCGTACGCCCTGACGGTCCACGATGGATGGCCAAGAGATGCATACATCTTTGACCCCTCGGTACTCCTCGACCAGCGAACTCACAGAGAGGACTCGCTTCTCATCCCACATGATCGCCTGGAGAATGGTGGTCACGGCCAGACCCACCGCATAGTTGGTGGCTCCCTTCCCCTGAATGATCTTGTAGGCGGAAGTGCGAACCTCTTCGATGATCTCCTGTTCGTCCTTCGCCGTCATTGACCCGAATCCAGCGATATCCCACTGGCTCACCGGAACGGCGCCGATCGTCGCGCTCGACCACAGCGGTATTTCGCTGTCTCCATGTTCCCCAGCGATGTAGGCGTGGACGTTTTGAACCGCAACACCGCATCTCTGGGCAATGAGAAAGCGGAATCGTGAGCCATCCAGCACGCATCCACTGCCCAGGACACGATGGCTGTCCAATCCGCTCAGCTTGAGGGCAACGTAAGTGAGAACGTCGACCGGGTTCGTCACCATCAGGAGGATGGCATTCGGAGCCACCTTCAATAGTTCCGGAATCAACTTGGTGCAGATGTCAGTGTTTGCCTGGGCTAGGTCCAGCCGAGTCTGACCAGATTTTTGCTTTGCGCCTGCCGTCACCACGATCACGTCGGAGTCCGCCAGCACCTGGAGATCATCAGATCCGTCCAGCTTGGCCATTGGGGCAAACATGAGACCGTGGTTCAGGTCCAAAACTTCCGCCTCGACCTTCTCCTTAGCCAAATCGTAGAGGCTGATGTGCTTGCCAATGCCCCGAATCATGCACGCATAGGCAATCGTGGCCCCAACGTTTCCGGCACCAACGATCCCAATCTTTCCCGTTTGCTCACTCATCGGTCTTCCTTTGTCCCTGTTCGTAGCGGTGCCTGACAACCTAGACGAAACCTGAAGCCCACCGTTCCGCACACACTTGATTGGGTCGGAGTCTACACTGGCCCGTTACTCGCGTTACTTGCCCGGTTGAAGTGTGCCAGACAAAAAATGTTGAAGCCACGCCTAAAACGATCGATGCCAACCAAAGCCAGCCACCGAAAAGGAGCGCATCAGTCGATAGGCTCAACAGGATGTAAAAGATCCACCCTACCGCCAGCGCAAGCGCCCAGAACGATAGGCCCAAGGCCTTCCGACGATTCTTCAGCACACGGAACCATGTGATGAAGATAAACGGGTTAGCCAGCGAATCGAGAAACCAGATGATGCCCACGGTGAGACATACCCAGCCAGGATCGTCGACGTATTGACTCGGCGAGCCAACACCTCCCGAGATGCGGATCGCCGGTATGAAAAGCGCAACTGCATACAAGCACATTGAAGCCGCAGTGAGGAGCTTAGCAAGGTGCGGAGTCGCTGTCACACCGTGGCCCATCAGAACGGAATTCGCACCTGTTGTCCTTCGCCTAGAGGAACGGAGCACGAGATCAAAGCTGCTCCAATTAGGACGTGAGTGCAAGCGAGCTGTATGATCCATTCCGTGATTAGCTCCACTGCAATCTTCGCGGCGTCTGATATTGAAGCGACGCTTACCTACTACAAAGATGTGCTTGGATTTGAATCCACCTGGACATGGGGCGATCCCCCCGTGTTTGGATCCGCCTCAAAGGGAGGGGTGACGATCACATTCAACCTTCAGCCTGAGCTGGCAAAAAACATCCGCGGACATCAGCATGGGGTGCGTGTTGACGACATCGATCAGCTCTATCAGTACCATAAGTCGACGGGAGCCGTGATCGTGTCGAAACTAGAGGACAAGCCGTGGGGAGTGCGTGAGTACATCTTAGAAGACCTTAACGGCTACCATCTTCGATTCTCTGGACCCATGGCAAGCGACGTTCCAAAGTCGAAGCCCCTACCAAACGAAGTCGCGATCTTGAGACGGAAGCCTACGATGGATGAATACACTGCGGTGGCAGGCCCCGCCTTCCACCACAACGACCCGAACCCAGAGATCTTGGAGCATACATGGGGAGGAGTGATTGCTCAATTGCCAGATGGCCAGACGATTGGTGTGGCGAGGATCATGTGTGACGCCCCCGGCTGGTACAGCATGTGGGACGTTGCTGTCGTGCCTGAGTGGCAGGCACACCGCATCGGGTCCGAAATGATTAAGGCCGCCGTCGAACTCATTCGAGAGGCTTCACCCAGTGCAATCATTCACCTGTTCACTTACAAGCACGGATTCTACGAACGGCTCGGATTTACGAAGGAGTCAGTAAGCGTGTTGCGCCTATAGGCTGTTGCGCGCGACAGCAACACCCATCCGGGGAGTGCGGGATTTATCACGCTTGCCAACCGGCCCCGTGTTGAAACCCGAGGCGCAGGCGAGCTGAAGCCTAATGCCATCCAGTGTGAGGTTGGGAGCAAACGGTTCACCATGCACTTAGACTCGAGCGACCCAGTTTTCGGGTGCGACTCCTTCTCCTGCCAAACCTGGCGGGAGAAGGAGGGTTGAGCGTGAAGCTGATAGGCCCGCCCCTGGCACCTTGGAAAATCCGGGAACCTGGAGAGGAGCCATTAAAAGTGCTGATCAGATGAACCCGCTCTTCTCTGCGATAGCCCGCAATCCGTGTGAGGCAAGGCAGTTCAGGTTCGAATGTTGCGGATTTCCATACCAAATGGCAAATCTCAAACTGGATGGCATTTGGCAGAACCCATCGCTCCTGTGGTCGGCACCAATCCGGGGAGTGCGGGCAAAAAACTCTAGCATCACTCCGCGAAAAGAACTAAGTTCCCGTCCGGATCAGCGATGATAAAGGTTCTTGCCCCCCATGGCTCTGTACGGAGAGTTTGCTTGAAGTCTGCTCCCTTCGCCTGGTAGTCAAGGAATAATTCCTTGATCGATTCGACGCAGATGGTGGCAGCAAGCAGGTCATCCTGCCCTCGAGCGGCAGGATCGAACGGCAGCAGTTCGACCCACCGCAGGTTAATGTGCGCTTCACCCCTGCCTACCTGAGCGTAAAAGGGTGGGTCGCCATAGGCGAACTTGGTCTCAAAACCGAGCTTCTCGTTGTAGTAGGTCAGTGACCGCACGAGGTCTGTGGTGAAAAGTTGTGGTTCCGCTCTTTTGAAGGCGGTCGACGATTGGTTAATGGGTTGCTGTTCAGACATGTCATTGGCTCCTTGGAGGAGCGCTTGCCAAGATGGGAATCCCTGTTGCTTCGCGATCAGTTCCTGCGCATCGATCAGTTGAAACCGATGCGCAAGAATATCCACGTCCGACATCTCACCAAACGCGGTGAGATGTAGCCGAATCAGTTCGGCGACAGGATGATGACCCTCGCGGTGCCAGCGGACAATACGCTTGGCTTGCTTTCGGAGATTCTCGATATTTGGCATACGCACCCTACGGTTAGGTAGTAGGAGGGCTTGGCCCTTTCGGCGATTCACCGGTGCGCCCTACGGCAACGAACCTATTATAAGCAATGGAAACGCCTGCGATCTGCGCCAGTCCGGAAAATCAACATTGAAGTGGTTCAGGACAACCTGAACGGGCATCGGATCACAGACCCGTTTGGGCTCCAGCGCCTCTCAAAAGCTGCGAGCTTGACCATACGCTGCATAATCTCAGTTATCTAATGCTAAGAGCCGGAAATGTTGGCCTGCCGAATGTGGGCAAATCGACGCTATTCAATGCAATCGTCGAAAATTCAAAGGCGCAAGCCGCAAACTTCCCTTTTTGCACCATCGACCCCAATGTAGGGATTGTCGATGTGCCGGACGTACGACTCAACCGCCTCGCCGAGATCGCTAAATCGGAGCGTATCCTACCCGCCAAGCTTGAGATCGTTGATATCGCAGGTCTCGTGAAAGGTGCTTCTCAGGGTGAGGGTTTGGGGAACCAGTTCCTTGCCAATATCCGTGAAGTCGATGCGATCATTCACGTGGTCCGCTGTTTCGATAACGACGACATCATCCACGTCTCCGGGTCCATTGATCCGGCTAGAGACATTGAGATCATCAACATTGAACTGATCCTCGCCGACATGGCCCAGGCGGAGCGACGCCTTGAGCGAGCTCGAAAGGAGTCCCGCACCAAGAAGGAAGCTCAAGTAGAAGTGGAAGCGCTTGAGAAAATCGTTCCTGCCCTCGAAGATGGCAAGCCCGCCCGTTCCGTGGCGCTAACCGAAGACGAAGCGAAGTCGATCAAGAACCTCGGACTGCTGACACTGAAGCCGATCATCTTTGCCGCCAACGTTTCGGAAGAGCATCTGGCAAAAGGCAACAAATACGTCGACGCGGTTCGCGCTATCGCCAAGACAGAAGGTGCTGAAGTCGTGGTTATCTCCGCGCAGGTAGAAGCGGAACTGCTGGAGCTGCCGGAAGAAGATCGAAAGGAGTATCTAGCCTCCCTAGGAGTAAACGAAGGTGGTCTTCAATCCCTGATCCGCTCAACGTTCTTCCTGCTCGGCCTTCAAACCTACTTCACCTGCGGTCCGAAAGAAGCTCGAGCGTGGACGATTCTGCGAGGAATGACTGCCCCTCAAGCAGCCGGCGTTATTCACAGTGACTTCGAGCGAGGCTTCATCCGTGCCGAAACGGTGAGCTACAAAGACTTAGATGAAACCGGCGGCATGGCCGCCGCCAAAGCCAAGGGGCTGGTCCGCAGCGAAGGAAAAGAGTACGTTGTCCAGGAAGGCGACGTGATGAACTTCCTGTTCAACGTGTAGGAATCTCAAATCCGTTTTGGCGCCGATACCGGTGCCAGAACGACGCCAGTCTTACAATGAATCTTAATGGGAGTTCGGATCAGATCTAAGTGGAAGTCGAAGTGGATCATCGTATCCGCGATCTGTGCCGCTCTACTCGCGCCTGAGCTAATCCCTTTCTTGACCCATCACCAAATTGCGCCAAGGACCTCGTCGTCTTTCGAGAATCGCCCCGTCAACAACGATCTGGTGAAGGCGGCTGCTGCGGGCAATCTGGAAATTGTCACCCACGATCTTGATGCTGGCGTTAGCCCGAACGCGGGCACCGGCGGCGAAGGAGGAGTGAGCGCGCTCTCGACAGCCGCCTCGGCAGGTCAACTGGAAGTCGCTAAACTCCTGCTTGATCGAGGTGCGGACGTGAATGCCGACGATTTCTGGGGAGGCAACGCTATCGTCTCACCAAGCCTGGACGGAGACGTTGAAATGGTGAAGCTGCTTCTGGCCCGTGGCGGCGACCCCAACATGGAAGATGACGGGGTTACCGCCCTTGACTATGCTTCCCACCAACTCCTACTTCACGAAACAAAGGCACCTTTGCGCAACTACTCCCAAATCATTCGCCTCCTTAAGATGAACGGCGGCAAGACAATGATTATCTGTGATCCGCTCGTCAGCCTTGGATTCTTCCTTCCTTGGTAGTTCCTGGGTGTCCGCACGGCGAACGTCCTGACTGCCGACAGTCTCTGAGTCTTCGTCGACCATGCCTGGTTCAGCGTCGTAATCCACGTTAGATGCTCGGTAGATCGTTACGACAAGTGATGCATTTGCCGCCGCCATTCTTTGAAGAACTGCGGGAGTCAATTGCCAGGTTGAGTGCGTCCAACGCTGATCAGTCCAAGGGTGCGGATCATCGCTCGGTAGGTAGCCAATATCGAAGCGCCTGCTCTTGCAAGCCTCCCACAGTCGCATTCCGGCAGGGCTAAGTCGTTCCACAAGATCCAACATTCGCTCGATCGCATCGGATGGGTGGTCATGGATGATGTCTGCTTCGTACCTTGCTTCCCACACCCCTCCACTTAACTTCAATGGAAATTCGTCCAGTCCAGCGGCGGCGAGCTCCAAGTCCAGTTCATTAAGGTCAAACCTGGCTCGCAGTACTAAGTCAGTGTTCTCGTAAATCGCTCCCATTTCCTCAATTATGTCCTTGCTAATGACCACGGAGGCAGATCCGTGCCACTCTGAGAACCCGCTTGAGCTCACCGCTAATGCATGCCGAATTGGGGCCTGCGCCTGAAAACCAATTGTCGTGGGATGCATCTTGGGCCACCTAGCCGTGGCGCGGCGTAGAGTCCGTATACTTCCGACAGCTCCACAGGCAACTCTATGCCAGTCCAACACCCGTTCAGACTCCTCGCGATCATCTGCATGGTTTGGTCCACGATCAGCGGCATCGCTGAACTTTGTGGTTTCCGGCTGATCCAGGTCACTATGGGTGAAGGGCACGCAGGATCGTTTCCATACGAATTTATTGGAGTCTATGTGGGAGTCGAGTTTGTGCTGGCGATCGCACTAGCGATGGTCCTCAGGAAAAGTAAGTGGTCAGCGCTGGTTCTGTATCTGATTTTTTTAGGGACATTCGTCGGAACGTTCGTCGGACTACGGCAGGGTGCATACACGCCTGATTTCACACCCAATGCAGTTGTCCTGGAGCTCATCTGGCTTTCGCCTTGGCTCGGGTTGATACGGCAACTTAGGAAATCAAGCTAGGCTTCGAGCAGTTGGAGTTCAACAACGCGGATTCACAGCATTCAGAACAGTGAATAAGAGGAGCATCAAACCGGAAACCTGTACCCGGCAATACTGCTAAGCTGGCCAGTGTGTAAACAATGGCATCCGATTATTCTTGCGAGTCTGCTTGTTCTCTTGAGCGGATGCGGTGGTTCGAGTGTGGCAACGGCAACCCACCCAGCTGAAGGAGGCGTTTCCCTCTCTCAATATCAGGCCACATTGCCAGATGGATCTCTGATGGAAATAGAGATCTTTGCCAATGATAGTCTTGCCTGGAACGGTGACTTTGCTGTGGCCGCAGAGACCGGCCCGTACGCCCACCAAACAGGTTCCTTCCAAGGGACGATTACCGGAAGCCAGTTGAACGCAACGTGCGAAGCGGCGGACGGAACTTCCTTCCAGCTATCGGGAACATCCAATGGCGACAGCAGCTTCACTTTAGTGAGGTCCGATATTCCTGGGACAACCCTAACCTTTCTGCCTGTGTTGCAGTCTGGACCGGTCAAGCGCGCTGAAACGAGCTTTAATCTGAACACCAACAACACAAGCGGTCGAGTAGTGCTCTCGACAACTCCATTCTCGGTCCAGGGCAGCGGCACCATGACCGAATACCGAGGAACTTGGCTCGGCCTCAATGTCACCTTCTGGGCTTACGCCTCGGGCTACGCTTCTGTGATCGTTTATGTAAACGACTTCGCAATAAGCACCTCGAATTTCAGTAGCTACAAGCTGATTGATTTTGGATCTGCAAACCTTACTGCCGCATCGGGTCGAGTCTCGGTTTACAGTGCCGTCACAAGGAGCCAGTTCCAGTTCAAGAACCTTGCCAGCGTTTCCCCTGGATAGGAGTTCTTCCACCCGAGTTGACTTTCTTGATAGGATCTTATGGTGTCAGAAGCCAAAGAAGTCATCCGTCTGGGACATATCCAGGTCCAGTTCCTTCAGGAATCTGCCGATACCGGCGGAGTGAACTCAGTGTTCGAATTCTGCGTGGCGCCAGGGGCAAAGGTTCCGGCGCCACACTATCACGAACACTTTGACGAGTTCTTATACGGCCTCGAAGGAGTGCTGACGTTCACTGTGAATGGTGAAGTGCGCGAAATCGGCCCTGGTGACCAGTGGTTTGTGCCGAAGGGTGCAGTGCATCACTTTGCCAACCACGGAACCATCTCCACGCGCACGCTCACTGTGATCACGCCCGCGCTTCTCGGACCGGAATACTTTAAGGATATCGCCGCGGTGATGAAAGGAGGCCCGCCTGATCCATCCAGCGTCGCGGAGGTCATGCGCAAGCACGGGCTCGTCGCAGTGCCGTAGCGGTTCCACTTTCTGGAAGAATCTGCCGAGTGAACTATTTGGATGATTTGACAGGGATCGAGTCAGGCTTCATCACTTATCAGCTCGGCAATCCCACGCACTGATCAATCCCGGTTTTGGACACGGGAGGTCAACTCCGGTGCCGTTGAATGCAACCATGGATCGACAAAGTTTACTGGTCCCATCTCTCTGAACAACTCAAATTCCTATTGGAAGCCTAAAGTCCTGATGCGTCCCCTTCACAAGTTTGCTGTTGGTTGCATGGTCTGGTCTGCTCTCGTAGGAGCCGCTGGTCTCATAGGCTTTCGGGGTCTACAAATCATCGGCGGATCTGGGCACACCGACGCGTTTCCCTTCGAACTGCTCAGGTTCTATGTCGCCGCTGAGGTGGGATTCGCCATTTGTCTCTTCGGGCTATTGAGACGAAGGCTCTGGGCTAGACCGGGGTTGTTGATCCTTCTCCCGGCAATTGTCCTCGTCACGGTGATGGGGTTCCGCATCCAAGGCTGGTCGTCGGAAGCCATTCCCATGGCGGCATGGTTTGAAACTGTGTGGCTGAGTCCATGGGTCCTCTTTGCCGGACTCAGCTTCATGCAAAAGTCTTAGTTGGAGCCAGCTCGCTGAGCGAGTGCCACCCGTCCACTTTTCATCCCTGCCGACTAACCATTTCTGCGATCCAGATTGGGGCGAAGGGTGAAGTGCATCCCTTTGGAGTCGGGTAATCCCTGAAGGCTCCGATTCTCTCGCCCATTTCGAGGGCGCGGGCACGAAACTCTGGGAAGTTAATGCCGATTTCGGCAAGGCAGTAGTTCATCGTCCACTGCACGACTGTAGGTGCAGCAGGCATTTCTTGATCGAGGCGATCCAACAGCCCGGAAAGACTGAGGCCATCAGGCGTCTTGCAGATTCTCTCGGCAGTAAGGCTCCAACCCAGTCGAGCGGTGATCTCATGTGCCGATCTCATCCATGGCTCGCGAAGGGCTTCTTTCTGCGAATGCTGCTTGACGACGTAACTGACGAACCAGTCCGCGAGCGGTACGCTTTCGATGCCCGCAACCAACTCCTCGACGTCGGCAAGGTCTAAGGCCTTTGGCTTCATCAGGAGCGTCGCAACCATTTGGGCGTCAAAATTCCCGCTGTTCCACAAGGTAACAACGAGTTCCGGGTCCGATCCGATCTCCTTAGCAATCCCGCGCAAATCGCCCATCTTTGCACCGAACTGGGCCTGCGAGACGCCATTTCGCTCGTTGATTTTCCGGCCCTTCTCAGTCCCAAGGCTCTGGAGCTTTTCCATTACTTCGTCGTAAGTCATCTGTAGATTCTATCCACTCAACGCTTCGTCACACGCTATCGTTAGGCGGACTCCGACTAGGTCTCCGACTCCTACACTCTCAGCCTTCTGGACGAACTTTTTCACCGGGACGAGGTAGCCACCGTTCTTCGGGAATAGAGATGTTTCGTAATCCGTTTCGCCGACGGTGACTCGAACAGGGATCACCCCCCAGCCGTAAGTGACTTGAGAAGAAATGGCCTTTATCTCAGCAGACTCTACCGGCGGAACCGGGACGAACACAAAGGGAGCCGGACCTCGCCACCAAATTGCCTCGCCCACGAACTCCAAAATCATTGAACGATTATAACAACGGCCCCGCTCCGCTTGTCATCGGCGGGCAGCTAGAAGCTTCGCGACGTCTTGTTTTCTGCAGTTTTGTGCGCGAAGCAGGGGTGTGAATCCATTCTTGTCTCGCACTTCAGGGTTTGCACCCAGCTTCAAAAGCATCTCTGCGATCTCAAATCGACCATGACGAGCCGCTTCGTGCAGGGGTGTTGAACGGTTGACACCGCCCCCGTGGTCGATGGACGCTCCCGCCTGCACCAATTCCCGAACGACGGATGGGCCGTCAACGGGGAACGGTGAACCTGCAGCCCTGTAAAGCGGCGTGTGCCCACCGCGATCGGGCACATCAGGGTCGACTCCCAACGATAGGATCAGCCTGACGACAGGAAGGCAGGCGTTGCCAGCCGCAAAGTGAAGCAGTGTTCTTCCACTGAACATTGCTTTCGCCAAATCTCGCTCATGGTTGATGCTCTCGAGAACGAAATCAATGGGTTGCACCCGGGCCGTTCGCATCATCCGCGCTAGTATCCCGACGAAAACGGCCGGCTGCAGAGCAAACCGGCGAGCGAGTGCGATGGCTTCGCTGTCGCTTCCGTTTACGAGTTCTTGGATCAATTGATCAAGGGCGCGCTGTCGGCACCATCGGTCATATAGCTCTGGGTGCTCCGGCGCGGCTTCTTCGCCTCCAACGAGGTATGCCGAGGTAACCCCAAAGAACTGCTCAAGCGCGTGCTGAAGGTCGGGATCGCCGACCTTTGAACGAATCGTCTCGCGCATGTGGCGGAGCCATGCCATGCGTTGCCGAGCGCTGATTTCAAAGCGAGCGTGGGATTCTCGGAGACTTAGCCACCATCGGTACTGTGTCTGGTCTGGGTCCCCATCCAGAAACTGAATCAAAAACGCAGAGAACTCCTCCGTAGCACACCGGAAACTTTTCCCGGGAAACAGGGGTTTCAGCACCTCATCGGTCGCGACGCGAGCATAGAAATCGCGGGCAAATTCAAGGCACCCGGATTCCCCTCCCAATATGTCCAGTAAGCACCGCTCGTCCCTCTTTGGCATTGCAGTCTCCATCCCGGGCGATCCCGGCTAATTCGCTAGATTCATTGTAACCGGAAGGTCTTTAAAGAATGGATTAGGTACATGGAGCCAAATGTCATCCAGCTTTCAGCTTGCCTGTCCAATTGGGCTGGTTGACTGACGGCAGCGGAGGTCGGCATGAACTGTCGTATCGGCTATCTCACAGGCATTGCTGAAAGTAACAAGGAGTCCACCTCCTTTACTTCCCTGCTTTTCGAATTCGAAACTTCACGCGAAGAGTCCCTCTGATGTGCTCATCTGTATTGATATTGGCAACGGTGTCCGCGCTGTATACGGTTGCGGAACCTTCTCCGCTGATCGTGACTGGGAACGTCCATTTGCCGTCTGTGAAAGAGCTTGAGTCGATTTCGACTCGCTGTCCAGTATCTCCAGTTATCGTCTGAACAACATCGCCAGAGTGATCTCCTCCCTTGAAGTGCTTCGTCCACTTAATGTCGCCAGTGCCAGCGGCGATGACTGTGGCAATCTTCTTCGTTGCGTCAATCGCGATCATAAAACTGGCAACTTTGCCGCCCGTGTTGAGAATTTTGATGTCCCCGCCGCCATTCCACGTCTGCTCTACGGTCCCTCCGCTTGTCTGGTCCATCACCCCCCAATGACCCACCGTCGCATCCTTAGGGTCCAGCACGAACGTGGTCCATGGGTCGACGACGTGCACTCCGGCAAGGGCGGCGACCACCTTCGCTCGCTCTGCCTCAGGAATGTACTTAAGCTGTTCTGCGGTGAGAGTTGTTTGGATATTCGGTTTGGGAAGTTCGACGACCTGTGCATTCTCCGCATTGAAGAAATGGAAGATCGTTTCGTGGATAACCCCGTTGACGCCTTCTGCGTTGTACTCCAGTGAAATGTCAGCAGTCGCTTTGGCATTGACCCAGTCTCTGACAACCAAGATGTATTTGGTGCCGGTCTTCAGTTTCATGCCGGCCATGAAATCCGTCAATACACCAAAGGTGCCTTCGCCTCCACCGCGAATGGCCGAAAACGCGCCCATACCGAGTTGCAGGTTTGAATCTGCCGACGGGCGAACAAGCTGAGGAGTTACGTAAACCAAATACTTCTTGTCCACTGGAGCAGCAAAGTCTTCCGCAATCGCCTGAAACTGCGGTGTGCCCTCGATGGTCACCTTTGCCACTCCTTCAGAGTCCGTGACAACACGACTGACGTCGCCTTGTCCATCGACCGTTCGAAACGTCTGCTGTGTTGCCAGTGTCGGCGTTCGAAAATCCCAAGCCGTTTCAACTCCAGCCAAATCACCTTGTGGCATTTCAGGCGAGATGCCCAAGGCGTTAAAGTAGGCGAGATTGCTGTTCATGAAATCTCGAGCTTTGTCCTTGTCATAGTAAAAGTGAGCCGTGATCGTGCGCTTCTCGCCAGCATCATCGGCATGCCAGGACTTCGTACGAACGAGGGGTGCTCCCGGGGCTTCCATTTCCATATCCCCTCGCAGGCACGCGTAGCTGGCAACCACCTTGACGACTGCCAAGATCGGATTGAGCTTAGATAAGGCCCCGGTTAGCTTGCCCTCCTCAAGTCCCTCGACCCAAGCCTCAACTTTGGGCAAGTAGCCTGCAATGCTGACGACATAGCTATTTGTAGCGAAACCCTCCGGGAGCAGGTCAACTGCGGACGTGGCGGTACCGCTCAGAATGTCGGGAACAGACTGTTGAAGCGTCTCAAGTGCATGGCGGCCGGCAAGCCTCTTGCGAAGGGGAATCTCCAACTCTTCCGTCATCACTCGCATGACGAGGAAGGATTGGATTGCATCTAAGCTGGTGGCGTCCGAAATGGTGATGTCGTTCACATTCGCGTGGGCGTTGCCCAAGTCCCGAATGAAGGAAGTGATCAGTCTGGTCTCACGATTAGCCGATGTTCGGCCGTCCTGGAGCCAACCGTAAACATACGGCTTGCAAGAAGTTGTCAGACCAATACTCTTCGCCAATTTATCTAGGCTGGCTACCAGATCGGCAAGGTTGGTCCACTGACCACCATGATAGAGATCTGAGAATTCGCGCATCTCCGATTCCGATACATAGAGATTGTTGTTCGGGTCCGTGCTCGCTGCAAGAGATGCCGCAGCGCCATGGCTGGTGAAGAAAGAATCTGGCTGAACCTTGAACCCGCAAATCTTGACAGCCTCAGAGAGGAGCTCGTCTCCATGTTCGCGTCGATCCTGCAGTCGAGTTGTCAGGATTGATAGCCGCTGAAGCTTCTCCGTATCATCTGGCGCTTGCGGCGAAGCCTTTGCTCCCCCCACAAGTGCGGCACACAAAGTTAAACCAACAGCAAAACTACTTGAGCGAAAACTCATGCGAAGCACATTACCCCCTGATCCTGAGTCAATCACGCCGGCACGGACTTTTCGCGCAGGGGTGTGACACGGTACCCCTCGGGCACCTAGAGCTTGAACGAGGTTCCAGAGCTGAATCTATCAGCCACCTCGGGGAATTGAACATCAACAATCTCGCGTGGACGGTGCCGATGGAACTCACTCGAATCGTGACGCTTTTCGAAATACATTCTGGCCCCCGCTAAAATCCGGGGTTAACCGTTTGGAATCGCCAAGGTCGCGACGAGTTCAAATGAATGGCTGTAGTAGTAGGTCGCGAGTCGCTCCGGTCCACCGTGACGCCAAGGCAGACCTTGCGAATTTGTCCCACGCTCCAGGTATCTATGCTCACACCACTGTTGCTCGGTCATTTGCTCTTCCTACCCACCCAGGCGCCTGTTGCGACCGCTTGGAACAGTGCTGTTCAACACGGTTTTACTGGTGGAGGCATTGTTGTGTCCGGTGGGAAGATACTATTCTCCGGCCTCGCCAACGGCGCAGCTCCGAAAGAATTTCGCATTTTACGAAATACGCATTTTCCTGTCTGCAGCGTCACCAAAGCGATGACAACTCAGATCGTATTCAGCCTGGTTCAGGAAGGCAAACTGTCTGTCTCTGGGAAAGTTGGAGACTACTTGCCGTGGGCACCGCCGTTCACGGCTCAGATCTCGCTCTCTCAGCTGCTCACTCATACCAGTGGGATTCGGAATATGGACACAGTATTGGGTCCAGATGAGGATGGGGTTGGAAAGATCTACCGCTCTTTCGATTCCTCATTTGAACCGCTGAAAGTTAGAGTCCTGAAGTTCCTTGGGGATAAGCTGGTCGCTGAACCGGGATCGAAGTACGACTACAACAACACCGACTTCATCTTGTTGCAGGCGATTGCCGAAGAAGCGACAAAGAGTTCGTTCCAAACTCTTCTCCAAGATCGAGTCTTCCGGCCTGCCGGAATGCGCAATTCCTTTTTGGCGGAATGGAATCGTCCTCAGTCATGTGTCGACTGCTTTAGCACTACCAACGGCAAAAGCATCCAACTGGCTCCGTTCAACATGGCGATGTACGGTGGCTCTGCCGGAGTCATTTCCACTCCCGATGACATCGCCAAGTGGATCAAGTTCACCCTCACCCAACCTGGCGGGAAGAGCCTTCTCGTCTCAGGCAGTCAGTTCGGCGGCTTTCAAGGCTTTGGTGGATATGCCTACAAGAGCAAAGCGATTTCTAAACTTCTCGGCACCGACAGGAATGAGGACGTCTTCGAAAGGCCTGGTGCCGTCAACGGCTATTCGCTTCAAATCAGCTTTCTCCCAGAAAGGAACATTGCAGTTGCTGTGTTCTCCAACCGTGAGGGCATTCAATTGGGGAGCGTATTTGAAGGAAAGGGTCTTACCGTCGACCTATTGGTCGCCGCTAGCCGAAGCCTGGGTGCAGCCGCCAAGTAATTCTCACAAGCATTTCGATTACCACTCACCCGCCCAGTCCGGAGGCGCTATGGGCTCGAAGGCGGTCTCCGTGCAGTCAAGAATCAATTCGCCGTCTGCGTAAACACCCCAACCGCGGATCGTGATCTTCCTTCCGCAAGCATCCAACCCGACCCAATTCCGGACGCTCTGAGGTGGTCCATCTTGATAGGCATTCAGTTCGGACATCCAGGCCTTCGAGCACCGGGCCCGCGTGACTTCGCTGTATTCCTGCGTGTCATGAAGCATCTCGACCTTCACCAGTCGGAGGGGACAGCCCGGTGTCATTCGCTCTGCAATGCGCTTTCCGTACGAATTCTCATTCGCTTTGGAATATCCGAATAGCACGAGTTTGCGACCGAGGAAGACGAAGCCTCGCCAGCTGAAGTTGACGACGTTTCGGATCCAGAGCGCCTGAAAGTACGGCGGACGACAGATCGCAACATAGAACTGCCCCTTACTTTCCGCCTCAGCATAGTATCCGCAGTATCGGCCATTCGGAGAGATGTCCAAAAGCTCGATTCTGGCCTTCACCTTCTGAGTGCCGATGATCTCAAGCGTTTTCACATCCCAAGACCACATCTGACTATGGCGAAGCGAGTACGACGCAACCGCGACCCCTACCCGTGAGGATGGACATACGGCCACCATCACCGAATTTGATCCGGGCCGTTTGGGCTTTGGTTGGACTCCCATCGTTGCAAGATTACGCGATTAGGTGGTCAATCCTCCAACGTTTTGTGGAATCTGCATTCCAGCGCCCGGGATCGATATATCCACGCCCATTGGGCCGGCTTGCCGACTTGAGCTTCAGCGCGGGAGATGCGCTTCGGCATCTTCAAGCCTCAAAGGTGTGCACTAAATCATCACACCGCAGGTCGGGTGAATCCAGCGCTCCATTTGATTGGTAGAATCCCGGCAGGTTGCTTCCTCATGACTGATTTCACCACCAAACCTTTGACCGAGGCCACTTGGCCGGACTTTGCGGCGCTTGTTGAAAAGCACAACGGAATTTGGGGTGGGTGCTGGTGTATTGGGTTCCATCAGAAGCCGGGTGGCGACCACCGAGCTCAGAAGGAGTGCCGGGTTCGAGAGGGGCGTGCTCATGCTTCGCTGGTTTATGAGGGTGATGCGGCCGTTGGCTGGTGCCAATTTGGCTCGCCGGAAGAGTTGCCCAGGATCAAGCATCGGAAGCGGTATGAGAGTGACCTTGAAAGGCTCCCCGACTGGCGGATCACCTGCTTCTTTGTGGACAAAGAGTATCGCGGAAAAGGAGTGACCTCGGCTGCCCTAGCCGGCGCACTTGAGCAGATCAGCGCTCTCGGCGGAGGACTCGTCGAAAGCTATCCGGAGGACGCTGAGGGACGAAAGACCGCTGGTGCCTTTCTTTACAACGGCACCGTTTCCATTTTTGAACGACAGGGTTTTGAGCGCATCCGACAAATTGGAATGCACCACTGGGTCGTCCAAAAGACGATCGGACCACAAAGCTGACAGACACAGAATGCAACGACTCCCAGGCTCAGAGAATGGGAGCCTGAGAATTGTTCCTTCAAGAGCTCACATTCCTGAGCTTAACTATCGCTGGACATTGCCACCCCTGGTCCGGGCTCCAGGATGCTGGTGCTGGACCTGAGTTTGCACGGTCCCCGAAGGTTGAGACTGCCTGACAAAGTAGGCGATGACAAAAACCAATGAACCGATGATCAAGCCAATAGAGGAGATGAACATCGCCGAATTTCTTCTTTGACGAGCCTTACTCATTTGAAGGAAGGTTGTCGATATTGTGCATTCCCTTGTTCGCAACATCGGTGGCGGCCAAGGTCCTGTCCAGCGTCTGCGTGAACTTGAACCACTTCGCGTGACCATCGACAAAGCCATAGTTGTTTCCACCGGTATGTCGACCGATGTTCAATGGATCGGGAACCTGACTGTCCGCGTTGACATCCCCAATCTGATAGCCGCTTCCATCCAGATAGCCTCGCTCCCAGTTGTTGTCTGGCGCAGATGCCCAAGGGTGATAGTCGAAAAACGCAATCCCAGCGTGGCGCTCTCCAATGACAATTTGCTCTGAGGGCCGAGAAAACATTCCGAGGTTCGCCCCGTGGGCGAAGAATCCGTTGATCAGGTAGTCCGTCCGGTAGGTGCTCCAATCTGAGAGAGTGACCGGATAGGGAAAGAGTGTCGGAGTGTCGTTAACGACCGGATCCCTAAAGATCTCCCCTGACTTAATGTATGGCTGAAGAGGCTGGTACCAGGTGTAAAGGTTTGCGATCGTCTCGGGAGGTGCCAAATCGTGGTGGGTTCGGCAGGTGCAGTCGTCAAAGTCGTTGGCATACATCAGAACGGCAACCATGATTTGCTTCTGGTTGGAAAGGTCCACCGTCTTCTTTGCGGCGGCTTTGGCCTGTGCGAAAACCGGAAAAAGAATCGCCGCAAGGATGGCAATGATTGCGATCACGACGAGAAGTTCGATGAGAGTAAAGGCACGGGTTTGCTTCATGAGGTTCCATCTTGCCGACTACAGCACGTCGGCAATGCCATCATACAATACCCATAGGGGGTATAGGCATAAGGATTCTATCATTAGCTAAATCTTGGGGCAGAAGAAGTGATCACAGAAGTTAAACGAATCCACGAAGAAGCGAAGGCTGCCGTCCTAAGGATTGATCGAAACAGCGAAGATCCAATCATCGGCAGCGAGAAGGCGACTTGGGGTTCGTATTTGCGGTACCTGGGATTTCATGCCGCCTACCACGCGGGCCGGGCCTACCCCGTTCGGCACCTGTTGGGTCACACGACCCCAGACAACTGAATGGTTTGCGCGGAGCAGCCAGGATCGGCCCTAGCAGGTGCGAGTCTTAAGTCCCATGTTCAGGCTCGTGCAATTCCATGCATTATGGTAACGTTCCCGGTCATGAGCGAAACCTCCTACGCTGGACAGTGCTTCTGTGGCGCTGTCGAACTCGTTGTCACCGGTGAGGCGCTTGGCGCCGGGTATTGCCACTGTGAGTCTTGTCGAAGCTGGTCAGGTGGCCCCGTGAATGCCTTCACACTTTGGAAGCCAGGTGCGGTGAAATTCACCAAGGGTGAAGAGCATGTTGCGACGTACAACAAAACGGAAAAGAGCTATCGCAAATGGTGCAGTCTGTGCGGCGGCCACCTACTGACCGCGCACCCTCAATGGGACCTTGTCGACGTATTTGCAGCGACGATTCCCAGCTTTCCCTTCACGCCTGGCGTCCACGTGAACTACGAAATGACGGTGCTTCCGATGAAGGACGGTCTGCCGAAGCTGAAGGACTTCCCCACCGAACTAGGCGGTACCGGCGAAGCAGTTCCAGAATAGGTTCCAATGAACCCATCCCCTCACGTCCAGGTCGCGGTTCCTCAATCAGAGCAAGACTTTGATGCAATTCGCGACCTGATGCGATCCTTTATGGATTGGCATCGGGTGCGACACCATGATCAGCTTGATCTCGTGTTCGGATATTTTGACCAGTCCGCATTCGATTTCGAACTCGCGAACCTCGCAGACAAATATGCTCAGCCAGAGGGTTGCCTACTCCTCGCAAAACTCGACGGTCAGCCGGCAGGCTGCGTAGGGCTGCGAACGATAGAGCCTGGCATTTGTGAGATGAAGCGTATGTTTGTGAATCCCAATTTCCAGGGCAATGGAGTTGGGATTGCTTTGGCCACCGAGATCATTTCCAAGGCGAGGGAATTGGGTTTTTCCAAGATGCGGCTCGATAGCGGGGAGAAGCAGTTCGAAGCCCATCAGCTTTATCGCAAAGTGGGATTCGTCGAAATTCCCGCCTACTATGACGTCCCGGAAGACCTCAGAAAATGGCTGACGTTTATGGAGCTGTCCCTGGCCTAGTTGAGTTCCAAATCTAGCAGCTGCCGATGGTGATCCAAGCCACCGGGGAGGTGAGGGCTCAACTTGCCGTCTTTCAGAATCCGCCACCACGGACACGCCTGAATGTCGGCTGGTGCCAGAGGTTCTTGGGACGCCCAGGCAACCCACTTCCAATGCTTGATTGTGGCCGCAGGGCATGCTATCTCAGCACCCGCATCGGCGGCAAGCTGCCTCCGAAGGTCGAGAATCGTGCGCGTTTCACCAGGCGGAATCAATGCAACCGCATTGGCCACGTCCTGAGGTGAAGGTATCACCATGGTGGCCCCACCCAGACGCTTTGCCTTTGCCGGCTCCAAGACGTGAAACGACGAAGGGGCTGCGTTGGCAAGCTTCTCCAAGGCTCCGATCATGAAACCGAGTATAGGGCCAACTGAAACTTTCAAGTGTGCGAATGTCTCGGACTGGCAATTGCAGTGGGTAAAACACCCGGCATGAACGTTGTGGATGCTCTTCTAGACTCTTGGGATCGACAGTGCAGAATCGTGGAAGCGATTGCCTCAAAAGTTGATGAATCCAACCGACACTTGAAACCATCGGAGGATGGCTGGTCGCTGGATTTTCATCTTGCCCATATGCACAGCGTTCGCCACTACTTCCTCACCAACGTGGATCCGGAGAGGGGCAAGCAGCTCGGAAGTTCGTTTACCGACGGGTGGACGACCCCAATTTCTGACCTTGCCGAAATCAAGTCCCTCCTCAACCAAAGCGGCCCGGCGGTAAGAGAATCGGTAAAGGAAGCACTGGAGAATGGAGTGGAGAAGTTCGGATGGTATGACAATCCCGTTCTCTTTCTCCAGCATATGGTTTGGCACGAGGGCTGGCACGTCGGCCTAATCACGCTTGCGCTTCGCTTAGCCGGTCAAGAACCCGCCGAAGAATGGGCGGAATCTAAAGTTTGGGGAGAATGGCGAACCGAAGAGTGGTGAGTGTCAAGGCTGGAAGCCGACGATAACAACAGCTCCTGCACGAGATGGAATGCTAACGGTGCATCAAGAGCATGATGCGTTTGACAATGTCGTTTGAAGACGTCTTAGCCCAACTTGAACCGTTTGAGAAGTAGGAGCGCTAGGTGACACAAAGCAAGAAGTTTGGATGCTGGGCAACGGCTGTTCTCATTTGCTGCGTGCCCGGTATTCTCCTAATTTGGGGGATCAAGTTGATGGTCTTCACTCCGCATCCACCTGGATATGACCGTCTTATCGAGGCAATTGACAAGAATTCGCCAGCCTTGGTGAAATCGCTTTTGGATTCAGGAATCGATCCGAATAAGTTTCCCAACTCTGATGGCAACTTGATGACAGAAGATGATCTCAGCCCTCTCAATGATGCGATCGATGGCGGCCATGTCGCTGTGGTTGAGGTCCTTCTGAAGCACGGTGCCGACTCCAATCTCGGAGATGGTTGGCACCGTAACCCCCTGGCGGCGGCAGCCGAAAATGGAAACCTCGACATCATGATGGCTCTCACTCAAAGTGGAGCAAGAATCAACGATGACTCGGACGGAAGCAGTGCTTTGTGGTTCGCTGCGATGTATGGAAAAGCGGCCTCAGTCAAGTTCCTTCTCAACCGCGGCGCGGATCCATACACCAGGAACGCACAGGATAGCCTTCTGCATTCTTTACAAACCGATTTTCCAAACCCCGAAATCGAGAAACTTCTCCGTGATCAGATGGCGAAAACAGAGACACCAGTCCCAAGCATCCTGAAGCCGCCAAAGAGGTAGCTTAGACGGATGGCGGAGACGGTCAAGCTGAGCAGGCAGGATGCGGCAAGAGCCTTTGTGGCATATCACTTCTCGCAGGATCTCAGCTTATCTGGTGCATTCCATCGACTCGGAAGCATCCAGTTCGACCCTATTTCGCCGGTAGGCTGCAACCACGACCTCGTTCTCCAGACACGCGTTCCTGGCTACAAGGTTGGGGATTGGCAAAAGATCACGTATGCAGATCGCCAACTCTACGACGGTTGGGACAAGCAGGCGTCGCTTGTTCCGCTGGAAGGCTGGCCGCTTCGAAGGGTCTTCCATCACTGGCATCGTGGGATGTACCAGAGAATTTCCGAAGAACATCCGGAAGCCATCGATGCAATTCTTGGAGAACTCCAGTCTCGCGGACCGCTGATGCCCAGGGACTGCGACTTTCAACACCGACGAGAGGACTGGAAGACGTCCTGGCACGGCCCAAACGTATCGAAGCAGACCCTTCGCGCCCTTTGGCATATTGGGAAAGTGGTGACGACTGGCCGGAAAAATGGGCATCACGTGTACGATCTCACTGAGAGGGTGATACCAGCCCACCTTCTAGAGGAGCCGCTCCTTTCTGAATCGGAAGCTGTGAAGCAAATCGTCCTCGAAAGGCACCGAGCAGTAGGAATTCTTCGGCCAACCGCCGCTTGGGAGGTTTGGTCACTGCCCGTTAAGGCAGGAGTAAGAAACGCTGGGCTCAAGAGTCTGGTTGACGAAGGGTTCTTAATCCCTGTGGAGATTGAAGGCGTAAAGTCTCATGCCACGCCTCACTACTTGGAGCATCTTGAAGCTCAACCTTCGGTTGCCCGAGTGCGATTTGTCGCGCCGCTCGACCAGTTCATGTGGGACCGGAAGATGATTCAGCATCTGTTTGGATTCGACTACATCTGGGAAATCTACACTCCGGAACCCAAACGGAAGTGGGGCTACTACGTCCTCCCCATCCTCTACGGCAATCAGCTCGTCGCCCGAATTGAGTTCAGTGCCAGAAAGGGTGTTCTGGAAGTGCGGCAGTATCACCAAGAATCCGGAGACCCTGGGCCGGACTATCTAGCAGACCTGCGTCGTGCGACGAAGGAATTTATGGGCTACTGTGGAGCGAAGACGACTTCAGTTGAGGGCCACATCGCCAAAAAAGTCGCGAAGGCATTGAATTTCACGTAATCAACTTTCCTTCCCCAAAAATGGAGCACAAGGGTTGTTCCACTATCGGCTAAGACAGAAGTGACGAATAACCTCATGTGCCTCAGGCAACGCCTGCCACGTGGATTCGACCCACCGATGGATCGCATGATCACGGATCGGACCGGGCGCAGCGGATAGAACGTGGCCTACGTTCATCGGGAACGAATGTCGCTGAACTGTAGGCTTCGGCCAGTTCGCACGACCAGGGTCCTTGGCTTTTCGCTGATGTGCCTGCTGCACCTCTAGCCCAGTTGCTCCTTGTTCGACGACCATAAAGAGTCCCATCAAGCCGAAGAGTATCGAAATCGGAGAGCGTCCCTCTTCCAAGTGCTGCACGGCATAGGCATCCACAGCCAACTGGTGGATAAAGGGAGGGCGCGGCTGCACCAGGGTATATGCGCAAAGTTCAAACTGGGCATCAATGCAACTCACGGGCAAACTCGGAAGACCTTGCTGATATCCGCATAGGTGGCACATAGCGATATTCTGATTGGGTGGATCCCCGAGTCTGCTACATTCCTTTTGATGTAATCCCCAGAAGTGCGAGCTTGGACTTCAGTTGTTAAGCCAGACGAATACGACCTGCACATGGCAAATGTGGGTCAGGCCCAGGCAAATGCCGAGCTCATTCTGGAGTTTCTAGAGTTCGTATTTTTGGTCCCTGGTTCCAGTCGGGTTGGAGTCCTCGGCGCAGGTACCGGTCAATTCCTTGACTATGTTCCGAGCGCAGCTGTTGCCGATTATCAATGGACATTCACTGACATCAGCCCACGATTCCTGAGATCATTAGAGCACCGCATTGACGAGATGGAGTTGCCAGGCTGCCAATTCTTAATCGAAAACATTGAGACATCCTCGATCACCATCCCTTTTCATGCAACGATCGTGGTGCTTGTTCTGGAGCATGTCGACCTGCAACTCGCAATTTCAGAGATCGCCCGCCTCACTCAGGATTGGCTCTTGGTGGTGATCCAGGTTAACCCCGAGGGCATGACCTCGAACGTCACACCGGAGCGAGTAATTCCACCTTCGCTGATTGAGGGTTCGAAGCTAACCAAGAGCCATTTGGTAGATAAAGAAGAACTCTGTTGCTCCCTGTCGAGCAGGGGACTTCGTTTAGCAAAGGAAATCTCAAAGGCGGTTCTGGATGATAAGCAGATGCTTGGACTCATCTTTCAAATGGACGCCGCTGCCTAAAGCCACTCCAAAACCTGCGCCTAACCGTAGAACTGTGTTCCCTAGTCCAAGCGTCCTAAGCTATCGTGACCCTACTGTTCTTAGTTGTTGGACTGCCCAGCCTCATTGCCCCGAAGCAGACTCAGGTCTTTCCTATTCTTCCGGTTCACACCGAAATGGTGAACCCGATTCATACGAGCACTTTTGACAAGGGCGGAAAGGCGAAGGTTCGCAAACAGGGAGGCAACCCGAGGATGCTCAACGGCAACCTCGTGTTTGAAGGCTCTCAGGACGGAAATCTGCAGGTTGATCCCCAAATTGCCGTTGGCGGCGGCTACGTGATGCACGGCACCAACAGCGGGATCATCTTTTACGACAAGCAGGGAAACTACGTGCAGGGCGTTCCACAGACCGAGTTCAACAATGGCATCGACCCCAAGCTGTTTTACGATGTCAACAATCACGTATTCGGGTTTGATATGTGGGTGTACTGGGACAAGGAGAAGATCAAGCCGGTCAATATCTCTGTCTCAGAGACGAGCGATCCCAAAGGCGCCTGGAACACATACCCAGTGCCGGCACCGAACGGCGTGGATGGCGGAGCGGTCGGAGAGAGCCGCGAGTGGATCGGCTACTCCTATCCAGGAGGTTCAGAAGGCACGTTTGTCATGCGGTCGGACGCGGTTCGTAAAGGCAAGCCGGCAACCGTTTACCACTTCGCGGGCAGCTTGGGAGAGCCTGTCCACACTCAGGATAAAACCGATGACCTCTATTTCCTGTCCCTCACCGACACTGAAGTGGTCATCACCCGCGTCGTCGACAAGGGCGATGGAACTCCCGTTGTAGCAAGCGTCGTGAGAAAGCCACACGACCTCCAGTACATGGATTATCCGCCTGCGGCCCCTCAGAAAGGCAACGATAAGCGAAGCGCGGCGGGGGATCGAAATCCCAAGAACGTTGTGCTCCAAAATCGATGCCTGTGGTTCTGTCAAACAGTCAACATCAACGGGCGAGCCGCCGTTCAGTGGCATCAGATGACGGTGAACGGAACGTTCGTCCAGTCTGGGAGGATTGCTGATCCCGTGAACAGCTTCATCCAGTCAACACTCGCCGTCAACCGACATGGAGACGTATTGTTGGGCTTTCAGGAGTCTGGTCCCGCCATGTACATTAGCCCTCGGTGCGCACTTCACAAGGCGAGCGACCAACCTGGAAAAACCGAACCCATCATCCATTTAGGCGAGGGCGTTGGACCCGTTATTGGAGGACCTTGGGGAGACTACAGCGCGACGGTTGCGGATGGGGACAATCTAAAAGATCTGTGGACCATTCAGAGCATTGCCAATGAAAAACAGCGCGGAAGCACGGTAATCGCGAAGATCACACCTTAGGTTCAGCGAACGGGATCCTTGCGCAGTCTCCAGATCTTGCCGCCCCAGTCATCTACGATGAGGATCGACCCGTCCTGAAGTTGGGCGAGCCCAGCAGGGCGGCCGTAGATCTCCTTGTTTGACCCAGCAGGAAGCCAACCCGCAACAAGGTCTTGGGGCGGGCCAGACGGCTTCCCGTTCGCGCTGAATGGAATGAAAACGACCTTGTAACCGCAGAGCTTGCTTCGATTCTGCGAACCGTGGAGCGTGACAATCGCTCCTCCCTGGATAAAGAGAACGTCGATTGGCGTCGAGTGGGCTGTGAACAGAACGTCCGGAACGATCGCGCGATTCTCGAGGTCCGGTCGGTGAGGCATTCGCTTATCGTGGTGGTTGCCGATATAGGCATAGGGCCATCCATAGAAGCCATGCGGCGTTATGGAAGTGAAGAAGTCAGGCACGAGGTCATCTCCTTCATAGTCTCGCTCTGCGACGTTCGCCCATAGACCTCCCGTCCATGGATTTCGGGCGATGCCGATAGGATTGCGAAGCCCAGTCGCGTAAGTTTCCTTGGAACCTCCAATTCGTCCCGCTAAATCAATTGGATATTTCTCGATCACGGCGCGGCGAGGGTCTTCTTGGTCCAGGTTTTCGACTGAACCGATGGTCAGGAAGAGCGACTTAAAGTCTGGAGTAAAGAGGATATTCCGAGTCCAGTGATTGCGATATCCCTTTGCCGGTATCCCTGGCAAGACCATCTCAGGCTCAGCAGAAGCGGTCCTTTGTCCTGGCCGATACGTCCATCGCACGATGGAGTCAGTGCTCGCAACGTACAGATGGTCATAGGCAAACTGAATTCCAAAGGGGTAGCTCAGCTTGGTTGACCAAAGGGTTTGAGTCGTGGGCCCGTGATTAGCGGTGTAGCCGCTGAGGACCACGACCTGATGTGGCTGATTCTTAATGGGTCGCTCTAACCGAGTTTCCACAACAAAGATGTCGCCATTAGGGGCAATTGCCACCTTTCGTGGCTGGTTGAGACCAGAGTAGAAAAGCTCCACCCGGAAGCCCCTCGCCGTCGCGAGAAAGTTCTTTGGGGCAGGAATCATCTTCGGAATGCGGATAACACTCTTGCCTCCCTGCGAGAGATGACTCGGCGATACCTGAATGGCAATTGCGAGAAGGATCGGCGTCATGAGGGTTCAAGAATGAGCGTTACCGCCGAGGAACGAAGCAGGCGCCATCGCAAAGCATTCGACGAAAACCGATCTCGTGGGATTCCCATGTGCGAGTGTCCCAAATATGGAGGCGTTGCATTTTTCGCGAACCGGGATTCTTATAACCGCCAATCCACCGAGCGACCCCAGAAATAATCTTGGTGTGGTCTGGGGACTCTGCGAAGATGGTTCCATCGACCGAAGCCTTGATCTCTCCCGTTTTGAGATTCACGCTATGGGAAAAGTTATAGCCGCCGTCACTCATGGAATGGTGCTGCTCGATAAGAACCGTATCGGGGTCTGGCGTCGGCCACAAATGCTCAACCCTCCCAAGAGCGACGAATATATTGTCTGGATCTTCGACTCCGGAGAAGTTAAACTTTGCCCGATGCCGAATGGATCCGTCGAGGTTGATCTGAAGGACCTCGGCAGTTTGCTTTGCATCTGGCTTTAATCCTTCGGGAGTCGAATCAACAATCCCGAGAATCGTCTTTGAGTCGATCCAGACCGTCATCTGAATTTTGGCGTCAAGCTTCGCTGAACGCCCCGTCTTCAAGTTCACGATGCCAGAACCCTTCTCAAAACTGGTGACGAGGACAGTAAGTCCATCTGGCGACAAACGCGGGCTTCCATCGAAGCCGAACGGCTCACCTTTAGCAGGGACAATCGTGGCATACCCGTCCTTATCAACCTTGAGGTATTTCGACCTTGGGATCGATTCACTCACGTCTCTGTACCAGTACTCCGCTCGCTTGTGCGAGTTTAATCGGACGACATTTCCCGACGCATCAAACCGGCAGCTCGTTGACCCAGATTCAAAATAGCCATTGTCACTCACCTGCCCTTCTTCAAAGTTCACAGACCGCCCATCTATTGCCAGAGTGGGTTCGATGTGACCGAGCGGACCCGACGTAAGCTTCTGAAGACCAGTACCATCCAGATGGAACTTATAAAGCTGGGGAACTCCCTGCCGATAAACGAGACCAAGTTTGTCGGCGAACAGTTCCGCAGAAACCACGACGTCCCACTGGCGGACAGGTGCGCTCAGAAGTAAGGCGGCGACTATTCCAACCATTCAGTCGCCCTCCACGAGGCAAGCGCCGGTCACGGTCTGGTTGGCCGACGTCAGCACTTGAATGCCGCTGGATCCGCGAACCCGGAGAACGCTTCGTGGGACCGCACCGTCTTTCCCAAAACCGCTTCCCCAACTCCAAGAGGAAGTCAAATAGCACTTGAGCTTCGGGGAGAGGTCTTCAGTGAACTCGTTTTGAATCGTCAGAGTTACCTCGCCAGTCCTGACATTGACCATGTAGAGATGCGGCTGACCTCCCTGCTCATCGGTAGAAACCTGTTGAATGAGGAGCTCACCCTTTTGAGGTGAAGTCCAGAACGCTCTGCTTCCACTTTCACTCGCCCGACGCCCGCTGTAAAAAACGTCAACGGGCCGCTTCGTTCCGCTATAGCGGACAAATAGATTGATCATCGTGGGCTTCTTTTCACCCTTGCGAGCCATCCCCATCAGAGATGGGGACTCCCAAAAGAACCCATATACTTCTCTTCCATCGTGTAGATCAGCGGCATCGATCGGACTCGCGACTCCTCCTTCCTTCGAAGGGATCCCTGGCAAAGTCGGTGCTTTTTCCGAAGCATCCGCGTAATCCACATTCTCTGTGACATCCGGCAGCACCTTGGATGTGAAACCTGATCCATCCAGCCTCACCGCACCTTTCAAGGAAGAGTTGACCAGGTCTAAAGGGGAGCGGCGAGTAAATCGAATCAATCCGGCTCTTTTGTCGAAACTTGGTTCCGAGTCATCGCTCGGGCCAAAGGTCAACTGATGCACGTTCGACCCATCCAATCGACAGGAAAAAAGGTGGGATGAAGACGTTTTGAAGAATGACCCACGCTCGGTTCGAATGTTCGCCGCACCAAAAACGATCCGAACGCCCTGGGCATGTGAATTCTGTATGGTGCCAGCGGCAGCTACTACCAAGAAGAGCAAGTTCACCATCGCCAAATCCATCATATTCCAATGTATTCGCAAGTCGGACGCGCGTCCAATCGATCCGTTATGCAAACTTCGTCACATGCGCGAAGTTGGAGTGCTCATCCTCATATGTGGTCTCCCTGGAGCGGGCAAAACCACGCTGGCGAAGCGCTTGGAAATTTCGAGGTGCGCGGTGAGATTCTGCCCCGATGAGTGGATTGAGAACCTCGTCCTTTATCCAACCAACCTTGCAGACAGAGATCGACTCCGCGATCCGGTGGAGAACCTGCAATGGGACATTGCCAAGCAGCTCCTCACCCATGGCCATTCAGTTGTCCTCGAAAATGGCTTTTGGGGAGAAGATGAGCGATATCAATACGCCATGGAAGCCATAGAAGTGGGAGCCAAAGTTGAGCTTTACTACTTGCCAGCTCCAAATTTCGAGTCACTTTGGAATCGAGTCGAGGCCAGAAACCAATCTTTATCCTCGCCTCTCTGGATGATGTCGCGTGAAGATTTGGTTCAAGCTTGGAACTCCATCCAGGAGCCCGACGATGAGGAACTCGCCTTCTATGACCATGCTTTGATCGTCAATTTTGACAAGTAGGTTTGACCGTTGACCAGGTTAGGTGTAGATTGAGCTTGGATCACCGGTAGTGTCCAGGGAAACACCATGTCTGAAGAGATTTCGCGTCGTTCAATACTAAAATGGTCGGCCACAGCAGCCGTCGCCGCACCACTGAGTGCATTTGCCCTCGCTCAAGATCAGGCCACCACGCCTCCCAGTGCGGTCGAGGCTCCCTTTACGAGAGACTATCCTGCTCCAGACTTCAAACCGCGCTGGAAGAAGCCTCAGCTGAATCGGACGATGTTGCAAGACTTCGTGATTTACGCTCACTTTGACCTCAACATGACGAAGCAGCTTCTCGACAAAGAGCCGCTGCTCATCAACGGGCTAATGGACTGGGGGGCGGGAGATTGGGAGTCGGGGCTCGGTGGAGCCTCTCATATGGGGCGTCACGATATTGTTGCTTTTCTGCTTGAGCGCGGTGCGCGGATCGATATTTTCTGCGCAACGATGATGGGTCAACTCGATGCGGTGAAGTCATTCCTCACCCTCCAGCCGAAGTTGATCGACTCGCGAGGTCCCCACGGATTCAGCCTCCACTTCCACGCGCAGCTCGCTGGGAAAGACGCTGACAAAATGGTGGAGTACCTGCAGTCGGTCAAGCACGTGGATCTCAAGCCAAATCCGTTCCTAAAGAAGGACGGTTAAACTCGTGTACGAGCAAGCTCCTCAACTATTGGAGCTTGCTCATCGCAACCGCAAAGCTAGTCTTGGCGGGCTCAACCGTCACCACCTCGTATCGACACTCGGCTTTGACGCCAATTTCACGGACAGCCTCCTCAATGACTCGACAAAGTCTCTCACCTAGCGACCGCGTGTCTGATTCAACTTCATCTGGAAGGCACATGGCGAACTTTGCGGTCCCAACTCTTCCAATTAAGTCTCCAGGGCGCAGCGTTCGTGTGAGGACTCTCCCCGCCAATCCCACGGAGCTGTAGGCAGCGTCGTGTCCGACAGCTGCTCTCCACTGACTGAAGTTATCAATAGAAATCAGAAGCAGACTACAAACCCGATCGGACTCAGCCAAGCGAGAAAAAATACGCTCGCTTTCATTTCGAAAGCGCTTTTGTGCCACAAGCCCTGTCAGCAAATCGGCTTTCACAAAAGGCAAGGATGAAACGATCGCCTTAAAGCCACTGGCTGCCATTGAAAGCAGGTTTGCAATGGGTCTGTTCTGGGATTCTGGTTTAGTTGAGGGGGACGGCGCGCTCATGGAGGGGTACAAGGCAAATCGGTGAAAGCCAGAATGAGACCGTCGACATTGAGTGCTGCTGGTTGACCGAGGAGAATTCCATACAAGTGTAACTGAAGTTTCTCGACTTCGGCTAAGATGATGGCTCCATGGTCTCTGCCCCGCATCGCCGATCCGTGCTTAGGATCTCCACCCATTTGGTTGCCGGAGTGCTGGCACTCCTGGCTGCAAGCGCCTTCAGTCAGCCCGTGCCACCCCAGCAGCTGTCTGGCCTAAAGTGGAGGAATATAGGACCCTTTCGCGGAGGGCGAGTCTCAGCAGTAGGTGGCTGCACCGCTCAGCCTAATCTGTTTTACATGGGCCTCCCGAGGGGAGGTGTCTGGAAGACCACCAGCGCAGGTCAAACTTGGTATCCCGTGTTTGACTCCGTTAAGGGAGGAAGCAGCGTCGGTTCCGTTGCGATTGCCCCATCTGATCCGAATACAGTCTATGCCGGAACCGGTGAAATTAGCGGTGGAGGCCAAGGTAACGGCCTATATAAATCAGCAGATGCCGGTTCGACATGGTCACTGGTGGGCCTCGCAGATAGCAAGCAGATTCCAACGATCCTCGTCGATCCTCACCATGCCTCGCTTGTCCTGGCTGCCGCAGCTGGAAATGGTTTTGAAAAGTCACCTAATCTCGGCGTCTACCGAAGCACCGACGGAGGAAAAACCTGGAAAGTCACGCTGACACCGCCCGGAAACGCTGGCATTCAGCACTTGGCATGGGCCTACGACAACCCTAGTGTTATCTTGGCAACAACCCGAGTTGGATTCCAATTTGCACCGCCTCCTCCTCCCGGAGCAAAGCCGGACAATAAGAAGCCTGCCACTCCTGAAATTTATAAATCCACCGATGAAGGCGTCACGTGGAAGAAGGTTGGGGGCATTGGGCTCCCCGAATTGAGCGGACGCATTACGACAGCAATCGCCCAGGGCACCCACTCTCAGCGGATGTATCTGATCGGAACGTTTGGTCTCTATCGGTCCGATGATGGTGGAGAGCACTGGCATCAGATGGCAGGCGACGATCCTAGAATTGCCAATGGGCAGGGTGAATATAGTTCAGGTGTCTACGTCGACTCCCAAAATCCAGACCTCATCTACACGCTGGCGACCTGTGTGTATCGATCGCTCGATGGTGGAAAGACATTCGCTGGCTTCAAGGGCGCTCCCGGTGGAGATGACCCTCAGCAGATGTGGATCAACCCTGAGAATGGACAGCAGATGTTGCTGGGAGGAGACCAAGGAGCCGTGGTCAGCCATGACGCTGGCAAAACTTGGGGCAGCTGGTACAACCAATCAACAGCCCAGGTCTATCACATCTCAACCGACAATCAGTTTCCGTACTGGGTCTACGCGACCCAGCAGGACAGCGGATCCATTGCAACAAGCAGCAGAGGCAACCTCGGCGCCATCACTCCTTTCGACTGGAGCACACACCCTGGCAACGAAGGCGGATACATCATTCCTGATCCGCTTGACTCCAAGATCAGCTACGCGGTGGGCCCTGTTGGTGGGATTATCCGAGTCTCTCAGCCAAGCGGACAATGGACTCAAATTGAGCCAAATATGAGTCCTGACACTAAGCTGCGGGGCTTCAACGGGGAGATGGCCTTCTCACCATCGAACCCTCATGAAATGCTGATGAGCTTTCAGTACCTTCTCTCCACCACAGACGGAGGCCGACACTGGAAGCCACTGAGTGGAGACCTTACGGCTGACCCTGATGCAAAAACACCGGAAGAAAAGCAACGCGCTCAGTACACTGGGATCAGCACATTTAGCGCCTCGCCGTTATCACCAGGTCTCATTTGGGTTGCGACTGGAAACGGCTTTGTATATGTCACGAAAGATCACGGCCAACACTGGGAAAACCTGAACAACGGCCCCCTGACTTCTCGGAAGCAGCTTGCGATCGGCCAGATTGTCGCCTCCAGCAGCAACAAGGCTGAAGCCTATTTGCTGACACGCGGCGGCAGCAAACCCAAGTCGACGATTTATCGGACAGTTGACTTTGGTCAGACATGGCAGATGATTGCCACGAAGCTTCCAGAAGGTGTGAACTCGCTTAATGGCATTCGTCCCGACACCCAAAAGTCAGGACTCCTTTTTGGGTTTTCTGGATTTGATGTCGCGGTTTCGACGGACGACGGAGAGACTTGGCAGAGCCTCAACCTGAACCTGCCTCCCACCTCTTTCTCTGACCTCACCATTCATGGCAATGACCTCGTACTGGGCACATTTGGACGTGGCATTTGGATCTTGGACGATATCACGCCCCTCCGGCAGTATCAGGCATCAGTAGCGACCGAGGTGGTTCACCTCTATAAACCAGCCCAGGCGTATAGGCTCCTTCGAAACACCAACGATGACACTCCATTCCCGCCAGAGGTGCCTCATGCAGAGAACCCACCCCTTGGAGCTGTGATCTACTACACACTTCAACAAAAGCCCTCTGCTCCGATCCGGTTGGAGATAGCCGATTCACGTGGTCAAATCATTCGCCACTACTCCAGCGAACCGATTGGTCCCTATGACGACCCTGCACCCTTAGTGCCGGAGTACTGGAGAGAAATCCCTAAGCCACTTCCCGATGGCATCGGTCTCAATCGCTTCAATTGGAATGGGCGCTATGATACGCCGCGTGCGTTCAATCACGACTTGAGTGACGCGATGTCTGCGATGCCAGGAGATACTCCTGCCGCCATAGAAGGTCCCCTCGCCCCTCCAGGAACCTATACGGTACGCCTTTACGTCGACGGGAAGATCCTCACTCAAACATTTGTTTGGAAGAACGACCCTCGATCCATCGCATCACCAAGAGACATTGAGGGCAATCACTCGTATCGATTAAATCTGTACGCTGCCATTGAAGAGTGCTACTCCGGCTACGAGCTTGCAGCCAGTCTGCGAACTGAAGTGGTTAAACTCCGAGCTTCAAAACTTTCCCCAGAACTTGAAAAGGAGGCAAAGGCACTCGAAGAGAAGCTAGCTGCACTTGGAGGCACCGCAACCCACGTCCGCAAGTTCTACGGACCGCCCCAGCCGGACAGTTTCGTGGGGCTAAACGGCTACCTGTTGGCGAGGCTGGATGCATTCAATGATGGAGATGAATCGCCTACAGATTCAATGATGGAAACATGGGGATCTGACTGGTCCAAGCTCAAAGCAGTGCTTGAGCGGTGGAGTACGGTTCTCAAGAAAGACGTACCTCAACTTAACGCGAAGCTTCAGAAGGCTGGCCAGTCACCGTTAACGGTTTCGACTAAGGGCCTTGCGGTTCCAGCAGCCCCGGCAAAGAAGTACCTTCCCCCACCTCTGCCAGCCGGAACTGCGACGACATCTGCGGTCGCTGTTCCGATCGGCTAACACAACACTAGGCTCAGTTTCCTGAGCTTGAGCCTAGGACCTTATCAGCGGCATCGGCTCTCTTGTCGATGCCCGCTTCCTCTTTCTTCTTCTCAGTGTCAGCCGCGTCTTTGAGGACGGTAGATTTGCATCCGGCACAAACGCCCAAAGCAATGCCAAACAGGACGAGACCCTTGATGATCGAGGACTTCATCGCAAGATTATGTCTCATGTTCAGCTACACTTCCACGTGAGCTTCGCGCGAGGCAACTCCAGCCAACAAACTGATCCCGATTGACAGAACAACAATCACAGCCAGGGCAGCTCTCAATGACGTGGCGCTCGCCAAAAAGCCAATCGCCGCAGGTCCGAGCAGAAACGCTGTATAGCTGACGGTTGCAACAGATGCAATCGCTTGATCAGGATTCCGGCCCCCGACCTTGCCGCCTAGTCCAAACGCCACTGGCGCTACGGTTGCCATGCCTAGACCCACGCTTGCAAATCCGACAACTGCCAACTGGGGTGTACCGATCCAAAGAGCGGTCCCCATGCCTAAGGCAGTTAGAAGTCCACACACGCGAAGCGTCAGCGCCGGTCCCCATCTGCCAAGAATCTTGTCGCCTGCAAAACGTGTCAGGGTCATCGAAAGTGTAAAGGCAAAGTAGCCATAAGTTGCCGCAGAAGCGGAGAGGTGTTCTACGTTTCGGAGGTAGACAGCACTCCAGTCGCCCATTGCCCCCTCACACAGAAAGGCACAAAATCCGATACAACCTATCGCCCAAATCCGAGGATCCGGCATGGCAAACGCGGACGTCACGGCCGATGCATCCACGAAGCTTGGGAGCATCTTCTTCGCTACACAGACCAACACCAGCAAAAAGCCTAAGGTCGCACCCACAAAGTGGATGGGCATGGACACTTCCAAACGAAGCACAGCCCAGCCAACAGCGGCAAAACTCACCCCGCCAAGACTGAACATGCCATGCAGAGACGACATGATGGGCCTGCCGTAGAGTTTTTCTACCGAGACACCGTTGGCGTTCATCGCCACATCCAAAACCCCCGAAGAAGCGCCAAACCCAAAAAGGCCTACAAGCAATCCGAAAAGTGACCCTGTAAGCCCGACAACATCAAGAAAGGCACACGCACTCGCCGTACACGCAATCGCGGCACGATGGCTTCCCAGATGGACAGAGACCCGTCCCGCAAAAGCAACGCCCGTCAGGGCACCCGCAGCCGCGACGAGAAGGACCGATCCCAACTGTGCTTCCGTAAAATGGTGGAAGCGCTGAATTTCTGGAATTCGGCACGCTAGGCATGCGAAAAGTGCGCCGCAGATAAAGAAGGTACAGGAGACAGCGATTCTTGCGGAAACTTTCGGAGGCGAATCGTTAAGAGTTTGAGTGATATCTTCCCTCTGTAAATCTGAGCCTTTCGGCTCGGAAGAGCACCCTCAAGGCTCTCAACGTGTTCCACCTGCTGTCTTTCCCCATCGCTTCCATATCAAAGTGAACCGTTCCGGGGATTCGCTTCTCGACAATCCAGAGTCCGTTGGCCTTGCGGCGGGATGTCAGCCACGTAAGGGCATCGTCGAGCCGGGGATCGTGAATCCATTTTGTACCCGAAAGGTAGTCCAATCCTCGAAGGACAGTGTAGTGCCAGTGAGACGGGAACGTAAGATCGAGAAATCGCTCATCAATCACCGTTCCAGTTTTGTCAGAGCGATACATATGATGTTCCAGCATAAATGTGACCGCACTGTCCTCAAAGGTTAAGAAGGAGTCGCTTGCTATTAAGCCCACTTCGTGAGCTGCTCTCAGGCCCTCCAATACGTTAAAAGTCGTGTGAAAGGAGCTATGCGTCGTCTTAGGTTTTGTTCGAGTCCGGCAATTCCAACCCCCATCTGGAAGTTGCTGGAGCAGAATTGAATCTAAAATTCCTCCTAAACGAGGATCGTCGGGGCAATAGGTTGAGCCGATTCGCAGCCAAAATCCAAGGTGGCAAAGATCCATGATCTTCACGAGCTCGACTGGATCCACTTCTGTGCCGATTGGGCAATGCCGCCCGACGACACGTTCAAATCCTCGCCTGCACTGATCGTCTTCACCGATCAGGCCCAACTCGCACATTTGAACAAGCGTCCACACGGTATCCGTCCACCGCTCTTTTTGCCAGCTGCCGTCTTCCAGCTGGCAATCGAGAAATCTGCGCCCCCAACCTTCCCTACTAACCAGACGCCTCTCAGCCTGCCACTGCGAGGGTGCAGCGGCTAGAAGGTCTCTCATCGCTTGCCATCGAATGGCGGGATCCCCCTCCATCAAATAGCCGACAGCGGTGTCACTATTATCAACCATCAGATCACCTGACCATCTACTCCTAGTTCTTCACTGACCCTATCAGGGTCTTGGCGAGCTTTACCGAGACTTTGGAGCGAATATCGCGAGACGAAGCGCCAACACGAATTTCGTAGGAACCGGCATCGGCCCTCCAAACGCGCTTAAGGGGCTCAAAGTAGGAAAAGTCACGAGAATTCAGGGAGAGTTGAACGCTCTTGGTCTCGCCTGGAGCCAGCTTGATCTTCCTGAAGCCCTTGAGCTCTTGCACTGGTTTGTCCATCTTTGGCTTCTGATCATGCACGTACAGTTCAATGACCTCGGATCCGGAACGCTTCCCGGTATTCGTAACTCTTAGTGAGACGGTACACGTTCCGCCCGCGGAAACCTTCGAGACAGATAATCCGGTGTATTTGAAAGTTGTGTAGCTGAGTCCGTAACCGAACGGAAAGAGCGGCGCGATCTTCCACTTGTCGAAGCGCCTGTATCCTACATAGATTCCCTCTTTGTAGTTCACCTGTCCCGCTTTGCCTGGAAAATTTCCAAAGTCTGGGTAATCCTCTCGCTTGGCAGCAAGTGTGTCCGGCAGCTTCCCACTAGGATTCGCGTCTCCGAAGAGGATGGAAGCAAGGGCATGACCGCCTTCTTGCCCCGGGAACCAACTCTCCACCAAAGCATGCACTTTGCCTAACCAGTGGGTCATTCCAACAGGAGTTCCATTATTCAGCACCACTACAGTGTTTGGATTTGCGGCACAGACTGCCGCAATTAGGTCGTCCTGATTGCTTGGCAAGTCCATTGAGGGTCGATCCGTTCCCTCACCCTCCTGACCCAAAGTGCTTACACATACGATTGCAACATCGGATGCACGCGCAACCTTTACCGCCTCTGCGAAGCGCTTTGCGGATGGAACCATCCACGAGAGCCTGACAACAGCATCTCCCGCCGCCTGGTAGTACTCAATTCGAATATCGTAAGACTTCCCGCCCTCGAGCTTTGCTGATCCAGAAACAGTGGATTCACCCTGATCGACCCAGTGATCGATGATTTGCTTCCCGTTGATCCACATTCTGCACCCATCATCTGTGGTCAAGCTGAAGAGGTAGTTGCCCGTGGCAGGGGCGAGCAGTTTCCCCGTCCATCGAACGCTGTAGTTCGCCTTTCCTAGGCCATTCGGAAGGTCGGTGCCGGTCCAAGTGAATTGAATCTGTGAATCCTTGCGAGTCAGCGCTGGCGTTCCCGCTAATTCTTTGTTTGCGAAGTAATCACCCTGAAGTCCCCCGGGAGTTCCATCTGGGGCGAACAGAACCGCAGAAGGAACTGGCGCACCGCTTTCAATACCTTTGCTATAGCGCACGATTGCACCTGGCAGAAGTTTTGATTTTATGCCATCAAATGGTTGGATCGTGTAGAACGGCTCCACTTGGGGGCTGCCGAGCGCATCGACCTGCATACCTTTTGCTCCAGGTCCGATCAGTGCCACCGATCGAATGTGCGATTTATTGAGAGGCAGAATCCCTTTATCATTCTTCAGGAGCACAATGCCTTCAAGCGCGCTTTCATATGCCAGATCCTGATGCCGTTTCGAATTCACGATGGAATGGTCAGGAGCCGGGAGTCCGTCTAGAACCCCTGACCTCACTACGGTACGAATGATGCGCCGAACGTTTTCTTCAATCGCTTGGCCCGTGATCTCTCCTGCTCTGTATGCCTTTTCAATGTTCTCCCGCTTCAACATCCCGGGGCCCGGCATTTCGAGATCATTTCCGCTATTGACGGTTCGGGAAATTTCATGAACGCCGCCCCAGTCGGACATCACCATCCCATCGAAACCCCAGTCCTTCTTGAGAACATCGGTCAGTAGGAATTTGTTGGCACTGGAGTGATAGCCATTGACCATATTGTATGAGCTCATCACGGTCCAGGCATGGCCCTCTTTAACTCCCGCTTCAAATGCGGGAAGGTAAATCTCACGCAGGGCGCGTTCTCCAACACTGACATTGACGAAGTCGCGGTCAACTTCCTCATTGTTTGCGGCAAAGTGCTTTAGGCAAGCAACCACACCAGTTCCCTGCATCCCTTGAACAAATGCAACCGCGAGCCTTGCCGCCAAATACGGGTCTTCGCTGAAATACTCGCCATTTCGGCCCCCTAAAGGAGAGCGATGAATGTTAACGGCCGGGCCAAGCATGATCTGAATGCCCGTACCCTTGTTCTTTGCTTCTTCACCGATGGCCGCCGCAACACGGTGGACGAGAGCCGGGTTCCAACTAGATGCCATTGCAACCGCAGACGGAAAAGCAGTTGCTCGACCCAAAGTGGAGTTGGGACCGCCCCGAACCCCTTGGCCTGCATCTGCCATCACGACTGGTGGAATTCCTAATCGCGGCACCGGTCTGGTCGTAAAATCAGTTCCAGTGAGTAGGTCCATCTTCTCTTCCAAGGTCAGCCGATGCATGATGTCAATCACGCGCTGTTCCAAGGTCTGATGACGATCTCTGTAGACCGGTATTGGGGCACTATAGGCGAGCGCTGCGGCAGACAACGCGAAAAGTGTGGGAGCCAACAGGAATCGTTTGGTCTTCAGCATTACTAGGATCTCGACCTTCCCAGAATACTCGTGGGATGATCCAGAATCCCGCTTGGATGCGAGGCACAACGTCCAAAAACGACAAGAGCGCGAAGGTGGGAGAGAAGGGCTCCCAGCCTACGCGCTCAAGCGTCTCTATGCTGATTTGATCTTACAGAGTCAGCGAGAAGGTTGCTGGAGTCCAGGTTCCGCAGTTGGAGCCTGAAGTTGCA
>CAIYLG010000014.1 GCA_903927025.1 uncultured Armatimonadota bacterium
AACAGCCTCGTCTGCCCAGAAACGGCTTAAATTGACACCTTAAAGCAATTATGCGGACGCGAATAGAGCCGATCCGCGACTTCCTATCTACTTACTTGCGTGCGACCATAACAAACTCCCCCCTTTTTCCGAGACCTGCTATGCAGAAAAGTGCAGCCTGCAACGGTAGTAGCGGAGATAGTAGGTGTAAAGGTACGACGCCTGACATGCCTTATTGGCCGGCAGGCGGCAGACTTCCGCCCAACTGCTACAACAAATCTCCGTGGTGCAAGCTGTGGTGAAAGCGATTCTTTGCGGATGAGGTATCGAGCGTGGCATCTACTAGTAAGAAATTAAGGTTCACAGTTCTGGGTTCAGTCCTCGGGTTACTTGTTCTTGGGTTCTGCATGGGAGTTCACGCCTATATTCAGCAGCGAGAGGTGATGCATATGAAGCAGATCCCTTTTAATGCCAAGCTATGGCAGAATGCCTTTTTGACGAACCTTTCCGCTCCCAATGACAGGGCGGCGATGAGCCAATCCGTTGCAAAATTCTGGCCGCCTAGGTCTCTGCTTCAGAACGTGCTGACCACCCTTCGGGCACCGGACGGAGTTGTAGCTGGAGAGGAGCTAGGCGCGGAGTACCTCCATGCGCCCAGCAAAGCTGAAATGGCCTTGCTGTACCATTTCGCCACACCCTGGGATGGCAGCGTCAGCTCGGTCGCGTTCTTTTTTGATGCGAGCGGCAAGCTCATCCGGGCACAGGAAACATTTCTGTATTGACCACCTAGATTGCTACCGAGGCACGGACCAGCCACTCGATCAGGCTGCGGTGATCCGCTTCAAAGTGAGTCAGGTATCTGAGGCAGGCACTTACGAGGTGGCAAACGCTCGACCCGTTGTGGCCCGGAGAGGCGGCTTTCTTGTACGCAAATGCGTCGCCGACGACGCTTGTAGATTCTAATGGAACGCAGCTATAGGCTCCGCCAGGGGGTGGCGGGCCGCATCGTGGCGTTCGGTTTTATCAGTGCATGGGATGGTATCTGTCTCACTTCAAGGGGAGCTCACGGTCACAGGCATGTGAGTATTGCAAATCCTTTACCGGCTCATCAATCAACTGCGATAGTCTCACTGCAACGTGCCCAGGGTCAACCAACGGTGGGCCCTATGCGCCTTCGCAACCCGTACTAGGCGGCCTAAGTCCGATTACTTGGACGTCATGGGGCCCTGCGACGGGATCTGGCAGGCGCGATTGCTTTGATAGATGCATAGAGTTCGCCAAGGATGTTGGGCAGTGGCCAAACATTGCGAAAATATTTTGTAAAGATCTCTGCAATGCTGCCCTTTCGGGAGGTTGCGATAAGCTTGAGCAATTCTGCATGCGTCAAATGGAAAAGCGGAAACGGGAGATCTGCGAACTAGCCTGGGGAACCGGCGGATGCCCAGGAAAAATTGGGTCTGGGATGCGTGATTAGTGGACGAATCTAAGCCTTACCTAATTACAAGTCAGAGTTCGTCGGCTCGATGCACGGCCGCAATGCTCTTATCGGAAGAAGGTACACCGGAGGCAGTTGATCAACTTACGTCGGCGGCCAGGGTCGAAAGGGATCTGTGGTCTCTGTCATTCATCCTGTTCTGCATCGATGATGTGGGTTGTTCTGGCAACGCCGAGATTTTCAGTGACCTCGTGACGGCGATGGATGACCCTCAGAGACTTTCGGCTCTGCTGCTCGTTGTCCATGAACGGTCAATTCCCATTCATCCACAGTTGCTTGAATCGTTGCTCGGTCACCCGCAATGGTATATCCGGCTGCAAGCTTGCCAGTGCCTGATTCAGCAGAAAGCAACGGTTGACTTAGCCTGCGCGTTGAGTGACCTTAGAAAGGAACTTCAGACGCAATCCCTTGAAGCTTCAAACCGCCCGCCTTCCGTTTCACAAGGCTCAGAAGATTTCCTTGACGCAGCTGCTTTGAACCTGTTGCTTGATCGCCTGAGCAATGTCTAAAGGCTACATACTTCGCAGGCTATCGGTAATTCTTGAGGCTTCGCGTGAACTACGACTTCTTCTTTACTGAGCGCTAATACCGCGTGGCTGCCAAGTTTGAATTGCGGGTTGAGTGGAGACTGAGAAAGGCGTTTGAGCCTTTGCATCCCGAGACAGTCTCGCGTGCAATTGAAGAGCAGATTGCATTCATGGAGGCGAACAACCTCAAATTTGAGCAGCTGACATTCAACCCACATAATGTTCTCTGCGAGGAATACGAGCATCGAGTCCGCATGAGGGAGTATCTAGCCTCCGGTCAGTCTGCATACAGCCTTGCGGGTGAGCTTCTCGTCACCGATATCGCTCTTGGCATTTTGACCGCCAAAGTCGCTTGTGAGCTTCTGCCTTACGCATTGCTGTTTCGAGATGAGCATCGGTCAGGTCTCGGAATTGGTGTCTCTGCGGCATGGTTGGATGTTCAGCGCTTTTGTGATGAATTGAAGTTGGTGCTGTGTCCCTCCCAAAGATCCGCCGTTCGCGCGTATGTCCGGTTTAACCACTTGCTTGGGGACGAGGAGAAGGCATGGGTGAGGATATGGAACAAGCTTGAAATGTGAGTGTCCGCTTCACCGGCTCTTCCTTCCGGATGCGGTGTGAATTGGGGTAAGTAGATTGGAACGGATGAATCTCGGATCAAAAAGCAACCCATTTGACCGGCGGAAAATGTGCACAGCCTTATCCGCGGGCGACGGCGCCTTAGCCTTGGCTTTTATGGCATGCCAGTCGATCGCGGATCAAAGGGTCAGCGCTATGCAGGTGGTGGTGAGCGACTTCTTTTGGATGGCCGTTCTATGGGCTTGCATGTCGAAGTTCGCAGTTCCGAGATGGGTGGTCGGTGGTGCGGGGTTCTATTTAACGTTGGTCGACGTGGTCATTGGTGTGATGCGAGTGAGTTCTTTTTTGCATCATGGTAGGCCATCGGCGGCGCTGGTCAATGCCATTTTTCTGCTGGGCTGCGTTGTAAACGTCGTATTCTTTATGCTGTGGCTGCGCAGACAGCCGCCTGCCATCACAAATCCATGAGAAGCACCGACCCTTTTGACGCTCAGCGAGGTCCAATGGCTAGGAGATTCTTTCTGAACGTCAAGTTCTCTGTGTTTCGCTGTATTCTTTGGGTCGTCGGGACCCTCCAAGGCGGTAAGGGAAGAAAGCCATCGACTCGAGCAGGAGATGAGACTTCCGAGCCTAAGAGATTGAACTGGCTGGAGCGGATTGAGCTTGCCATCATCGAACTCATCGCAGATTACGAGCGGCTTACCGAGTGTTGGCCGGGGAAGAAATGACCGGCCCTGCGGCTTCTATCTGGCGGAATTGCGTTTGGCGATAAGAGTCATCTGATTGATTGGCGTCTGTAGAGGTGACGCCATCTTTCTGAAGATGAGAAGTTGCCACTATCGGTCAGTCTAGGAAATCCAATAGCTTTCGCCACTTTGTGGGGGCCGCGATGCAGCCGCGGACTTTTTGCTTCAACTTCTCCCAAACCACGGGTAGGCGCTTCGCGCCAACCGCGTGGCTAGTTTACGAAACCTCGCTGAGGTTTTTCGGAAGCTTGACTGTCCGGTGTTGACGTTTAAACCCTATTACTGGCAGTTCATGGAATCCAAAAGCCTTGGCCCCTACGGATGGGGCCGCTTTGCGGGCCCTTGGACTTTTTGCTTCAACTTCTTCCAAACCACGGGTAGGCGCTTCGCGCCAACCGCGTGGCTAGTTTACGAAACCTCGCTGAGGTTTTTTGGAGGCTTGACTGTCCGGTGTTGACGTCTAAACCCTATTACTGGCAGTTCATGGAATCCAAAATGCCTTGGCCCCTACGGATGGGGCCGCGATGCAGCCGCGGACTTTTTGCTTCAACTTCTCCCAAACCACGGGTAGGCGCTTCGCGCCAACCGCGTGGCTAGTTTACGAAACCTCGCTGAGGTTTTTCGGAGGCGTGTTCCAGAAATAATGCCGCCTGGGCTTTTTTCACGGTATGGATCCAAGCGAGGGGAAATACTTGTTTCGACCCACAGGCTCTAGCCGAAGAGCGCTTCGGCGGCGAGGATGGAGCGGGATTCTCCGTCGACGCTGCACATGAGCTGGCCTTCTGAACCGATGGCGAGGGCGATGGCTTCTTCACCATCCGCAAGCTTGTAGCGCTTGCCGGGGGTGAAGTCGTAGAGCGCCCACACGGGGGCGAGGTCGGCCCAAATTGTGGGGTCGGGCAGAGTGGCGAGGCGTTCGACGATTTTCTTGGCGGTGATCAAGGGATCGTAGGTGCCGCCACGCGCGAGCGAGAGGCTGGTGGCGATGGCTTGGATCGGTTCCGGGAACTCAGTCTGATTCAGGTTGACGCCGATTCCGACAATCGGCACGAGCGCGCCGGTGGCGTCTGCCACGAGTTCGGTGAGGATTCCGCCCACTTTGAGTTCGCCGAACACCAAGTCGTTCGGCCAGCGGAGCTGGCACCGCAAAACTCCGGCGGCGGCGAGGGCGCAGGCCATGCCGATGAGATGGGGCTGAGGGTGGCCGGCGTAGCCGCGAAAGATCAGAGAGAAGGTGAGGGAATCGCCCTGTCGGCTTAGCCAGGTGCGTCCGAGTCGTCCCTTGCCGGCGGTCTGCTCCAGGGCGAACACGGCGCCAACCGGCTGGCCGTCCCTAAGGTATTGGGCGGCCAAGGTTTGGGTGGATTCCACTTGGGCAACTTCGACCCATTCCTCTCCCAAACCCAACGGGGACTTCATTCCAGCTCCATGTGGAAATTCATTGCAGGCGCGGAGTGGGTGAGGGCTCCGACGGAGATGAGGTCGACGCCGGTTTGGGCAACCCCTCTCACCGTGTCCAGGTTGATGCCGCCGCTGGCCTCAAACAGGCACTTGCCCTTGTGCGCCTTGACCGCCTCTCGCATCATGAAAGGGTCCATGTTGTCGAGCAGGATCACATCGGCACCGGCCTCAACCGCTTCCGTGACCTGGTCCAGGGTTTCGCACTCAACCTCGATCTTGGTCATGTGGGAGACGTAGCTTTTCAGAGTCTCTACCGCACGTGTGATGGAGCCCGCCGCCGCGATATGGTTGTCCTTCAGCATCGCGCCGTCGTACAGGCCCATTCGGTGGTTGTGGCCACCTCCGCATCGCACCGCATACTTCTGTAGGCTCCGCAGGAGGGGAAGGGTCTTTCTGGTGTCGACAATTTTGGCGTTGGTGCCTTCTACTCGACGCACAAATTGGTCAGTGAGGGTCGCGACCCCACTCATGTGCATCAAGAAGTTGAGCGCAGTCCGTTCTGCGGTGAGCGTGCGTCGGCCGGGAAGATACCCGGAGATGATGCGCTCGCCACGGTGAACGAACTCGCCATCGGCACGATGGACTTCGATAAAAGAGGTCTCCGGGTCGTTTCCATACGGCGCAAGCAGATACTCCGCGATGGCGACACCGCTCAGGACACCATCCGACTGTGCCTCAATATGCCAACGCGCCAGCATGTCGTCGGGCAGAGCACCTGCCGTAACATCGCCGCTTCCAAGATCTTCCATGATCGCGTCATCCACGATCAGCCACCAATTTTGTGGCTCAGGCTGCAGCCAGATACTCACCGAGAAGGAGGTTTACCCCATCTGGTCAGCGCGGATGAGGTTTAAGTGAATTACGGGAGAGTGCAGCGCCTACTCTTCCTGCAGCTCACAGCCGCTTCGGGCCGCTAATTCGTGTACCAGCATCTCAAATGGAACTTCGATTCCGTTGCGCACCCAACCCACTGGAACCCTGATTCGGCCGACCACGATGAAGGCAAATGGCTTGATCGTTGCGGTTCCTTTGTCCAAGGTCAGGGTGGCTCGGTCGCCTCTTATGGTCATGGCGACGATGCGGCTGTAAGCAATGGATCGGATGTTTCCACCGTTGACAATGTCAAATTGATTTTCCTGCAGGACGTACTCGCTGTCTTCCGCCAGGCGGTGCATCATCTCCGCGTAGGTTCCCTTGCCGAAGTCGAACAGGGCGCCTGCCGCCGTCTTCAGGTTGTCGCCAATCGTCTGCGAGTCGATGGTGCCCGTGCGAAGGAGATTGATCCCCCGGTTCCGGGCCCCTCTTCGAATATTGTCGCCGCCCGTCTCCAGCCAACGGATCGCCTCACCAGGTCTGTACCGAACCAATTCCACGCTTTTACGACTGTGAATTGGGTGGTTGGGATGCAGCGGCGTTGGAAATAATGGGATGGGTAGGCGTATTGGCGGTTCGGACGTGCCCCAAGGGGGCCGTTTCTGCGTAGCGAGGGGATGCGCTCGTGAAACCAGGGCTTCCCTGGTAACCGTGGTGCGCCCGCGGCCCCATACCGCAAGGCGGTAGTTTCCCCGGAAACGTGTGGGGCCCATCCGGTTGATGGCGTGCGATCCATGCGGGTTGTCGATTCCGAGTTCCCGGAGAAACAACGCCTTGGGCGTTGGGCGTGCGTGGCGGCGCCTGGTACCAGGGTGGCCGCGGGAGCGGCGACCCTTCGCCTCGCAGAAACCACCCCGTTGGGGTGATTTGGGTTGATGTCGGGCGATCCCGATGGGACGTCGATTCCGGGTTTCCGGAGAAACAACGCCTTGGGCGTTGGGCGCGCATGGCGGCGGCTGGTACCAGGGTGGCCGCGGGAGCGGCGACCCTTCGCTTCGCAGAAACCACCCCGTTGGGGTGATTTGGGTTGATGTCGGGCGATCCCGATGGGTTGTCGATTCCGGGTTCCCGGAGAAACAACGCCTTTGGCGTTAGGCGTGCGTGGCGGCGCCTGGTACCAGGGTGGCCGCGGGAGCGGCCACCCTTCGTTTCGCAGAAACCACCCCGTTGGGGTGATTTGGGTTGATGTCGGGCGATCCCGATGGGTTGTCGATTCCGAGTTCCCGGAGAAACAACGCCGTTGGCGTTGGGCGTGCGTGGCGGCGCCTGGTACCAGGGTGGCCGCGGGAGCGGCGACCCTTCGCTTCGCACCACCTCGTTGAGGTGAATTACCGCCCGCCGAGGCCGCTTAGGTTGATCCCTCGCAGGAAGTACCGCTGGGCGAAGAAGAACAACACGACTGTAGGCAGGAGGTGAATCATGGAGGCGGCCATTACCTGTTCGAAATTCGTGCCGAAGCTGTCTTGGAACATCCTGAGGCCGATGCTTACCGTGTATTTCTCAGGCGAGTTCAGATAGATGAGCGGGCCCTCGAAATTGTCCCACTGACCCAGGAATGAGAACAGGGCGACCGAGGCGAGCACCGGGCCGCTGAGGGGGAGGAGCACGCGCCACCAGACGGCGAAGTAGCTGGCCCCATCGATCATCGCCGCCTCATCGAACTCCTTGGGAATCGAAAGGAAGAACTGCCGAATCAGGAAGATATTGAATGCCCCACCGCCGAAGAAGGCCGGTGCGATCAGGGGGTAGTAGGTGTCGATGGCGTGAAGCTGACGCCAGATGAGGAAGACAGGAATCTGGGTCACCTGCCCGGGGAGCATCATCGTTGCCAGCAACATGTAGAAAAGCGGGTTTCTGGCTCGAAACTGAAATCTCGAGAAGCCGTAGGCCACCAGGGAGCCTGAGACGACACTCGCGACGGTCGTGGTCGCGGTGATCAGGACTGTGTTCAGCATGAACCGCGAGAAGGGAAGCTCTGTCCATGCCTTGGGGAAGTTGGACCACACGGGATGCCTGGGAATCAACTGGCCCGGGTTTGAGGCAAACTCCTCACTCGACTTGAGCGCGGTGGCAAACGTCCAGATGAACGGCACCGTGAACAGAATCGCCCCACCGATGAGCAGCGCGTAGACGAAGCTGCGGGAGAACCTGCCGGTCCATAAATCGGTTCGGGTCACTTATCACCCCCCTCATAATGGACCCACCGCTTCGACGTTCGAAATTGAACGAAGGTGAGCACCAGCAGGATGGCAAAGAGCACCCATGCCATCGCGGACGCCTTGCCAAGCTTGAGATAGAGGAATGCGTTTCGGAACAGGTAGAGCGCATAGAAGAGGCTGGAGTTGTTCGGTCCGCCGCCCGTCATCACGTAGGCGTTGGTAAACACCTGAAAGGACCCGATGACCCCCAGCACGAGGTTGAAGAACATGACGGGAGAGAGGAGAGGCAGCGTGACTCTTCGGAAGCAGACCCACGTACCCGCCCCGTCCAGTTTTGCCGCCTCGTAGTAGCTCTCCGAAATCCCCTGCAGTCCCGCAAGGAAGATCACCATCCGGGCACCTCCAACTCCCCAAAGCGACATCAGAACAAACGCCCACGGAGTAAAGCGCTCATCCTGAAGCCACTGCGGTCCGGGTAGCCCGATAAGGTGGAGGCCGGAATTGAGGATTCCGTTGTCCGAGTTGAAGATCCACTGCCAGATGAGGCTGGCGGCGACTGCCGGCACCAGCGATGGCAGATAGAAGCAGGTTCGAAAGAGCCTTTGCCCCTTCATCGGCTGGTTGAGGAGCAGGGCGATGCCAAGCGAGCCGGCGATTCCCAGGGGCACCGTCACGATTGCGTAGAAAAGGGTGTTCTTCAGAGACTTCCAGAAGAGCGGATCTTCCGTAAACAGTCGCCGGTAATTCTCAAAACCGACAAATTTCGAACTCGCAAGGTCGTATCGCTGGAACGACAGATAGAGCGAAGCCAGCATCGGCCCTGCGGTAAGAAAGAGGAACCCAAAGAGCCAGGGGCAGATAAACAGAAAGCCCCAGAACTCTGGTCGGTCAGTGAGACGGCGCCTTGTGCGTTTTCCGGTAGCGGGTCTCAAAAGCCGGGCTCCTCGGAAAGCACCTTATCCACTCGCTTCTTCGCCCGCTTGAGAACTTTAGCGGCATCACGTTCCCGTCCAGCGATCAAGTTGTCGATTTCCGAGTTGAACTCGTTGGTCCATTCCGCCCAACGGTCATTGATTGGGAGGGGGCGGCTGTGCTCGATCGCATCGACAAAAACCCAATTGTTGAATGGAGGAAGATTTGATTCGAGGTACTCCTTTGAGTGAGCAACGCCCACCCGAGTGGGAAAGCACCGTCTGCGCTGCACATAAAGGTCCTCCTCGGTTTCCTTACTCGTAACAAACCTCTGAAATTCCCATGCTTCCTGGGGATGCTTCGTCTCGCTGTACATCACCAGTTGGTTGCCTTTGCACAGGGTGGGGTGTCCGTACGGCCCGCTGGGGACCGGGCACACGTCCCAGTCGAACTTATGGATCACCTTTCGATACCGAGGCGTCATCCCCATGAAGTCAAAAACCATTCCCAGCTTTCCGCTTTCAAACGTGAACAGGGAATTCTCCCCTTGGGCCTGGGTCGGGCTGCAATGATCCTTCCATCGGAAGTCTGCAAGCATCTGAAACGCGGCAGCCGCTTTCGGGCTATCGAATACCGCATGGGTGAGTGATGGGTCCAGCATGTCGCCGCCATTCCCCCAAAGGGCGCATGCCAGCACTGGGAACGTCGCTGAACTGACCGGAGGACCAAAGCCGAACTGCTTGGGATGACCATCTGAGTTTTGCGCAGACATCTGGATGGCATCCTTGCGGAACTGATCCCATGTCCACTTTCCCTGACGAGCGAGCTGTGCGGGATCTTCCAGATGCGCCTGCCTGAACATCGCCTTGTTGTAGTAGATGATCACGCCGCCAAACAGCACGTTCAGCCCATAGAGTCGACCCTTGTACAATCCTTCCTGAATCGCTTGAGGGAAGAAATCCGAACGATGAAAGCTGGCGTCCGCTTTTGCCAGGTCTGTAAGGTCGTGGAAATATCCCTTTTCAACAAGACTTGGGAAGTTATAGTGATCCACCCGCATGACGTCCGGCGCCGAGTGAGACGCAAGCATCAGCATCATCTTTAGGCTGTACTCCGAGCCAGGGACTCGCAAGAACTTCACTTCGATGTTGGGATGCTTGGCATTGAATTCATCGCACAGTCTTTGCTCAAGCGCAAGCTGTTCCGGGTTGCCCCAAGCCATGTACCGGAGGGGCACTTTTCCTGGAGTCGAAGTTGGAGAACATCCACCCAAAACCGTTAGTGCCGTCAGTGAAGCCAATCCAATTTGAGTGACATTCGGTGTGAGCTTCATCGCTGACTTCGAGGGAGATGCATCGCCGCTAGGCGCAGGTGAGAGCACATGATAACAGCATGTCGATTCACTCGCTTACGTGAACTTGGGTTTTGCCCAAAACATTCTTGATTCGGGATCGAAAACATAACAGATTTCTAACAAACTTTTTGAGAGAGACAAGCGATCTTACTAGTGTGAACGGCTCTATGGGAGATGGATGTAGAGAAGCCGCTAAAGGGGCGGAGTCTGAGGCGGATTCGTCTGAAATAGGTAGGCTGCTCAAGCAGGCGAGAACGCTTCTTGACGTGGGCAAGCTCTCTGATGTCGAAATGGTGTGCCGGGAAGTTTTGGCCAGAGATCGCGCTAATCTGGAAGCAAAGCGACTCCTGGGAATCGCCTTCGTCAAGGCCGGCCAGTTTCGACCTGCGGATGAATCCCTTCGCTATGTTCTCAGTAAAGATCCAGAATCGTATGAGGCGAACTATTGGCTAAGTCAGCTTCATCTGCTTTCCGGCGATCGCCTTCAGGCGGTAGCGTTTGCCGAAAGAGCGGTGAAATCGAACCCAAGCCTTGCAGAGGGTTATGGCAATCTGGGCACCGCCCTGCTGGCGTTTGGCCAACCGTGGAAAGCACTGAGTCCGCTACAGACTGCCATCAGGCTGGACCCGAACTCCTCGGCCCATCGGCACAGTATCGGCGTGGCTTACTACCGGTTAAGGCAGCTTGACGAAGCCGAAGCCCACCTAATTGCGGCCCGCAGCTTGGCACCTCTCAGTCCGTCATCCTACGTGACCTTAATTCAGGTTTACAGAGACCAGAGGAGGTTCTCTGCCGGTGAGGAGTGCCTGACTTCGATTCAAAAGCTGATCGGGGAGAACCCGGCGTCGCTGGCTGACCTCGCGGTAAGGCTCTTTCGTGAGGGAATGTTTGCAGAGACACTCTCAGTTGGGCAGCGGCTTCTTGCTGTTGACGCGAATCACCTTCAGGGGCTGATGTTGGTCGGGCAAAGCTTAAAAAAGCTCGGACGATTTCCTGAAGCAGTGGAAACGCTGGAGCGAGTGGTTAAGCTGCGCCCAAACCAAATGAACGCGCATGTCGACATTCTGAGCAGCCGGCGTGCGACGGAAGAAGACCGGCCGAGGATAGCAATTTTGGAGACCACCGTTCAAAACCCTCAAATGCCTACGGAAGGTGCGAAGTCGATCCACTACGCTTTAGGCAAGGCTCATGACGATCTTGGTGACTATGAGCGAGCCTACCGGCACTTTGCCTCTGCAAACGCGATAGTCTATGCATCGCTCGGAGCCAGTCGTCTCGACATGAACGAGCACCGCCAAGTCGTGTCCAATACGATCAAGCTGTTTCCTAAAGAGTTCATCGCAGGCCGTACGCGCGAGCCGGACAAGTTCCCAACTCCCATCCTCGTCGTGGGAATGATCCGTTCAGGCACGACTCTACTTGAGCAGATACTGAGCAATCACCCAGACATCGCCGCCGGCGGCGAATTGGACTACCTCACTCGTAAATCAAAGGCGTTTGTCGACTATTTGGCCCCGTCCGTCGATCTCAGCCGCTCGTATGACTACGTTCAGGGCTACGAAGCTCTTTTGCGTGCCCGCGCTAACGGAAAGCTGTTCATTACTGACAAGATGCCCACCAATTTCCTGGTGCTAGGCCTCATCAGTCGGCTGTTTCCGGCCGCAAAGATCATTCACTGCCGACGAGATCCGCTAGACACGTGCCTCTCCATTTTCACGACCCAATTCGAAGAGCCCGTGAACTTCGCCCACTCACCGGGCCAAATCGTGGCTTGGTACCGGGAGTATCAGCGGCTCATGGAGCACTGGCGGTCCGTTCTGCCTCCCGAACAGTTCCTAGAAGTGGACTACGAGGAGATCGTCCGAGACCGAGAACCCGTGATCCGAAGAGTCCTAGAGCACTGCGAGGCATCCTGGCACCCCGACTGTATGGACCACCATCAAAACAGCCAAGCCATCCGAACCCCAAGCTGGTGGCAGGCCAGGCAACCGGTTTACCGTTCCTCCGTCGGAAGGTGGAAACACTACGAGCCATGGCTCCCTGAGTTCAAGGAACTGACCGACCTCTCGGTTATAGGCCAAGTAGGGGGAGGAGTTGGGAGAGGGTCTCTATGGTAGCGTCCGGCTCTGGGGCTCCTTCGGGTTTGGATTCTGGCTTTGAGTCCTTGCCGTCGGCGCTGGGGGGAACGTCGCTGTCGCGGCGGATCCAGATGGCATGCCAGCCGGCTTCCAGCGCGCCCTTGATGTCGTGGCCGTAGCTGTTGCCTACCATCAGGACCTCATGAGGTTGGCACTCGACTGCGGCGGCGGCGCGATTGAAAACGGAGAGCAGCGGTTTCCCCTCGCCCATCTCGCCTTCGATGTAGATGTTATTGAAATACGACTCGACCTGTAAGGTCTCAATCTCTTGTCGCTGGACATCGGCGGGGCCGTTGGTGATGAGTCCCAGCGGGTACCGATCCTTGAGGAGTCCAAGCACATGCAGCGCGTCAGGAAAGAGCTTGAGAGCTCGATCTCGCTCCGTCATGTACGCGTGACTCAGTTTGGAAGCGTGGTCTGGGTCCGAGATGCCTAGGCGCTCCAGGGTAAGCCTCATCTGTTCGGTTCGGCTGGGCTCTGCATTTTTGAGATAGCCCTCATACCAAGTCGTTTTTTTGATGTGGGGGGCGAAGCCGCGAAACGCCGCCGCCCAGTGCATGATGAGGTCCGGTATGGCGTGGCCCTCTGGCCCGTGCTGTTCAAACGCCTTGCGCAGACCTTCTTTGCTGGCGTCCCAGTACCCACAGAGCGTATCGTCAAGGTCGAAATAGATCGCCCGAACTTCGTTGAGTCCGCCCTTTGGTCGCAGGGAATCTACCAAAGCCCCATCGCCTGACGCACTTCCTGCATCGTTTGCTGAGCCACTTCTCGGGCTTCGTCCGCACCCTTCTTCAGAATCTCTTCGATGGTGGCATCGTCCAACTGAGCACGCCGTTCTCGAATCGGCCGAAGGAATTCGTTGACCGCCTCGATGCACTCATTCTTGTTTTTGCTGCACCCGCGAAGCCCCTCTCGATCCTCTTCCCACTGGGTCTTCCAGTCTGGAGAATAAACCTTGAGGTACTGGCACACCGCGCAGCCTTCGGGAACGCCGGGGTCCGTCATCTTGATCTTGCTGGGTGTCGTGAAGGCACCCTTGATCTTCTTCGCCGTCTCTTCGGGAGTCTCGTTGATGTAGACGCAGTTGTCGTATGACTTGGACATCTTGCGCATATCAATGCCGGGCAGCACCGCAACCTCTCCGATCATGCTGGCGAACTCAGGGAAGACGTCGCCATAGAGATGGTTGAACCGGCGTGCAATCTCGCGTGAGATCTCAAGATGCGGCGCCTGATCCTTACCCACGGGAACGCCGTACGGCTTGTACATCAGGATGTCGGCACTCTGGAGCACGGGGTAGCCCAACAGGCCGTACGGCTCTCTCTCCGCGCCGCCCAGGTCCTGTTGCTTTTCTTTGTAGGTCGGAACCCGTTCCAACCATCCCAATGGAGTGACCATGGAGAGGAGCAGATGGAGCTCGGCATGCTCCTTCACGTGCGACTGAACGAATACGGGAGACTTTTCTGGGTCGATCCCTGCCGCTACAAAATCCTTTGCCACTTCTCGCGAGTTCTGCCCAATCTTGCTGGGGTCATCAAATTGAGTCGTGAGCGCATGCCAGTCGGCGACCATGGCAAAGACCTTGTAGTCGCTTTGAAGCTTGACCCAGTTTCGCAGGGCGCCTTCGTAGTTGCCCAGGTGGAGCTTGGCTCCGGTGGATCGCATGCCGCTGAGGATTCGCTTTTGTGGAGTCATGAATTAGTACAGGCCATAGATTTGCCGGAGAGCGTCTAGCACGCTGGTCCCGACGAAGAGGTGAAACAGGTAGCCAATCGGTCCGCCAAGAATGTTCACGTGAAAAAGCTGGATGGCCATGACGACGATGAAGAGGCCGGGCATTCCAACTTGGCGATTGAACTTGAACCAATAATATCTGGGCTTTTCAGGCAACAGCAGCCCGACCAGCCAATGCCCGTCCAATGGACCGAACGGTATCAGATTGAAGCAGGCAAGGCCTAGGTTGATGGCAACCCCGCCAAACAGTAGGTAGCCGACAAACTCTCGGGTGCTGCCCATTGGCAGCTGAGGGAACAAATTGGTGATCAGCGCGATGCGAAGCAGAAACGCGTAGATAAAGGCCTGGCAGATATTGGAAATCGGCCCGGCCGCGACCGAAACAAACCAGTCCACTCTCGGGTTTTTCATCTTTTCAGGGTTCACCGGAGAAGGTTTGCCCCAGCCCATGCCAAAGCCAGACATGGTGGAAAGGACCATCATGATCACTCCCGACATTTCGAAGTGCTTGGTGAGGTCCAGGGTAACGCGTCCGTAGTATCTCGGAGTGGGGTCACCCGCCATGTCCGCAAACTTACAGTGGGCGTACTCGTGAACGCCGATGCCGAGAAAGAGGATGAGGGCCGTGGCCAACATCTGTGCGATATGAACTCCGCCGCCAAACATATTTAGATCAAGCCCTCCGGCAAAATTTCCCGGGCCAACATCTCTTCCCAGGAATCTCGTCTCTGGATGAGGCACAGGCTCCCGTCTTTTCGAACAAGTGCAGTCGCCGGGCGCGGGTATCGGTTGTAGTTGCTTGCCATAGATGCGTTGTAGGCGCCGGTGCAGAGGACTTGGAGCAGATCTCCCGCCTTCAAATCCGACGGCAGTTCCACCGCATCAAAAAGCTTGTCCGTTTCACAGTGCTTTCCAGAAACAGTGACGGTTTGAGAGCCGGTTGGGTCGGCATTCGGCGCGACTCGCTCAACTGTGTATTTCGACCCGTAAAGGGCAGGTCTGGGGTTGTCGCTGAGACCGCCATCCACCGCGACATAGGTTCTTCTTCCGACTTCAGGTGCAGGCACTGTTTTAATAACGCCAACCCGGTAGAGCGTAACGCCGCTTTCCGCGATCAGGGATCGTCCTGGCTCCTGGCCGAGAATAGGGTCAATCCCGGAGCCCGCCAAGGCCTCGATGACCGACTGGACTACAAGTCGGCAGTAGTCTTCAACTCCCATCGGCTGCTGGTCTGCAGTGTAGGCCACCCCGAGTCCGCCTCCCACGTTGAGGTACTCGGCCGCGAAGCCAAGTTTCTCCTTCATGTCCACCGCGAACGCGGCGATCAGTTCGCCACCCGAGCGCTGTGCCTCCGGGTCGAGGAGCTGGGAACCGACGTGGCAGTGAAACCCATACAGGTTCAGCTTGAGTTCCAGGCACTTCGCCGCCGCTTTCTCGGCAGAGCCGTCCGCAATGTTGAATCCAAACTTGGTATCCGCCTGCCCGGTGGACATCTTGGCGTGGGTGATCGGATCCACTCCGGGGGCAAGACGGAGGACGATCTTGGTCGCGCTGCGCTGAGCCGGAGTCATGAGGCCGTCCAGCAAGGCGAGTTCTTCAAAACTGTCGGCGACGATGTGTCCAATTCCGGCGGTTAGGGCGAATTCCAATTCTGCGGCCTGTTTGTTGTTTCCGTGAAGATGACACTCGTCGGCGGGAACGCCTGCGGCAAGCGCCACTCGCAGCTCGCCTTCGCTGGCCACGTCGATGGAGCAGCCTTCCTGGTAGGCAATCTTGATGAGGGCAAGAGTGGAATTTGCCTTGCTTGCGTAGCTGATCTTTCCGCGGCTGTAGGCGGTTTTGAATGCATTTCGATACCGCTGAATGCGGCTCCGAAAGTGCTCTTCGCTCACCACGTACAGCGGGGTGCCGAACTCTGAGGCAAGCTGAATCGCTGTCTCTTCAGACAGCCGAAATCTGCTGTCGACAACCGGAGAGGCAACCATGGGAAGGAGTATGGCATTCCAACCCCTTTGGATGATGCGGGAGGCTAAACTAGTGGGCAATGAAGCGCGTGGTTGTGTTGGGTGCTACCGGAAGTATCGGCACTCAAACATTGGATGCGGTCTCCCAGCATCCGGATGACCTTAAGATCGTTGGACTGGCCGCACACTCGAATGCCGACCTTCTTAAGGAGCAGGCCCAAAAGTTTGGGGTGAGCCGTCTGGCCCTGTTCAATGAGGTGTCGGGTTCCGGTATTCCCCACGGAATGGCGGCGCTGGAGGATCTCGCATGCATGGCCGAGGCCGATATTGTGGTCATCAGCGTGGCTGGAGTGATTGGACTGCTGCCGACACTTGCCGCGATTCGTGCCAAGAAGAACATTGCGCTTGCCAGTAAAGAGGTTCTCGTTGCGGCGGGCGAACTGGTAATGCCGCTGGTGAGAGAGGCTGGAGTCGTGATGACGCCGATCGACAGTGAGCACAGTGCTCTTTTTCAGTGCCTTCAGGGCTACCGGTCCGACCAGATCGCCGAGCTGATCATCACCGCGAGCGGCGGTCCCTTCCGGGGGCAGAAGCAAGCGGCGCTGAAAGACGTCACCGTTGAACAGGCTTTAAACCATCCGACTTGGCGAATGGGCGGGAAGATCACCATTGACTCGGCAACTTTAATGAACAAAGGACTTGAAGCGGTGGAGGCGAGGTGGCTGTTCGATGTGCCCATCGATCAGGTGAACGTCGTCGTGCATCCTCAGAGCGTTGTTCACTCGATGGTGAAGTTCCTGGATGGAAGCGTGCTCGGACAAATGGGCTGGCCAAATATGCGCCTCCCGATTGCGTATGCACTCCTGTATCCCGAGCGAAAGCCAAACGACCTAAAGCCTTGGAACCCAATCGACACACCGAACCTCACTTTCGAAGCGGTGGATCACGAAACATTTCCATGCCTTGGCCTGGCCAAAGAGAGTTCGCGCATCGGCGGAACCATGCCATGCGTCATGAATGCTGCGAACGAAATCGCCGCAAATGCATTCCTTAAGGGTGAATTGAGCTTCTTGGGAATTCCCAACGTAGTAGAACTCACGATGCAGGAACACAATCCTGTCCAGCCGACGTTGGATAATGTGTTGCAGGCGGACGAAGCCGCGAGAAGCCGAGCCAGGGCACTGATAACCGGCAACCAAATCTGATGGGATCCATCTTTTACTATTTAGAAACCGCCGTTGTGCTGGTTGTGATGTTCAGCGTGCTGGTAGCGGCACATGAGCTGGGCCACTACCTTTTTGCCCGCCTGTTCAACATGGGCGTTGAGGAATTCGCGATTGGATTTGGCAAAGAGCCGATCTTCCAATGGATGAAGCGGACCTACACGATTCCGATCAAGGACGACGAGGTCGCCGCAATCGTCCACACCAGTTCTGGCATTGACATTGAAGGGTCTGGACATCGCCCTGCCGAAGACATGGTGGAGGAGGAAAGTCCAAGCGGAAAGATTCTTCGCGAGACCACCCGCTTCACAGTTCGGCCTTGGCCACTCGGTGGGTTTGTGCGAATCAAGGGAATGCTGCCGGAAGAAGATGGAAGCGAGACAACCATCGCGGGCGGGTTCTACAACAAGCCTCCGATTCAGCGACTTGTCGTCCTATTTGCCGGTCCACTCTTTAGCGTCCTCGCTGGAATTTTGATTCTTACTCCGCTTTACATGACCACGGGTAAGGGCGTGCCCGACCTGTCCCCACAAATTGGAGCGGTCAGCCCGGAAGGACCTGCCGGCAAAGCGGGCCTGAAGGAAAAGGACATTGTCGACAGCGTCGACGGCAAGCCGATCAGCAAATTCTATGAGCTCATCAGCATAGTGCGGGTAAGCCCAGATAAGGAACTTACTCTGGGAATCCACCGTCAGGGCAAGCCAATGACCATCAAGGTCACGCCGATTCTTGAAAAGAAGCCATCTCCGGTTCTCGGGCCCGATCTGGAGCCGACGAAGGAGATGAAGATCCAGGCCAAGCTCCTCACCGGCCCCAACGTGACACGGGTTCCCGTTGGATTCACCGAAGCGCTGGCCATGGCCGTATCCAGGCCAGTTGAGGCAGTGACCGGTCTGTTCGATATGCTCAAAAAGCCGGCGACGATCAAAGACTCCGTCGGCGGCACCATTTCCATCACGGTTGTTACCTACGACCGTGTTCAGCAGGGCCTTGCTGCAATATTTGAACTTGCCGCACTCCTCAGCATCTCAGTAGGAATTCTCAATCTCCTGCCGATTGTTCCTCTTGATGGCGGGCAAATGGCGTTGTGCTTTGCGGAGCTGTTCAGGGGCGGCAGGCGGTTGAGCATGAAGGTGCAGAACGTGGCCAGCCTTTGTGGAATGGCGTTTATCGGGATGTTGATCATCTCAGTCTGCTTCCTAGACATCAATCGTCTCTTTACCGCAAATCAATCCTCCAAGCCAGCGGCATCCAAGAAAGCGAATCCGTAGCATTCGTGCCAAAATCCAGAACATGAAAGTTGGAGTCGTCGGAACCGGCGGCATGGGAAATGCCCACGCCAGGCAGTACCGCAAAATGCCAGGCGTTGAATTGGGCTACCGTGAGAGAAATCACGTTCGCGCAGATTCCTTTAAGGACACCTTCGGCGCAACGTATTTCGAGTCGATCGATGCTCTGTTGGATTGGGCTGACGTCATCGATATCTGCCTTCCCACCGACGTTCACCCCGAATATGCCCACAAGGCAATCGCGGCAGGGAAGCCACTGTTCCTCGAAAAGCCGATCGCTCGAACGATCGTCGAGGCTGAAGAGATTGTCGAAGCGGCAGCCAAAGCAGGCGTTACCCTGATGATTGGCCATGTCGTGCGATTCTTCCCAGAATTTGCGCTGGCGCGAAAGATGGTTTTGGAGGGCGCAGTTGGCAAGCCGGCCGCGATCCGAACTCGCCGTGGCGGAGGTGCACCGAAGGGCTCTTTGGGATGGTTTATGGACCACGAGCGCTCTGGCGGCGTTCTGCTGGACCTTGCTATTCACGATTTCGACTGGCTCCAGTGGACCTTTGGCAAAGTGAAGTTCCTGTACAGCCGATCCCTCGGAGCCCAAACGGGTCAGGGACCTGACTACGCGCTGACCACGCTCACGTTTGAGTCAGGCGCGGTCGCCCACGTGGAAGCGACTTGGATGGACCCAGCCGGTTTCCGAACGATGTTTGATATCGCCGGCAGCGAGGGGCTTCTCGAATTTGACAGCAGGAAGACTCCTGCTCTGAAAACGGTGACCACCGAATCCACCGTTTACGAGCCGTCGCTCGCCCCGGATGAGGACCCTTACTATCTGGAATTGAAGTCCTTTCTGGATGCGGTTGAAAACGGCACTCCGGTGCCGATCACGGGAGAGGACGGGCTGGTGGCTTTGCGGCTATCGCTCGCTGCTCTGGAGAGCGCTCGCACCGGACAGGTCATTACCCTGTAGCTTCTTCAGCGCCTGGATGATCGCGGACGCATCATTTGGCTGAACGTGAATCACGTTCGGATATTCTGCCAGACCGCACTGAAGGGAGCAGATCACTGGACAGCCTGAGGCGATCGCACTAAGCAGTCGCCTTGGCTTGTCTTCAATGGTTGCCGGCTGGACCACGGCCAGCACGCCCTCGAGCCATGCCTCGCCCGGCATCATCCGCCGGGTTTTGACTCCTACCCAAAAGTGGGTGCCTTCGAGGTCTGCGCCTAAGAGGACGACTTCAAGATCGAGCGCAAGGGCGGCTTCGCGAACTTCATACGCTCCCTTCCGACCCAGGGTCGGACCTGGGAAGACGATTCGGTCTCCCTTTGTCCATGATTGATTCACTCCTGGTTCCCAGGTGAGGAGCAACTTCCGCGGGTCGTTGCAGGCTATGAAGCTGTGTGGAGAAATCAGCCTTTGGGCTGCGCGCAGGGCTCTCGTTTCGGATGTGATCAAAGAATCTGGGGCTCTGAAATCTGACAAGGTCGGGCTATCCGGGTGGTGTCGTGATGCCTGATCGAGTTGAGTGTGAATTTCTGCCAGCGGAAGCCGTGTCATCAGGACGTCGAAGGTCCGACCGCCAAGCACGCCCAAATCCCAAAGGAAGGGCAGCAGGGTTTGAGCCACAACAACATGCTCGGCGGTGTGTGGGATTTGTTTGGCGAGAGCAGTCGCCAACACTCTGGCGTCTGCGATCATGGCAAGTTGCCTTTCGGCACCTTGGGCAGCCAGCTTTCGTGATCGGATCGACCGGACTATGGTCTGAATGGGTGCGCTGCCGACCTGTGAATAACTGTTGGTCGACCAGCCGTAGCGTGAAAGGTTCCACCGCTTGCCGTCGATTGGGAGGAGAAGTGTGTCTGAGGCCGTCCTCCGAGAAGCTATGTAGGCTTCAAACTCGGGAGAAATTTCGTCCACGATGAAAGCAGTTGATGCGCTGACCTGGCCACGGAACGCATCGTGAAGGTGGCAGTCTGTCTGTCCGCAGAGCCCGCACGAATGGGCGACCGGGTCGATTAAGGTTCGCAGCGGTATCCGCTTGGACTCTTTCACGATAGGTTGAATCGGTTGCCCCGCATGAAGCTGAACGCTGAGAGAATCTTTGGATAGGGCTACCGACAGTCGGCAGTCCACCGGAAGATTGAACCGCAGGTCGATATAGTTCCAGGCGACCGTCGCATCTCGGTTTCGCTCGGCAGCTGAACCTGGAATAATTCGAGAGTGAGCATGTCGCTCGACAATCTCCGCTCCCGCCTGAACGGCAACGTCGTAGAGCGCGTTCGAGAGCTGACAGATTCCTCCGCCAACCGCGGGCATCAGGCACCCTTCCTGAAGCTGGCGCCCCTCGACGTAGCCACGCCGACGCGTGCACTTGCCAACAGTGCGCCAGAAACTGAATTCGGTTCCCGCCCCCAGAACCAACCCATTCAGGCTCTGGGCCGCAATCCTTAGGTTCTGTACCTTGCCAAATTCGAGAATCTTTTCTTCGGGCTGGTCCGCGGCATAGAGCCGTGATTTGGCTTCGGCAACAAGGCACCCATACTCTCCAACCTCTGCCTTCGAAAAGGTCGGAATCGGATGACAAGCGTTTTTCACCGTCCGCCGCAGGCGCAGCACACTCGCCTTGACCTGAAACAGCAAGAGGGAAGCACGGGAGGGTAACTCCTGCCTCGGGTTCTCAGCCGCTTGTGCCTCCAGTTTCATAGTTCTGTTCGATTTCGCAGTGCATTGGTCGGACGTACAGCGCCCCCAACCCGTTTCTGAATGCGCCGGGCAAATTCACAATTCGGTACCCTCTAGGAATGCGCAACGACGGCAGACAGCCGGACCAACTTCGCCCCTTCACCCTCGAGAGAAACTTTGCCAAGTTTGCTGAGGGATCCTGTCTTATCAAGATCGGAGATACCCACATGTTGGTTACCGCCACGGTGGAAGACCGAGTTCCGCCATTCATGAAGGGTAAGGGAAGCGGTTGGGTTACCGCCGAGTACTCGATGTTGCCAAGATCGGGCCGGCAGCGAAATCAGCGCGACTTGATGAAGCCAAACGGCCGCAACATGGAAATCCAGCGGCTGATAGGCCGAGCCATGCGTACGGCATTCGATCTGGAAGCACTTGGCGAGCGGACAATCACGCTCGACTGCGACGCGCTTCGAGCCGATGGTGGCACTCGATGCGCCGCGATCACCGCAGCGTACGTCGCCGCCTATGATGCCGTTGCCTGGATGCAGAAGAATCGAATGCTGAAGCGATCACCGATCAAAGAGCCGATCGCCGCGATTTCGGTTGGCGTGGTGCGAGGGATGGAAGTTCTGGATCTCAACTACGAAGAGGACAGCAGTGCCAACACGGACATGAACGTGGTGATGACGGCGAGCGGCAAGTTCATCGAGATTCAGGGCACCGCCGAGCACGACCCGTTCAGCGTGGATGCTTTGGGCAAAATGCTCAAACTCGGGCAGAAGGGCATCAACGAACTGATTGCCGCCCAAAGGGCCGTTCTCGAAATCGACTAGCATGGCGATTCCGTTCTCAACCCTGGTGATCGCCACTCACAACCGCAAAAAGGCGGGCGAGATGATCACGATCCTCGGGGCTAGGTTTCCTGGCCTCGAACTTAAGACGCTTGCGGATTATGAAGGTGCACCGGAGCCGGATGAAACCGGTTCCGACTATGCGTCCAACGCGGTAATCAAATCCGAGAGTGCGGCTAAGTTCACGGGTGAGTGGTGCGTGGCCGACGATGCCGGTCTCGAGATCGATGCTCTGGACGGTGCCCCTGGCCTTTACAGCAAGCGATTTGGCGGCGAGGATATGCCGTTCCCGGAGAAGATTGCCAAGATCTTGGACCTTCTCATCGGCATTCCTACCGAGCGGCGCGGTGCCCGTTTTCGTTGCTTCGTTTCTCTGTCCCAGCCATACGCTGAGGGTGAACCGGCCGTGTTCAGCGCGATCTGCGAAGGCAGGATTGCGGAGACCGTGAGTGGCAACGGAGGATTTGGCTACGATCCCATCTTCTATCTACCGGAGCTCGACTGCACGATGGCAGACCTCACCGCGGAGCAGAAGCATCAGATCAGCCATCGGGGAAAGGTCCTGGCCGCCTTTGGCGATCACTTGGATCAGCTCGCTTAAGAGCGCCTTTACTGGCCGTCCTATGATAGGATGATCAACCATGGATTCCCGACAGCCCTCCGAACATCCGGCCGCCGGTGAAACCATCACGCCTCCGATCCACTGTCGAAACTGCGGCAAGGAAATCCAGCACGCCTTCTGTGGCCATTGCGGTCAGCATCGGGCGGACCATAACCAAGGGCTCGGGCACTTTCTCAAGGAGTTCTGGGGCGAGTTTGTCCAGGTCGATTCGAAGTTCATCCGCACAATCGTTCCGCTCTGCCTCAAACCGGGCTATCTCACCCAACAGTGGGTCGCAGGCAAACGAGTCCGGTATATCACGCCACTGAAGCTGTATTTAACGATCAGTGCCCTTTGCTTCCTGATCGTGTCTTACCAGTACAGCCAGAATGCGGACTTCAAGTCGCAAGATCTTTCCAAGAAGGGAAGCTCTGCGACAAGCATCAAGATTAATGGGACCGATGTGATGAACTTTGACGAGGGCGACGGCTCCTCTGAAAAGCTCACCAAAAAGCAGAAAGAGAAGTTGTCTGCCGTCGACGCATTCTTTGAGGAACTGTTCTCAGGAATTGGCAAGCCCGGACCGGAGGGTGATGCCAAGCGGAAAGACTTCAGCGATAAGTTTGTGGGGCGCCTGTCCACCGCCAACTTTCTCCTCTTGCCCGTTTTTGCCCTCCTGTTCAAGGTGCTCTATATCAGGCGCAGCCGCTTCTACGTGGAACACCTCGTGTTTGCGCTGCACTATTACGCCTTCTTTTTCCTGGGTCTAGGTATCTGCATGCTCGCGAAGACACCGTACGTGGTGGTTCCGATTACGATTTGGATGACCGTCTATCTACCGATCGCAATGTATCAGCACTACCGACAGGGAGTCATTAAGACATTCTTCAAGTGCACTATTTTTGGATTCTCGTACCTCATCGCGGTATCGATTGCCCTGGTGGGTCTAGTGATCATCACTGCTATCGACACCGAGCACCTCAACGCCGCCAAGATAGCTTCGGCGGCGAAAAAGCTGGATGCAGCTCAGAAATTAAAGACGCCAAAGGCGGACACAAAGCCGGCTGCGCCATCCGTGAGTCCAAGTTCTGCTCCCCTGTCTCCATCTTCCGCAGCACATCCGTGAGATGAGTTCGTGGCTTCGCCGGGGTTCTTGTCCTTCGCGATTTGTGGCTGGCGATTGACCCGATCTTGTACCGATTTGCAGGGAAAATCCAGACTCCCGAATTTCTGTTTGCTGGATGACCTACAAGAAACCTGAAAAAGGACCATCGCGAGTATTCTCTCACCCTATGAGTCCTTCGTTGCTCAAAGCCGGCGCTTCGCTGGCACCTCTGCTTGCGTTCTGTTTCGCAGGCGCTTCTCAGAGAAGCTTTTATACTCGCCCAGATATCCACGGAGACAGCGTGGTCTTTACCTGTGAAGGGGACTTGTGGCTCGGCAGCATCACCGGCCATTCTGCCCATCGAATTACGTCTCATCCGGGCACCGAAACATCAGCCCATTTCTCTCCAGACGGAACTCAAATCGCGTTTACCGCCCAATATGACGGTGGAGTCGACGTGTATGTGATGCCGGTCAGCGGAGATGCTCCAAAGCGATTGACCTTCGACCCACGAGGAGCCCAAGTGCTCGGCTGGTCGCCTGACGGAAAGAACATCCTGTTCCGATCCAGCAGGAATAGTCCTCACGGCGAGCATCGGCTCTATACGGTTTCCGCACAGGGCGGTCAGGCTCAGCTGCTTCCCGTGCCCCACGGCGAGTTTGCAAGCTATTCACCCGATGGCAAGCTCGCTTACGTGCCTACCAGCATCGAGTGGGCCAACTGGTTCCGATACCGAGCAGGTGAAGCAGACAAGATTTGGCTCACCGATCTTCGCGGAACATTTAAGAAGCTCACCGATTTTCGTGGAGTCGATACAACGCCCGTTTGGTGCGGCTCTGACCTGTTCATGATCAGCGAGCGGAGCGGCAGTTCAAACCTTTTCCACCTGGGGCTCAACGGGAGCGCACAGCAGATTTCGCACTACAGCGATGTGCCCGTCCGATATCCATCTTCCGACGGTAAGCGCATTATCTTCCAGCATGGAGCCGCCCTGGCGGTTTACGATCCGAGTTCGAAGCAGTCGACAGAATTGTCGTTTGACCTAAACTCAGATCGAATTCACTCCCGAGACCAGCGCATTCCGCTTGCCGCAGTTGCAAAGCAGGCAAGCATCGGTCCATCCGGAAAGCGAGTTGTGGTTGAGGCCCGAGGGCAAATCGTCAGCGTTGCCGCAGAGAACGGAGACGTTCGCGTTCTCGAAAACACCCCAGGTGCCAGGGCAATGCTCCCATCTTGGTCACCCGACGGAAAGCAGATTGCCTTCATCAGCGACCGCTCTGGTGAATACGAGCTTTGGCTCACTGATGCCGCCAATGGACAGCATACAAAGCAGCTCACCAAGGGCCTAGCCGGGAACTTCTTTATTCCCGTTTGGGCACCTAACAGCAAATCCATCGCGATTGGAGATCGAAACGGTCGAGTGCTGCTTGTTGACGCCACAACCGGCTCATTCAAAACGATCGACAAGACGGATTATCTTCCTTCGTACGATGGCAACACCCCTGGAATCGCATTCAGCCCAGACAGCCGATTTGTCGCATTCAACCACGGCGAAGCCACTTGGATGACGCAGGTTTACGTCTACGACACGCAGACCAATAAGTCGGTGCGCGTCAGTAATTTGAACGTGAACAACCAGGCCCCATCGTTCAGCACGGACGGAAAATATCTACTGTTCCTGGCAGCTAGCCAGCTTGATCCAATCGCTCTTGATGTGACGCAAAAGTATGCGTACGACAATGTGTGGCGCGTCTACATGGCCTCACTCGCCGTCGATACTCCTTCGCCATTCCTAGTGAAGAGTGATGATGAAGCTGCCGCAGAGAAGTCAGCGGCTAAAACGAGTGTGCCGACACTGGATGGCCTTGCGGATCGAGTCTTCGAAGCTCCTGCACCATCGGGCCGATACCAGCAGGTTGGGCTGGTGGGTTCCAAGATCCTCCTGATCAACCTTGCGGCGATTCCTCCTCTGGGTGGGACGTCAGCCGGCCTCGGCATTCTTCAGGCCTTCGATGTGGAGCACAAGGCCCTCTCGACCCTTTCCGGTGGAATTGACTCGTTCGACGTTTCTGCCGACGGAAAGAAGCTGCTCCTTCATCGCGGAACTGCATTCGCAGTGGCCGATGCGAGCGGCGCTCCGGTTGGATTCAGCCCTGTAAATGTCGGTTCGTTTGCGGTCGTTGTCCAGCCAGATAAGGAGTGGAAGCAGATCCTTGAGGAGAGCTGGCGAATCGCCCGCGACTTCTTCTATGACCCGAACATGCACGGTGTGGACTGGAAGAAGGTTCATGCCAAATATGAGGCGCTTCTGCCGCTAGTGGGCGACCGAGCCGACTTGGGCCGTCTCCAGCAAGACATGGTTAGCGAGTTGAATTCCGGCCACGCCTACATCGGCACGCCGGGTGCGCGAGTGCCAATGACCCCGATGGGCTACCTTGGCGCGGACCTCGCACCGGCAGGAAATGCAGTTAAGGTTGTCAAGCTGTTTAAGGGCGACGGTTTCTCAGGAAATCGCTCACCGCTTCTTGAGCAGGGACTCAATATCAAGGAAGGCGACTACATCGTCTCCATTGGTGGCCAGCCTGTCCGGTCCGACCAGGATGTGCAGGCGCTTCTGATTGGTACGGCTGGTCAAACAGTCGCGCTCGGAGTTTCGTCCAGCCCGTCTCTCGAAGGATCCCGGACCGTCCTGGTTCAGCCAGTCGGATCGGAAGCCGGCATGCGCTACACCGACTGGGTTCAGGGACGAACGGCTTACGTGCAGCAGCACGGCGGCGCCGACCTTGGCTACCTCCACGTCTCCGACATGGTTGCCGGCGGCACGATCGGCTTCACGAAGGGGCAGTTCCAGAACGTGCTTAAGCCTGGAATGATCTACGACTTCCGCTACAACGGCGGAGGCTATGTGTCCTCACTCCTGCTTGAGAATATTGCCGCAAGCCCTCAGGCTTGGTTCAAGCCTCGCGGTTTTGAGACTTGGACTCGTGAAAGCTGGGCAAATATCGGTCACCACGTCGCCCTCTGCAATGAAGAGAACTTCAGCGATGGAGAACTGGTGATTGAGGACTGGAAGCGAATGAAGCTGGGACCAGTCATCGGCACTCGAACCGGCGGCGGAGAAGTTGGAAGCGGCGGTGGGTACGACCTGATCGACGGCGGCTCCATATTCATCCCGAACTATGGCGCGTTTGCGGACGGCCACTGGATCATCGAGGGCAACGGAGCCGAACCCGATATCGAGGTGGAGCAGAATCCAGCCGATGTCATGAAGGGAATCGATCCGCAGCTCGACAAGGCGATCGCTATCCTGAAGGGAATGATCTCGAAGGATCCAAGAAAGAAGCCAGCAACTCCGGCTTTCCCGAATAAATCGGGGAAGTAGAAGGCAATTGAAGTGTTGGCTGCATCGCAGCCAACACTTCAATTGCAACCAAAAGTTTCCTTCCTTTCCCGCCGGCGAGAGGTAAGGGGTAGGGATGGAGAGCCGGGCCGTCTTGGCACGGTCGCATTACAAGGCCTTGTCGCTTCAGCGCTAAACGTCCTGGCTCTCCAGCCCTCGCCTTCCTCTCGCCGGGGCGAAAGGAAGCGACCCCGGAACGGTGATTTGGGACGCCGACTAGCCCTTGAACAGCGACTTCAAGATAAACAGCGTATTCGCCGGCCGCTCAGCGAGTCGTCGCGTGAAGTACGGATACCACGCGTCTCCGAACGGAACGTAGACTCGGACGTTGTAGCCTTCGGCGGCTAGGCTTTCCTGCAGATCACGGCGAATGCCGTAGAGCATCTGGAACTCGAACCGAGACTTGTCGATCTTCTTCTCGGTCGCGTATGCCTTTAGTTCTTTGATGATCGCCTCATCCTGAGATGCGAAAGCGGGGTACGTACCGGCATCAAGAAGGCGCTTGCCCAGTTCGATGTAGGCGCTGTCAACTTTGGACTTCTCCGGGAAGGCGACTGAAGCGGGCTCCAAGTAGGCGCCCTTTACCAGCCGCACACGTATTTTCCACTCGACAATCTTTTCAACGTCACCGGGTGTTCGGTACAGGTACGTCTGCAGAACCGTGGAGGTGTTGGAATAATCTCCGCGCACACGGTCGATCATTTCCATGGTTCGCTCGGTGTACTCGGAGGCTTCCATATCCACTCGAACGAAGTTGTGGAGCCGCTTCGCCGTTTCCAGCACTTCACGGTAGTTCTTCTCTGCGAATTCGACTCCCTGGTCAAGACCGCACTGGGTGAGCTTGATGGAGATATTGAGCGGCTCGATGCCATCTCCGGAGAGATTGATCGTCGGTGAGTTTCCGTGCTCTGCGTTCCACTTGGCTACAGCGGGCACCTTGGAGATACGCTCAAGCATATCGATGTAGGTTTTCTTGGCATCGAGTGCTTCTTGCTCGGACGCCGTGTTTTCGCCTAGGTAGTCCAAAGAAACCTTCAGGCCGCGGGCGAGAATGGCCTCACTGGCCGCAATCGCCTCTTCGAGGGTGTCGCCTGCAATAAACCTCTTGACCAGGGGTTTGAAGAAGAAGGAACGTCTGACCAGGAACTTGACCGGCGTGAGTCCTGAGGTCCGGAGGATTAAATTGCGAGCGATGGACATGAATGAACCTGGCCAGTTTACTCGCAGGGCGATTCCCTAAACCGGAGGCGGTAACCTACTGGGTCAATGCCACGGGTTACTGTGTGTCTGTCGGTCTACAACGGCGCGGAAACCATTGCCAAATCGCTGGATTCTGTCTTCGCCCAGACCTATCGCGACTTCAACGTGCTCGTTCTGGACGATGGAAGCAAAGACGGCTCGGCCGATATTGCCGACGGTTACGATTGCCGCGTGATCCGGATTCCCAACGGAGGAAGGGGCGCCGCACTCAAGCGAATGGTGCAAGAGGCGGATGGGGAATATATTGCCCTCATCGATTGTGATGACATCTGGCTGCCTGACAAGCTTGAAAAGCAGATGGCGCTCGTCGAAAGCACGGGTGCATCCCTTGTTCATGCCGACTGCTGGTTCGACTACTCCGACGGAACGGTAGTCGAGCGCAACTTAGTCCTGCCGGACAGCACTTTCGCCTTCGATCACATCTTGCCGAGCAACGACATCATCGCGAGCAGCGCCGTATTTCATCGAGAGGAGATGCTTCAGGTCGGGAATTTTGCTGAGGACACCCTTCGATGCTGTGACTGGTACGGATGGTTCGTGCTTGCCCCGGGCAGGAAGTTCGTGCACTTGCCCGAAAAGCTTGTACGGTATTCGGTGCTGAGCACGAGCTTGGCAAATGCGGGATATGCGTTTCACGAGGCCCAGCATTACCTCCTGCGTGAGAAGATCCTCCCAAGGGCAAAGGAGCTTTTTGCAGGGCTGTCTATCTCAGACCAGGAGCGGTATCGAAAATATCTCGTACAGCGAGACGGAATCGCCCTTTCCTCAATGGCAAGCGCCCTCGACAAAAAAGGGGAAAAAAAGGCAGCGAGAACCCTCCACCGAAGGGCCATTGCCACGTCACCAGCCGTCGTCCGGGTTTGGACGCGGGCTCTAAAGAACCTGGTCCGTTAGGATTTCTTATGAGCCCCGACAATCAGCGCCTCGGCCGTTTCCATGGCTCGATCTCGGCCCTGTGCAATATCGGCTCGAGTTGGGCTCGCGGCCACGTCAGGTAAGAGCCCGCAATCGGGTTGCGCCGAAATAGGCAAGGTCGCTACCAGAGGCAGGTCCATTTCAATGTGCGAATTCGGCAGGTGAAGGAAGAAGAAGGCTCCTCCGTTGATGCCACGCAGATTTCCTCCACTGGGCTCGCCGACCAATGTCCCGAGGTGGTGGCTCTGAAGCTTCTGCTCAAACTGGAACGTTGCGGAGCTGTTGTCTGAGTTCATGAGGACAACGAGCTTGCCTGCAAACCGCGTCTTGGCTACCTCCACTGTGTTGCTGGACGCTCCATCATCGAACCTTGTCATTCGGTAGAAGACGGCATTGCCGCGCGGGTTGAACGTTGGGTTCTTGGCATCACTCCCCCAGTCCAGGAAGCTTCGATCCCATGTGTCCAAGTAGTCATTCAATGCAAGGTCAGCCTTCTTGTATCGAGTGAACCGCTGCATCGCTGAGAACTCCGTTCGGGTTGCCACGATGTATCGAAGGATCTCGTCACCCACGTCGATTCCTCCCTCATTCCCTCGGAGGTCGATGATGAGACCCTTTGCTTGGGAGTCTGTCAATTGGGCAAAAGTTTTGGCGAGGAAGGTTTGCCAATCCCACTTGGAGTTGTAGAGTGCCCAAGTTGGCATCCTAAGGTGACCAATATTGTTTTGGTCCAACAGGAACTGCCACTGCGCATCAATGTCCGTGGGTGGCTTCACAGCTTTGAGGCGCTCTTCTGCAGTCATCAGATTGACTCGAAGCGTTTCCGACTTGGTGCTTGAAACTCTCCTGAATTTCACCTCGACCGAATTGGCGATGGACGGATAGTAGAGGGGAAGGAAGATATCGAATGCTTCCCACTTATCATTCCCTTCCACATTCAGATACGCCCTTCGCTTGTAGTCATTGGCGCCATCTGCCCGCGTGATCTTCATCAATTTAGAGAAAATCGATTTGCAGGAGATGCCGTTGATTGCCTGAATCTCGGTGCCTGGCGGCAGTGAGGGCAACTCACCGACCCACCTTGTGATCACCATTCGACCCCCGATCCACTGAAACAGAAAGGGAACACGATTCCGACCTTTGAATAGAGCCCGGACGACTTCTGTTTCCTGGTTGTAGAAGTTGGCGTAGGTGTGCCCACAATGGATGGTTGCCGCGAACTCCGAGAAGGTGAGGTAGGCCTCTCGAAGGGAAGTGCCATTCTTTAGGCGCATACGCAGGCTCGCGAACCCTGCCTTGCTCTGTGCCTGAGACTGATACCGATAGAGGCCTGCGTGCATCGCCGTGTAGGCGCGTTCTAGGATATCGACGTCCTTCAACAGCAGATCCCCTGGTATTTGGGATTCGGCATTCTGGGCGATAACTACGAGAGCGAGCAGTGGAGTCACGATCGAAATGTTGCCTGCAATCAACTTCGCAATCCGTCCAACTTCTTCGATTTCAGGAAATTGAGACGGATTGGTGGGCTGCAGTTTGAAGGGCGAACCCTTCGAGGATGTCCTGGTACTCCTGAATGGTGGAGCAACGGGTGAGCTGATTGCGAATCTGAGAAGCACCAAACTCGCCCTTGATATAGAGGGGGATTTGCCCGCGAAGGGCTCGGCACGCCCGCAGTTCTGCGTCGGCGAAAGACTCACAGTTCTTGGCTTCTTCGTAGGAGGCCGCATCCGCCTCGCAGGCAACCATCATCCGCAAGTGCTCCAAAGCCGTCTCGATGCGTTCGCGCAAATTCGGTTCACCGGGAATGGGGCTCCCCTCGATGCCGCATCGGATTCGGTCGAGGGCCCACGGATTCGAAATTGCGGCACGCCCCACCATGACTCCATCGCAGCCGGTCTCACGCACCATCCGCAGAGCGTCCTCGGGCGTCTTGACGTCTCCGTTGCCAATAAGGGGAACCTGGACCGCCTCTCGAAGCTGACCGATGAGTCTCCAATCGGCTTCTCCCTCAAATCCCTGCTTGGCAAAGCGCGCATGGAGAGTAAGCATCTGCGCGCCTGCTCCTTGGAATCGCTTGGCAAGATCGGGTGCCGCGAATAGGGAATAGTCCCAGCCCGCACGTACCTTGACGGTTACGGGCACCTTAACCGCCTTCACCACGCTGGAAACGATCCTCTCTGCCAAGTCGGGATCTTTAAGAAGCGCCGCGCCAGAACCCGTCTTGCATACCTTCGGGACCCAGCAGCCCATGTTGATGTCCACGAGGTCGGCACCCATCTCCTCGGCAATTCGGGCGGTTTCGGCCATGACATCGGGCTCGCCGCCAAAAATCTGAATACCCAAGGGGCGCTCACCAGGATCAATGCGCATCTTTCGATAGGTCTTCACTGCACCGTAATGAATCGCCATCGCGGAGACGAACTCGGTGAACATCAGGCCGGGCCCTGCAATGCGCTTGGCAATCAGGCGGAAGGGGAGGTTGGTCACATCCTCCATCGGGGCAAGCAGGAGGGGAGGGTCGACCCGGATGGGACCGATGTTGAACGGCACGATAGATTGTAGCGCCTGACGCGGCCAGCCTTGACGCCCGAGCCTCCGGGGCCCCAAAATGCGAACGTACCGCGAGGAAGTGGGAAGGATGTCAAAGAAGCAAATCAACGTCGGCCTAATCGGCTATCAATTCATGGGGAAAGCCCATTCAAACGCCTATCGCCAGGTAGGTCGATTCTTCGATTTGCCCGTCGATGTGCACATGCACACGATTTGCGGCCGAAATGAGGCTGCGGTCAAAAAGGCGGCTGAGTCTTACGGATGGACGAACTACGAAACGGACTGGCGCAAAGTCATTGCCAATCCCGAAATCGATGTCATCGACGTCAGCACTCCCGGAAACCTTCACGCTGAAATCGCCATTGCCGCCGCGAAGGCAGGGAAGGCAGTGTTCTGTGAAAAGCCAATCGGAAACACCTTGGAAGAGGCCAAGAGCATGCTGGATGCTGTTCAGGCCGCTGGCGTTCCCCATGCCGTCTTCCACAACTACCGCAAGGCTCCTGCCGTCGCTCTCGCCAAGAAGCTAATCATGGATGGCCGACTTGGCACCATCTATCACATGCGGGCAACGTACCTGCAGGACTGGATTGCAGACCCGAATTTCCCCCTCGTGTGGAGGCTTCAGAAGGAAGTTGCCGGCTCTGGCACTCACGGCGACATCAACGCCCACATCATCGACCTTGGCCGGCATCTGGTGGGTGAATTCGATGAAGTCGTTGGCACCCTCCACACCTTCATCAAGAAGCGGCCGCTCGCAGGAGAAATCGATGCGAACCTCGGTGCCAAGGCGAGCGAAAAGATGGGCGACGTCACGGTGGATGACGCGGCTATGTTCCTGGCGAAGTTTAAGAACGGTGCCCTGGGCACGTTCGAAGCAAGTCGGTTCGCGGTAGGGCGCAAAAACTACAACCGATTCGAGATCAACGGGTCTGGCGGAAGCTTGGTGTTCAACCTTGAGCGAATGAACGAGCTTGAGTTCTTCGACAATAGCGTTCCAGAAGAAACCCACGGATTCACCCTGATTCAGGCCACAGAGGGAAGTCATCCGTATGCCGGTCACTACTGGCCGGTCGCCCACATCATCGGATACGGTGAGACGTTCACGAACCTCCTCGCGGATGCGTTTACGAACATGGCCGCAGGAACTCGGATCGAGCCTGACTTCGTGGACGGCTATGAGAATCAGCGAGTTCTGGATGCGGTGGAGCGCAGCAGTGAGACTCGAAGTTGGATCAAGCTGTGAAGCCTGTATAGTTTAATGTAACTCGGGCACTGCTTACACGTCTGATTTCGTAGGAAATCACGTTAAGATTTGGGCGAATTGACCATAAGGATGTGGTTAGTTCGTCAGAGGTCCTAATTGGGCCGCCAAATGGAATATCATATTTCATGGGGCATAGTGCCTGAAGATTGGCCATGGGAAGGCTTAAGAAGGGGTTGATAGGGGTTGCTTTGATAAGCGCACTGCCAGTAGCGGCAGCGGCGCAGACTCCTACGGCTGTCATTTCCCAGCCCGGCGATCCCAACGCTCCTGCTTCGGTCGGCGGCATTCCCAGCGTTGACTTCATTACCCTAGGCCCAATGGGTCCCGGAGCGCCTCTTCGGTTTGGCAACGTCCTCACCAATTCGGAAGTCGTCCAGCTCGAAGGCACCACCCTAAAGCAAGGTTCTGACTACTTTATGGACTACGCAGTTGGCGTGGTCTACTTGAAGATTGCTCAAAGGGCAGGTCAGGTTCTTACCGTCAGCTATCGCTACAAAGCGGGCCAGGCTGCTGCGGCGCCAGGCACTTCCTCGTTGGCGGCGCTTACCCAGTTTAAATACACCATCTCACCGGGAGCTATGCAGTTCCTTACCGGGGTGGGGCTCACGGAGCGTGGAAGCGATGGCAGCATCATGCAGAACAATTTGTTCGGCCTGAACAACTCCTTCAAACTTTCCCAGAGCTCTTCGCTTTCGGGTCTGTTCATTGTTGGAGAGCGCGAGCGGTCTCAGAACACCGGCGGGCTCAACATGGACATGGGAGCCTCCGGTGGCTCGAATTCCTACCGGTCCGGCAAAGAGCAGCTGATTGTCCAGAGCCTCAATTCATCGATCCTTGGTGGTAGCGCAAAACTGGATTACCAAGATATCAGCCGCAATTTCAACGGCCTGAACTCCCTTGCGGGTGTCGATCCAGCAACGGCGAACCGTCTTCAGGCGGAAAGGGGCATCAAGCGAACCGGCTTCAGTCTGGACGACATGAAGCTGGGCAATACCTTGATGAGCACTTCCTATCGGGACGTTCGCCAAGATGAATCCGGGATTTTCTGGCGCGGCTACGGAATAAAGAATGGCGGCTTTGGCCTCAACTTCTCTTCTCAGCAGGTCGACAGCAACTTTAACCGATTTGGCGATCTGTCCGAGTCTTCCAAGGCTCAGCTCGCCGCCGAAGCGGGCATGCGCAGGCAGAATGTCAATGGCGGTTGGGCGACCGAGTTTGGAAAGCTGAGCTACGCATCAGGCAAAATTTCCGACGACTCCACTCACACCAACATCAACCATAGCGAGTACGCCCTCAACACCTCGAAGCTTCGCTTCGACATGGGCAATGAGCGTGTGGACAGCGGCTTCATGAGATTCAACAGTCTTATGGCCCCTGAACAGGCGGCGTTTGGTCGCGAAGCAGGCGTCAAGCGAGACTGGATGGCAGCCCAGTCCAACCTTCTTGGTCGCACCGTGCCCGTGAACTTTAGCCAGACCACGCTCACGTCAGCCAACACTACTTTCAAAGGACAGGACGCAGCAATCGGCAGTCGAACCTGGAGCCTTGAGCATATTGATCGAAACATCAGCCAAGGGTTTATGTCGATTGGCGCGATGTCCGATCCAGAAATCGACTCAAACGTGAAGTCGATTGCCAATATGTACGGCTCTGACGTTCACCCGGGCGGAAACGACCGAGCCGAATTCTTGACCAACTCAGGCATCGATCGAAAGTACGATGGATTTTCGACAGATGCCTTAAAGGGTTGGAAGCTCATTGGAAGCATTCTAGACCTCAAAGGACGCTCGGACAAAGGAAAAGTTGATTCGTTCGCTGCATCTAGCAAGAACGTTCTCCTCTTCGTTCGCAAGGAGAGCCTCGGCACCCGATTCTCTGAAATCAATGAGATGATGGATTTCGAGAAAATGCGTCTCAGCACGCTCCCTGGTCTAAACAGAACCGATATGGGTGCGACAGTCTTTGAAGGGCGATCGCGCATGGACGCGAACAGCCTCAGTCTCTCCACATCCACTGGCTCGGTAGATCGAAAGACCTTTGCCTTCGACGATCCAAACCGCATCAATGTGCAGGTTGGGGAGCGCAACGTCTCCAAGAACTTCCAAGATGGCGCTGCACTTTCCGATCCAGAGTCGATGCTTCTGCAGTCTCTCGCTGGATTCCATGAGGCGGATGCTAAAGTGAAGTGGAATCTCGCGCCAGGATCGACCCTGGACTCTTTCGCAGAGCAACAGTACAATCCGTCAAATCGACAGACTTGGTCGACGCACAACACCGTGCTGGACTACCGGCTGGATAAGACCACCGCGTTCAACTACACCGATACAGAGCAGCACGACAACGCTCCCCTCAGCACGATTTTTTCAAGTGTTGTCTCAAAGATGTCGCTCACCAAGGATTTCGGCCGCTACGGCCTGATCAAGGTGCTTGACGAGAACGACTCCTACACTGGGCCGAACGCAACCGGGCTCGATCAGCACCATGACTACTTGGGCTACCAGGCTAAGCTGACGTCTGCCACAACGTTCAAGACAGAACAGTCGTTCACGACTTACGACCACGGCCAGAAAGAGAATATCAACGCCAATACGATCAGCACTTCGCTGACGAAGAACACTGGCGTGAGCCTCACCGACACCGAAGTGAGCCGAACCGGGTCGCCCGATGAGAGCCACCGCAACTATGGCTTCTGGTACGACCTCGGGAATGGCGTCAAGCTTAGCTATGGCTATGCTCGCGACATCTTGCCAAATGGCGTTGCCAATGAAACCAGTCAGGGCCTTACCATCGGCAAGACACCCGTTGGCCAGAGCACGGTTCAGCCAGGACAGGCGGGCAACCTGCTGATCGGCGGTGCCTACTACCAAAATCAATGGGACGTCAATGACCGGGCTCAGACAAATGGCAACATTAGCGCAGCAAACGTTAAGCCTTTGACGCTTGGACCGATCCAAGACATCAAGTTCAACCTCAACTTTGATTCAGGCGGCGACTACTCCAAGACGCTCCACGAGTACAAGATGGGCAACGTTCAGGGACGATTTGGAACGTACCAGTTTGGTCTGGAATATAAGGGCCAGATGGATCCAACTGGCAACCGCGCCATTGATCGAACGATCAAGCTGATCACGGATCCATCCGAGAAGAAACTCATCTCGGCAGGCATCTCCTACAAGGATCGAACGATGCCGGATAACTCCACGATCATCATTCGAGACTTCAATATCACGCTTCGACCGAAGAAGAATCTTACGATTACAAACTTGCTCCAGACGAACCCAGACATCGCCAATCCTGGCGCCCTTCTCGGTTCGGTACCGCAGGCGTCGCGAAGCGATAAATGGACTGCAGACTATAAGCTGAATCCGAACCTAACATACGGCGGACTATTCCAAGAACTGATCAACGATCAGGATCACTCTTCCTCGCAGACGGGTGGATTCACCATGAAGCTGTTTGAAAAGAGCGGGTCACCGATTACGATTTTCTACGGTCTTGAGTCCGCTGACCGATCGGACCTGTGGCGCAAGACACAGAGGTACAGCATTCAGTTCGACCAGAAGCCCGGTCCGAACCAGACGATCAGCCTGTTCATTGCCAACCTCAGCTATGAGCACTCAGTGCCTGTAGGCAGCTACTCCAACAGTAATACGCTGCGCATCAACTACCAGTACCGATTCTAGTCCCATTGGGTCTCCCAGACTAGGTAAAACTGAAGGCATGAACCTGGTGCCTTTCGGTGGCTGGCAGCGCAATGCCAAGATCGTATGCAATGACGTCGAGATGATCGTCACGTTGGAAGTGGGTCCCCGCGTGCTTTTCTACGGCTTCACCGGTGGCCCGAACATCTTTGCCGTTCACGAGTCTGATGCTGGTCGCTCCGGCGGAGATCAATTCCACTCTTATGGTGGTCACAGGCTGTGGATCGCGCCAGAAGAGCCACTTCGTACCCTGCGGCCAGACAATGAACCCGTGGGATACACCATCGACGGAGAGTTCCATGTGTTCACGTCTCCGACAGACGAGTACCACACCCAAAAGCAGATCCGAATTAAGTCAGATCCGCTGAACAACCGGTTCGTGCTCGAGCATCGCATCTACAACCACGGTGCCTACCCAATCGAACTCTCGGCTTGGGCGCCTACTCAGTGCTCTGGCGGCGTCGTGCTTTTCCCACAGGCTCCATTTCAGAGCCACAGCGAGAGGCTCCTGCCCACGAGGCCCATGGTGATGTGGGGCTACACCAAATTCCAGGATCCACGCTGGACGTGGGGAGATCAGGTCGTTCGCCTTAAGCATGATCCAGACATGGGTCCTCAGAAGATCGGTGCTCTGATTCAGCAGGGCTATGCTGCCTGCGTCAATCACGGAAGCATGTTCCTAAAGCGATTCCCATTTGAGGCTGGCGCAACCTACCCAGACTTCAACAGCAACTTCGAGACGTTCACGCGCCAGGACATGCTGGAGATTGAGACACTTGGGCCAATGGTCACCGTTGCGCCAGGCAAGTACGTGGAGCACCAGGAGACCTGGTATCTCCTGCCGGACATTAGCGTGCCAGAAGATGATGCCGAGTGCGGTTCCTGGTTTGCGGATATCGCCGAATCACATCCGCTCTAGCCGCGGAAGACTTACTTATGCCGCTTCGCTGTAAGCGGCATCTCCCATGGAGCGATCGGGTCCTTCTTGTATCGGAGCACGACGTTAGCCACATTGGGCTTGATGGTTCGCAGGTGGCCTGTCACGGTGAGGACAAAGGTGCCTTCATCGTGGCGACCCTCGCCATCCTTCTCAAACTTGCCGTTGGCAGAACCAGGGAAGGCCATGCGAGTGACAAACTTTGAGTGATTGTCTCCATCGAAGTTGTCATTGTCCCAGCCGATCGCCATGCCGTCGTACGGCATCTTGTTGCCATTGCCGTCTTTGAATCCGAGTGGATCGTACGTGTTGTTGGCTCCGTTGTTCGAAGTCTCTCCGATGAGAATCGCTTCATCCGGATTTTCAACGAGCGACTTGTTGAAGTTGCTCATCGGCGCGAACATGCCGTAGCTCAGCGCAAATGACTCCTTCTCGTGGTGGCTGTCCTGAGATCGACTGAGCTCAGCTTCGAGGGTAGATGGGCACTTGAACGAGGCTCGCTTATTCATGTACTCCTGAAGCGTGCTCGCCCAGGTGAAAGGGGTGTTGGATGCCTGGAGCATCGGTTCATCCTTGGGGCCGGTATCAAAAATGGGTGGAAATTTATCGTCATTCTGGATGGCGTACTGGTTGATCGCCTCCATGACGCTGTTCAGGTTGTTGATACAGCGCGCCTTTTCGCTTCGGCGTACCAGGACGTTGACAACTGGCCACAGCAACAAGCCGAGCAAGATCATCCCAAATGCCACGACCTTAATGTCCTTCTTGGAAACGTATGCCGAGCCCTTGGGAGATTCCCCCTCCGCGGCCTGTGGGTCGTAAGGGTCAGATGTGCTCATTAGTTGTTCGAATGCTTATTTGAAGCGGACGGGGCTAAATCGGTCAGTCGGTACTGGGCCAATACGCTAGGAAGCTTGTCTTCGTCCAGGGTGAGATCATTGCCAGGCCCATCGGTGACGGGGACCTGTCCCCATTGGATATTTTGGGGTGGCACGCTCCTGGCAAATAGGGCAAGGGAAGCGATCTCATCCGAGCTGAGGGCCCCGCCCAACACTTTTTCACCTTCGTTTACGATTTGCGGCAGTTTGGTCCAGTCCTTCATCGCTTGCTGCTTAAAGGCGAGCATGAACTGCTTCTGCCGCTTCTGCCGCATGAAGTCGGAGTCCGCATGTCGATACCTAACAAAGCCCATGGCGGTGACGCCGTCCATCAATTGGTAGCCCTTCTTTATATGGATATGGAGCTTTGCAGCATAGTCATCCCAGTTGAGATTCTTCTCGACTGTCATGGGGACCCCGCCAACGATGTTTACCAAGTCTTGGAAGTGGTCAAAGTCAAGGGTGACCACCTTATCGATTTTGATGCCAGGTAAAAGAAACTCAACCGCTTGTTGTGTCAGTTCCGCTTCATGCCCTTTCTTGGCAATCGCGTGAAATGCGTTGATCTTCACCGGCTTGTACCCAGGCATCTCGCACCGGGTGTCACGCGGGATCGATACCCCGGTGACCATCTTGTTTTTGAAGTCGAGCTTGCAGACGAGCATCATGTCCGACCTTGCCTGATGCTTGGTGACTTTCTTGGTGTGCTCGTCGATATCCTCGTCACAGCCTAGGATCAGGAGAGTGATCGTGTCGCCTTTGAAGGTCACCTCGGGAGGGGTGGGCCGCAGGACCTGTTTGAGAACATTCCCCATGATCTTGCTCTGAGAAACCCAGCCGCCTAGAGAGCCCACGAGAAGGGCAAATATAAGGAACACTCCGTAACCCATTGCACCGGCAATGGATCTGGAACCTGATTGCTTGTTTGATTTGCCTTTCTTTCCCAAAACGACCTCGATTATGGCAGACGAGAGGTTTAACACTCCGGCCTGGCGGACGGTTCCCAGCTAGACGAGGCGATGCGGCAGAGCGACGCGGAAGGTGGTTCCTTTGCCAAGTTCGCTATCAATGCTCACCTTGGCGTCATGGGTGGCAGCAAGCTCTAAAACAATCTTGAGCCCCCATCCAGATCCGCTTGCCTTGTCCCATTGGCTTCTCGCATTGCCTGCGAGGATTCGCTCAGCGGTCTGAATCGTCATGCCCGGGCCAGTATCGCAGATGTCGATGAGATGCAAATCTTCGGCGAACCGGTATCGGACCGTGACGTCACCATAGACGGGCGGTACGTAATCGTCATCGTCCTGAGTTGGATCAGGCTCTGCATTTCGAATATCATCCGGAATGGTTTCCTTAACCGCCTTGATTGCGTTGCCGACTAGGTTCTGGACGATACGGAATACATAAAGCTCGTCGTGAAGAGTTGGAGGAGCATCCTCTTGGATATCAAAGTTCATGCCCACATGGCTGATTCGAGCATCCGTGATCAAGTAGGCGGTGCTGGTTTCAATGACCTGAGCAAGCCCCATCACGCGCTTGTTGGGGCGAAGTTCTCGGCCGGCGGAGATGTCGGATACCAGCCTTGAATAGCCGACAATTCGGTCTACCGAGCTCTTCAAATCTCGGAACATTGGCTCCAGCGAGGAGATGTACATCCGAACCGTTTCGTTCTGCTCTTGCAGGCTCAGCTGCTCCTGAAGCCCATGCATCGCCATGTCGCTGAAGCTCAAACTCGCGTACAGGCTGGCGGCGAGGTTCCCGATATCGTGGCTGACCTTGCCCATTCCCAGGAGGGTAGAGGCACGGGCACTTTCCTCGGTAAGGCGGTAGTTCATGTAGGCCATCGTTGCCACGGCGGCGATGATGTCTAGGACATCCGCATCCGTTTCGTTAAAGCTGCCTTCGCCCTTGTTAAGGAGTTGGACAACGCCGATCGGCATCTCGTCCTCCATCATCAGCGGAGTCGCCACCATGCTGAGCACCGGAACGCCGGTGGCCTTCTCGAATGGATTCCACTCCGCTTCGGGCTTCGGCTCAAACTCGCGGGTTAGGGTTTCGCGGGTTTGGAACGCCTTGCCAGACATTCCAAAGTCGTCAGCGATGTCCTTGAAGGGAAGCAGGTCGGCAATGTGCTCTGGCAGAACGTGCTGAAAGCGCAATCGGTGAGTGGCGGGGTCGTGGAGATAGATGGTGCCACCGGTAGCGCCCACAGCCTCCACGCAGATTGCCAGAACGTCTTTCATGAGCAGGTCAAAGTTGCCGCTGCTCGCTAATTTGCGAGTAGCGACCTGCACTGCCTTGATAAGTTGATCGTTCGTGGGCATTCCCTGTTTCGAGTGTACTTTACGCAGAAAGGGGGCTAGTCTCCTTGACCCTCTTGTTCGCGAAGTGCCTGCTCTCTCAACTCCATACGTTTGCGGATCTCATTTTCGAACCCACGATCTGTTGGATGGTAGTAACTTCGACCTTTGAGAGACTCAGGAAAGTTCTCTTGGGCGACAAATCCATCGGCGTAATCATGGGCATAGCGGTAGCCCGCGCCATAGTCCAGCTGCTTCATCAGCTTTGTTGGAGCGTTTCGCAGGTGGAGTGGCACCGGGTCGTTTCGTGTGTTTTCAACGTCTGCCATGGCCGCACTCCATGCCGTGTAGATCGCGTTGCTCTTGGGAGCCGCGGCAAGGTAGGCGACCGCCTCGGCGAGGGCCAGAGCCCCTTCCGGCAACCCGATAAAGTGAAGGGCTTGCTGTGCGGCTAAGGTCACCGTGAGCGCCTGCGGGTTGGCAAGACCAATATCCTCGGTCGCCATTCGGACGATTCGGCGGGCCAGATACATCGGGTCCTCGCCTCCATCGAGCATGCGGGCGAGCCAGTAGAGCGATGCATCCACGTCGCTGCCGCGTACGCTCTTGTGGAGGGCACTAATGAGGTCGTAATGCATCTCACCGTTCTTGTCGTACAAGACGGCGCGGCGCTGGACCGCGCTGGTTACCGCCTCGACGGTGATCGTCAGTGTTTCATCGGGATCGGAGCTGATCGCCTCAGCGACTGCCACCGAGAGTTCCAACATATTCAGAGAGCTTCGGGCATCTCCGTTGGCCAGGTTCACGATTGTGTCCAGGGCACCTTCTTCGAATGTCAGTCGCCGTTTCGCCAATCCCCGCTCCGCATCGCTTAAGGCGGAATTGAGCACCTCCGCGATCTCTTCGTCGGTGAGTGCTTTGAGAACATAGACCCTTGAGCGCGAAAGCAAAGCAGAATTGACCTCAAAGGAAGGGTTTTCCGTGGTCGCTCCGATCAGGGTGACGGTTCCATCTTCGACAACGGGAAGGATGGCATCCTGTTGGGCTTTGTTGAAGCGATGGATTTCATCGATGAAGAGAATCGTTCGATGTCCCATGGAACGCCGGTGCCGTGCCATCTCGACGATCCTTCTCAGATCGGCCACGCCCGCTGATACGGCGCTGACTCGATCAAAGCTTGCCGAGGTCACCCTGGCGACGATTTCAGCGAGGGTTGTCTTCCCGACACCAGGAGGTCCCCACAAAATCACACTGCCCAGTTTGTCGCTCTCTACCAGGCGTCGGAACGCCGCTTTAGGGCCGACGAGGTGGTGCTGGCCAAAGAACTCGTCGAAGCTCCGGGGGCGCATTCGTGCTGCCAGCGGCGCGTTGGATTGGTTCAACGCCGCTGAAAAAAGTCCGTCTTGTTGCTCGGACTCCCGACGCATGTGCTTACGATACACGAACGGAGCCGCGCTCAGCCAAACCGGCCCGAGATATAGTCTTCGGTCTGTTTCTTCTGCGGATACAGAAAGATGTTTTGCGTGGTGTTCACTTCGATCAGCTGGCCCATCATGAAAAAGGCTGTGAAGTCGCTGGCACGCTGAGCCTGCTGCATGTTGTGGGTCACGATGATGATCGTGTAGTCCTTCTTGAGCTCAAAGATGAGGTCCTCAATGCGAGACGTCGCAATTGGATCCAGGGCAGAGCATGGCTCGTCCATCAAGATGATTTTGGGTCCTACCGCCATCGTCCGGGCGATGCACAGCCGTTGCTGTTGCCCACCGGAAAGGGAGAGTCCGCTCTGCTTCAGCTTGTCTTTGACTTCGTCCCAGAGGGCGGCCTTTCTCAACGAGACCTCGACGATCTGGTCGAGCTCAGTCTTGTCTCGCACGCCGTGAATCTTGGGGCCGTAGGCGATGTTCTCGTAAATCGACATCGGGAACGGGTTCGGCTTTTGGAACACCATGCCGACTTCTTTACGGAGTTCCACGGGGTCAACACCCGGAGCGTAGATGTTCTCGCCGTCCAGCGTAATCTGCCCTTCGTACCGGGTCCCGTCAATCAACTCGTTCATCCGATTGAAGCATCGGAGGAACGTCGATTTACCGCAGCCAGATGGCCCGATAAACGCTGAAACCCTGTTCGCGGGGATATCGATATCAATCGCCCGCAGCGCCTGAAACTGTCCGTAATAGAAATTGAGGTTTCGGACAGAGATTTTAGGCGTAAGGGAAGTCTGTGCCGGCGCGCTCATCTGCTGAGTCATCATGCCAGATTTACGGTTGAAAACGGATGTTAAGAATACGTTTTTGATTCTAAGGGAACGCTTGCTTCAGCGCCTGCTAAAGAGTTGGGGTGCTTGCCGGCTGAAGGAAGAATTGCCTTATCCTCGCAGGGCGCGCTGACGGAGGGCGTGGTCGACGAGGACTAAGGCGACCATGGCTTCCACCATGGGGACTGCCCGGGGGAGGACGCAGGGGTCGTGGCGACCTCGGCCTTTTAGGGTGGTGTTCTCGTGCTGATCGTCCACTGTGTGCTGCTCGGTCATGATCGTGGCGGTGGGCTTAAAGGCGGCGTGCAGGACGATCGGCATTCCGTTGGAGATGCCGCCTTGGATTCCGCCGCTGTGGTTGGTGCGGGTGAACACGTGCTTGTCCGCATCTGCCTCAAACTCGTCGTTAATCTCGGACCCAGTGAAATCGGTCATCCCGAAGCCGCCCCCAATTTCGAAGCCCTTGCAGGCAGGAAGGGATAGGATTGCTTTGCCGAGGTCAGCTTCCAACTTGTCGAAAACGGGTTCGCCCCAGCCTGCTGGAACGCCTCGGGCAACGCAACCCACCACACCGCCAACGGAATTGCCCTGTTTGCGGATCTCTTCAATGTGGGTCAGCATCTCTGCGGCTACCGCTTGATCGGGGCATCGAACGATGTTTGCTTCCACATCGGCCAGCGTAACGGTGAGCGGGTCTACCGTGGCGTGAAGGTGATGGACCTTTTCGACGTAGCCGACGATTTCGACTCCAAAGTTGGAAAGCACTCGCTTGGCAATCGCCCCAGCGGCAACTCGACCGATTGTTTCGCGGGCAGAAGATCGGCCTCCGCCTGACCAGGCACGGATTCCGTATTTTTTATCGTAGGCAAAGTCCGCGTGAGAAGGGCGGTACTTGTGCTGAATCTCGTCGTAGTCACGAGACCGCTGATCTTCATTGCGCACCAGCATCGCGATCGGAGTGCCCAGGGAGAGTCCGTCCTGGACTCCGCTCAGAATCTCGACAGTGTCCGATTCTTTGCGTTGAGTCGTAATCTTAGATTGCCCTGGCTTACGGCGGTCGAGCTCAAACTGAATCTCTTCAAGCGAAATAGGAACGAGTGGCGGGCATCCATCCACCACCACGCCGACGCCGCCCCCATGGGATTCGCCCCATGTGGAGATTGAAAAGATCGTGCCAAACCTGCTGGACATTGGAATGGAGGATACCGGGATCGGGTGTGACTGGGCAGGTTGGGATTCGCTCGAAGTCTTTCGGAAAGTAATCTGATCTGTCAGACGGACCGCTATGCTCAGCAACTTCTTTCACTCCAACTACATCAGCATGTACGACTTCGGGCCCCAGCATCCGCTAAAGCCCGTCCGTCTCGCGCGCACGATGGAGTTGCTGAATCGATACGGTGTTGAGTCGGTTGACCCAGGAATTGGGTCTGACGTCAACGAGTTTGACCCTGGGCTTCGATTCGAGAAGGAGCTGCTGCGGGTTCACGATGCGGAATACGTGGAAGTTGTGAAGGCACTGTCATTAGGGCAGGTGACAGCCGATCCATACCAGTACGGGCTTGCGAAGGGTGACACCCCTCACTTTAGGGGAATGTTCGATGCCGCTCTCGCTTACACAGCATGTACGGTGGAAGCTGCGAAGCGAGTCGCAGCCGGTGCCCCCATCGCCTTTGCCATCGGTGGAGGACTTCATCATGCCCACCGAAATCGAGCCAGCGGCTTCTGCGTCTTTAACGACGCTTCGGTTGCCTGCGACATCCTTTTGGAGAAATTTGACCGTGTCGCCTATGTCGACATCGACGTTCACCACGGCGATGGAGTCCAGTGGATGTTCTTTGATGACCCTAGGGTGTTGACCTGCAGCATTCATGAGGAGGGGCGGACCCTCTTTCCCGGTACCGGTGGACTACATGAAACTGGCGCCGCCCACACCAGCCTCAATGTCCCCATCCAGGCGAGAACGACCGGCGACGTTTGGCTAAGCGCTTTCCTGCGAACCATTCCTTTGGCGGTCGAGAAGTTTGGCGCCCAGGCTATCGTTCTTCAGCTTGGCACCGATACTCACGAGGCGGACCCGCTCGGCCATGTCCGCTGCCGTCAGCAGGATTGGCTGGCGGCAGTGAGGGAAGTGGCGAGTTGGAAGCTGCCCATTGTTGCGGTTGGCGGCGGAGGCTACAACCTCACCACCGTTCCCAGAATGTGGGCCTCCGCCTGCCTTACTCTGGGTGGCCAAGAGTTCGACGACAGAATCCCAAAGGACCTCGCCGACAAATGGAACATGCCGACCTTCTCCGACGCCCCCAGCGAAACCCGAGAAATTGGAAAGGAGTATGCCGACGGGGTTGTTGATTGGCTGTTAGAAAACCACGTTCCGCAGATCGGAAGGTGACAGGGGATTTACGCCATCCTTACGCGGTTGCCGCGTATGCTATGGGTTAATGCAAAACGATCCGGGTTCGCAGCGAATTCAGCTGGACCCTTCTCAGATCCAGCGGGTTACCAAAACAGGGAGAACCCTCCTCACGCTGGCACTGATCCTCTTCGGATTGGTTTCGTGCATCGTTCCGTACACGGATTTCTTGTGGTTTTCCCACGATGCACGGCATCCCGATGTTTTTGAGACAGCCTACGGCACCCGCGGTGTGCTCATGCTGCTCGCGTTTGTCCTGAGTTGGATCTTCATCTATTTCAATGTGAAGAAGGCGTTTAAGGTCAGCCTGATCTTCCTCCAGTCGCCGCAAGGTGGCAACCAGATGATGATGTCCAATCTCATCGATTGGATCACACGTAAGGGAGCCGTCATCGTGAGCCTCGTCGCGCCTCTTCTCGCCTTCACGATGGCGACGGAGTTTTCGACCGAGTGGAACACGCTCCTACTTGCCAGGCATCCGCAGGTATTTGGAGTCAAGGACCCGATGCTGAACCTCGACTTAGGGTTCTATGTCTTCAGCCTTCCATGGTACAGGGCGCTGTCCAACTATGTTTTCGGTGTGCTTCTCGTTACCACCATCATCTCAGTTGCCGTTTACATCGGCCTTCAGGCGCTAGCGCTGATCGCGAAGATTGAACTCAGCCGACCCCACATTCGAGCTCATATCAGCACGCTTGTCGGAATCTCGTTCATCAGCTATGCCGTCCAGGTTTGGCTCAAGACATACGAATATGGGCTGATCGACAGTGGGCACTTTACGGGCGCGGGTTACTCTGCCTCCTACCAATTTGGGTTCGAACGGCTACTGGCTGTGATCATTGGACTTGTGGGCTTTGCGTCAATTCTTGGCCAAAAGGTCGGTCGGCCCTACGCGGCTCCCTCCTATGGTGGCGTCGTGATCGCGGTTTTCTACCTGGTGGTGGTTCAGGGCGCGACGTTTGTGATCCAGCGCTTCGTGGTCGTGCCGGACCCATTCCGGAAGGAAGCTCAATACGCTCGACGGGCGATCGACATGACCCGCTTTGGATACGGGCTAGACAAGATCACCGCCCGAGATTGGGATCCCGTTGATGCACCCACAGCCGCACAGGTTGCCGACTCCAAGCAGACCTTGGACAACATGCGGCTTTGGGACCCAGAGGTGCTGAGGCACGCTCTGGAGGGACTCCAGAGTTTCAAGCAGTTCTATAGCTTCAACGACGTCGACATTGACCGGTACACGGTGAAGGGAAAGGAGACGATGCTCATGCTCTCACCGAGGGACATGAACGTAAACGGCCTCCCTGCACAGGCGCAGAACTGGGCTAACCAGCGGCTGCGCTACACCCACGGCTACGGCTTGACCATCTCCGAAGTTGATACCAGCACTGCAGATGGCCAACCGACCCTGCTGACGAAGGACATGCCGGTCCAGTCGATTCCCGATATCCCTGTCACCGAGCCTCGCATCTACTTCAACAACATGCGGGACGAGGCCAACGACCCTGTGGACGAGTACGCGCTCGTAGATACGGGTCAGGCAGAGTTTGACTATCCGACGTCCGGAAACAGCTCGGCCATTCACCAATGGGCGGGTGACCGAGGCGTTCCGATTGGTGGGCTCATCTCACGGCTTGCGTTCAGCATCCTTTTGGGAGACGGAAACCTCCTGATTTCAGGCAACGTGAAGGGGAACACCCGATTGCTGATGCGGCGCAATATTCTCGAGCGTGCCGGCAAGATCTATCCGTTCCTGCGGTTCGATCCAGACCCTTACATCGTGGTGTCCAAGGGAAGAATGGTTTGGATCCTCGACGGCTACACCTCCAGCGACATGATTCCTTACTCGGAACGCACGGAGCTAAACCCTCGCGGCTCGCTCAACTACGTTCGAAACTCGGTGAAGATCGTGATCGACGCGTACACCGGAGAGTCCACCGCGTTTGCGATCGAGCCTGACGAGCCCCTTCTGAAGGCTTACCGACAGATCTATCCCGGTCTTGTCAAAAATCTCAACACGCTGCCCGACGGCCTAGCTGAGCACTTCCGTTATCCGGAGCAGCTGTTCCAGATGCAGTCTGCCAAGCTGCTCAACTACCATGCGACGGACACCACCGTTTTTCTGACCAAGTCAGACGCATGGGATATCGCCAGGGAGCGGGATCTGAACGGTGACAAGGCGCCCATTCGACCTTACTACGTTCTGATGAAGCTTCGGCACGAAGCCAAACCGCAGTTTCAGCTCATTCTGCCGTTTACTCCGTACCAAAAGCCGAATATGAGCGGATGGCTGACGGCCCAGTGCGACCCTGGGGTTTACGGACAAATGAATCTCTACCGGTTCAAGGGACCACTTCCGAAGGGACCTGAACTGATGGAGGCGGACTTCAGCAGCACCCCGGCGATCAGCTACATCAACCGCCAGTATCGAAATGACCAAAGCGACGTCATCGTCGGCAATCTTCTTGTCATTCCGATTGGCAAGAGCGTGATGTACTCCGAGTCGCTGTTCCTTCAGAGCAAGACTCAGGGGATTCAGGCGGTACCCAAGCTGTTCCGCGTGATCCTTGCGTTGAATAACAAAGTGGTGGTTGGGGAAACATACACTGACGCGCTGAAGCAACTGTTCCAATCTGAAGTAGCACCCGCTACCAACGCAGAGGTCCAGACGCCGTCTCAAGCAAGTGCTCCGCCCGTCTCAACGCAGCCTACTGCGCAGACGATTGCGACAGCGAAGAATGCCCTGGAACTGTTCGATCAGGCGAATACGGCATTGAAACAGGGAGACTTCGCCAAGTACGGAGAGCTTCAGAAGCGACTGCGCAAGCAGTTAGCGGATCTCGCCGCTAAGCCATAATCGTCTCTATGACCGTTGGCATCGTGGGGCTGGGCCTAATTGGAGGATCCATCGGCCTTGCCCTGCGAGAGCCGGGCAGGACGGTGATCGGCTGCGACGTCAGTCCCGCTTCCGAGAAGACCGCCCTCGACCGATTCTGTGTTGACCGCATCTCTACATTCGAAGAAACCGCCTCTGCCGACCTCGTTTTTGTCGCGGTGCCTCCAGGTGCCGTCGTGGACACCCTAGAACGATTGAAATCGGTAAAGGGAGCGGAGACAGTAGTTGCCGACTGCACAAGTGCCAAGGGGGAAGTGCAGGCTTGGGCAGAACGGGAGAAAGACCCCCATTTCATTATCTCGCACCCGATGGCTGGGCATGAGAAGTCTGGGGCGGCCTACGCCTCCGCGTGGATGTTCCGGAGCGCCAAGTGGATTCTGAGTCCCCAGCCGTGGAACACCAAGTCCTGCCTCAAGCTCGTCGAGCAGGCAGTGAAGGACATGGGCGCCGTGCCGGTTCGAATGGATCCTGCCGAGCACGATCGCGAGATCGCTCGGGTCAGCCACCTTCCGCATGCGTTTGCTGCAGTGCTTGTCCTGTTGAAGGCCGGCAACTCGGCAATTGACGTGTCTGGCGGTTCTTGGCGGGACCTGACGCGGGTGGCGGGCGTGGATCCACAGCTCTGGACGCAAATATTTATGGCAAATCGATCCGAGATCTCGAAAGCTTTGGCTGAAGCAGAGGTGCATATCGCCAAGCTCAAAACAGACCTTGATTCCGCTGACGCGGCATCGGTTGAGGCGTTTTTCAAGGCCGCTCGCACCGCCAAGCAGGGTGGGGAATGACGCTCACCATTCATCGAGTCGCTTCGTTGGAAGGGGAGCTGCGTGCGCCAAGCGATAAGTCTCTCACCCACCGGTCCTATATGTTTGCCGGCCTGGCCAGCGGACCGTCTCGTGTGACCCATCCGCTCCGAGGAGAAGACTGCGAATCCACGCTGCGCTGCATGGGACAGTTGGGTCTTCAACATGAGTGGCTGTCTGAAACGGAAGTGCTGCTCACCCCAGCTGCCAGGTGGTCCCAGCCTACTGAGCCCCTGGATTGTGGAAACAGCGGCACCACGATGCGACTGCTGAGTGGACTCCTCGCCTCGAGAGAACTCGACTGCACACTGATTGGAGATGCCTCACTCTCTAAGCGCCCGATGAAGCGAATCGGCACGCCGCTTCGGTCAATGGGTGCGACTTTTGAGGGAGATACACCTCCCGTTCGCATCCTCGGAGGGAATCTCAAAGGGATTGTCTACGATAGTCCGGTGGCAAGCGCCCAGATCAAAAGCTGCTGCCTCCTTGCTGGCCTAGGTGCCGAGGGCGATACGATCGTTCGTGAGCCGAGCCTCAGCCGAGATCACACGGAGCGGATGCTTTTGGCGATGGGTGCCTCCGTGGTGCGTGGAGTTCTGGAAGATGGAAGGTCCACCTCGGGGATCAGTCCAACAGACGCTCTATCTCCTTTCGAATTTTCGGTTCCTGCTGATATCAGCAGCGCCGCGTTCTTCATCGTCGCGGCAGCCATCCTTCCGCAGGCGCGGTTGGTATTGCGAGACCTTAGCGTCAACCCCACCCGAACCGGCATCTTCGATGTCCTTGAGCAGTGTCGAGTACCGTTCGATCTCGGTGAAGAGCGTTCTGAGCTTGGTGAGCCGGTTGCGGACGCAGTCGTAGGTTGGGCAAGAGATCCTCTGCCCTTCGAAATCTCCGGACCGCTGGTGCCGCGCCTGATCGATGAGATTCCGGTGATGGCGGTTCTAGCCACCCAGTGCTTGGGGACCAGCATCATTCGCGATGCGCGAGAGCTTCGAGTGAAGGAAAGCGATCGGATCGAACTTGTCGCCAATGGTCTGCGCGCGATGGGTGCGACCGTGGAGACATTTGAAGATGGGATGGCAATCAGCGGTCCTACCGCGCTTTCTGGTGCCACGATTGATGCCCATGGCGACCATCGAATCGCAATGGCATTCGCGATTGCCGGACTGATTGCAGAAGGAACCACCACGATTACGGGAGCCGACGCGATTGCGACCAGCTATCCCAATTTTGAATCCGATTTGATGAGGCTCACTATTGTCTAAAGACTTGAAAAAGATTGTCGTTGCCATTGACGGACCAGCCGGAGCGGGGAAGAGTACGGTCTCCAAAGCGCTTGCCAAGGATCTCGGACTCAGCTACCTGGACACCGGCGCTATGTATCGGTCGCTGGCACTCAAGGCACAGAGACTAGGACTAGTGGGTGCAGACGAAGAAGGCGTGGCCAGCCTTATGTCGACCACCTCAATCACCTTTGGCACCGGGGACCCTCAGCCCGTATTCTTGGATGGAGAAGAGGTCACTGCGGACATTCGCACTGCGGAAGTCAGTGAATTCGCCAGTGCCATCAGTGCTCACTCTTCGGTTCGACGGGCATTGGTCGCGCGGCAGCAGGATCTGGTTGCCACGGGAGGCGTGATCCTTGAAGGTCGGGATGCTACGACGGTGATTGCCCCAAATGCAGATCTCAAGATCTATCTCACCGCCTCTTTAGAGGAGCGAGCTAGAAGACGCCGGATCGAATTTGAACAGAAAGGCGAGACTGGAGACTTCGAAACGGTACGGCAACAGATCGAAAACCGAGATCATCGGGATATCACCCGAAACGACAGCCCGCTGCGAGTTGCCGAAGATGCAGTCATCGTAGAAAGCGGTGGCGTTCCAGTTGATCAGGTTATCGCCCGAATCAAGGAGCTTCTGTAAGGTTCTGTCAGCCGCATACGTTTAGAGTGCGGTACAACGCTTGTTAGATTCCACTATGGGTGCATTTTTCGGTCCGAGAGATTGGGGCACGCTTCTCACAGCGATGCTCACGCCGTTCCACAGCGACGGCAGCGTGAACTATTCAGAGGCCGCTCGCCTCGCGGAATACCTTGTTGACGAACAGAAGAACGATGGTCTGGTCGTGAACGGAACGACTGGCGAATCGCCAACACTGTCTGAAGAAGAGAAGCTCAAGCTTCTCGAAGTGGTCCTCGAAACGGTCGGAGATCGGGCTGCGATCTTGTTCGGCGCAGGCTCCTACAACACGGCTGAATCCGTCCACATGACCCGTGAGGCAGAAAAGCTTGGCGCGCACGGCATTATGCTGGTGAATCCGTATTACAACCGACCGGGCCAGGAAGGCTTGTACGCTCACTTCTCAACCGTAGCCAAGGAAACGGGACTGCCGGTTCTTCTTTACAACATCATGCCTCGCAGCGCCATCAATCTAGAGACCCCAACCCTGTTGAGACTCGCTGAAATTCCCAACATCGTTGGTGTGAAGGAAGCCAGCGGAAGCATTCCGCAGATCACGGATGTTTGCGCTCAGGCTCCAGCAGGCTTCCGAGTCTATAGCGGAGACGACGGTCTTACGCTCCCTATTCTCAGTGTTGGCGGATGCGGAATCGTCAGCGTTGCCGCCCACGTTGTGGGAGCCAAGATCAAGCAGATGTGCGAAATCTTCCTCGCCGATCCGGTCGGGGCCAAGAAGCTGCACCACGAATTGATTCCCGTCTACAAAGCTCTGTTCTCTGCGCCAAGCCCGGTGCCGGTGAAATACGCCACGAGCCTCAAGGGGTTTGATTGTGAGCAGGTTCGCCTTCCGCTGGTTCAGCTTAACGATGCTGAGAAGAAGGTTGTCCGAGACGCTTTGAGCTTATAGTCGAGAATTCTGTTCAATCTTGTTGAACTCTCGAGATCTGCGAGGACACTAACTCCCTGAAGCGGAATTCTTTCCGCTCCAGGAGTCTGAATGATAGGTTTTCTCGCGGTGGCTGCCTTGGCAGCTTCGACTTCTCAAACCGAAATTACCGTTTACAATGCCGGCTTTGGGCTCGTCAAAGAGTCAAGAAAGCTTGCAGTGAAAAAGGGTCGGCAATCGTTGGCCATTCAAGATGTGCCTTCGCAGATCAACCCGACGAGCGTGGCGATCAAGCCGCTGGCCGGCAAGGCTCCCTTCTCGCTCCTTGAGCAGAACTATGAGTACGACCTCATCAGCACTCAAGCGATCCTGAATAAGTCGGTAGGTCAGGAGGTGCGGTTCGTCCGAACGATCGGCCAAAAGAAGGAAGTCTTGACGGGCACTCTACTCAGTGCCCCGACCGCCATTGTTTCAAGCGGCGGTGCCTCTCAGCCAACCTACAACGGGATGGTCATCCGCACCGATGACAACAGAATCGTTCTGGACCCAACTGGAGAAATTGAGGTCAGGGCGATCCCGCCCGGGCTTATCAGTCGCCCCACCCTGACTTGGGACGTGGACTCCCCTGGAACCGGAATGGAGGATGTTGAACTCAGCTACATCACCAACGGATTAGGCTGGGATGCCAACTACGTGCTCACCCTCAACAGTAAGGGTGGTGCCGATCTGCAGGGATGGGTCACGCTGAACAACACAAGCGGTGCCACTTGGAAGGACGCACGCCTAAAGCTGCTCGCAGGCAACGTCAACGTTGTCCAAGCGAAAGCTCCTGTTGAGTTGGGCGTGGTAACCAAATCCGACGCTGTTGCCGCCGCCCCTGCGTTTGCGGAGCAGGCGCTCTTCGAGTATCACCTTTACACGCTTCAGCGCCCCACCACCTTGCGAAACAACGAGACCAAGCAGATTTCGCTTCTAGAGGGGCACGGTGTAAGTGTCACCAAGAAGCTGATTATCGATAGCATTGATGGCCAGTACCACCCAGGTGAGGGAGAGGTCGGCACTGGGGATATTAAGCCGGATGTGAGGCTGGAGTTTGTCAATTCCGCAACCAACGGACTGGGGATGCCGCTTCCGAAAGGGAGCTTCCGTGTGTACCAGCGCGATAAGTCGGGCTCGGTGCAGATGCTTGGCGAGGACAGCAATGACCACACCCCACGAAATGAGAAGATCGCCCTGAACGTGGGGACCTCTTTTGATGTCGTCGCCACGCGAAAGCGCCTGGCCTACAAAGTGATCAACCACCGGCGCTATCGCGAGGAGTTTTCCATCGAGGTGCGAAACCGCAAGACAGAGCCAGAGACAGTCTATGTATTTGAGAGGCACTACGGAGATTGGCGCATTACTGCGGAGACACAGCCCTATACCAAGTTGGATTCCAACACGGCTCAGTTCGTCGTGACCCTGAAGCCCAACGAATCCAAGACTGTGACCTACTCCGTGGATACAAGGTGGTAAACCTGCGGTTCGCCTCTACTGGTTTCAAGATTGAAAGGAAGAAGATATGATTGCAACACTTGCCTCATTGGCATTGATCCTGGGTCCATCCCAAACCGAACTTACCATCTATAACCAAGGGTTCGGCCTCGTCAAGGAGCTGCGCCAATTCAAGCTGAAGGAAGGCCAGCAAACGATCGAAGTGACGGATGTCGCCTCGATGATCGACCCGACGAGCGTCGGCTTTAGAAGCATCACAGACGCCCACTCCTTCACGGTGCTGGAGCAGAACTATCAGTACGACCTTATCAATCCGCAGGCGATTCTGAATAAGTCTGTTGGTCAGAAGATCCGATTCATTCGCACGATTGGGCATCAGAAGGATGTGCTGGAAGGCGTGCTGCTGAGCGCACCCACGAGCGTTATCGCCCGACCCGAAGGTGGCTCAGAGTCCACTTACAACGGAATGGTGATCCGCACCGATGACAATCGGATCGTGCTCGACCCGACCGGGGAAGTGGAGGTCAAGTCGGTCCCGCCTGGACTCATCAGTCGCCCTACGCTGCTGTGGAACATCGACTCCTCCAAGTCAGGAGACAACAGTGTGGAGCTCAGCTACATCACTCAAGGGCTCAGTTGGAGTGCGGACTACGTGGTGACGATTGATGGATTGGGTAAGGGCGACATGCAGGGTTGGGTCACCCTTAACAATCAGAGTGGCGCCACTTGGGAGAACGCCAAGCTGAAGCTTTTGGCGGGTGACGTTCACGTGGCACAACCTGATCGCTCTCAGCTTAGGATGGCGATGGGAAGGGCAGGAGGCATGGGTGGAGCCGGCGAATTCAAGGAAGAGTCCCTTTTCGAATACCACCTTTACACACTTCAGCGGCCGGCGACGGTTGCGAACAAGCAGACGAAGCAGCTATCCCTTCTGGAAGGGCATGACATTCCGATCCGAAAGAAGCTGATCGTCGATTCCATCGCCGGACGCTACTACCCAGGCGAAGGTGAGATTGGAACCGGCGACGTGAAGCCGCAGGTTCGTCTCGAATTTGTGAACGACGAAGCCAGCGGCCTTGGAATGCCGCTTCCGAAAGGGAAGATGCGCATCTATCAGCGCGATAAGTCGGGTTCGGTCCAACTTCTGGGTGAAGACCAGATCGACCATACCCCCCGGAACGAGAAGGTGTCGCTTGTCGTCGGCAAGACCTTCGATGTCGTCAGCACCCGAAAGCGAACCAACTTCACCCGAATCTCAGATCGCTCCGTCAGCGAGAAATTTGAAGTCGAAGTTCGAAACCGCAAGGAAGAGCCCACAACCGTGAACGTTTGGGAGCGACACTACGGGGACTGGAAAGTGCGAGACAACAACCTCAATTTCAAGAAGCTGGACTCAGACGTCATGGAGTTCGTGCTTGAGCTCAAGCCGAACGAGGTGAAGACCGTGCGGTACACCGTGGAGACTCACTGGTAGTCGCTTGGCGGTCAAGCCGGTGTGTCGCCACAATTGGATGCAAATCAGACGTACATTGTTCGGTGCATTGCGAAAACAACTGTGTTGACTTCCAAATTGTGCCATCAGATTTGCGACCCGAATGAATGAACATATGATTGCAACACTTGCCTCGCTGGCATTGCTTCTCAGCCCAGGTCAAACAGAGCTCACGATCTACAACCAAGGCTTTGGAGTCGTGAAGGAACTTCGTCAACTCAAGTTGAAAGAAGGCGTTCAAACGATCGAAGTTACTGATGTTGCCTCTATGATCGACCCCACCAGCGTTGGGTTTCGAAGCATTACGGATGCCCACTCCTTCACAGTGTTGGAGCAGAATTATCAATACGACCTCATCAATCCGCAGGCGATCTTGAACAAATCGGTTGGGCAGAAGATTCGCTTTATTCGGACGCTTGGCAACATGAAGGATGTTCTGGAAGGGACCCTTTTGAGTGCACCAACTTCGGTGGTCGCAAGACCAGAAGGAGGCTCAGAGTCGACCTACAACGGCATGGTCATCCGGACTGACGACAACCGGATCGTGCTGGATCCGACCGGTGAAGTTGAGGTGAACACCGTTCCGGCGGGTCTCATCAGCCGCCCAACCCTTCTGTGGAGTGTCGATTCTGCCAAGGCGGGCGAAAACAGCGTGGAGCTCAGCTACATCACCCAAGGGCTCAGTTGGAACGCCGACTACGTTGTCACGATTGATGGGCTCGGCAAAGGGGACTTGCAGGGCTGGGTGACGGTAAATAATCAGAGCGGTGCAACGTGGGAGAATGCGAAGCTTAAGCTTTTGGCGGGTGATGTCAATACCGTGAGGGCCACTCGCCCGGAGGCAACTTTTGGGCTTCATCGTGATCGCACCTTGAACGGCGTAAATAGGCTGAAGGAAGAAATGCTGTTCGAGTATCACCTGTACACCCTTGAGCGCCCGGCTACGGTGGCCAACAAGCAGACGAAGCAGCTCTCGCTGCTTGAAGGGCACGATATTCCAATTCGAAAAAAGCTGTTCGTGGACTCGATCGCCGGTCGGTACTACCCAGGCGAAGGTGAGATAGGCACCGGCGACGTGAAGCCGCAGGTTAGGCTAGAGTTCGTGAACGACAAGGAAAGCGGGCTGGGGATGCCGCTGCCAAAAGGGAAGATGCGCATCTACCAGCGGGATAAGAGCGGCTCCGTCCAGCTTCTGGGAGAGGATCAGATCGATCACACGCCTCGGAATGAGAAGGTGTCTGTAGTCGTCGGACGGTCCTTCGACGTAGTCAGCACTCGCAAGCGAACCAAGTTCACTCGGCTCTCAGATCAGTCTGTAAGCGAATCGTTTTCGATCGAGCTTCGCAATCGCAAGGAAGAAGCCGAAACGGTGAACGTGCTGGAGCGTCATTACGGTGACTGGACCGTTCAAAGCCACTCGCAAGAATTCAAAAAGCTGGACTCTGAGTCCATGGAGTTCGTGGTGATCCTAAAGCCAAACGAGGTCAAAACCGTCCGATATACAGTTGAAACCCGCTGGTAGTTGTGTTGTGAATCCCTAAGGGTCACACCCCAAATGGATCGCGGGCTTCAGCACGCTTGCGCCCCAAAACTTCAGTTTGGGGCCTTGTGGAAGTGCATTAGAGTCTTGGCGTAAGTGACCCGGATTGAAATCCGGGCCGCAAGCGTGCTGAAGCCCACGCTCCTGGGGGTGATCGGTTTTGCGAGTTTTTGTCCGTGTTATAAGGACCGAAATCTATGGAGTGTTCACCCATCATCATCGCGGCTGGTGCGCTTTGCATTGCCAGCGCGGCTGCCGCCAGAAGCTTTGACGTTATCCATGCCAAGCGAACTGGCACCTACCGATCTATAGACAAGCTGTACGTCGCAACGTTGAAGATTGGAGAGGGTGAGGCAGGGGAGCTCAAAGTCTTCAATGCGGACAATTTGAAGGAGCGACCTATCATGAGTGAGACCGATGTAACCGGCCTCATCTGGGACCCTGGAATGCGTCACCGCCTGATCTACAGCGAATCTGCAATCTACGGAGACGGCAAAATTGTGCTTTGGGATGGGATAAAGCTAAGGACGATTTACCGCGGAAATGAAGTGATTGAAGACCTCCGATGGGATCGAACGAGCCATCAGCTTCAATTCAAAGTTCTAGATTTAAATCAGGACGGCAATGTATGGAAGCAAAAGAGGATCAAGTTCAAGTGAATCTTCTTGGTGTCGTCGGCGAGCGTCACTTTTTGGATTTGCGTCAATGAGCAGGGTGTTGATTTGAAAATATGGATTGTAGCGGTCAGCTTCTTTCTGGTTGTCGCTGGAATTCGAGGAACTACCTTCCACAGTCCAGTCGTGTGGTGGCTCCACGATCGGAAGTTTATTTGGAGGCTGCCGCCCGGTTACTTCGTGAAGCTCGCAAAACCAGGTCCCGCCATTCAACGTCGGTACGCGGAATTCACGCTTGTACGCAAGTCGCGGACAGGCAAGGTAATTCGAGAACTGTCTGGCCAATTCAATTTCATGTCTCGAAACAGAGTCAAGTCGTTTAATCGCTTTGAAAATTGGTTTCCTCCTTCTTCACTTCCGAAGATTGAGCGGAGACACCGAGTGACGATGCTTAAAGGTCCCTATCGCGCGGAGTGTTTGATTTACGCTGGCCACGAATACTTTCTGAACGCCGAGATCGCGTCATCGGATTACAACGTGGTCGTAGAAGTGAGGAAGCTCATGCACGGTATTAGCCTGGTGCGTTGATAATCGAATTGTTTCCGGTTGGCACTGGCTGACGGGCATCGGCGGGTGGACGCCATTTTCCGGAGAAACAACCCCGTTGGGGTTGTTTCTCCGGAAACCTCTTAGATTCCATCACCATGGCCCATGCGAATTGGCAGAGGAGGCAGCCTACAGAAAGAGCTTTAGGAGCTCGGCGGAGCCGGTGGTCATGCCGGTTCTTGAGAACAGGCTGAGGCCCTGTTTCAGGTCTTCTCGTAGATCCTTCTTTACGGTTTCCGTCACGACTCGGTCTGAGTCGTCCATCACGTGACCACTCAATCGCAATGCGATCGTTTCTCCGACGTAGAAGCACGCTTCCAGTGCTTGGACGGGCGCAGGGTTGATGGGGAGGCTGAAGCCGATGGTGACGCCAACGTGAGTCATGCCTAGCTGGACGTTGCGAAGGGAAAAGGCGTCGGTTTGTCCGATTGGGGTGACGCTTAATAATGGGCAGGGATGCCCCGGAAGTCGCCAGTCGAATGACCCGGCTGGTGAATACTCCAAACCTAGGTTTGAGCAGGCGATCCAGAGATCTTTCTCGGTAAACGATGCGGTTGAGGACATCACCGTGAGCTCAAAGCCGATATCCAGCATATCCTTTGCCTGCTGGAGGTTTCGAACGGCCCCATTCACCTCAGCGGGGACGGGCATCGCGAGGGCTCGCCGTTGAATGTAGGGCGCAAATCGTTCAGCAAGCTCCAACAGGTGCTTTGCGGACGCTCCGGAGATGCTCCCTAGAGGCGTGAGCAGGTCCCAGGTCATCGCGAGGGAATCGTAAGAGCCATCGACCGCTGGCGTAAGGGGCTGCCATTGAAGGTCAGCCGGCCTCATTGCGAGCAGGTTGGGCTGACCGAGTGCTTGAAACCAATCCGGGCTCAAGAGCTGTGCGGCATTTCCGGCGAGGACGGTCCTCTGGCCAACGAACTCAATAACAAACTGGACCTTGTGAAGCGGCCCAGTCTTAACAGGGAAGTCAAGCTCAAATGGTTTGAGCGCGATCGTTGGATCGGGACCCAAGGGCTGACCAAATAAATCTGGTCCGCCCGGTGTCAATCGCTGTACTCCAGGTCGTGGAGGATCCTTGGGCTCATTCGCCAGTCTTCGCTCACCTTGACGTGGAGCTGAAGAAAGACCTTGTGGCCAAGCATCTCTTCGATCTCAAGTCTGGCTTCGGTACCAATCTTCTTGAGGAATTGGCCCTGCTTGCCAATGATGATCGCCCGCTGGCTGGCTTTCTCGACGAGGATGGTTGCGCCAATACGCGTCATCGCTCCATCTTCTTCCCAGTCGTCAACTAGGACCGCGACGGAGTGAGGAACTTCTTCGCGAGCGGCGTGAAGGATCTTTTCTCGAACGAGTTCAGCGGTGAGGAACCGGCTGGACTGGTCTGTAAACTCATCCTCTGAGTAAAGGGGATCCTGGACCGGGAGCTTCGCGACAATCAGCTCGATCAACTTGTCGACGTTATGGCCGCGAATAGCGGTGGTCAACATGAGATCGTCTGGACCGACGCCTAGAAGGGTGCTGAATGCGTCAACATTTCGTTGGACGTCCTCGGCTTTCAGCAGGTCCATCTTGTTCATGCAAAGAACCTTGGGAAGCTTAATATCCTGCTTGAGAAGCTTGGCCGCCTCTTTGTCCTGCTCGCCGGGGTGGTGGGAGCCATCGGCGACATAGAGAATGACGTCGGCATCTCCAAGCGACATTCTCGCCTGCTCAATCATCGCCTTGCCAAGCTGCGTGTGCGGCTCGTGGATTCCAGGCGTGTCGATGAAGGCGATTTGGTAGGTTGGGGTGGTAACAATGCCAATGACGCGGCGTCGCGTGGTTTGGGGTTTGTTGCTGACAATGGACACCTTCTGACCCACGATGTGGTTCATGAGGGTGCTCTTGCCAACGTTTGGCTTTCCGAGCAGGGCAACGTACCCTGATCGGAAGCCTGTGGAAGCGGCTGAGTTATCTGACATATTGGTCTACTCTCGCTTCCGGAACATGACGTTCATGCCCAGATCAGCAAGCATCGGGTCGGGCTGCCCGGAGGGTTCGCGTCTCGGATTCGCCGACTCTTCGGAGCCGCCACGGTCGTTGCGTCCACGACGCTTGCGTCGCCTTCGCCCGACTTTCTCGGTGCCTTCATCCTCGGTTTCTGGTTCTTCAACGATGTGCTGTGGCTTGAGGAACCACTCGTCGGCAACTTCGTCACCATCGCCGCCTTCCATCCACTCATCGAGCTTCATGATGGGGACGTCGAAGTTCGAAATGTCATCTCGAATATTGGCTTCCCGCTTTGGCAGCTCGTCCATGGTGAGAACCTTGGAAGGATCCGAATCGAGCAGATGCTCGAGGTCTTCCTTGGGGCCGACCAAGAATACGTGGGTGGAACCATCAATCGCGTTGAAGCGGAGATGGGTGGAATCCACTGACGCCCACTCGTTGGAAAGGAGGTTGTAGGCCGAGAACTTGTTGGGAAGGGTGATCGTTCGCTGACCGGAGCCGGAGCAGTGAATCGTGCAGAACGGAGCTCGAACGTGGACGACATCCTCATGGAAGTTCCAAACGTGGGCACCTGCCATCTGCGCAAGTCCTCGAATCAAGGCTGCGTTGACGATGGGCTCGCCAAGGAACACGCTGGTCCAGTGGGACTCAGCAGGGCCATCCTTGAACTCCTTGACAACAAAGCTAGGCAGACCGGTCTGACTATATTCGCCAAGGACGGTTGCGCCCTCTGGAATCGCGAAGTAGCTTGGTTCCAGCTTGGTGCTGCCGATCAGGCTGCGATCTGGGAACGCCTCGCTGAGCGGGTGACGACGGTTCAAGATCGTGGTACCGGACTTGCTGTAGAACGGCTGTGGCTTGAGGGCAATTCCTGTGACTTCACGTGCTCGCTCTAGCGAGTTTCGACCCGCATCAAAGAGACCTGCCGAGTACAGCCAGAAGAGAACCTTGTTGTCCTTCTGCAGACGAGACTTGATCGCAGCTCGAAGTTCTGGCCGAACATCCCATGCGTTGAGGAACAGGTATAGCTTGCTCTCAGGGAACTTCTCGCGGTGGGCAAGGTCGCTGAGGAGGTAGAAAGCGGCGCTGACGCCAGCTCGAAGAACGGATTCGCGGACGTTCTGTACCAGTAGCTTAAATGCGTTGGAATCGACCAAGTAAGCCAGTGCGCGCTCATCAATGAAGATGGCGACCTCGGGATCCCCGAGACCCGTTTGCATTCGATCGGTCAGAAGGTCCCGCACCTGGGCGGCACGCTCCCAAACTGAGTTCGTCTTGAGCCAACCGTTGCCCCACAGGTCCATCCACGCAACACCGGAAGCGTGGGCCAGAGCGACACCGGCACCTCTCCAATGGGCTCCTTCCAGCGCCTGCGGCGTCTTCAGAGTCGGGTTGAAGTCATCAGGCTCGTGTCCAGTGCTGAGCGAGGTCTTGAAGTCCTCTTCGCTGATATACAGCTTGCCATTGAGTGCAAAGCTGTCGATAGGGCAGGGGAATGCGGCAGTACCGCCCGGCTCTCGGGTGCGATAGCTTGGAGGTCCCGCAATGAAGTCGATCTCTGGAGTTCTCAGCAGTTTGCCCAGCGAAAGGTGACCGCTCGAAGGGTGAGACCACTCGAACGTATATCCGTAGCTTGCTCCAATCAGGAAGTAGCCTTCGCTGGCGGCCTTGGCGGCGTAGGCAAGATCGCCTACGCGCGCTACCGTGGCATCGGAGAGGAAGAGGTGGTAGTCCACATACTTTCTCTGCTTGCGCGAGGAACGAATGAACTTCTCCGTCTCGTCGCCAGAGTCACCGGACTCGGGAACCTGAATATTGTCAAATCGTGCTGTGCCATCGAACCATGAAGCGCGAAGAGTGACTTCGTCGTTGTTGTAGCGAGTTCGCGCCCAGTCCCGGAACTTGGTTTGTGCCGCCTTGGAGTTGTCGTATCCCAGCCCTTCGGCAAAGAACCACTCGCCGCGCTCAAGATGAAGGCCAAGGATGTTCTCGTTTTGAGGCAGGAGCCGAACCAGCTTGGTGAATCGCTCCAGACAGTTTTGTGCCACGGTCCAGAACTCATCGTCGCAGACGCTGGGCTCAGCAAGGCTGCCGTCAGCGTATCGGTATCGCGCGTTCTGATACTTGTCCTGCCAGCCGCGTGGGGCCTGGAAGACGACGCGGAAGATGACCTGCGCCTGAGGGTCGACTTCTACTGCCTTGGCAAGCAGGTAACCGGCGAATCCTGCCGCATGATCGACCGCTTCAGGATCCACATCGAAGTCGATGAGGAACGAGTGGAGATGAACCCCTGCTTCGGCGGCCATTCGAAGCTCATCAAGAACGATTGCGGATCGCTTTTCGTCGGCAGGACTGCCGAAGAACATGATGGGCGGATAAACGCGATGATTTCGGACGAGGGTCGGGACTCCGTCTCGAATGACAACCTGAGGTGCCTCATCAGGAATTGAAACTACTGGCTTGGGTGGCGGTGCGGCAACTCTCTCGCGTCGGAACGTCGGTTTAGGCGTTTCGGCAACCGGAGCTGGCGTAGCAGCTTCAACTGGCGCGTCTTCTAATTCTTCCGCTTCGTCAATGGATTCTGAGTCAACTGTCGTCGCAGCTGTGGTGCCTGGAGCCTTTCGACGTCGATCTCTTCGGCGACGAGGACCACGGTCCTTTCCTTCGGGATCCACAGCCGCTTCGTCCCCCTTTGGCTGACTGGCGGCTGCTGGAACAGGTTTGACCGCTGACTTCACGTGAGCGCGCCAAGTAGGGATCGGAAGTTCCTCGCCACTTAAGAGGAGCGAGTCATCCACCGAGAAGACAGGAATTGGGATCGGAGAGACGTAATCTGCCGCGACCTCAACCGGAGTGGATGCATCCACAGTCGCCGGTTTGGTGCGTGGTGTACCGCGCTTGGCCGCTCCAGCTTTGGCAACCGGCAACTCAACGGGCTTGGAGGCGACTTCCTTGACCGGAATCTCAACCTTACCGCCACGTTTGCCCGTTTGCCTGGGTCGGAAGCTGATCATCGCGCGCTCCGCCTCGTCAAAGAGGTCTGCCAGCGGATCTACGACTGGTGCGTCGACGATTGGAGCAGAAGCTTCAACCTTCTTTTCAGCTTTTTTGGCCGGCCGTTTGGGCTTGGGCGCGACTGTTTCTACAGCGGGAGCTGCAGCTTCAATTACGGGTTCAGGTGTTGCCGGCTTTCTGGCTCGTATGCTCTTCTTGGGCTTCGTGTCCGGGGCGGCAAGGCTTGGTGAAGTTTGTGTCGTTTCGACGGGATCGGTAGGTGTAGCTAGCTTCTTTCGGGGCATGGCGTTTGTAAAAATGCGGACTCGGCCCAGGCGTACAGTTCTTCAGGAGTATCAACGAGAAAATCGGGATTCTCCGCCAGGAGTGTGTCTCGGTGGGCGGCACCGTACGCGACGGCGACGCAGGTTGCACCTGCTCCGCGCGCACAGCGAAGGTCATAAACCGAGTCGCCGATGAGGACGGCGCGAGCGGGATCTACATTGAGCCGCTGGCAGGCCAAAATGGCGCTTTCGGGGTTAGGTTTAGGAAAAACAACGTCGGAGGCGCAGACAGCTGTGTCCAGATACTGTGCTCCGTGAAAATCTTCTAGGAACGTAGCAAGCTCCATCGAATCCTTGCTGGTGACAAGGCCTGCTTTAAGGCCCTGCTTATGGCAGAGAATCAGTGCCGCTACGGCGGGGTCAAACAGCGATTCATGCTGTCGGTGAACCTCATAACGTCCGAGCGTGTATATCGACATCTCTGAAAGTCGCTCTTCCTCGATCTGAGTTTCAGAATAGAGGGCGAACTGGTCGCGGAGCGGCATGCCGATAAGATCGCGAATCTGACGGATTGAGGGGCGATGACCGAAGTAGTGCTCGATTGCGTCACCAAGGCCACGCACAATCATTTCCAGGCTGTCGACCAGCGTTCCATCTACATCAAACAGAACGGCGTCGAAATTCGACAGGGAAAGCCTCTCAGGCATCCTCGCAAGTATGACAGAAGCAAGGCACAGCGCGCCCGGATTCGGCGGGTATCCTGCCCCGGATGATGAGAGAGAGGATATCCACTACCGATGCCCCTGGGGCAATTGGCCCTTACAGCCAAGCCATTCGAGCTGAAGGACGCTTCCTGTTTTTGAGTGGGCAGATCCCTCTTACACCCGATGGTCAGCTCCTCGTAGGTGATGTGAAGCTCCAAACCGAGCAGTCCATGACCAACATCAAGGGTGTCCTTACCGCTGCGGGCCTTACATTTGCCAATGTTGTAAAGACCACTATCTTTTTGAGCAGCATGGACCACTTTGCTTCGGTCAATGAAGTGTATGGCGCCTACTTTGAATCTGATCCTCCTGCCCGATCGACCGTTGCCGTTGCGGGACTTCCTCGCGGCGTCGATGTCGAAATCGAAATGATCGCGGTTTACTGAGAGTGCCTTTCACGGCGATCTAACGTCTTATCCAAAGCCGCAGTCTGGGCGCCGCCTCCGGGATTGCGCAGCAGGGAACACCTATGAAGCACGTTGTTTCGATTAGTCTAGGAACCAGCAAGCGCGACAAGCGCGATGAGGTTGAGATTCTGGGAGAAAAATTTCTTCTGGAGCGCATCGGCACAAACGGAGACATGGGCCAGTTCGCCCAGATGTTTAAAGACCTAGACGGGAAAGTTGATGCCCTGGGTGTTGGCGGTGCCGATATCGCGGTGGTGATTGAGGACAGGAAATATCCGTTCCGAGAGATACTCGGCCTCATTAAGGGCGCGGTGAAAACACCGGTTGTGGATGGTGGCGGACTCAAGCACACGTTGGAGCGCGATACCATTCGGTCCCTTCAGGCGGACGGCATTATCGACTTCAAGAAGGAGAAGGTGCTCCTCGTGTGTGCAGTAGACCGTTTCGGAATGGCGCAGGCGCTGGATCAAAGCGGGGCGGACGTCGTATTTGGGGACTTTCCATTCACGATTGGCATGCCGATCAAGCTGACCAAATACAGTCAAGTTAAAAAACTTGGGGGCCTCATTCTTCCCATCGCGACCAAGCTGCCGTTCAAATGGTTCTATCCCACCGGCGAGAAGCAGGAGAAGCGAACGCCGAAGTATCCCGAGTTCTTCAAGGGCGTCACCGTGATCTGCGGAGACTGGCACTACATCCGTAAATTCATGCCAGACAACCTTGAGGGAGTGACGATCATCACCCAAACCCTGCGAACCGCAGACCTGGAGCTGCTCAAGCAGTGCAAAGCCAAGCGGGCGATCACGACGACTCCGATCATTGGGGGAGAAACGTTCGCCACAAACGTCATGGAAGGAGTCCTTGTGGCCCTCATCGGCAAGAAGCCGGAGCAGATCACAGAACAAGATTATCGTGATAAGCTCTCGGAACTTGGCTGGAAGCCGAATGTCATCGAACTGACACCGTAGTTAAATAGTATTGGCGCTGGTTTGTGGCGCTCTGCAGAGGAACAAATTTGAATCGATTCGGATTTATCATCCATCCCCTCTTCCCAAAGGACCTCGCTCGATACTATCCGATCGTCAAGTATCTGCCGGATCGTGTTATTGAGGAGTTCCTGAAGCGAAAGAGCCCAGTGACTGCCAGCAACATCACGGGAATCGTTTCGAAGACGGGCATTGAGACAGAGGGCTGGTTCATGGGCCTTCCCCTGGTTCCTAGGCAGATTCAGACCCTTCCTGTCGAATTTGTCTATGAGAAGATTCTGGGCTGTGTGGAACTCGCCGCCCAAAACGGTGCTGCCCTTTGCGGTCTGGGTGCGTTTTCGAGCGTGGTTGGAGACGGAGGACTGACGGTATCGCAAAAGGCGAGCATTCCCGTCACCACCGGAAACAGCTACACAGTAGCCACTGCGATCTCCGGCACCCTCCAGGCCTGTGAAATGCTTGAAATTGATCCAGCCAACTCAACCCTAGCAGTAGTTGGAGCAACCGGATCGATTGGCAAGACTTGCGCAAAGGTATTGGGCCGCCAATTTGGACGCATCATCGTGATTGGCCGCGATCTGGAGCGCACCCAGGCGGTTGCGAATGAGATTCCGAACGCAGAATCCAGCATCAATCTGGATGACCTCAAGGTCGCGGACGTTATCGTCACCGTGAGTTCGGCGGGTAAGGAATTGATCTTGCCAGGTCACCTGAAGCCGGGATGTCTCATCTGCGACGTTGCTCGTCCAAGAGATGTTTCCGAGAGAGTGAGAAAGGAGCGCCCGGACGTTTTGTGCATCGAGGGCGGTGTGATCAACGTTCCCGGCCACGTCGAGTTCAATTTCCCCCTTGGGTTTCCTCCCAAGACAGCCTATGCCTGCATGAGCGAAACGATGATGCTGGCACTGGAAGGCGATCCGTCACTCTATAGCTTCACGGTTGGAAAAGACGTGACGGTGGAGCAGGTTGACAAGATATCCCAGCTCGCTGACAAGCACGGATTTACGTTGGCTGGCCTGAGGTCTTTCGAGAAGGCACTGGATCCGGAAGCGGTGATTCGAGCGAGGAAGGCCCGAATGATGGCTCCAACCGTCGCCCGGGTCTAAAGTTCAGTACTGGGCGCCGGCAAGGCTGACCGACCCTGCTGGAAGCATTTCAAAGAGTGCCTCGCGCCTTAAGCCGCCGATCTTCGCGAAGAAGCGGTGGGGATACTGTTCAATGGTTTCGTTATAGTGGTGAACCACTTCGTTGTAGTACTCCCTGGCCAACGCTATCTTCTGTTCCGCCAATTCAACCTGCATGTGTATGAGGGCTGCTTCGTCGTCCCGATGGAGTTCGACACACCCTTTTGAAACCACAAAGAGGTGATGCAGTGCGTGACTCAGATGAGTTGAAGCAAGAATTCGCTCTTCCAATGTGCGCGCTGCAAGTAGCCTGCTACGGGCATCGATGACGTGCTCGATGATCCAGGCTTCGTGGCGGACGTATTCTGAAACTGCCAAGAGAAGGTCAGGAATCGTCGCGTGGTGACCGCTGAGCTCGTCAATGTGCTGAAGCGCGTTTCGGCTCTGCATACGCAGCCAAAGCAGCCGGTAGTAAATCAAACCGCCGTAGGCCGTAAAGCCAGCCGGCACCAAAATCAATAGAAAAGACGCCCTCATTTTGAAGTCGCGGAATACCTATTGTTACGGACGATCCTTGACTCCCGTTGCGACTCGCAAAAGCTTCACTTCTGATGCATCCATGGCTTTTGGATCACGATATCGAATCGATCCATCTGGCTGCATGTCGAGGTAGATCGGACCGATGTTCGCCTTGGTGGCCTCAGACTGCTCGTTCACATCGATGTTGGCGATCTTGGTTACTGTCAACACTGCGTGCATCCCGTCCACCGCAATCGTTCCAGACTTGGGCACGCTGAGATCTTTAAGGTCGAACCGGCCGCTGGGATAAATGTAGAGCAGGACCTGACTGGCGGAAAAAAGGACGTAGGAAGGAACGCCGGGCCGCGGAGCCATCGCACGGTGGCCATCCCACTTTCCAAAGAAGTCTGCGCGTGGACCACATGACGCAAGCATTAAGCCTGCCGCTAGGGCAGTCAGGGGGGCTCCGCCAGATATAATCCTTGAGATGCCCCTCATCACTCCTGAAGTGTACACGTCCATGGGATTGAACGCGGAGGAGTTCGCGCTAATCCTTGAGCTTCTTGGCCGAGAGCCCAGCTACACAGAACTCGGAATGTTCGCCGTGATGTGGAGCGAGCACTGTGGCTACAAATATTCTCGCCCCGTCTTGGCGTATTTCAAGCGCTACAAAGAGGCGATGGAAGGCGATGGGCTGGAGAATGCCGGCATCGTGGATATCGGAGATGGCATAGGCATCACGATGAAGGTGGAATCACACAACCACCCATCGGCGGTTGAGCCCTATCAGGGCGCTGCCACCGGCGTCGGCGGCATCATTCGAGACATTCTCACGATGGGCGCAAGGCCGATAGCTGGTCTCAACTCCCTGCGCTTTGGTCCGATTCGCGACAACGAAGCTTCGCCGGAGATCATTGAGCGCAACCGCTATCTGTTTGAGCACATCGTCGCGGGTATTGCCGGATACGGCAACTGCGTGGGCGTCCCCACCGTCGCAGGCGAAGTTGGCTTCCATCCTCGCTACAGCGGAAACCCGCTGGTCAACGCCATGTGCGTCGGAATTCTCAAGCTGGATGAAGTGACGACCGCGGCGGCGGCTGGAATTGGCAATCCTGTGATCTACTTAGGATCCGCGACAGGAAAGGACGGAATCCACGGTGCAACGTTCGCCAGCGACGCGCTTGGAGAAGACAGCGAAGCCAAGCGTCCGAACGTGCAGATCGGAGATCCGTTTGCTGAGAAGCTATTGATTGAGGCGACCCTCGAGGCGCTTGCGACAGGAGCCATCGTGGCCATACAAGATATGGGTGCGGCCGGCTTAACCTGCTCGACGGTGGAAATGGCGAGCAAGGGAAGTGTTGGCATGGATGTCGACCTTGACCTCGTCCCGATGCGAGAGGACGATATGACGGGCTATGAACTGATGCTCAGCGAGAGCCAAGAGCGCATGCTTGCGGTAGCAGAACTCGGCAGAGAGCAGGAAGTCCTCGACGTGTTCCGCAAATGGGGGCTGAAGGCCGAAGTCATCGGATATGTCACCGACAACGGACTGGTCACTATCAAGCGGTGGGGACACGTTGAGGCTCAAGTGGACCCAAAGCTGTTGACAGACCATTGCCCTGTGTATAAGAGCACCACCGAGATTCCGGACTACTTCCATCGGGCCGCCAAGTTTGACCCAACGTCACTGCCCAAGATCGACCTCCATGCGGCGTTGACTCAGCTGCTCAGCTCGCCAGAGATCTCAAGCAAGCGATGGGTTTTTGAGCAGTACGACCAACAGGTCCAAACTCAGACAACACTCTCCTTCGGACGCGGAGACGCTGCCGTTTTAGCACCTCGGGGAACTGAGAAGGGAATCGCGCTGAAGATTGATGGCAATGCCAGGCAATGCTATCTGCACCCGTATCGCGGCGGTCAGCTAGCGGTAGCAGAGGCTGCTCGAAATGTTGCGTGTACCGGAGCCACACCGGCTGCCGTTACGGACGGCCTGAACTTTGGCAATCCGACCTATCCCCATGTCTACTGGCAGTTCAGCGAAGCGGTCAAAGGAATTGCCGATGCAGCAGAGGTCATGCAGACACCGGTCATCAGCGGCAACGTCAGCTTTTACAATCAGAGCGATCTGGGAGAAGTTCCTCCGACGCCGTTAATCGGAATGCTTGGCATTCTCGATGACGCGCGACAGCGAGTCGGTATCGCTCCTGAATCTGGAATGGAACTCGTTCTGCTTTCTACGGTCAAAAACGAAGTGGAACAACAGGGCCTAGGGGCAAGCGCGCTGCTTGCTGAAGTCTATGGCCAAGAAGATGGCTACCCAGAGGCACCCGAGATGCTGGATGAGTACCGACTATGCCAGGCTTTGGCAGAAGGGGTGAAGGAAGGGATCGTCCTTGCCGCCCATGACCTCAGCGATGGGGGGCTAGCGGTTGCAGCGGCAGAAATCGCAGTGGCTGGCGCTGGAGTGCAGATTGTTTCCGTTCCCCGTCCGAAGCATCGAGATGAAGCAAGGCTTTTTGGCGAAATTCCAGGTCGAGTCCTCGTTTCTACCAAGTCCGTTCTCAAGCTGGAACAGCTAGCAGACAAATACTCTTTGAATCTGATGCCAGTGGGTCATGTTGGATCTGGAGAGGGTTTGCAGATTGCGCTTGGCGATGTGAAGCTTTCATGGACCAAGCGGGAACTTGAAGACGCCTTCGAAGGTTCAATTTCACGCGTGATGGCGGGCGCTTAATCGCGAGCTTCGTCGTACAATCAGTTCAAGGGGATGTCAGTACTTAAAGTTGGATTTATCGTCAGCGGAGTTCTTGCCGCTGGCCTAGTCTTCGGCCAGGCTGTTTCGGAGAAGGATTTCCAAAAGCAGCTGACGGCTGCCGTGGCCCTTTATCGCCAAGGCAAGCTCGACGACGCACTGGCTCAGTTCACGGAGCTTCACAAGGTGAATCCGCGAAGTTCGGAAGTGGATGTCTGGCTTGGCTTTCTGCTCCTGCGCCAAAACAAGGCCGCCGAGGCAATCCCACTGCTGGAGTCCGCGGAAAAGCAGCGTCCGCTTGATCTGGAGATTCAGATCAACCTGGGCAACGCCTATATGATTTCCGCCGACAATGAGAAGGCGCTGGAAAACTACCGCAATGCAATGCACCTGAGCCCTTCGATGTTCGAGCCGCACTACAATAGCGGCACGATTTACCTGCGCCTAAAGCAGTTTACGAAGGCGGTGACGGAGTTTGGCGTCGCGGCAAAGCTCAAGCCGAACGACCCGTTTGTTCAGAACAACCTTGGCGTTGCCTACGACAACCTCAAGTCGCAGACCCTCGCAGCGGATGCATTCAAAAAGGCGGCTGACTTACGGCCTGATAACACAACGTTTGCCCACAATGCAGGCCTTGCCCTATCCAAGCTGAGAAGACCTGAGGCGCTGACCTACCTCGAGCGCGCGCTCGGAGATGGCAGCGATCCTGCGATTGCTCTCGCGCTTGGCGATTCCTACGCTCGGGCGGGCAGGAAGGCAGATGCTCTGAAGTACTACGAGGCGCTTAGGGTTCCTGAGGCCAAGAATCCCGTGTTTTGGTTCAACCTTGGGGTAATCCGAGCCCAAAATCAGGATCTTCCTGGTGCGGAACAGGCTTACCGCCGTGCGCTGGAGCTCAATCCCGTGGACCTGGATGCGCTGAATAACCTTGGACTGTTGGTTTTCCGCAAAGGGCAATACGACGAAGCGAAGAGCCTTTTTGAGAAGCTCGCTGGTGCAAATCCGAGTTCTGTATCCGCAAAGCTGAACTACGGCGCCGCCGCCGCCAAGTCGGGCGATCTCAAAGCCGCGGCGGAGGCCTGGAAAGAGGTCATCCGACTGGACCCGAAGAGAGTTGCCGTCCGTCTTGACCTTGCCAATGCGCTTTGGGAGTTGGGCGACGTTGAGAATGCGCGCTTCCACTACCTCCAGGTGCTGGCTGCAGAAAAGGACAACGCTGAGGCGCTCAATGGAGTCGGGCTTTGCTATCTGAAAGGTGGAAAGCTAGTGCAGGCTGAAGCCGCGTTTCGATCCAGTGTCGAGGCAGATCCAAAGATGATGAGTGCCTACAACAATCTTGCGGTCACCTTGCAGCGTGAGAATCACACTTCTGAGGCGATCAAGATTCTCGAGAAGGCACTGAAAATTGCTCCAAACAACGAGGAGATTTCGACGAACCTCCAGCGAATGCGAGGCGGCGAGTAGTTGCGCGTCCATATCGTAGGAAACGTTTACCGACAGGATGCCCTTAAGGCTGTATTGTCCACAGCCGCATGGCTGTCGAAGAAGGGCCACCAAGTGGCGGTCGACAATGAAACTGGCCGCCATGCCGATTTGCCCGTGGTGCCCACTACGGATTTTGCGGCAGCGGACCTCGCGATCGCCTTTGGCGGAGATGGCACCCTCATCCGAGCGGCCCACCTCTGCGCGGAAGTCGGCACTCCCATTCTAGGGGTGTACTACGGCCGATTCGGCTTTGTCACTCAGTGCACAGGCGAGAATGTTCTGGGCTGCATCACGGACTTTTTCGATGGGAAAGCCGAGGTGGAAAGCAGGATGATGCTGCGGGCAGAGCTGATTCGTGGCGGGCAGGCAGTTGCGGAGATTCACGCTTTGAATGAGATCGTCCTCCAGAGAGACGTCACTGCCAGGATGATGGTTTTCAAGGTCGATGTAGACGGTCGAGAACTGACGAGCTACCCGGCGGACGGCGTGATCCTATCAACCCCGACCGGATCGACCGGCTATAACCTGTCAGCAGGAGGTCCGATCATGGACCCTGCTGTTCAGGCGTTCCTTCTGACACCGGTTTCACCCCACACTCTCTCAGCGCGATCCCTTATCCTGTGCCCCAACTCAAAGGTGAACCTGACGGTGGGCAGTCGAGGGGAAGCGGTGGCTTCTGCTGATGGACAAATTCGACTTCACATCCTCAGTGGCGATGAAGTCTGCATCACCAAGTCGCCAAGGGTGACAAACTTAGTGACCGTGGAAAAGGACGATTTCCTCATCAAGATCGGTCAGAGACTGTTTTCAACCCCCAATATGCTTGAGGATTCGTTTTGAGCCAAGCCCTCCTTGAAGTCAAAGATGCCAGCGTTGAGTTCAACGTCCAGGGCGGATCCGTCCGTGCGCTAGATGGCGTCTCCTTGAACGTTTACCCAGGCGAAACGGTTGCCGTGGTGGGTGAATCTGGCTGCGGGAAAACCACCCTCGCTCGGAGCGTTCTCGGCCTGCAGGGCCTTGCGGGGGGACATATTGTTCTTACCGGTGAAGAGGTCAAGGGAACCCCGAGGCGACTTGCTGAGCGGGTCGGCATGGTTTGGCAAGATCCATATGCCAGCCTCAACCCAAAGTGGAAAGTCGGGCGATCTGTGCTTGAGGCGATGAACCTCAGCGGAAAGAAGGGCGATGCCGGTGCCATTTTCAAAGAAGTTGGCCTCGATCCCAGATTTGTCGATCGATACCCTCATCAGCTAAGCGGCGGACAGCGTCAGCGCGTGGCCATCGGCCGCGCCCTTGCACTCAAGCCGCCTCTGGTCATCTGCGATGAACCGACTGCGGCGCTGGACTTGAGCATCAGAGCTCAGATTCTCAATCTGCTGAAGGACATCCAGAAAGCGAACGGTTGTTCCTTCCTGTACATTTCGCACGACCTCACCACTGTCCGCTTCTTGGCTGACCGAGTTGCGGTGATGTACATGGGACGAATTGTGGAGCAAGGGCCCACCGAGGAGATTTTCAGCTCACCTCGTCACCCTTATACTGCCGCACTTTTGGAATCGGCCCCAAGTCTCGAAAAGCTGATGCACCTCCCCGAGCCGCCCGTCGGCGAAGTGCCAGATCCGAAGACACGATTCGTGGGATGTCGATTTGCGAGCCGTTGCCCGAATGCCGAAGACTTGTGCCGAAGCCAAGACCCTGGGGCCACGGTTGAAGGCGATCGAATCACCTTTTGCCATTTCCCTGTGAAGAGTTCTTAACAATAAGCACTCTCTAGGGAATCACGCCAAGTACGATAAGCGTCGTAGTGAGTGTGGAATCTCCCAGCTACGCGCGGCAGGCGTACAACCTCGAAATCAGCGAGCTTGAGCACGACCTGTTGGACATGGGAAGTCGAGCCGAGCAAATGGTTGCCATGGCTGTCGACTCTCTTTGCAGCCTGAATGTCGATCAGGCGCGCGCCGTCATGCTTCGAGATGACGATATCGACGAAAGGGATCTGGCAATTGAGGCGAAGTGCCTCCGGCTTCTCGCACTTCAGCAACCGATGGCAGGCGACTTAAGGCAGATCGGTACCGCGATGAAGATGATTACCGACATCGAGCGGGTCGGCGATCTTTCGGTAGACATCGCCAAGATCACACTGAAAGTAGAAAAGGAATTCGGACAGACAAGCTTCATCGACATCCCAAAGATGGCCAAGGTTGCCGGGCTGATGCTCCACGAAGCGCTTGAGGCGTACGTTCACAGAGATCTCAACCGCGTTCAGGAAGTCTGCGAGCGTGATGAAGAGGTCGACGCGCTGTATCGCGAGCTCCGATCCCAAATCTTTGCGAATATGGTTGATGATCCGAGTCAGGTGGTCGCCGATGGCTGGCTTTTGATGGCGATTCACCACGTCGAGAGAATTGCGGACCATGCCGTGAATATCGCCGAGCGAGTAAATTTCATGGTCACAGGCGAATTCAAGCTCCTCGCCAAGCAATCAGACGGCAACTAAGCCGCCCGCAGTCCTATACTTTGCCGCATGGGATGGATTTCCGCCCTTTTGTCGCTCTCGATCTTTGGTCAGACCCAAGCCAGCATCCCAAGTCCAAAGCCGTGGGACACTAGAAGCGATACCTGGGCAGCCACGGATCGCCTCGGCCGAACCTTGCCGGAATTCGCAGAGGTAGGTCCTCGTCGGCGAGACAAATTCGTGGGGATGTTCTATTTCCTCTGGTCTGGGAGCTTCAACTCGGGTGGCCCGTACGACGTTTCCAAGATTCTGGCCAGTGATCCGTTGGCGATGTCCAAGCCCACAATGCCGCCTTGGGGAGGGGTTTTTGCGCCCCACCACTGGGGAGAGCCGTTGTTTGGATATTACGTAGACGACGATGACTTTGTGCTGCGAAAGCATGCTCAGATGCTTTCCGATGCTGGAGTCGATGTGATCATCTTCGACACAAGCAACGATGTCACCTACAAGCCAGTATATATGCGTCTGCTTGAGGTCTTTCGTCAGGTGAGAGCGGCTGGTGGAAGAACACCACAAATTGCCTTTCTATGCCCGTTTGGCACGCCAGGACGGGTCGTGCGGGAACTGTATCGAGACTTGTACGCTCCTGGGCTCTATCCGGAACTGTGGTTCCAGTGGAGGGGAAAGCCCCTGATCCTTGCCGACCCGGTTCGGCTCGGAGTTGCGGACGCCAACACGATTCATTTGGAGCCAGTGGATATGGATGCCGCCGATGTGCTGACTGAGGAGTTCACGGCTTCTGCGCCATTTGTGGGAGCCGCGCCAGAAGTTGCCACGTACGCACACACCGATTCTGCCGCGACGGTCAGCCTGTTGGATGAAGCTGGACGTCAGCTCGCGTCAAAGCGATTTGAGAATGTTGCCGACAATGGCTACCTTAAGCTTCGCTTCCGGAAGCCCCTGCCCGCCGGCAAGTATCAGCTTAGGATTTCTCAGTCCAAAGGAAGGTTCGCCTGGTGGGGACTCAAAACAGCACAGCCAGGCGTAGGGCCAGCTTCGGTTAATGGCAAGCCTTCGCAGGCTCATCTCTCCATCAATCTCACTTCACCTGAGCCGAACGGTATTCAGCCAGAAGACTTCTTCACGTTTCGAGCGCCTCAGCCAAGCTACTTCGCTGGACCTACCAAGCCAGATATGTGGAGTTGGCTTGAGGTGCACCCGCAGCACACCTTTACGGATTCCAGGGGCGCGCCAGAGCAAGTCTCAGTGGGTGTCGCCCAGAATGCCGTCGATGGCCGTCTGGGTTCGATGAGCGAGAAAGGCTCCCACGGCCGAGGATGGCATGATGGCCATAACGATTCGGCCGGAGTCGCCGAAGGATTCAACTTCAAGGAGCAGTTCGAGCGTGCGCTGAAGCTGGATCCGGAATTCATTTTTGTGACGGGCTGGAATGAGTGGATAGCCGGTCGCTTTGAAGAGTTTTCCGGCGTTCGAGAGCCAGTGATGTTTGTAGATGAGTTCAATCAAGAGTTCAGCCGAGACATTGAGCCGATGCGCGGAGGACACGCCGACAACTACTACTACCAGCTTGTCTCCTTCATCCGACGCTACAAGGGTGTCAGCAAGCCACCCAAAATTGTCGGTGAAAAGTCGATCAATCTCGATGGACCGTTTTCGCAGTGGAATTCGGTTGCCCCAGAATTTCGAGATGATTCTGGCGATGCCGCAAGGCGCGACTATCGCGGATGGGATCCTGCGGTTCGATACGTGAATACGACCGGACGCAACGACTTCGTCTCGATGAAGGTTTCGAGAGATCGTCAGAATCTCTACTTCTATGCGCGGACGGCATCTGATATCAGTCGGGCAACGGACTCGCACTGGATGATGATGTTCCTGAAAATAGCAGGCAGTAGCCTGCCGAATTGGGAGGGGTATTCGTTCGTGCTGAACCGAGTGTCGCCCGATGCGACAGATGCAGTGTTGGAGCAGAGCCAAGGCGGCTGGAAGTGGGCTGAGAAGGCAAAGGTGAAGTATCGCGTCTTGGGCCGGGAGATAATGGTTCAGATCCCGCTGTCAGCCTTTGGCGATGTACTGAACAGGAACAGCTGGCGGCTGGAGTTTAAGTGGTTTGACAACATGCAGCACGAAGGGGACGCGTCCGACTTCGACCAGTATGGCGATGCCGCTCCCAACGGCCGGTTCAACTACATCTACAGTGTGGGATCGGGGTCTGGTTCATAATTCAGAACCGGTTCCTTGCCATGCCACCGCGCGTTTCTATCGTCATCCCCAGCTACAACCACGGCCGCTTTCTGCGTGAGTGTCTGGACAGGGTGCTTGCCCAGACCTTTGAGGATTGGGAACTGATCTTGGTGGACGATGGAAGCAAAGATGACAGTGTGGCGATCGCTCGCACGTACAAAGACCCGCGCGTCCACGTCCACGTCAATGACAAAAACCTTGGCACCTACGGCACGCAGCAGGCCGGCCTCAATTTGGCCACTGGCGAGTTCGTAGCCATTTTGAATTCCGATGACCTGTGGGAGCCGCGGAAGCTGCTGCTTCAGGTGGACTTGCTGGGCAAACACCCGGAGGCATCTTTCAGCTACTGCCTAGGCTGGAAGGTTGATGATGCCGGCAAGGTGGACACCACTGATGATGTCCACGCAAATTGGCCAACGGAGCCGATTCAGGATGTTCTCCCCTATCTGCTCTTTGAGAATCGGATACTTGCCTCCAGTGTGCTGTTTCGCCGCGAACAGTTGAGATTTGAGACTTCCTGCCGTTACTCCGGAGATTGGGTCGCGCTGCTCGAACAGGCGTATTTGGGTCCTGCCGCCTGCGTCACTGAGCGAGTGTCCTATTGGCGGATGCACGACAACAACACCTTTACCGCGTCTCCCAAACAGCGTGCGGAAGAGGTGCGTGTTCGCAGGAGTATCGGAGCAGTTGGCAACAAGTGGGCGGTACGCGGACAGTCCCATGCCGCGATTCATCGCGGCTTGGGCCTGAACGAACTGAACCTCTGTGCGTTGAGCCTCAGTTTTGGAGACAGGGCGGGAGCAATCAAAGCCGGAATCAAGGCATTCATGTTGGGACCGTTCAAGCGAACCGCACTCAAGCGTGCATTGTCGGCTCTGTTGCCGCTTTCCGTGGCTAGAAAGCGATTCGCCGCTGGAGGATTTCCGGAGTTGGCGGCAACCGGCAACGACGAACTGAAGAGCCTCCTCCAGGGAATTCAGCCCATGACTTTTAAACTCTGAGAGCCGCCTCGACTTCGCTAAACGTCGGCATGGACGATGCTGCGCCCATCTTGGTGGTCGAAAGCGCTGCCGCAACGGCGGCAAATTGAATCGCTGACTCCATGGACCAGCCCCTCGCCAGTCCCATCGCGAGAGCTCCACTGAACGCGTCTCCTGCGGCGGTGGTGTCAATGGGTTGGACTGGGAAAGCAGGGAAGTGTCGGTGCCCGTTTGGGCCCGCGTAGTAGCAGCCGCGGCCTCCCAGGGTGATGATAATGTGCTTGGCGCCCCGCGAGAGAAGCGCCTCGGCTGCAGCCTGACAAGACGCATGATCGGTTGGAAGAATGCCAGTCAGGGAATGGGCCTCCGTCTCATTGGGGGTGATTACATCCACCAGCTTCACCAGGTCATCTGGCAGCTGGCGGGCAGGGGCTGGATTCAATATGAACACGCTTTCTGCCGCATTCTGCGCGGCAGCTATCACCGTTTCGAGTGGGATCTCAAGTTGGGATAAGACTACTTTGCCAGGAGAGCCGCCGAAGGCTTGGTCGACCTCTTCTGCTGAAAGGAGGGCGTTGGTGCCTGGAGAGACGACGATGGTGTTTTGTCCGGAATCATCCACCGTGATGAGCGCCACTCCCGTGGAGACGTCGGTGTCACGGTAGATCGAGGAACAAATGACGCCGCATTCGGTCAGAGAACCCATCAAAGAATCGCCAAATGCATCGCTTCCAAGCTTGGCAACCAGCTTTACCCTTGAACCTAGTTTTGCGGCGGCACATGCTTGGTTGGCGCCCTTTCCGCCGGGGAACGTTTGGAATGTGGACCCCGTAAGAGTTTCACCTGGCTCAGGGAATCGAGGGGCACGAATCACGAGATCCATGTTTGCGCTCCCTACCAACATCACTTCGAGCTTCTCCATCGTCCTTAAATTACACCTAGCATGCTGATCCTAACCTTTATCTCTGCCAGTATGCTGGCCCCCCGGCTCGTCACGGGTCTTCAGTTTGCTCATATCCCCAAGCGTGCCGCCGTAAACGTCGACCTTAGGGTAGGGCAGGGCAAGCTTGTTGAAGATGGTGACAAGGTCACGATTCAGTACCGAGTCTGCGACCCAAACAAGAAGGAACTCGCAAATTCGATGAAGCGTGGGATGCCCTATACGCTTGTGTTTGGTGGCAGGAACTCTGACCCGCTCGTCTCGGTTACCTTAGCTGGCATGCACGTAGGCGGCTCTCGCTACACGGTGCTTCCGGCGGAGCAGCTGCCAGGAGGGATTGGCAGCATTGTGCCAGCCAATACGGATTTGACGATATGGGTTCATGTGATCGCGGCGAAGGCGCTGAATACCGCAAAGGTAGAATCATCAAATGCTGAGCGAGCTCAAGGAGCTGTGGAAGTTCCGCGAGCTGTTGCTCACGATGGTCCAACGAGAAATTAGGATTCGATACAAGAATTCTGCCCTCGGCTTTCTCTGGTCCATGCTGAATCCGCTCATCACCGTTTTGGTGATGTCGTTCATGTTTTCGAACTTCCTGCATAAGGACACGCCCAGCGTTACCGCCTATATCCTCGCGGCGTACCTTCCGTTCACGTTCTTTCAGCTCTGCCTTCTGGATTCGGCACAGTCGATCCTCATTGCGATGCCGCTGCTGAAGAAGATCTACCTTCCACGCGAGATTTTGCCTATCGCCAGCGTGATCAGCAACTTCATCCACCTGCTCCTGGCGTTCTGCACGTTCTTCCTATATCTGCTGGTGGTGTATGTGTTCTTCCCTGGGGAGCATGGGCTTCGACAGTGGCCGTTTCAGATCGGTACGCTCCTCCTGCCTGTCCTTCTGCTGATCAACTTGGCTCTGTCACTTGGATTGAGCTTCTTTATCAGCGCGCTCAACACGTTTTATGAGGACGTGAAGTACATCGTTGCGGTGGGCGTGTATCTGATGCTGTTCATGTGCCCGATCCTCTATTTCGAAGAGGACGTAGCGTTTTCCACCCTGAACAACCCTCAGCACTGGCACGGGTTGCTGTACAACGCGATGAACCTCAATCCGGTGTTCGCGCTGTCCAATGCGTATCGAAAGCTCCTGATTGCACCGAACAAGATCAAGGTGGATGGCCATCTCGTGGATCCGTTACCACTTGACTGGCGATATGTCGGCTGGGCAGCGATTGTGTCCGTGGTGATTCTCATCACCGGTTACAACACGTTCAACAAACTCAAGTGGAGATTTGTGGAGCGACCTTGAGCATCGAACCGGCAATCATCATCAAGGACTTGCGAAAGGAGTTCCTCCTCAGCACCTCGGGGGCGAATTCTCTTAAGACTGCGCTGCTTTGGTGGCGTCGACGCAAGAAGGTTCATCTGGACGTGCTCAAGGGAATCTCCTTTGAGGTGAACAAGGGCGAGTGTGTGGCGGTCGTCGGCCGAAACGGGGCGGGGAAGAGCACGCTGCTTGCGCTGATGGCGAGGGTCTACAAGCAGACCTCCGGGACGATTGAAATCCGGGGTCGCCTGGCGCCGCTTCTGGAATTGGGCGCAGGCTTTCACGATGACCTGACCGGTCTAGAGAACATTTACTTCAACGCCATCATCTTGGGTCTCACCCGAGAGCAGGTGCGAGAGCGGATTGACAAGATCGTCGAATTCTCGGAGTTGGGTGAACACGTTCATTCCCCCACCCGAACGTTCTCCAGCGGCATGATCGCCCGCTTAGGCTTTTCCATCGCCGTCCATGTTGACGCAGACATTCTTTTGGTCGATGAAGTTCTTGCGGTAGGCGACTTTGAATTCGAGAAGAAGTGCTACGCCAAGATTGATGAGTTCCGGGCCAAGGGCGGCACGATCCTGGTGGTATCTCACAACCCAACGGCGGTGAAGCGGATTGCCGACCGCTGCGTTTGGCTTCACAAGGGCCACATCAAGATGATCGGTAAGCCGGAGGACGTGATCCCCGTTTACGAATCCACCTCCATGACGGTGGACTAGATCCGCGGGGCGGTGAGGACGCGCCAGAAGCAGCCGGCCTGGGATTGCGCCCGCTTTGCTTTGACCGGAATCATCAGTACCCAGATCAGGAGCCTCAGAAGGGCACCTAGGCGGTCCATCACCAGGCAAACGGTGGAAGCACTGGCTCCGTGGTTAATCTTGAAGTACAACTCCTTGCCTCGGTTGTAGCGAGTAATGCCCAGCGATGGGTCTTTGGCGCTGCTGGACCCTAAGTCGTGCACAAACGTGGCTTGGGGAACATAGACCAGGTCACCGTGGCGCTGAAGCCGCAAGCAAAGGTCGGTGTCCTCGCAGTAGAGGAAGTACCGCTCGTCGAATTCCTCAACGGGGGTGCCTTGGTTGGCCCTGACCATAAGGCTCGCGCCCATCACTTGGGCCGTGCGGCTAACGGCGTCGGTGGCGGCGAGCCGGTTCGTGGTCCAGTATGGACTCAGCAAGGCTGAAGTGGGGAAAGCCTTCTCCAAAAGTGTCTGCTCGCAGAACACTGCCCACAAGGTTAAGTTATTGGCGGTGCTTGCCTGAAGGCTCAGATCGGGATTGAGGAGTTTGCCGCCGGCGGCAACTATGTTGGGGTCCTTGAATGCGTCGGCTTGCGTGTCTATAGAGCCAGGATCGGCATAGGCGTCGCTGTTGAGAAACAGGACGAGATCCTGAGAAGCAGATCGGCATCCCAAGTTGTTCGCGGGGCCGAAACCGAGGTTTCGGTCGCAACGTATCAGCTTCACATGCGGAAATTGAGTCGCGACCATGTCCGCCGACCCATCAGCCGAGGCATTGTCCACAACGATGACCTCATGATGCGCCTCAAGACACGCGAGGCAGCGCTGAAGCTTCTCTCGGGTGTTGTAGCTAACGATAACAACGCTGACGCGCGTAGGAACCATTTAAGTGCGAGTTGCGCTAGAGGCTCCTTCACACTGCCAAGAAACGGCAGGTTCAAAGGGATTCGTAGGCAACGCTTGAAGCAGGATGGCAGAAAACCAAGGAGATGCTACAATAACCGTCCCATGAGCAGGGAAAATCAAGTTACACGGGAGGGCTTCGAGAAGATGCGCAAAGAGCTCGAAGAGCTAAAAGGCCCCACCCGTCTTCGAATCGCCGACTCTATTCGCGAAGCAAAGTCTCACGGCGATCTGCGTGAAAACGCAGCCTACCATGAATGCAAGCTCAACCAGTCTCGGCTTGAAAGCCGCATCGCAGAACTGGAAAAGGCTGTTCAACTCGCCAGGATCGTCGAGCGCCCCGAGGGTGAGGAGCAGACAGCCCATTTAGGCTCCAAGGTGCGCCTCTTGGACCTCGAATTTGATGACGAATTAGTTGTCACACTTGTCGGGAGCTTTGAGGCTGACCCATCGAAGGACCTGATCTCAATCGGTTCGCCGTTGGGAGAGGGAATCATCGGCAAGCAGGTGGGGTCCGAATTTGAGGTCGCCGCTCCTGCTGGGATTAGTCGCTACCGAATCGTCGGAGTGGATTAAGTTGAAGGCTCGGCTGCTTGGTCCTGCGGCGATAGGGGTTGTTCTGGCGGGATGTCAGAGCTCCGAACCCGTGGCTCAGCAGCCGATTCCCATTACGGTGCCCCGAAAGGTGACCGCCGTGGACAAGCCACGTTCCGTGACCCCGACGAAGATTGGACTTGTCGTGAGGCGCGGACTCCCAATTACAGTCGGCTTCGGCTCGCCCAGCAAGGCTTTTGATCCTTTCCGAGACCCCAAGCAGTTCGTCTCGGAATTCAATGACCTGCCTGCCAAGTTTGAGTACCCATACACCGCTCGAACTTGGGAAACCGGAAAGATGGGGTTGGGTGAGATACTGTATGACGGCGACCTTGTCGCAGCGGTCTATCACCAGGATCAGGTGACTCAGGACCGAGTCGACGAAATTGTCGCCGCCCACGGCGAGCAGATTGGCCGCTCTCGGCCAGATACGCTGGTGACCAGCAAGCGCGTGCAGTACTGGTTCTGGCAGATCGAAACCCAGCGGCTGATGATCTGCGCCTATCAGAAGGACCAGAAGGGAATCGAACTCACCGTGGCGATGGGAGATGAGGTCGTGATGGATGGCCTTGGAATGAGCCCGGCACAAGCGGATATTGACAAGCGCAAAGTGGACGAAGCCGCGGAGAAGGGAACAGGCAAAGCCATTTCCACTGCCACCAAATCCTGAACCATTCGCAAGCTAGCAGGCGTATCTATATCTAACCTGTAATTCAGGAGGTGGTGTATTACGATGGAATCGAACCGTACTCACCAGGGAAGCTGTGGGTTTTAGCGACCCGCAATGATCCGAGAAAGGGCTCGTCATGAACCCACTCCCTGGCAATTAGATAAAACGCTCCGGTAAGTCTGCCGGAGCGTTTTTTTATGCTTCGTCAGTGGTCTGCGGGGCACCACCAGAAACTGGGCGCATGGTGGGGAACAGCAGCACTTCGCGAATGTGATCGGAGCCGGTAAGCAGCATTGCCATTCGGTCGATACCGATGCCGCAGCCGCCGGTAGGAGGCATCCCGCCTTCTAGCGCATAGAGGAACTCCTCATCGAGAGGATGCGCCTCATCATCGCCTTTGGCACGTTCACTGACCTGTTGCTCAAACCGCTCGCGCTGATCGATGGGGTCGTTGATCTCTGAGAAGGCGTTGCAAAGCTCTCGGCCGCGCACATAGCCCTCGAACCGTCTCGTCATTCTCGGATTGTTTGGATCCTTCTTGGCGAGAGGGGAAGTCTCGATCGGATAGCCGATGACAAACGTGGGCTGGATGAGGGTCGGCTCGACAAACTTCTCAAGAAGCTTTTCGATGATGCCGCCTAGGTTGTGCTCGTTCTCGGTAGGAAGTCCCACCCGCTCCATTGCCTTGCGAGCGGTCTCCAGATCCTGAAGTTCCTCTCGCTTGACTCCAGCGAGGTCCTCGATGGCGGTGAGGAGGTCCAGACGTCGCCATGGCTTGCCAAAGTCGAGCACCACGCCCGTTTCGGAGGCCTCGTGCTCCGAGACTTCAAGATCGGGGTCACTTGATATGGCAACCTGCGTTGTGCCGAACACTTCGGTGGCAACGTGGGTGAACATCTCTTCGACCAGGCACATCATGTCTTCCAGATTGCTGTAAGCCTCATAGAATTCAAACATCGTGAATTCGGGGCTGTGCCGGTTGCTGACGCCCTCATTTCGGAAGACTCGGCCAATCTCGTACACCTTGGGGATATCGCCACAGATAATTCGCTTGAGGTAGAGCTCCAGCGAGATACGGAGTTTGACGTCCAGCTCATAGGCGTTGTAATGGGTCAGGAACGGCCTTGCAGCCGCACCTCCGGCTTCCATTTGGAGCATCGGTGTTTCGACTTCAAGATAGCCGCGAGCGTCCATAAACCGCCTAACCGCTGCCGTCATTCGCATACGGGCAATCAGCGCCTTTCGTGCCTCAGGGTTGCAAATCAGGTCCAGGTGGCGATGGCGGTAGCGCGTGTCGACGTCGGCGAGACCAGAGAAGATGTGTCCATCTTTCTCCTTGCCCATCGGGAGGGCCTGCAGGCACTTGCTGAGCGGCGTCACCGAGGTGATGTGGATCGACTTCTCGCCCGTCTTGGTGACGAAAAGGAAGCCTTCGACGCCCACATGGTCGCCAAGGTCGAGGAGGTTGTACAGTTCCCAACCGGTTTCCCCGAGATCGTCCTTTCGGAAATAGCCCTGGATTTTGGCCTCACCGTCACTGAGGTGGGCGAAACCTGCCTTGCCCATCAGGCGGTACGAGACGACACGACCGGCAAAGGAAACCCGTTTTTCCTCTTCGAAGCCGTCAAGCATCTGCTTGGCGGAGTGGCTTCGGTCATATCGTTCGACCTTATACGGGTCGTGACCCAACTCGCGCATGCGCGCAAGCTTCTGAAGTCTGACTTCGCGGAGGGATAACTCTTCACTCATTTGAGCCCTAGAGTGTACTGTGCCTGGAACCGAAGCCGTAAAAAGGGACTGAACAGCAACTAAATTAAAATTAACGTTGTGTCTGCCTATTGAAAATGGCTGTAGCAGAAACGTCATCCACCACAAAAGATCTACTGTGATAGTAACAGACAGCCGCTCTCCACACGGAAACGTCTAGCTTCAGGAAAATCGCCTTTATCCTATTGCAAGTGATAGTGAAGCGAGTTAAAGTTGATGTAAGCGACGGCCCCGGTCGGCAACAAAGCGGGCGTCTAGTACGGTTGTTGCTTGGGTGACGAGTGATTCGAACAACGGCCCTGATTGAAGTTCGATATTTTGGCGCTCAAATGATCGGAGAGACAAAGCCAGATGCTTATCCGGTCGGGAAGGGGTTCTAACCTGCTTGTCTGACCTTGACAACGGCATAGGCGAGCGTTCATACTCCTTGATTGTCTGGAGGCATACGTCTCCGGTCAATTACGCATCAGGAGGCGCGGGCCGGGTTCGAAGGAACTACGTTACAACGCTATAAGCCAGGACTCACGGAGTCAGTGTGCCCCTGTCGCGCAATGCGAAGGGGTTTTTTGTTGCCAAACAACAGAAATCCCATAGGAAAAACAGATTAGGAAAATGCAAAGAGGTATGAATGCCAACCGTTAACCAATTGGTGCGCAAGGGACGCAACGTCCCGAAGGTGAAGTCAAAGTCGCCCGCATTGAAGAGCAACCCCTTCAAGCGCGGAGTCTGCACTGTCGTGCGGACGATGACCCCGAAGAAGCCTAACTCGGCTCTTCGGAAGACTGCCCGTGTGCGTCTGACCAATGGAGTGGAAGTTACGGCATACATCCCCGGAGAAGGCCATAACCTTCAGGAGCACTCCGTAGTGCTCGTCCGTGGCGGTCGTGTCAAAGACCTCCCCGGCGTGCGCTATCACATCGTTCGCGGCACCCAGCAGACTGCTGGCACTGCTAAGAGGATGCAGGGTCGTTCGAAGTACGGAACGAAGCGTCCAAAGCCAGGCCAGGTAGCTGCCGCAGGAAAGAAGAGATAAGCCGAAAGGTCTAAGAGAAAGTCTATGCCAAGAAAAGGACCCGCAACAAAGAGAGTCACGCTTCCGGACCCAATTTATGGTTCGGAACTGATGACCCGATTCATCAACCGCATGATGGTCGACGGCAAGAAGGTAACGGCCGAGAAGATTTTCTACGGCGCCATGGCCATCTGCGAAGAGAAGGCTGGCGCACCGGCGATCGAGATCTTTGAGAAGGCGCTGCAGAACGTTATGCCCGCCGTTGAGGTTCGGCCTCGACGTGTTGGCGGTCAGACGTATCAGGTTCCAATGGAAGTCCGACCGGACCGACGACGAACCCTCGCTCTGCGCTGGATGATCGGAGCCGCTCGAAAGCGGTCCGGCAAGACGATGATCGATCGTCTTTCATCAGAGATTTTGGATGCCTACAACGGCACCGGAAGCACGATTAAGAAGCGTGAGGACACGCATCGAATGGCGGAGGCCAACAAAGCCTTCGCCCACTATCGTTTTTAACAAGGACGAATCATGGCACGAAGTCACCCACTCGAACTGGTCAGGAATATTGGTATTGCCGCGCACATTGACGCCGGCAAGACCACAACAACTGAGCGCATCCTGTACTACACAGGTAAGTCGCACAAGATCGGAGAGGTGCACGACGGCGCTGCAACGATGGACTGGATGGAGCAGGAGCAGGAGCGAGGAATTACGATTACCTCGGCTGCTACCAGCTGCTTCTGGAAGGGCAGCAACAAAGACCGACCTGAGCACAAGATTAATATCATTGATACTCCAGGTCACGTTGACTTCACAGTTGAAGTTGAGCGCTCCCTGCGAGTCCTCGATGGCGCTGTGTGCGTTCTCTGTGCCGTAGGCGGCGTTCAGCCGCAGACGGAAACTGTTTGGCGACAGATGAACAAGTACGTTGTCCCTCGGATCATCTATGTAAACAAGATGGACCGACTGGGCGCCGACTTTTACACCGTTCTCGCACGAGTCAAAGAGCGATTGGGTGCCAACGCGGCCCCGATTCAGCTTCCGATTGGCGCTGAGTCGCTGTACATCGGATACGTTGACCTCATTCGCATGAAGGCAACGATCTACAAGTCTGACGACGGAAAGACTTCTGAAGAGACCGAGATTCCGCCAGAGATGGCTGAGAAGGCCGCCGAGTACCGAGAGAAGCTCATTGAGTCGATCTCTGAATTTGACGACTCGATCATGGAGCGATTCCTCGAAGGTGCCGACATTTCTGAGGCTGACGTCCTCAAGGCCCTCCGTGAGGGAACGCTGGCCAACAAGATCGTTCCGATGTTGTCTGGGTCCTCGTTCAAGAACAAGGGCGTGCAGGCGATGATCGATGCGGTCGTTGACTACCTTCCGTCTCCTCTGGACGTTGCTGTGGTCAAGGGTGTTCACCCACGATCCGAAGAAGTCATCGAGCGAAAGCCGGACGATAAGGAGCCATTCGCGGCTCTCGCGTTCAAGATCATGTCGGACAAGTACGTTGGCCGTCTCACCTTCCTTCGCCTTTATTCAGGCGTTTTGAAGAAGGGTACGGCAGTTGCAGTCACTTATCGTGATCCGCAGACTAACGACTTCCGCATTCGAACGGAGCGCATTGGCCGAATTCTGGAAATGCACGCGAACAGCCGAAACGACATCGATGAGGTGTACGCCGGTGAAATCGTGGGTGTTATCGGACTCAGCGATGTCAACACGGGTCACACGATCTGCGATGAGGACAATCTGATCGCTCTGGAAAGCATTAAGTTCCCAGAGCCGGTTATTCAGATCGCGATCGAACCAAAGTCGAAGGCAGACCAGGAAAAGCTTGGTTCTTCGCTGATGCGATTGGCTCAGGAAGACCCTACGTTCCGAGTGTTCACTGACCAGGAATCTGGCCAGACGATCATCTCTGGAATGGGTGAGCTTCACCTTGAAATCATCGTCGACCGACTGAATCGAGAGTTTGGCGTTCAGGCGAACCAGGGCAAGCCCCAGGTTGCCTACCGCGAAACGGTGCGAATCTCGGCCAAGGGCGAAGGGCGCTTTATTCGACAGACGGGTGGTTCCGGTCAGTACGGCCACTGTTGGATCGAGATGGAGCCACTGCCTGCCGGTTCGGGCTTCGTGTTCGAGAACAAGGTTGTTGGCGGTTCGATTCCTAAGGAATACGTTCCTGCGATCGAAAAGGGTGTCCGTGAGAGCCTCCTTGCAGGAGTTCTCGCCGGGTATCCGGTTGTCGACATCAAGGTCAAGCTTCTTGAGGGTTCGTATCACGAAGTTGACTCAAACGAAAACGCTTTCAAGCAGGCTGGAATCCTCGCTTTCAAGGAAGCGATGAAGAAGGCCAACCCGGTTCTTAAAGAGCCGATCATGCATGTTGAAGTAACGACGCCCGAGCAAAACGTGGGCGACGTTATCGGAGACATCAATGGTCGACGAGGCCGGATCGAAGGAATGGAGAATGCGCTCGGTGGCGTGACAGTAGTCAATGCCCATGTGCCGCTCTCCGAAATGTTCGGGTACGTTACAACGCTGCGATCGCTTACACAGGGTCGAGCGCAGCCGAATGTAACGCCTTCTCACTATGAGGAGGTTCCGAACAGTATCGCAGCCGAGATCACGGCTAAAGCGCAAGGCGGCCGCTAAAAGCGCCGGATTAGATTAGATAGGAGCACAATAAATGGCAAGAGCTAAATTCGAGAGGAAAAAGCCCCACGTCAACATCGGCACCATTGGCCACGTTGACCACGGCAAGACGTCGCTTACGGCTGCGATCACAGGCACCCTGGCACTAAAGGGTTTGTCAAAGAAGGTTTCTTACGCAGAAATCGACTCGGCACCTGAAGAGAAGGCCCGCGGTATCACGATCAACATTTCGCACCAGGAGTACGAAACGGCGACCCGGCACTATGCCCACGTCGACTGCCCTGGACACGCGGACTTTATCAAGAACATGATCACCGGTGCCGCTCAGATGGACGGCGCGATCCTGGTTGTTTCGGCCACAGACGGTCCGATGCCCCAGACGCGAGAGCACATTCTGCTGGCCCGCCAGGTCGGTGTTCCTCACATCGTGGTTTACATCAACAAGGTTGACCTCGTTGACGATCCTGAACTGATTGAGCTGGTTGAGATGGAAGTTCGCGACCTCCTCAACAAGTACGGTTTCCCTGGAGACGACACACCCATCATCAAGGGTTCAGCTGTTCAGACGCTGGACGCACTTGAGAAGGGAACGCCGATCGACAGCGACGCCTACAAGTCTGTTCTCGACTTGATGGAAGCGGTTGACACGTTCATCCCAACCCCAACTCGAGATAAGGACAAGCCGTTCTTGATGGCCGTCGAAGACGTGTTCACCATCACCGGTCGCGGTACCGTTGCTACGGGCCGTGTCGAGCGCGGACAGCTCAAGTCGATGGAAGAAGTTGAGATCGTTGGTCTCAGCGAAGCTCCTCGAAAGACGGTCTGCACCGGTATCGAAATGTTCCGCAAGACCTTGGACTACTGTGAGGCTGGCGACAACGTCGGTCTTCTGCTCCGAGGCGTCGATCGAACTTCGATCGAGCGCGGAATGGTTTGCTGTAAGGTCGGTTCGATCAAGCCGCACACCAAGTTCAAGGCAGAGGTCTACGTTCTCTCGAAAGAAGAGGGCGGACGACACACCCCGTTCGTTTCGGGCTACCGACCGCAGTTCTTCTTCCGCACCACTGACGTGACCGGAACGTTGAACCTTCCGGAAGGTGTCGAGATGGTTATGCCTGGTGACAATATCACCATGACCATCGAGCTCATCTCAAACGTGGCCATGGAGCAGGGTTCCAAGTTTGCTATTCGTGAAGGCGGCCGAACGGTCGGTGCTGGAACGATTACTGAAATTGAACTCTAAAGGAAATCAGAAGCCCTCGTCCAATCGGATGAGGGCTTCTTACTGAAAAAGCAAACAATGGCAGGCATCAAAGTAAGAATCAGGCTCCGCGCCTATGATCACCGAATCATCGACCAATCGGCCGAGAAGATTACGGATACGGCAAAGCGCACGGGAGCCCGTGTCGCAGGTCCGACTCCACTTCCGACGAACATTCGACGGTTCTGTGTCATCCGCGGTCCGCACATCGACAAGGAGTCCATGGAGCATTTTGAGCTCAGGACCCACAATCGGCTTATCGATATTCTCGAGCCGACCAACAAGACGATCGACGCTCTGATGAGATTGGATCTCCCCAGCGGCGTAGACATCGAAATCAAGAGCGCTTAGGCCTCTCGGTTTCAACGACAAATCTATATATAGACGCTTCAAAGGCAAGGTACCGGCGACCCAACGGCAAAGAGGGCAACGCACACAAACGGTCCGAGCGCAGTGGAAGCGAAGAGGGTGAATTATGTTGCCAGGAATTCTGGGCACAAAAATTGGAATGACCCACGTCTTCACGGACGATGGGAAAATGGTGCCGGTGACAGTCGTACAGGCTGGACCGGTGTTTGTCACGCAGCTCAAGACTGCGGACACTGACGGCTACACGGCAGTTCAGGTTGGTTACGGCGAGGCTAAGGAAAAGAATCTTACTTTCCCCAAGTTTGGCCACCTGAAGAAAGCTGGCGTGAGCAAGCACCTTCGCACGCTGAAGGAGTTTCGAGTGGATTCCACCGAGGGCTTGACCCTTGGACAGGAAATCACTGTAGACATCTTCGCTGAAGGCGAGAAGATCACTGTTACCGGAACGAGCAAGGGTCGCGGCTTCGCCGGCGGCGTCAAGCGCTACCACTTCAAGGGTCAGCACATGACGCACGGTTACATGACGCACCGACGACCGCTGTCTAACGGCGCTACTGGTCCTCAGAGAGTTTTCAAAGGTAAGAGAGGCCCTGGTCACATGGGTGATGCCACTGTGACGCAGAAGGGTCTTAAAGTCGTTAAGGTCGATGCAGAGCGAAATCTAATTCTCATCGATGGCAGCGTGCCCGGCCCCAACGGCGCCCCCGTGATCATCAGCAAGGTGGCGAGGTAAGGCAATGGCAGAGATTCAGATTCAAGGAAAAGACGGCAAGGCGCTGGGCAATCATACGTTCAGCAAGGCTATTGCCGAAGCTAAGGTAAGTGCAGTTACCGCACACAGAGCTGTTGTTGCTGAAGAAGCCAACAGCCGACAGGGAACGCAGTCTGCAAAGACTCGATCCGAAGTCCGTGGTGGCGGTCGAAAGCCTTACAAGCAGAAGAAGACTGGTAACGCACGTCAGGGTACGGTTAGCGCGCCTCACTACCGACATGGTGGTATGGCGATGGCCGTTAAGCCTCGCGACTACGAAAAGAAGATCAACAAGAAGGAGCGACGAGCTGCTCTCTTGGGTGCCCTTGCCGCTCACATCGAAGCCGGCAATGTCAGCGTGATCGATTCAATCGTATTTGCTGAGCCAAAGACCAAGGATGCGGTGGCTTTCCTAAGCGCCCTCGGTCTTGCCAATCAGCGACGCGTTCTCATCATCGTTCCGCAGTACGACCAGATAACGCTGAAGTGCTTCCGAAACCTTCCGAACGTCACGGTGAAAACCGCTCCGTCGTCTTCGGCTGGTGGAGCAGAGGCAGCGAAGACTGCTGTGTTCTCAACCCGAGACCTGCTGGTATCCCAGAAGATCGTGGTTGCACAGGACGCGCTCACCAAGATCGAGGAGGTCTGGGCTAAGTGAAGAACCCACACGATATCATCCTGAGACCGCATATTACGGAAAAGGCCGTTGGCCTGTCGTATGGCGATCCTCGGATTAAGGACGAGGCTGACCTCGTTCGAAAGTACACCTTTGAAGTAGCAACCTCCGCCAACAAGATTGAGATCAAGCAGGCGCTGGAAGCGATTTACAACGAGGGCAAGAAGAAGGACCAGGCCATCAACATCGAGTCAGTCCGAACCATTAAGGTTCTGGGCAAGAAGCGACGTCGAGGCAAGAGCGTTGGTTACGAACCGAATCGAAAGAAGGCTGTTGTAACTCTCGCTAAGGGCCAGATGCTCGAGGATTACGGAGTCTAAGATGCCAACGAGAGTTTATAAACCAACCTCACCAGGTCGACGCGGTATGATCGGCGCGACCTACTCTGAGGTCACGAAGATTGGTCCGGAGAAGTCACTGACAACTCCAAAGCCGAAGACCGGTGGTCGAAACAGCAGCGGGCGTCTGACTTCCAAGAACCGTGGCGGCGGAAATAAAACCCGTTACCGCGTCGTCGACTTCAAGCGAGAGAAGGACTCCGTGAAGGCAAAGGTCGTTGCGATCGAATACGATCCTAACCGAACCTGCCGAATCGCACTCCTTCACTACCTTGATGGCGAGAAGCGATACATTCTTGCTCCTCGACATCTTGAGGTCGGAACGATCGTGGAGAGCGGCGAAGGCGCAGACATTCTGCCCGGCAACGCGCTTCCGCTGAAGAACATCCCACTTGGTACGCTCGTGCACAACATCGAGCTTCAACCAAAGAAGGGTGGTCAGATGGTTCGATCCGCTGGCGCTTCTGCTCAGGTTATGGCGAAAGAGGGTAACTATGTGACCCTCCGACTTCCAAGCGGAGAAATGCGAATGGTGCACAACACCTGCCGCGCAACCGTCGGAGAAGTTGGCAATGCTGAGCATGAGAACGAAGTTATCGGTAAGGCCGGTAAGAATCGCGGCCTCGGCCGCAAGCCGCACGTTCGCGGCGTCGTGATGAGCCCACGCGACCACCCACATGGTGGTGGTGAAGCTAAGTCGCCGGTTGGACGCAAGAAGGGTCCTGTCGACCGATGGGGCAACAAGGCTATTGGCCAGCACACGCGCCACAACAAGCGGACAGAAAAGTACATCGTTCGACGGAGGACGAAGTAGGAGAACGCTGAACGCTAGGCTCTGGGATTGGGTGAAAGCCCTGACTCAGCGCCTAGCATTCGACGCCTCTCCAATGTGAGTGCACTGCCCAGCCAAAAAGCTAAGGGGCAACACAGGAGAAAAATGGCAAGAAGCTTAAAGAAAGGATTTTTTGTCGATGACCATCTCATGAAGAAGGTTTTCGACTTGAACGCTAAAGGCGAAAAGAGGCTGATCAAGACGTGGAGCCGACGCTCTACGATCACACCTGACATGGTGGGTCACACATTCGCTGTCCACGACGGACGAAAGCACGTTCCAGTGTTCGTGACCGAGAACATGATTGGTCATAAACTGGGTGAATTTGCTCCGACGCGAACGTTCCGCGGCCACGCTGGTGGCCTCGCCGAGAGGGGGACGAAGCTAAGATAACCCCCGCCGGGTAAAATAAGCGGCTTTGCGCGAGGTTCGCGGCAGCCGCTAGAGGCAACAGACGATGGAAGTAAGAGCAATCGCAAAATATGTAAGAGTGCAGCCTCGCAAGGTGCGCATCATCGCGGACGAAGTTCGCGGTAAAAACGCGCTGCACACGGTAAGCGTTCTGCGCTACCACACCAGCAAGGGTGCCAAGGAACTGCATCAGGTTCTCGTGTCGGCTATGGCCAACGCGCAGGAAAACCATGGCCTATCGCCAGAGCAGCTCCGAATCGCAACCATTACGGTTGACGAAGGGCCCCGCCTGAAGAGAATGCAGGCACGAGCCATGGGTCGCGGAAATCAGATTATCAAGAAGACCAGCCACATCACCGTGGTGGTCGAAGATTACGAAGCTCCGAAGCCAGTTAAGCCACACGGCACTAAAGCCAAGGCTCGACCGACTTTCGCTGCACCGTCACGACGCAAGGCCAAGGCCGCCGCTAAGGCAGCTGAAGTCGCCGAGACGCCTGCAGAAGAGACAGTAGTAATCGAAACAGCACCGGAAGCGGTGGCTGAGGCTCCAGCAGTGGAGACCACGACGACGGAGACGGTCAATGAGACCGCAGGTGTTGAGGCCGAAGCCTCGGACGAAAAGGGAGCGGAGTAACTTTGGGTCAAAAGATTCATCCAGTTGGCTTGCGCGTCGGAGTCATCCGTGGCTTCGATAGCCAGTGGTATTACGGTAAGAAGGGTTACGGCCCAGCACTGCTGCAGGACCACCAAATTCGACAGTTTATCAAGAAGCGAACCGGGCTCGGAAACGTCAGCCGCGTTGAGATCGAGAGAGCTGCCAACCGCGTGAAGGTTACGATCTTCACAGCGCGACCTGGCGCTATCATCGGACGCGGTGGAAAGGGCATCGATGAGCTCACAGACACGCTCAATCGAATGGTTCGAGCACGGGACAAGACCAATGTCGTTCAGGTGAACGTCACGGAAGTCCGACAGCCAGAGCTTGATGCTCAGCTCGTCGCAGAGAACGTCTGCCAGCAGCTCGAAAAGCGAATCAGCCACCGCCGCGCTATGCGACAGGCAATGACTCGTGTCATGAGAATGAACGGCCGTGGCATCAAGATTCAGGTGTCCGGACGACTTGGCGGTTCAGAAATTGCTCGACGTGAGGGTGACAAGATCGGAAAGATCCCCCTTCACACCATTCGAGCCGACATCGACTACGGTCAGGCAACTGCCCATACGATGTACGGATCGGTTGGATGCAAAGTCTGGATCTACAAGGGCGAAGTTCTTCCTGAGCGCCGCCTACGAGACATGGAGCAGACTCCTCGCGAGCCACGAAGATCTCGTGCGCCACGTGAGAACGCTGAGCCACAGGCATTCGCTGCTGTAACGACACCGGAAGCACCGAAGGAAGGAACTGTAGCCTAATGTTGATGCCTAAGAGAGTTAAACATCGTAAGATGCACCGCGGACGCATGAAGGGCAAGGCCACTCAGGGCAACCGCGTTTCATTCGGCGAATTCGCAATCGTCGCGCTTGAGCCAGCCTGGATCACGTCGCGACAGATCGAAGCCTCTCGAATTGCAATGACCCGTCACATCAAGCGTGGCGGAAAAGTGTGGATTCGAATCTTCCCAGATAAGTCGTACACTAAGAAGCCTCTCGAAACCCGTATGGGTAAGGGTAAGGCGCCTGTGGAAGGCTGGGTCGCCGTCGTCAAGCCGGGTCGCGTCATGTTCGAAATGAGCGGCGTCTCGGTGGAAGTGGCGAAGGAAGCCATGCGGCTTGCTATTTTCAAGCTGCCCATTAAATGTAAGTTCGTCACCAAGGCAGACCTTGATGCCCTAGACATCATCGTCCACGAGGACACCGCTGAGGAGACGGCAGCCTAAAACGCTCCTATGAGCGTTCTGGATCAGCAAACTGAAATGAAGGATACAAAGACAGCAGAACTTCGGGACAAGAGTGTTCCCGAGCTTGAGCAGTTGGTTCGCAATGAGCGAGCCAGTCTGTACAACGCTCGACGAGACCTCGTTTTCCGACGGATTACCGACACCGCCAGCGTCAAGGTGCGACGACACAACATCGCCCGCATGATGACTCTGATTGCGGAGAAGAAGCGAGGAAACGCGTAATGGCCGCAGCAAAGAAGAAAGCAGAGGAGACCGCATCCGTGGAAGCTCCAGTTCAGGATGAGCGTGGCCGACGCAAAACCCGTCAGGGCATCGTCGTCTCCAACAAAATGGAGAAGACTGTTGTCGTGAAGATTGAGCGACGTGTGCAGCACCCGATCTACGGAAAGGTCGTTTTGCGTACAAAGAAGTTCAAGGCACACGACCTCCTCGGATGCGATGAGGGTGACACTGTCGAGATTATGGAAACGAGACCGATCAGCCGAGACAAGTGCTGGCGCGTCACCCAGATCCTCGAGAAGGTCAAGTAATAAGTTAGGCAGGCTCAGCCTGCCGATCGGCTGGAGGCAGAGGAAACTCTGCCTCTAAGCCATGTCAAGCCTCCGCCAGCTCGCTGGAATGGCCTCTGAGAAAAAAGGGAAAATAAAATGGTTCAGCAATTTACACGGCTCAAAGTAGCCGACAACTCAGGAGCGCGAGAAGTTATGTGTATTCGCGTTCTGAAGGGCTCGCAGCCCCGCTACGGCGGAGTCGGCGACGTCATCGTGGCAGCTGTCAAGGTGGCCACTCCAAACATGCCAGTCAAGAAGGGCGACGTCATCAAGGCCGTCATCGTTCGCACTAAGCGAGCCATGCGCCGAGTCGATGGATCTACGCTCCGATTTGACGACAACGCATGTGTGGTTATCAACCCACAGAATTTAGAGCCCCGCGGCACCCGAATTTTCGGACCGGTGGCTCGTGAGCTGCGCGACAAAAACTTCATGAAGATTGTCTCGCTTGCACCGGAGGTGCTGTAATGCCTACCAAAGCCGAAATTAAGCAGAAAGCCACGCACATCAAGCTCAAAGTCCGAAAGGGCGATAAAGTTGTGATCATCTCGGGCAAAGACAAGGGCGAAATTGGCTTCGTAGCCGCGGTTTCTCCTAAGGACCAGAAGGTCATCGTTCTCAAGGAGAACGAAGAGAATCCCGAGCAGCCGTTCCCGTTGAACGCCGCCATCAAGCACCGTAAGGCGCGGAACCAGGGCGAGCGATCGATGAGAATTAAAATTCCAGTGCCCATCCACATGAGCAATGTGATGGTCATCGATTCCACCACCAACCTGCCAACGCGAGTTGGACGCCGACTCGAAGATGGCAAGCTTGTACGCTATGCCAAGAAGTCTGGCGCCAAGCTCGTTGATGCAGTGGTGATGGAACCTAAGCAGTAGTTAGTGATTGAGGCCTGGTCAGCAATCAGGCGAATAAGGAAAGAAAATGGCACGAAAAGAGAAAGATACAGCACCGGCAGGTCCCGTTACCCTTCCGGCACCGCGACTAAAGGCAAAGTACAAGGCAGATGTGGTGCCTAAGCTCCTAGAGGAGTTCAAGTACAAGTCCGTGATGCAGGTCCCCAAGCTAGACAAGATTGTCATCAACATGGGCACCGGCAGCAAGGAAAAGAACGGCGACAAGAACCTTGAGAACTCGGTACGAGACATGACCCTCATTTCGGGTCAGAAGCCGATTGTCACCAAGGCTAAGAAAGCTATTTCGAACTTTAAACTTCGAGAAGGAATGGACGTTGGCTGCAAGGTAACCCTCCGCGGCAACCAGATGTACCACTTCTTCGACAAGCTCGCCACCGTAGTTCTCCCCCGCATCCGAGACTTTCAGGGCCTTTCGCCCAAGTCATTTGACGGTCGCGGCAACTACGCGCTCGGTTTGAAAGAGCAGCTGGTTTTCCCTGAGATTCCATATGACACGTTCGACCGAATCCGCGGTATGGACATCATCATCTGCACAACGGCCAAAACTGATGAAGAGGCCAGAGTGTTCCTGAAGTCAATGGGTCTTCCACTTCGCGAGAAGTGAGGGCACACTCACTGTAAGGTCAAGGGCTCCGAGCATTCCGCTCGGGGCCCTTTTCTTTTTGAAATTGGTGTCAAGTTCGGTCCGGCAGGTTTGCCGGTGCAATAATTCATCCCATGTATTGGACCCTTAGGAAGTGGAAGGCGGTGTTCTCCATCTACTTCCAAGATGGCATTGCCTACCGAGCAAGCGGTCTGATTTGGGTCACGATCGATCTGGCAACGGCTGTCACCATGCCGTTAGTTTGGGCACGTGCCAGTAAGTCGGGGCCGATTGGCGGATTTTCCACCAGCGACTTTATTCTGTATTACCTCTGCATGCTGTTTCTGGGCAGCTTTGTCACCAGCCACCTAATGTGGGAGCTGGCGATGGATATTAAGGAAGGGCAGTTTTCGACGATGCTGCTGCGTCCGATGAGTTTCTATCAGATCAACTTCTTTAGGAATCTTGCCTGGCGGATGATTCGCCCGATGTTGTTCGCCCCGTTCTTCGTCCTGCTCCTCTACGCGTACCGAGCCGATCTGCAGCATGCGACCATTCACATTGGCTGGGAGTTTTGGGCGTCACTGGTCATGGGGCATCTCGTAAGCTTCTCATTTGTGATGATGATGTCGATGCTGGCGCTGTTCACTCAGGAAGTCAGCTCCATCTTCGAGCTTTACTACATCCCAATGCTGTTTCTGTCGGGGCAGCTCTTTCCAGTTTCCATTCTGCCGGAGTGGGGAGCGCGGCTTGCGAAGCTGTTCCCGTTCTACTTCACAACCGGTGCTCCCACTGAGATTCTCATTGGCCGTCTCCACGGCCCAGCCGTGATTCAGACCTTGGAAATGCAGGTCTTCTGGATCGCGTTGAGCTATGGCGTTTCCAGGCTGTTGTGGCGGACCGGCCTCAAACACTACTCCGGTGTGGGGATGTAGGTGCTCTCAGCCGGCTCTTGCTTTCAGCCGGTAGTCTATTAGAATGCGTTCGAAGCGAGTTTTGGTCACTGGGAGTTCGCGAGGAATTGGAAGAAAGATTGCCGAGCGACTGGCGAAGGATGGCTGGTCAGTTGCGATCCACTACACATCAGCCGAATCTGAGGCCAAGTCAGTTCAAAAAGCGCTCGGTTCGGCATGTTCCGGTGTCTATAAAGCCGACCTTTCCGACCGGAAGCAGGCTGCTCCATTGTTCCATGCCGCCCTGTCCGAGGGACCCATTCACGCCGTGGTCAACAACGCCGGCGTCTACCTGCCGCTGGACTTCCTGAAGTCTGGCGACGCGGCCTTCAGTGCCAATTTTCATAAGACGTTTGCAGTCAACTTTGACGCTCCCGTCGCCATCACCCGAGCTGCCTGCCGCCACTTTGTGGAGACCGGTGGGGGGAAGATTCTCAACGTCGCAAGCCGTGTGGGCTTCAAAGGAGAAGGAGGAGCGGCGCTCTATGCGGCATCCAAAGCTGCCGTCATCAATCTCACTCGCAGCCTTGCGGTTGAACTTGCCCCCAAGAACATCCAGCTTTTCGGGATTGCCCCCGGCTGGGTGGATACCGCAATGGTCAGAGAGGGAATTCAGGATCGCCTCAACGAGATCAATGACTCAATTCCGCTCGGTCGAATGGCAAACGCGAATGACTGCGCGGCAACCGCCGCCTTCCTGCTCTCCGACGATGCCTCGTATCTCAGCGGGGTTGTGATCGATATCAACGGCGCGAGCTACTTCCACTGATTTGTTGGCGGTATGTCCGCCAACGATCAAGGGATTTCAGCGCGTCATACTAACTACCACGCATGCTTGCTCTCATCGCCTGCTTCGCCGCTGTGCAGGTTCAAATTGATCAGCCGCCCCGCCTTCGAACAGTCTTCAGCAACGGCGCTTCTGTGCTCGTTGAGAAGGCACCTGCGTCCAAGAGCCTGATCTTGGAACTGCTGATCTCCTCTCGAGGCACGGAGGAATCACCGGTGACAAACGGACTTCGGCACCTTCTGGAGCACCTTTCCGCCCGCGGACCAAAAGGCGAGCTTGATGCCCAAGTCGAGACAGCCGGGGGCTTTCTGTCGGCGGACACTTTCCGCGACGCGATGCGATTTAAGCTTTCCCTCCCCCCCGGCCAACTTTCATTTGGGCTCAAAGTGATGGAGAAGCTGATGCAAATGCCTCAGGTGACGCCAGAGTCGATCAAATTGGAGGCAGATATCATCGCCCAAGAAGCGGCACTTGCTGAAGACCCAGCTCACCTATCGGCAGCCGCATGGACTCATGCTTTTGGCGATCAGGGCGCGGATGTGATCGGCAACGATGACGTCATGCGCAACGCCACGCCAGAAATGTTGAGCAAGCTTCACCATTCGGAATTCGTCGGGCCAAATCTTGCCCTCGTCGTTGTCGGCGATGTGGACTTAGATGCGACGACGACGGCCTGCAACGCCCTTCTAAGCCATGCTCCCGGAACGGTGCCGGTTGCAAAGCCCAGGCTTAAGCTGCAATTCGGGCGAACGTCCGCTCGTGCCGACAGCCAGGTTGTTGCCGTCGCCGCATCTGGATGGCGATCACCAGACACGGCCGCAAAAGTTGCCGCTGTGTTTGCCCTTTCAACCGTGGTCGAAGACAGCTTTGTGGTCTACACCCCCTCATCAGGGTACGGCCTGATCCAATTGGGAATGCCCAAGGATGCGCCGAGCCTTGCCAGTGTGGTCGGCAAGGAGAACAAGTCCGAACTCTTTTTGCTGGGAAGGGAAGTGGCTCGGCAGTGGGTCCGCTCGACGCTGCGCACACCCTCTGAGGTTGCCGACAGCCGCGGGCTCTTGTTGGTTCAGCAGGTAGACCTCAAGCCCGAAACGCTTCTGGAGAACCTGGACACAATGTCATTTCAGAGATTCAAAGAGGCACTGGAAGAGTTTCTTTCCGAGAAGACCATCACGGTGGTTGGGAAATGATTCCACTCTTGGCTGCGTTTGCGTTTCGGTTTGAGCAGACCATCGTTGAACTGCCCAAGCCGGATGCGCGAGCCATCAGCATTCAGGCGATCTTGAAAGTGCCGGATTTGGGTTCCAAGGACTTTGCCAAGCTCCAAATCATCGCTCGAACCATTCCCAAGCAGACTCAGCCGTTTCCGCGCAGGGAAATGATGATGATCACGGATGGCGCTCCTGTAAAGTGCCAGATCACTCCAGACCGAATTCGAGTGGTGGTAAACGTCGCGCCCGGGAAGCTTAAGGCGGGTATCAGCCTGCTTTACGCACTGATGAATGAGGCGACTCTGACCCAAGATAACTTGGATGCCTCTGAGCTTCAGGTTCAAAGAGTGGATTATTGGTCGGCGGCCCTCAACCCTGTGCTGGTTCCGCGAGTCAAGTTGGGCGCTGAGGAAGCTCAAGTGCTCTATCACAAGGTCTTTCAGATTCAATTGGCTACCATCGCTGTGGGCGGTGCGTTTCGCTCTGGAGAGGCTGAGGCGCTTCTCACTGCCAAAGAAGCCCCAGCACCGGCGCCCAAATTGCCGCAGCGGGGAGTCATCGACCGCTCTGTCCTTCCGGTAAGAACCGAGGGGCCGGGGTCGGTGAGCACGATTGATCTGGTGGGTCCGCCCATCGTGGTCAACGACGTCGCGATTCCCCAAAAGCTGTTGGCTCTCTACGCCCTCGGGGTCGGCAAGGAGGGAAGTCTCTTTCGGATTGTCCGCCAAAAGCATGCGTGGAGTTACCGTCAGGAGGCGATTCTCTCTCCGACAAAGGATGGGTGGGTGCCCCGGCTGGTGATTGCAAGTATTCCGTTTACCGATGCGACTCGGGTCAAGACGATTCAGTCTGAGCTGCTCGAAGACGTTTCGCACTGGGATGAGAAGACTCGACTCCGTGCGCTGGGGATGGCGGAGGCGGTCATGCTGCGCGGCGTCCGTCAAGATCCGGTGTACGTGTATGGCGCCCATCCGGCGGACAACTCGCTAGAAGATGAAACGTACCTCGCCGCCTATTGGCCAGTCAAAGCCGGTCGCCCCTGGGACCAGGCCTCGTTATTGGAGTCCATGCGCAAGGTCACACTCGCGGACCTCAAAGAACAAGCCGAATCGATCGTTGGTTCAGCGATCCCAAGGGTTTTGCAGGGCCAAGGCTAGAGAAGGTTGTTGCGTGCCCCAAGGGGGCAGATTCTGCACATCCCTGGGACTGCGGTGCGCCATCGAGACCCTACCGCAAGGCGGTTTGTTTTCCGGGAATGTGGAGGGACGTACGGTTGATGTCGCGCGACCCGCATGGGACGGTGTTTCCGGGTTTCCGGAGAAACAGCGCCGTTGGCGATGGACAGCCGGGTTGGTCGCCGTTACCAGGATAAGCCGCCGGAGCGGCTTATCCTTCGCTTAGCCGAAACTACCCCTTTGGGGTGATCGGCTAGGCTTCCGGGAAGTCTGGATCCTGCTTGCACAGGGTGAGGAAGTCGCAGTAATCACACATGGGCTTTCTCACGGCTTTCCGCTGATCGAAGTCTTCGGTGAGGATCATGCGAGCCAGGGTGGTGATGTCTCGCTCAAAGGTTTCGAGCTCTTCGCCGGCAAGCGAGTGTGCGGCGGTGGTTCCAGTGCGCAGGGCGAGGATTCTTGCTCTGGTCGGGCGTCCGGGATACTTCTTGGAGAGGAGAAGCTGATAGCAGCACATGGCGATATCGGCGGCGACGTCCTCCTCTGTTACTGCGGTGCGACCTGACTTGTAGTCAACAACTTCGAGAGTCCCGTCTTCATATTCGTCCACACGGTCGATTCGGCCGATGAGCACGAAGTCTCCAAAGTCGTGGCGCAGCTGGCGTTCGACGAACAGAGTTTTCGCTTCCACCGGCTTTTCCTGAGCCTCTGCAACATAGCGCTCAAGGATTTCCTTCCCTTCGCCGTACGCTTCCGCCATCTCTTCCGCGGAACTGAAGCCAGCGTCGATCCAGCTTTCATCGTATGCCGCGAGGACTTCGGATGTCGTCGTGACCCCAGAGTCTCCGCTATCATGAAAGCGCTGAAGAACTCGGTGCAGGGTGCTGCCAAAGCTGTAGTAAGACTTTGCCCGCAGGAGCCACTTGGCACGGTCATCCAAGTAGGTGAATCGGTACTTCACCGGACAGGCCAGGTAAGTCGTGATCTTGCTAGGGCTGATGGACGGCTTTCTCGGCACGTGACTAGTTTGGCGCAATCGACTACGAGATAGAGTGAGTGAATCAAGTGAGAGCTGATGTGACCAGCGCTTTCTGCACTGGCAATTTCCCTCGGAAAATACCGTCGGGTGAACTTTCACTAGAAATTGAAAGTAAACTGATTTCCGTGAGTACAGCATCTACCTCAAAGATTCGCCTGGGCCATTCTCCAGACTCTGACGACGCCTTTATGTTCTGGGGACTAGCAAGCGGAGAGGTGGACACCCACTACGAATTTGAGCATATCCTGAGGGATATCCAGACGCTGAACGAGTGGGCGTTTGAAGGCCGGCTTGAATCTACAGCCGTCTCAGTTCACGCTTTTGCCTATGTAGCAGACAAATACGCGATGCTTCGGCATGGCGGTTCGTTTGGCGATGACTACGGACCCATGATTGTGTCCAAGAAGGACTTGACGCTTGAAGAGCTCAAGGACACCGTCATTGCCATTCCTGGACTACAGACTTCCGCTTTCCTTGCACTAAACCTATTCTTTGCGGACAAGTTCGGTCCCGATGTGAAGCCCAAGTTTGAAGTCGTCAATTTCGATGACATCATTCCCGCCGTTCAAGAAGACAAGTATGTTGCCGGGCTTATCATTCATGAAGGCCAACTGACCTACGAGCGAGACGGCTTGAAGCTGATCGCGGACATGGGCGTATGGTGGAAAGCGCTTACCGGTCTTCCTCTCCCGCTAGGAGTCAACCTCGTCCGGAAGGATCTCGGCCCAGAGGCTGTGACTGAAATTAGCCGATGCATGCGAGAATCCATTTCCGCCGGTCTCACCCACCGCGAGAAGGCTCTGGATTACGCGCTTCAGTTTGCGAGAGGGATGGACGTTCCCACTAGCGATGAGTTTGTTGGCATGTACGTCAACGAGCGAACGCTCGATATGGGAGATGAGGGTGTGGCCAGTATCCGGCTGTTCCTCAAGCGGGGAAGCGAGATCGGTCTCGTTCCAGCTCTCGAAGTCGAAGTAGTCGATTGATCTGCTGGCCCGTTAAGGGCCAACTGATTTACTTCGCGGCGGTATTTGGATAGAGGTGGAGTCCCTTCAGCTTCACCCATTCGTAGTCCCGTACTTCCAATTCATATCGGCTGATGGAGTCTGGATCGGCAAAGCAAGTTGCAGTGATCAAGGGCCGTCTCAGTTTTCGAAGTTTGTAGCCCCAGCCGTCGTCGGAGACGAGAAGGGTAGGAAGCTTTCCGTCTTTGTCGTAAGCAGCCAACCGCCACTCCTTGCCCATTGCTGACTGTGGCAATTCAAAACTCAGTTCGCCAATTGGTACAACCTCATCTTTCTCCACTAATGTGCCCTTGGCGTCCGTATGTCCGGATTTTTGATGGGTCTGCCTTGTTGTGACCTTCAGACGGAAATTGCCCTTACCGGATTCGTACTCTGCAACCTTGTGAAACGGTCCGACTCCGAGCGGCACTTCCAGGTCAGCTTTCTGAAAGCGCTGTGGCATTTCGAATTGGTAGATGCAGTTAAGTGCATTGGGAGAACCTCCACTCGACCCACCGTTGGAGAGTCGGCCTGCAAGCTTGGCGGGTCGAAACATTGGGTTGGGTCTAAGGGTAGTGGTGATATTGTCCGGCATCCCCATGTAGTTGAAGCAAACTGCCACCCGGTTTTTGCCGTTATAGAACTGAGCATTTCCAGGACTGCCTCCCCCGTACGTGGATCCGTGAGCCTTGGGGGAGTCGTGGCTCGGTGATCCATCCGGGTTCCAAACTGGGAGATCGCTTGCTGATCCAGGCCCTATAAAGAGAACCTTAACCTTAACGCCGTTGCTAAAGCTTGCTGTGTAGGTTCCGGGAGTGCTTGTGTCCTCTTCTGCCGACGTAGGTGTCGAGTGAAGCTTCAAAAGAGAGGTTGTTGGGGTGCAGACTGCCAAAGTAATGCCTATCGTGCAGAAGCAGAACCCGATGCCGGCTGCGACCTTCCGGCTGGAGTGGGTGCGATTTCGGTTTGGTGCGAGGATGTTTTTCATGCGGTCTGAGATTCCTTGGCGGCGGGCCATGCCGACAGCTGCGGCGTTTGAAGTGTCGAGGATTGAGGCGAACGAGAGAAGTTCGGAGGCATAGGCGCTCGCTGTGAATCCAGCGGCGAGTACGGCGTTATCGGCACACTCTTCCGCAGTTGCCCTTAGCTTTGCAGTGAGCAGCCATGCGGCAGGGTTGAACCACTGCAGGGCAGTGAGCGCGACCCCGGCCGTCTGCCAGATCCAATCTTGACGCTCCAGGTGGGACCACTCGTGAAGGAGGACTGCCTCCAGTCGAGGGGTGGGCCACGATTCGACATCAGCCGGCAGCACGACGACGGGGCGAACAAATCCCAATGCGATCGGGACTCGCAGCTCCGTCGCGCTTGTCTTAAGCGTGATACGAGAACCATAGTAGGGCTCGGATAATCGGCAAATTCGCCTAACACTGGCAAGTGAAATTAGCCACCGAATCACGTAGAACCCAACACCTAAGAAGTAGGCCAAGCAGAGGATCCTAAAGTAGTTTGGGCCGTACTGAGGCGTTAATCGCAATGGTTCCGATGCCTCTTTCAGAGGTGCACCACCGACGAATTCGGTATTGGGATTCACTGACGCGGGATTGAGCGAACTTCTCGACGCATTCCAAATCTGAACCCTGTTGGCGGCTGGGGTTGACGTGGCAGGCAAGACTGGCAATGAGATTCGTTGACCTGCGGCCAGCAAAAACCCACTTAGGAGGCAGGTCGCCAGCGAACAGCGCCAGAGCAGGTTGTGGGTGGAGGCAGGCGCTTTGCGCAGAGCCCAGCAAATGAGTGCAGTTGTTGACGAGACCACCGCGGTTCGAACCGTCCAGCCAAGCAAGAAGCCAAAGAGCGGTGTCATCGACCCTCCTCTTCGGCTTTATCGATGAGCCGTCTTAGCTCCACGATATCCCGAGCCGTCAGTTTGTCTTTCTCTTGATCCAGCAATGTAGACACTGCGGCGGAGATGGACCCTCCGAAGAAGGTGCTTAAGAGTCGAGCGGTTTCCACTCGCGCCACTTCATCCCGGGGACGAGTTGGAAGGTAGGCGAACTTGCCTGGTTCTTCCACGTGGCGAAGAAATCCTTTGGCCTCTAGGGAACGAAGGTGGACGCGTATTGCCGAGTTAGAGGGCTTGCCCGGAAGTAGTTCTTCCAGCTCACCTGACCCAATACTTCCGCGTTCATAGGCCAGATCCATGATCTGGTGTTCGCGTTTCGAAAGATTTCCGCCGAGCTTCATAAGATATCTCCGTTAGTATTCTAACCGAGATATTCAGGATTGCCAAACAATTTTTTGAAATGCTTTGACAGTCGGCGCCGGGCATTTCTCTAGGGAAAAGAGGGAAGCTAGCGGTTGGGCTTCAGGCGAACATTCTTGAACCTGACCCATTCGTAGTCTCGGACTTTGAGAATATAGGTCAGCTTTGCGCCTGGGTAAGTTTCACACCAGCCAAAGCCGTCTCGAACCATTTCGTCTGGTCTCGAAGATGCCAATCGGTCCCCAACACCAGAAATTCTTTGCGGCTTGCCGTTCGAATCCACGGCAGATAGGCTCCATTGCTTTCCTTCTACGCTTCGCGGAAGTTCGAAATCAAGGTTTTTCGTTTCAGCGGTGCGCTCAACTTGATGGATCTTTCCATCCTTGCCCTGCTCGTTGACGCGATCCGTTCGCTTATAGGATTGCTCTTTAATCTTCAGCCGTTTCGCACCCTTGCGGCTTGAGGCGACCTCGCGAAACTCACCCATTCCGACCGATGCTTCGAAATCTGACTGTGTGAGGTTAGTAGGAAGGTGGAATTTGTACAAAAAGGTCATCGCTTGGTTCGACCCGATCGCATAGCCACCTTGACAAACGAGCCCCGCCAACTTTGCGGGAAGAAAGGCTGTGGTTATTGAGTTTGGTTGGGGTTTGGGAAGCCCCTTGTACTCAAAGCAAACGGTGAATCCTTCGGTGAGGATTCTTCCATTGCGACCATCCATAACTGAATTTGGCCCATCTTTCGTCGGAGTTCCATCAGGGTTCCACGACGGAATGTTGTCTGACATCGCGTTACCCACAAATCGGATCCGAACCTCAGCGCCGTTTTTGAACTTTGCCGTGTAGGGGCCAAGTTTGCATCCGACCGATGTTGGGGGAGGTGTGCAGGACGCGGCTACCGCAATGAGCGTCCAGGTGCCGGTCAAAACAGGAACGAGCCACTTTCCGGGCCTTAGATGCTGGTAGAGGAATTGACCGCATCTAACTTGAGATCTCAAATAATTCAGAAGTAGGTTCATCATTGAGTTCCTGGACGGAGCTGTTGTTGTCAGACGTCAACCGGCTACCTACTTTGCTGAAGAGGTCTCACTCGGTGTCAGGTGGATATCCTTCACTTTGAGCCACTTGAAGTCTCTTGCTGACAGTTCAAGTCGCTTGATTTGTTTGGCATCGCACTGGCACTGTGCATGCCATTGCCTTTCGCTTCCGGGTTCGTCGGGATTCTCGAAGCCGCCAAATATCACCCATGTGCGGACCGGCTTTCCGTCCTTGTCGAAAGCGCGAAGGCACCATTGCTTGGTGGCGATGGCTGCAGGAACTTCAAATGTGATTTCGGTGTAGTCGTTCAGCGAGTAAATCGATTCAGTCTTCCCGTTGTAAGTTCGGTACGAAGTTTGCTTCTTGTGCTTCGAAGTTAAGTTGGCCTTCAATTCACCTTCACCGTCAACATTTGAAGCCACCACACGAAAGTTGCCGCTTCCGATCGCGACTTGGAGATCAGCGGTCTTGAGCCGATCTGGCACGGAAAATCCATAGCAGCTCACCGAGTCAGTAGAGGAAAATCCACTTCGCGATCCTCCCTGATTTAGCTGTCCCGCTAGCTTGGCGGGAACGAGCGTATTTCCAAAAGCGAATGGTTCAATGCCCGCTGCATCGATGCCAGACAGCTCAAAGCAAATTCTAACTTGGCGACGCTTTGATAATTTGCCTTCTGAAGAGTACGTCGTGTGGATATTGTCGGGACCATCTGAGGTGGCGCTGCCGTCGGGTGCCCAGACCTTTAGTTTGCTGGATTCACCTGGACCGACAAAGCGAACTCGCACTTGCTGACCGCCGGGCAACTTGGCTGTGTAGCTGTCCTGGTTTGCAATCTTGGCTACAGCGAGGGAAGTTGCCGCAACCGCAAATGCGAGGGTGCTCGCAATTGTGCAGAGACCGATTTTAGTGTTTTGCCTGAGAGACTTCATAACGTAATCCGAAAGTTTCCCAGTGACTATACGAAACAGTTTGTCTTCAAGCCAAATGTTTTCTGCTTTCAGCCTCGCAAGTGAAAGCCCGGAACCCGCTACGAACATGCTTCACGGAATTGAACAAAGCTCTCCCACTTGTTCGAATGAGCACCTAGCTACTTCTTTGCCGGAACCGGCTTTTCCAAATCAAGACCCATCGTTTTGCCCTTCTGCGTGGCCGGGACTCCCTTGGACATCCAAACCGGCATCGGCTGATCCATCAGGTAGTGGTCAAAGAATTGGGACAGCCGAATCGTCCAGTCCTTTCGGTTCTTTCGTTCGACGATGTTGTGATCCTCACCGTTGTATGAGACCATCCAGGCTGGCTTGCCCAACCTGCGGAGGCCGGAGAAAAGTTCGATCCCCTGGGTGAAGGGCACCGCTCCGTCCTTGTCGTTCTGCATCATCAGAAGCGGAGTCTCGACCTTGTCCAGCCAGAAGAGTGGAGAGTTCTCGAGGTAGCGAAGTGGCTTCTCCCAGATTGAGCCGCCAATTCGGCTCTGGCCGTGCTCATATTGCCCCTCACGAAGAATGCCGGTGCCGTAGCGAATGCCGCCGTAGGCGCTGAACATGTCCGCGACGGCGGCGCCAGAGCAGGCGCACTTGAATAGGTTTGATTGGGTTACGAGGTAGGCAACCTCGTAACCGCCCCAACTCTGACCCTGAATACCAAGGCGGGAAGGATCCACGTAGCCTCGATTCACGATGCTGAGAACGCCAGGGATGATCGCGCTTAGCGAGCTCTCTCCGGGGTAGCCAGTTTTGTAGGCAATGTCCGGCACAAACATCACGTAGCCGTTGCTGGCAAAGTAGGTGAGATTTACGGTGCTCGCACTCGGAGCCGGCGAGTGATAGGTGTTCAAGCTGTCTGAAAGCCGTTCGTAGAAGTAGGTGATCATTGGATACTTCTTGTCATAAGAGAAGTTTTCCGGCTTGATCAAAATCCCCTGTAGTCTCTGGCCATCTGCTGATATCCAGTTCACCAACTCGGTGGTGCCCCAGTTGTATTGAGTCTGCTGAGGGTTGGCATTGCTCAGCTTCTTGGCCTCGCTGAAATCTGCCTTAGCGACCCAAACATCTGGGAATTCAACAAAGTCTTGTTGGGTGAACCAGATTCGGTTGCCCGTTTTGGACTTCACCGGGCTCGAATAGGTCTTGTCGCCCGAGATCAATCGGACCATCGAGTCGACGCCCTTGAAGGCATCAAAGCTGATTATCGCGGCTTTCTTCGAATCCGGATCAAATGACGAGAGCAGAATTGGCTTGGCAAGATCTACAAAATGAGCCTCTGGGTCGAGGTTCAGATACCGAAGCCGAGTTCCGCTCATGAGCCCAGTTCTAGCGGTGAGGTTTTTTGGTCCCGATTTTCCAGTTGGGTCGATAGCCCAGATGTCGTGGGCATCGTAAATCAAAAGCTGGGAATCGTCCTTGGTCCAGCCTGCGACTCCGTAGGCGCCTGGGTTGCTTGGGGTGTCCTCAATTTCATTGAACAGCGGGGTTCCTGTCTTGAATCGAAGGGTGACCCGAGAGGCAAGGTTGATGACGAAGTAGTCTCGCAGAACTGGATCGTAAGCGTAGAGATACTTCGCATCGGGTGAAAACGTTAGGTGAGCTTCGCTCTTTCTGAGCAGGAATTTGCTTTGGCCACTCTCCATGTCGATGAGAGATTCGTCGCTCCGATCAGCGTCCCAGGATGCCTGAAGTCTGTAGTTCAGGTCCGAGGATCCAAGCGCCCACTTGCCCTCTCCGCGCGCGCTGACGGTGACAGATTGCCTGGTCTCTGTTTCGAGTTGAAGCACCTTCTTGGTTGCCAGCGTGTAGGCCGCCATGTAGCTTCTATTTCTCTCGGCTGTCGCCTGAAGAATCTGCTGGGGCATGATCTGCTTGTCCTGCCAGTTCCAGATGTCCACGCTCACTTTTTCGCTGTCGGGCGTGTCGTCTTTCTTTTCCTCAGCCGGGCGAGGGATGGAACCGAAGAAGACTCGGGATCCTTTCTCTGAGAATGTGATGGCTCCGTGGTCACTGATAACCCAACCCCTGGTGAGCCCAGCGGTGTCCGTCTTAACGACGACTTCCGCCTTGTCCTTGCCGGCAGGGGAGAAGTAAAGCGCCAGGTCAGCAGGCTTTGAAGGCTTGGGTGCTGCGGCAGGAGCTTCTGCTTCGCTTTCCTCGCCGTCATCTGCTGGCTTGGCTGGCTTGGCAGTTGAGGGGAGAGTGGCCGCAGCTAAGAATGCAACAGCCTTTGTTTCATCGCTCACAGCGATTTGGGCGATCTTCGTCTTAGCCTTGAAAAGAGCGTGAACGGCGCCTTTGGCAAGGTCCCGAACATACACTCCATCCTCTTTGCCTTCTTTGGAGATGATCGTGTAGACGAGGATGCTGCCGTCTTTTGGCATGAGGGCCTCGCCAACGTTTTCGAGCTTCTGCTCAACTCCGGTCGCCAAGTTTCGCAGAACCATAGGGGTTCCGGTGGCAGGAGCAGCCGCTCCAGCTCCGCCTGCGCGACCCGCTCCGCGTCGGGTGCCTCCCGCTGGACGTGTGGGAGCGGCTGTTCCGGTCGCGGCCGGAGCCGGTGTTGCCGCCTTGGGTGGTACCGGGCGGTAGGTCAGCCAGCCCTTATCCTCTTTTGAAAGCTGAAATGAGGTGACTGCGTCGATCTTCGTCTGCTTCCCGTCCGCGAGGTTGAGAATCAGCAGCGCATTCTTTGGCATGTCTGCGGCTGCGACTTTGTCTTTAGTTGCCTTCTTTACATCTGCTAGCGCCGGCACGATGCTGGCAACCAGGAAATGTGAGTCCGCACTGAATTGGACGGTGCCGCCGCGTGCAAACTCATAGTGCCTCCCATCGGTCAGCGACTTAACCTCTACTTGGCTGTCTCCCTCCTGTGGGGCCACGACATAGACAATCCAGTTTCCGTCCGCGCTGAACGTGGTTCCGCGGATGGTTTTCCAGGAGTCGTAGACCGAGTGGTCAAGCGGCTTCTTTTGGGCCAGACCAAGGGAACTGAGCGCGATGATGGCGCTAAAGACGAGAAGCGAATGAGTTCTCATGGCAACAGGGAGGACCCGGGGAAAACCCAGGAACGCGAAGATTACCCGCCGCTCTGTTGAACCTGAATGGGAGGTCGCGTAAGGTAATTGATTTCAAACCTGAAGCAGGTTTATTCGCCGGACGCCTTCAGGAATTTCACTTCGCTCACAGTCCAACCAAGCACGTTCGACATCTTAAAGCGCCCACCCAATGACCGGGCAAGATTGTCCACGATTTTTAAGCCAAGGTTGCTGACTTTGGATGGGTCGAACCCCTCAGGAAGGGAATCTCCGCTGTTGGAAACCCAGATGGAAACCTCTTCATCTTTCTCTTCAACATTGATGTGAATCTCTCCGCTGGCCGTCGATTTGAACCCGTGCTCCATCGCGTTCTGGATGAGCTCATTGAGTACCAGCGCGAGTTGGGTGGCCTGGGACATGTTGAGCGTGACATCCGTGCCGCGAACTTCGAAGTTGATGTGCCTGTCCGGCATCATCAGCGAACTCTGCTGGTGGTGGACAAGAGACTCTGCTATCGACCGAATTCCAACGTGATCCAGGTCCTCTCTGCTAAGTAGGTCGTGCACCGACGAGATCGCAAGGATTCTCGAAAGGCAGTCGTTGAGTGCCTCTTCCAGCGATTTGTAATTGCTGTGGCGCATCTGAAGGCCGAGAAGGGACGCCACCTGCTGGAGATTGTTCTTAACCCTGTGGTGCATCTCCTGCATCAGGGTCGTACGTACTGCGAGCTTCGCATGCTCAATTGAAACGGCTGCCTGCTGGGCCAGGGTCTCCAGAGCCTCGATCTCATTGGGAAGGAAGTCCCGCACTTCGCTGGTGTAGCAGCTCAGAACGCCAATCGGTCGATCTTGGAGGGTGAGAGGGACGCAGACCATGGACCGCAGACCTTGCTCAACAGCGAGGTCGTGGCCGATATAGTCGTCCTCAATCTGAACGTCCCGAACGATGATGGGTCGGTTCTCGGCGATTGCGCGGCCAGCGATTGACTCACCCAGCTTGATAGCGCGCTTGCGCTGGTACGCCTTTGCAGGAGCCTGAGTTGCGCGAAGTACCAATTCACCACGGCGCTCATCAAGCAGCCTAACTGTGCAGACTCGGTACTTGAACTGCTGAGCAGTCAGATTGACGAGCAACTGAAGGATCTCTTCAAGATATGGGCTTGCGGCGATCGTTCGAGAGACCTCAGAGAGGGCACCCAGACGGTTGATTTGGGCTCCTGCCTGATAGGCAGAGTTGTAGCTTCGGAGGCAAGCGGAAACCACATCCGCTACTTCAAGCAGCCTCAGCTTTTCTTTGGCAGTGATTCTCCAGGGAAGGACGCGACGGAACAGGAGCACGCCGAACGGCTGAGGGCCAGTTCCGTGAAGGGGGAGGATGATCAGAGATTCAAAGTGATGATCGGTGAAACCTGGATATTTGGCGTAATTGGGGTGCTTAGTGGCGTGCTTGGAGATGAAGACCGGCTCATCCGTAACCAAAACTTGGCCGGACAGCCCTACACCTTTCCCCAATTTGAGTCGGTTGTTCAGTTCTGGAAAGATGCTGCTTGCGCGCAGCACCAATCCGTCTCCCGCTTCACGGTACAGAATGTCGCACGAATCGCAGCCGACACTGGTGACGCAGGCAGCCACCATCTCCGAAACCAGTTCTTCCTTGCTATCCGACCGAGTGGCAACTTCAAGGTAGTTCAGAAGCGGATTTTTGGCAGGGACAGCTGCGTTCATCTTTATCACTAGAATGGGCCGATCGCCGTTGTGCTGACCTTGTCTGCGGAGAGAATTTCGTTAGCCATTGCGACAATGGAGTCATTGGTGACGGCTTCAAGCTTTGCCAAAGTCTCCTCAAGCGGAATGTCTCGCTCATGCATCAGTTCGTTGCGGCTCATCCGCATCATTCGTGAGCTCATGCCTTCAAGCGCAAGCACGATGTTTCCGGAGATATGTCGCTTTGTTCTTGCGAGTTCTTCAGCGTCGACTCCTTCCTTCATGATTTTGTCGAACTCTGCTCGTACAAGCTCCTGAACCATTGGCCAATGTTGCGGGCTCGTTCCACCGTAAACGGTGAACGCTCCACCGGCAGAGTAGCTGAGCGTGTAGCTACCGACGGAGTAGACCAGACCGCGCTTCTCCCGAATTTCTTGGAAGAGTCGACTGGACATGCTCCCGCCGAGTGCCGCATCCAAGACCACAAGCGTGTGATAGTCGGCGTCAAAAATCGCACGGCCATCTCCGCCGATGCAGAAGTGAACCTGCTCAACATCCTTTGTGACGAGGTCGATGCCTGCGGTGCCTGTTGGTCTCGTCAGCGGCGTATCTGCACTGGTGTGGGGGATTTTGCCCAGCGTCGCCTCTGCGGCAGCCTTGACCGTCTCAAGGCTCACGTTTCCAGCGACGGACAGGATCACGTTCTCGGCTCGATAGCGTCGATCTAGATATCTCCTTAGGTCCGCCGACTCAAACGAGCTGACGGATTCCGGTGTTCCGATAATTGGCTTCCCGAGCGGATGGCTGCCCCATCGATTTTCCAGGTGAAGTTCGTGGACATGGTCACTGGGTTCATCAAGGCTACGCTTAATTTCTTCGAGAACCACGCCTTCTTCTCGCTTGAGCTCTTCAGGGTCGAGCAGCGAGTGAAGCATCATGTCACCGAGGACTTCCACCCCGTTGGCGACATCGTCGGCCAGAGTTCGGCAGTAGTAGCACGTGGACTCTTTGTCCGTAAAGGCGTTTAATGAACCGCCTCTGCCCTCGATCGCCTCAGCAATCTGCTTGGCCGTTCGATTCTCAGTGCCCTTGAACAGCATGTGTTCGATGAGGTGGGTGATCCCCGCCTCATTGTCGAACTCATGGCGACTCCCGGTTTTGCACCAAAGACCAATCGCGGCGGACTTGACATGGCCGACAGACTCGACGAGGACGCGCACACCGTTGTCGAGGATGATTTTTTGTATTTCGCTCATTGTAGTAGGGAAAGTTTGAGTGAGATGGCTCCGAGGTGTTCCACGGCAAGCTGAACCTCATCGCCCGGGTCTAAATACACGGTGGACTCATCGTTGAGCACGACCGGGCCCAGAGCGATGATGTCTCCTGCCTTCACCGTACAGGTTTGACTGGCAGAGCTTATCGCCTCTGCAAAGGAGAAGGGAAGGTCGGCCAGATCTCCTCGAAGTCGCTCGACGCCATTAACGCGGAGTACCGCGCTCATGGCATACCGCTTACCGGAGGATGCGTCGGTGATATGGTCGTCTAGCTCATCGGGCGTCGTGAGGACCGGTCCTATCGCGGCCCCGATATCATGCGAGCTACCGAGAGCGCCATAGATTCGCTCAGTTCTCTCTCCGTCCACGCTGGTGAGCATGATCATAAGAGTGATACCGAGAATGAGGTCGTCCGCATCCTCGATCTCAACTTGATAGGCGTCCGCGACAACCACGGCCGCTACAAACGGCTGGACCGTTACCGCACCGATCGCCTCAGGGAACGTCACGATTTGGCTGGCACCCACCAAGCACATTGGGTTGCCATAGAAGAACTTGGGGGATTCGGCATCATTGCCTGCCAGGACTTTTGGCTGGAGGTCTGAGCGGAAGATTCGAAGGCTGGGAGCGTGCGGAATAGGGGCCAATGGCCTTACGCTGTCTGCTTCGTGAACAGCAATCGCGTTTGCGCCGTCTGTCTCATATATCTTGCCGCTGTACACCATGCCAGACCGGATTTCGCCGGGGCTGGACTTCAGTTCGAAACGGCACAGCTTCACTGTAATAGGTTACCTAGCGGGGTGAGGCTGTCTGTGGTTCAACAAACTGGCATAAAAGGTTTAGAATGACGAAACCAGGAGCGCAATCAATGTCGGAACCCCAATCAACGGACGGTGAAAGTGCTGGACAGCAGCCGCTGGTTCTCGTGTGCGACGACGAACCGCATATCCTAAGGCTGATTCAGGTGAATTTGGAGCGGATGGGCTACCGAGTGGCAACCGCTGCCAACGGCAGAGAGGCGCTTCAGCAGCTTCGAGCGATAAAGCCATCCATGGTGATGCTCGACGTGATGATGCCCTACGTCGACGGATACGAGGTTTTACGCTGGATTCGTGGGAATCCGAAGACTGCAAAGCTCCGTGTGATCATGCTCACCGTGCGGGCTCAAGATGGCGATGCGGCCCGTGCGTACGATATTGGAGCCGATGGCTACCTCACAAAGCCGTTTAACCCCGAAGAATTGCGGCGATTTCTTGAGCAATGAGCGCGGAATGGTGCAGGAATTGCACATCCACGGTGGAAGACAGGATAACCTTATGCGGCGAGTACGATCCACCTGGCGGAGAAGTTCCGGCAGGGGGTTTGACTTGCCCTGAAACATCAGGTAGGATGCCATCAACATTTGGTGAGGACAAGCTTAGGAGAACCCATGCCCCTTAAAGTTTTGGTTTGTGACGACGAGAGACATATTGTGCGCCTTATCCAGGTGAACCTGGAACGACAAGGTTACACTGTCGTCACTGCGTTCGATGGCAAGGAGGGTCTGGAGAAAATTCGATCCGAAAAGCCAAATCTAGTCGTACTAGACGTGATGATGCCGTATATGGACGGCTTTGAAGTTCTCAAGACTATCCGACGAGAGCCCGAGACTGAAAACCTTCCCGTAATCATGCTTACAGCGAAGGCGCAGGATAAAGACGTTTTTGAAGGTTATCACTATGGTGCAGATATGTATCTCACCAAGCCGTTTAACCCGATGGAGCTCGTGACGTTCGTGAAGCGAATTGCGCAGGGAACGGATGATCCCGGTTCCGGCAGCAAGCGATACGACATCTAAGGCTTTTCGTTAAAACAATAACCGCCAAGTTCACTGAACTTGGCGGTTTTTGTTTTTGGAACCTCATAATGTTGCTGGGATGCGTCTCCAACTTATGGCCGACCGTATATCCAAATCAAGCGTTGCCGTTCTATGCGGCATACAGGGAGCAGCGTGGCTCAACTGAATATATCAACAGACCAAATACCGATGGGCTTGACAACGACGGAAGCCCCATTTATCGAAGTCGCGCGTGAACAGGGCGCTCTTTACATCCAGCAGCCTTACGAGCTTTATTCCGACTCGAACCACCTGGCGTGGGCGCACCTCTACGAGCGAATGCATGATCGGTGGTTGACATATGCGAACCAGCATTTCCTAAAGGGGATCGAGTCTCTGTGTCTTGACCCGACTCGTGTGCCGCGTCTGTCGGATGTCAATCGCTTTCTGGAGCCCCTCACGCACTTCAGCGCGAAACCTGTGAGCGGCTATGTGCCGGCATTTAAGTTTTTTGACTGTCTTCGCAACCGGGAATTTCCAACAACTATTACGGTGAGGAGGCTCGATCAGCTCGATTACCTGCCCGAACCTGATATTTTTCACGACATTGCTGGGCACGTTCCGATGCACACGGATCCTGCGTTTGCGGATGCCCTCGTTCGATTTGGGGATTGCGCCCACACTGCAGCAGAATTGGCGGCTTCAATCTCCGACGAACAAGAGCGAATGCGCCGGCTCACGAGCATCATTCGGGCCATGGCCCGCTTCTTTTGGTTCACCGTCGAATTTGGGCTTATGAATTCACAGAATGGCCTGAAAGTTTACGGAAGCGGGCTTTTGAGCTCCTACGGTGAAATCAAGCACTGCATCGAATCGCCTCAGGTCCAGCGATTTCCGATTCAACTGGAGTGGGTGATCAATCAATCTTTCGAAATTGATCATTACCAACCTCTCCTTTTCTATGTTGAGGGCTTTGATCACCTGTTTGAGCTGGTTGATCAACTGGAGAAGTGGATGCGAGAAGGCAAGCTAGACAACGTTGCACCGGGTGAACCGGGTGTCAATGCAGCGGACCTAGCAAGTTTTGCAGAGCACAGTTGATCGGAACGGGGCACAAGGGTCGTTCACTCCCCGGTATCATTACTTTCTATGGCCGTCGAGATTTTGATGCCCGAATTGGGTGAATCCGTACACGAAGGAACCGTTAGCCGCTGGCTCAAGAAGGTTGGAGACTTCGTAAAAGAGGACGAGCCCATCGTCGAAATCATGACCGACAAGGTCAATACGGAACTTCCTTCCCCCGCGACTGGCATTCTTTCTAAAATCCTTATCCAAGAAGGGGATAACGTCGAAGTTTTCCATGCGATGGGAATTATCGAAGAGCAGGCAGGTGCCGGCGCTTCTGCCCCTGCGAAATCACCAGATGCTCCCGCCGCAGAAGCTCCTGCCGCAGCACCAGTCGCCGCACCCGCAACCGCTCCGGCGGTTAGCCCTGAGTCTGGTGACAAGAGGTGGTTTACGCCAGTCGTGAAGGCGATCGCGAAGGAGCAGGGTCTTTCAGACGCCCAGCTTGCAACAATTGTCGGCACCGGAGAGGGTGGCCGAGTTACGAAGAAGGACGTTGAGGCGTACCTGGCAACCGGAGGGACCGCGCAAAAGCCTGCCCCCGCCCCAACTCCGACAACAAAGCCGGTAGCCCCCGCACCACAACCAAAGCCAGCGGCACCTTCTGTGGCGGGTCCTGAGCAAACTCTGACACCGCTGGTTGGAATGCGAAAGATGATTGCCGATGCGATGATCCGCAGCTCACAGGTGCCCACAGTTTCGACGGTAACTCAAGTGGACGTTACCAACATGGTGAAGTTCCGAGAGCGAAACAAGGAAACCTTCCAGGAGACCTACGGGGTTAAGCTCACCTATACGCCGTTTTTCATCAAGGCACTTGCAGAAACACTGTTGGAGTTCCCAATCGCCAATTCGAGCCTAACGCCGGACAATCAGATTCTCGGCAACAAGGGCGTGCACATCGGTATTGCGGTAGCGTTGGGTGCCAAGGGTGATGAGGGGCTCATCGTTCCTGTCATCCGGGACTGCCACTCCAAGACTCTGATCGATATCGCTCGAGACTTGGAGGGAATTGCAAAGGCGGCAAGGAGCAACAGCCTGAAGCCAGCCGATGTTCAGGGCGGAACGTTTACGCTAACGAACCCTGGAACATACGGAGCGCTGTTTGGCACTCCCATGATCAATGCTCCACAGGCTGGGATCCTTGGCACCTACAGCATCCAGAAGACACCTGTGATCGTCGATGACATGATTGCCATCCGGTCGATCATGCATCTGGTTCTCACCTATGATCACCGGATCATCGATGGTCTCGTTGCAGGAAAGTTTCTCGCCGCTGTACGCGATCGCCTCCAAGCCTTCGACTTCTTCAAATAGTACGGCTTAGAGCGATCGCTCCAGGTAAACGATATCGGGTTCGGGATTGAAGTTGTACGCTTCAATCTCGACGAATCCGAGAGATTCATACAGCGCCAAAGCGGGTGCCAGTCGCCGAAGTGTATCCAGCCGAACAATTCTGTATCCTGCGATTTCAGATCTTCGGATAAGTTCCTGCGTGATCACTTTGCCCAACCCTTTGCCACGGTAGGAAGGCACTACATAGATCCGCTTCAATTCGACCACATTTTCTCCTAGGTCTCGAAAAGCGCCGCAGCCGGCGATCTCCCCATCGACCCTGAGAAGCAGGAGGCAGCCCCTTGGAGGCGCGTACTTGCCAGGAAGCACCAACAGCTCTTGCTGAAAGCCTTGAAAGCAAAGGTCTACCCCTAGCTCGCGTGCGTAGTCTTCAAACATCTGCCGCACGCTGTCGAGCAGGACGTCCTCGGCAGATTCAACTGAGATGAACTCCATCAGCAGTAGAGAACTCCTTCGAGGACGGTGACTGCATCGCCAAGCAGGATCGCCCGCTCTGGAGTCAGCCTGATTCCTACGACCCCTCCTCGCGAACTTGCCTGAAATGCCTTTAGCGAGGACTTACGAAGTTTTGCTCCCCAATAGGGCCCCAGGCAACAATGTGCCGACCCGGTGACGGGGTCCTCATCGACCCCAGATTGGGGAGCGAAAAATCTTGATACAAAGTCAAATTCACCGGGTGACCTGGCTGTCACCTGAAGGCCCCTTAAGCCTAAGGAACTGATGTTTTGGAAATCTGGCACAAAACTTCTAACCTCGGCCTCATCTGCAACTTCCACGATCCAGTCCATGCGGTTTCTTCCTGTCCAAATTGGGTCCAGACCCGGGATCGGGTGGGGAAGTTGGGCTGCCTGCGGTCCCTCAAGCGGGAAATCAAGTTCAATGTGTTCAGATTTTGTGGCGGTAAGCAAACCGCTGCGTGTTTGGAAGTGGGCCACCTGCGTGGTTGCCAGCCTGCCAGTTGACCATAAGGCGTGGGCACTTGCTAGCGTCGCGTGTCCACATAGATCGACTTCAGTTGTTGGTGTGAACCAGCGCAGGGAGAATCCCCCGTCAACCAAGGGGTACACGAATGCTGTTTCTGCGTGCTTCATTTCCGAAGCAACGCTCTGCATCCACGGTTCTTGGGCGGGACCTTCAAGAAGGCATACTCCTGCAGGATTTCCCGTGAATGGTCCTGTTGCGAACGCATCTACGACGAGAATGGGCGTGGGCATCTAGATAATTTACCAACCGCGATAGCGATGCTGGCTCTGGCGGTTGGCAATTACGGGGCAATCCGAAGATTAGCGAACCAGAATGCGGAGGTCATCCTCGTCAACTTCTTTTTTGGTATCGGCAAGCTTAAGAAAGTCTGTGTAGATTTCTTCAAATCGCTCGTCTGAAAATGCGAATCCTATTTCGGCAAGTCGGTGCTTCAGCCCGTGTCGGCCGGATCGAGCTGTTAGGATGATTTCGCTCTTTTCGGCGCCCACCAGGAGCGGATCGATAATCTCGTAAGTGCTTCGCTCTTTAAGCACGCCATCCTGGTGGATACCGCTGCTGTGCGCGTAGGCATTAGCTCCGACTACAGCCTTGTTTCGCTGAACGACCATGCCGGTTAGACGAGATACCATTCTCGAAGTCGGAATCAGCTGGGTCGTGTCTAGCCGAGTGGTGACCTCAAACTTGTCTTTACGAATATGGAGCGCCATGACGACTTCTTCAAGTGCGGTATTGCCAGCGCGTTCTCCGATTCCATTCACGGTGACTTCGACCTGCCTTGCTCCGGCCATCACACCGGCGAGGGTGTTTGCCGTTGCCATCCCCAAGTCGTTATGGCAATGGCATGAGAAAACCGCCATGTCTGAATTCGGGACGTTCTCGATGATCCCCTTGATGAGGTGGTAATACTCGTTTGGGTAGGTGTAGCCAGTGGTGTCCGGCACGTTGATGGTCGTGGCTCCGGCCTTGATGACTTCCTCCACTACTTTGTAGACGTAGTCGAGATCAGCTCGACCGGAGTCTTCCATGAAGTATTCAACGTCATCAGTGAACTGTCGGGCGCATCTCACGGCTTTCACGCCTGTTTCCAGCGCTTCCTCGCGAGTCATGCGAAGCTTATGCATCAAATGGTTGTCACTGACACCCAAGCCTGTATGAATTCGACGTCGGCGTGCGGGCGCAAGCGCTTCAGCGGCTACTTCAATGTCCTTTTCTCGGGCTCTGGTGAGACCGCAGATAGTGACGTCTCGCAACTCCGTGGCAAGCATGTTGACGCTGGCAAAGTCTCCCGGCGAACTGATGGGAAAGCCGGCCTCGATGATGTCCACGCCAAGCTTCTCGAGCTGTCGACCAATTTCCAGTTTCTCTTCAAGCGAAAGTCGGACTCCAGGGCTTTGTTCTCCGTCTCTCAGGGTCGTATCAAAAACTAGTACGCGGTCGCTCACAAATGAATTATACGGTGGGATTGGACAGGAATCTTGTAGGTTGAAATCTTTCCGAGCCAATGCGATACCCACAAGGTGCCAGGGTCCGGTATTCTGCCTACATACTATGGCGCACGTCGATGTTAACGTGACGGCTGGAAGAGAGCAGGTCCAAGAACCTTGGATCTGGCGACTTAGCCGAGATTTCAATGTAAGGGTAAATGTCCGAAAGGCGAATATCGACGCGGACTTTGGCTGGATTCAGCTTGAGCTTGAAGGCTCCATCGAAGAGATTCAAAGGGCAACAGCTTGGCTGATGACAACTGGACTCACCGTTGAAGCCCTCCAACGCGCCGTTGGTGCATGACCCCGTTTCAACCCTACCCACCAGAAGACTTTGAGGAATTCTGGCTTGAGGCCGCGGCCGAAGCGCTTGCGGTCCCGTTGAATTACAAGCGAAGTCTAAACAACGATTTCGACCTTGATGGATTTACGGTAGAGACGCTTGAGTTCTCTGGGATGAGCGGTCGTACTCTGCACGGCTGGTTTGCTTACCCCCAAGGAGCTCGCCGTATTCCGGCATTCCTGTGGGTTCCGCCTTACGGACGAGAGTCCCTTTTGCCCAACTCTTATGGAACACGTGAGAGTTTTGCAAGCCTAAGCTTTAACTTCTTTGGGTATGGTCCTTTCCACCAGGAAAAGTACGTGCCTGGGCAGGGCTATTTTGCAGAAGGTGCAGAGTCTCCTGAGACTTGGATTTTTCGACGCATGTTTCAAGATGCCTTAATCGCCGTGAAGGTGCTGCAGGCACAGGTCGAAGCCGACGAAGATCGAATTGGGGCGATGGGTATGAGTCAAGGGGGAGGCATGTCGATCTGGCTGGGGGCGTGGAGTCCCATCATCAAAGCCGTATGTGCTGATATGCCGTTTCTCGGTGCCATCGATTCCACATTGAAGGGCAAGGTATTCCGTTATCCGCTAAAGGAGCTCACTGATTACATGGATGTCCTGCCAGTCGGAGAAGCTAGAGTTCTGAACACCGTTAGCTACTTCGATACGATGAATATGGCTTCCCGATGCGAGAAGCCGACCCAAGTTTCTTTAGGCGTCAGCGACCCGGCTGCACGTCCGGATAACGTGAGAGCAATATTTGACGCCCTACCCGCGAAAAAGGCCCTTAGGACCTATGCTTGCGGTCACGAGTGGTTTCCAGACATGATTGAGAGTAATCGCGCCTGGATGCTGGAGAACCTTCAGAAATCCTAAAAATGAAGATTCTGCAGATTGGAAGTTCCCTGGAGTCCTGGGGAGGCATCGAACGGTACATCGCCTATCTAAGCGAGGGACTGGAGCAGCGTGGTCACGATGTAACAGTGGCTTGTGCCCCTTCAAGTCCGTTGGCACTACATGTATCGGCAAAGACAATTCCAATTCGCGTTCGCAGGAAATTTGACTTCCAGGCTTTCGCGCAGTATTTGAAATGCTTTCGCCACAATCGGTTCGATGCGGTGCATGTGCACTTCAGTCCAGATTTCCTTTTGCCTGCGATGGCCGCCCGAATAACGCGACAACCTGCGTCCATCATGACGCGTCACGTGGTTCTGCCCTGGACATCAACCAAGGTTCAGCTCTATTGCACCTTGTTCGATCACTTTATTCCAGTGTCGGACGCGGTTGAGAGAGTCCTCATCAGTTCTGGAGTTCCTAAATCCAGAATGACCGTGGCCAAAGCTGGCTGCCCACCTCTTCAGCCTAAAGTAGATCGTTCCGCTCTTCGAGCTCAGTTGGGCGTGTCTCAAGATGGCGTTGCTTTTGGTTTCTTCGGGCGGCTAGTCGTCGAAAAAGGTATTGACACACTCATTGAGGCGAGTCAGGCGCTTCCAGCCAATGCGTCATATGAAGTATTTGGTTCTGGCCCGTTGTCAGATGAACTACAGCAAAGAGCAAAGGCCTCTGGAGGACGAGTCCATTTCCATGGATTTCGCGACGACGTGCCTGAATGTATTCAGGCAATGGATGCTGTAGTCATACCTAGTGTTTGGGAAGAGGCTTTTCCCTACGCCGCACTGGAAGCCATGTCCGTCGGAAGACCAGTCATTGCCAGTCGGGCGGGCGGCATGCCGGAGATCGTCTCCAATGGAGAGACTGGCTTCCTGTTCGATAAAGGTGACTCCCAAGAGCTTGCGCGCATTGTGGCGCGACTTTCTGCAGACCCAGCCTTGTTGACTGCGATGGGAGCAAAGGGACAAAAGGAGCACCGCTGCCAGTACACCGTTGAGTGTATGGCCGAGCGAATTGAGGGTGTTTACAAGAGCCTCAAGGTTCCGTCTCCTCAGAAGCGGCACCAGCCAGCACTTTAAGGGAGCAGTCTTGCCGCTCGCGGCAGTAAAATCAGACATGGCTTCCTCACGGGCGATTTGTTCCATTCTTGCTCTCGCTGCTTGCGCGACTTTTGTTTATGCGCAGGGAGATACGGCTCCAAAAGCGACTCTTTCGCTAAGTTCTCCAAAAGCGTTTGCTGGGAAAACTTACAAAGCAGTGTTGACTGTGACTTTCGCCGAGGGGCTTCACGGTTACCAGAACCCGCCATCAGATCCGACTCTTATCCCTGTGACCGTAAAGCTGGCGGACAAGACATTTAAGCTGGTTGCGGTCTCCTATCCAAAGGGTGTTCCTGCAACAGTTGGTGGGGAGTCAAAGCCGGTCAACGTTTACGAGGGAACTGTGAAGATCCCGATCACGCTCACGGCGCCCACAAAGCTTGGCAAGACGTCACTAAACCTCACCTTTGGTTACCAGCAGTGCAATTCTGCTGCGTGCTTTCCTCCTGGGACCGTTACGGTTAAGGCAGTCGTTACGGTAATCAAAGCTCCTCCGGTAAGCCCAACCGCCAAGGCTGCTCTGTGAAGCCCTTCGGAGTTTTTGATTTTCAGGTAGGTGATGGTGGTCTGACGGTCATAGCGGGACCCTGCCTTGCGGAATCTGCAGACCTTTGCGCCGAGGTCTGCGAGCAGATGCAGAATCTTTGCGCAGAGTTCGGATTCAACTACATATTCAAGGCTTCTTTCGATAAGGCCAACCGAACATCAGCCGGTACAGTGCGCGGAGAGGGGATCGAGGCTGGACTAGAAATTCTGCGTCGAATGAAATTTCAGTTTCAGGTACCCGTGACAACCGACATTCATCTTCCTGAGCAGGCGGGAATGGCCGCAGAGGTTGCAGATATCCTCCAGATACCTGCCTTTCTCTGTCGCCAATCAGATCTACTGGAAGCCGCGGCAGGAACGAAAAGACCCGTCAATGTCAAGAAGGGGCAGTTCTTAGCTCCGCATGACGCAAAGAACATCGTTGATAAGCTTGCATCCTTCAATGCAGTAGGCACCATGCTTACCGAGCGCGGAACCAGCTTTGGCTACAACACCCTGATCGTGGATATGCCAGGACTGGAAGTCATGAGAAGCTTTGGCGTTCCCGTCTGCTTTGATGCGACGCACTCCGCGCAGCGGCCGGGCGGAGCTGGCACCTCATCGGGTGGGGTGCGAGAATCGATTCCTGCAATGGTGAGAGCCGCCGTTGCGGTGGGAGTTGACGCTCTCTTTCTTGAGGTGCACCCTAATCCAGAAAAGGCGCTGTCGGATGCCGCAACTCAATGGCCCTTGGCGAGAGCGAGAGAACTTATGGAACAAGTGAAGGTGCTTTCGGAAGCACGCGCTTCCATACAGCGCTAACAAAAAAGGCCCCCTAAGTCAGGGGGCCTTTTTTGTTAGCCGCCAAACCAGCGTTTGAGCCTATACAGGGTGGTGTCTCGATTCAATTCCGCAATCGCTCGCGTCAGTGGGACGGACTTCGGACAGACCTTCACGCAGTTCTGGGCGTTACCGCAACCGGTAATCCCTTCTTCACCCGCTAAGAAGTCAAGCCGATCATGCTCAAGCGTTTTTCCTACCGGATGGCGGTTGAAGAGAAGTGCCTGAGCCATCGCGGCGGGACCCACAAAATTTGATCGCTCGTTAATCTGAGGGCAGGCCTCCAAACAGCACCCGCAACTCATGCATCGTGAGATCGCGTACCGGAGATGGCGAATCCCATCATCCTGCGGCTGAGCCATTCCAAGGTCGAAACTACCATCAATCGGAACCCAAGCCTTAACCTTCTTGAGGTTGTCAAACATTTTGGCTCGGTCAACGATGAGGTCCCTGACGAGAGGGAACTTCTTCATCGGCTCCAGGCTAACTTCGTAAGTGTCGCCACTTAGCTCTCCCACATCTTCGATGAGGGCAGTGCACGCCTGCCGTATACGGCCATTGATGTTCATGGTGCACGAACCACAAACTTCTTCGAGGCAGGCAGCCTCCCATGCAGGTGGGTGAACGGTCTTTCCTTCGGTGGTTACGGGATTCTTTCGAACCTCCATGAGTGCCGAAATAACATTCAGCTTTTCTTTGAAAGGAACTTCAAACGTCTCCCAGTGCTGAGGCGCCCCAGGGGCGGACTGTCGCAATACCTTGAGTCTGATTTTTGTTGGCGTCGCGGTCGCGGTCATCACTTCTATTCTACTGAGTTGAAGAACAGTTTGTTGTGCGAGTACCCCCGGCATTAGCACCGTGTAAACTGTTCTCTCATGGCGGATGGTGGCAAACGAGACTGTCTGCGGATTCTTGGAATCCCAGTGGACCGAGTCACACTCAAGGAGACACTGTGTCGAATCGAGACTTTTATCGCCAGTGGCAAGCCACATCTCGTGGTGACTGCAGATGCAACCGCTATTGTAATTGCGCACAGCGATGCCAACTTCAGGTCACTCGTTGAGTCAGCAGACCTGGTGACTCCAGACGGGAATGGAATCCTGTGGGCAGGAAAGTACAAGGGGCACCGATTTGCCGAACGCGTCAGCGGTGTAGACATCCTGGAGCGCCTGTGTGCGCTCAGTGCGGAGAAGGGTTACAGACTCTACTTTCTTGGCGCAGAGCCAGGGATTGCTGATTTGGCGGCCCGCCAGCTCCAAGCTAAATACCCCGGCTGCAAGATCGTGGGATCACACCATGGATACTTTCCGTCGGACAGCGACATTGAGGTTGCCCAGAAAATCGCAATGACTCAGCCTGATGTTCTTTTTGCGGCAATGGGAATGCCGCGCCAGGAGCAATTCATACGTGCAACTGAGGATCTTATAAGAGCTAAGGTTGCGATGGGTGTAGGGGGATCCTTTGATGTTTATAGCGGCAAGACCAAGCGCGCACCGATCCTCATTCAGCGGATAAAGCTCGAGTGGTTGTGGCGATTGATGCTAAACCCGTCCAAAATTTCGAAGGTTAGGCTGTTGCCTCGATTCGTACTCCTCGTAAGGAAGGAAGGACGATGAGAATATATACGAAATCGGGCGATGCAGGGGACACTGGGCTCTACGGTGGAGACCGAATCGCAAAGCAAAGCCCTAGAATTCACGCGATAGGAGACGTTGACGAGCTGAACGCGGCCATTGGATTGGCACGTGTCTACTCGGGCGGATCTGAATTGGATCCGATCCTCTATCAGATCCAGAATTGGCTCTTTGACACGGGTGCCGAACTTGCATGCGCCCCAGGCAGTAAGTTTTCAGTCGCTGCAGTCCAGCAGAGGCACTCTGAACTCCTTGAACAGTCCATGGATGAACAGTCGGAGGCTCTTCCGGAACTGAAAAACTTTATCCTGCCAGGTGGTTCGGCGTTGGCCTCCCACCTTCACATTGCGCGAGCGGTTTGTCGCCGAGCAGAGCGATCGGTCCTGGCGCTTCATGAGTTGGAACAGGTTAGGGAAGAGGTGCGTATCTTTTTGAACCGACTGTCCGATTGGCTCTTCGTCGCTTCGCGAACCGCAAATCATGTTGAGAACGTCAACGATATTGCGTGGAAATTATCGGAGAACATCTGAAATGAACCTTAACTCTCTCGTTCTGCTTCTCAGCATGGTTTCTGCACCCCAGGGGGATGCGGCTGGAACTAAGTCGACCCCGTCCGAGATTCTCACGAAGATGTTTGCACGGTACGCATCGGCGAACTCGATTTCGGGAACTATTGCGATGACTCAATCGGCCAACGGTGCATCCATACATACGAACACCGAATTGCAGTTTGATCGTCCATCTCAGCTTTATCTTCGGCAGGTCCGTGATGGCAGCACCGCCCGACAATGGCTGGTGACGAGCGACGGCACCGAGTGGACCTATGACCGACCGGAGAGTCAATCTGGTGCATTTGGGAAGCCACGATATCGAGAGTACGTCACTCAGCACGGGTATCGGATGACTATGTCTGACTTCCTGACTGGAGCTAGCTCGAGCTTGGGAGATGTAAACGCCATGCTCATCTCAGCAATGTCTTCCAAGGAATGGATGAAGAGGCTCACCGGACAGTGGGCGTCGCTGCAATATGATGGAAAGTCAACGCTTGACGGCCAGTCCGTCCTAAAGATATCAGGTCAATATCGTGAGAATCCGAGCCTGGCTCCAAGTGGCACGTTTGAGATCTACGTCTCCGAAGCCGGTGACTTCCTTCGGTACGCGACTCGCCAGCGAATGCAGTTTCCGAAGATTTCGCAGGACCCAATTGAGATCGTGACAGTGTGGAATTCAACCCTCAAAATTGGTGCTGTCACTGATCCAAAACTGTATCGCGTCGTCATTGCTAACTAAGGAATTGACGGGGTGTAGTGATTTCTGACCACACCACGTGAAAAGGTTGTTTTTGACGCCTCAAAATATACGTTTTTGGGTAGATTGATTACATGGTCCTCGGTGGAACAGTCGCAATGAGTTTTGCTGGTCTCAAAAAGGGAATGCTCGCCAAAGTAACTCGGATCAATTCAAGCTCTCATGAGCTGGACCGATTGCAGGAAATGGGGCTCACCGTCGGAACGACCTTCAAAGTCGTGAAAGTGGCGCCATTCGGTGATCCGGTTGAAATTGACCTGCGCGGCTATAGGCTATGCCTAAGAAAGCGTGAAACCGAAGAATTTGAAGTAGAACCGGTTGCGTAGCCCCGAGCCAACTCCAACTGAGAGTGGACAGCAGCCTCTCATCGCCCTGGTTGGCAATCCCAACGCAGGAAAAACCACCCTTTTCAACACTCTGACTGGTTCCTTTCAGAAGGTCGGGAACTACCCAGGTGTCACTGTTGAAAAAGTGTCTGGCACCCTTATGCTGGGAAGCCAAGCTATCGAGTGCATTGACGTGCCCGGTCTTTACTCGATGGTTCCCGTGTCAGAAGACGAACGCGTTGCCGTCGAAGTCATCGAAGGAAAGTTGAGCGGTTCGCGTCGGCCCGACTTGTTGGTCTGCGTTCTGGATGCGACGAACCTGGAACGGAATCTTTTCTTCTTCAGCCAACTTGCGGAGGGAGGACAGTCCATTGTGGTCGCGCTGACCATGACGGACCGTCTTGCACAGAAGGGACACCAAATCGACCTTGCCAAGATGTCAAACCTCCTTGGGGTTGAGATCGTGCCGATGGTAGGGCATAAGGACAAGGGTATTCAGGAGCTTAAGGATGCGATTGAGCGAAATTTGGCTCATCCACGGTTCCCTCAGTTTGAAATCGGTTTCCCTGATGCCCTAGAGACGCGTGTGGCGCTGCTGAGAGAGCGCGTAGCGCGGGTGGGAATTGACTTTACCAAGGCAGATGTTCGGCAAGCGCTTTTAGACGCCGACCATCCTTTCAATCGGTTTCTGGACGATTTCCCGGAGATGCAGGAAGCGTTTAGCCAAGCGCGAGCGCAACTTGCCGTTGAAGGTGTCCATCACTACGGAATCGACGTTTCAACCCGGTACCAATGGGCAAGCGTTGTCCAGCGTGCGGTTGATAAAGAAGTTTCTGCGGCGCCAAAAGGGAGATCGCTGACTGATCGCATCGATGTGGTGCTGACCCATCGTGTTTTTGGCCTTCTCGTCTTTACGGCGCTGATGTATCTGGTTTTCCAGTCCATCTACACCTTCGCACAGCCGCTGATGAACGGAATCACAGCTTGCTTTGACTGGCTGAAGAGTGAAATTCGCCCGTCGTTGGCTTCTGTACCTGTCCTACAGTCCCTGGTGGTAGACGGAGTCATCGCAGGAGTCGGCGGAATGTTGGTGTTCCTCCCTCAAATTCTGATTTTGTTCTTCTTCGTGGCGATGCTTGAGGGCACGGGTTACCTTGCGAGAGCAGCGTTTCTCATGGATCGGCTGTTCGGCTGGTGTGGTCTCAATGGAAGAGCTTTCATTCCACTGCTCTCGAGCTACGCCTGTGCCATTCCGGGCATCATGGCCGCTCGAGTGATGCCGGACCCTAAAAGTCGTCTTGCTACGATTTTGGTTGCGCCCCTGATGTCGTGCAGCGCAAGGTTGCCCGTGTATCTGCTCCTCATCGGGGCGTTTATTCAGCCCCGCTTCGGGGCAATTGGGGCAGGGATCGCGCTATTTGCGATGCACTTGGTGGGGCTGGTAGTCGCGATTCCAGTGGTTTGGGTTCTCAATCGAAAGGTTCTGCGCGGCAAGCGGTTGCCGTTTCTTCTCGAGTTGCCACCCTACCAGTGGCCCAAGTGGCGCGATGTCTGGATCTCGATGTATTTTAGGGCGAAAATTTTCGTGAAGACGGCTGGCACGATCATCGTCTTTATGTCGATTCTGATCTGGGGGCTCTCGTACTTTCCACGCCTAACGCCACAATCAGCCACTCAGGTCAAATCTGAATTCGTGCAGAGTCATCCTCACGGATCGGCGGACGACATTCAAAATCAGCTTGACCAAGCCCAACTCGCCAATTCGGTCCTTGGTAGATTTGGTAAATCAATTGAGCCTGTGTTCAAGCCTGCAGGCTTTGACTGGCGCATCACCACTTCCATTCTCTCGGCTTTTCCAGCACGTGAAACGGTGGTGCCTTCTCTCGGAATCATCTTCTCGTTGGGTGGAGACGTCGAGAAGAAGTCATCTGACCTGCCCAAGGCGTTGCGCGACGCAACATGGCCGGATGGCAAGCCGTTGTTCACTCCAGCAACTGCAATAGGGTTGATGGTCTTCTTCGCCCTGTGCGCACAATGCATGGCAACCTTGGCTACCGTGAAGCGCGAGACCAATTCGTGGAAGTGGGCCGCATTCATGTTTACATACATGACACTGCTGGCCTACATTGGTGCAGTTGCGGTTCAGCAGATTGCCCACCTGTTCGGCGGTTAGCCCGGAATAAATCTAAGGCAGATTAGTTTTCGCCGACTATGACAAGCGCGCCTGCCAGGTCAACTCGGCGAATCCAGAACTCGCGCTTGCCATTTCTAAGGCTGACGCTTACCAAGAGGTCATCGGTAGCATCTTCATTGCGAATGGATGCATCACCAACATAGATTCTCTCTTGTTGCCGGACGAGTAACTCGGTGAGTTGCCGGCGTGGGACGGGGCCTTCTGTCGTGGTACTCCCATCTGGCCCGGATATGCGAAGGGCAAGCAGACCCTGGATCGAGGAGGAAACCTCGATTTCGTAGGCTGCTAGCGCACCTGCTTCGCTATAAAGGGCTATTTCACGCACTGCATTTACTATTATGCCGGAGTCACCGGGAAAGTAAAGGGGGAGTTAACTCGATGTAGGCAAAGAAACGGTCAATCTCCATGCAATGTATTTGATAGTGGTCGAAATCTAGGTTCAAAATAGCCCATTTCGGCCGGGGTCGAGGTTCTGGTAGGTCATCCGCCGTACCCAGAAATGGGGACAAAATCAGAGTCTTTTTGCCCTGGTTTCGAGCGCTCGTCGGCCCATTGCAGCAGGGGCTTTGGACCTGATGATCGACTAGGACCAGGAGCTATTTGATATAGCAGATCTCAACAATTTGACCCGCGACAAAGAGGAACAGGCAGTTGAGCCGCGGTTTGCTCTTGGCAATCTCTCTCGCTTCTTCGAAAGTCTTGGAAACTATGTCGCCCGAGAGACCCGCCAGCAATCCCATGTACGTGGTCGCCTCGTCTGGGTCAGGAAAGGTCGCCAACCCATCCAACGGTTCGCCTTCTTTGCCCGTCGCGAAGTTGCAAGCGTATTTGTCTCCGCCCACACTTATCAGGAACAGCTTCGACGGAAAACTTCCGTAGCCTTGGTATTCCTCCTGTTCAAGGTGAATTCCGAGTGGATTGTCAGAAACCTGTAGCATCGTTCTGTGATTAGTTTAAGAAGTATCGGACGTTGGCGACAACTACGTTCTTTCGACTGGCCAAAGCTGTCTTCAGCTGAAGAGCCACGTTGTCTGTCAACAGCCTTTGATACCATTTTGTAGACACTGCTTCGGGCACCACGACGGTAATGACGAGACCCGGGTTGTCGCTCCTAAGACTGTCGACGTAGGCGAGCATGGGTTCGATCAGTGATCGGTATGGTGACGGAAGCACGACAAGCTCGACTCCCTGCGAAATTTGCTCCCAGTTCCTCTGGAGTTCAGGAAGGCTGCGCTCGTTGATGGTGATATGAACAGCCTGGCAATCACCCTGTAGGGTCTTGGCGTATTTGAGCGCGGCGACGATTCCTCGGTGCACCCGGGGAACCAGAAGCAGCACCTTGTGTTCTGTGACGTCTGGAGTGGGTTCGCTGCTTAGTTCGAGTTGGCTGGACATCGACTTGTAGCGAGCCTTGATTAGCTTGAACACGCCGTAGATGATGGGAAGCAGGACAAGAACTACCCATGCTCCGTCCGTAAACTTGGTGTAGGCGATGATCAGGAGAACCACTGCGCAAAGCACGGCGCCCACTCCATTGATGACGATGCTCTTTCTCCAACCTGGCTCGCGAAGCTTGTTCCAGTGCACCACCATTCCGATTTGGGAAAGGGTGAATGCGGTAAAGACTCCAATGGCATAGAGCGGCAGAAGCAGATCTAACTGGCCCTTGAAGATGACCACCAGAACGCCTGACGCGGCGGCCAAGACGAGGATTCCATTGTGGAACACGAGCTTATCGCCCTGGCGAGAGAGGTATCTGGGAAGATATCCGTCTCTGGCGATGAGGCTCGTCAGTCGAGGGAAGTCGGCAAAGGCTGTATTCGCTGCCAGGATAAGGATCAGTGCGGTGAACAGCTGAACGATATACACCATCCACGACTTTGAACTTCCGAAAGCATAGACGGCGACCTGATAGGCAACCGTTGTGTAACTCTTATCGTCGTTGGGTAAGAGCGAGAGGTGCGGAATCTTCATTGCCAGAAGGCTGATTCCAAGGAAAAGCACGCTGAGCAGGAATGCCATCCATCGGAGAACCTTGGCTGCATTCAACGACTCGGGAGCCTTAAACGCCTGAACGCCGTTACTGACGGCTTCAATTCCAGTCAGGGCCGTACAGCCAGCCGCAAACGACCTAAGAACTAAGAAGATAAACGCGTGATTATGCTCTTTACCGTTCCATGGAGTCGGATCGACGATTTGATGCGTCCCATGTGTCGTCATGGCTCGGTAGGCACCGAACGCGATCATGATAATGATCGACACCACGAAGCCATAGGTGGGAAAAGCAAAGATTGCTCCCGACTCCCTGACTCCCCTGAGGTTTGCATAGGCCACAAGACAAATGCAGAAGAGCGAAAGTAGGACCAGGTGGCTAAGCAGAAACGGATAGAGCGCAGTGATCGCCAAGACTCCGGCTGCAATCGAAACTGAGACGGTTAAAACGTAGTCAATCAGAAGTGCCGCGCCAGCAAAGAGGCCCGCGGTTTCTCCTAAGTTCTCAGAGGCTACGATATACGATCCGCCTCCGGATGGATAGGCATGAATGGTCTGCTGATAGCTGAACGCGATGATCACGATCAGCAAGACGATCGCGACCGATATCCAAACCTGGGTTCCAAGGTATCCGGCGCTGCCAAGGATGAGAACACCCAAGATCGCTTCAGTAGCGTAGGCGACCGACGACAGGGAGTCGGAGGAAAATACCGGCAAGCCTAAGAACGGTGACAGCCGTTCGTTATGGGCTTTCGATGTCGGAATCGGTGCTCCTAAGAGGGCGCGCCGGATCCGTTGCAGGGAAGTAGGTTTTGGCGAATCGTCCATGCAGTCAATCGAAAAGCAAATTAGTGCTCGGCAACAGTGGATTCCGTGGCTACCACCAGGATGTCAACAGTTTTCAGAGCCTTGACCAACTCCGTCAGCACGGGTGGTTTCAGGAGTTCTTGGAAGCGCGAGCGGTTCGGGTGCCCAATAATTAGGTGGGTTACGTTTTTTTCCTTCGCAAATTCGATGAGTGTTGGGGCCAGTTCGCCCTTCAGTGTGAAGGTTTTGATACCTAGTCTCTCTGCAAGCTTGAAGTCATCCTCAAGGATCTTTCTTTCTCGATCTCCAATACTGCCTTCTTCAACATTTACAGCCAGCACTTCGCCACGCATTCTCTGGCCCATTCTCCACCCTCGTCGAATGAGTCGGAGGGCGCTGCGAGTTGGGCTGATACAGATCATCACGAGGTCCCTCGTGGCCCAAGGTTTCTCGATCCGTTTTTCCTTTCGATACTCGTCGAGATCCTCATCAACGCGACTGGCGGCTTCGCGCATCGCAATTTCCCTTAATGCGTTGAGGTTGCCTACACGATAGAAATCTTTGGACTCCTCTTGGACCGATGGGTGAAGGATGACGTCCCCTCGCTCTAGTCTTCGAAGAAGGGCTCTCGGCGTGACGTCCACGTACTCAACTTCATCTGCCTCGTGCAGCATTTGGTCAGGAACGGTGCTGGCGATGGCAATTCCCGTAATATCCGCGATGTTGTCGTTGAGGCTTTCCAGGTGCTGAACATTTACGGTCGAAAGGACTCGTATTCCGGCGCCGAGGATCTCGTTGACGTCCTGCCACCGCTTCTCGTTCTTCGAGCCTGGCGCATTGGTTGCCTGAAGATCATCAACCAGCACGACTTCTGGCTTTCTCGCGATGATCGCGGCAACGTCGAGCTGCAGGTGTCCTCCTTTTTCGAGGGGAGGAATCTGCTCTAGCCCAATGGACAGCACTTCGATCGGAGCCCTGTTTCTGGATTCGATGATGCCAATAACCACGTCCTGACCGCGACTGGCTCGGCGGTGAGCTTCCTCGAGCATCGCATGGGTCTTTCCAACTCCAGCGGCGTATCCGAGAAAGATTTTGTGCTTGCCGCCTTGAATAGGCGCGAGGGGTTTACTATCAGGCATGTTCTTCAGCAACGCTAACAGTGAGAACCGAATCGATCCAGCGCTTTGAGCTCAGGGTGAGATCGTCGATGTCGATATGTGCTCCGTCTGGCGCCTCGGCATTCTGCCACAAATAGTTTGCCAATTCCTCCTCGCAAAGCGCCTGCCAGAACTGGTTTTCTCCTGGGACGCATTCTGAATCGGAATACGCTTTGACAAGCTCCATCACGTACGAGTGCAGAAGGACGTTTATTTTCGACTTGTGGCCCGTTCCGGAGTTCACCAGGAACGTGCAGTGCATGTCTCCGTTGGCGTCATCAATTGTTTGATGGTCAAGTTCAAAACTGAAGCCGTTGATCGTCGTGCGCGTGAATTCTTTGCAGGCAAGACCGACCGGTACAGCTGCCAGCTTCTTGGTGGGGCGCTCTAGAGCGGTTTTTACCGCGTTCTTCAGGGTCTCCGGAGTAAATGGCTTTCGGAGGAAATCTGACGCTCCAGCTTGGATTGCTTCAAGGGCGAGGTCAATTGTCCCAAAAGCTGTGATCAGAATTAGCTTCGCGGCAGAGCACCGCTTGAGGATTTCCTTCTGAGCGTCAAGTCCAGACATGCCTGGCATGCGCTGATCTAAGAGCACGGCATCCCAAGTTTTGCCATCGCCAAACTTCTCTAGGCCCTCTTTGCCGTCTCCAGCAGTCTCGACTTCATAACCGGCGTGAACAAGCGCAAGCTTCATCATCGTCCGGAGGTTAGCCTCGTCGTCAATTACTAAAACTCGAGCGCTCAAGACTTATTGTCCTCGCTGGAAAGCTCACCAGATATAGGCAAAGTAAAGCTAAAAGTGCTTCCTTTGCCAAGTTGACTCTCGACCGTCATTTCGCCACCATGTGCCTGTACGATTTTTCGTGCTATCGAGAGCCCTAGGCCTGCTCCGCCTTGAGGCGCCCCTGGGACCTGCACAAACCGATCGAAAATTCTTTTGCGGTATTCCTCGGGAATTCCAGCTCCATTGTCTTCGACGCTTAAGGTTACTTCATTATGGTTCCTTGATGCGTTGACCCACACGGACCCTCCTTCTGGAGTGTGTCGAAGCGCATTCCCGACCAGGTTGGTAAGAACTCGGCCGATTTGGAGTGCGTCAGCCTTCACCAATGGCAAATTATCGGGAATTTGAAGCTTTAAATTTATACTTTTTTTATCTGCCTGAATCTTCAAATTGTCAACGGGATGTTTTGCGAGTTCCATCACAGTAATCGCTTCAAGCTTCGGAGGAGAGGCTCCTGCTTCTAGCTTGGAAACATCGAGCAAATCTCTCATCAGTCGTTCCAATCTCTCCAGGTCTTCACGCTGGCTAACCAGAACCTCGATCTGAGTGGGGGTAAGTGGTCCAGCTACACCTTCGATCAGCAGGTGGTTTCCCAGGATCAGAGAGGTGACAGGGGAGCGAAGGTCGTGTGAGGCCACTCCAATGAACTCGCTCTTCATTTGGTCCACGATCTTTAGGTGTGTAATGTCCTCTAAGACGGTCACGCTTCCAACAATTCGATCCTCGCTGCCCTTCATGGGGGTAACCCGGAGCCGATAGGTGCGTCGATCACCTTTGATGGAGAGTTGGACGTGCGAACTTTCATCTTCATTCGCCGAAACATGATCTGCTTTGATCGCGCTGTCGATGGCGTGGATCACCCTATGGTCTGAGATGAGCTGAGAAACTGGGATTCTTGGTGAGGCCGGGACTTTTCCGAATATTTGCTCGGCTGCCTTGTTGATTCGGATCACGTTACTGTCCACATCCGTGACGATTAAGGGGTCGTACATGGATTCGAGTGCGGTTTCCGAAATTCGTTCAAGCTTGCGTATCGTGCGCGCGTCAGACTGGCGCGCTTCTGCGACCTTTTCAACCATATCGTTGAAAGAGTCTGCGAGCGCAACGACTTCCGCCTGGCTTGCTCGAATAGTATTTGGACTCAGGTCACCTTCTGCAACCAGCTTTGCGTGTGCGGCAAGCTGGTTGAGAGGGGTGAGAATTGTGCGAACGACTGTAAGCGCAATGATGACGGCAGCAGCGGTGGCCGAAATCGTAATTCCAACGCTCCGCCAAAAGCCGGTGCGGGAGTTGGCCATCGCTGCGTCATTGTCGTCAACAATGGCCTGCCGACCGGCGAGCAGAAGCGATTCCGTCAGCTGACGAGTGTCCTTAAGCTGAGGTCGCAGGACGTTTTGAAAGAGGAGTGCCGCCTCGCGCTGTCCATCTAAAGACTTCTCTGAGAAGATGCGCTTGGCCTGCTGATCCGTTTTCGCCGCGTCTGCAGCCACACGATTTAAGATTTTTCGCTCTGCGGGTGTCCGCACCATTTGAGCCGCATCGCTATATCCCTTAGCGAATGTTGTCGACGCGTGTGCATACGCTATTTCCGCCTCGTGTCGGTCGCCGGTGGACAGGATCGCAAAAGCTGTCTCTTCCTCATGAAGCGCAGTCGTCATTTCGTGAGCGGCTTGAATCGTCTTGAAATTGCCCTGCAGGACCCGATCAATTGATTTCGTGATGGAAAAGAACTCCACACTTGCACCACTCATCACGATGCCCAGAATCAGCACCAGCAACAGGTGGCTGAGGATCAATTGGCTGCGGAGACTGCGCATGCCCTATTGTGGGGCACCCCGCTGCATACTTGCGCTATGAGCCGAGAACTGCTCACTTATGACGCTGCACTTGAAATCATGCGGGGTGCCATTCATCCGACAAAGCGCACCGAACGGTTGGCTCTGGAAAACGCGGTTGGCAGAATCATCGCGACGGATCTACACGCTGAAGGTGACAACCCTCGCTTTGATAATAGCGGAGTTGACGGATATGCAATCAGCTGCGCAGAAGATGGGCTGGAAGGGGCCGTGCTGGTGCTCTCTGACTCAGTATCAGCAGGCTCTCAGTCTCTGACGCGCATAGAAAAGGGCACAGCGGTGCGAATCTTTACGGGTGCGCCGACGCCTCCCGGAACGTGGGGGATCGTGATGCAGGAGGACGTTTCCCTGAACGGAGGCCGAATCCAAATTAGCCGCATGGTTTCTCAAGGTGATTTCATCCGTCGTGCGGGAGCCGACTTTCAATTCGGAAAGTTGCTGATGAAGTCAGGGACACGGATCGATCCCAGCAACGTGCCCCTTCTTGCCTTTAACGGCGAAGTTCGTCCACCTGTTTTCGTCCGACCGAAGGTTGCGGTCATCTCAACGGGGGATGAAATTGTCTCATCTGCAGATATTCCGTCCGGTCCTCAGATTCGCGACACAAACGGGCCGATGCTTGCGGCACTCACAGGATCCGTTCTTGGGAATTGGCCAGAAATCGTCCTCGTTCGAGACAACCGACAGGAGGTTGTGGATGCCATCTGGCGTGCTTCGGAACTGAGTGACGTCGTCATCCTGTCGGGTGGCGCTTCGGTGGGAGATCGAGATTTCGTCGCAAGCGTGCTGCAGCAAATAGGGCATATCCACTTTCACGGAGTCAAGATTAGGCCCGGAAAGCCAGTGCTGTTCGGCCAAGTCGGCGCAAGCTTTGTCTTTGGGCTGCCAGGCAACCCTGCAAGTTCTTATGTCTGCTTTGAGTTATTCGTGCGTGAGGCCTTGCTGCGCCTCACGGGAGCTCTTGAGCCCCCATTGAGGTGGTGGCCAATGAGACTGGGGTTTGATCATAAGGCCATGGGCCGAGATGACTTCGTTCGTGCCCGAATGCAAGATGGCATCCTCCAATCTGCAGGCGAACAAGGCTCGTTTGGAATCATCTCTCCGGCGGAAGCAGAATTCTTGATTCGCTTTCCAGTGGACCAAGATTTGTATTCGGGAGATACTTGTTTAGCGGCTGCTTTGGGTTAGCCGGCACCAGAAATCGAATACACTTATCTGTGGGACGATGAAGCTTCGCGCGATTACGATTCCTCTTGGATGCCTGTTCGCCTGCCTTGGCGGATTGGTTTGGATTCAGGCCAGAGCTCGGAGTGAAACACCCTACTCTGATTCGGTGAATATCATCACGAGTCAGCCGAGGCACCTGATTACTTCCCAGATGCTCGCAGAAACTGACGCTGTGCACAACACCTTGGAGCGCAGCTTCAAAGTGCCAGATGTCACAGGCAAACAAGTTGAGCTTGCCTCTCCTCAAGCAGTTCGACCACAGTTTGTGTATTTTGTTGTGGACGGCTGTCCTTGTAGCTTTGATGCTGAGCCCCTCTTCCACGACATGTACAAGAGATTTAAGGGAAAGGTTGATTTTGTGAGCGTGACCAATGGGGACCTTCCCAAAGCGAAGCTTTGGAATGCAGAGCTCTCAGTGCCATATCCTGTGATTCCAGACCCTAAGCTCGAAATCATTCACGCCTATGGCGCCAAAGCGGCAATCTATTGTGTCCTCGTCGCAAGAAATGGGCATATCGCCAAAATGTGGCCGGGCTACTCTAAAGATCTGCTCTTGGAAATGAACCACGAGATGTCTAAGATAGCGGGAGTGGTTGAACAGCCATTTGACACAAAGTACGCTCCGATCACAAAAGCTACTGGCTGCGCCTTTGCCAATGTGGATCTCAAGTAGTGCTGTAAGCGCTCACATTGGCCCTAGCGAAACCTAGCGTCCGCTTCCTGTGGAAGAGTTATCCACACGGGTAGTCGAATCTCTATATTTTTGAACTCCAAATCACCGGTTTGGATCGTCATGTTCCAATAGGATGCCCTAAGTCTGGCCCTTGCATTGGAACGGATGCTCTGTTGATCGTGCAGAGTCTTTCTAGCTAAAAAGCTCGGTTCCGATTCGGACTTTGTGGCAGTACCGAGATCGGTTGAACATGAAAGTCGTAAAGTCTCGACCCGCCGCAGCTGCCGAGCCCAGACGATTGGGTTTTGTTGCAGACATCATCAGGGGTGCCGAGCCGGACAAGGCAGAGCGACCTGATAGGCAGGACGCGGCCGCAGCTGCCGAAGTTCAAGAGCCAGTTAAGGCTCCGGCGCAACAAAAGTCGAAGCGACTCGTCTCCTTGGATGCATTTCGAGGCTTGACGGTGATTTTGATGCTCATCGTCAACAACATCGCGCTGGACACGTTTACGCCCGATGCATTTACCCATGCTGCGTGGAATCAGGGCCTCCGCCTTGCGGACTTTGTCTTCCCTTGGTTCCTTTTGTGCGTGGGCCTCTCGATTCCGATGTCCTTTGCCTCCTTCAAGAAGAAGGGATTGCCGAGTTGGCGCTTGGACATAAAGATTCTGGGCCGAGCCGCCGGTCTCGTCGGGCTTGGCTGCGTTGTCAATGCGGCAATCTCGAAGCAATTCGTATTCACTCTCGGAGTCCTGCAGCTGATCGGGCTCGCCTACTTCCTTGCCGCGTACGCTTACGAGTTGCCGGCAGTCAGACGATTGGTGGTCGCCACCCTGATGCTGGGCGGATACGGGATGGCGCTTCGATTTTTACCGGTACCCGGTGCGCCAGTTGGCACGTTTACCGAGTCCTCGAATTTTATCGACCATGTGAACCGCACCTATTTGGTGATGTACAACTTGGATGGAATCTTCTCCGCGATTCCAACTGCGGCCCTGATGATTTATGCTGGACTGGTCGGTGATGCGCTGACGAATCCCAAACTGGATCATCTGCGCCGGATGGTGGTCATGTTGGTCTCGGGCATTGTGATGCTGGTTGCGGGCCTCGCGGCAAACAGCATGCTTCCGTACAACAAGCCGACTTGGACCCCGTCCTACCTCCTCGTTACCGGTGGCGCAGGGTTGCTGCTTCTTTGCGGTCTTTACCTGTTCACGGATGCTCTCAAGTGGAACAAGTGGCCGTTCGTGCTCCTTGTCTTCGGCTCAAACGCAATTTTGGCTTATGTGTTGCCTGTGTTGGCAAAGGTAATGGTCTTCTCGGTGTGGACCATGAAGTCTCCGAAGGGTAACATCTCCATTCAGGAAGCTCTATTGAATTCACTGGTAAGCCACCTTGGCCGCGTATCCGGTGGCTGGGCTTACACATGGATCTACATCGCGTGTTGGTGGGTGATCCTGATGGTGTTCTATAGGAAGAAAGTCTTCCTCCGCGTTTGACGCTTCGGCGACTCAATGGAATCTGAACCGATCTTTTATGACCCGCAGGGCAAGCGCCGAGTGCGGATGTCTCGGTTCGCTGCGATTGTAAGCACAATCGTTGCCGTCGCCAGCACACTATTCGCGGTCATCCTTTGCTTCACCATTCCGGCGCTGAGCGATCCGACTACGAAGGCTCACAAGAACGCCGGTCTGCTCTCAACCCTTCCGGACAGTACGGCACGCCGATCGATCATCTTCGATAACAAGACTCGAAAAGATCTGCTGAGCCTGATCTCGCAGACAAAGAACAAAGTCAAGAATCCGCCCACGCATGTGGAGAAGATCATTGCAGGGTTCTACGCTCCTTGGGAAGAATCGGGAGTTCACTCGCTCAGCGCGTACAAGGATCACTTAACTCATGTGATTCCGGCTTGGCTCTCTCTCAATCCCGATGGCAAGAGCATCAACTATTCGGACTTCAATCTCGACGAGAATCCTAAGAATGAGCGTGTCTTGGAGATCGCCCACAGTGTCGGGCTGCGCATCGTCCCTCTGATCAGCAACAGTCGGCTCGGAAACTGGAATCCGCAATCTGTCCATCAACTTTTGAGCTCACCTGCGAATCAGGCTTCGATCGTGAGTCAGCTGCTTTCCTGGGTTGAGAAGAATCGATTCCAGGGCATCAACATCGACTTCGAGGAACTGGAGGAAGAGGACTATCCGAAGCTTCCACATTTTGTGGCTCTGCTTCACAACGCATTCCATCCTATGCAGCTTGGTGTCAGCGTTGATGTAGAGGCGTCAACGGACTCGGCTCAAGTGAAGTCCCTTGCCGATTCATGTGACTGGCTGATGATGATGGTCTACGACCAGCATGCTGAAGAGGACCCTCCCGGTCCAATCGCAAGCTTGGATTGGTGCAACTCGGTTCTTCAAAAGACGCTCAGTATCATTCCGCCTGAGAAGGTCGTGCTTGGTATTGGCAACTATGCCTACGACTGGCAAGAGGGAAGTACCCAGCCAGCAGACAGCATGAGCTTCCAGGAAGCAATGGACACGGCTAAGGGCTACACCGATGCCGACCCGTCCAAGGTCATTCATTTCGATCCGGATAGCCTCAACAGTTGGTTCAACTACCAAGACGACAGCGAAAAAATGCATCACGTCTGGATACTTGATGCGGCGGCAGCCTATAACCAGTGGCTCTCGGCAAGAGGTTACGGATTGCGTGGTGCGGCAGTTTGGGCGTTGGGGCAAGAGGACCCTGGGATTTGGACCTTTATGGGCCCGACTGCTTTCACCAAGGAAATGCATCCCTCGTCTCTGGAATCAGTTCGCTTTCCCTACTTTGTGTCCAACGTTGGAAAGGGAGAAATCCTCAGAGTTCAGGATTATCCGACCGAGGGTCGAAGAAATTTCAAGGTTGACTCAGACGGGCTGATCACCGATGAGCACTATCTTGAATATGCATTTCCTTATGTGCTTCAGCACTCTGGGTACGTCGAGAAGAAGCTGTGCATCACGTTTGACGATGGACCGGATCCGACCTACACGCCCAAGATTCTTGATGCGCTGAAAGAGCTGAAGATCCCGGCAACATTCTTCATCGTCGGGAAGAACGCAGAAGAACATTCAAACCTCGTTCAAAGGGAATATGACGAAGGGCATGAAGTTGGGAATCACACTTTTTCTCACCCTGACCTCGGCTCGATCAGTTCATTCCGGGCTGAGCTTGAGATCAACGCAACCCAGCGAGTCATCGAAACAATTCTGGGCAAGTCGACCGTTCTCTTTAGGCCTCCGTACAACGCAGACTCTGAGCCTTCAAGCAAGGAAGAACTGGTCCCAGTTGCCCTGGCCGCTCAGCTCCACTATGTAACGGTTGGAGAGAAGATTGATCCGCAGGACTGGAATCTGTGGGTCACCAATCGCAACGGCGGGTCAAGAGTCAAAACGGCGCAGGACATCGCCACCGACGTCGTCAGCCAGATCAAGCATTTTGAGTCGTCTGGAGATGAAGGAAACATCATCCTGCTCCATGATGCCGGCGGCGACCGCGATGCTACGATTGGGGCGCTGAAAATTTTTGTGCCTGAGCTCCAACGGGAGAAATATCGATTCGTAAGCGTCGCCGAACTCATGGGCAAAACTCGTGCTCAAGTGATGCCGGATACGCTTCCATCCGAGCGGCTTACGATTCTGCTTGCGAAAATTGAATTTGGAGCAGTATTCACGGCGGACTGGCTCTTGGCAATTGGTTTCCTTGCCGCCATTTGGCTCGGCTTCGCGCGCTTGGCGCTGATCATGCCTCTCGCTCTGATCCACAATTTTAGGCAGAAGCGGTTGATCTATAACCCCGATTTCAAGCCTGAAGTCGCCGTTATTATCGCCGCCTTCAATGAAGAGACAGTCATAGCGCGCACGATCGCAAGTGCACTTGGATCTGAGTATCCGATCAGCGAAGTGATCGTGGTGAACGATGGTTCAACCGATGGTACTGCTCAGGCAGTTCAGGAAATATACGGAGATGACCCAAGGGTCAAGCTGATCAATCGAGAAAATGGCGGGAAGTCAGCGGCTCTGAACCAGGCAATTAGGCAGTGCAGGTCGGAACTGTACCTCTCGGTGGATGCCGATACTCAAGTTGATCCCAGCGCGCTGGGTTACCTCGTTCGCCACTTCGAGGACCCTAAGGTTGCCGCGGTTGCAGGAAACGTCAAAGTTGGCAACCAAGTCAACATCCTCACGCAGTGGCAGGCGGTGGAGTACACAACTAGCCAGAATATCGATCGTCGTGCTTACGCCCTTCTGAATAGCATCACCGTCGTTCCTGGAGCTATCGGGGTGTGGCGCACGGAGGCCGTTCAGCAAGTTGGGCTCTATGTTAACGATACGCTGGCGGAGGATATGGACCTCACGTGGCGGTTGCGCCAGAAGGGATACCGACTAGAGAATGAGTCTCTGGCGATGGCCTACACAGAGGCGCCTGAGAGCTTCCGATCCTTCTTTAAGCAGAGATTCAGATGGGCTTACGGAACCCTTCAATGCCTCGCGAAGCACCGTCGAGCCCTGTTTCACAACGGATTTTTCGGTTGGCTCGCGCTTCCAACTCTATGGCTGTTTCAGATCGTATTCCAAGCGTTGGCGCCTCTAGTTGACCTTCAGGTCATTTACTCGCTATGCGGCTACGTGGCGGCGTTTGTACAGCATCGACTCCATCCAGATGCAGAGTTCTCGAACCTGCCGTCCGCGTCTGCGTCATTGATGCAGGTCGGGTTCCTTTATGTGGTGTTCTTTGGTGCTGAACTCGTCTCTGGCTTTATCGCCTATCGACTGGAGCGAGAGAAATATGGCGCCCTGTGGTGGCTTTTCCTCCAGCGGTTTGCTTACCGGCAGATTATGTACGGGGTGATGTACCGGTCCATGATCCGAGCGATTGGGGGCAACCGTCAGGGATGGGGCAAAGTGGACCGCAAAGGGACCGTAAACCTACCCAAACATTAGGGGGATTTGGCCCGGACGAAGGGACTCGAACCCCCAACCCTCAGTTCCGAAGACTGATGCTCTATCCATTGAGCTACGTCCGGGTTTGCGGTTAGGAATTGTACCATCCAACTAGGGCAGCTTGCCCGGGGACGCTGGCAAACCCCCCACATTTCGAGGATTGCTCTCCATGTGCTGCGTTCCAGCAACCTGGTGACCGGTTCAACGAACGCCAAAGGCATTCCGAGCATGTAATAGCCTAGGGTTGGCGCTCCTGCGCCTACCCTAGGTCGGGGTGACCGCACGGGAACGACGGCAGTGCGGTTAAGTCCGGAAGATGGATGGACGTACATTGATTTGGTAGCCTCCGTCTTCACCTTCACCGCAAGTGCCATCCACATGCCGCGCAATTCTGCAGCAGCAGTGCCTCGGTTGATTCGGCATGTGGCGGCGATTTGCTTCACGCTCGAGCTGTGCGATAGATGCAGACGCGCCACTTCACGAATCTTGTTCATCTCTATAGGTCTCCTTGACACCTCATGCTCCCAACCCCGCCCAAGGGACGGAGCTATGAGGCCAGACGTGAGACCACGACAAAGGAAGCTTCAGAAACATCGAGTCTCGAGTGTCCGCCCTTCACGCAAACCGCGTTCGCTTTCTCCGCAAATCCCGCCCGCTTAAAACGCAAACCCTGTCCGCTTGAAACGCAATTTGCGTCCGGATTCCGCGCAATTCGGCATGCGTATTCGTGTCCGGATTAAGGGCCACTTAGTGTCCGGATATTTAGCCCCTACTGTCCGGCTTGAGGACGATTCGGTGTCCGGATTGAGGTGGATTCAGCAAATTATTCAAACTGAACAGTTCGGCCAAGGCCAAGGCATCTATGGAACAGCGCTAACAACAGCTTTGCGAATGAGCCTCAGAAAATGGGGCCCGCATCTACAGTTGCGCTGACTTTCTTTTTGTACGCCAGGCGCGCGTAGTTTCGGATCGATTGACGTGGAGCCCGAAGGGCACTTTGGCTTTGAATGGGCGTCCAGAGTCGCACGCAAAAGATACACGGCGGCAACTCGTGCGCCCTATAGAGCCGACATCACTGCTGCCAGGGAATAGCTGCTAAATTTGCCATCTGCCCCGTATTTTACGTCGACAGAAGTTTCGCGAAACGAGAACCCGCCGAGCAAAAGGTTTGGAGGGATCATGTCGGTGGTATCTTCGAGGCGTCTGGGCGCGTACCCTCGCGACTCGAAGCAGTGACGCACTTCTATCTTCGTCCTACCAGGAAGGCAACAGGATGAAGCGTCGTAAATCAAGTTCACCTCAGCCCCTAGATTTCTCGTCCGGATTTCACTCGAGGCAATAAAGGCGAGGACAGCAATGCATCCGCAGGCTTGAGCGGTTTTAAGGAGTTTCGGAGTGGTGATCATGGATGGGGAGCGTCGTTATATGGGACTTTGATGTTCCAGCCTGGAGCCCAGGGAAGATCGCCTCCTGGTAATTTTGAGATTGCGTGGCTGTATTGCTTCATGAGACCCGCTTTCAGGAGCAAGTAATGAGCCCAGGTATTACTGTTTGCGGTAGCTCCGCCCCAAAGATGCAGACCATCTGTTGGCAGTGGTGCATAGTCCTGCGGCGGTTTAGAAGCGATGTCAGCCTCAATTGCTTTGAATTTATCGATCCAATGTTTGGCAGGCGAATTATCGTCCACAAGTGTCATTGTACGCCGATCTCCGGTTGGCTGCTTATGCCATTTGTCGTAATCCATCGTACCTGTCAACCAAGGTCCAGAATGTGAAACTAGATGACCTACCTTGGCGATGCCAAACCGCTCGGGCCCACCAGCGAAGCTGTATGGCTTTTCATGGCCGATATTATCGATTACGACGATGCCGCGGTGCCAGCCATATGCAAAAACCCTATAGCTAATGACACGAATGATGACCAACCCACTCGGATCCGCGAAGGAAATTGGATTCCCTTCGCAGTACTCATAAACATTTATCCCGCCGTCCAATCCAGCCGGATCACGTGAGAGCCACCGGCCAATATTCGGATCGTAGAATCGATTCTGGCAGTAGATGAGCCCGCTGCCGCCTTCGGTGTAGTAGCCGTATTGCCCTTTGTACTGGAACGGCTGCGAGCTGGCCAAGCTGTAGGCGCTGGTAACCGGGGTAACGGCGGGCAAGGCTGTCGACGGTTTTCCGCAGGAGGTACGCCCGGTTGACCAATCGAACTGTATTCGGATTCCCACGCGCTCATCAAAGGAGCCATGCACTCATCGCACAAAGACCGGATCGTGCGAAGAGGATGATCCTCAGGAATCTTGCTGTCCAGCGAAGTCAAACCGAATAGCTGCTTCTGGGGTTTCTCGCGGCCTACCACAAAATAGAGACGAACAAGTTTTAAGCAAATAGGCAGGTTCGGCAACAGCTTCCTAGCGATCTAAGCGGCCATTTCCGCATCCTGCTAGGGCCGCTTGGTAGGCCCCATGAAGTAGTAGAAGCCGGAGTTGTGATCTTTGCAATCGTAACCTGAAAAGTCCAGCATTTTGGTTTGCTCAAAATGCATTAGATACGAGCCGGAAAATATCAGGATAATCCTGTCATTCGAGGCTGGTATCTGCTTTAACGAAAGATCAAAGGTTTTCCCAAGGTCGCTGATGTTCTTTAGGTATTCTAGCTTTGCGCGACTCATTAGCTCTGTAGTTGACTCGGGCCACCTTCCCCAAACACAACGAAATCTGTAATAGGCTACGATGTAGTTGCGCCCGGCTAATCGTCCGAAATCTTGCGATATTGACTTCGCGATCTGAATGCAAATTACTAGAAGAAGCCCTCCAACTAGCGAAAATAAAGAAACTCGTCTTCTCAATGTGGGGGCCGCCCATATATATAATTCCTAGAATGATCATTATAATGCGTCTTGGGCGGATTATCGAAAGGCTTGATGTAGTGGTATTTCTTTCCCCGTGCCCCAGATGTTGGGTTCACAGTCCATCCTTCGAATCCGTACACTTCGTCGGATAATTCCAGTAAAGCATTCACCAGATAATGGTCTGAACAAACGCAGCACTCTTCAATATCGATACACTTCAACTTCGGCAAGTGCTTCTTTCTGCGTAATGCAGCGTATTTGTTAAGATTGTCTGCTTCGACTTTATCATTGTCATCAATATTGTAATAGAGAAGCCCATCATTTCCGTGGCCAACAATTGTGACTGAATTGAAGGTGTTGCTAGTGAGGATCGCTTTAAATAGCCCGCTGGACATGTTATCAAAATCGTCACGTACGGAGGTGATATTCTTCCATGCCCCAAGCATTGAAGGCCTGAACAGCATTTTGGAAAAGCGCGCTACCCCTTGATTATCACGAAAGATTATTGCTTCTCTGATTTGGAAACTGTCAAGCCCGTCCGGATCGACTTCCATGATCGGATTGTCTTCGCAATACTCATATACATTCAACCCTCCATCCAACCCTGCCGGATCGCGGGAAATCCATCGGCCAATATTCGGATCATAAAACCGATTCATGCAGTAGATGAGCCCGCTGCCCCCCTCGGTGTAGTAGCCGTATTGCCCTTTGTACTGGAACGGCTGCGAGCTGGCCAAACTGTAGGCGCCGGTAACCGGGGTAACAGCGGGCAAGGCTGTCGACGGTTTTCCGTACGCATCGTATAGAACCGGCGCCTGGAACGAAGGCGCACCCAAGTAACCGTCGACGATCATCTCGGTGCTGCAGTTCGAGTCGTAGTTGAAGGTGCGTCTGAATGGTGTCTTGCCCCATTTCAGGAAGATTCTGCGAATTGATATTCCTAGAGGAGTCATGTGCGTGGGTACGGCTAGGATGAATTACCTGTGTCCCTGGATCGAAGCGCGGCAATGAACGAGTAGAAAACAAGACTCTCTTCATAGTCCCTTCAACTCGGCAATAACATTGCTACTATACGTTTTGAGAACCGGACGCCTAAAGCTTACGGCTATGGTTGGGTAAATCCCATATCGGGCGATCAGGACGTGCGTGCCCCACCCCTTGACTCTTGTTTCCCCATATTCCCGATTCATTTGATCTGTAACCTGACGCAATAGATCTGATTCGATCGCTTTCCATTTAGCTCCATCAAAATCAGGGTCCTCATCTACGGTTGCGCTGACTTTCTTCCTGTATGCGGATATAAATTTCCCAGGAGCACAGATGCATACATATTCTGATCACCCTCTTCAATATTGAGGGCGCGTAGGTGCCACCCCCACATCCCTAAAAGGAAGATAACCGATACAGCCATCAAGCGCCCGATAGTGTTCTTCACCAATTTCATGCAGGTGTCCCAATTCCCTTCTTCGCTGCAACATCGAATTGCTGTATAGCATTGTTCTGCAAAACCTTCGACGGATCACGTGAGAGCCTTCGACCGATGAATTGGTCCAACTCACCCTTGGCTGTCGCACCGACTGAGCGATACCCAGAGACGCCAGCAGATGTTATGAGGTCGGGGTTCGAGGTTTCCTCGAATCGAAGTCAAGTTGCCACCACCATCGTAAGCGTGATTCAGTGGTGCCATTCTGGGCCAAGCGTCAGCAGAGCTGCGCTTCCGGTGATGCAAACAGGATCTTGCATAGCTTTCTCATCGAAGCCGAAGCTCGGTTTCCGTCCGCGAATGCCTTCGCGGGTCCGCCGATGCCCTCAATTGCTTGTTCGATGACCGCATGCTTTTCTGGACTCAGGGTGACGTCGAATAGTTCGAGGATTGCGACAGTGCATTCCTTGCTTGTGGATGTGCTGTGATCCTTAACCACCCGGTCCAGCAGCGCCTGTCCGGGAGCGCCCGTCTTCCCGCGCGGAGAGAACACGAAATCCTGAAACCGGATGCGCTCCAGCATCGTGGCAGTGGTCAGCCAGGCTTCTCCCCACTTCCACCCGCTCACGTCGAAGGGGAAGAGCAGGTCGAGGCCCTGGTTCCGCATTGTGCGGGCAAGCTGGCCCACTTCATCACCGGCGACGGGCAACATCGATTGAGTAGGCAGCTGCGTGGCCGGACGCTTGGAGGACCATCTCGAACCGACGCCGGTTTGTCGGAGCTGAGCCACTGCGAAATCAACGGGACTTTTCACCATCGTGCGCACGCAGCGATCGCTCCAGAATTCATTGGAATGAGCGATGGCCTTAAGAAGCGGCTTGATGTGGAGATCGTTCTTGTACCAAACCTTGACAAACTTGTCGATGGTGGCCGGTGTAGGGTCGTCGTAGGCAAAGAAGGAAAAGATCTTCTTCACCATTCGCTTAGCGGTAATAGGGTGATAGGCCAGAGTTCTCAGGAACATGTCTGCATCGTAGGCAGCTGTCTTGCCCAGGATGGTCTTATGCCCCATGTCTCGCATTTCTGGCGAGAAGCTCGAAGCAACCAGGGGCCAACCATATTCAATGGCACCCTGGATCTTCTTGTTCTGGTCGCCCCCCAGCCTCTCGTTGATCGGGTATCTCAGGCTCCAACCAAGGAAGGTTCGTGAGGCTTCCTGCACGTCTTTTTCTGAGTAGTTTCCGATGCCGAGGGTGAACAGTTCCATGACCTCGCGCGCGAAGTTTTCGTTCGGATGACCGGGCACGCTCTGGTCGACGTCGAGCCACTTGAGCATCGCGGGGGTCTTGCTGACATTTGTGAGGAGCGCAGAAAAGCTTCCCGATGCGTTTTCCCGGAGGACGTCAACGTACGTGTGCATCAAGGGTCCGAAGTCGCATTTGGATCCGCTGATCGCAAAGTGGTTGTGCCAGAAAAGAACGAGCTTTTCTTCGAGGGGGCGCTCGGTGGTGACCATTCGATACTGCCACCAGCTCCGCACCCGAGTTGGGTCTAGGCCAAACTTTGCGTCTGCCTGGACGTACCACTCCCATACTTCCGGTGTGTGTCCGACTGGCACCTTCTCGTAGTCGATGAGGCGATCGATCGTCCCCTCAACCCCAAGGTGGAGATACTTTTCGAGTTCGAGGCGACCGGCTCCTAGGCCGAATCTGCGCAAAAGATGCGAAACCTTCTCTTCAGCAGTTAGTTCCATTCAAACACAACCATCAGGGCAAACGACTTTTGAATTCAAAAGTTCACGGAGATTTCACTCTATCAGTTTCCAATCGATGCGTGGGCACCCAAATATTCGAGGGGGAGGGGGCTTTCGTGCCGCATAGGCAGACATCCGCCTACTCATGCTTTCGCGTGACTCCATAGAGTGCTGATCCCGCCGCAATTTTCTAAAACCGGGACCGGAAACGTGCGACTAGCGCCCCAACAAGTAAATAATCCTGCTTGCCTTGAGTTGCGACATGCTTATGAGCGAAACACTCATCCTTCCGCTTATGGGTCTTGACGAGACCTTTCCTGAGAACCTATTTGTTCTCCACCATCCCGCAAGCAACCGGTACGGATGCTTCTGCCATGAGGGAATTCACGGCTTGGCCGCCTTCAGCACAGAGTCCGCCGCGGTCCGTTTTGCCGAGTGGATTGATTTGGTGGGAATGACTACCTGCGAAGTCACTTTCGATGAGGCTCGCGAAGTCGCCAAGGATCGTCCCATGCCGGTGGTTTCGCTGATGCTTTTGGATTCGCTCCAGAGCCCTAAGATTCACTTCGTTCGCTAGCTGAATTTCTCGAATTGCAGAAATCCCCGAGTGGTGCACATTAGCACTCTCGGGGATTTTTTGCTAATTTGCGTTGACGCCCGCTCGTCCGGCTGGAGTAAACTTTAGCAGTCTGGGTTGGCGAGTGCTAGCCCAATTCTCAGAACGTGAATTTTGGAGGAACAAACATGGCAAGTCTAAAGCCGCTTGGCGATAAGGTGGTCGTGCAGCTCGTTGAGCAAGAGGAGAAGACCGCATCCGGTATCTATCTCCCCGACAGCGCCAAGAAAAAGCCCCAGGAGGGCAAGATTATCGCCGTGGGTGGCGGCCGAGTCCTTGACAGCGGCGAGCGAAATCAGCTCACGGTCAAGGTTGGAGACCGAGTGCTTTTCAGTAAGTACGGTGGAAATGAAGTGACCGTAGAAGGTCAGGATTACACCATCCTCGACGAAGATCAGATCTACGCGATTCTGAACTAATCGGCACCCGGCACAGCTCATCGGAACACGATGGGCCTTTGTGTTGCCAGGGAGTTCGTTAAACCGCTAAGGAGCAAATTAATATGTCAGCAAAGAATCTTCTATATGATGAGAACGCAAGACGCGCGCTTGAGCGCGGCGTAAACAAGGTTGCCGACGCCGTAAAGGTGACCCTGGGTCCAAAGGGACGCAACGTGGTTCTCGACAAGAAGTGGGGAAGCCCAACGATCACCAAGGACGGCGTCACCGTCGCCAAAGAGATCGAACTTGAAGATCCCTACGAGAACATGGGCGCCCAGCTGTGCAAGGAAGTTGCCAGCAAGACCAACGATGTAGCTGGAGACGGCACAACGACCGCCACCGTTCTCGCTCAGGCGATCGTCAACGAAGGCCTTCGATACGTCGCCGCTGGTGGCAATCCCATCGCAGTAAAGCGTGGTATCGATCGAGCCGTTGACCTCGTCATCGCCAACATCAAGTCGCAGGCTCAGCCAATCAAGGACAAAGAGCAGGTCGAATTCGTGGCTACCATCGCCGGCAACGACAGCGAAATTGGCAAGCACGTCGCCGAAGCGATGGACAAGGTTGGCAAGGACGGAGTCATCACCGTCGAAGAGTCCAAGGGTCGAGATACCCAACTGGACGTCGTCGAGGGTATGCAGTTCGACCGCGGCTATATCAGTCCGTACTTCGTAACTGACCCCGAGAGAATGGAAGCTGTTCTTGAGAACCCTCTGATCCTCATCCACGAGAAGAAGATCAGCAACGCTCAGGAGTTCCTCGGATTCCTCGAGAAGGCCGCCGCAACCCGACGACCGATCCTGATCATCGCAGAGGACATTGAGGGCGACGCGCTTGCGACGACGGTTCTCAACAAGATCCGCGGCGTTCTTCAGATCGCAGCCGTCAAGGCTCCTGGCTTTGGCGACCGACGAAAGGCGATGTTGGAAGATATCGCGATCCTGACGAACGGCAAGTTCGTCAGCGAGGATCTCGGCACCAAGCTGGATAACGTGACCACCGACATGCTGGGAACGGCAAAGAAGGTTGTGATCACGAAGGAAGAAACGACGATCATCGAAGGAGCAGGTTCAAAGGAAGAAGTCCTTGGCCGAATCAGCCTCATTCGAAACCAGATCGACAAGACCGACAGCAACTACGATCGAGAAAAGCTGCAGGAGCGACTTGCTAAGCTAAGTGGCGGCGTTGCAGTCATCAAGGTTGGCGCCAGCACGGAGACCGAACTCAAAGAGAAGAAGCATCGTTACGAGGATGCTCTCAGCGCAACTCGGGCTGCAGTTGAGGAAGGCATCGTTCCTGGCGGCGGTTCCACTCTGCTTCGAGCCGCATCTTCGCTCTCAGTCGAAGGTGTAACTGGAGACGAGCTCACAGGCCTGCTGATCGTTCGACGAGCTCTCGAAGAGCCTCTTCGACAGATCGCAAAGAATGCCGGCTACGAGGGTTCGGTCATCGTTGAGAGAGTTCGAGCTGCTGCTCAGAACTTTGGCCTCAACGCCGTAACTGGTGAGATCGTCGACCTGCTGAAGGCCGGCATCGTTGATCCTGCAAAGGTAACGCGAAGCACGATTCAGAACGCTGCATCGATTGCAGGTCTGATTCTGACCACCGAAACCTTGGTTGTAGACAAGCCCGAGCCTAAGAAGGCTGGTGGCGGAGCCGGTGCCCCTGGAATGGGCGGCATGGGCGACTACGACATGTAATTTGCCCACAAAGGCAGGTTCGAGAGCCCCTCGCGAGAGTTACTCGCGGGGGGCTCTTACTTTTGCGGGCCCTTGGAGGTAAAAGCTTTGGTATGACCGCCTATGAATTGGCTCGCAACATCTACGCTGAATGGGGCGTTGATGTAGAAGCCGCAATTGCTGCTGCACTATCGATTCCGATCTCTGTTCACTGCTGGCAGGCAGACGATGTAGCCGGATTTGAAGTGAAGTCTGGAGACGTCGATTCAGGCGGAATCATGGCTACAGGGAACTATCCTGGACGAGCTCGAAATGGAGACGAGCTCAGGCAAGACTATGACAAGGTGTTTTCCCTGGTACCAGGTGTGCACCGAGCAAACCTTCATGCAATCTACGCTGAGACGAACGGTTTGGCGATAGGCAGAGATGAACTCCAGGTAGAGCATTTTGAGCGATGGATCGACTGGGCGAACAGCATCGGGATCGGTCTGGACTTTAACCCAACCTACTTCGCGCATCCCAAAGCAGCCTCCGGATACACATTATCCAGTGCCGATGATGAAGTTCGATCGTATTGGATTCGCCATGGAATTGTTTGCCGCTCTATCGCCGCGGCAATGGCGTCTCGCCAGGGAAGTGAGTGCGTCATTAACCACTGGATTCCAGATGGATCGAAGGATGCCACTGCAGACAGATGGTCGCCAAGAGCCCGACTCGTTGAAGCATTGGACGAGATTCTCAACGAGCCTCTTGCGGGATGTACGGATGCGGTTGAGAGCAAGCTCTTTGGACTTGGCTCTGAGGACTATGTTGTCGGTTCGTTCGAGTTCTACTCCAGCTATGCTCTCTCCAGAGACACGGTGTTCTGTCTGGACATGGGGCACTTCCACCCAACAGAAACTATTTCTGACAAGCTCTCGGCATTAATGCAGTTCCATCCCCGTGTGCTCCTTCATACGAGCCGCCCCATGCGGTGGGACAGCGACCATGTCGTGTTGTTCAACGACGACCTTCGAGCGGTTTTCTCAGAACTAGGAAGGGGCGATGCGTTTGGACGAGCGATCATCGCTCTAGACTTCTTCGATGCAAGCATCAACCGAATCGGCGCTTACGTGGTCGGAGTGCGAGCGACACGAAAGGCGATTTTGAGTGCGCTGCTGGAGCCAGCGGCCGAATTGCGACACTTGGAGCTTGAAGGGAAGAATGCACAGAAACTGGCCCTGATGGAGGAATTCAAGACGCTTCCGTTTGGTGCGATCTGGGACGAACTCTGCCATCGTGCTGATGTTCCCGTCGGGCGAAGCTGGATCTCTGAAATGGAAACCTACGAGGAGCGCGTTCTTTCGGCTCGATGAAGGTGTCGCAATTAAGGATCCCCAGGAATTTGGAGATGGCGATTGAAATTACTTGTCTCCAAGTCAGAATTGCATTGGTGTGAAGTACCCGAAGCTTGGGATGCGCTTCGTCAACTTCTCAGAGGGCCGCTGGGTGCGACCAATCGACAGCAAGCTTTGCTTGGATTGCGTCAGATTCATTGGAAAAACTCGCCAATTCTCATTAGTTGTGAACGATAGAGCTGCTCGTTCGTATAGAGTTAAGTGTGTGCATGGTGATCGCGCGAGACGTGTTTCGAGGGCTTTGGGATTGATTGATCCTCGTTATCTTGCCCTAATGGGTTCTGGTGGGCTGGTTGCTGCCGCTCTCGTTGCGCCCACAGCGTTTCAGAAGCCAAAAACCGTAAAGCCAGTTCCATCCCCCAGCTTCGCTGGATCGGTTGCTCCTGTTGTCAAAAAGTATTGCGTCTCCTGCCATGCCGGCGGTGGCGCCCCTGCGGGGGTCGACCTGTCGAACTTCCCAGATGGTGCTTCGGTTCTCAAAGCGCGCGAGCTTTGGAGCCGCGTTTCACAGAATGTCTCCTCTGGCCACATGCCTCCCGATGGTGCTCCTGCACCAACGAAAGCGCAGCGCGAAGGGATGGTTCGATGGCTCGATCTGACGCTGGTTGGTGACTGTAAGCTCCAAGATCCGGGCCATGTCACCATGCGCAGGCTGAATCGGCGTGAGTATGACAACACGGTTCGCGACCTCATCGGAATGGATCTCAATCTATCGGAGGATTTCCCGTCGGATGACGTCGGATATGGATTCGATAATATTGGCGACGTCCTGTCCATCTCGCCGCTTTTGATGGAGAAATACCTCAAAGCCGCGGAGCAGGTGGCCACAAAGGTCATTGAGGTTCCCGACAATCGACCGATGCATTTTGATGCTGAAAACCTGAAGTTAACTCAGGGTGTGTCTATCTCGGAGCAGGGGCAGGTCTATTTCTTTAGCGAAGGCAAAGCTACCGTTGAGAAGTATCTCACGATGGGTGGAACCTACCGGTTCAAGGTTGAAGCCTACGGAGAGCAGGCAGGGCCGGATCCAGCAAAGCTCGCAATCCTAATTGATGGGAAACCCGTTCAAGTTTTTGAAGTCAAGGCAACTGTGGCTCATCCTGCTGTGTATGAGACGTCCCTTGAAGTGGACCCGGGCAAGCATGAGATTGGGATGACCTTCACCAATGACTACTATCGCCCCGGGCCTCCTCCCCAAGATAGAAATCTTGTTGTTAAGTATCTGGATGTATACAAGCCAGCAGCTAAGGCAACGGCTGCATCAGAAGCACAGAAAAGAATAGTTTTTGCATCTCCAGTGGGTGCTGACTGGAATACACCCGCCAAGCTGGTGCTGGCACGGTTTGCCAAGCGTGCGTTCCGGCGCCCTCCGACCGACGACGAACTGAGTCGCCTCGTCAAGATCGTGGACTATGTCAGGAAAGATGGTCAGCCTTATGAAAAGTGCATCCAGCTGTGCGTTCAGGCGATTCTGAGTTCTCCGCAGTTTCTTTTCAGGGTTGAGAGAGCGGACACATCTGCAAGCCTCAATTCATACGAACTCGCATCAAGGCTGTCCTACTTCCTTTGGAGCTCAATGCCAGATGACGAACTTATGGCATTGGCTGGCTCTGGACAGCTTCAAAAGACGGAGACGCTGAAGGCAGAAGTCAAGCGGATGCTTCAGGATCCTCGAGCAGGATCTTTAGCGGACAACTTTGGCGAGGAATGGCTGAATTTGCGAAAGCTGGCGCTGATCAACCCAGACCCAGCCCAGTTTCCAGACTTCGACGAGCATTTGAGATCGGCGATGATGACGGAAACCAAAATGTTCTTCAACGGAATCGTGAAGAATGATCGAAGCATCATCGACTTTCTGGACGCCAAGTACACGTATGTAAACGGGCCCTTAGCAAAGCACTACGGAATGACTGGAGTGGATGGAGATGAGTTCAGAAAAGTCTCCCTTGAAGGAACACCTCGGGCAGGCGTCCTTACCCAAGCGAGTGTCCTTACCCTGACCTCAAACCCAACGCGCACGTCGCCGGTGAAAAGAGGGAAGTGGGTGCTCGAACAGATCCTCAACACGCCTCCGCCCCCTCCGCCGCCCAACGTAGCAGCACTTCCTGATGATGGAAAGCAGGTTGCTGCCGCGAGCCTGCGGGCAAAGATGGAACTTCACCGAAAGGATCCAGCCTGCGCAACATGCCACAAGAAGATGGATCCACTCGGGTTTAGCCTTGAGAACTTTGATGCGACAGGCGGATGGCGATCCAAGGACGGGAACACTCCCATCGATGCCTCTGGTGTACTCCCAGACGGAACTAAATTCCAAGGGGCGGCTGAGCTGACTGGCCTCTTGATGAAGAAGAAAGCTGATTTTGTTAGAAGTCTCTCAGAAAAGCTTCTGACGTATTCAATCGGCCGTGGCGTAGAGTCCTATGACAGGTGCGCGGTCGATGCGATCGCGAAGACTTGTGAATCTACGGGGTATCGTTTTTCTTCTCTAGTAACTGCAGTTGTAACGAGCGACCCGTTCCGCAAGAAGCGGCCAGTCGGAGGAAAGAGCAAATGAGTCATGTGATTCCGCGAAGAACGTTTTTGAAGGGAATGGGCACTCTGATGGGATTGCCGCTTCTTGAAGCGATGATGCCCTTGTCCGCGCTTGCTTCCAGTCCCAAGCTTCGCACAACTCGAATGGCATTCCTGTTCGTGCCAAATGGCATGAGCATGCCGCAATGGACACCTGGCTCCGAGGGCGTTGGCTTTGCTCTGCCACAGGTTCTGGAACCTCTTCGTCCCCTTCAGGGAGAATTCTCGATTCTCACCGGTCTCTCACAGAGAAATGCATTTGCGTTGGGCGATGGCCCAGGCGACCATGCTCGATCTGCGGCCGCCTGGCTGACCGGAGTGCATCCAAAGAAGACAGCTGGTGCCGATATCAAAGCCGCCATCTCCGCAGACCAAGTGGCAGCGGTCAAAATGGGTCACTTGACTCCTTTTGCCTCGATTGAGATCGGCTGCGAGAGAGGTGCTGAGGCTGGCAATTGTGACTCTGGTTACAGCTGCGCGTATTCAAGCAACATCTCCTGGCGCGGTGAGGCAACTCCGATGGCCAAGGAGATTAATCCGAGGCTGGTGTTTGAGCGGCTGTTTGGAAAGGGTGACAAGAACGAATCTATCGAAAGTCGATTGATGCGAACCCGGTACAACCACAGCGTGCTCGACTTCGTAATGGAAGATGCCAGCCGCCTGCGAACGCAGCTCGGCGACCGAGATCAGAAGAAGCTGGACGAATATTTCACCGCGGTGAGAGAAATCGAGGAGCGGCTCTCGAAGTTTGACCGGGCCACCGCCAACGTTGGTGCTGGCGGAACTCGAATTCCATCTGGGGTCCCTCATGATTATTCGGACCACATTCGCCTCATGGGCGACATGATGATTTTGGCGTTCCAGGCTGACCTCACTCGCGTGGCAACGTTCATGTTTGCGAACGAAGGAAGCAACAGGAGCTACCCAACTGTCGGCGTACCCGAGGGGCACCATGATATGTCGCACCACGGCACTGACGCGGATAAGCTTAAAAAGAAAGCAATCATCGATCAGTTCCACGTTGCCCAGCTCAGCTACATTCTCCAGAAAATGCATGCAATCAAGGAGCCGGAGGGATCTCTTCTGGACAACTCGATGGTTGTCTACGGTGGAGGCATTGGTGACGGTGATCGCCACAACCATGACGATCTTCCAATTTTGATGGCAGGGCGTGGAAGCGGCACAGTTCACCAGGGCGTCCATGCGGTCTATCCGAATGGAACTCCTCTGAATAATCTGTTCCTGTCCATGCTGGACCGAATGGGAGTTCCAACCGAGAGCTTGGGCGACAGCACCGGCAAGATTCAGCATCTGTTTTAAGGCAAAGTGTCACTTGATGCGCGAGAAATTCATTTCTCGGATTTGACCTGCGGACATTTGGGCCGTAAGGCCCGTCATATTTGCCAGGAGAAACAATTCTCCTGGCAAATTCATGAAAATCTCAGACGCGATACGCACCAGTTACCTTGCTGCGGGATTAGCGGCCGAGCATCTTGATTTTCTTGCCTCGATAGGTGAGGTTATTGAATTTGCGGCAGGCGAGGAGATCACGAGGCAGTTTGAGCCTGCCCGCGATCTGATGATCCTCTGTCGGGGAAGTGCCCGCATCCATGGAGTTCTCGGCGAGCCAATTGGATGGATCAAGTCCGGAATGCCGATCGGAGAAGTCTCGTTTCTGGATGGTCGCCCCCGATCTGGCACTGTTGTCGCCCAGGATGCGTGCACCGTCCTAGTTTTGCCTGCCGAACCGCTTTTGGCCCGGATGACGCAATCTCCAGATTTTTCCTCAGTCATTCTTTGGAATATGTGTCAAGTGCTGTGCAGTCGTTTGCGTGCAACAAATCAGCATTTGGAGGCATTAATGGCGCTAGACGAGCAAGAATTACGTCCGAGAGCCGTTTAGTGAAACCAGGTTCAAATGAAGTGCGTCCAAGAGATTCGAAATATTCATAGTTCCAGTCGCACCATTCATTAATGAAAGTGCGTCTAGCCTATGAGGTAACTGCTGGTCGAATCCAGCAGGATGTTCTATAATGTCCACGCAACCGTGTGAGGTACCCCTCAGGCGGTGGGTGTTCTGGTGACGTTCTGCCACTCGTTCAGCCATGCATTTGGGGTTCTACTCGATTTAGAGGTGTCGTACTTGTGCTCTTGTTAAGTAATAGCATTCGATGCGCTGGTTTGTTGGGGGCTGTTGGGCTAATTTTTGGCTCAGCACTCGCTAGCGGGCCGCAAAGCGCTACAAAATCGAAGCAGCTGTCTGTGCCATCGGCTCAACAGAAGCTGGATCAGGCTTCTGCTCGATTTATTCAAAATTCCGGCCAATGGTCGAAGAAGGCGCTGTTCCTGGCGCGGTCTCAAAATCTGAACGTTTGGCTAACGCCGCAGGGAGTTAAATTTGACTACTTCCAGCAGAAGCTGACTCAGAAGAAGAATGGCCGCAAGGGACAAGTCGTCACAATGTCATTTAAGGGCGGTGCTGCTCTTAATCCGGTAGGTGTTGGAGACCTCGGATTCAAGACTCAGTACTTCAAAGGCTCTGCCTCCAAGGCGCAAGCCGCAGGCAATTACCATGGTGTCGTGGCCAGCAATGTCTATCCTGGCGTTGATCTCCATGCGTATTTCGATCACGAGAAGCCTCGATACGATCTCGTGGTTGCTCCCAAGGCCGACGCCTCTGCTATCCGACTGAACTTCCACGGAGCTGACAAGACGTCGGTTGCAGGGAATACGATCAAACTGTCTACACAGATCGGATCGCTCTCGCAGGGCAAGCTCGTCGCTTACCAAATGGTGGGTTCAAAGCGAGTCATCGTTCCGGCGCAGTTTGTTGCGTTTGGCAAAAACGAGTTCGGTTTTAATCTCGGCGCCTATGACCATTCCAAGCAGCTCGTGATCGACCCGCTTGTTTATGGCAGCTACTACGGCGGCGACGGTGGATTTGACTCAGTCAACAACATCGTCACGGACAATGCGGGCGGCGTGTACCTCACGGGCTACACCATGGCTCCAGACTTTCCTGTCATTGATGGACCCTATGGGTATTCATTGCATGGCGGAAAGGATGTCTTTGTAGCAAAGCTACAGGGCGACGCCTACAACGAAGACTATGCCGCGTACGTGGGTGGAACGCTGGACGACAACAGCCAGTACATCGCGGTTGACCCGTTTGGCGACATTTGGATCGCAGGTCGAACGTTCTCGTCCGACTTTCCTGGCAACGAAGTCTATCAGCGGCCGAACGTTCAGTTCCTGACTCAGATGCAGGGTTTCCCGCCGGTTATCGGTGGCACCTTCCAACTGAGCTACCAGGACAACACTGGCTCCTTCACCACAGCTAACATCAAGTACAACGCAACACCTGCTCAGGTTCAGGCCGCGCTGGTCGCTGCAGCTGGTGCAGCTGGTGCTTCAATCACTGTTACTTCGAATCTTGGTCTGATCTCTGACGCGAACTCGGCAACCTACCGAATCAGTCTTCCGTGGAATCTTCCTGGGATGCTGTCCGTCAATCCATTTACGGACACGACGGTTGAAGCTAACCCCTTCTTTCCACCGATTCCTCCAGTGATTCCGGCGGTTTATGGGGTTACAAAGTATTCAGACATCTTCGTGATGAGATTCCAGCAGAGCTCAACAACTGTGCTTGATCCCACCACGGTTCAGGCTGTGAGGTTCTTTGGCGGCGACTTTGCCGAGACTCTGGCTGGCTTCTCGATCATGCCGCAGGCGAACCCTGCGACCACCGATCCGGTCATCCTGGCATTCGGTGGAACGGTAGCCTCATCGGTTCCAGATATTTCTGGATACCCTGGTGGTCAGGTTGGCTACATTGCCAAGTACGCCTACTCAGGAACTTCAAACGCTTTCACGATGGACTCGACTGTGAGTCGGTATGTCGCTGGTGGCAACGGCATCGATCTGACGGGTATTGCTTTGGACTTCCAAGGCAGCACATACGTCGGCGGAACGGTTCACTTCAACGGCAACGTTGATACGAGCCAGGCACCAGGCAATACTGTATTCACAACAACCTCCGGGGTATTCCCGAACGGTCAGTTGATTAGAAACGACGACCTCTTCGTTCAGAAGTACTTCGCCGGAAGCGGCACTCTGGCTTACTCCGCTGTCATCGGTGGCAGCGACTACGATAACGCTGGTGGCTTAGACTTTGACCTGGACGGAACCACGATCAACACGGGTAACTGTATCGCAGTTGACTCGAACCTTGATCTGTACATCGTGGGCGTCTCTGGATCCTTTAACTTCCCGAGAACTCGAGGTGTGTTTGGTGAAGTCTTCACAAACGCAGCCAACGTCACGGTCACAAAGATCAATTCAGATGCTTCGAAGATTCTCTATTCGACGAACCTTCAGACAAGCGGCTTGGTGAATCCTTCCGGAATTTCACTTGATGCTAGAGGCGATGCCTTTATCACTGGAAATGTCCACGCCGATTACTACCTGTTCCCAGACTCCTTCTCGGAGAATCCGGCCAACGCTGCCAACCCTAACGTTCCAGCAGCTGCTTCTGGCACTCCGATGGGTGCGATTCAGACAACCTCAGATGCATTGGTTCCAACGAACCTTCAACCAGGTTCGACAATGCCGACGGTTAAGGGCTTCCTTAACATCCTCGATCCTGCTGCCGACAAGCTGGTCTATGGCACCTACCTTGGTGGCCCTCTAGAAACCAGAGTCTTCGGACCCTACGTTGACAGCTTCGGCGACGTTTGGGTGAACGGTTGGTACACCGATCAGCGCATCTACGTCCTGTTCGATTCAAGCGGCAATCCGCATGTTTATGCGGACTACGCTTCTGATCCTAAGAACTGGCTGCCAGCTGCGATGATTTCGCCACAGGCGTTCAAGTCGACTCCTGATGCTCACGGCGATCAAACGATTGCAGGTGTCCTGTACGGCATTCTGTCTCCGTCCTACCCCTTCTATATTCCCTGGAGCTGGGCTCCATCGACGACGGCTCCTGGCGGACCAGTTCCGACAGTCGACGTCGACTATAGAATGGATGGTTGGCTCGACAAGCTGCGAGTAGGACTGGCTTCAGTCTCAAGTCTCACAGTTAGCCCAACGACCGTTCCAGGTGGACTCGGCGAGTCAACCACGGGCACCGTCACCCTAACGCAGAATGCTCCAACTGGCGGTGCGGACATCGTCCTCACCCTCCTCAACAGCACGACGGCGGCATCATTCTCGAGCGTGACTCAGCAGTCGACTCTCGTGGTGACGATTCCTGGTGGTTCAAACTCGGCGACCTTCACGGTCTACACCGAGGCTGTTCCAACAAACACTCCGGTTGAGGTTCAAGCGTCCTATCAGGGAAGCTTCCAAATCGGACTGTTCACGGTGACTCCTTGGCTTCAGCAGCTCAGCCTCACGCCGACAAGCGTGGTGGGTGGAAATGCAGTCAGCGGACGCATCACGTTGGCCGCAACGCCTCCTACGGGAAGCGGTGGAGTCAACGTCACGGTTCTCACGAACAACCCTGCAATCGTCAGCTTCCCTGGCGGTGCAACGGTAAACGTTCCAGAGGGTCAGTCGTCCGTAACCTTCACGATCAACACCGCAGGTGTTGGAGTGATCTCTTATCCAACGATTACAGCCTCGCTCTTGGGAGTAGGCGTCACGGAAACACTGACGGTATCGCTGGCTGGTCTTCAGACCATGTCCTTCAACCCTCCGTCCGTTGCCGCTGGAACTCCATCTATTGGAACGATTGCTCTCAACGGTCAGGCAACTGGACCGTTCGTAGTAAATCTGACGTCGGCTGATCCCAGCTACACGTTTGCAGACGCTAAGACGGGTGCCCCGATCACGAGCCTCACGTTCTTGACCGGCGACTCCGCTAAGTCCTTCACGGTGGTAACACCTTACGAGGCTGCAAATACGCAGGATGTGATCACGGCGACGGTTCTGCCTCAGGGCAACTATCCGTTCCAGACGATTAGCTCGACTCTGTATGTGACCGCGATCAACCTAACGGGTCTATCGGTTACACCTAAGTCGCCATCGCCTGGCATCAACGGTGGTTCAACCGCTACCGGTACGGTGACAATCGGACAGGCTGCACCAACGGGTGGAGTCGTGGTTAACCTTGCTTCTTCCAACACCAGCGTCGCTACAGTGCCTGCAACGGTTACTGTTCCAGCCGGTGCCACAAGCGCAACGTTCACGATCAACACCAGCGTGGTTCCGGCAACCGCAACGGCGGTGATCTCTGCTTCGAGAGGCGCCACAACCTATACATCAACGCTGACGGTCAACGGTGTCACTTTTGCAGTGTCGCTGTCCTCCTACTCCGTTGTTGGTGGAATCAGCGGCAGCGTAACTGGAACGGTCACCCTGGCCAATCCTGCACCTGCAGCAACGGGACTAGCCCTTACGGTCACTCTTCCAGTCGCACAAGACACATTTGCTTACTTCGGCCTGGCTTCAGGCACGAGCACAGCAACGGTGTTCGTCGCTGGTGGCGCAACCTCAGGCACGTTCACAGTCAACACGTCCGTGGTGCCAGCTACCCAGGAAGTACCGATTTCGGTTTACGTCCAGGGCGGCACGCCTCCGGCTACCCCGCAGGTAACTCTTGAGGTTCGAGTCGTTGGTGTGGCTTCGCTGAAGTTCACTCCCACGATGATTCGAGGAAACAACCTTGGAGTCACCTACCTTGTGATCACACTCGATGCTCCAGCTCCAGCTGGCGGCACGGTTGTCAGCATCTCCCAGAGCCAACCGCTGCTCCACTTGGCAGCCAGCTACACGATTCCTGCAGGATCTCTTTCCTATAAAGTTCCGACAGGAATTACAGCAGTCGCTGTATCTCGTCCGCTGGCCGATGTGGTCACAGCAACTCCGCCAAACGGTGGAGGCTCTGCTAGCGCCGTGGTTATCGTCAACCGATAGTCACCTGCCATGAGGCCCTCGTCCCTAGTGGACGAGGGCCTCTTTTGTTTTGAGGACCTATGACCAGAGGGATTCCACGCGACGTCGTCATCATTGGGGGTGGAGTTGCGGGCCTCAGTGCCTGCATCTACGCTCGGCTAGCAGGACACAATGTCATCCTTCTGGAGGCGCTGCCTGCCGTTGGTGGGAAAGCTGCCGGAATTGATACTGCCGGCTATAAGTTAGATCCTGGACCTTCGATTGTCATACTGAAGCGCCTTTACGAGCGGCTCTTTCTTGACGCTGGCAGACGGATGGAGGATTACCTCCAGTTTCGCCCGCTAAACCCGATTTCTCGAGTCTGCTTCGAAGGGATGCCCACCGTTGATTTGCCTTCTTCTCGTGTCGAGTGCGAGCGCTTGGTGTCGGATATCGACCCACATGATGGCAGGAGCTTCAAGTCCCTCATGCTGCAGCTGGATAGGGTCGCCCCTCTCATCGATAAGACCATCTTCAAACGCCCGTTTGACGCGGCCTATCAGCTCCTGAATCCATCGATGATCCAAGTAGCCCGTTACCTTGATGTGAGGACCGGCTACCGGCAGTCCGTGGATCGAACCTTTCAGTCCCCGATGCTCCGCGCATTCTTTTATGGGTTTCCTTCCTACGGGGGGCAAAGTTACGACTCGGTTGCACCGGGCGCGTTCCTCATCCCTTACTTAATGATTCAGGAAGGCGTCTATTATCCGGAGGGCGGGGTTGCTGCAATTCCTGTTGCTCTGAAACGACTGGCTATTGAGTTGGGAGTCGATATTCGCTTGAATGCGAAGGTAGTCCAGCTGGAACTATCGGGAAATCAGGTGTCATCGGTTCGGCTCTCAGATGGCTCAACAATTTCGGGAAGTCACTTCATCTGCGGTGCAGACCGCTTGACGTGTCAAAAGTGGCTGGGTAGGGAAGTGTCGGCAGCGCCTAGCTTTAGCTACTTCACGGTTCATTGGGGATTGAAAAAGCGTTGGGAGTGGCTTCGGCACCACACGCTTCTGATACCAAAGGAATTTGAGAACGGGTTTGAGATGCTGTATCGCAAAAAGGAGTTTCCTGATCCCCCGATCATCTATCTCAACGAAACTTCGGGCACAGATGAGAGTGTTGCTCCTGCAGGTTGCTCCAACCTGTTCGCAGTGGTCACTTCGCCCGCCGAAGAACCGCACTTAGATTGGGTAGGTACGGCAGATATCTTGAAAGAGTCCATCAAGCAACGAATGGCGGGGTTCGGCATTGACTTCACCGATCAGGACATCGATTTTGAACGGATTCAAACGCCGACATACTTTCGACAGGCCCACGGTAGCTACCGAGGCTCCCTCTATGGACCGGACGAGTCCCAAAGGCTTTTTGGAATGATGCCGCTTCGGAACTACGATGAGAAGTTAGGGAATCTCTTCTACTGCGGAGGATCGGTGCAGCCCGGAGCCGGGCTGCCGATGGTCTTGCTCAGCGGTAAGTTTGCCGCCGGCAAGATTCGCTGATTCTAGAGGATCTGCTTGGACAAGACGGTTCCGTCCTTCTCAAGTTCGTAAACCAGGGGAACCGCAGTTCCAAGGTTTAGCTCCAATACTTCTTCCTTGGAGAGTTTGTCCAGCATCATCACAATGGAACGGTTGGAGTTGCCGTGGGCCACCACGAGCACGTTCTTGCCTTGGCTGATGTCTCCGAGGATGCATCTTTCAAAGAAGGGAAGCGTCCTCGCTGCGGTCATCTCTAGCGACTCGCCATTAGGCGGCGGGATGTCGTAGCTTCGGCGCCAGATGTGAACCTGATCCTTTCCAAACTTCTCGGCAGTTTGAGCCTTGTTCAGTCCCTGAAGGTCGCCGTAGTGGCGCTCGTTCAGCGCCTGATCCTTAATGACCGGAAGCTGAGATTCCATGGCATCCATGATTGTTTGCAGGGTTACCTGGGCACGAGTGAGCGCGCTTGTGTAGGCAACATCAAACTTCAAAGATGCTAATTTGTGACCAGCCTGCCGAGCTTCTTCGCGACCTTGTGCCGTGAGGGGAACGTCGACCCAGCCAGTGAACCTGTCTTCGAGGTTCCAAAGTGATTGTCCATGACGGACGAGTACGAGCTTAGGCATGCGTTGCGAATTGTACCGAGTTGGGGCCGTTCGTCCCTACGGCTTCGGAGGCGAGTTGAACGACAGCATCTGCCCACGTGCCGTTCCGCAAAGCTCCCCGCTTTTTACCGTCGCGGTCCCGTTTAGCAAAACGTGCTCTACCCAGCCGGTCAGCATCTCTCCCTCATAAGGGCTCCAGCCGCATTTGCTTTGGACCATTGACCTTTCGAAGATCTGCTTTCGGTGAGGATCGACCAATATGATGTCGGCGTCAAACCCGACTTTAAGTCGCCCTTTGCCGGTAATTCCATAGAGCTCAGCAGGGGCCTCACATGCCATTCGCACCAGCGTTTCTGCGCTGAACCTGCCTTGTGAAACGAATGTGAGGAGAACGGAGAGCATCGTTTGAACACCTGGCATTCCGCTTGGGCTCGCCGGATACTGCCCAGATTTTTCTTCCAGCGTGTGTGGGGCGTGGTCGCTGCCAAAGACGTCAAAGATCCCTGCGTCCAGCGCACGCCAAAGGCCCTCGGTGTGGTCCGCAGAACGAATCGGTGGGTTCATTTGTGTGAGCGTTCCCAGCCGGTCGTAGCAGTCAGGGGCGGAGAAGTAGAGGTGTTGCGGAGTCACCTCTGCGGTGGTTCGGAGCCCGCGCCGCTTGGCGTCGGCGATCATTGGCGGTTCTACCGCGGTGGAAACGTGAAGAATGTGGACCGGCTTACCGGTTTCGGCAGAAAGTTGCAGGATTCTCTCCGTTGCCAGGCGGGCACTTTCGGCGTCCCTGAGGAAAGGATGTTCTCGGGGATGCGGCGCGGAGCTGATAAGAGACTTCCGCTCTTTATTTCGGGGTTCATCTTCAGCATGGATTGGACACCTTCGGTTCACCGCATGGAGCACCTTCCTTAGGTGATCATCGTCTCCCACGAGGAGCGGTCCGGTGGAACTTCCCATGAAGATCTTAATGCCCGGTGTTCCAGGGAGGGTTTCGAGATGCCCGAGCGCCTCGATATTGTCCGTGGTTGCCCCCACAAAGAAGCCAAAATGACTCCAGGCTCTGCCCCGCGCTCGGATCAGCTTGTCCGTAAGTGCACCAGCATCGGTTGTGGTTGGGTTGGTGTTGGGCATTTCCAGAATGCTGGTCACCCCGCCCATGATTGCGGCCCTAGTGCCGGACTCGAGATCTTCTTTATGCTCTAGACCAGGTTCGCGGAAGTGGACTTGGGTGTCGATCAATCCGGGCAAAACCCAAAGATCAGTGGCATCAATGACTTCAGCCGCACTGTCGGTTAGAGAACCGATCGCCGTAATTTTGCCATTTGTGATTCCGATGTCTCCGATATTGCGTCCAGCGGAGGTCACGATGGTCCCGTTTCGAATTAGAAGATCGAATTGCACTGATCGCATTTTGCCCGATTCGGCACCTAGTTTCGGGTTGAATCAAGAACGATGAAGATCGCGACATTCAACGCTGCCTCCGTCCGAGCTAGGCTCCCGATTCTGATTGAGTGGCTGGCCACCGAAGAGCCAGATGTGTTGGCAATTCAGGAGACTAAAGTTGAGGACGATAAGTTTCCAATCGCAGATTTTGAAGAGCTGGGCTACAACGTCGCGATCCACGGCCAAAAGGCTTGGAACGGGGTTGCCATCCTTAGCAGATCCTCGATCAGTTCCGTTCGCACTGGATTTGGCGACGAATTGTTCCCGAACGATTGCCGGATCATCTCATGCCAGGTCAACGGCTTATCCATCATCAACACCTACGTGCCAAATGGAAACACAGTAGGAAGCGACAAATTCATCTACAAGCTTGCCTGGCTGGATCGGTTTAGGACCTACCTTGATCAGAACTTCCATCCGGACGATCAACTCGTTTGGCTGGGAGACGTCAACATTGCTCCAGAGCCAATCGACGTGTTTGATTCAAAGAGGATGCTGGGTGGCGTCGGTCATCACCCTGACGAATTTGTGAGGCTTAAGAAGATCGTTGACTTCGGTCTCGTTGATGTCTTCCGCAAATTCGAACCAGGACCGAATCACTACACCTTCTTCGACTTCACGCTGCCGCGCAGCGTCGACCGAAATCTTGGCTGGCGAATCGATCACATCTATGCAACTCGCGGCTTAGCTGAAGTTTGCACAGGCTGCTCTATCGATATGGTTCCTCGGAGCTGGACGAGACCCTCTGACCATACATTTGTGGTTGCTGAGTTTGACTTGTAGCCGAGAATGAGAATGGACGGAATGGACAAGGTGTTGGAAGAGTGATCTGAACCCGCCTTGCTCTACCAGGATCGTTGTATGCTATCCAAGTGACTGTCAGAATTAGCCAGGCATTCCGCCTTGGCCTCCACGTAACCGGCTTTTGTGTGCTTGCGGCAGGTGTATGGAGCTTGCCAGGTAAAGCTGGAAAGACTACCGCCGTTAAGAAGATCGACTACAACCGTGATGTTCGCCAGATCATTACGAAGTGCTTTACCTGTCATGGTCATGACAGCAAGGCGGTAGCGGCAGACCTTCGGCTCGACCAATTCGACTCCGCAACCAAGAAGTTGCCCAGCGGGGAGTATGCCATTGTTCCCGGCCACCCGGAGAAGAGCGAACTGATTGAGCGGATCTACGCCAAGAATGCGCTCTTGATGCCTCCCAAATCCAGCAACAAGGTGCTGAGCGACGAAGAAAAGGCGATTCTGAAGAAGTGGATTGAGGAAGGAGCGGAGTACAAGCAACACTGGGCCTGGGTGAAACCTGTGCGCCCCGCCTTGCCAGTGGTAAAGCTGAAGTCATGGGCTCGAAATCCGATTGACACTTTCATTCTCGCGACTCTGGAAGAGAAGGGGCTCAAGCCTTCTCCAGAGGCTGACAACCGAACTCTCATTCGCCGCGTATCGCTTGACCTCACCGGAATTCCACCGACCCCGGCGGAAGTCAATGCGTTTCTGAACGACAAGTCCCCGAAGGCGTATGAAAAGGTCGTGGATCGGTTGCTTGCCTCAAAGCGATACGGCGAAAGAATGGCCATGGATTGGATGGACTACGCTCGGTACGCGGACAGCAACGGCTATCAGGCAGACTTCGAACGATATCAGTGGCGCTGGCGAGACTGGGTTATTGACGCCTACAACAAGAATATGCCATTCGATCAGTTCTCAGTTGAACAGCTTGCTGGAGACTTGCTTCCTCATCCGACTTTGGATCAGCGAATCGCCACCGGTTTCAACAGGAATCACCGAATCAATACTGAGGGCGGAGTCATCGCCGAAGAGTGGCGCGTCGAAACTGTTATCGACCGAGTCGAGACCACATCCGCGACCTGGCTAGGACTGACATCTGGCTGTGCTCGCTGCCATGATCACAAGTACGACCCAATAAGTCAGAAAGACTTCTACAGCATGTGTGCCTTCTTCAACAACGTTCCTGAGTCGGGAACGGGTGTAGAGCGCCCCGAGAATCATCCTCCCTACATCGCGGCACCGTATCCTGAACAGACCCGCCGTATCAGTGAGCTCACTTCGAAGTTGGCAATGCTGAACACCCAGATGGCAGGTCAGATTTCCGCCAGTACCTCCAAGGCGCTTGCCTGGAAAGGGCCCGACGCGGCAAATACATCAATCTCCTCAGAAGCGGAAATAGCGCGATATACCTTCTCCTCAACACCGACTGCGGACTCTGCAACTGTGTCTGCACCGAAAGTCGAGGGAGACGTTTCTTTCGATCTGGGACGCTCGACGGGTTCAGCTTCCTTGGGCGAGAAGGGCTACCTCAACTTGGGCCAGGCCGGCGATTTTGACGGAAGCAAGCCGTTCTCCTATGGCTACTGGATCAATCCAGGAAAAATGGATGGATCCTCGATTGCCAAAATGGACGTTGCCAACAACTACAAGGGTTGGGACTGTTTCCTTCAGGGCGGCAGGCCAGCCCCGCACTTCATAAGCGATTGGCCCTCGAACGCGCTCAAGGTAGTGTCCAAGCGGGCAGTCCCAATGGGCCAATGGAGCCATATTGCGGTTACTTACGATGGATCAAAGAAGCCTGAGGGCGTAAAGATCTACATCAACGGCGAGTTAACGGAGCACGATACCGAGGCAAACGCACTGAAGGGATCGATCCAGACACCCGTGCCTCTTCTGGTCGGGCGTCGCACTGGAGACACAGGAATTCAGGAACAGGTCGACGACCTCGTCCTCTATAACCGAGTGCTCACTGCCGCAGAAGCAGCTAAATTAGCAAGCGTCAACCCTGCAGTTCCTTACTTGAGAGTTCCTGCGGAAAGCCGGACCAAGCCTCAGCAGGATGCCATCGTGAAGCTGTATTGCGAGGCGACAGATGCAAAGTATCGGTCCCTGGCTGACCAAGCTAAGGCGGCGGCGTCGGAGCGAGACAGCATCAAGAGCAAGATCACCACGGTCATGGTCATGGAAGACATGCCAAAGCCGCGAGACTGCTTTGTTTTGATCCGAGGACTTTACGACAAACATGGAGATAAGGTGGAAGCGGCCACTCCGTCGTTCTTGCCGAAAATCCCTGCTGGCTATCCGAACAATCGATTAGGTTTTGCTAAGTGGATTGTTAGCCCAGAAAACCCGCTCACCGCACGCGTCGCCGTGAATCGATTCTGGGAGCGGTTCTTCGGAGCGGGCTTGGTGCCCACTAGCGAGGATTTTGGAACACGTGCTGAATTCCCAACTCATCCTGAGCTGCTTGACTGGCTGGCGACGGAATTCGTCCGCCTAAAGTGGGATCAGAAGGCACTTCTGAAAGAGATTGTTACCAGTGCTACCTATCGGCAGACCTCGGACACTAACCCAGCTGCGCAGAAGATTGATCCTCAGAATCGCTACCTGGCCCATGCTCCTCGTTTCCGAATGACGGCGGAAGTCCTTCGTGATCAGGCCCTGTCTGTGGCGGGTCTGCTCGTCGAGAAAATAGGCGGACCTTCCGTTCGCCCGTATCAGCCCGATGGTGTTTGGGATGAGTTGAACGTATACGGCAATCTTCGCAACTACAAGCACGATAAGGACTCCGGACTTCATCGACGCAGCCTTTACACGATCTGGAAGCGGACGGCAGCTCCGCCGGAGATGACACTGTTTGATATGTCAACTCGCGAGACTTGTCGAGTTAGGCGCGCGAGAACAAACACACCGCTCCAAGCGCTGGTTATGTTGAACGACGTCACGTACTTTGAGGCCGCACGCATCCTCGCGAATCGAATGATTGCCAGCGGGGGAACCTCCCCGGCTGACCGATTGAAGTATGCGTACGAGTGGACTCTTTCGCGTCCGCCCTCCCAAAAGGAAGCCAATCTGCTTGAAGCGAGCCTCAGCCGACGAATCGCCCATTATCGAAAGAACCCTGCGGCGGCTAAGAAGCTGATTTCAATTGGCGATGTCAAGAACACCGCCAAAGCAGACACCGCTGAACTTGCGGCCTACACGGTGTTGGCCAGCACGATCCTCAACATGGACGAGACCCTTACAAAGGAATAGAAATGGACCCTCTCATTCAGCTTCAAGATGCAATTAACCGACGAACGTTCCTAAAGGGCGGCGCTGGGCTCGGACTAACGGCGCTATTCACTCTGATGGGGTCAGATGCGTTTGGATTCGACGGATTTTCGGGCCAGAGAAAGCGCATAGGCGGAATCCCGACTGTGCCTCATTTCAAGCCAAAGGCGAAGCGCGTTATCTACCTTCATCAGTCGGGTGCGCCGTCACAGATGGACTTGTTCGACCCGAAGCCTGAACTCGATAAGTTCAGGGGCCAGGATCTTCCTGAGTCGATTCGAAACGGACAGCGACTCACCGGCATGACGTCCGGCCAGAAGTCGTTTCCAGTCGCACCGACGATCTTTAAGTTCAACAAGCACGGAGAAAGCGGTCTCGAAATTACAGAGTTGATGCCGCACCTCGGAGGCATCATCGATGAACTTTGCTTCATTCGATCGATGAATACGGAGGCAATCAATCATGACCCTGCCGTAACCTTCTTTCAGACAGGCTCACAGCTTGCCGGACGTCCCAGTTTTGGTTCATGGATGTCCTACGGTCTCGGTACAGAAAATCGAGATCTGCCGGCATTCGTTGTGATGACTTCAACGGGAACCGGTCGAAAAGATGATCAGCCGCTGTATGACCGTCTGTGGGGGTCGGGATTCCTGCCCACCGAGCACCAGGGCGTAAAGTTTCGAAACTCGGGGGACCCGGTGCTCTATCTGTCCGATCCGGATGGAATGGACAAGGCAACGCGCAGAGAGATGCTGGACGACCTTTCTGGGCTCAACAAGATTAAGCTCCTCACAGCAAAGGACCCGGAGATTTCTACAAGAATCTCGCAGTATGAACTCGCGTTCCGGATGCAGACATCGGTGCCAGAACTCACCGATATCTCAAAAGAACCGTCCTCGGTTAAGGAGATGTACGGTCCAAACGTCCACATTCCTGGATCGTATGCCTACAACTGTCTGCTAGCTCGAAGGCTCTCGGAAAGAGGAGTGAGATTTGTTCAGCTCTTCCACATGGGTTGGGATCACCATGACGGCCTACCGCGAGCGATTCGTGGCCAGTGTGAAGATACAGACCAGCCAACTGCGGCCCTTATCAAGGACCTAAAGCAGCGAGGTCTACTTGATGAGACTCTGGTGGTTTGGGGTGGTGAGTTCGGTCGAACGGTCTACTCTCAAGGTGAGCTGTCCATGAAGAGCTATGGTCGGGACCATCACCCTCGCTGCTTCACCATCTTTATGGCCGGCGCGGGCGTGAAGAAAGGTGTTGCATACGGAAAGACGGACGATTACTCGTACAACATCGTGGAGAACCCGGTGAGCGTGCATGACCTTCATGCGACAATGCTCAACATTCTGGGTATCGATCATACAAGGCTTACATTCCGCTATCAGGGCAGAGACTTTAGGTTGACGGATGTTTCTGGCAACCTCGTCTCAGGAATCATGGCCTAGCCTAGGTCGCCTTTGCGGGTCGCTCCGGAACAGATCAGAGCGACCCACTTCGCCTCCGGCAGAAGTTGCCTGCAAAATCAGGGCCATTTTGTCCAAAGCGGTCTAAAACGCTCAATCGCAGACTGTTGTATGATGGCACTGTGAGATTGAACGTGCGGCGTGCTGTCCGCTTCGGAAAATCGGTTCGTATTGGGCTTCAGGTTTCAGGGTTTTGCGTTTTGTCCGTGGCGGTGTGGAGCCTCCCGGCCAAATTGTCCAAGCCAGCCCCGGCAAAGAAGCTGGATTACAATCGAGATGTTCGCCAAGTTATTGGCAAGTGCTTTACCTGTCATGGTCATGACAGCAAAGCGGTGGCCGCAGACTTGCGGCTTGACCAATTTGATTCCGCTACCAAGAAGCTGCCGAGCGGGGAAGTTGCGGTCGTTCCGTTTCACCCCGAGAAGAGCGAACTAATTGACCGCATCTATGCCAAGAATGCGCTTCAGATGCCGCCGCCCTCCAGCAACAAGACGCTGTCTGAAGACGAGAAGAAGATTCTTGCTCAGTGGATTCGCGAGGGAGCGGTTTATAAGAAGCATTGGGCATTTGTAGCTCCCGTGAGACCCGCGCTGCCGAAGGTGCGTGAGGTTGGCTGGGCCCGGAACCCGATTGATCAATTTATCCTGGCAAAGCTGGAGGAAGAGGGCCTAAAGCCTTCGCCTGAAGCAGACAAGCGGACGCTGATTCGTCGTGCCACCCTTGACCTCATTGGTGAGCCTCCCACGATCTCCGAAGTTAACTCGTTCCTCGCCGACAAATCTCCCAACGCGTACGAGAAGGTAGTGGACCGCCTTTTGGCCAATCCCAAGTTTGGGGAGAGGATGGCCATCGACTGGATGGACTGTTCTCGCTATGCAGACAGCAACGGTTTCCAATCGGACTATGAGCGCTTCCAATACCGCTGGCGCGATTGGGTTATTGATGCCTACAACAAAAACCTTCCGTTTGATGAGTTTACAGTCGATCAGCTAGCAGGCGACCTGCTTCCGCATCCAACCGTTGAGCAACAGATGGCTACGGGGTTCAACCGAAACAATCGAGTGAATACCGAGGGCGGAATCATCAGCGAGGAGTGGCGGATTGAAATGGTCATTGACCGCGTGGAAACCACCGCGGCGACATGGCTCGGACTCACTGCAGGTTGCGCACGATGCCACGATCATAAGTACGATCCGCTCAGCCAAAAGGAGTTCTACGCCCTGAACTCCTACTTCAGCAATATTCCAGAGGAAGGAACTGGGGTGGATGCCGCAGTCAATCAGGTGCCCTTTATCAAGGCTCCATACCCAGATCAGCAGAAGCAAATGGCTGCGATTCAGGCAAAGCTTGCATCTGCCGAGAAGGTCGAAAAGACGTGCATGGCAAGCGATGCCCCCAAAGCTGCCGAGTGGAATCCGACGACGGGAATCACGCTGTCTGCGGTTCCAGAGGGTCAAATCGCAAGATATGCCTTTACCGCTCCGGTTACCGTTGATGGGAACGGAATCCCATCCCCCAAAACTTTTGGCAAGCCAAAGTTTGAACTTGGACGAGCTTCCGGGTCCGTTTCTACCGGCGGGGACAACTATTTAGACCTCGGGCAGGTCGGAGATATCGATGGCACCAAGCCGTTCTCCTATGCGCTTTGGGTGAACCCCAAAAACGGAAGCGGTTCCCCGATCGCCAAGATGGATGCCGCGCATGACTATCGAGGATGGGATCTCTACCTGCAGGGTGGACGACCGGCGACCCATTTCATCAATAAGTGGCCAGAGAACGCCATGAAGATCACCTCGAAAATGGCGATTCCAAATGGAAAGTGGAGCCATATCGTGGTGACTAACGATGGCACCAGAAAGGCTGGCGGCCTGAAGATGTACATCAACGGCAAGCTAGTCGGCTCGGATACAGAGGCAGATGTCCTGAAGGATACGATTCACACAGACGTGCCTCTCACCGTTGGTCGAAGAAGTGGGAGCGACCAGTTTGAGGGCGAAGTTGACGATGTTGCCCTCTTCAGCCGTGCCCTTACTGCAAGCGAAGCAGAGAAACTGGCCAGCGTGAGCCCAGCGGCTCCTTACCTGCGAATTGAACCAGCCAAGCGAACTGCGGATCAGAAGAAAGCGCTTGCAGAGCTATGGGCTTATGAGAATGACCCAATCTATCGCAAAGCCGAGGACAACCGAAAGAACCTTGCCGCTTCGCGAGACATGCTCGATGCTGTGATTCCCACTGTCAGCGTCATGCAGGAGATGGCCAAACCGCGGGACTGCTATGTGCTTATTCGTGGAGAGTATGACAAGCATGGCCCTAAAGTGACGGCTGGAGTCCCTGCGTTTCTCCCCCCGATTCCAAAGGGTTATCCCAACAATCGGCTTGGGCTGGCTAAGTGGATCGTGGATCCCAGCAACCCACTGACTGCACGAGTAGCCGTGAACCGATTTTGGGATCGATTCTTCGGAGTCGGCATCGTGGCAACAACGGAAGACTTTGGAACTCGCGCGGAATATCCCAGCAATCCAGAGCTTCTTGACTGGCTTGCCACTGAGTTCATTCGGACAAAGTGGAACATGAAGGGTCTCATTAAAGAGATGCTGACGAGCGCCACCTATCGGCAGTCCTCAGATGTGAATCCGGAGCTTGTGAGGCGCGATCCAAACAATCGGCTGCTTGCGAGGGGACCTCGGTTTAGACTTCCTGCTGAAGTTCTTCGAGACCAGGCGCTCTGTGCTGCCGGTCTGCTCGTTGAAAAGATTGGCGGAAGGTCCGCACGGCCATACCAGCCCGCCGGTATTTGGGATGAGACGGCCGCATTTGGGAACCTGGTCAACTACAAGCACGATATGGGAGAGGGCCTCTATCGCAAGAGCCTCTACACGATTTGGAAGCGCACGGCATCTCCTCCCGAGCTGACCCTATTTGATGTTCCATCTCGTGAGATCTGCCGAGTCAATCGCCCGAGAACGAACACGCCGCTTCAGGCTCTCATCATGCTGAACGACGTAACCTACGTCGAAGCGGCAAGGAACTTCGCAGCGAGAATCATTCAGCGCGGTGGAAAAACCGCTCAATCCCGAATGCGCTATGCATACGAGACGCTGCTGTCTAGAGAGCCGAGCGCTAAAGAACTACAACTATTAGAGACTGGGATTAAGCGCGACTTGTCCCACTACAAAGCCAACCGAAAGGCAGCTCTGAAGCTGATTGCGGACGGCGACTCCAAGACGGGTTCAAACCTAGATCCTGTCGAACTCGCGGCATACACGATTACAGCCAGCGCCATCTTGAACTTGGATGAGACGCTCACGAAGGAATAGCAGATGGACTTTGTAGATCCGGTACTTCAGCTTCAAGATTCGATCAACCGACGCACGTTCCTCAAGAGGGGAAGTGGCCTTGGTTTGGCCGCCCTCTTCACGATGCTCGGAGGTGATGTGTTTGCCTCCCTGGACACCAGGCAAAAAATGCAGCGAGTGGGCGGGCGCTCCGACTTGCCCCACTTTGCTCCCAAAGCTAAGCGGGTCATCTACCTGCATCAGTCAGGTGCTCCATCGCAGATGGATCTCTTTGACCCGAAGCCAGACCTGGAAAAGTTCCGCGGACAGGAGTTGCCAGACTCGATTCGGAATGGTCAACGGCTGACGGGAATGACATCGGGTCAAAAGAAATTCCCAGTTGCGCCGACGATCTTCAAGTTTGCTCCCCATGGCCAGAGCGGCTTGGTGGTGAGTGAACTGCTTCCACACCTCGCTGAAGTGATCGACGAATGTTGCTTCATTCACTCGATGAATACGGAAGCCATCAACCATGATCCTGCGATCACCTTCCTCCAAACGGGCTCGCAGCTTGCAGGAAGACCGAGCATGGGAGCGTGGCTATCGTATGGGCTTGGAACTCAAAACAAAGACCTCCCTGCCTTTGTCGTCCTAACTTCAATCGGCCACGGCAACACCAACGACCAGCCTCTATATGATCGGCTCTGGGGTTCTGGGTTTTTGCCCACCGAGCATCAGGGAGTCAAATTCCGAAACACGGGAGATCCTGTGCTCTATATTTCGGATCCAGACGGCATTGACAGAGGAACTCGACGCGACATGCTGACCGAGATTGCTGATCTCAACCGCATCAAGCTGCACAGCGCGAAAGATCCCGAGATTTCCACCCGCATCTCGCAGTATGAGCTCGCCTTTCGAATGCAGGCATCCGTGCCAGAGCTAACCGATATTTCAAAGGAGCCCTCCAGCATCTTGGAAATGTACGGGCCTCACGTAAAGACGCCCGGTACCTATGCGTACAACTGCTTGCTGGCAAGGCGCTTGTCTGAGCGAGGTGTAAGATTTGTTCAGCTCTACCACAGAGGCTGGGATCAGCACGGAGACCTGCCCAATCAGATTCGTCGGCAGTGCGATGATACGGATCAGCCTTCCGCAGCGCTGGTCAAAGACCTAAAGCAGAGGGGACTTCTTGATGACACGCTGGTCGTTTGGGGAGGGGAGTTCGGTCGAACCGTCTATTCCCAAGGCAACCTATCGATGACGGATTACGGTAGAGACCACCATCCACGCTGTTTCACTATCTGGATGGCTGGAGCAGGCATCAAGAAGGGAGTGTCTTACGGGAAAACAGACGATTACAGCTACAACATCGTCGAAAACCCAGTTTCCGTACATGACCTTCATGCGACGATCCTGAACCTCTTGGGAATCGACCACAAGAAGCTCACGTACCGGTATCAGGGGCGAGACTTCCGTCTTACGGATGTATCTGGCGAACTCGTTCACGCCGTCATGGCGTAGCGCCAACTGTGCAAGGCCCAAAGCCTCTGGGATTTGGGCCTTTGCGTCACGTGGGCTACAATCGAATTAGCACATCACTGTGCTAATTCAACTCGAATGACCTGTACACGCTGTGGCCGCCACTTAAAGCATGGAGAGACCCTCTGCCTGAATTGTGGTGAGCCTGTACTGTCCGTCATCAACCCAAAGATTCGCGAGAAGCCAAGCGATATCATCAGTTGCCTGGTGATTGGGCTCTTTGTGATCTTTGGCATTCCCGCTCTGCTGTTTGGCGGCTATCTGCTGTTGCTGGGAATGGGAGTTGTCGGATCGAACAGCAAGCTGAAGGATGGTGGAACGATCACCGTCCTTGTCTCCATCATTCCACTTGGGGTCTTTGTGACCCTCTTGGCATTTGTTGTTCGAGTGTGGTTTGGAAACCGTTCAGCAGACTAGGTTTTCGGAAATCGTAGCTCAACTAGATCCTTAGAGACCGGGATTGGGGTCAAATGAGGCCATGCTGTCGATGACGCTGGCATCCATCCTTCTTGCGCTCCAGCTAAGTTCCCGTGGACCCAATCTGGTCGTTAACTCCTCTTTCAAAGCTGACCTTTCCGGTTGGGACGCCATTTGGTCTCGTGAGGCGAATGTTGCCTCTGCCGTCATCGAGCAGGGTAGATCCGATAGTCGTCGTGCGGTCGTAGTACGGCATACCGGCACCAAGGACTGGTCCCTGGCTCAGCAAGAGCGAATTGCGGTTAAGCCGCGTCAGGTTTATGAACTTTCTGGCTGGGTGAAGTCGGAAGGCGGTAGCGGAACCCTCTCCGTGGTGCTCCAGAACAGCTCTGGGGTTGTAGTGGATTGGTCCTTTGGCGCGATCCAAGCAACAGGAACGGGATGGCAGTTTGTGCACAGATCTGTGTTGGTTCCCAAAGATGCCGCAAAGGTTCAATTCAGAATTATCGGTTCAGGGCCGGGAATCACCTCGGTAGAGGCACCCTCTTTTCAACTTGCAGGCGTGGTTCCCGAGCTCAAAGTGCAGCCAGTGACTCTGGATTCAGCGAAGTCGCACGTAACGATTTTTTCTGACGGAGCCGTTGAGCTGACGGCTGGAAAAGCCTGGCGATTTCGACCCTGGGGCAACGAATTCGTGGCAACTTCGCTCAAGCGCGTGGGACCCTCGGACGCAGAATTTACCGCCCTGGACGTCTCATCAGGGAGTTCAGTGGTCAATCGAATCCACCTCGATCCGAAAAGTGGGGAAGTGGAAGTTTCAACCGATGCGCCAGACACTTCACAGATGTTCGGAGCCTTTCCTTCGGCCCTTGAATCTCACCCCGGTGACTCGCTGATCGTTCCCATGAACGAAGGATTGAGACTACCGGTTGAAGATAGGACGCTTGACGGTTGGTCCCTGATTACCTACGGGGGCCACGGACTCTGCATGCCGTGGACGGGTCTGATGGATCGGTCTGGTGCCGGAGTGATGACGATTCTAGAAACTCCAGACGATGCCGATGTCGTTTTCCAGCGGACGGAGGGAGTTCTGTCCTTTTCCCCTCGATGGGAAATTTCCAAAGGGAAGATTGGCTACCGGAGGATGCTTCGTCTGTGCACTTTCCAGAATGGCGGCTACGTCTCGATGGCCAAGCGGTACCGCAAGTACTCCATGGAGCACGGACTCTTCAAAACCCTTGCGCAAAAGCGAGTGGAGAACCCAAACGTTGACCGACTCATCGGAGCCGTAAATGTGTGGAACTGGGATTTGGATCCGCTTCAAACTTGCAAAGACCTCAAGCAGATGGGGTTTGATCACGTGCTGTGGTCACGCGGCGGAACTGCATCCCAGGTTCGGGAGATCGCCAAGATGGGCTACCTGCCAGGTCGATATGACATTTTTCAGGACATTTGGGATCCCAAGCACAGCCTCCCATGGATGCCCACTGAGGGCTGGCCCGATGATTTGGTTCTCGAAGAAAATAGCGATTGGATGAAGGGTTGGGCGCACCCGGACAAACATCCGGATGGGACCATCACGTGGTATCAGGGCGGCGTGATCAGCTCGGGCAGAGGATTGGCTCGGGCGAAGCGGCAAATTCCAGCGGATCTGGCAAAGATTCCATATATGGCTCGATTCATCGACACGACAACCGCAAGCCCGTTTCGCGAGGACTATAACCCTGCTCATCCGTTGACTCGGAGCCAGGACCGGCAAAACAAAATGTCGCTGTTGGAGTTCTGTTCAAAGGACATGAGACAAGTCGTTGGAACAGAGACTGGGATTGACCCCTCTGTGCCGGTGGTGGAGTACTACGAGGGCATGATGAGCCTTGGACCCTTTCGGTTGCCAGATGCAGGCACATTCATGATGGAGTACCGGAAGCCAACTCCAGAATTCCTGAAATTCCAGGTGGGTTACGGGTTCCGAATACCACTGTGGGAGCTTGTCTATCACGATTGCACTGTTGCTCAATGGTATTGGGGAGACGCTTCGAACAAAGTTCCAGAGGTCTGGGATCAGCGTGATCTTCTCAATATCCTGTACGGCACAGCTCCTCTGCTCATGTTCGATAAGGATCGGTGGGGACGAGAGAGAGATCGAATGCTCCAGACGTATAGGAACGTGTGCGAGTGGAATCGAAAGATTGGCTACGACGAGATGCTCTCTCACGAGGACGTCACCGTCGATCATCGCGTCCAGCGAACAACCTGGAGTTCCGGGCGCGCTGCGACGGTGAATTTTGGCAACGAGCCGTTCCAGGGAATTCCCGCGAAGTCGTTCCGAGTCTCGTCTGTCAATCACTAGTGAGTTCATTGCGATGCGCGGTGGTAAACTCCACCGTTCGCTTGCCCGATGATGGGCCGAGCAACGCCCTGCCCTTCTATCCCTATTAACTAAGAGGACCTTCAGCGTGGCCAAACAAGCCGAGAAAAAGAACCTAGAATCGCCTGCAGATCTCGAGCAGTACTACCGAGACATGCTTTTCATCAGGCACTTTGAAGAGAAGTGCAACGTGGCCTACCGCCAAGGAAAGGCGGGTGGATACATGCACGTCTACATCGGCATGGAAGCCCTCGCCGTTGGCTGGATGCACAGCATCCGCAAAGGGCATGACAATGTCATCACCGCGTATCGCGACCACGCGCATGCTCTCCTCCTGGGCACAGACCCAGTAGCCGTAATGGCGGAGATCATGGGTCGAAAAGCCGGCACCGCTGGTGGAAAGGGCGGCTCGATGCACATTTACGATCCAAAGAACGGAATGTTCGGTGGTTGGGGCATCGTTGGCGGGCACATCCCTCTGGGCGCCGGCCTCGCCTTTGCGTCCAAGTATCGCGAGGACGACAAAGTCACCCTGAACTTTATGGGAGACGGTGCCGCAAACCAAGGCGTCGTGTTCGAGACGTTCAATATGGCATCGCTTTACGAGCTTCCGTGTATCTTCATCATTGAGAATAACGAGTTCGCAATGGGTACTCGACTCGAGTATCACGCCGCCGACACCGAACTTTGGAAGCGAGGCGCTCCGTTCGGCATCAAATCCGAGCGAGTGGACGGCATGGATGCGCTCCAGATGAAGAAGGATGCGCAGCGAATTGTGGACTGGGTTCGAAAGGAGCAGAAGCCGTACCTCGTCGAAGTCATGACCTATCGATACTCTGGTCACGGCGCTGCCGACAACGACCGTCAGCTTTACCGCACCAAGGAAGAAGAGGCGGAGAACCTAAAGCGCGACCCAATCAAGCGACTTGAGGCCGTTCTCATCGAGAGAAACATTGCCAACGAAGAGAAGCTTGAGGCGATCGATGCGGAGATTCAGGAAATCGTTGAGAAGATTTACGCTGAAGCTGACGCTTCACCATTCCCCGATGTGGAAGAAGTCTACGACAACATCTACAGCGATATGACCGTGGAGCAGGGACACTAATGGCTGGATCGATTGAAATGACCTATCGAGAGGCTCTTCACAAGAGCATGCTCGAGGAGATGGATAAGAACGCGGACGTCTTCCTGATGGGTGAAGACATCGGCCGATATGAAGGAACGTTCAAAGTCACGAAAGGGCTGTTCCCGAAGTATGGCCACCGCCGAGTTATCGACACTCCCATCACTGAAGCTGGATTTGCTGGCATCGCAACCGGTGCAGCAATGGCTGGACTTCGACCTATCGTCGAGTTTATGACGATGAGCTTTTCCATCCTCGCGATGGACCAGATCATCAACCACACCGCCAAAGTTCACTACATGACCAATGGCGAAGTGAAGTGCCCCATCGTTTTTCGGGGTCCTGGTGGAGCGGCTAAGCAGCTTTCCGCACAGCACTCCCACTCAATGGAAGGGTGGTACGCCCACGTTCCCGGTCTAAAGGTGGTATGCCCAGCAACACCTGCGGATATCTACGGAATGATGAAGACGGCCATCGACGATGACAATCCTGTCATCGTTTACGAGAATCCGGGCCTTTACACCGTCAAGGGCATCGTTCCAGACGATCCTGAGTTCAAGATTCCGTTCGGCAAGGCTCAGATCCTTCGTGAGGGCAAGGACCTCAGCTTGATCGGCTACAGCCGAATGACTCATGTCAACCTCGCGACAGCAGAACTCCTTGCCAAAGAAGGGATCGAAGCTGAAGTTGTCGACGTTCGGTCGCTGTTGCCGCTCGATACTGAAACCATCTACGCTTCGGTTCGAAAGACGCACCGAGCAGTCGTGGTTTACGAAGACTGGCGAAGCGGTGGATTTGGAGCAGAGATTGCCTCACGCATCGGCGAAGACTGCTTTGATGACCTGGACGCACCGGTGATTCGCGTCGGTGGACTCAACGTGCCAATGCCCTACGCTCGAGTTCTTGAACTCCAGTGTATTCCCGATGAGAACGACGTTCTCGCTGCGGTTCACAAGCTCAAGTAGTCATTCGACCCATAATGCCGCCCGTTTCTTCAGGAATGGGCGGCATTTTCGCTTATTGGACCAATATTCAGTTAAGCAGGTGTGCTGAGCCGAATTAGATGCGGGCGATGTTAAAAAGTTCGTAAAAAAGTGGCGATTAAGGATTGTTTTTCACAAATTCGTCGTAACCTGCATGCATAGAATCAGTTTAAGTAATCAGAGGACACAATGAGTTACCCAGGAATCGAAGCACTGATGCAGAGGCAAGCTTGGGATGAGGCGATTATGGAGTGCAAAGCTGCCCTTCAGCTTCAACCAACCAGCGCGTTGTTGAACGGCTACTTGGGCATGTGCTATTTCCGTAAAGCGGAATATGCGCTGGCCGTTGAGCCATTCAGAAAGGCGTCCATTTTGGATCCGAAGTTCTGGCAGGCCGGGGCCAAACTCGCTCAATGTTACGACCGTCTGAAGCGGTATGAAGAGGCTTACGAAGTCGCGAAAGACTGGTTAAAGGTTAAGCCCAATGACCACACGCTACAAGGACTGGTTGACGCCTTGAAGCATCAAGTTCGAGGCAACAAGATTGAAGGATGGGAGCGAACCGCTCACCTTGCACACCGAATACAGTTTGCGCAACAGGAAGACTGAGATGGACGCGCAACGGCACTAGCTCACGAACTGAGTGTCTTAAACTAAGAAGGGCCCACTGCGAGCAGCAGTGGGCCCTTCTTAATGCACTCGGCTTAGAACAGGCCTTCTACGGAGAGGTAGCGCTCACCTGTGTCATAGGTGAAAGTAAGGATGGTGCTTCCGGCAGGAATTTCCGGCAACTTCTGCGCGACGGCGGAAAGCGAAGCGCCTGAAGATACTCCGACGAAAATTCCTTCCTCAAGCGCCGCTCGCTTGGCGTATGTGAAGGCGTCCTCTTCGGTTACCTGAATCACTCCGTCCAGAATGTTGGTGTGGAGGTTCTCGGGGATAAACCCGGCACCCACTCCCTGAAGCTTGTGGGGTCCTGGTGCCCCACCACTGATGACCGGAGACTTACTAGGCTCAACTGCGTACACCTTGAGGTTAGGGAACAGCGGCTTGAGAGTTTCCGCAACACCAGTGATGTGACCACCCGTGCCGACGCCAGTGATCAGGTAGTCAACACCCTCTGGGAAGTCTGCGAGAATCTCCTTGGCGGTTGTTTCAGCGTGGACTTTGATGTTGGCAGGGTTGCTGAACTGCTGGGGCTGGAATGAGTTCGGGGTTTCGTTAGTCAACTCTTGGGCTCTGGCGATGGCTCCCTTCATTCCCAATTCTCGAGGCGTCAGCTCAAATTTGGCGCCATACGCTGCCATGAGTCGTCGACGCTCGATGGACATCGACTCTGGCATGACGAGAATAAGTGGGTAGCCCTTTACCGCCGCGACGAGAGCAAGACCAATTCCGGTGTTGCCAGATGTTGGTTCGATGATGATGCTCTTTCCGGGGATTAGGACTCCGCGAGCTTCTGCATCCTCAATCATGCTGAGGGCAATCCTATCCTTGATGCTTCCACCGGGATTGGATCGCTCGAGCTTTGCCCATACGTTGTGGGACTCGCCAAAGAGGCGATTGATTTTCACGTGGGGCGTATTTCCGATGGTTGCGAGGATATTGCTGGCTTTCATACTGTGTTTTCCTTTAGATATTAAATTCAAGTTCCGAATCGATCCCAACTTTCCGAGGACGAACCTCAGTGTTGCGGCCGACAATGGAAAAGGGAGGGATGGACTCGGTAATCCAAGCGTTTCCTCCGACGATGGAGTCATTTCCTACGATAGTGTCTCCGCCAAGAATCGTCGCGTTCGCATAGACAACAACGTTGTCAGCGAGGGTGGGGTGACGCTTACTGGAGGCGTAATCCTTCTGGACGACGAGAGCGCCTAGAGTGACGCCTTGATACACTTTCACCCCATTCCCAATTTCAGCGGTTTCGCCGATGACGATGCCGGTTCCATGGTCGATAAAGAAGGATCTGCCTATGGACGCGCCCGGATGGATGTCAATCCCAGTTCGCTCGTGGGCATGCTCTGCGAGTAGACGAGGCAACAGGGGGAACTTCAATACGTGAAGTTCATGGGCGATTCTGTGGATGGCAATCGCGAAGAATCCCGGGTATCCCAGGATCACCTCGTCCACGCTCACGGCAGCCGGGTCACCGTGAAAGATTGCTCGGGCATCGAGGAGCAAAGCGTGATAGATGGACGGGAGGCGAGTGATGAACTCGTGGCCAATATCGCCAGTGGGAAGTTCGTAAAGCCCCCGAAGAGATTCCAGAATCTGGTTCAGGTTGACTTCCAGTGCATGGATGGAAAGCTCAAGCTGAGACGCGTTGACCTCGATGTGATCGGAGAAATGCGGGAACAGGGCGCAAAGGGCTCCATCCGCAAAGCGAACCACTCCGGCGCGTATCTGTCCTGGAAATCGATGCTGGCTGCGCCGAAGCATCAACTCCTCGACTAATTCGCTGTAACGGTTCGCGGATGCCTCCATTGCCACATATTTCCTACGATTGCATGGTACTGGACGTCCGCTTTGTGATGCACCTCGGAGAGCAAGGTTGAGGTTCGAACCGCATAGTTGAAAGAATACTTAGTCGATAGACTTATGAAATTAGCTGACGGAGAGGTCTTGCAATCAACCAGATTCTGGCCGTTGAGGGATGAAACATACTTTATATTGTCTGGGCGTCGAAGAATTCCCCGGCATAGCTTGCAGGGGAATCAAGAATCCTTTAGGCTTATCTCATGCAGGGAGACTTCCGCAGATGACCCTTTCCGCCAATACAGGTAAAAAGCGTTCGGGTCAGCATTCGTTTGATCATGGAATCAACCATGTTGTGGCCAGCAAGGACGGCAGATTGATTGCCACGAGCGACGTCGACATGAATGTTCGCGTTGAGTCGAACGGGAACTGCGTGTTCGATCAAAATTTCCAGTCTGAGAACGAGAAGATTCGCCCTACCGACCGCATAAGAGGTCTTTGCTTCTCCGAAGATTCCTCTCTCCTATGGGTTGCTTCTGGCGACCGCGTTCTAGCGTTCTCAACCCGGGCCTGGCTTCAAGTCTGGGAATACGTCGCTCCGCGTTCTTTCGGATTTCTGATCATCTCACCGATCGCGCTTGATTCAAGCAAAACTGGCGACTTCGTGGGGGCATTCGACAATGGAACGATGTCGATTTGGTCTCAGGACGGAATTCGGAAGCACACCATTCGTGACAACGATTCTCCGCGATGGTTGAGGTATTCGGAGGACGGTTCCTCAATCATGGGTACCGACAGCTTTAGCGTCTGTCGATGGAACTTGCATGGCGGCAAATCGAAAGAGAAGATAGCGCTTTCGGATCGTGCCTTTGGGTTTGCGTCCTCGCCGGATTGTAAAACCTTTGCGATTCGAACTCTCAGCGAAATTTTGATCTGGGATTTCGATTCGAGAACCATTCTCAGCAAATTTAGAGTAGGGGCCAGCATTCCTCTGCTTGCTTTTCATCCCTCAGAACCGCTTGTGATTTACGGTGAGCAGAACTGCATTCGGGTTGTGGATTATTCGGGCCAAGTGCTTGAGGAGAAATCGCTCGACGTTGCCTCCGCCTTGAGCATCGGTTTTGCCGATGGAGGAAAGAGATTGTTGGTTGGATGTACGGAATTGAATCTCATCCAGTCCGATTTTTCTGTTCAGGCTGTTTGAGTGGACTTAACGGGGATTCCTAGCGAATTTCCGAAGTATCTTTAGCTGTGTTCAAGTTTCTGACCGCCTGTTTGATGGCGTCCATCTGCATCGCTGCATCTGCGCAGTTGGCTCCGTCGGTTTGGCCCAAGTTCCGTGGCAACCTGGCCAACACTGGCGTAGGCACTGGGTTTAGCGCAACCAACAAGGTTCTGTGGTCCCAGAGTGTTTCCTCGGGAACATTCTCGCCGTCGTCGCCCGTGGTTGCGGTGGACGGCACGGTTTACGTCGGGTCGGGAGCAAACAACTCCATGGTGGCCCTCGATGGCAAAACCGGAAAGATCCTTTGGACCGCGGGCACGTCCGGAGCAGTGACGGGATCAGCCGTCGTGCAACAGGACGGTTCAGTGTGTTTTGGATCCGAGGATGGTGTGCTGTATTGTGTGGACGGCGCAACTGGAACCTTGAAATGGTCTGTGACAACTGGTGGCTCGATTACCGGTTCCCCGACTGTGGATTCGAGCGGCGTGCTGTACGTTGGTTCAGAAGATCGCAAGCTTTATGCCGTCGATGGAGCCACCGGGAAAGTTAAGTGGACGTTCCCAGGAGGGGCCCAGTTCACCTCCTCGCCTGCTCTCGGAGCGGATGGCACCCTTTACATCGGATGCAACGACTCATCCCTTTATGCACTTAATTCGGCTGACGGATCTATCAAATGGTTCTTCGTTGCAGGAGGCCCGATAAGGGGAGCGCCTGCGATTGCTGCAAATGGCACGGTCGTCGTCGGCTCCGAGGATCAGAACCTTTACGGACTGCGCGGCTCAACCGGAAAGGTGCTTTGGAAGTACGTCACAAATGGCCAGATTAATACGTCACCTGGTATTTCTCCTTCCGGCACGGTGGTTGTAGGTTCCGTGGATGGCTTTGTGTACGGAATTCGAGCAGTTGACGGCGCCAAACAGTGGGCGTTCCCAACTGGGGGTGGAGTCGAGTCAAGTGCCTCATTCTCCAATTCGGGCCTCATTTATATCGGGTCGGACGATGGCTACGTGTACTGTCTCAAGTCGACGGGAGCACTCGCCTGGAAGTATTCCACCGGCAGGCCGGTGCAAAGTTCTCCGACTCCGGGAGCAGATGGAACGATGTACGTCGGCTCTCTAGATGGCAACTTGTACGCTTTTACAACGACTTATCCGGGACCACGCCCGACAGTTCTGTCCGTGGCCCCCGCTACGATTCCCGCCGGAATGCCCTGCATCGGCACTGTCACGCTTGATAACCCGGCGCTGTACGGCGGCGCAACTTTGAAGGTAGCGTCGAGCCAATTGTTTGCCGTCGTTCCCAGCACGGTCACCGTTCCGTACGGATCGAACACAACGACATTCCCGATTGCCACATCAACAACGGGGACAAATTCCAGCGTCAAAATCACCTGCACGTGTAATGGTCAGTCCGCTACGGCAGTGCTTACGATTGGCCCTCCTCGCTTGGACACGATCGTCATTGATCCTGGTAGTGTTCTGGGAGGAACCCAAGCGCATTGCACCGTGACTTTGAGCAGCACAGCCAGAGCTGGAGGAGTGGTGGTTTCCCTGTCTAGCAACAACTCGGCAGTGGTTCCACCCTCAGCGATTACGGTTCCGTCAGGGCAGTCTTCAACAACGTTCTCGATTCGGACGCTTGGAGTGTCACAGGACAAAGTTGGAAAGGTGACGGCAACCGCAGGGGGACACTCAGCCTCGGCGATGCTCACCGTATCCGCCGCGGCATTATCTTCGATTCAGCTCCAGCCTCAATCTGTGGTTGGAGGCCAAAGTGTGAATGGTATCGTCACATTGAACGGACCCGCTCCATCGGGAGGGGCCACAGTGAGACTTCATGCGACTGTTGCGTATCTCGTTCCACCCTCTGTCGTCATCATTCCAGCAGGGAAGAGCAGCGCAACGTTCATCGCAAAGACGGTGAGCGTCGCAGCCCCTCAGACGGTGACTCTTTCTGCGAGCTACCTGACAGGACAGCAACACTGTTCGCTTGGAATTGACCCACCGCAGTTGCTTTCGGTGGTGTTGAAACCGGCTACGGTGAAGGGTGGGGCAAGCTCGATTGCCACGGTAACAATTTCTGCGGCAGCTCCCTCGGGAGGTTTGTACTTGAAGGCGTCGTCAAGTGCATCCCAGGCTGCTGTCCCCGTCAATATATTTGTCCCAAGTGGACGCACGAGCGCTCAGTTCACGGTTAAGACAACTAAGACTGGGACATCAGGGGGAAGCACGATCACCCTTTCGTTCCTTGGAGTGAGCGTTTCGGCGTTCCTCTCGATAACCCCCTAGTTTCAACACGCTCTGTATACTGGGCGAGAATGTTGATTCTGGCCCACCTCCTGGCGATGGCTTCCGTGGTAACTCTGTCCGTCAATCCTCACGGAAGCGACGCCAATTCAGGCCTTCCCGGTCACCCGTTACTTTCTTTAAACGGCGCGAGGCTGGCGGCTAGGAAATATAGCGACAGGACGGTCGTCGTTGAATTCGAAGGCGGGACCTATCGTCAAGTCGAGCCGGTCAAGTTTGAATTGCGAGACAGCGGTCCCAGGATCTATCGGTCTAAAGGGAATGGAAAGGTGATCCTTTCGGGCAGCCAGGCCTTTACTCCTGTTTGGAAGCCGTTCCGGGGGGCAATCCTGCAGTGCCAGGTGCCGAAGGGATTCCGCGCAGATCAAATCTTCATTGGTGGTCAACGGCAGATTCTGGCTCGATATCCGAATGAAGATCTAAGCGTTCCTATTCTTCACGGATTTGCCAGTGATGCGATTTCCTCTGCCCGAGTCAAAGGGTGGCATGACCCGCGAGGCGCCTACCTTCACGCGATGCACTCCGAAATGTGGGGGGATTTTCACTACCGCATCAAGGGCAAAGATGGATCAGGGAACTTGCAGATGGAGGGTGGTTGGCAAAACAACCGTCGCATGGGAATGCATCCCCAGTATCGCTTTGTAGAAGGAGTCTTTGAAGAACTCGATTCACCTGGAGAATGGTATCTCGATGAAAACAGGGGGACGCTCTACTTCTATCCCCGCATCGGAATGAAGTTGGATGGGGCAATTGTTGAAGGGGTCAGATCGAGAGGCCTCCTCGAAGTGGATGGTGCATCCGGTCTGCGGTTTGAGGGACTAACTTTTCGGCACACCGCGAGGACGTTCATGGACAATCGTGAACCTCTGCTTCGAAGCGATTGGACCATCTATCGTGGCGGTGCGATTCACTTCAAAAATGCCGAGGAATGTGAGGTGGTCGATTGCGACCTGACCAACCTTGGCGGAACCGCAGTCTTCATTGACGGAATGAATAGCAACATCGCCATTCGTCGATGTTCGATCTCCCATGTTGGTGCGAATGGCGTGGCATTCGTCGGAAGCCCTTCTGCCGTAAGGAACCCGCTCTTTGAATACGGTGAGCGGCAGTCACTTCAGGCTATTGACTCAACTCCTGGGCCGAAGGGCAACGAGTTCCCGGTCAACTGTGTCGCAGAAGATTGCCTTCTCTCCTACGTTGGTGAGGTTGAGAAGCAAAGTGCCGGCGTTGAAATATCGATGTCATCCGACATCACAGTGCGGCACTGCTCGATTTGGCACACTCCGCGCGCAGGAATCAACATTGGGGACGGCTGCTGGGGCGGTCACTTGATTGAAGGGTGCGATGTTTTCGATACTGTTTTGGAGACTGGAGACCACGGCTCGTTCAATTCTTGGGGCCGAGATCGATATTGGGGTCTGACCGATGAGGACATGAACCTTGGTAAGCGTCCGGACCTCGCGCTCCTCGATACCGTCCGGCCGATTGTCTTGCGAAACAACCGTTGGAGGTGCGATCACGGCTGGGACATCGATCTGGATGATGGCGCGTCCAACTATGTCATTGAGAACAACCTGTGTCTGCACGGAGGAATCAAGAATCGCGAAGGGTTCTACCGAACGGTTCAGAACAATATCATGGTGGGCAACTCTTTCCACCCCCATGTGTGGTTCCTGAACAGTGGGGATCGGTTTCTCCACAACATCGTTTTCGAGGCTTACCATCCAATAGGGGTGCCCAAACCGTGGGGTGAAGACGTGGATTACAACTTCATCCACCAATCGGGGCTTCGCAGCGAGAGAGAGGCATCGGCGCTCAGCAGTCTAAGCGGGAGGGACTCTCACTCGGTTAAAGGTGACGCGCTGTTCATCAATCCTTTAGTAGGGGACTACCGAGTGCGAATAGGCTCCCCCACACTAAGCCTGGGGTTCAAGAATTTTGCGATGGACTCGTTTGGTGTTCGACCCGCAAAACTCAAAGCCCTCGCCAAGACTCCTAGTCTCCATTCAGTCGTTCCGGTTAAAGAGGGGGCATTACCGACAGGGAGTTTTCTTGGAGCTGAGATAAAGGAGCTTTCCGACCCGAATGAGATGTCTGCTGTCGGGCTTGGCGAGCGACGGGGTGTGCTGGTCGTACGGGTGATTCCGGGTTCGCCTGCTCAACTTGTAGGGCTGAAGCCGATGGACGTGGTTCAGGGAGTCGGAGCAAAAGATGTGCACTCGGTTGAGGAACTTGAGCGCGCAGCGCGGGGCAGTCACAGCTTCGATCTCCATATTTGGCGCGCCCAAAAATCATCGATTCTAAGGGTGCGACTTTAACCCAATTGGGGCCCATTCCTGGTTGAAGAATCAGGTTGATGGAGTAACCTTGAGGCCTCCATGTCCAACGGCTCTTCTCCTCTATTGCGGATCCTAGCACTGGTCTGCCTTGGCTCGACGGTCGCGCTGAGTTCTGCTCAGCTTGCATCCTCGGCTTGGCCAAAGTTTCGTGGCAATTCCGCTAACAGTGGGTTGAGCACGGCTGGCGGGGCTACAAGCACCGTAAAGTGGTCCTACAGCTTTGGGGCTGGCAATGAAGTCCTTTCGAGCCCAGCACTTGGTGTAGATGGAACTATCTACATTGGAGCCACGGACGGAAACGTTTACGCGATCGATCCCAAGACCTCTAAGTCGAAGTGGACCTTCTCGACTGGAAACATCATTCTGAGCTCCCCTGTTGTGGGGTCGGACGGCACGGTCTATATTGGATCGGACGATGCCTTCGTCTACGCCATTGATCCGACGACTGGCAAGAAGAAGTGGTCGTTCAAAACCGGTGGTGCCATTGAGTCTGGCTTAGCGATCTCGAAGACCGGGACACTCTACGTAACAAGCCAAGACGGCAAGCTGTACGCCTTTACGGCTTCAACTGGGGCACCGCTTTGGAACTACCCAACCAGTCCTGGTCTAACGTCGAGTCCGGCGGTTGATGCAAACGGAAACGTTTATTTTGGTTCCTTCTCTGGCAACGTGATTGCACTCACATCAACCGGAAGCCCACTATGGGCGACCTCTGCAGGCGGACAGATCTATTCGTCTCCCGCGATCTCGGCTGATGGGAAAACACTGTTCATTGGGTCCAATGATAGCCACCTCCACGCATACTCAACCGCGACTGGAGTTCAGCTGTGGTCAGCTGTAACGACCGGTGCGATCCAAGCAAGTCCAGCCATTGGTGCCGATGGGACGGTTTACGTTGGATCTCTGGATCGGAATTTTTACGCGTTCAACCCGACTACCGGAGCCATCCTTTGGCACTACACCACTGGCGATCAGGTTGTCTCATCGGCAGCGATTGGATCCGACGGGACGGTTTACTTTGGCTCGGACGACTCATACGTCTATGCCTTGAACGGTGCAACAGGCGCACACCTTTGGTCGTACCAGACCGGAGACTTTGCGACCAACTCACTTGCAATCGCGGCAGACGGCACCCTTTATGCCGGCTCCAATGACTCCAGCCTTTACGCGTTTGCGAGCAGCTCGCTTGCCTCTGTCTCAGTAAGCCCCGCCTCAGTCACCGGTGGCTCAAGTTCGACGGGTACCGTGTCGATCACAGGTCTTGCTCCAACGGGCGGCCTTTCTGTATCACTCCAGAGCAGCCTGGCAAGCGTGACTGTTCCTGCTACAGCTGTCATCGCGACCGGCGCATCTTCTGCGACGTTTACGGTTCAGACATCACCCGTCGCAGCCTCGACTGCCGTCACCCTGACTGCATCGGTCCAGGGAGCCTCCAAGACCACGACGCTAACCGTGGTACCGCCCACTTTGGCCTCGCTCTCAGTGACACCCTCCACCGTCACGGGTGGCACCGATGTTGCCGCGACATTGACCTTGAATGCGCCTGCTCCAGTTGGCGGAACGACTGTATCGCTTTCGGGCAGTGTGTCGGCGATTGCGCCGCCAACCTCAGTGGTGGTTTTGGCAGGGCAAACATCCGTCAACTTTACTGTTTCAACGAATCCAGTTGGTTCGCAAGCCTCCTCCACACTGACTGCAACCCTCGGAAATGCAACGAAGACAGCCACCATTACGGTGAATTCTCCTGTGTTCACTTCGATCAAACTCAACCAAACCTACCTCGTTGGTGGGAACGGAACTTCGGGTGCGGTGAATCTCTCTGGACCAGCGCCTGGGGGAGGCATCGTCGTTCACCTGTCCAGCAGCAGCACTTCGTTGACGGTTCCTTCGACTGTCACAGTTTCTCCAGGTCAGGTGTCCGGGATCTTCGTAGTCGGAACGTCCACCGTCACCAAGTCTCAGTCGGTCACGATTACCGGTACCGTGGGCACCACTCAACAAACGGCTCAGGCGAGTGTGAACCCGCTCGGCCTCGGAACTATCAGCGTCAGTCCGACTACTGTGAACGGAGGCGCTTCCGCTTCCGGAACCGTGACTTTGAACGGTGCCGCTCCAAAGGGTGGGTTTGTCCTCAAATTGGCAAGTTCATCCAAGTCGGTAACAGTTCCTGCTTCGCTTACGATTCCCGCCGGATCGACGTCAGGGACATTTTCCGTCAAGACGGCAGCGGTTTCATCCAGCACCGTATCCCTGCTGACCGCGACTCTGAACGGGATCACGGCCACTGCCTCTCTGACGGTAAATTCACCGATTCTTCAGTCGATCGTGCTGAACCCAACTTCTGTGGTAGGTGGTGTGGCTTCGACGGGAACAGTGACCATCAGTTCCATTGCGGGGGCAGGTGGATATGTTGTCAAGCTCGCTTCCGGTCTCACTGGCGTCACTCTGCCAGCATCCGTAACGATTCCAGCGGGCAAGACTTCTGCGAACTTCGCCGTCAAATCGTCTCCAGTGAAGACTGTCTCGACGGCGTCGATAACAGCAACAGCAGGTGGTGCGACGCTAAAGGCAACTCTGACCGTGAATCCGGTTAGCATCCTTTCCATCACCCTTGCACCAGCATCTGTGAAGGGAGGTGCTTCATCCACGGCGACTCTGAAATTGACTGGAGTGGCGCCCACTGGAGGCTTGGTCGTGACGCTGTCCAGCAACCTTTCCTCTGCCACAGTGCCGGCTACAGTGACGATCGCCGCAGGGCGAACATCGGGCGTCTTCACGGTAAAGACAGTAAAGGTGACATCCAAGTCGACTGCGACTATTTCTGCCGCGGCAAACTCGACGACGAAGACCGCTCAGCTCACGATATCGTGAGCTGAGTCCAGCAACATGGCACTTTCAGCGCTCTTACTCGCTGAGTTGGGCTGGTAGGGCGTTTGCAACACAAGCAAACTAGGCGCAGTGTTATACTTCGGCCGATGGCACCGTGTTTGCGCCCGGACGATTCGTCGGGCATCTCGAATCAGCGACGATCTCGTCCAGTTTCCGTTTATTCGATTGGAAAGCATGTGCGTTTGGTCGCCATTGCCGCAGTCGCAGTTTTGCCGATTGTTTCCTTTGCCCAGTTGGCGAATTCCGCCTGGCCCAAGTTCTTGGGAAGTGCTCAGAACACCTCCCAGGGGCTCGGCCAGGGAGCTACGAAAACTGTAAAGTGGACCTTTAGCGCTCAGGCGCCCGTTTACACTTCGCCATCTATCGGCCCCGATGGAACTCTCTACGTCGGTTCGGACGATTACAACGTCTACGCTCTTGACCCTGGAACGGGTGCAGTGAAGTGGACCTTCGCGACCCAAAGCTATGTGGAGTCCTCCCCTGCTGTTGGTTCGGATGGAACCGTCTACGTTGGGTCGAGCGATAACTCCATCTACGCGATCAATGGCAAAACGGGTGCCCTTATCTGGTCGTACGCGACCGCTGGGTTTATTGATGCATCCCCAACGATTGGCCAAGGCGGAACGGTCTACGTTGGCTCAACCGACAGCAACCTTTACGCACTCAATGGAGCCACGGGGAAGGTCCTTTGGCAGTTCGGCACTCAAGGCGCTGTCGAATCGACTCCCGCGATTGGCTTAGACGGGACGATCTATTTCGGTTCGGACGATGGCAACGTTTATGCCCTGGATGGTAAGACTGGTGTGCTGCAGTGGTCGTACGCCCTTCAGGTGCCAGTGTTCAATTCTGTCAGTCTTGGTCCAGACGGCACCGTCTATGTTGGCGCGGATGCGGTGTACGCGCTAACGGGGAACTCCACAGCAGTCCCAACCCTGCAGTGGACGCAGAACTACGGATTCGACGTCACCAGCCCAATCTCCATTACGAGCAACGGCAACCTTGTCGTGGCAACCGCTGATGGTGGGGTTCGATACCTCGCTGGGAATGGAACCCAGAAATGGATCTATCAGAGTCCGGGCGGCCTGTACGAAGGCGCTCCGACGATCGGTTCAGACGGAACCATCTACCTCGCCAGCGATGCGGGCATTCTTTCCGCAGTTTCCGCCACCGGAAATGAGCTTTGGACTTACACCGCACCTTCAGAAGTGTTTGGCTCTTCAAGCGTCATTAGTGCCGACGGAACACTCTTCTTAGGTGGCCTTTCTGGGAACCTTACAGCCTTTCAAGGTCTTGCCAAATTGGTTTCAATTTCGATCGCGCCCCAACAAGTTACTGGAGGGGTGAGCTCAGTCGGTACCGTCACATTGGGATCGATCTCTGCCGCAAGTGGGACGATCATTACGCTGTCGTCAAGCGACCCATCTGTCACGGTGCCCGCCTCAGTAACCGTTCCAGGCGGGGCCATTACGGCCACGTTTTCTCTAGGCACGAATCCAGTGCAGCAGACAGTGGCTTCAACGATAACTGCGGTGCTGAGGGACGTCACCAAGACGGCGACGCTCACAGTCCTTCAACCTGTTCTTACGACGATCTCGCTGTCACCTACCGAAGTTGTGGGTGGAACATCATCCACGGGTACCGTGCTGCTTTCCGGTGCGGCGCCGGCGGGTGGGGAACTCGTCAGCTTGGCAACGAATAGCGGTGCCGCTTCGGTTCTGGCGTCTGTGACCGTCCCAGCAGGTTCGCAAGGGGCATCGTTTACGGTGCTCACGAGGTCGGTGACATCCGACACCAGTGTTTCCGTCTATGCCATTCTTGGGTCGGTTAGCCTCACCACGACACTGGTGGTGCATCAGCCTTACTTAGCGGCAGTCTCGGTTGCTCCCACATCCATCGTGGGAGGAAACACTGCATCTGGAACCGTGACTCTTTCTCGACCCGCACCCGTAGGTGGAATCTCGGTCTCTTTGTCTTCAACAAGTGGGGGCACCGTTCCTAGCACGCTGAACATTCCTAGTGGGAGTTCGAGCGCGACGTTCCCAATTCAGACCGTTGGAGTGGCAACTAGTATTCCTGTAACTCTGACGGCAACGTTTGCCGGTGTTTCGCAATCGGCGAATCTCACTCTGACGGTGGCAAGGCTCGCTCAGGTGAGCGTCAATCCGAATCCGGCGGTAAGTGGAACAAGCCTGACTGGAACCGTTTTGTTGACCGGAAATGCCTCTCCGGCTGGAGTGACGGTGGCGCTCGTCGCTACTGGAAAGTATGTGTCGGTTCCCGCATCGGTCACGATTCCCGCTAACACGCCATCGACCACTTTTGCGGTGACGACCAAGGTTGCGACTGCGAATCAGACGTCGACGATAAATGCCACCTCTGTCGGCGTCATCGTTTCGACGCTTCTGACGATCACGCCAAATGCTGAGGCTTCATTTACGATTGCCCCGGGTTCGGTTGTAGGCGGCTCTTCAACTGTCGCGACTGGAACGGTGACGTTCAATGGCCCCGCTCCCGGTGCCGGCGAGGCGATCAAGCTTGTGAGCTCTAATCCTAAGCTTGCGATTGTTCCGCCTTCGGTGAGGCTTCTTAGCGGCAAGACTTCGGTTGCCTTTGCTGTGGTTCACAAGCCTGTGGCCACTTCGACGACGGTTACGGTAACGGCAACGTACGGAACCAAGTCTCTTACTGCTAGCCTTACTCTGACTCCATTTGAGGTTCAGAGTCTTTCGATGTCTCCCTCGTCCGTTGCGCCCGGTAGCAAGTCGACGGGAACCGTAACGCTGAATGCGGCGCCGGGGACTTCAAGTGGTGCGATCCTGGTGAAGCTGTCTTCAAGTTCGAAGTCTGTAACCGTGCCTTTGACGGTCTCGGTTCCGGTAGGCAAGACCAGCGGGACATTCCTTGCCAGCACCTCTGTGACGGCTGCGACGTCAACCGCCACGATCACTGCGACGTACGGATCCACATCGGCTCAGGCAACTCTGACGGTAGTGCCTCCACGACCGCCTCGGTGAGCGTTGCTCTAACTTCGGTGAAGGGAAGCTCTGCATGGGAGCTCAGCTCAAGGTATCGCGAGCTGAGCCCAGCAATTTGGTCCTTTCGGCGAAGTTCTGCATTGATTTGAAGAGCCGGTAGCCTTACGATACACGTGACTCTGAGTGAGTGTTATACTTCGGCCGATGGCAACGTGTGTGCGCCCGGACGTGACGTCGGGCATTGTGGATCAGCGACAATTTCGACTCTTCTCCCCTCGCTTCCTTAGTCAACACGCCCGATTGCTGGCTGTTGCGGCGGTAGCGCTCTTGCCGCTAGTTGCCTGTGCTCAATTGGCGAACACTGCTTGGCCCAAGTTCCTAGGGAACGCCCAGAACACTTCGCAAGGACAAGGTCAGGGCGCAACAAACAGCGTCAAGTGGACTTTCACTGCGCAGGCCCCTATTTACACGGCGCCATCCATCGGAGCAGACGGTACCGTTTATGTCGGCTCGGACGACTTTAACGTCTATGCGCTCAATCCGGCGACAGGTGCGGTGAAATGGACGTTCGCCACTCAGAGCTATGTAGAGTCATCACCCGCTATCGGTTCTGACGGTACCGTCTATGTAGGTTCAGACGACAACAATCTGTACGCGCTGAACGGATCGACTGGAGTCGTTAAGTGGTCCTTCGGAACTACGTCGTTTATTGATGCTTCTCCTTGCATCGGTCCAGATGGAACCGTTTATGTTGGCTCGACCGATGGCAATCTCTACGCACTCAACGGTGCAACTGGGGCGCTCCTCTGGAAGTTCGGCACTCAGGGTGCGGTTGAGTCCTCTCCCGCGCTCGGAGCAGATGGAACTGTCTACTTTGGCTCTGATGATGGAAACGTCTACGCCTTGGTTGGGAAGACTGGGGCCCTCAAGTGGTCCTATGCGCTCCAAGTGCCAGTCTTTAACTCGCCTAGCGTGGGTCCAGACGGAACCGTGTTTGTGGGCGCTGACGCAATCTATGCACTCGTTGGAAATGCGACCACCGTTCCGACAGTTAAGTGGACTTACAATTACGGTTACGACGTCACCTGCCCGATCTCAATCACTTCAACCGGCTTTTTGGTTGTCGCAACTGCAGATGGCCAAGTGCGCTACCTCTCAACCAAGGGAGACCTTCAGTGGTTCTACCAAGGTGCCGGAGGTATCTATGAAGGAGCCCCATCCATCGGATCGGACGGTACGATCTACCTCGCGAGCGATGCCGGCATTCTTTCGGCAGTCTCGCCAACCGGAACGGAGATTTGGAACTACACCGCTCCCGCCGAAGTGTTTGGCTCTTCTGCCGTCATTAGTGGGAATGGCACGCTGTATCTTGGTGGGCTAAGCGGAAACCTTGTTGCCTTTCAGTCGCTAACTCCGCAGGCGCTGACGGTCGCTCCGTCTACGGTCGCAGGAGGTGTATCTGCAACTGGAACCGTTACTTTAAACCTACCAGCCACAGGGACCGGACTGGTCGTTACGCTTTCAAGCAGTAGCGCTGATGCGGTTGTTCCGGCTTCGGTCACCATACCGAGCGGCGCTATCACTGCCACATTCCAGATCACCACGAGTTCAGTTACGAAATCAGAGACGGTCACCCTCACCGCAGGTGTTGGAACTACTGCCGTGACAGGGACTGTAACGATCGTTCCCCCTGCTCTAACCGGCATCAGCTTCTCACCGGCGGCGGTGTCTGGCGGAACTTATGGAGTCGGCACGCTGACTCTAAACGGCCCTGCGCCCACCGGTGGTGTTACGGTTAGTTTGAAGAGCAGCGCAACCGCATATGTGACGGTTCCTGCGGTCGTCTTTATCGCCGCAGGAAAGTCATCTGTTACATTCCAGGCTTCTACAACGGCAGTCACAGCCGCACACAGTTCAGTGGTGACTGCAACATACGGAACTGTCTCTGAAACGGCGACTTTGACTGTCAATCCGGCGACTTTGTCTGCATTCTCAGTGAGTCCCACCGTCCTTGCCGGTGGCAACACCGCAACTGGAACTGTCTCAATTACGGCTCCGGCAGCGATTGCCATCACGATAAAGCTGTCAAGCGATACCAAGGCAGTGACGGTTCCGTTGAGTGTCGTGATCGCAAAAGGGAAGTCCACCGGGACGTTTACGATTCACACGGTTGCGGTGTCAGCGGCCACAACCGCAACGATTCAAGCCGGCATTGGAACGAGTGTTCTAACCAGCAAACTCACCGTGACGGCACCGAGCCTAGCTTCGCTCACTTTTGCGGCCAAATCGGTTGTTGGCGGAATCTCCGACACAGGAACGGTCAAATTGACTGGACCAGCAGGTTCCGGCGGCATGACGGTCGGACTCGTGAGCTCCACTTCGTCCGCAACGGTGCCGGCGACTGTGAAGGTGCCGCAGGGCGCGCTGTCAACCACGTTTGTCGCTAAGACGATTGCGGTAGCGACCAACGTTGCGGCAACTGTGACGGCATCTCTAAACGACACAACAGTTCAAGGCTCTTTCACCATCACTGCTCCAACGGTTAAAGCACTTGTTCTTGCTCCGCCAACCGTAAAGGGAGGGAAGTCTGTAACCGGCACGGTGACAATCTCATCGGCCGCACCTGCAGCCGGCCTGACTCTTACACTGGCGAGCGATTCTGGTTCGGCAACGTTGCCAAAGACGCTTGTCATTCCAGCAGGCAAGCTGATTGGAACGTTCAAGATCGCTACCACCGCCGTCACCGCGAAGACGGTGGCAAACATCTCTGCTGGTGTAAACGCATCGAGCAAGTCAGCCAAACTCACCATTAGCTGAACAAGCCGGGCCGATTCTGTCTGGGAATCGGCCCGTTTCTGTGTCTGGACAAGGTTTGGCTCCAGCAGGAGGCGACCCCCACTTCGGTATAATCAACGTTCGTGCGCTCGTAGCTCAGTGGATAGAGCATCAGCTTGCGGAGCTGAGGGTCGTAGGTTCGAGTCCTATCGAGCGCGCCAATTTCCTAGACCCGTCCTCCCATGTCGATTCGGATTTTGGGAGCTAATCTATTTCCTGGCTCTAGACTCCAATTCACTCTTCTGTTGCGAGGTGATCGCATATTACAGAATCCTGGATCAATTGATCAGCAGATATTCCGCGCATTTTGTGCGAATGGGTATCTGTTTTTTCGTGCCTGAGCCCTGATCCAACAAGGGAGCGATCTAGGCTTTAGGGCGTCTGCGGTAGGGGTATAGCGTTGCGTTCCCCAAGGCTGAAATCTTTGGACGGCATGCTCCGTTCTTTAAGTCGCTATTGAACTAGCCCACGGCGAATTCCTTAAATGGTTCGTTGAATGCTTTGGCGTCGACGCCCCATCAATATGCTCGACTGGATCGTGTAAATCCCCCGAATTTTAATAGTACGTTTACGCATTTCAATTGAGCTTGTTTTGAGAAATGAATGGTTCGAGGTGTTTTTCGTTGTTCCAGACCGTCAATAGTGAGGAATTTGAGACATAATCGCCTATCTAATTCACATTCTGTCGATTGGATATTCTGAATATTCCCATTTGAAAGGAAATCTGAAGTGCTCGGGACCACAAGTATCCGACGCTATTCACCCATAAGGAACAAAAATGAACCTACGCCACACAACGACACTTGCTCTCTGCGTTGCTATTAGCGCCGTTGCTTCTGCACAGACTTCGACAACTGATCGCAACTTCCAGCGATTGGATAAGCTTGTTGCAACGAAGGCTGCTTCAAAAACGGATGCAACCACGCCTTCCGCTGTTTCCTATAGCCTTGCCGTCAACACGACATTCCCTGACACCCAGTTCACCCTCGGTGGCTCGTTCATCTACGGCTACAAGCCGAATGCTAACGGTGTGGGACTCTTCCAGTCGACGCTTTCGTTCGTTCACGCAAACCCATCTGGCGGAACCATTTCGGAGACGATGAGCGAGACCGCAAGCTATCAGTTGCTCTCCGATGGAGCCGGTGCTTGGACAATTGGTACCAGCGCTGCCACCGCAACCTTAGGCGTTATCACGGTATCCCCTTACCTGGCGTTCACCTACCCGTCATCAGGCGTGATCACGATCACCCCGACGGTGACCTACGTTCATTCCTACGGCAACGGACTTCTAGCTGACGGATACGTCCCAGACTTCTTCCTGACCTTCACGCCGAAGTTCCTCGGAAAGATTGTTCTGTTCGGCGACTATACCGTGGCAACACGAGAATTTGGCCAGGCAACCGGCCAGGCAGGCTTCTCCTACCCAATTAAGGACAGCTGGTCTCTCAAGTTTGCAGGTACTGCTTCAAAGGGTCTGCAGACCGGTTTCTCGGCTCAGCTCGGCTACAAGTTCTAAGTTAGCCGTTTGATTTCTTCTTAGGGCTTTCAGGCTGCTTAGAAGACTTCTTGGGTGGCGTCTGCTTTTTAGCGGACGCCACCTTTTTCTTGGCTAGGACTTGATCTTGTCGATCATTCTTTAGCTGCTGCAGCGTCGCGCGCGTCGAAGGTCCGTTCCCGGCCTTGCCCTGTGCGAAGGACGCTTGGGTCAGAGCTCCTAGAGCCGTGATTGCTAAAAGTGTTCGCAACATCATCCTTTAAGACGTCAAAGTCAGCAGGTTTATGTTCAGACCAGCGCGCAATTGATTCAATCTTGAACTTATTCTCTTTCAGCTAGCGTCCCAGTACAAGTACAGAATTGCATCCGGAGGTTAGAAGATGCGAAAGCAAGATTTGGGTCTGTTGGGAGTTGTCGTTTTGGGCTGTGTTGCCTGCGGTGGCGGAGGTTCAGCGCCAAATGTTCCCGGAAACTACGCAGGCACCTATGTTGGAGAGCTCGTCGACAACACCGGAAGGACCGGTACGGTCGTTTTCCAAGTTCAGGGCGGAAATCCCGAGGCGGTCACGGGGCAAGTGACCTACTCGACAGGGTCGCTTGGCTTTACTGGGAAAGTGGTAAACGGTGGAGGGGGAACTATGGTGTTTGGTGCCCCGTTCTGGAGCTTCTTTGCCCTTGGACCGTCTGGCGCCAAAACGACGACCCTCGTCATAAGCCAAGTCATCCAGACGATTAATCTGCCGAATGGTGGAAGCACTTCCCATTCTCCTGCCTCCGTGGTGCCTGTGTCTGGGAAGGTTGCCCTTGTTGCGAACCCTAGTGGCATCTTCGGAAATGGAAATAATTTCCAGGGCGAGTTTACGGGCACAATTACGGACACTGCCCTTAACCAGGCCACTGCCCTTGCCGTGAATATTGACAGTGACGGGAACGTGCTGGGAACTGCTGTGATCCAGAAAAATGGGTCTCCTACGCTGAGTGGGATTTCCGGCACGATCCTCAGTAGTGGGCAGCTCGTGTACACAACGCAGGGGAATCAAATAAGCGGTCAAGGAACACTAACTTTGAAAGCGGGCGCTCCCAGCGGCACGGTTAAGTTAAGCAACGGTGACTCTGCTACGGTGTCGCTGAATCAGGTTAAGCCAATTCCGCCGCCCACCCTGCGGCGATAGGTCATATGTGCTCAGGCTGGTGGACCGTTCTGTATCCAGTTGTGTTGCCCGTATTCAATGTAGAAGCGGGCTCGAACAGCATGACTTCGACCTCGGCATCCGCATAGGGTTTGTGCACGACTCCTTTTGGAACGACGATCATCTCCCCGGCCTCCACCCATTCAGATCGATCCCTAAAGTCCATTCGGAAGCGGCCCCGAACGACGAGGAACAGTTCATCCTCGAGCTCGTGGGAGTGCCAGACAAAGTCACCGCTAAACTTGACGAGTTTCACTTGCTGGCCATTGAGCTCAGCAATGATTTTGGGCGACCATTGATCAGAGAAGAGGTCCAGCTTTTCTGCAAGGTTTATTTTGTGAAGCATGGTGAACCGGCAATGAATTCGTAGGGTTATTCTACGTGACAACCGACCGCGGGACACTGGCTTTGAAACTCGTGTTGGGTTTTTGAGCAAGGTGCAATAATTGCGGGGATGCTTTCCCGGCGTGACCTTCTTAAGTATTCAGGACAGACACTTTTGGCGGCTGGGTGCGCTCCCCTTGCCATGGCTATTACCGAACCCAACGCAGTCGCAGGCACGCACGGACTCCGCTGCATCAACGTTATCAATTTCATCCGTGCCGTAGAGCCTAGGTTTGCCACAGACCTCCTCCTTCCCGTGCAGAAGCAAATGGAGCTCATCCTTGCACACCAGCTCCCCGCAACGTGGCTGCTCCAATTTGATGCGCTCGTATCGGGACCCTTTGTGACGTACCTAAAGACTCACATGGCGGAAGGGCATGAAGTTGGCTTTTGGTTTGAGATGAATGAGATGCACTGCCGAGCCGCTGACGTGGAATGGCGGGGAAGACCGGGATACGAGTGGGACAGTCATCCGCCAGTGGCGTTCACCATCGGCTACACGCACCAGGAGCGAATCAAGCTGGCAGACACGGCAATGGAGACATTCAAGAAGGTTTGGGGGCAATACCCAAGCTCTGTGGCCAGTTGGAACCTGGACTCCATCACGGTCGCCCATCTCAGCGATCACTACGGTGTGGATGCCTTTGCGGTCTGCCGCGATCAGATCGCCACGGATGGATTCACGATTTGGGGTGCTCCTATAGCGGGTTACTATCCCAGCAAGACGAACTGCTGGAGTCCCGCGCTGCATCGCGAGAACCAGATTGGATCTCCCATCTTTCGCATGTTGGGCCAAGACCCCGTTTATTACTACCAAAAGGATTTCTCCCTGCCCACCGGCCAACGCATCGGCGAGCCAGACACGATGGAGCCAGTTTGGACCTCGGGTCGGTCGGAAGAGTTTATCAAAGGCTTCCTAGAGATGATCGCCGCCGCGCCAACAATGAAATTCGGTTACGCCCAACTCGGCCAGGAGAACAGCTTCTCTTGGCCGGATATGGCGGAAGCCTATCCAAAGCAGATGACCGCCCTCGCGCAGCTCAGGGAAAAGGGAACAGTGCACGTGGAAACGATGGGGGATTCTGGTCGGCGATTTAAGAGGGCCTTCGCGACAACGCCAACCCAAGCTCAGGTTCAGTTGACCGATCCGTTTGGCAACACGAATCCAGCGCAGGGGTCGATTTGGTACCAGAGCCGATTTTATCGCGCAAATCTCCACATCACTGGAGATTTGCCGTTCCTGCGCGATATCACGGTGTACAGCGATCAAAATCCACAGCCGTTCCTTGACCAGGCCACAAGAAGCCACGAAGTGGAGCAGCGAATGCCCGCGATCTTGGACGGCTACCACTGGCGAAAGGAGCCCAAGCCTATGGAACCAGGAGCCGGCGGGTTTTTCATGCTTGGCGACAAGCGCCTGCGTCTCAAAGGGAAACCCAAGATCACGGAGACGGGGAATACGCTCCAAGTTGTGTTGGCCTGCACGGATGGAAGCACGCTCTCGATCCACTTTGAGGAGGAATCCATCGTCGTCTCGATCAAGCCAGCAACGACAGAACGCCTGTCGCTTTCACTGGAATGGGACCCTGCCAAGTCGAGCCTTGCCAACGTCCAACCGAAACGAGCCGAGTATGTCTGGCAGGAGTTTCGATACGGTGTGTCCGCTGATAGCGCCACCCTGGAGCAGACTTCGGGCGGTTGGTCGGCGACTGCGTCAGGGAAGTCCTTCCGTTTGAACCTGGCACAGTAGGGCTCCTTTGATTGCCATTACGTGCGGATTCGATTGACGAAAATAGGGATTGATACCCTTAGGGGGTATGGTATCATGACTTCGTCGATGATGATCAGAGGTCGCTTTAACGTGGATAAACTTGGTGCGTGCGCCAGCGGGATCTGCGCGGTGCACTGCCTGCTCACGGGAATTGCCTTTGGTGTGCTTTCCGTGATGGGTTTAAAGTGGTTCGGGTCGGTCACCACCGACATCGTATTCCTTTCCGTAACCCTATCGATTGCCAGCATCGCTATCTTCTCAGGCTATCGACGTCACGCATCCCTTTTGCCCGCCATTCTGTTTGCATTGGGCGTTTGCGCCATTGTGATCAGCCACTTTGTGCTTAAGCACGATTCAGGACCTTCTGGGGAAGGAATGTTGACGACTGTCCTTTCGGTTGGTGGAGGCTGTTGCCTCGTCGCTTTTCACTTATTGAACATGCGGCTCCCTGAATCAGGCGCTTGCGCCGTTCAGGGACAGCACGAGCATCAGCTCGGCTGATGAAACCCTTGTGACAGCCCCCGGGTTGCGGGGACATTTCAGCCAGCGACGTCGGTCTACTCCTCTAAGGGCACCCAATCTCCATATCGGCGAACGTAAAGAGTCTTCTCATCGATCTCCAGCTTCTCCCACCATGGGCCAGCAAAAAGTTCAACCATCGTCGATTCGGATCCCGGTGGTAGCGGATCCCACATACCCTCATTAATGCTTCCAGGAACACGCAAATCCAAGTGGGGAGAACCGGCGAAGATCGCTGGCTCGAGGCATCCGTAATTCCCGGTGGCAATGTCCGACTGAGCCAGCGAAGTCTTTAGTAGACAATCCTCAGGAGCGCGGGCTTCAGCACGCTTGCACCCCGAAACTTCAGTTCGGGGTCTTGTAGGAGCGCAGTGGGGTTATCGCCCAAGAGACCCGGATTCAAATCCGGGCCGCAAGCGTGATAAATCCCGCGCTCCTTGGGTTCGCGACCAACTGAAGGAGCGCGGGCTTCAGCAAGCGTGCACCGCGAAACTTCAGTTCGGGGTCTTGTAGGAGCGCAAAGGGGTTATGGCAAAAGAGACCCGGATTCAAATCCGGGCCGCAAGCGTGATAAATCCCGCACTCCTTGAGTCCGCGACCAACCGAATGATTGCGGGTTTTCAACACGCTTGCTCGCAACCCGGAGGGCAGAACCGGATTAGCCTACGACCTGCGCGGGCGACTCCCTAAACCGCATCTTGAACTCACGGTAAATCAGCATGACTACGACAAGGTCGAGGGCGCCGAATGCGGCGGTTACGATCTCTTGCCGCATAGCAGCTCGAGTAACCTCAACTACCGTGAACACGGTGAGGACTCCGATGAGCCACAAGTAGGCCCAACGGTACCCTTTGAGGATCGCGGCGATGAGGAAGACTTTGATGCCACCGTGGACCATCAGATAGGCCGCAGTTCCCATCGAAGGGTGGGTGGTGACTGTCTCCGCCAACCGACCCAACCTGCCCGACATCGCCTCATGATGCCGAAAGGCCTCGTGCTGTGAGGCTAGCAGGAGTAGGCGTTGAACCTTGAACGGCATGGTCAGAGCAATGCCTCCTAGGACTTCAAGCAAAGAGTCAAAGCCTTTGATCGCCATGCCGACGCGGAAGAAAAGCTCAGTCAGTCGGTCAGAACGCGTGCTCATCAGTCTTTACACGGGCTTAAAATGAGAGCGGTTGCCAGAAAACAATGTTCCTGGCAACCGAAATGGGGTTTGTCGGCTTAGGCGAGTGCCATCGGCATGATCACGCAGAAGTAACCGTTATCGTCCGCAGGTCTGAAGATAGCAGATCGTGAACTCTCCGTCATTTCAATACGAACACCAGGACCTTCGATGGGTCCAAGCGCCTCTTGGACATACTTGCCATTGAAGGCAATTTCCACATCGCCGTTGCTGGAGATCATCGGCACTTCTTCTTTGCCCTCGCCTTTCTCTTCGGATCGAGCGGCAAGCACGATCTGGTCGCCGTCTCCCTTGAACCGAACTCGGCTAGCATTGTCTCGTGCAAAAATCATGATTCGACGGACCTTCTCTCCGAGCTGGTCTGCCTCAACACTCCACACTCGGGTGCTTTCCGCCGGGACAACGCGCTCCCAGTTTGGATATGTGCCGGCGAGAAGCTGGCTCACAACCTTTGCTCCACCCGACTCCACGCCTATTCGGCCAGCGCCAAATCGGATCTCGATATCCGCATCGTCCGCAATCGGAAGTGCCTTAATCGACTTGAGCGCCTTTTCGGGGACCACCGCATTGATGCTCGTCCCAATACCTTCCTGGTCGATTTTTCGAACCGCGAGGCGGTGGGTATCTGTGGCGGCGAGCGTCAGCGTCTTTCCGTTGTAGGTGAAAAGAACTCCGGTGAGAACCGCTTTGTGCTGCTCCTGAGTGACTGCGAAGATCACGGAATCGACTGCCTTTCGCAAGGTGCCCATCCTGAGCGTCAGCTCGCCTTCGCCGCCATAAGCTGGGGGCTCAGGAAAGTCTTCCGCATCAAGGCTAATCATCCGATACTCGGAAGCGCCCTGTCTGAGCAGAACCTGATTAGCGTCAATCGTGGTGAGCTCGATGTCTCCGTCTGGCATCGAACTGACGATGTCAGACAGGAGTCGAGCCTGAAGGCAGATTGCCCCTGGTTCGGAGACGAGGCAGGCCACTTCACGAGTGACCCACATTTCACCGTCGCATCCCATCACCGTGATGAAGCCGTCTTTTGCTTCAATTTTTAGGTTTTGGAGAATGCTGACCGACGTGCGGACACTCGCAGCCGCGGTAGCGGCGCTAACGGCCTCAAAGAACTCCTTGCGTGGACAATCAAGCTTCATAAGTTGCGCTGGGTCTACCCTTGGATGGGCAGATGGTATTGGAGATAGGTGGGTGCTGGTGCCTTAGGCTCAATCGCGGCGCCTCTGGCATACAGCTTCATTAGAATTCGTTGGTAGGTTTCCTCGTTGAAGGTGGGGCCTGGATCCTGCTGAAGCAGGTCAACAGTCTGGCGAAGTGAACTCATCTCCGCCTTCATCAATGGATCCGCCTCAGCGGCAAGCTCCATCTGAGCTTCAAGTTCGCTGGGCAAATCTCTCTCAGCGTACAAATCGACGAGTTTCTTTAGTAGATCGTTGTTCAAGGTGTCCTCTCCATGGCACTTCCTAGCTTGTCTCGTAAAGCTCGCCGACCTCGATAGAGTCTTGACTTCAGCGCGGGAACGCTAATGTTCAAAATGTCGGCAGCCTCCTTTGCACTCATCTCTTCCAGGTCACAGTAGACCAGCGGCTCTCTATATTCAAGCGGCAGATCGGCGAGAGCTTGGTGAACGGTGACCCTGAGGGTCGTTCGTTCTTCGGCGCCCGAATACTGTGCGTCCGGTGGCAGCTCCATAAGCTTGTGCTGCCGCAGCTTGTCGATGCAGAGATTGCGTGCGATTCGAAACAGCCACGTACGGAATGCTCCGTCTGCTCGTAGCTCTGCTGAACGCCGAACGACCCGTAGAAAGGTTTCTGCGGTGGCATCTTCCGCATCCGTGCGGTTGCCAAGCATTCGAAAGGTGTATCGGAAGATCCGCTCACCATATAGCTCATAGATTCCGCCAAGCGCAGTGGGGTCGCCCTCGGAGAGGGCGGTGAGCCAGCGCTTCTCGGCCAGTGAGTCTCGTAATGCGTCATTCTGCATAGGGAAGGACGGGCGCACCGATTGATTCGATGCGCGGGTTGTCAGTTTAACACCCCACCCGGTCTGATTGCTTACCGTTCGCACCTAACAATAGGCGCAATTGAAAAGCTGGTACCGCATGAGATTTTGTCGCTCTCCATCGTATCCTGCTTGGAGGCCGTCTCGCAAGAAAAAACACAGGAAGTTGCAGTTTGTGGCCTAGAACCCTGTTTCCGGAACGCTTAGGTTCCAAGGTTTCTCGTCTGGGCGGAACGCTCTATGGATTCCAAAATGAGCCAGGGATGCCTCGCTCAGCATCTCATAGCAGAGGGGGCAGCCCACTAGGCCCGAATCCACAGCCTGCTCCTCCTTCATGCCGCAGTTTGGGCATTGTCCAGGAACTCGGCGTGCGCGAAGCATGGCGGAGGCAAGGGTATGGAGCCCGGCACCGGGAACCGCGCGGTCTGTGCAGACCGTGCACGCCCAGGTGCGGACGCCATCTTGTACGATGCTGAAAGCTGATAACCCGCCGCATGTGCTGCACGGAGGATTCAGAAGGGAACACCTTCAACCCCCGTTTTTGCTCGGAAGCGGGCCATTAGGTCTCTGGTGACTGGGCCAGGAGTTCCTGCACCAATCGGTTTCGTGTCCAGGCTGATCATCGGAATCACTTCCGCAGCTGTGCCGGTTAGAAACGCCTCATCAGCGGCAAACGCATCAAACGTAGACAGGAAAGTCTCCTCTACGGTGTAGCCCGCTTCCTTTGCGATCTCAATGACCGTGTCTCGCGTGACACCCTTGAGGATGCCGCAAGATGCGTGAGGTGTTCGAATAATCCCCTTGGAGATGAGGAAGATGTTGTCGCCGGTACATTCGGCAATCTGGCCGAGAGCATTCAGCATGAGGCCCTCACCGGCACCAGCACGGTTTGCTTCAGCCTTCGCCAGGATATTCGACGCATATCTACCGATGCACTTGAGCCGAGGATCCAAAGCATCAGCAGAAATCACCCGAATAGATGATGTGACTACGCTCAAACCCATCTCATAGGCTTCCTGCGGATAGAGCGCGAGTGTCGAAACCATGATCATCACGTTTGGCGTTGTATCGATACCCTTCGGGTCGAGACCTAAACCCGTTCCGCGAGTGACGTTGAGGCGGATATATCCGTCGCTAATCTGCGCCTGGCTGCAGACATCAAGAAGGGTCTTTCGGAGCTCTGCACACTCGATATGCATGTGAAACCCAAGCAGTCGAATGCCGTGGTAGAGGCGCTCTAGATGCTCATCAAGCTTCCAGACGAGGCTGTTGTATATGCGGATCCCCTCGAAGAGGCCATCTCCATACAAATGAGCGTGGTCTGCGACGCTCGTCGTAGCGGTCTCTAGCGGCATGACCTGTCCGTTTAGCCAGACTAATTTGGGCATTTCGAAAGTTTACTCAATGGCTATATTCTCGCCAATCTGAACTCGTTGACTAGTGCCGCAAAGAGCTCGGAACAGATCAGAGCTCTTTGAAGTCAAATGAATTCTAATCCTGGGGTTTTAGCGGGGATACAGATTGTAGTTCCATTGCCCTACTTTGGGCGTCAGACCCCTGAGTCGGCTTGTCATAATGTATGGCTGGCGTTTCTGAATCGCAAATGAATAAGGTTGTCGTTGGTTTGTTGCTTGGCGTTGGTGGCAGCGGTGGTGTATGCACCGTCGCGATGTCTCGGCATTTGCCGACTATTCGTCCGAATGTCTTTGTGGCCGGAGTCCCTTTAGGTGGACTTACAGTTGAGGATGCGCGCAAGGCTGTAAGAGTTTGGTGGGAGCAGGAAAAGCTTCATCCCCTCCGTTTGCATTCCAACGCTGTATCGGGAGAACTCCCTGATATGAGACCAGGTGAATTGGGAGTCGGTGTTGACGACGTTGCGACAGTGGCACGCCTTCCTATTCAGGACTCATTCACCGAAGTAAAGGCAAGCGTCACACGCGAGACATTTGCTGAGCAGAAGTTCGATCCCGTTTTTCGGCCGAATGGCGCTGTACCCGTTGAGCTCGTCAAACTGATTCGCCAGCGGATCGGTAGCCCGCGGCCAGCAAAAGTTTCGTTTGTAAACGGCCAGATCGTAAAGAACGCCGAAGTTACCGCGAGTGTGCTGGACTTAAATGTGTTGCCAGCAGCCGTTTCGGAAGCGCTCAAAACCAGTTCTCCGGTTGAATTGACGGTCGTGTCCGAGCCAAAGAAGCTTTCTGATGAGGCGCTTGCTCAGATCACTGAGGTTGTGGCAGAGTTTAAAACGCACTTCCCAAAGAGGCAGTACAACCGCAACCAGAATATCAAACTGGCCAGCAGTCGCTTAAACGGTGTTGTGCTTATGCCTGGTGACCAGCTGAGCTTTAACAAGACAGTCGGGCAGAGAACGCTTCAACAGGGTTTCATGCTTGCCGGCGTCTACAAGAACGGCCGACACGATACCGGTGTCGGCGGAGGCATCTGCCAGGTTAGCACGACTCTTTACAACGCTTCGCTCTATGGCAACCTCGATATCGTTCGCCGATCCAATCACTCCATGCCGGTGGCTTATGTGCCGCTGGGGCGGGATGCGACGGTGGACTATGGTTCTCTGGACCTGGTCATTCGAAACAGCTACTCGACCCCGATAGCGGTGACTTCCCAATTTGAGCCAGGAACGTTAACCTTTAGGATCCTCGGAAAGCGAGTGCCAGGGCAGTGGGTGAAGATCGTTCAGGAAGGCGGTAAATCTTGGGATCGTGCTGTCCAAGTAAAGCAAGATCGATCATTGGCACCTGGTGCCAAAGTTGTGGTTGAGAAGGGAAGCCGGGGCCACTCCATTCGAACCTACCGTCTGGTGTACGAAGGTGATTCTGTCGTCAAAAAGCAGTCGCTCGGCTTCAGCTACTATGGCGGTGGAGACAGAGTGATTGCAGTTGGACCCGGTGCACCGGTTCCTGCCCCATCTCCGTTTGGCGTGAGGCCAGCAGGCGCTGCAACCATGCCTAGACGTGGATAAGGCAGAATCGCTTACCTTGAACGACGACAGTTCCAAGCTTTTTGAAGTCGAAGAGGCTGTCCTTTGGAAATGCTTCCGGAACTAGAGCGATGATGAAGTCGGCCCCAGTTTTCTTGACCGCATCGGCTCTTTCTTGATCGCTCAGCTTCCCGAAGAACACCTGTTGAACCAGGGCTCGCCGCCTGTCGTACTGGGGCGTCTCGCTCCAGTGACCTGCGTATGTGTAGGCTCCGGTGAGGCCGGAGACGATTGGGTTTAGGTCCGGAATCTGAGGCTCAATGCTTACTTTGCCCGATTCCTGGTCTGCATCCTTGTTGAATGCCGGGGATGGAATACCCGGGGGAGCAATGACGACGTGTCGGCCGGTCTGCTTGTTTAGATAGCTGACGATCTGCGTCTCATCGGCATCTAGGAAGACTGGCTGAACCGAGGTTCGCGAAGTGTTGGCCTGGATAAACTGGAATTCTCGGGAAAGCCATCGGAGTGAAGTTGCGCCTAGGAGCAGGCATGCCAATGCTGTTCCGAGGATCTTGACGTTCTTTTCCTGCTTGGCTAAGAGCTGCTGCAGTCCGTAAGCGGCAAGAATTGCCCAGGGAATGCTGAGGCCCATCGCCAGTTTGCGCTGGAAGAGCCCAGGGAAGTAAATCGCGACCGTTCCCACAATCGCCCAGGAGATCACAAGATTCCAAACTGGACGCTCGTCGGCAAGGAGGACGGTTGCGCCAACCGCCGCGATGAAGGCGATTGCCCAGGTGGCGAAGTCCATGAAGTACACGGCCTTGGCGCCGTCAGTAGGAGCATTCCCGGCGGCAATGAACATCGCCAGGAACATAAATGCACACAGCGCGGTGCCGCCGAGGCGCCACTTTCGCTCAGTTTCATCCTTGAATGGCCGCATCGCAAGGCCAGTGAGGGCGAGAATCGCCATAAGACCATAGGCGGCAATCACGGCACGAAAGTTAGCGGATGGAGTATCAGTCGCGGCTCTTGCCTGAAAGACGGGGTCCAGCTTGTAAACGTGAGAAAACCAAAGGGCGGAAGGGATGGCTCCCGCTCCGATGGCTGCCGCTCGAATCACCCACTCCTTAGTCACCTCACGGCGATACGCGGTGGCCGCCGCAAAGCCGACCATCACGAGGGCAATGATGAGCACATCATAGCTGTGGATATTCATGAGCACCATCAGCGCGATGGCGCCGGGCGCGACTGGCTTCCAACTTGTGCGTGCATCCAAGAGCGAGAGGAGCACGAAGAGAATCAGACACAGGCTGACCATGAACAATCCGTTGGTCAGCATGGAAGGGAACACGAACGCCTCAGGCTGCCAGACGTCTATCGGAAGATGGACGCCGATGATGTCTCCCAAAATCGGAGGCGCAGGTTTAACAACAACTACCCCGAACATGTGCCAAACGAGAAAGCCGATTCCGCCGCCAACAACGGTAAGCACCATCGCAAGCCTTGTGGTTGTTTCTTCCCACTGGAGTCGGCGCACCAGTTTCATCGCCAAAGTGATGAACAGAGCGCTGAACGCAAGTCGGGAAATGGTTGATGCCGCACTGATGCCGACGACCTTGGAAATGAGCCCCAGCGCAAAGAAGTACACATTGAGGGTGAGGCTCGGCTGAGCGTCCGTGGTGAACCTGTTGTCCATCAGGAACCGCCCGTCCATTGCCTGCCTCATCCATGCCGAATAGACCATGTGGTCATCGGTGTTGTACTGGTAGCCCAAGTACGTTCCCCCTGCCGGAGCGGAGAGCATCCCGATGAGGTATGGAAGGCCTGCAAGGAGCAGGGTGGCAACAATAAGCCCGATCAGAAATTTTCTTTCAGATCGGGCCGAATTTAGGGTTGTTGTGTCTGGCACAGCGGCTCGTTAATGGATATGTGTCTGCTGAGTGAGATCAGACTTTGGGAATAGGACGACCCATCTGCTTATAGATGCTGATGATGAGCTCGGACTCCTTCTTGGCCGTTGGCTCGTTCGGGTCTACCTTGAGGACTTCGCCATAGACGCGCAGTGCCTGAGGATATTTCACTCGAGGCGCGAGTGCAGGTGAGATCATGCTCTCATGGCCATAGGCGACTCCGATCGATGCAAAGTCTTTCTTTGCCTTTGCATTCTTTGGTGCCTTTGCCAGCACTGCCTTGGCTGCCTTGTAGGCTTTCTCAAGCTTGGTCAGTCGAGCCTGATCTGCAGCGGTTGGTTTAGCCTGCTGAAAGGGGCCTTGGGCCAGCGCAGAAATGATGCTCAGGGCGCACAGCACCAAGATCGCAAACGGAGTTGCCTTTTTCATTCCTATAGTTTAGCAAGGCCACGCGCTCTCGGGCGCTTCGGACCCAAGAATGCATCGATCTCTCGATGGGCATTCTTAATCAGGCTGAGGCCCTGCTCTTGGGTCATGTTGGTCATCTCACTTCCAACCTCGAGTCTTGCGAGAGCCTTTTGAAGCGATTCAGGAAGATGTTTGTCTCGGTCTGTTCGAGGGGAGTCTTTTGACAGCTTAAGCACGGTCCTTAAGTCGGAGTCAGCATCGCGATACGCGTTTAAGAGCGCCGTTTGGGTCGTACCAGCACGTTGGTAGGTGTCTGCGATGGCATCAAGCAGTTCTCGGGATCCCCGCTGAGTTCGCTTTGTTTCTTCCGGCAATCCGAATCTCTTGCCCAAAGTGAAGGCGATCACGATTCCGAGAATGAGGAGCTGTTGCCAGGCTGCGTTCGCCCAAGGACCGATGCTTTCCAGCAGTCCTCGATCGTAGATATGCCCAAAGCTCGCCTCAGTGAACACAATTCGCTTACCGGAGGCTGCGGCCATTGAGAAAATCCGCCCAAAGGCTTCGGCGTTGTCCGACTTGTCAATGAAGCGATTCGTGATTCCAATGGCGTCACTAGCGATGAACACCGTGCCTTTGCCGCTGCGATAAGCTCGAAGAAAGGGATGTGGCCCGGCTCCCCACAGGTCCATCGCGGTGGAGTCTTCCTCATCGTCATCCATGACCGAAAAACTTTGATCCGCGGAGATTCCTGATTGGGTGATGGAAAGTTTTTGCGAACTTGCGCCCAATGTTATGGGGTCGGCAGGAGTCTTTAATGTGCTTCGCGAAGCCTCAAGAAAATCTTGTCGAAGGGGAAGGATAAGGGCCGTCCCCCCTTTGTGAACGTGCTGAAGAACCTTTTCCGTGCACTTTTGAGCTTGCTTCGTAAGTATTTCGCTCAGCTTGGTGTTGCTGTCAACCAGTCGAAAAGCCACAGGGATGTCACCTGGCTTGAGGTCTGGCTCCGTGTTTGTGTCGACCGAATAGGGAATTCCGCGCTCTCGCAACAGGCCAACAAACGCAGCGACCCCACTTGGAGAGCTGGACGCCGCTTCCGGCCGAGCTTCGGCATCCTGTTGCCCCGCGTTCAAAATGACCGCCGACAGCGCCAAGATTCCAACGAGAACCACACAAATGGACGCCACGGAGTTTCGTTTCAACTTCGTCCCTCTTTGAGCTGAGAGAGCAGGGAGGTGTACCAGTTCCTGAAGGTGTTGACGTCCTCTTGGCCGTTGACCTGATAGCCGTACCAAACTCGATCAAATTTCTGAGTAGCAGTCCTGAAATCGACATTGGCGGGCAGCTTTGGGCTGGCTTGAATCCGAGCAAGGTGTTCCCAGTTCGTTTCGGTTCTAATAAACCGGGCAACGTCAAACTCGTCGAATCTCAGAAGGCAAGCCAGGTAGAGCGCGCGCACGGCTTCTCGGAAGCGTCCATTGGCCGCTTCTTCGTCGGCAAGCTTCAGCCATTCGTCAACCGTGCGGTCTGGCTCCGTATCCTCCAGCAGGGCCTTGGCCTTTCGCTTGAGGGATCCCTTCCAGCTCAAATGTCTCACTGCAAGGAAGATCACCCCGATCGCGGCAGCTGCAAGAAGGGCCCATGCGATGTAAACGAAGATAGCTCCGAATACACCCGATCCCCCAGCTCTCGCGGTCGGGTCTTCCTGTTCGGGCTTGAGGTTTTTGAGCCGCCGCAGGGCGTCCGCCAACCAGTTTCTTTGACGTTCGAAGCCCGGATCCGCGTATAGCCCCGATTTCTTGACGGCGGCGGCGTCGGCTTGAGACATCGGCTTACCAGCAAACTTCTGTTCGGATTGAGCTCCCAGTTGTGCATAGGTGCGCAGATATTGGGCCGCATCGGCCTCCGTCTCCGTTCCGTCCTTGACCTCCTTCAGCATCGAAACAACATCCGACTGCTGAGAGGCGACCGGGCTGTTTCGGATCAACCTGATCACCTCGGCGTCTGATTTTGCTTTGCTCAGGGACCGTGTGAGTTGGCTGAACGTGTCTGCCGCGCTAAGAAGCGGTGCGGACAACAGAGCACTACCGACGAGTAGAGGTAGCCAAGGTTTTTGGTATTTCGGCAGCCAGTTCATCAATATCAAAGCCTTCCAGGCGAATTCTGCGCTCGTAATAAACAATGGTGATGGCAACTGCCCAAACGGGAATCAGCACCCAAAGAATGGCATAGGTTGGCAAGAGGTCAACCGCAGCGACAAAAAGGGCATGTCCGGGAAGGGCACTTAGCGCCGAAGATAGGTGATCTTCAACAGAAAAAATGCTGAGGCAGAGTGCCAGCCCCCCAAAAAGCACCGTCGCCATAAACAGCAGCAACATATAGGCGGACCAGATAGTGGACGTACCCGAGGGGTGGTATCCCACGCGGCGCAGGAGGCTCCTGCTCCGTTTTCCGGCGCTTTTGGCTCCTGCCCCCTCCAGAACCGCAATTGGGACAGCAAGCGCATCCAGGGCGATAATCGCCAGAAAAATCAATCCGCCGGCGCAGAGCCCCATGATTCCGATCACGCTGATGACACCTGCAGAGGAGTCAGATTGGGGCGTTGCCTCTGCGACAAACCCGCCAATCGCCATCACAACCAGAGAAACGAAGACTCCAGATAGGGAGAGCATCAGTTCTTTGAGGTTGACCAAGAAGAGGCGGGGAAGCACCTGACGCGCTGTCTGCACCGCTGCCGCTTCGTCTGGCTCGTTGCCCGTAAGGTACGAGGAGACGAGGTGGACTACCACCGAAGATGCGTAGGAGACGCCAATTAGCACCAGTGGGCCACCGACAAGAAGGGCAAGGGCTAGTGCGAATCCCAGGTCCTGTAGAACCAAAAACGAATTCCCCGACGACTTGGTTGTGAACAGTCGCGGCGACACGTATGTGTCAAAAAAGCCAAACGCAGCCAGACACAGTAACGCAGGAGCGGCTGTTAATCGTAGAAACGTCAGTCCGAGGCGCTGATAGATGCGCAGGGAGGAATCTAGGATTTCCCCTGAGCTCATCGTTCGCAAGCGATTCTTGCGGTCGAACTTTGACCCGTGCTTGGACAGATATCTTGCAACTGGATCCGACGTCACCATAACCAGTGTATCTAACGACGGAACGTTTCAAGGCAAAGAAACAGGAAAGGATAAAATCACACGATGACAACGATGATCGCATTGGCCTCCCTCGCAGTGGGAGGCGTACAGGGTCCCAGCATTCTGGACTTTGTACAGCAGAACCTTCAAGATGCAACGCTGGTTGCGAAAATTGTCCGAGGCGATCAGAAGGAACTTGTAAAGATCAACAAAGACTTTGGACAATCCTATCGGTTCAACTCGAGCACGATTTACTTCAAGGAACCGTTCAAGATGCGAGCCGAGGCTCACGTTGAGGAAACAAACGTGGTCTATATCATCAATGGGAACACTCTCTGGATTAAGATTCCAAACTTCAAGTCTCAGCAAAACCTGGCCAAAGCTCCTGGCAGACGGCAAACGCTGATGGACGTAGGCCTCCTAACTCCTACTCTCTTCAACAATTTCTTAGATGCCAAGTTCATCCGCAACGATCGGGAAACTGGCAACATCGTATTTGACTTAACTTATAAGCCAAATCTGGATGACTCAAGTCGATATCGTGTATGGATCGATCGGACCAAGAAATTTGTCACCAAGCGAGAGTGGTTTAACCAGTGGGGAAGGCAACTCGCAACTTTTTATTACTTAGACCCAACTGAGGTCAGTGGAGTTTGGCTGCCAACGCGACTTGAAGTGAAGAACGTCGACAACGTAATCGCTGGGATTACGAAATACGATTCGATCAAAGTGAATACTGGCCTTTCTGATGGGTTGTTCACGTCCAAGTAGGATTGGTCCCACCGCAAAAAAGGGCTCGCTCTTCAACTGGAGAGCGGGCCCTTTGCATCATTTAGTCTCCATTCTCTCCGGATTGGGCCTAGTCCAAGGACCCGGGACCGTTAATCCCGGACAAACGTTGTCCTAAGATCTGATCGTCGCCGAAAAGCGACATCTTGGCTGGGTGTGGTCGCAGTGAGTACGTCACGGAAAGGAGAAGCCAGTGCCTACGGCATCAAGCGTACTGCTCGACCCACTCGGCCTCGGCAACGGTGCCTAGGAGCGGGAATCTACGCAGACCAACCATAGGTGACGTAGTCGTGGTGCCAACTTCCATCTTCGAACAAATCGACCAAAGCGTAGCCAGGAGGCGTCTCTTGAAAATTGCCCTTCCACCAATTCCCACTGACGGACCCACTCGAAGCGTAGCCGATTCCGTTGTACTGGAGGCCCTCCAGAAGATGGACGTGTCCGCTGATGCACAGGTTGACGTTGCTGTGCCGGACGAATACATCTTTGATTCGGCGACCGTCTATGTGCATGTGGGCACCGGATACATGCCAGTGTGATCCGTCAGTTTCCGACCGAGGAGTCACCAGTCCAGCGCAGGCGGACATGAGAGGAATGTGGGAGGTCACCAACGTCGGCATCGAGGCATGCGCCGCCAAATCGGCGTCTAGCCACGCAATCTGCTCCTCATCCAGCTTTCCTACGTAGCCTCCCTTGTGGCGGTGGATGCTGTCCAAAACCACGATGTGCCAGCCGTTCCGGTCCATGCTGTAATACGGCTTATTCAGGCTCAATCCGTCCTGAACCCATTGCTTTCCGTATTGACGGTCCAAAGAATCGGCATCCCGGCTAAACCAGCCCCAGACATCGTGATTGCCGATGCAGTAGTTGACAGGGAGACTGTTGTGGTCTCGAACCGTGTCATGGAAGGTCTTCCATTGCGCTGCCATTCGGCTCTTTGAAACGGACGTTCCATCAAGCACCATATCGCCACCAAACAGGATCATGTTCGGGCGCTGGGGCAGGCTGTTGGCGTGCTCCAGCGCTTTGGCCAGCCACTTTGCCGATGGACCCTCGGGTGAAATGTGCGGATCTGTAAAATGTGCGATTCGGAGAACGTTTCTCCGCGATAAACGGTCGTGATGGTGATGATGCCTTCCTCCAAGACTAATGGATGGAAGGAGGCTGGCGGCGCCAAGTAGGCCGGCCCTTTTTAGCAGATCTCGACGGGTTGTATTGCTCTCCAAATGCAGTCCTCGAATCGGTAAGAGTTCGCTAACCATTAACGGATACCTTTGGGCCCAAGGGCCTAAAGGTTCGAACTATTGCGCCGAACATCGCTCATTTGCGAGGCTTGACGATTCAGGACTGCCGCGAGTTACGCTGATTTCTCGCCGATGTCGCTTCTCACCCGAGCACCGGAGAAGTGAACCGACGCTGCGGCAGCGTAGGCAAGTGCTTTGGCTTCTTCCAAGGTTTTCCCGATAGCGCTTGCGGCAAAGACTCTTCCGCCATTGGTCACCAGGTTTCCATCGACCAACGCGGTTCCAGCATGAAAGAGCTTGCTGCCGATTGGAACCTGATCGACTTGAATGGGTATCCCTTTCGAACTTTGCAATGGATAATCCTTACCCGCGACCACCACGGTCAACGCCGCTAGCGGGCTGACCGTTATTTCTGGCACAACAGTCCCCGTGGCGGAAGCGAATAGTGCCTGGGCGTAGCCTGACTCGATTCTCATCATGAGTGCCTGTGTCTCGGGGTCACCCATTCGAACGTTGAATTCGAGGCAGTAAGGCTTTCCGCCATCGACAAGGACCCCGGTGAACAGTGTTCCTCGGTAGGAGATCCCCCTTGCCTTAAGGGCACGGATCGTCGGCTCGACCATTTCGCTTTCAACTTGGCGAATCAGGGAGTCTGAGATCGATGCGACGGGCGAGAAGGCGCCCATTCCCCCGGTGTTCGGACCCAAGTCGCCATCAAATGCCCGCTTGTGGTCCTGAGCGACGGGAAGGCTGACGTAGTTTTCGTCGCCTACGATCGTGAGCAGGCTAAACTCGGGGCCCACGAGGCGATCCTCGATAACGATTGTCTCGCCCGCGCTCCCAAATTCCCGATCCACCATCATGCGGTGAATTGCATCCTTCGCTGCCTCAAAATTATCCGCAACGACGACTCCCTTTCCGAGGGCATTTCCGCTGGCCTTCACAACGACACTTCGTCCTGTGTCGTACTTGACCCTGGCATAGTCCGTAGCGGCAACCGGGTCAGAAAAAGCCTGAAAGGCTGCCGTTGGCACGCCTGCTTCCACCATCAACTGTTTTGAGAAGGCCTTGGAGCCTTCCAACTCTGCGCCTGCTTGGTCGGGTCCGTAGACGGCAAAGCCCTCTGCCCTCAGCCGATTACCGAGTCCCTCAATCAGGGGGTCTTCGGGACCCACAACCACCAGATCAATGTGGCGAGATCGGCAGAGATCCACTAGCCCGTCTTGATCCTTGGCTGAAACTGCAACGGTCTCACAGTCTTCACCGATTCCCGGATTTCCGGGCGCTACGATGACTTCAGCTTCTTTAGAGAGTCTCCAAGCCAGGGCATGCTCTCTCCCACCACTGCCAACAACAAGAATTTTCACTTCTCGTGATTTTGACACCGGCGGAGGTCTTTGGCTAAGGCGCAAGTTTGCAGGCTAGTCATCACTCGAAAAATGAGTGCCTTCAGAAGGGTTGCGGAACCTCGCGTAGGCAGGTTGGAATCCCAGCAGTACCTTCCCTGTGGGACCGTTTCGATGCTTAGCGACGATAATCTCTGCGGTTTGGACGTCGTCGTAGTTCTCAACTTCTGGACGATGCTCTTCCTTCGCTTTGTAGTAGCTCTCGCGATACAACAGCATCACCAAGTCCGCTTCAGCCTCGATAGAGCCAGATTCGCGAATATCGCTTAACTGAGGGCGCTTATCATCGCGAGTTTCAACTGCTCGGCTCAACTGACTCAGCGCGATGACGGGTACTTCAAGCTCTTTTGCCATCGACTTGCATGCTCGGGCAATTTCAGAAATTTCTTGGACGCGGTTTTCTGTGCGCTTACCACCTTTCATGAGCTGAAGGTAGTCAATCACAACCAGAGAGAGCCCATGCTCCGCCTTGAGCCGGCGACACTTTCCTCGCATCTCGAGAGGGGTGACGTCTGATGCGTCGTCAATATAGATGGGAAGGCTGTACAACTCGTCGCATGCGTCGGCAAGCGCTTTATATTGCCTGTCTGAAATTGGCTTGTCCTGTCTGAGGACATTCGCCGACACTCCAGAAATCATGGATGCCATTCTGCGAACAAGCTGGATTGCACCCATTTCCAGCGAGAAAACGGCGATGGCAGCCCGCTTTTCTTCACGAACCATTCTTTGGGCAACGTTTACCACCATGTCCAAAGCGAACGAGGTTTTCCCCATCGATGGCCGGGCGCCGATGATCACGAAGTCGCCAGGATAGAAGCCGGTGGTCAGGCGATCCAGATCATAGAATCCGACATGAAGCCCGGACATCGGGCGGCCGGTTTCGATAATGTTGTCGACGTCGACAAAGAACTCTTTTGCGAGGCTCTTCACGTGCTGGAAGTATTTTCCAAGCGACTTTCGACCCACTTCAAAAACGAGCTGCTCTGCTTTGTCGACTTTTTCATCCACCGTGCCGGAATCCGGGTCGTGAACGACTCCGCGAATCTTGTGACCGGCATCCTCAAGTCGACGCAGTGTCGATTTGTCGAGCACAATTGCTGCGTAAAAGTTCGAGTTGGCTGGGCTTGGGACGTACTCCGCTATTTCGAGCAGATAATCCTCACCACCGATATCACCGAGGTTGCCTCGGTCCATCAGTTCCGCCTTCAGCGTGAGGATATCGATGGGCTTGTGGTTGTGGATGAGCTGTTTCATCGCCCGATAGATCAGGCGATGGGCAGGGCGGTAGAAATCTCCCTCGTCGAGAATGGTGACGATTTCTTCTGCGGCTCTCTCCGAGAGGAGCATTGAGCCCAGCGTGCTCATCTCGGCTTCATAGCTATAAAGGGGTGTTAGTTCATCCGGACTGAAGGACAATGGAGGCTCCTAGGGGCTTCCATTATAGTTGAGGATTTAGGTGTTTCTCGGTCTCGGTTTCCGCACATTTCCCCTAAGGAATGTGGCAAACCTCATGGCAAGAGTTCGAAACCAGGATTTTCTCGATGTGGCCGGCAGGCTTTCAAACATGGCGCTTGCCAACTCGGGAAGTCGCTCAAACAGTTCCTGAACGCCTGCCTCCACCTCACTCTCAGAGGTGTCAAAGTTCCCGCGCCAACGACAAACAAAGCATTCTTTGTTCGAAATGATATTTACGGCACCGCACAGCGTACATCGCTTGAGCGTGTGGGAACTAACGATTCGTTTCGTTTCCCACCGGATGTCTCGCTCGTCTGTCTTCCTATTCATTCTGCTACCATCGGGGCGGGGCGCAACTGTCGCTTGGTCTTCCCGTGATGCGTTTCAACCTGTCAACAATGAGCCGTGCTCTGCAGTTTCGATATACCGACGATGAGCGTCTGTATACCGACCACGATGGGCGGAGAGTCATTGTAGATGTCGAAGGCTCCGGGGAGATGCGCTTGATGCATGCCGAACCTGATGTCCTAACTGTTAGAGAGGGGGAACCGCCCCAGATGTTCTGCCCAAAGTTCGAAGATGGCTCAATAGTCCTAGCAGAAGGTCCTGGACCGACCCACATACAGGTTGCGTTTCCTTTTATCCCAAATCTTTCGAGCGCAAAGTCTGAAGAGGTTGCCCTTCCGATTCGAGGTTGCGGTTGGCTGATCGGTGCCTCAAATCGGGTCGTGGTGGACGACTTGCACGAATGGTCCCCCGATCCATCACCGCAATTTCCTGTGCCATACCGTCTCGGGGCCGAGGGATCGGGTTGGGTGACAGTCGTTCCTGTCTCTAACTTGCGGTGTGAGTTGGCTTCAGCATTTGACATCGATGACGACGCTGGGCGACGGACGCACCACTTTCAAGTCCAGAATTTGAGTGCTGTGCGCGTCTTAGAGTCTCAGTTCGAAGACGGTGCCGTACGAGCTGCATCCGTCGCCTGCCACCTTAACGCGGCTGAGTTTGAAGTTGAATTTCCATCCAACAATATCGGCATCCTTCTTCGGAAGATTTACGATAGGTTTCATGGCCGCCAACGAGCACGAGTTTTGATCGACGGCATCTTTGCAGGTTGGTGGTACGAGCCTGGAGAGGATAGAAAGTATCGGTGGCACGTCTCCGATTTCGGTGTTCCGGCATCCCTTACAGAGGGGAAAGCGAAGGTTCGAATCACGGTTGATCCTCCGGCGGGAGTTGCGCTTTGGAGCCTGTCACGGATAGAGGTTTATGTGCTCCGGCCCAACGGCGGGATCCTATGAGCCGACGCTTGACTCTGTAGCCCAGGCTCAAAATTAGCTACACAGGTCGCGATGCAGGGTTAAATTGAGCCCCACCATGTCTAAATCACTCGGTCCTAGCCAGGTGGATCCCCTCAAGCGGCAAGCATCGCTTGTATCTTTGGTCGGCAACCTCTGCCTCACTATCATAAAGACCGCCGCTGCCGTTCTGACCGGCTCCCTGAGCCTGATCTCGGAAAGCATCCATTCGGCGATTGATTTGGTCGCCTCTATTGTCACGTTCATCTCCGTGCGGGCTGCGGCACTTCCACCCGACGAAGAGCACCCCTATGGGCATGGGAAAATTGAGAGCCTCGCTGGGTTTGGCGAGGCGATCTTTCTGCTGATGGTGGTGCTGTACATCGTGGTGGAGTCCGTGGAGCGACTCATTCATGGTGGTCAGGTACGACATCTAAACGTTGGAATCTGGATCATGGCTGTCAGCGCGGCGGTGAGCTTTGGGGGGGGCTTCTACATGCGAAGGGTCGCTAGTAAGACGGAGAGCATGGCGCTGCAATCGAATGCTCGTCACCAACTCATTGATTTTGCGACAAGCGTGGGAGTCTTGTTGGCGCTTGCGACTGCCAAGCTGACTGGATGGCAGCAGGCCGATGCGTACTTCGCCCTGGGATTGGCGGTATGGATCGCCTTCAATGCTTATGTCATCGGACGAGAATGTGCGGAGCAACTAATCGATCGACGTGTGACCGACGAGGATCTCCAGCAGATAATCGCCATTCTGGAGTCTGGTGACGGGATGTTGAGCTACCACCATCTCCGATCACGACACAGCGGCAATGTTCACTACGTGGATGTGCACATTGTCGTGCCAAACACCTGGACGGTCGTGCAGGGGCACAACTTAGCCGACTCGCTGGAGAAGCAAATTCAGGCAACATTGACGCCGGCTCAGGTCGTGATTCATATCGACCCATACGACGAGCAAAAGGCTCTCGGACGCAAATGAACTTCGGTATCCTTGCCGCATGCATCCGTACCTTTTGCAAGGTCTGCCATTAGGGCCGATTCTGGTGCGTCGATTCGCGGAAAGGATCCCCGACTACCAACTGGACCACTGCTTTGAAGAGGACAGATTCACGACTCGTGAGGTCGTTGCCCACCTAGCCGACTGGGAAAAGCTGTTTCGGGCAAGAATGGAACTTGCACTTGCCACCCCAGGGGCCTCAATAACAGTTTATGAAGAAGGTGAGCGGGCCGAGGCAGAGCGGTATTGCGACCGGGATCTGTGCGATCAGCTCAACCTCTTCGAAGTCGAGCGTGCAAAGACGATTGATTTTCTAAGTGGCCTGTCCGGCGATCAGCTCCGATGCCCTTATCTCCATCCTTTCTTTGGAGTCATGGTTGTTGAGGACCAGGCCAATATGTTGCTGGGTCACGATCTGTACCACGTCGAGCAGCTTAGTGCTTACCTCGACGCGGCATCAGAATTATGTGGCTAGCAGCTTAAAGCTTGCTAGCGAGTTTGCCGAATGCGCTTTTGCCGGCGTATACAGCGCTGTCTCCAAGAATCTCTTCGATTCGGAGAAGCTGGTTGTACTTGGCGACCCGCTCGGTTCGGTTGGGAGCGCCAGTCTTGATTTGACCACAGTTCGTGGCAACGGCCAAGTCGGCAATGGTTGTATCTTCCGTTTCACCCGATCGGTGGCTCATGACCGACGTGTATCCGGCGCGCTTGGCCATATCCACCGCAGCAAGTGTCTCCGAGAGGGAACCGATCTGGTTAACCTTCACAAGGATGGAGTTGGCGGTACCGGTTTCAATTCCCCGAGCAAGTCGCTCGACGTTGGTGACAAACAGGTCGTCTCCGACTAGCTGGATTCGGTCGCCAAGGGCATCGGTGACCTTCTTCCAAGTCGCCCAGTCTTCTTCCGAGCAGACATCCTCAGCCGAGATGATTGGGTACTTGTTGCAAAGTTCGATCAGATACTCGACCTGCTCATCGCCGGATCGCTCGCGAACGCTGCCCGCTTTGTAGATGTACTTGCCATCCTTGTAGAACTCAGTGGCGGCGGCATCAATTCCGAGGTAGACATCTTTACCCGGAGTGTAGCCAGCCTTAGAAATGGCTTCAATGATGTAGTCGAAGGCAAGATCCTGCGACTCGAGGTTTGGCGCAAAGCCTCCCTCATCTCCGACCGCTGTGTTGAGCCCTCGGGATTTGAGAACGCCCTTGAGCGTGTGGTAGACCTCAGCGCCCATCTGAAGTGCCTCCGAGAACGACTCAGCCCCAACAGGAAGAATCATGAATTCCTGAAAATCGACATTGGAGTCAGCGTGAGCTCCTCCGTTGAGAATGTTCATCATGGGAACTGGGAGAGTTTTGGCTGTGACGCCGCCCACATAGCGATAGAGGGGAAGCTTCACGTGGTTGGCGGCCGCCTTTGCTACCGCGAGGGAAACGCCGAGAATGGCATTGGCGCCGAGGTTGCTCTTGTTTGGCGTTCCATCAAGGGCTAGGAGTTCTGAATCGATTGCGGTCTGATCCGTAGCATCTTGATCCAGAAGTGCGGGTGCGATGATATCGTTAACGTTTTGGACGGCTTTCAGGACACCCTTTCCGAGATAGCGTGACTTGTCGCCGTCTCGGAGTTCAACCGCTTCAAACTGACCGGTGCTCGCGCCACTTGGCACTGCTGCGCGGCCAACGCTGCCTCCATCCAACAGGACGTCTACTTCGAGGGTGGGGTTTCCGCGACTGTCCAGGATCTCGCGGGCGTTGATGTCAGCTATGAAAGGCATATGCAGAAGCGTACCCAAGGCTTTAGGCTCGCGTGGAGAAGAAGCTGACGTTCCTTCAGTGTCTGAAAAGTCGCTGACGGATTTCAGAAGGTAATCTCGTAATTACTGTTATGTCGCTCGCAATTGATAAAGAGAACTACCTTCTGCACAAGCTGCATTCTCTGACGGGGATTATTCCCGTGGGCTATTACATGGTTCAGCACCTTGTGCTGAATTCATTCACCATTGCGGGGCCAGAAAAGTTCAACGCAGTCATTGGCTTTTTCGAGTCAATGCCCAAGTTTTTCTTGTTGACCCTAGAAGTCTGCGCGATTTGGCTACCGTTGGTCTTCCACGCGGTTTACGGAGTCTTCATTGTCTCGCGAGCCAAGCCCAACTACTTTGGAAGCGTCTACGGGTGGTCTCAGAACCTTATGTACACCCTCCAGCGCTGGACGGGGATCTTCCTGTTCCTCTTCCTCATCGTCCACGTCGTGACGACCACGGGAGCAAAATATCTGAAGGGTTCGGCATCTGTGATCGAATTTGATGCCTGGTACACCAAGCTTACGAGCCTTCACTACATTTGGCTGATTTTCTACATGGCGGGTGTTGCCGCGGCCTCATACCACTTGGCTTACGGTCTTTGGAACTTTGGAATTCGCTGGGGCATCACTGTTTCGGACAAGGCTCAGAACACGATGCAGCGGTTCGCTCTTGGCTTCTTCATCGTGGTGACCCTCATCGGATGGGGAGCTCTCGGAGGATTCCTGATTCACGGAAACCACACCACTCCTGCAGAATCAACTTCTGGTCAAGCTCAGGTGTCCCGAACGCACAGCCAGCTCTTGGCTACTCGATAAACCGAGGGAAGGCCGCTTTACTCCATCACAGTGGAGATTGCGGCCAAAACCTGCTCAACATCGGGCAATGCTGCATATTCATACACCGGATTGAATCCGATGTGAACGTCATCCCGCGTCACCAATTGAGGTGGGGATAGGAAGAGGTTAAAGCTCTCCGGCTTACTGGAGATCTCGGCAATCACCGCCTGCCCAAACCCACACGTTCGATTGTCTTCGTGTACCACGACGAGTCTCCCCGTCTTCTCCAGTGACTTTGTGATTGTTTCGTAGTCGCACGGCACAATCGAGCGCAAGTCGATAATCTCGATCGATGCGTCCGATTTGGCGGCTGCCTCTTCGGCGAGTTCTATGCAGTTGCCCCAGGCCACAAGCGTTACGTCTGACCCTGCCCTCACAATCTTGGCTTTGCCAAACGGAACCGGTGGCACTGCCTTGATGTCGGACTGCTTTCGGAAGATGTGCTTGGGTACCAGAATAAATGTCGGGTCTTGAGACTGCATTGCGGTCCAGAAGAGGCCGGCGGCATCTTCTGGCGTCGATGGGATGGCCACTCGGATACCTGGAGCGTGGGCTAGAGCCGCTTCATTGCTGTGGCTGTGCCAGAGCGAACCGCCTGGCAGATACGCGCCGTAGGGAGCGTAGATGACGAGTGGGCAAGTCCATTCGCCACCGGTTCGCCAGCGCAGAGTGGACATATTCGTCGTAATTTGATTCCAGCCTGGGGCGATGAAATCGATAAATTGGAGCTCGAACACCGGACGGTATCCATACGCTGCCATTCCGACCGCGACACCCATGATAGTGGCTTCAGCGAGGGGTGAGTTAAACACCTGCTTCGGAAATGCGTCGCTAAGGCCCTTGGTCATCCCGAAAACTCCACCCTTAGGATCTTCGATATCTTCACCGAAGAACACGATTTTGGGGTCGCTTTCGAGAGCCTGCTTGAAGGTGCCATTGATCGCGGAGACCATAGTGGTCCGCTGGTCCGACTTAAGCGGTGGGGTCTCCGCAGTTGGCTCAGGACCAAAGCAGTTCGACAGCTTATCATCCGGCAGAGGATCAGGTTCCTTTTCAGCCTCCAGATAGTCAGCGTCAACCTGTTTTGCGGTGTCTTCCTGGAGCTGCTTCCACGCTTGTTCGGTTAATTCTCCCGATGCGATCAACTCGTTCGCCAGGAGCGTAAGCGGATCTCGCGCCGTCATCGCCTCAATTTCCTCCATGGGGCGATAGACGCGGTGGTCATCGCTGGAGGTGTGCGAAGAAAGTCGATCCAAATCCGCCCAAATCAGAGTGGGGCCATGACCCGCTCGCGCCTTTTCTACGGCAGCGGAGGTTTCGTCAAACACCGTATCGGCGTTCCGCGCATCAATTTTTACGACCGCATCCTCGCTGAGAATGCCTAGGTTGAAGGGTAGGAATTTCGCAGTCGGGGTTGAGATGCCGTATTTGTTGTCCTCAACAATAAACACCACAGGAAGATTCTCCTGCACGGCAAAAGCGACCGCTTCAAAGAATTCACCCTGTCTGGAGGCGGCATCGCCGACGGTGGCCACGCAGACTGAATCGGTTCCAGCCAATTTCATTGCCCATGCCGTTCCGCAGGCAGGAAGCAGCGAGCCGCCGGTAGGCGTGCAGACGCTGAAGATGTTCTTTTCCCGGCTGGAGTAGTGACCGGGCATCTGACGACCCTGTGAGCTGCTGGATTTCTTCGCGAAGTAGGCCAACGCCAGATCGTAGTTGCTTACTCCACGAGCGAGGACGATCGACCGATCGCGGTAGTAGGGAAAGATGTAGTCATCGGGACGAAGGGTTAAGGAAACGGCTCCAAGAGCCTCATGACCCATGCCGCTGACCTGAAACCAGCCCTTGCTTTGACGGAGAAGAATTCCTTCTCGGCGGTCTCCCTCGCGGCTCAGAACCATGAGCTTGAGGAGATCGAGTTTTGAATAAGCCTTTTTGGCTGGTATGGCAGACATAGTTACCTCTTTCTTCGTTGAATTGGGGCCGACTCTTCGCCAGTGAAGCAGAAAAGATTATAGCTTGAGGATGCTTCCGTCCACCGCTATCCCCCTGTTTCCACCTGGGCGATTTGGGGCCGGCAAGAGGTGTTTGGGGTCTCCGTGGGCGTTTCGGGCAGTATCGCTTGAGTCAAAGATCAATGGAGTTTTGGGGTCCTTTAGGTCCCCCTTGTATTTACCGGCCGCCGCATCGTTCAATGCATAGCCAAACTGGGCAACTTTTGATGCCAGTGCGGGTGAAATAAATTTTTTCTCAGACTCACCTTTGGCGAGATCGGAGGCGGCCCCGTAATTCTTCAGCGCGTCCATCCAATTCGCGGCGAGGGGGAAGGCCCCTTCAGACTCGTGGTACATCATGAGCGCGGTGTACATCGCCTTGAGATTCGTTTCCGTGCTGGCGTTGTACTTTCTCTCATCGTCTGGAGAAAGATACGCCTGAGCGAAGCCGTGGCTGAACAGAGTGCGGATATCCCGAAGGGTTCCTGTAAACCAGAGCACCGCAAACAGCACGACAAAGACCGCGCCGCAGCCGATGGACAGTCGCTTGACAACCTTTCCCCCTAAAGCCATAGGGAGCATTATGGCGCGAAGCCGTAAACTTACACCTGTGCTTCCACCCCGAATGAATTTGATTCAGTCACCAACGCCGCTTCATCGGCTCAACCGCCTTTCAGAGGAACTCGGCCTTGATGTTTGGATCAAGAGAGATGACTTGACGGGTTTTGCGATGGGAGGGAACAAGGGGAGAAAGCTTGAGTATTTGATAGCCGATGTATTGGCGCAGAAGGCGGAGGTAGTTGTCACGTGTGGGGCCGCACAATCTAACTTCATTCGACAATTAGGGGCCGCGTGCAGCATTTGCAGCGTCCATTGCGCGGCGGCAGTGATGGCAATGCCATTTGATATTCAGGCGCCTGAAGGTGCTGCTATCGAAGAAGGAGGCAACCTCGTTCTGGATGAGCTCCTGGGAGTGGATCTAAGATTCCACCCGAACGGCACTTGGGATCACCTCGACGTTCTTGCGGAGCAGCTTGCGGTGGAGTTTGAGAGGGAGGGGAAGCGGACCTATCGACTTCCGGTGGGTGGGTCTTCTCCGTTAGGCGCCTACGCTTTCATCAAAGCGGCGGAAGAACTCACTGAGTCGTTCGATTTCATCGTCTTCGCCAGTTCGAGCGGAAGCACCCATACTGGCCTCCAGACTGCCTTTAGGGACACTGGAACAAGGATTCTTGGCATCGCCTGCGATCCTGAGCCCGAAATCGCTGAGGATTTCGCTGAGCTTTCATCAGGGCTGAATGGAATGGATCCAACCTTTCCTAAGCTTGATGCGGGTGACTATCAACTGAATTTCGACTACGTCGGGCCGGGGTACGGGATTCCTAGTGCTGAGGGGAATGCGGCGATACGGCTGCTCGCAAGAACCGAAGGCATCTTTCTAGATCCGATCTATTCTGGAAAGGCGTTTGCAGGCTTGCTGGACCTTGCGGAAAGGGGCCAGATATCTGGAAAGGTTTTGTTTTGGCACACAGGAGGAACGCCGGGGCTGTTTGTCCACTAGCGCTTCTGGACAAAGCTGGACATCATCCGCTCGCCGTCAGTCGCAAAGTGGGGCGACATCACCATTCTGGCGATTCCGAATACAACAAACGCTCCGAGACCCCAATTGATGAATTGCGTGAACTTCACCGAATCGGAACGGAATTTCAGACCTTTCACATAACCGTAAAGGGATATGAAGGCGGTTGCGGTGAAAACCATGTACGCGATCGGCCCAAGCGGATGAGCATGAAAAGCCTCAGCAAAATGACCGTGGATAAAGGCAGTCCAACTTGTCGTGAGTCCGCACCCAGGGCAAGGACGGTCAAAGAAGAGGACGCTGGGACAGGGTGGAAGCCCTAATTGCTGATGGGTGCCGTGCCCGCTCTTATCCGGAGTTAGGACCGCGCCGGTGAGGGTCACGCCAAACCAGATGCCAAACCAAACAATTTGGTTCAGGAGCTTCTTTCGTTCATAGCCTGGTTCAAGCAGCTCCATAGGGGATCTCACTTGGAATGACGCATTCTGGCTGCAGGAGGTTTCCGATGATCTTGGCAACGCTGAAAACGTTGCCATTTGGCTCAATGAGGCCGATTAATTGGGATTCGGGAGGCTCGGCAAGAAAGATTGCCCTTCCTTCCCGAATATTTGCAGTCTGGAGGGCATCCAATTCAATGAGCGGCATCGGTGGGAGCGCTTCGCGAAGAGGGATCAGGTCGCTGATCGAACTCGAATCGAGTGCTATAGATTCTGTGAGATGAAATCGACCCACCTGGGTTCGAACAAGGCTCTTTAGGTAACCGCCACATCCCAACGCTGCGCCAAGGTCATGGGCGAGCGACCGAATGTACGTTCCCCCTGAGCAACAAATCCTTGCCTTTGCCACCGTCCCGGTGACATCAAGGATTTCAAAGCTGTCGATGTGGACGGTTCTTGGCTCTCTGACGGCTTCCTTGCCCTCTCTCGCGTACTTGTAAAGTGGCTTTCCAGACACCTTGACAGCGCTGTACATTGGCGGATACTGCTGAATCAACCCGTGAAAAGCAGGTAGGGAAGTTCGGATGGCTCCGGCAAGATCATCCGGAACGGGGGAGGATTCTGAGAGTTCACCTTCCGCATCGTAGGTGGTGGTGGATTGCCCAAACTGAATTTCGGCTACGTAGACCTTAGGCTCGAGGGGTAGATACTGCAAAAAACGAGTCGCAGGACCTACCGCCACAACGAGTAGGCCAGTCGCAAGCGGGTCCAGGGTGCCAGCATGGCCCACCCTTTTGGTGCCAAATCGCCTCCGAATCGTGTTGACGACATCGTGCGATGTCATCGAAAGTGGCTTGTGGACTAGGAGGATTCCCAGCAATCCTTCAGCCTCCGAATGAGGCGATCCTCAACCTCTTGCAGCGGAAGGTCAAATACACAGCCAGCAGCATTCTTGTGCCCGCCGCCGCCAAATTCTCGAGCGATTTCGGCGACATCAAAATTGCCGCGAGACCGGATCGAAACCCGCACCTTGCCTGGCTTTGGTTCGCGAAGCATCACTGCGATTTGAACCGAGGTGATGAAGAGAATTTCGTTGACGAATCCCTCTGTGTCTTCATCTTTGGCACCTGTTCTCGTGAAATCCTCGAAGCTGATGCTGGACCATGCGAGCCGGTCCTTGGAGGCGAGTTTCATGGTGTTGAGAACATGGCCCAGCAACTTAGCCCCGGAAAGCGGCTTGCTCTGGAATACTTCCTCGCTGATTTGGTTGAGGTCGCCACCCTGCTCCAGCAAATACGCAGAAGTGCTTAGCGCATCTGGAGTCGTGTTTCTAAACCTGAACGATCCGGTGTCGGTCACGATTCCGGTGAGAAGGCAGGTAGCCATGTCAGGGGTGATATGGGCACCAATCTGTTGCAGCAGCCGAGTGAGAATCACCGCAGTTGCAGGAGCATCAACATCAACGATCCGAAGATCCCCGGGTGCGTCATGGGGGATGTGGTGATCAATAACGATGATTCGCTTGCAGGTGGAGAAGAAAGGCTCGGTGCGGCCAAGTCTGTCCATGGCATCGAGATCAAGAATGACTCCAAGGTCATAGGACTCTCGGCTGGCAACTTGCTTGACTTCGCCTACTTTCGGCAAAAAAGCCAGATTTCGCGGAGCGGAGTGATGACACATCACTTCGTTAAACTTTCCGATCGAATCCATGTACAGGGAGAATGCCAGGGCAGACCCAAGCGCGTCACCGTCTGGATTCAGGTGCGTTCCGATAAGGATCGAGGTCGCCTTGCCCACTTCTTCCTTGAACGCTTCAGCCAATTCTATAGAGATGTTCATCGGCTGTTCCAATCCTTTGAGAACCGTTTCAAACTTCGGTCATTGTACTCGACTCAGAAAAGTCCAAGCCTTTTGGCAAGGTTTGAGGTCAGCAGAGTATCGGGATCAAGTTCAGTCTTAAGTGCTCGGAACTTTGCAAGGGTCTCTTCGCCAAGGTAGCCCTCGACATCTGACTTCCTGAGAGTTGAGTCCTTCGCGAAGTAGAACCTTCCGCCTGCCTCCAGCACCACATCGTTCATCTTGTGGCAAAGCTCTTGAATCCGCTTCCAATTCTTCTTCGTCACCTTGAAGTCCATTGCCAGCGAATAGCCGTCGACGGCATGACTGAATATGAACTTATCGGGCTTGTGCAGTTTGAGCACGCCTAGGAAAGACTCAAGTTTGGCCTCCTGCTGAAGCTGAAGCTGCTTGGTGAAGACCTCCTTTGCCTTGGCTCTGGGAACAAATGTTTGATACTGGATAAAGCCACCCGGCAGATACGCATTGCGCCAGTTGGGCACGTAATCGAGGAGGAAAGAGAACCCAACGAGGCTCTGCTCGATTTCTTTGCCGTTTCCTAGGAGCATCGAGGCGTGGTGCTTGGCCCAGTTCACAAATCGCATCCCTGGGCGATTGTTCAGGAGTTTGAGGAACCTCCAGACGACTGACTTTGGGAACGCGCCAAGAATGGTGTCCGGCAGATCCTGAGATTCCGGTTTCAGACTCGGTGGGAATGCGTAAGGCTCGTCTTGATACCAGGCAACGTGTATCTGACCTCGGCCGAGCTCTTTGCCCTTGCCAAAGCAATCGATCCAACTGACGAGGTAGTCGGAATTGTGCTCAAACTTTTCGAACACCTCAAACTGCTCATCCCAACTTTCACATGAAACGGCTAAGACCTTCAGGTTGCCGCTATGGACTTCCTTCATCTTGAGCTTTACCCGCGTGATAATTCCCAAGAGGCCCGCGCTGCTAATAACTTGATAGAACAGGTCATCTGCTGGAGTCAGCACTCTCAGTTCGCCAGTTGGGAACAGCACTTCGAGTTCGAGCGCCTGATCACCAAGCGTGCCGACTTTGAATGAGTTCTTGCCATGGATGTTCATTCCGAGGGCACCCGCCATCGTTGGAAACATGGTTCCGCTGACGACAGGGGGCCAGTAGCCGTCTTCGATTGTGGTTCGCCAAAGCCCTTCGACGGTCACTCCAGCCTCGCAGTCAATAATGCCCGTGTGTGGGTTCCAGGAGAGCACCCGGTTCATGCGTGTGATGTCCACGATGATGCATTCCGAGCCGATGTTTGCATCGCCATAGCTTCGCCCCGCGCCTCGCAGGACGATCTGCCGTCCTGTTTCTTTAGCGAGCTGGAGGAGGTACCGCAGGTCCTCTACCGACGTGGGGCGGAAAAGATAGCCATCTGACGATGACCGCATTCCATATCCAGCAACCTTAGCCACGCGCTCTGGCGGCAATTTCGGAGCTGGATGCGATAGCGGAATCATTGTACTCATTTGTGGATTTACCTTCCCTGGCTTACAAAGTATACAGAGCGATTGGGGTGCGCAGTTTCTGGCAGCGGAACAAGTGACGTCACGATTATTTGGTTACTCCAATCTGGGACCCGGACCCGCCGTTGGGCGCTGGTAGTATTCCGAGTATGTGTGGTATCGCCGGATATATTGGTCCACGGAATGCGGTCGAAGTGGTTTTTGACCAGCTTAAACGCTTGGAATATCGTGGATATGACAGTGCTGGCGTCGCGTTTCCAGTGAATGGACACATAGAAGTGCTCAAGCGCGCAGGGAAGCTGACCGAACTTCAGAAGCTGATTGGTGAGGAGCCAAGGGACTCCAGAATTGCCATCGCGCATTCCCGATGGGCGACCCATGGTGGACCCACCAATGAGAATGCCCATCCGCACTACGATGCCTATGAGCGCATCGCCATCATCCACAACGGCATTATCGAAAATTATCTCGAGCTTCGAGAAGAACTCCTTGCGAAGGGTCACAAATTTCGATCTCAGACGGATACAGAAGTAGCTGCCCACGTGATCGGTGAGGAGTATGCGGGCGGAATTTCGCTGGAAGAAGCGGTACGCAAAGGCGTCAAAAGACTGCGAGGCGCCTACGCTCTCGTCGTGCTGTCTCAAAGTGAGGAAGGGAAGATCGTCGCCGCTCGAAATGCCAGCCCGCTTGTTCTTGGGGTCGGCTCCGGAGAGAACCTCTTGGCTAGCGACATTCCGGCGCTGTTGCCGTACACGCGAGAAGTGGTAATTCTAGAAGAGGATTCAATCGCAACACTCACGACTGCGGGCATACAAGTGATGGATCTGGACGGCAGACCCAAGCCGCTTGAACCGATTCATATTGAGTGGGACATTGCCGCGGCTGAACGCGGAGGATACGAGCACTTCATGCTCAAGGAGATCCACGAACAGCCAGAAGTTTTGCGCCAATGTATTGCAGGAAGAGTTGACGATAAACTCGAAATTCGGCTGGATCAGGTTTTTTCTGAGCATGTTTGGACAGAAATCGATCGCGTGAATATCATTGCGTGCGGTACCGCCTACAACGCTGGATTGATGGGTAAGCATCTTTTCGAGAAGCTCCTCAGGCTTCCCACAGATGTCTACTACTCGAGCGAATTTCGTTATGGCGATCCGGTCTTATCACCTCGCTCACTTGCCATTTTTGTGAGTCAGTCCGGTGAAACCGCAGATACCTTAGCCGCTCTCAGGCTGTGTAAGTCCCGCCGAATTCGAACTCTGGGAATCGTGAACGTCATCGGATCTAGCATTGCCCGTGAATGTGATCGAACGATCTTTACTCAGGCCGGTCCGGAGATTTCGGTCGCCAGCACCAAGGCATATACGGCTCAGGTTACTGTTCTTACTCTGCTGGCGATGTACATCGCCCAGGTTCAAGAGATGCCCGGTGTCCGAGTTGAAGAGGCTGTACAAGAGCTTGTAGGGCTGGCCGAGCGTGCGGAAGTGTGCCTCAAACTCGAGGATCAGATGATTGGCCTGGCTGAGAAGTACAAGGATATGCCGCTGTGCTTCTTTTTAGGCCGTGGGGCAGACGCGAACGTCGCTTTGGAAGGCGCGCTTAAATTGAAAGAAATTGCATACATCCCGACAGAGGAGTCACCCGCGGGTGAAATGAAGCACGGCCCATTGGCGCTGGTGCAGCCGGGTGTGATCGCGATGTTTGGATCTACGGATCGCGAGGTTCGGGATAAGGTCGTCAGCAGCATGAAGGAGATACAGGCGCGTGGCGGCACGGTCATCGCGATCGTGACGGACGACGACACGGTTACAGAGAAGGCGGCGGATGAAATCGTCCGAATTCCAGGTTCGAAACTAGAGTTCCTGTCTGCGCTGCTGACGATCATCCCAATGCAGCTGTTTGCCTATCACGTGGCTCGTCTCCGGGGATGTGAGATTGACCAACCGCGGAATCTTGCAAAATCCGTCACGGTGGAATAACCGCTAGATCAGCTCAGCCGACAATCCCCACACCCGGCTGTCTGTAACTCTCACCTGAGCGAGTCTTCCGATTCGCTCAGGTGAGGCTTTGAAGTGCACCATCTTCCACTCTCGTGAGTAGCCCTGCATGACGCTTGGATCCTTGGCAGAAGGTCCTTCGACCAGTACTTCCAGGGTAGCGCCAATCATCTTTGCGTTGATTTCGCAGGTGATCCGGTTCTGCAAATCGATCAGTTGGGCCAATCGGTTCTTCTTGATGATCTCGGGAACCTGATCCTTTCTGTCACCGGCCGGGGTTCCTGGTCGAATGGAGTAGGCAAACATGTAGGCGCCGTCGAATCGGACCCGCTCCATGAGCCTCATCGTGTTAAGAAACTGTTCATCCGTCTCGCCTGGGAATCCAACGATGACATCGGTGGTGAGGCCCACTCCAGGAATTTCTCGGCGAAGCTCGTCGATAATTTCGAGATACGAATCCACTGAATAGAGTCTGTGCATCTCCTTCAGCATCTCGTCGTCTCCGGATTGGATTGGGAGATGGCAATGCTCCATCACCTTAGGACAGTCACGAATGGTTTCGATCAGGTCAGCTTTAAAGTCCCGAGGATAGGGGGAAGTGTAGCGAATCCGCTTCAAGTCTGGAATTTCGCTGAGTTGCCACAGAAGGGTGCTGAACGGCACTTTTCCTTCCAATAAATTTTTCCCGTAAGAGTTTACGGTCTGACCCAAAAGCGTAACTTCCCGAGTTCCTGCTTCAGCCAGGACTCTCACTTCCTCAAGAATGTCTGCCGTGGGTCGTGATCGTTCCCGACCTCGTGTCGTGGGCACGATACAGAAGGTGCAGAATTTATCGCATCCGTATTGAATGGGAACAAAGGACTTCACCTTTGCCGGGCGCCCGAGGTGGCGCTGAGGAACATCCTCCACCACATTGCCTTTTCTTTCTGGAAGCGACACTCGCTTTTGGAACTTGCGCTTTTGAGCGGCTTCCTGCACCAATCCAGGCAACAGACCAAGATCACCGGTCCCGAGAACAAAATCGACGTGCGGAGCTCGGCGACGGATTTCATCCGCTCGGGCTTGAGCCATGCAGCCACAGACGCCCAAAATCAGGTCCTTCGAAGTTCGGAGTGGCACCAGCTCGCCAAGCAGAGAAAACGCCTTGTCTTCAGGCTTCTTTCTGACGCTGCAGGTGTTCAAGAGAATCACCTGAGCTTCCAGAATGTTAGCCGCCGGTTTGAATCCGATCCCTTCGAGGTAGAGCCCCATCTGTTCGGTGTCCTCTTCGTTCATCTGGCAACCCCAGGTTTGAATGAAGTAGGTGCCAAGGCGCATCTTGGGGCGCTCGCCTAAGGACACGTTTCGCAGCAAAGCAGTCTGTGCACTCATGGATGTGGGAAGGTTTCAGCTCTTTGGATCAATTATTGAACCAGGGAAGTGAGCGTGAATTGACGCCAGAACATGAGAATACCGGAACGCTGGGAATTCGCGAGATGTTGCTGATGCTTGTGCTCTTATGTCTACTCCAATAATTCTCGAAACCGCTGGGACGTATACTCGGGGAGTGAAGGCGATCCTTCTTAATAGAATTCTTGTCATCCTTTCCTTTGTCGGCCTGTTTGTCGCAGGTGCCCTCAGCATAGAAAAGGCGCTCAATATCTCTCTCCCGTGTGGCAACCAAACCGGGTGCGACATGGTCGCTTCCCATCCAAGTTCCTACATTTTTGGAATTCCTGTAGCCTACATCGGCTTGGCTGGATACCTTCTGTTGGCCGGCTTGGCGATCTCCCGAACGATCAAGACACCGTACGACACGCGGCTGGTTACGATCGGCTTAGCCGCATCGGTGATTGGTGCCATCTTCAGCATCTATCTTCAGTTCATTTCGCTCACAAAGATCCATGCGATTTGCCCTTACTGCATGACATCGGCAATTACGATGATCCTCACCGTCATCGTGTACATCATGCTCTACAAGGCGCACTTGGCGGATCCGACTCCAGAGACGGAAATGAGCAAACTCGACCTCTATCTGGTCGCTGGCGTTCCGTTTCTGATTGTTGTGACGCTGGGAATGCTTGGAAATGCAGACAAGAGCGGCACAAAGCTGGACATTGGCAACATTGAGCTCAACGAGAAAGAGCTGATACCAGAGAACGCCAACGTTTATGGCCCGGCTGACGCGAAGATGACAATCGTTGAATTTGCGGATATGTGCTGTCCTTCCTGCCAGAAGAACGAACCGAAGCTGAAGGAGTTCGCAACGACAAACCCAAAGACGGTTAAGATCGTGTTCCGCGAGTTTCCTCTATCCATTCACAAGTACGGAAAGACAGCGGCGGCGATGGGCGAATATGCGGCTGAGAAGCATAAGTTCTGGGACTTCACATTTAGTGTAATGGACCTTCAGCGGCAGCCAGAGTCTATCGACGAGCTGTTGGGCATCGCTCGATCGGTTGGTCTAGATCCTGACGACATTCGAAAGAGATTGTCGGATCCAAAGGATGCCGTTTATGACCGAGTTGCGCGAGATATGAACCTTGCCCACACTTTGAAGATCAATTCAACCCCCACGTTCATCATCCTGGCTCCGGGGCAGAGACCAGACAGCGCTGGACCTACTGAGGTGTTTGACAAGCTGAACGGTCCTGCTTACAAGTCAATTCTGCTGGGGCATGGCTAAAAAGGGACCCATTCTCGTCGCCATGTCCGGCGGCGTAGACAGCAGCGTCGCAGCCGCGCTTCTCGTGAAGCGCGGCTATGACGTAATTGGGCTCACCATGCAGATTTGGCAGGAGAGTCAGACCGACCCGCGGCACGCTGGATGCTGTTCACTTGGTGCTGTAGAGGACGCGAGACGAGTTGCTCGGGTTCTTGGAATTCCGCATTACGTGATGAATTTCAAGGAGGAGTTTCGCGCTTCGGTCATTGAGAACTTCATTCAGGAATATGCTGCCGGAAGAACGCCCAATCCCTGCGTTCAGTGCAACAAGCATGTCAAGTTCGAAATCCTTCTTCAGAAGATGCACGAACTCGGCTGTACAAAGTTGGTAACAGGCCATTACGCCCGGGTGCGGCTTGATAAGGCGACCGGCACGTACCGACTCATGAGGGCGCGCGGAGACGAGAAGGATCAAAGCTACGTGCTGTACAGCCTTGATCAAGAGCAACTATCCCACGCATGGTTTCCTTTGGGCGAAGTGCCGAACAAGGCTGCAGTGAGGCAGATGGCAACCGACCTTGGGTTGTCGGTTGCGGATAAACCGGACTCACAGGAGATCTGTTTCGTAAGTGAGGCAGGCGGCTATAGCGAGTTCCTTCGAAACCAGCGCCCTGAGATTTTTCAGGCCGGAAAGTTAGTTGACAAGTCTGGTGCCGAAGTTGGCTCACACGACGGGATCGCGGATTTCACGATCGGCCAGCGCCGAGGGATTGGCCTTACTGCCAAGCATGGTAAGCCGCTGTACGTCATTGAGCTCAAGCCGTCAGAGAATCGTGTTGTCGTTGGACTGGCAGACGAGCTATTGAGGCAAGAAGTACCGCTTGATGATGTGTATTGGGGAGGACTCGGGAAGGTTGAAGAAGCCGTCCGAGTAATGGCAAAAATCCGATACAACATGGATCCGCAAAAGGCGACTCTCTTTGGAGGTTCCAAACCTCGCCTCGTATTTGATAAGCCGGTCAAAGCCGTTACGCCTGGCCAGATTGCGGTGGCGTATAAGGGCAAACTCGTTGTTGCGGGCGGCACGATTTCGAGCGAGACCGTTGCGGCTTAGTGGAACTCGGAGTCTATTGGTCTCCCTTGGTCTGTCCCATTGCCTGTTTGAATGCTTTGGCAATCTCGGGCGGCAGCTGACTCCAAACCACCGGCTTGGATCCGTTCAGAACTGCCTCTGAAAAGCCAGTTTTCACGGTTTCCTTTGGCGTGCCTGCTGAGACCGTGATTGCGAGGCGCCTGCGCAAGCAAGGCTGGTAGAGGGGCTCTCTGCCCAGTTCCTTCTTTCGCCTCTCGTAGTTGAAAACAGCCTGATCCACAGTGTCCACTTCTCCAGGGACTTTTGCCGAGCCGATCAGTGCTGACTCTTCTTTGAGCTCAGTATCAATGGTAAGGTGCTGGAAATCTAATGTTGACCACAGCGCCGGGTCTGTCCCTGAATCACGTTGTACGCGGGACCGGGATTGAAGCAGCACGTTCAGCAGCTCTTCCTGGGCAAATCCTGAGAGGCTCGAAGCTCGAAATGGCTTATGCGCCCTTATCAGAAGCCAGTCTTGAGGTGTGAGCGCAGCATAGAGACGGATATTGAATGGATAGTCTCCAATGAACTCCTGGTCCACTGTCGCGCCCGCCATCACAAGCAACATCGCATCGGTCCAACATTCACTTGCGGTGGGTCGCTGGCTTGAGTTGTATCGGGAAAGGCTAACGATGTCTGCGACTCCATGCTCTCCCACTTCGTCAATAAAATCCGAGATCGCCTTCCGGACGGTTTGGGAAGGGTGGTCAATTTCGCAAGTAGTCAGGCTGGCGACCGCTGCTCCGTCAACAACGTTCCAGCGGTCGCAGAGGCTAAACCCCTCAAGGATGCTCTCGATGGATGGCGTGCCTTGTCCGGGCAACATCGCGAAGATTGAGAAGTCAGGCAGCGCCATAACCAGGTCCTTGTCGAGTTGACCGGCAAGCGGTTTCAGCATCAATTCGAGCATTGAGGCTATTGGGTCTGCTGATGCTGAATTCTTCCAGCCAGATCGGATTGCGGAAGGATCGTTCATCAGCTTTCCGATCAATTGTTGCTGCTCTGGGCTAAGAGGATGTTTTTGGAGTGAAGCTGACAGTAGGGATCGGATACTCGGTGGAAGCCCTTTGAAATTGACTTCATGGCCACCCATGTCGTACTCATAGGCCCCAGGGGCAACCCTGCGAATCAACACGAAATCGTCCGCTTCTGTCCCTTTTGATGCCGATGGGGTCGGCAATTGGCGGATGTAGGGAGTCGGGGATGAGCTGTATCTGAGAATTCTTCCGGGTGGAAGTTCGTAAAGATCACGAATGGGAAGGCCAAGCGACACCTTGTCTTTGGCCGCAGCTGCTTGGAATAGTCGCTTGAATTCGAGGAAATCGTCGTTCCCGCCCTGCTTCTTGAACCTAAGGCGAAGTTTCCCACCATCGCTCACCCACTCACTTAGAAGTGCTGATGCCACTAGATTTCGGATCCGTGCCGGATCCCCTGATTTAACGGAAACAAACACTGGGTAGTCCCAGAGGTTGGCTGTGGCGACATGCCTGGTGCCAGTGACCTCCGACAGTCTTTGACATAAGCTTGTTATTCCGTAGCAACCAGGTTGAATAGGAGCAAGGACGGCGACTGCGAGGAGCGCAAGCATAGTTGGAAGACGGTATTGGGACTTCTGCGGTTCAAATTCGTACCCTGTTTGCAATCGTGGAGCTATTGAGACTCGATTACACGGGAAATCGCAACCAAATCTGTCCGTGATGACGTTGACATTGTTAAAGCCGCGCCAAAACGTTTACCCTGGGGCGTACAATCTAGACCACATATCGGAGGAATCAAGTGAGCAACAACAACGACGACAGCAACGTGCTTATCTATATGCTTGCAGGCGTAGGCCTCGGTGCCATTATCGGCGCCGCAGCAGGTCTGCTTTTTGCGCCTAAGGCTGGCAATGAGCTTCGAGACGAACTGACAGGGAAGCTTAAGGAACTGAAGGACAAGACCGATGACTGGGTCAGCGAACAGCGCGCAAAGCGAGCTGTTGAAGGCGCAGCCGAAGAACTCGGCGTCTAATCTCTCAACCTATGCAAGGCTGGAGAATCGCTCTGTGGGTGGTCATCGTGATGACCATCCTCCTCTTCCTTTACTTTGTAAGAGGCATTCTCCTGCCCTTTATCGTGGCGTTCGCGATCAGCGCCATGCTAGAGCCAACCATCAAGCGTCTTCGATTGCGCGGATGGCCAAGGCCGTTGGCGATCTGGTCCATCTTCCTCGTCTTCATCGGCGTGATGACCGCGATGGGATTGTGGCTGACCCCGATTATTTCGAATCAGGTTGGCGGGTTTCGGACCAAGATTGATGACATCACTTCGAACCTGACCCATCAGGACGAGTCAGACAACTTCTTTGTCCGCTGGAATCCAGCCGTGCAAATCGCGCACCCAGACGACAATCCGCTCGACAAGTTCCTCGAGCAATATCAAGACTCGTTGCAGCGGTTCGGACTTCCAACAACCAGAAGGGCTCTCATGGCCCAATATATTGAGCCTCAGCGCAGTCAGCTTGGGAAATCCATTCAGAAGTTCCTGCAAGGATTTCTAGGACTGGCGAGCGGCTTGGTGTCAAACGTCTTGACCTTGATGTTTGTGCCGCTTCTTGTTCTGCTGATGCTGTTCAACATGGATCAGATTCGGCGCAGAAGTGTGACATGGATTCCGCCATCCATACGAGCCAACACTCTTTCGATCCTCTCCGAAATTGGCAATGTTTTCACCAGCTATTTGAGGGGGGTAACCATCGCCGTGATTGGCTATATGACGGTCATGAGCATCTGCCTGGAAGTTTTGGGGGCACCCTACTCGATCCTGCTCGGCGTGCTGTTCGGCGCCCTTTACCTAGTCCCCTATCTAAATGTGCTCATCAGTGGAACGCTTTTAGTCGTTGTCACAGGGTTGAGTGATAAAACGGGAGGTCTGCTATTTCATGCAAGCAGTTCCTGGGGATTTGCGATCCTACTGCTGTTCTGCTACATGGCGTGCCACTTTACCTACGACTCCCTGGTCTATCCGAGAGTGGTGGGCAGGGCAGTGGGACTTGATCCAGTCGTCAGCATGTTTGTGATCTTCAGCGGAGGAGCCTTATTCGGCTTGGTCGGGATGATCATCGCGTTTCCCCTGGCGGGATCAGTGAAGGTGATTCTTGACCGGCTTCTGCGAATCACCTCGGGTAGCCAGGATGCCCTCCGGCTGCCGAGCGTGCCACTCCGGCATCGTTCAACCACTGCTGGCTGATCCATATTCCGGTTGCCGCTATATTCCTCGCTAAATTGCGGTGGAAATCTAGGACTTCACACGGAATCCGGTGACACGGGCTTCTCAAAGTCGTAGACTGTTGGAATCTTCTTACGCAGCGTCGCGTCTGCCCGGTTTTCACTCATGTTTAACCTTCGTAGAGTTCTCCTACTTGCAGTGATCTTTATCTCTGTGTTTGTATCAATTCCTGCTTTCGGGCAGTCCTGGACACCCGTTAATAATGTTCCGGGCATTAGTGCCTACAACCCCACACTGCTGACGGATGGCTCAGTGATGATCCAGGACGGGGACAATTCTGTGTGGTGGAAGCTCACGCCGGACAACAACGGTAACTACGCAAACGGCACTTGGACCCAGCTGTCCGCACCTGACAATTACGGTCCGCTGTACTACGCTTCCGCAGTGCTCCCGGACGGCCGGGTATTCACGATGGGTGGTGAGTACAACATGGGGCAGGGACCGCTCTGGCAGAACCAAGGCTTCATCTACGACCCTATGTCCGATACATGGACCCAAATCTCGGCGCCTGCTGGATGGGACCAGATTGGTGATATGGGATGCGTGACGCTGCCCAATGGCAAGGTGATGATCTGCAACCCGCTTAGCAACCAGGCGGCCTTGTTTGATCCTGTCACCAACACCATTACATCTCCGTACGGCTCGGGCAAAGCGGATGGGAATGATGAAGAAGGTTTGACTCTGTTGCCGAATGGCACGATCCTCACCGTCGATACCACTCCGAACAATTCAGAGATTTTTAACCCCGCGACTGGGTTGTGGACTTCTGCAGGTCAGACTCCAGCGACTCTAGTGGGAGGTGGTGAAGAGATTGGACCACAGGTTCTGCGACCGGATGGCACTGTCATCTGCTTCGGCGGTGGCGGCCACAACTGCGTTTACGATACAAAGACCGGAACTTGGTCAGTAGCCCCTGATTTTCCCAACGGGTTGGACTGTGCGGACGCGCCTGCGTGCCTTTTGCCCAACGGAAAGGTGCTCGTTATGGCTGCTCCAGGCCTGTTTGGATCTGGAGTTCAATTCTTCGAGTGGGATGGCACAAACCTTAATCCTGCTCCAACTACGGACAATGCTCCGTTTGAGCCGTCTTTTGTGGGCAACATGCTCATGCTGCCGAGCGGACAGGTGCTCCTCACTGATCAGTCCAACACCATTCTTCTCTACACGCCTACGGGAAGTGCCGACCCTTCATGGGCACCCACGATCACGAATTATCCCAGTGTCGTAGCTTCCGGCTTTTCCTTCCAAATCTTTGGAACGCAGTTCAACGGTCTATCCACCTGTTCAGCGTACGGAGACGACGAGGAGAACTTCACGAACTATCCGATGATTCGGATCACGAACAAGGCGACCGGGCACGTGTTCTATTGCCGCGAGTTCAATCCGAGCACGATGGCAATCTGTACTGGTAGCCAGACGGTGAACACCAACTTTACGGTGCCCGACAATATCGAGCTTGGTGCCTCAACGATTCAAGTAGTCACGAATGGAATTGCGTCCGCACCAAAGGACATTACCGTTGCGAAATCGCTCCAGCTGTCAATTTCGCCGAATGTCGTTCCAGGTGGTTCGAGTTCCACAGGAACTGTCACCTACTTTGAGCCTGCACCGGCCGGTGGAGTGACTCTGAAGGTCGTCTCAGATACTTCTTTGGCCACGGTCCCAGCAACGATCACGATTCCTTCTGGGGCTTCAGTAGCTACATTCGCGATCGCCACCGCAACAACCACAAGCTCCTACGTTGCGAACATCACCTGCAGTCAAGGAACTGCAAAGGTGACGGCGGCCATTAATGTATTTGGTGTCGCTTCGATCGCTTTCTCACCCGGCTCCGTTTCTGGTGGAAACACCTCAACCGGTACGGTGACCTTGGGAACAGCCGCCCCGGCTGGCGGTGTGTCGATAAGCTTGAGCAGCAATTCAGCGACGGTTACCGTGCCTGGATCCGTGACAATTCCAGCAGGCGCAACTTCGGCAACCATCACGGCAACAACCCAACCGGTTGCTGCGACCGTGAACGCCACGATCAGTGCAACTCTCGGGAACACTGTGACGGGCGGCCTCACAGTGACCCCTGCAACCCTAACTTCGATCGCACTCGCACCGCCACAGGTGGTTGGAGGCGTTAATTCTGTAGGGACAGTTACCCTGGGATCGGTATCGGTGGCAGGAGGAACTGTCATCGGTTTGACATCCAGTGACCCTTCTGTGACCGTTCCTGCCTCCGTTACTGTGCCGGGCGGAGCAACCTCAGCAACATTTACAATCGCCACAACGCCAATTCAGCAGACGTTGACATCCACCATTACCGCAAGTCAGGGGACGGTCTCTAAGACGGCAACTCTGACCGTGCTTCAACCCGCTTTGACGACGATATCCGTCTCGCCAAATGCGGTCGTGGGCGGGGTGTCTTCGACGGGAACAGTGGTCCTGTCTGGTGCCGCACCGCAGGGTGGGGAAGTCGTCGCGCTATCCTCGAACAGTGGGTCGGCCTCCGTGCTTGCGTCGGTGACTGTTCCAGCCGGATCGAAGAGCGCAACCTTCACGGTGCTCACCAAGTCGGTGACGTCCGATACAAATGTTTCGATCACGGGCATCTTGGGAACGGTGAGCCTGAGCGCCACGCTTACTGTTCAAAAGCCATACCTGGCTAGCGTTTCAATAGCACCTTCGTCCATCATCGGTGGGAATACGGCAACGGGAACGGTTACCCTCGCAAGAGCCGCTCCAGCTGGAGGCATTGTGGTTTCTCTGTCCGTGGATGCTGGTGCCACGGTCCCCAGTACGCTAACCGTTCCGGTGGGAGCGTCTAGCGCCACTTTCCCAGTCCAAACATTTGGGGTTGCCATAAAATCAGTGGTCACTGTGACCGCATCGACGGTTGGGGTTTCGCTCTCTGCCAGTGTTACTGTCACGGTGGCTAGCCTCGGTCAAGTGACGGTCAATCCTAATCCAGCAGTAGGGGGAACAAGCCCAGTTGGGACTGCTTCCTTGAACGGGACTTCGCCAACAGATACCAAGGTTGCACTTGTGGCAACCGGAACTTACGCGTCTGTTCCCGCAACGGTCACGATTCCTGCGAACACGCCATCGACCACTTTTGCGGTGACCACCAAGGTTGTGACTGCGAATCAGACGTCCACGATCAATGCCACGGCAGGTGGCGTCATCGTTTCGACTCTTCTGACGATCACTCCAAATGCTGAGGCTTCATTTACAATTGCCCCGGGTTCGGTTGTGGGCGGCTCTTCAACTGTCGCGACTGGAACGGTGACGTTCAATGGCCCCGCTCCCGGTGCCGGCGAGGCGATCAAGCTTGTAAGCTCTAATCCCAAGCTGGCGATTGTTCCGCCTTCGGTGAGGCTTCTGAGCGGCAAGACTTCGGTTGCCTTTGCTGTGGTTCACAAGCCTGTAACCTCTTCGACGACGGTTACGGTAACGGCAACATACGGCACTAAGTCTCTGACTGCCAGCATCACTCTGACTCCGTTTGAAGTTCAGAGCGTTTCGATGTCTCCTTCATCGGTTACCGGTGGTGGCAAGTCGACGGGAACGGTAACGCTGAATGCGGCGCCGGGGACTTCGAGCGGTGCGATCCTGGTGAAGCTGTCTTCAAGCTCGAAGTCTGTAACCGTGCCTTTGACGGTCTCGATTCCGGTAGGCAAGACCAGCGGGACATTCCTTGCCAGCACCTCTGTGACGGCCGCGACGTCAACCGCCACGATCACGGCGACTTACGGATCCACATCGGCTCAGGCAACTCTGACGGTGGTGCCTCCAACGATCTCCTCGCTGAGCGTCTCTCCAACTTCGGTGAAGGGAAGCTCTGCTGCGGCTGTAACAGGCACAGTGACCTTGTCTGGTGTTGCTCCCACCGGTGGAGTGGTGGTTTCGCTCAGCAGCTCTGCCGCGAATGCCGGATCGGTACCGGCCAGCGTCACGGTTCCAGCAGGCAAGTCGACGGTTACGTTCAAAGTCAGCCACTCTGCGGTCACTGCGCAGACAGCGGTCACGATCTCGGGAACCACAGGCACGGTTACCAAGTCAGCCGTGCTCACGGTTAAGCCGTAAGCCGGAAGGGTCTCTAAGCGCTAATTCTCTTTTGGCGCTTAGAGACCAAGATCGTTTGAGATTCGGATCGCCAAATCCTTGGCGGATACCGTGATGGTTTGGTCGCCGGAACTCAAGTGCGCCACCAATACCACCGGATTGAGACCAAACGAGATGGTGTCCCTTTGCCCACTGAATTGAAGGTGGATGTCTGTCTCGTCTGCCCAAACTCCGACGACCGCATCGGTCGGTTGGCGCTTTTTCATGAAGATGCCCCCGTAGGTGATTTCTGAACGGTTGATGGAAAGGCTGATCACCTTTCCGTCTCCGTCCTTCACGGCGTTACCCTTCCAAAGCGTGTCTCCGCTGTCATCAAATGAAATTTTGCCTGTGTGATAGGCCTGACGTAAAACGATCTCCACCCGATCCGCAAAATCCTGTTCAGCGTGAATGGTGGGTAGCCCCTTGGCGAGGCGGTGCCAGTCCTCCATGACCTTGGGCTCGCCAACGTGCTTTACGAGTCTGCGATTTGTCGTTGCGCTCAATCGCAGATATTGTTGGTCTCGGTCAAATTCCGTAGTGCAGTGTTCGCACAATAGCCCCGGGTTTGGACTCGTTTTTCCTGCGCCCAGCCATCGAGCACTCTCCAAATTGAGGAGGCGTCCAATGAACGCTTCGGAAAACCCATACGGATCTTCTGGAGCTCCTAGGAGAGTCAGATGCTCGCCTTCGAGGTAGTAGTCTGCCGCACAACTGTCACAGTAAGCATTTCCCGAACCTGGTTCTAGTCCAGCGGCGACCCTTGCCCATTCCTCTGGATAAAGGGTCTTGTGTCCCTTTGGCGAAGGGCGAATTTGTTGCCATCGACCATCGGATAGGACGTCGTATTGGGCAGTGCAATCACCACACACCCAAATTTGAGCTGAGCGCCCTAACTTATTCCTCCAGAAGTCGAATGGCTGAAAATCTTGATCCGCGTCCATTTTCGCCATTTGGTTCCCCTTGGTCTCAAACCGAGATTCGCAAGACTGGCAATTTGCGGCCTGATCAGTGGAGAGGATGGACTTTCGGCGATATTGGAGAATGCCGACTCCACAGGATGGGCAGAGTGCAATAGGGCTGAAATTCTTGACGAGCGACAGCACTCCAGACTTGCAGGAAGGGCAGAGTCGCTCCTGAATGTCCCTACGCCTAACGTTTCCGTTACGGCAAACGGGGCATAGCTCTCGTCTCAGGGGTCGGGGTTCTGACATAACCGCGTTGCAGACCGGACATCCCCTTCGGTCAAACGAGAACCGCTTGAGACGCACGAGGGTTTCATCAAGGTAGTCGAGCGAGTCATGCTCAGGAACCTCTGGATCAGATTCGAGAAGGTCTCTAAACTCAGCTACGGTCTGCGGTCTTTCGCTGTAGCTCAGTGAAAGCGTCTGGGTAATGGCCCTTGCCACGATAGGGTCCAAGTCTGGCCGTAACTCGCCCAAATGTGGAAGGGACATCCCAGAGGCTCGCTCTGCAGAACTTGCTGGAGCAGATCCGGTCAGCAACGCAAAAAAGGTTGCCGCAAGGGCAAAGAGGTCTGTCGCAGGTCCGCGTCGCGCTCGTTCCGACATCTGTTCTGGTGGCGCGAAGCCTGGCGTGTAGAGAACTGTGTGCGTGGTTGTGGAGTCAGCATGCCACTCACGAGCCGCACCGAAGTCGATGAGAAACACTTCTCCATCCGACCTTACGAGGATGTTCGACGGCTTGATGTCACGATGCAGGATCCTCTTTGCGTGAACGGCTTCTAGGACGACCAAGAGCCGATTGAGCTTGTCGATTGCATCATCGCAGGAAAGCGTCCCTGACGTCCTTAACAGTTCATCCAATGTTTTGGAGTTGGGAATGTAATCTGTCGCAAAGTAGGCCGTTCCGTTTTCGCGAAACGTGGCGCGAATTGGTGGCACACCGGCAAGATCAAATCGGCTGAGAAGGGCGGCCTCTTCCAGAAACTGCTCTCGAAGGCGGACCGCTTCAGATCCGTCAAATACCAGGAGGCCACTTGGTAGCCTTGGCGTCCCGATCGGAGCGAGTTCCTTGACAACCACAGAATCTCCGCGCGAAAGGTCAGTGCATAGGTACGCAATGCCAAATCCACCACGGCCCAGAACCTTTCGCAGTTCAAAGCGGTCGTTGAACCGGTATCCGGGGTCCAGTGGCCTCGGGTCAGAGGGCATGACTTAATATAGCCCGTTAGGTGCCTATCGGTGTCGGTGCCAACTCCTGGTGGAATGAGGAAGATCATGATATGATCCGAGGCGGCTGTACAGCGTCCGCAGTAAGCCCTGCTTGAGTGAACTCCATGAAGTCATTGCCCATTTGCGTCGCCTCCTTAGCCCTCACAACGGTTTCCCTCGGTGGAAGCGCACCATTCCCGTGGCGTGCAAACCTGTCTCGCGAGCACAGGCAAGCCCTTGACAGGATCACTTCGGACGACCTAAAGGGGCACTTGTGGTTTATCGCCTCCGATTTATTGGAGGGAAGAGGCACGCCCTCGCGTGGACTAGATGTCGCGGCAGAGTACATCGCCGCCCAATTTCGAAGATGCGGACTCGAACCAGCTGGCGATGATGACTACTTCCAAACATCGGAAATGGCCCCACGCGGAAGTTCAGAAAAGCAAAAAGTCAGGAATGTGATCGGCATCCTCAGGGGCTCGGATCCAAAGTTGAAGGACACATATGTGATGGTCACTGCACATTACGATCACCTGGGAATTCGAAAGACGGAGCAGGGAGAAGTGATCTACAACGGTGCCAATGACGACGGAAGCGGCACCGTGTCCGTGATAGCGCTGGCAGAAGCGCTCTCTTCACTCAAAACTCGACCTCGTCGATCCATAGTCTTCATGACGTTTTTTGGTGAAGAACGAGGCGAATTGGGATCCGCTTACTATGGGAAACATCCAGTGGTGCCGCTGGACAAAACGATCGCCGATGTCAATTTGGAGCAGGTAGGCCGAACCGATGACTCCGAAGGGCCACGCGTCGGTGCGGTATCGATGACCGGGTTTGACTACTCTGATGTTGGAAATATCTTCCTTGAGGCAGGCAAGGCGATCGGCGTAGGGGTTCAGAAGCATCCGAAATTTAGCGATGCATTCTTTTCCCGCAGCGATAATCAGGCGATTGCCTACTTCGGCGTGCCAGCCCACACGATCTGCACGGCCTTTGTCTATCCTGACTACCATCGGCCGAGCGACCACCGAGACAAAGTCGACTATGCGAATATGGCGAAGGTTGATCAAATGGTGGGTCTGGGACTCTTGATGCTCGCGGATTCAAGCGCTGAGCCGAAATGGAATGAGGCAAATCCTAAGACTTCTGCCTACGTGAAGGCCTGGAAGGAGCATCATGGCCAAACCCAATAGCATTTGGCTCGCTTGAAGACCGCCGCTTGGATGCATTCGGGCGGGTTGGGCTGTCATACTACAAAGGGTCTATGACCCATCAGACCGTTTACGTCGTTGATTTCGGCGGCCAGTACACCCAGCTCATTGTCCGCAGAGTTAGAGAATTCGGCGTGTACTCGGAAATGATTCCGTGGACCACCGCCGCGGAGAAGATCAGCAGTTCCAAACCTTCTGCCGTAATTTTGAGCGGAGGTCCTAAATCCGTTTTGGAGCCGGGTGCGCCAACTTTGGACTTCAGTGTGCTTGAGGGCATTCCCGTCCTTGGCATCTGCTACGGCCAGCAGCTGATGGCCCATCAGCTTGGCGGAAAGGTCGAAAAGGCCTCACACAAAGAGTACGGACTTCGAACGCTTGTTCCCACTGGCACCAAGCCTCACAGCCTTGTTGCCGACTTGACGAGCGACCAAGTATGGATGAGCCACGGAGACCAAGTCCTGGGAGTTCCGCAGGGATTCACGGTGACTGCTTCTACAGACTCTTGCCCGATCGCGGCTTTTGAGAATGCGTCAAAGGTTCAGTACGGAGTTCAATTTCACCCAGAAGTCACGCACACGCCAGACGGGAAGACGGTTCTGAAGAGGTTCCTGTTCGACCACGCCAAGCTCAAGGCGGATTGGACCAGTGAAAGTTTTATCGATGAGCAAATTGCCTCCATTCGAGCCACGGTAGGCGAAGGCAAGGTCCTCTGCGCCGTTTCAGGTGGAGTGGATAGCTCTGTTATGGCGGCACTTCTGATTCGAGCCATCGGAGACCGAGCTGTCTGCGTCTTTGTGGATCATGGACTTCTGCGAAAAGATGAGGCGGCTCAGGTGAAGGAGACGTTCCTTGGTCACTTCTCGGGGAACCTCAAAGCCTTTGATGTGCAGGATCAGTTCTTCGATGCATTGAAAGGTGAGACCGATCCTGAGAGGAAGCGCAAGATTGTAGGCGAGAACTTCGTCAAGGTGTTTGAGGATCACGCTTCCGAACTCCAGGGATGCGATTTTCTTGCTCAGGGAACGCTCTATCCAGACGTCATCGAATCTGGCTCGCCAACCGCCGCGAAGATCAAGACCCATCACAACGTGGGTGGACTTCCTGCTTGGATGACGATGAAGCTGATCGAACCCCTGAGGTGGCTGTTCAAGGATGAAGTTCGAAGTGTGGGGCGTCGGCTGGGTCTTCCTGAGGATATGGTCGAGCGCGAGCCATTCCCGGGTCCCGGACTTGCCGTCCGAGTTTTGGGCGAAGTGACGCGAGAGCGTGTTCACATGACTCAAGAGGCAGACTGGATCTTCCGAAGCGAGCTGAAGGCTCGTGGTCTCAATCGTGGAATATGGCAAAGCTACGCAGCGCTGTTGGACGTGAGAAGTGTTGGCGTAATGGGTGACGAGCGCACCTACGAGCAACCCATCGTCCTCCGAGCTGTGGAAAGTGAAGACGCTATGACAGCTCGCGCAGTGAACATTCCGTTTGAAGCGCTTGAGGCGATCTCAAGACGAATTGTCAACGAAGTACAAGGGGTCAACCGGGTGTTTTACGATCTAACCAGCAAACCACCGGCGACCATCGAACTGGAGTAGCGGCTACTCTAGGCCTTCAATGAGGGGCTCCGGAATCGAACGGAGCTCCGAAGGTACCAACCCGAGATATTCCTTGACGGATTCTCTGAGGCCCTGTGTTGTGCCAAAACCGCAGCTAGAGGCGACTTGGTCGACGGCCTGATCGGTTGTGCAGAGAAGCTCCACCGCACTCTCTGTTCTGCAACGGTCCACGTATTCGTGGAATCCATACCCAACCAAGTTCTTAAAGACCCTCGAGAAGTGAAACGGCGAATATCCAGCCGCGTCTGCCGCATCTCGCAATGGCCAGCCAAGAGATGGCTTTTGCCTGACCCGTAGGATGAGTTCTCGTATAGTGTCGGGCAAGTCGGCAGGAACCGCAGCCAACTGAACTTGATCGGAACCCGTCATGAGACGAGCTACGAATTCATAGATGACTGAAACCATCAGAGGTTCCATCGTCTCACCTGGGTTAGCGGCGGCCAGTTCAAACCGAGCAAGGGTGGATTGAAATTGAGGGTCAATCGGCCGACAGGCTACCGACCGAGGGCTTCCAGCGGTGCTTCGATTGATTTTTGTGGCGATCCAATTTTCCAGAAGCGGTGTGACTCGACCTTCCCAAGACAGAAGCTGTGTGAGATGCTCACCACGAGCCGCCTGAAGAATAAGCTTGGCGCTTCGGACAAAGGTGATACTTCGAGGTGGAATGAGGACGAGCTTGCCTTGAGTTCCAGCCCTGGCGATGATGGTGCCCTTGAGGTTTACGCACAGCACGCACATGCCCTGTGGAACAACCAAATACCCCGTTGAAGTACGGGCAACCGTTCCGCTCACCGATTCTAAGCGAATGTAGTTCATCCCGGCAACTTCCACGCGCTTGAGGGCCCCTGGGGAGGCTCCGCAATCGAAGTTGAGGTCTATGTGTGGTTCAGTGGATTCAGTCCGCACGTTCTGGTCTCTTCTGATTGTGGCTGAGTCTACAACAACAAGTGTTTTTTTGGACTTTACAAATTCCGATATATCGTGAGGTTCAGTCCAAACTATCCGCTGCAAACTTTGTCGCATCGGGTATCAAGCACGGTGTGAATGATGGATTGACAGTGGCAATCATTGGTGCCACAGGTGCGGTCGGACAAGAATTCCTCCGATTGTTTGATGAGAGAAACTTCCCAGTAAGTTCATTACGGCTTCTCGCAAGTGAAAGATCCGTGGGTAAGACCGCGAAATTTCGAGGAAAGGAGTACCTGATTGAGGAAGCAACAGAGGATGCGTTTGACGGCGTTGACGTTGCCTTCTTCAGTGCAGGAGCGTCTCGATCCAGAAAGCTGGTACCGGCGGCGCTGAAGGCAGGCGCGCTTGTCATCGATAACTCGAGCGCTTACCGAACCGACCCAAACATTCCTTTGGTGGTGCCTGAGGTCAACGCCGACGCCATCGGACCGGAAGATCGGTTGATCGCGGTGCCCAACTGTTCGGCAATCATCCTGCTCACCGCAGTTAGTCCACTGCGCCAACTGGGGACCGTTGATCGTTTAATCGTCAGCACTTATCAGAGTGCAAGCGGTGGCGGCGCGGGGATGATGCGATTACTGGAAGCGGAGACTCGCGCCGTTTTATCCGGAGAAGATTTGCCAGAATCCTCCCTTAACCATCGGTACGCGTTCAACCTGTTTAGCCACAACACGCCAATCGACGATGATGGCTACAACGAAGAAGAATCCAAGGTGATTTTTGAGTCTAGAAAGATCCTTTCGATGCCTAGCCTTAAGATCAACGTGACTTGTGTTAGGGTTCCTGTCCTTCGGGCCCATACGGAGTCGGTCACGGTTGAATTTGACGGGTCGGCACCCAGTATTGAAGAGGTGCGTAAAGTGCTTGGCTCGTCCGCTGGGGTTCGAGTCGTAGATGACCGCGCCGCAAACCGATTCCCGACTCCACTTGACGCAAGTGGACAGGGAGACGTGCTTGTTGGCCGCATTAGGCAAGACCTGAGCAATCCAAATGCCATCTGCATGCTGGTGTCCGGTGATCAGCTTCTTAAGGGCGCAGCCCTAAATGCAGTTCAAATCGCTGAACTCGTTCTGGCTCGATAGCCAATCGATGATGGGGCGGACCCTCACCTGAGGTCGACTTTGGTGAGGGCGCTGGTATCCTGATCCGGTGTCGGATACTGGAAGCGGCTTGAAATCGTTAGATCAACTTAAGCGGTTCTTGCCGCTCATTGTGTTTGTGGTTGCCCTCAGTATTCGTCTGGTTGGCATCGGATGGGGGTTGAAGAACGACCTCCATAATCAGAGCTATCACCCTGACGAGGAAGACATCTTTCGCTATGCGCAGGGGGTTGAGCCCGCACATCTGAAGTTCACGCCTGGCGTCTACAACTACGGCACTCTTTACTTGACCACGCTTCGAGTCGCCAGCGATATGACGGCAGCCTACACCGGAGGACCGGATCCTAAGAATCCTGATTCGGTCTGGAGCTACATCTCTAGGTGCAATCAAGCCGGACGGTACATCAGCGCGCTCGCGGGAAGTATTACGGTCCTGCTGGTTTTCCTAGCGACGAGAAGGCTGTTTGGTGTAATGGGTGCCTCTTTTGCGGGAGCGATTCTGGCCTTTGCGCCAGCTCACGTCGTTCATTCGAGGTTCCAAACCGTTGACGTGATGGCAGTGTGTCTCCTTGCTGGGAGCAGTCTCTTTGCCCTAAGGTTGATTCCGGTTGATGGAGAGCAACCAGCCTCCCACAAGGACACCTTCAAGTGGATCGTTGCTGCTGGAGCACTGGCTGGGTTGAGTGCGGGAACGAAGTACACGGGAATTCTGGGCGTATTCACTCTCCTGGCAGTGCTATATCTGTGTCGGCGGAGTTCCTTTTTGAAGGATGCAGGGCTGGGAATCGGTTCTGCCCTGACAGCGTTTGTGATCGCCTGTCCCGGTGCGCTTTTGGATTCCGAAGCGTTCATGCGAGACTTTAAGTACGAGATGCTTCACACCTCAACAGGCCACGGGCTCGTCTTTGAGGGAACTGCAAACGGATTCATCTATCACCTTGGAAATATCCTGCAGGGTTTTGGAACCATTGCGATGCTGCTCGGAGTGGGGGCCCTCGTTTGGTGCGCCTATCGGAAGCAGGCATGGGCAATCGCCCTCCTTGCGTTTATGCTCCCGTACTACGTGCTGATCGGACGTGCGGAAGTGAAGTTCATACGGTATACATTCCCACTCTACATCGGCCTATCGATAGGCGCTGGGGCTGCCATCGCGATCGCTCAAAAGAATCAGAAGTGGGGCAAAGCGGTGGTTGGCGCGGGCATTATTGCCGTTGGTGGTTTGGACATGGGTGGGCTTACCGGTACTGTCCGATTCACCGGTTACATGACTGGCCAAGATCCCCGGGATACTGCCGCCGCGTATTTGAAGCAGCAGGCAGTGGGTCACCCGGATATGGTTGTAGGACTCCCAGAGGATCCCTGGTTCTGGTCCGCCCCGCTGTTCAAGGACAGCACCGTTGGAAGGAGATCCATGACACCCAAGGATCGAGTCGCAGCTATGATCGCGGCGACTGGACCAAAGGAAACTTACGTGATGACTGAGAAGGGCACGCCTACCCAGTTTGATAAGCGTCTGATTACGGCGGTGAGGCCAGACTTTATTACAATGACGAGCCTGGAATACGCCGATGCGGTTCGGCTTCAGCGCAGATCTGACGTCTCCGACACCGGCAAGGCCCTAGCCGCCGAGTACAAGGAATTCATGGACGCCGTGAATCAAGACTATGCCCCTGATCGAGCGTTTGGAGACGATATCTCCCTGGTCCAGGACATGGCCTATGTTCAACCACACGTGCTTGTATGGAAGCGGAAGTCAACCCACTAGAGGATTCCGTCGAATGGTTCCTTGACCATCTCAAGGTGGAGAAGGGCGCCAGCCTGCATACGGTGAGTGCATATGCCCTTGATCTGAAGCAGGCTGGTGGATTCTTCTTCGCCCTGGGGCTACGAAGTTGGAAGCAAATTGAAGCCCCTCATCTTCTTGCTTATGAATCCTCCTTGGGGACAAAAATTGCGAGGACCACGTTGCTTCGTCGAATCAGTGCCCTGAGGTCATTCCTGAAGTTCCTCAAGCGAAATGGGGAAGGGCCAGAAGCAGATCTACCGAGCACGGGTGGATTTCGCAAGCCCAAGACGCTACCGAAAGCACTGCTGATGGAGGGATTAGAATCCCTCTTGGCGCTGCCCGATTTGTCGAAGCCGGTCGGACTTCGTGACAGGGCGCTGATGGAATTGGTTTACGGTGCCGGACTCCGAATCTCAGAAGCGGTCGATTTGGAGATGAGCAACTTGAACCTGCAGGATAGGACGGTCCGCGTCATCGGCAAGAGGGGGAAGGTCAGGAACACACCGTTGCCGGAACTGACGATCCTGTTTTTGGAAGCGTATTTGAAGAATGGGAGGCCAAATCTGGCCAAAAGAGCCAGCTCGAGGGTGTTTCTCAGCGATAAGGGGCTCAACCTCTTGCGTCAGGTGGCATACCGCATCATTGACCGTTATGCTGTGCGGGCGGGGTTGCCAGAAGGCACCAGCCCCCACACCCTGCGCCACACTTATGCTGTACATTTGCTGAAAGGTGGGGCTGACCTTCGCGCGGTTCAGGAACTTCTGGGTCACTCAAGCATTGCGACCACGCAGGTATATACCCACCTCGATATGGACGAGGTCAGACGGTCATTCCTGAAGGCTCATCCTAGAGATTGAGGAAATCTTCAAGCGAGATTGAATTACGCTTTGACCTCGATTGAGGATCGGTTTCCGTTCCCGTCGATAACGACAAATGTCAGCAGCAGCTTCTCAGAATGCATCTGCTCCTGGATTTCGGCAACCGAAATCTTCATGGTCTTTTGAGCATCCTTTGGGGAGTACACCGAGAACCAGTCGGTAAGCCCATCATTGTGCGCCCCCACATAGCGGATTCCTGCAGGCGCACTAACTGCCAAGGAGCCGTTTTCGAAGACGATCTTTGGCTTATCATCCTCGGTTGTCGTCGGAAGTTCTGGCTGAAACCACTTGCTGAGCGCGAGTTGAGCCGAAAACGAAGGCTCCCACTTTGGCCGTTCGGTTGGAGGAAAGGCTGTCCAAGCCCCAGGCTTGAGCGGCGCCTCCATCGGCATCAGTTGTCGCCCAAAGTAATCGAAGCCGCGGGACATGATGCTGAACCGGTCAGCGGAGTGGGGTAGGTCAAACGTATGTCCAATTTCGTGCAGACATGCGCCGAGCGCCGTAGAAATGTTGGCCCACACGGTTCCTCGGTTTCCGCTGTCCTCAAATGTTTTCTGGGGGTCTATGGCCGCAGTATTTGCGAGCGCCTTTGGAAGCTCTTTGAGTGCGGCCGGCCACCATTGCATGCTTGCCGCACCAAACAGAGCTTGGCGATCTCCTCCGAGAGCCAGGTGACCGATACTGCGCTTTTGAGTCGGATCATAAGAGGCAAACCCAAGTAGCCCGCACCATTTGACATAGGGGCTCGGGAATTCCTTGTTCAGCTGATCATTGATCTGTCCATAGATTGTCTGCGCATCCATTTTCCCAATCTGTTCTGTGCTCAGCGGAGACTTGATGAAGTGCACCACGACTTTGCCAGCGCTGTCCAACTCGAGCCCAAACGTCTTTCGTCCTTCGCCCGCCTGGTTCATCAACTCAGCGGTGACGCTCTGCATCAGCTTAAACGCCAGATCCATCTTTTGTGGAATTTGGAATTTGTCCTTCGAGTCTGTCGTGTAATAGGTTTTGTCCTGATTTGCTGAAGTGACAAAGACCGCCAGGACTTTGAAAGGCGAACTTGCCGGCGCGTAGTCCACGCGAAATTTCATGGTTTCCGCGCCAGCATGCAGGAGCAACATGTTCTTTCCCGGTTTGAGCTGCACGGTGGCAACAAATCGATGATTCATGACGGGAAATCGGACAGCGTCCTTCCAACTGGTGCCAGCCGCCATTTCATTCCCATCTGCAGTGCCGGAAAGGATGAGTAGCGGATACCGAACCGTTTCGCCTGGCTTGATGTTTTCAATCGCGAATTCTGCGAAAGACGTCGATGAGGCAAGCAAACCGAGGGCAACAAGCAATGGCTTCATGGATGATCCAAGAGGTGAACACCAGAGAGGTGCGTGGGGCTCAGTGTCGAATTCCAGTGATCTGGTCAATGAATGCAAAGACGAACATCCCCAGGCTCACAAAGCCATTTAGCGTAAAGAATGCCATGTTGACGCGGCTAAGGTCCGTTGGTTTGACGAGGCTCTGTTCATAGGTCAGCAATGCTGCCGCGAACGCCACGCCGATAAACCATACGATTCCAGATCCGCTCATCATTCCCCCGATGGCCAAACAAATGACGGCCAAGGTGTGGCAAATCCTGCTCACCGCAAGCGCTTTTGGTCTGCCAAGCGTTTGCGGAAGCGATCTGAGACCATGCGAAGCATCAAATTCATCATCCTGCAGGGCATAAATGATGTCGAACCCTGCCGTCCAGAACACAACTGCGAGGGTGATAGGTCCAATCGCCATCGCCAGCTTTCCTGTTGACGCGATCCAGGCGGCGGAAGGGGCGATTCCAAGTGAAAGGCCAAGCACGAAATGGCATAGGGGGGTAAATCGCTTGGTCAACGAATAAAACAGAGTGACGCCAAGAGCGACTGGGCTCAGGGCCAGCGCGAGCGGATTGAGGAGTCCGGCTGCGACAAAGAAGAGCAGGCAGCTTCCGAAAAAGAAGAGGTTAACCTGCTTTAGCTTGAGCATCCCAGCGGGAATCGCGCGCATCTTCGTTCGCGGATTGATGGCATCAATGTCACGGTCTGCGATTCGATTGAACGCCATCGCCGCGCTTCGACAGGAGACCATCGCGAGGATGATTAGCACGAACACTCTAGGCCCGGGCCAGGGTGTATGGAGTTCCATCCTGGAGCCCCACATCATTCCGATGAGGGCAAAGGGAAGCGCGAAGATCGAGTGCTCAAACTTGATCATCTCCAGGTAAACCCGGAACGCTCGGACTCCACCTACTGCTGTCGCATTCACTCTCACTATTTTGGCCGCTTTAGAGCGGATCAGAGTGTGCTATTCAATGGATTCAGGTGCCTGTTCGATGCTGAGTGGCGTCTCTGATTCGATGACACCCCTCGGAGTCACCGACACCGATTCTGGGGTTTCGATCTCATCTCCAGAGCCAGCGCCCATTTCCTTAAGCTGGCGGGACTTCGAGAGTACGTTTCGCTCCATCGACCCCACTGCGCGGTTGAAGGCTTCGTTGGTCTGTGAAAGGTGTCGTCCTACACTTGCCATGTGAGTGCTGAAGACGCGGATGCTGTCGTATAGTTTTTCACCGGTGAGACGGATCGCCAGGGCATTTTCGCGAACCTTCTCTTGATTGAGGCCATAGGCGACCGTTCGCAAAAGCGCAATCAGCGTCATGGGGTTCGCGAGAATCACGCGCGCCTTGAACGCCATCTCCATCAGCTCAGGGTCCTGCTCTAGCGCCGCTTGGTAGAGTGATTCCGCGGGGACAAACATTACAACAAAGTCTGGAGTCTTTTTGAACTGACTCCAGTAGGACTTCGAGCTAAGGCTCTGAACGTGACGGCGAACTTGAGCCGCATGAGCTCGCAGACGAAGCGTCTTTGTGGCGTCGTCTTGAGCCTCCATCGCTTCGAGGTAGCTATCAAGTGGAACTTTGCTGTCGACAACGATCACGGCGTCGTTGCTCAGTCGAACAACCATGTCTGGGCGCAGGCGCCCTTCATCGGTTTCCGTGCTGAACTGCATATCGAAGTCTTGCCCCTCGATCAGTCCCGCGCTCTCCGCTGCCTTTCGGAGAGTTAGCTCTCCCCAACTGCCACGAGAATTCGGCCGCCGCAGGGCATTCGAAAGCTGGCTGGTCTCGCGGATAAGTCGATTGATGTGCTCGGAAACGCCGTCGTAGGCGGAGAGGCGTTTCTTCTCAATCTCCTGCGTCTGCTGATCAAGCTTCTCGATCGAGTCCTTCAGTGGCTTTACCAATTCCTCAATCGCCTGTTGCCTCAGTCGCAAGTCGCCACTCGCACCTTCTGCGTGCTTCTCGTAGTTCTCCTTCGCCAGTTTGAGAAGGTGGTCAGTCGATTTGGCGAGTGCCTCGTGAGACAAGTTTGAAAAAAGATCCGCAAATCGCTTTTCTGCATCCAGTAGCGTGTCCGCCTGGGTTTGAAGTGCCTCAGCCCTGCTGGCCGCTTCCGACTCGGCCTTCACTCTGGCCATTCGCTCGTTGTTGAGTTCTTCCGAGAGTCTTCTCTCACTTTTCATGAATGCTCTTACAAGAAGAACATAAACGCCGGCGGCACCAAAGCCAACTCCTAGAAGGGCCGCCACAAGGGATAAGAGAGGCGGACTGAGCGACATCTCAATTTAAGACGTCTGGAGAGCTGGAGTGGGTGCAGGTCAAAGGTTGTCCCTTTGACCTGCTGGAGCGGAGCTGATTTAGACAGCGGCAAGTGCCGGGTGATGCTCATAGTGCTCGCTGGCAGCCTGAGTCATCGTCGTAAAGTGAGCACCTTTGTCTCGGAAATATCGGATCGTCTTCTTGAGGTCCTCGACCGAGTCGTGATAGTCGCGCATTCCGAGCGTGATCACTTCTGCATCCTGGTTGGCCTCGAAGAGAGGCACCAAGGCATCAAAGCCCATGTCGAGGTAACCGTGCTGGCCGTTGTGGGTGGCGATTGGTAGGTGGAGAAGCCGGTTGCTCCCTGCGACCTTAAGGTCAGACTTATCGCTGTGATACGGGTTGTGAGGCGCACCAGCCCAGTTCACAAACATCTTGTAGTTGGCATCCGGGACGATGGAACTGTCGACCAGAATTCCAATCTCCTCCAGATACGGCACGTCTGAAGGCAACAAGGCAAACGCGCCTGCCCGAAAGGCGGTGCATTTGATCATGTGGGACTTCAAAGTATCCTTTGCAACCCAAATAATGTTGCCGCGCTCTTTGGGATCTTCCACATACCCGCGCTCATTCTCGAAGTTGACCTTCATGCCCATCTCATGCCATGACGGGATTTTGTGAATGAACTCTCGGTAGTAGAGGTTTGTGTTCGCGCTGGGATCTTTCAGCGAAACATGGACGAGCCAAGTGCATGGGACAAATTCAGACTCCAGGACCTGTATGTATTCGCTTGTGTAGCACCTATCGTGCATTGCACCTTCGCAATCAACAGTCAATACGACATTTGGCATAGGTATCAGTCTCCTTGAATGACTTCAGCGGCATCCGGCCCGTTGGGTCGATGTGTTACGGTGAGGGTGAACGGGTGACCAAGCACGGTGAAGTTCTTCAACTTTACAGACTTCCATTCTTTTGGAAGGTTCGGCTTTATACTCAACCAGCTGTCTCCCAGGAGTCGTCTAGACCATGCCGCTGATGGCTCCTGACTGGAGTCTAACCGAAATCCCAAGAATCCGAACAGGACTGTCTGCAAACTTCCTGCTGCACCGGTTGTGAAGTACGTCGTGGGCTTGTTGCGCTTCTCAGAAAAGAGCATCAATGGCTGCTTGGTGAACGGTTCCCAACTGCTCTTCCAGGCAGAATATGCCTTTTCTGAATCTCCCATTCGCGCCCAGATCACCCCATTTACTGAATCGGACATCGCGGGTCCATTCTTAATAACTTTGTCGGCATATCGAGCCATCATTGCTTTAGCCTGTTTTTCTGCTTCCGGGTTTTGGAGCGGATAGATACTGAGGATGGCTGCGGCCTGCTTATATGCCCGCACCGGATCGCCATCATAAGTGAGTAGGCTCACTGAATCCTTTGGAGTCCGGAATGCCGTCGCTGTGGGGCCGGTGCACCATTGAGCGAGAAGATTCGTGTACAGGTCGTTGTTGCCCGTAAAATTCTCATCTGGGCTCATGACATCCTTAAGCCAAAGTTCGCCACCGTTCAGCTGTGCGCTTGACCGATAATATTGGCCCGCCAGACGTCGAACTTCGTTTGCTGCAGACATATCTGCAAGGCCGAGGGCGGCGGCTTGGTGAAGCGACCAAGCGACATCGCCGGTGATGTGGATCTCTTTTGAAGAAGGACCCACGACGGTCTCCTTACCGGATACAGAAGACTCCCACGGGTATTTGCACCCTAACTTGTGGGCTTCTGCCGCGTTCTGTCGGGCGGATTTAAGCATCCTGAGTCGATAACTCGATATCGCCTTTGCAGAATCTGGCGCCAAGAGTTCTAGGGCAGGGAACACCCAGATATCGGCATCCCAGAACACATGTCCGTTGTACATCTGGTTGCTGAGGCCAAACGGGCTGACAGCCATTTTTCCTTCTGCCGAAAGGGAGGACTGAAGGTAGTACATCCACGAGCGCACTGCCTGCTGGTCACCGATGGCCCCTTCGATCTCAATATCTGTCTTCCAGCGGCGGCTCCAAATATCCGCGGTCTCCTTTTCAACTTGCTCGAATGGCTCGACGCTTGGAGGACGTGCTTCGACAAGGCCAGTATTAGCGGCTTTTCCGGATTTTTCCGACGTGGTTGTGGTCGAATCAATTGCTCCCAATGTAATTGTCACTTCAACCGTGGTTGAATCCCCGGTCTTTTGGGTGACAAGCAACTTCCCACGCCTATTTGCATCACCCAATGTGAAATCGGTGCTGAACATCGATTCTTTGCCGAGACGACCATTTGGACCCAAATCGAAATCAAGGGTATGGCCAGGATGAGGTGCGTCGTAGACCCACCTTTCAGAGAGAATTCGCTTCTGCGGATGTAAGACGATCTGGCACGTCACATTGCCTTTTTCAGAACTCCATCGAGTAGTGAGCTCAGACGCCTTCAAGTCCAGTATCTGTCGGTACCCCCCACGAATTGGGATCGGTTCTCCGTCCAGAAGGAATCCTCCAGGCAATGGCGATTGAAGGGATCGAATCTTCTCTTCTCCAGTTGCCGCGTAGTCGTCAGAGGAGAAGAAAGGCTGCCCGACCGCAGTGCAGTTTCGATTCATCCGAAAACCGCAAAGGCCATTCCACAAGAGGGCCGGAGTGCCATCATTCGGATCCACCGCGGATACTTGCCAGGGATCGGCCGATGGAGCTAGGAGTCCATTTTTGGACGCATCCTTTAATGGCTGGACAGAGGGGCCGGACCCGCATCCGCCAGAGACCCAGGCTAGACAAATTGCGGCAACGGCTAAAGTTGGAGTCTTGACTCTCACGCCTCTATTCTGGCAACCCAGCTGGACCAGAAGGAAGCGCCTAAAATGTTGGCTTCCAAGCCCTTGGCAACCTTATCTGCTCATAGGTCTCGATGGCAAATCGATCCGTCATGCCTGCGACGTAATCAATCGCACCTTGGAGCCCAAGATATCCCGCCGGCAGATTGCCCGGTTCAGCATAGTAGAAAAGTAGTTCTCGAACGAGACTCTTCGCCTTGGGAATATCTGGATAGATCTGCGGATACCGCAGATACACATGATCAAAGAGCCATTCTTTAAGATCGTTCATTGCTGCAAGAAGGCCTTCGGACATGATGACCGCCGGCTTCTCAAGGCTATTTTCGATGACGTCTCGAACCATGGTTCCGATCCGCTCCGAGTGCGATGCGCCAAGTACATCAAATCGAGACGGTATGGCAGAAATGATTCCGCTTCGGGTCGCGTCGTCGATGTCGTGGTTTAGGTACGCCACGCGATCACTAATTCTCACCACCGCCGCCTCAAGCGTCGAGGTGGGTTCACCGTCATGAGCTGTGAGATCCTTGCGGCCCTTGCTGTGTCCATCAATTCCCGCCCTTGTTTCGTGGGTCAAATTGAGGTTCTCTAAAATGTCAACTATTCTTAGTGACTGCTCGTAGTGGCGAAAGCCAACCGGAACATCTTCCATTGGGTGAAGTCCCCGATACTCTTGGATCGCTTCGTCGAGCGCACTCTCACCAGCATGTCCAAACGGTGGATGACCGATGTCATGACCGAGAGCGATGGCCTCGATCAGATCTTCGTTGAGCCTCAAAGCCCTTCCAACGGTCCTCGCAATTTGCGATACCTCCAGGGTGTGGGTCATCCGGGTTCGATAGTGGTCTCCGGCTGGATCAATAAAGACCTGAGTTTTATGCTTAAGCCGACGAAATGGTTTCGAATGCAGGACACGATCACGATCCCGTTGAAAGCAGGTCCGAACTGGATCGTGGGGGATTTCAATCGGTCGCCCGGCAGATTCAACGGCTTTAGCCGCAAACGGAGAAAGCATGGAGAGCTCTCGCTCTTCCGACATAAGGCGAACAGAATCTGGCACTAACGTCAAAGACGAATCGACTCAGCTAGCCGGTGCTGCTGGTTTTGACTTCGCCCCGAATTATGCGCCAGCTTTCAACGATGCGAGCTTTTGGCCAAAATGAATCCAACCTTCCATGCATCCGGCTCGAGCCGCTTGATCGGATTCTGATTCCGAGAAGAGACCGTGAAAAATTGAAAGGCGGGTGCCACCCTCAATCGGCATGAAGAACACATCAACCCAGAGTGGCTCAAACACGCCCGGTTCGTGATTCCAAGTCCAGCTGAATCGCAGACGCTTACCTGGGTCGAGCTCGCCGTACGTACCTTGCAGGAACCAGTTTGGTGCCGGCCATGAGAAGCGGTAGGTGCCCCCAACTCGGAGATCGTTCTCCACGACCTCTGGCCACCATTGCTTGAGGAGATCAGGATTTACCCAATACTCATACAGATCTTCCGGAGCGAATCCAGGAAAATCACCGTAAACGACGAGGTGGTCAGCTGGAGACGGAATCTGTTTCATGCGTGCAATTTCTCGGTAGGGTTAACCGCGTAACCGCTATCGTACCAAATGAGACTCAATTTTCACAGAGGGATTTGGGTGGTGTGTTTGGTGGTCGCTAGTACAAATGACGTCTTGATCTGCTGAATACCCTTAATTTTACTGAGCCTTTCACGGATCAGCTGCTCATAGGAGCGGATATCTTTCACCACGATTTTTAGCAGAAAATCGAACTCGCCGCTCACGTGGTAGCACTCCAGAACTTCTGGGATTTCGTTGATGCTTCTCCTGAAGCGTTCAATCGGCTGCTCTTGATGGAGGGATAGACTGATCATTGCCAGTGCCGTGATCCTCAGGCCAAGCTTATCAGGGTCCAAAAGCCCAAAATAGCCTTTGATCAAGCCTGCTTTCTCCAGTACCCTTACGCGCTGCAGAACTGAGGGTGGGGAAAGGCCGACGCGCTTGGCTAAGTCCGCGTTGGTTATCCTCCCGTCTTGTTGCAACAGGGAGAGAAGCTGAACATCAACCTCATCAAGGTGCGTTTTCATCACTGTTCCTCAATCTTACTGTCTATTAGGCCGCGCTCCGGGTTTTGCAAAACTTCATAATCCTTTGGGTAAAGAAAATGTCATCAACTAAAGCTCTCCCGCGCTGGGACATGGAGATCGTGTTCCCAAGTCTTGAATCCAATCAGTTCATCCAAGCCTTCGATCAAGTCGGAGTCCTGTTGGGTGAATTGGAGCAAGAGTTTGATTCAAGAGTTCCCACACCGGATACGGGTCTGACCGCTGAATCCCTTGAGGCAATTCTCGCGACGTATGAAGCGCTCGGCAATTTGCTTCGAACCGTAAATGCCTATATCTACGCGTTCACCACCACAGACTCAAAAGATGAGCTGGCAATGGGTCGGCAGAGCGAAATTGACTCAAACCTAGTTCGCCTCCGAAAATTTGGCAAGCGGTTTTCTGCCGCAGTCGGGATTTCGGACCTAGATGCGCTGTTTGCTGAGAGTGAGGTCGCGCGAAATCATTCCTACGCCCTGCTGAAGGCAAAACAGACGGCTGAGCACCTTATGGCACCCGGTGAAGAAATGCTGGCGTCTGAACTTGAAATAACGGCTTATTCGGCTTGGAGTCGGCTGCACTCAAATATGACCAGCCAACTCAAGGTTGAAGTTGTCCTTGACGGGGAATCTGAATCTCTCCCCATGAGTGTTGTTCGTGGCCTAGCTTACGACGCGGATCGAGAGAGGCGCAAAGCGGCCCACTCAGCAGAGCTTGCTGGCTGGAAGACGGTCGAGGTCCCTTTGAGCGCTGCGATGAACAGCATTAAGGCAACCGTAAACATGCTTTCAACTCGTCGCGGTTGGGTGGATCCTTTAGAGGAATCTCTCTTTTCGTCCAACATCGATCGAAAGACTTTGGAAGCAATGATGACTGCGGCTACGGAGGCCTTCCCGATCTTTCGCCGCTATCTGAAGGCGAAGGCAAAGGCGATCGGCGTTGAAAAGCTGGCGTTTTACGATATTTTTGCGCCCTTATCCGCTTCGACCGAGCCTTGGGAATACGACCGGGCCTGCCAGTTCATTGTCGAGCAATTTGGTTCGTACAGCGAGAAGCTTGGCAAGTTCGCGATGAGGGCATTTAGCGAAAACTGGGTTGATGCGGAACCTAGAGAAGGGAAGGTGGACGGTGCCTATTGCATGTCCATTCGCGGAGATGAGTCTCGAATTCTTGAAAACTACAAGCCAAACTTTGACTCCGTATCCACTCTTGCTCACGAGCTCGGTCACGCTTACCACAACCTGTGCCTCGCCGATCGAACAGTGATGCAGCGATCAACTCCGATGACGGTCGCCGAGACAGCGAGCATCTTCTGCGAGACAATCATCAGGAAGGCAGTTCTTAAATCAGGCTCTGATCAGGAGAAGCTGGTCGTTTTAGAGGCCTCTCTGCAGGGCGCCTGCCAGGTTGTCGTCGATATCTCAAGTAGATATCTCTTCGAAAAGGGTGTTTTCGAGAGACGACAAAAGCGAGAACTCAGTGCTCGCGAAATGTGCGACCTGATGATTCAAGCCCAACTGGATACTTACGGAGACGGCTTGGATCCAGAAGAGCTTCACCCTTACATGTGGGCGGTCAAGAGTCACTACTACGGTCGAAGTTTCTACAACTATCCGTACATGTTCGGTCTGTTGTTTGCGCTCGGTCTGTATGCGGTCTACCAAAAGGATCCTGAACCATTTGTTGCCAATTACGATGACTTGCTCTCATCTACTGGTCTGGCCGATGCGGCGACCCTTGGCGCTCGATTTGGCATTGACATCACTACACCGGATTTCTGGCGAGCGAGTCTCGATCAGATTAAGGACGACGTGGAACTGTTTGAATCGCTCGTGGCATCGATATGACTAAGAAGCGCTCCCGATGAGCACGCAGCCCTTGGCACGAATTCCGTTTGACAGCTTTACGCTTGGTGCTGTCTGCACCGAGATCTCGGAATTTGTCGGAGGGAAGGTCCAGGATATCCGACAGCCGAGTGCAGACTCGGTCTGCATCGGCATCTACGCCGGTGGCAGGGAAGCGATGTTGCTGCTTTGTTGCCATGCGGAGTTTGCGCGCGTCCACTTTATAACCAAGCGGCCGCCGAATCAGGCAAGTCCACCCAGCTTTTTAACGGCGCTGCGCAGCCGATTGGAAGGCGGGAGGTTGGTTGGGGTTGAGCAGGTTCTTGGAGATCGGATTCTGGATTTAAATTTCGCTTCGCCATTCGGTGATTTTCGATTGATTGCAGAAATCATGGGAAAGCACTCCAACCTGATGCTCGTCGACGCTCAGCAGAAGGTTGTCGCGGCCGCGAAATGGGTCTCGTCTTCTAAAACCAGCCGAACGATTCAGCCAAATGCGCCGTACAGATTGCCGCCGGTTATGGCTGGAAAAGGCGATGTTAAGCAGAGCCCGTTTTACAGGAAGCTGGCGGAGTCCCTCGAAGGCTCGGCACCTAGCCCGACTTCCCCGGTGATTTCGCACGGTTACGGTGCCTATCCGTGCAGTGTCGCTTCGTTGGGATACGCGGAGAACGTACGAGCGTCGATCAGCGTCGCTTTGGAACAGCACTATGATGCTGCCATTCCGCTTGCCGAGGTGCAAGCGCTTCGGGGAGGACTTCTTACCCAGCTTCGCCGTTTGCTTGAAGGGCGCAATGTCGCGCTGGGCAATTTGAGGGATGCAGCGGCAGCGGGTGGTAAAGCTCCAGAGTGGCAACGACTGGGAGAATTGATCTTAGCCTATGGATATTCAGCGCCTCTTGGTAATGACCGACTAGATGCTTGGGATTACGACGGATCTGAAATCAAAATCCCAATTGATCCGGACCTCGACTTTAAGTCAAATGCGGAGGCTTACTTCCTGAAGGCCAAGAAGGCAAAGGGAAGAATTGGGTTTGTCAGGGAACAGATTGAGCGCGTTGGAGCGGATGCAGCAGAAATTCAGGCGGCTCTGCTTCAAATTGAATCTGAAACTACTTTGAATCGGCTGAGAGGCTGGCAGGAAACGGCGCGCTCTAAACGATGGGTTCATCAGCAGGAGCCCGTGGCAAGGAAGAAGGAGGATCGCCCCTATGAGGGGCATCGTATTCGAGAAGCATTGGCTCCAGGGGGCTATGTCGTGCTTTATGGCGAGAACGCCGAGAGCAATGACTACCTTACGCTGAGGGTTGCAAAGCCGAATGATATTTGGCTTCATGTCCGAGGAGCGACTTCGGCCCATGTTGTCATTGCTACTCGAAATCAACCGGACCGGGTTCAGCCAGAAACGATTCGATATGCTGCAAAACTTGCGGTGATGAACTCCACGAGCAAACACGCAGGCTACGTTCCGGTCGACTACGTCCTGCGAAAGTACGTCCGAAAGCCACATGGTGCGGCGAAAGGTTCAGCCACCTATGCGAACGAGAAGACGATTCACATCGAGTCAGACCAGGCTTAGTCCTTGGCCGTGATCGCGGCAACCCTTGCCTCGACATCCAGCTTGTCCAGTGCCTCTCCGCTGGGTCCCAGGAGGTAGAACGCGGCTGTCGCGCTGCCTGCCCATTGCCCCACTCGAGCCGATGCGATGTTCCAGCCCTGTTCAGCGATGAATCGGCTAAATCGATATGGCATACCTCGACCTCTGGGAGCGCGCACCTCAAGGATCCCAGGAATGCCTTCTACAAAGCTGTGTTTGAGAATCTGCTGTTTTCGGCTTGGGTCCTTTCCACGCCTGAGCAATAGCTGCTCCACATCTTCACGACCCTCAATCACATCAAGGAGGCTAGCAGTGACCTGATTGACGGTTGCGGTAGGAACGGGTCTTGCTGAAAAGCTGACCGTGAAGACGTCCAGCGCTACAGGGGTTTCTGCAGAAGCAGTGCAGGCTCTTATTCCGCTAACGCTGAGATCAAATGCGTAAAACACTCCCAACAGCTTGGATAAAAGCCCTGGGGCATCCAGCGCACAGATTGTGATTTCTGTTGCACTGATCTCGGATCGGTGGAACACCTCAACCGTAGGTTGTCCCGTGATGGCCTTCTTTACGAAGCCCATGTGGAGCCGAATGACTTCTGGATGAGTGCTAGTCAGATAATAGGCTGGGAGGTGCTGAACGAACGCCTGGAGCTCTCCATCATTGTCCTGCTGACCCTTAAGCTGTCGCAAAAGTCTTTGACGGTAGACGGCAGGGTCCGGTGAGAACTGTCCGTCACCGCGCATCAAAGCATCGGTGCGAACAAACAGTTCCCTGAGGAATGTGTCTTGAGACGGAGTCCAGGCTCCGTCGGATACCGAACTGACATCCGCGAATGTGAACAGGGTGAGGAGCGTTAGTCGATCCATGTCGCCGACGATTGCCGCAAACTCCTCAACTGTTTGTGGGTTCAGGATGTCGCGAACGCGAATGAACTTCGCCATCGTCAGATGCTCGCGAACGAGCCAAACCACCGTGTCTTTAACGTTGGAGGGGAGGTCCCAACGATCGCAAATTGTCTCAGAAATTTCTGCACCGAAAATGCTGTGATCCTTAGTAGGATCTATCTTTCCGACATCGTGTAGGAGTGCCGCAAGATAGAGCGGCTCAAGGTCATTGACACTATCTTTTAGGTCTCCCAAAAACGTGCCCGGTTCCATTTTGTCCAGGCACCTAACCACGCGCATAGTGTGTTCGAAGACTGTGAACTCGTGAACGGAATCTGCAGGGATCAGGACACGGCAAGCGTTTAGTTCCGGAAGAAGCTGTCCGAGGAGTCCCGATCTGTCGAGATTGCGAAGGGTGCGCTCGCCTGTCGATATCGCAAACAGGGCAGCTGGGCCACGAACGCCAATGGTTGGAGCAATGGCGATATCGGCTACGGTGAGCCCCAATTGAGTTGCGAGGGCAATTCCTACAGAGGCTTCACCGGCATCCGCACTGCCGACAATTCGCGCTTCACCCTGGATGGCCAGAACGCCCTTCGTAAGGGAAAACCTCGATTGGCTAATCTTTTCCCTCGCGCTGCGGTAATGGTCGTGGAGGGTGGATCCGGCGGAAATGATCTCAGCGACAAGATCGTACATGTCGACATTTAACTGCTCGGCAATTTGTCCCTGTCGCTGGCGCGACAACATATCCTGATGTTTGCCGGCGTTGAGGTGGAGGAGGTTTCGTATCCGAAGAATCTGGTCGTACTCCGGAGTCGGGCGAGAAGCTCGCTCTCCAATCGCGTCTCTTAGCCAGTTGGCGCAGTGGAAGCATCGAATTCCACCGGCTCCCTCCTTCAAGTTGGGTTCGACCACAAGCGGAGTGTCATGGTATTTGTGGAGCATCTGCTCCCGCTCCCGAACCTTGGCAAGAATGAACTCACCTACTTCGAAGCTCTCGATCAGGGCTTGCTCGAGTTCCTGATTGAGCTCGTGTGAGCCAGCGATCAGGCGCATATCCATGAGGCCGGTGCGAGACCGCACGTCCAAGGCTGGGGCATCTGAGATCAGCCGGTAGGCATAGCCAACATCCATTCTGAGCGCCGTGCAGAATGCCCAGTGCAGATCTTGGAACAGCATTCTGATTGCTTGGTCAAGAATCGGCGATGCCTCATCAGATGGCACAACGGTGATGTCGATGTCGGAATAGGTGGACAGTTCGCGCCTGCCATATCCGCCGGTGGCGATAAGAGCAAACGGCGGGACCTCTGGGTGCGCACCGAGAACATCGTCGTAGATTGTCCTTACGACGTCGTCCGCAATCTCGGTATGTCGGGCACACCAACTCAAGCCAGTCGGCTTGGTCAGCAGAATGTTCAGATGAGCTTCTCGCTCATCTGCGAGACTCAAGATTTTTAGCTTTGCAGGCTCGGTCATCTATGGAGGTAGTAGTGAACCGGCTCGTTGGTCACCAGTTCATTGAACGTGGATTCCAAACGCTGATCGGCATATACTGCCACCGGTCCCAAGACCACACTTAAGCATAGACCTGACGCTGCCGCAAATGCACCAAACTTTGACAGTGAGAGGCTGAGGACGTGCGGCGTTGTGAGGCGATGGACAATCGCCCATATTGGTGCAGTGAGCAGGAGCATGCCAAAGCAGACGGCGGCGATTCCCGCTAGGAGCGGACTCTCCATGAATTCGGCAGGGACGCCGAGGCATCCGAAAACCGCTCCAGCGGCGGAAGTTGTTCCGACCAGATAGATCACAAACATTGCCGAGCAGATGACGCTCAGGATCAGAACAATAAGTCTGAACAGCGGGCCAAGATCTTCGGGGCGTGCATTTCGCGTATGGGTTGGGGAAACACTCAGAAATCCGGCGCACAGGCAAGCGGCGATGCCGCCCGCAATATCCTTGGTAAGCGCAAAGACAAACCCTCCAAACACAAGCGCAATCGCAGCCGCTGTAGGAAGTCCAATCTTCTTATCGGATCGCATTTTCCAGGCTACAAACCTTCCTAGACCCCATATGGCAGTTCCAAGAAGGGCGAGAGCCGCCATTACGCTGGCCATCGAAGAGGTTACGACTGAAGAAACCGCCAGAAGCTGAGCCTCTTGGCGATTGGAATCATGTATGGTGAGGGCTCGCCAAGATTCCGTATTCGAGAAGATTGCTTTTGCCCTTGTCGTCCAGTCAGGAGTCTTTAGGATCTTGGTGAAATTGGAAACCACCTTTACTTCTCCAGTTTGGAGACTCTTTGGGCTCGGAATGGTCCCAAGCGAGCCGGAGAGGCTGTCCGCTGGATAGGTAACCAGGTCGACAATGTCCATCGCACTGACGCTGGTAGCAGAGGAATGTGCGTGCTCCCGGATGAGGTCAGCATTGAGGAGCGTTGCGTACCGGATCCTTAGGCCTGGCTCCGTATCGTAGTCCGCCCGGGCGAGAATCTCTCTAGCTGTAGCTCTAAGGCAGGCGCCGATGTCTTCTGATCGCGTGAAGTAGATGTAGGCAAGTTGCCAAGACTGTTGAACGCCCGTCGCAGCGACTAGGTCTGAACGCGCGGCCTTCAGTCTCTTGATTTGGTAGTCATCCCATCCCGGCTTCAAAGAGCCTGTAGCCCATTTCGATATCGCGCCCGCAACGTTGCCATTTTCAAACAGGATTGCGCTGGCCATTTGGGGCCAAAACGCGTTGCCGACATCACGAGACTCTGCGGCTGCCACAATATCCAGGAGTGATTGGGTTTCCTTTGTGCTAAATCGCTGGTGGCTGTTGAGCCTAGACGCGGCCAACTCCATCCAGAGGCCGGCTTCGGCAAGAGTCTTCGGCGGAGGGGGAGAAGTCCAGTTCGATTGAACCGCTCTCTTAATTTGCGGCTGCGAGACGTGGGATGTGAGCGCAATAAGAAACGGACGTGACACGGGGTGCACCACAAGTGTCAGGAGAGAACCGAGCGCCGCACCAAGCAGGGCTCTAGCGGTTGGACTCATCTAAGAACTGGCGGCTGATCCAATTCCAAGCGAGGAGTCTCGCGTCTTGCTTCGTTTGAATTCAGGTTGGCGCGCTTCATCTGGGTGGGAGACGAAGCGAGGTGAAGGGTCACGAAGATTACAGCGCACGCAATTGCCGCTCCAACCAGGGCTGGAGACCAATAATTGAGACTCTCCTTAACCTGCTGGACCTTGAGCTTTCGAATGACTCGGTCCTCGAACATAGGTTCGATTTCCGGTTCCATTGCGGCCAAACGCAACATATTAAGCGCATTTGAAGTTGTGCGAGCTACTTGCGCGCACTCCTCACAGACCTCACGGTGGCGGGATAAGAATCTCTCCTCGGACGGATTGAGATCTCGATCCTCTTGCTCACTGGTGAGTCGAATAAACTTCTTGCACCCGAAGATTCGAGGCATCAGTCACCCACCGCCTCTATCCAAAGCTTTCTAAATCGCTCACGAGCTGTGTGCAGTCGAGAGCGTACCGTTCCGATAGGAACCTGCATCACTTCGGCAACCTCTTCATAGCTCAGCTGCTCCATTTCCCTCAGGACAAGAGTCGTTCGCAGTTCGGTCGGCAACTGGCTCAAGAGCTTCTCAATTACCACTCGATTCTCGATATTTCCGCCGCAGTGAGGCTGAGCAGAGTCGAATTCAACAAGCTCCGCCCTCTTCAAACGCAGTCGGTCCATGCAGAGCCGGACACAAATCCGATAAAGGTAGCCCGAGAATGCACGATCATCTCGCAGCTTGTTGATCTCACGAAACGCTTTTAGGAACGCTTCCTGAGCAACATCTTCTGCCTCATGCCGGTCTCGCAATAAGTTGGTAGCTGTTCTTACAAGCCTATTTCTGTGTCGAGCGATGAGGCACCCGAGGGCCGCTTCATCACCTTGGCGACACCGGCCTACCCATTGTCTTTCCTGGGCGGCAGCTTCAGCGGCTATTGTATGGGTCAACATTTTAAAACCAACTTAGGGGTCAACTCCCCTTATATGGTACACGACGTGTTGGGTTTGGAACAAAGTTCGCCCGAAGTTCCGTTCAAACAGCAAGTTGCCACCCGAGTACACTCGTAGACCTATGCCCATCGCCCTGCTGATGCTGCATTCAGCACTGCTCTTTGGAGCGTGTGGGCAGAACCCGACTTCTCACCAATTGAAGCTGGTGGGAAATGTGACGATCACCTACACCACCGGTGTGCATGACCTTTTCAAGGACACCTGGGTTTTTGACAACGGAGTGACCCTTGAGTACGACGCCTCTACAGTCCAATGTGATCATCTGGATATCGACCTGAAAGCTCAGACTGGTGTTGCTGAGGGAAACGTCCATCTGCTTGACCCGGTGGCAAGAGTGGATGCTAAAAGGCTTGAGCTTTGGTGGGGCGCGGAGGGCAGACGAGGTCATTTCGACGGGGCATTTGTGCAGGTTGGATCCAGCCGACTGAAAGCATCCTCAGTTGATATCGCACCTGATCTTTGGGTTTTGCATGACGTTGAAGGGACCACTTCTCGCGCCCAGCCTGCCTGGTACGAAGTCCACAGCAAACTCCTCAAAATTAAGCCTGGGAAGAGTGGGAGCATCGACCACCCGACGGTTTACATTCTTGGCCACAAATTCCTGACTCTGCCGACAAGGTCGTTTAACCTAGACAAGCGAAGCGAAGGCTTGACGATTCCAGGATTTAACTACAGCCACCAATACGGTTTGGGACTCAGTTGGGGTGGTGGGTTTCTCGTGGACCACTCGACAGATTTCGCCTTCGGATTCGGAGTCTTTCCAAATTCTCGACCGGGATATGGGGCAAACCTCACCCGATCACTCTTGCCCGAAACTCGAGTGACCACGTTCCTCACGCCGCAGTCAGATTTTGGCGAGAGATTTGGGTATGGATTCCTTGACAACATCGTCGTCAGCAGTCCTGAATCAGAGGACGTCACAATTCGGGCGGAGAGGAAAGCTGTTTCCGTGAACTCCGTTTGGAATCAGGTCCTCAATGACCGCGGGACAACCGCCCCATTTTCAAAGGCCGTCGAAGCAGTGTATGAGCAGGGAGGGAAGATGGATGGCTTCGGCTACATCTCTCAGGTCCGGCTTCAAACCATTCGGGAATTTGGGCAATCCTACAGCGAGCGACTCCTATTGGTTGAGCAGGTTGCTCCACCACCCATCCATATCACCCCCACTCTTAGAACCATCGCCCGACTCGATGCACAGGCGTTCCTAGATGGGTATCAGTATTCTTGGATGAGAGCCATTGTTGGGCTGGCGTACACCCCAGTGAAGCAGTTTCGCCTTTCAGCGGGCGGCTATGTTTCCACTGAAACCGGCTCTCCGCAATATGAAATTGACCCCCTTTACAGTAAGGCGGGCTACTTGGTTCGCGGAGATCTGAACTTGGGCCCAACCAAGATCAGCTTCATGCGCAAGAGAGATTCCAAGCTTGGCTGGTTCGACAAGGAATACAGTGTTTCGCAGGTAGTTGGCTGCTTCGAGCCATTCATCACCTACCGCCAGAACCCAAATGACTATGTCTTGGGCTTTCGGCTTCGGTTAGACGATCTCACAGACCTCATGACTCAGCGCCAGTTTAAGCGACCACCCTCCGAGACTCACGTGCTTAGTCCAGACCTATCTGGCAATCCTTGAAGCTCGCGTGGAATTCTCGCCCAGGGTGTAAGCTGATGCTAGGGACATGCGTTACGTACTAGACGAGCTTCAGTGTCAGAACCCTGAGGTTGCTACTCGCAGAGAGTGGCTGCTGTCCAATGGCATTGGCGGATATGCCATGGGTACAGGAGCAGGCATCAACACGCGCCGATACCATGGCCTGCTCATTTCCGCGATAACCCCGCCTACCGGGCGAATGTTGCTGCTGAGTGCCATCGATGCGTTTATCGATGTTGACGGCAGCCCAGTTGCAGTTTCTGCCAACCAGTACCCCGGGGCGGTCTATCCGGATGGTGGGCATTATCTGAAGGAATTCAGCGTCGCTGACTCCGCGGTATGGCGATACAAAGCCGGCGGTGCGATGATCGAGCGGCGCGTAACCGCCCATAAGGGTGAGAATGCGGTCACCGTTTCGTACGTCAACACGGGTGACGTGAGGTTCAAGCTCACTTTGCGTCCGCTCGTCTGCCATCGAGATCATCACTCCAACTTTTACGAAGATGCCCGTTACCCGGAGCACCTGGAGTTCGATCCTGAATCGATCCAAGTGACCCACGGCGGGGTTTCGCTCACGCTTGTGCACCAAGGGGCGGCTCGGACCCCGGTACAGGGCTGGTATTACCGTTTTGAACATGCCCGAGAGATCGAACGAGGACTGGATCCGCGAGATGATCTGTATTGTCCTTGCGAATTGAGCTACGACTTACAGCCAGGTCAACGTGCCGTTTTGGTTGCCTCGACTTCGGGGACTGCTTCACCCAGAATCATTGATACGACCCCTGGTCAGCCCGAATATCGAGTCTCGGCAATGCTTCGTCAGGCAGCTGAAAGCTTCTTCGTGGAAACTCATGATCGCTCCACGATTATCGCGGGATACCCTTGGTTTACCGACTGGGGCCGAGATACGATGATTTCGCTTCCTGGACTCTGTCTCACAACCGGACGAACAAAGCAAGCGAAGGCAATTCTTGCGGCTTACTCGACCCAGATGTATCAGGGCCTGATTCCAAACAGGTTTGTTGAGTCGGGCGAAAAGCCTGATTACAACACAGTAGACGCAACCCTGTGGTTCGTCAATGCTGTGTACAAAACCCTGGAGTCGGAATGGGACACGGAATTTGCCGTTGAGATGGGTCCAGTGCTCGAGTCGATTTATGACTGGCACACAAATGGCACGCTTTTTGGAATCAAAGTTGATCCGGCTGACGGGCTGTTGACACAAGGTGTCGACGGTGTCCAGTTGACGTGGATGGATGCGAAAATCGGAGACTGGGTGGTTACACCGAGACATGGAAAGCCGGTTGAGATCAACGCGCTTTGGATCAACGCTCTTCGGATTCTGGAGTGGCTCGGCAATAATCTCGTGGAAGCTGGGCACTCCTCGGCAATGTCTCAATCCCCGGGGCATTATGCGACGGATGCAGAGCATGCAACTAGCAGCTTCAACCTAAAGTTCTGGCACGAGGGACTTGGCCACTTTATGGACACGGTCGACCCGGATGATGCGACTCTCCGTCCCAATCAGGTCATCGCAATGGCGCTCCCATTTTCGCCAGTCACACAGGAGTCGGCGGTTCAGGCCCTTGGAGTTGTAGCTGGGGAACTGTTGACTCCCGTCGGGCTTCGAACTCTTGGAAGGGAAGAACAGGGCTACCGTGGAAGGTACAAGGGGCCATTGCCAGAACTGGACGCCGCCTATCATCAGGGAACTGCTTGGCCGTGGCTCTTGGGGAGCTATGCCACTGCGGTGGTCAAGTTCTTGGGAGATAGGCAGGAAGCGAAGCGAATTTTGCGAAATGCCAAGGACATGCTGGGAGAGTACGGATTAGGTGGAATTGCCGAAGTGTACGATGGCGATGCCCCGCAATCTCCTGGGGGATGTCCCTGGCAGGCCTGGAGTGTTGCAGAGTTCTTGCGCGCTTGGACAGAAGACGTCCAGGGCGAGTAAGAATGTTGCGGCGAGAAGCAGTTCTCAACCGTCAAAATAGGAGTGCCGAAACGCGCCATTGAACTGGGGGTTCGGCAGTCCGCTTAACTGATGTGCAAATCGTTCTGTCACATCCATAACCACACGGAATATTCGCTCTTAGACGGGGCGAACCGAATTCCGGACATGGTCAAACGCGCGAAAGAGATGGAGATGGACGCCTTGGCCATCACCGATCATGGCGTGATGTTTGGGGTTATGGAGTTTTACATGGAAGCCAAGAAGGCTGGCATTAAGCCACTTCTTGGTGTGGAAGCTTACGTCGCCCCTCAGGGTATTCAGCATCGCAAAGGGGAAGGGGAAAAGTCGGCCTATCACCTTTTGCTTTTGGCGAAGGATCTCGAGGGGTACCGAAACCTTTGCAAGCTGAGCAGCATTGCCGCGCTGGAAGGCTATTACTACAAGCCGAGGGTTGATCACGATATCTTGCGGGCCCACAGTAAAGGCGTCATAGCGACCAGTGCCTGTCTTGGTTCCGAGGTATGTCAGGAACTGCTTAAGGGCAATTACGATAAGGCCCAGTACATCGCTGGGATGTACGATGAGATGTTTGGGCATGGAAGCTTTTTCATTGAGCTTCAGGATCATCGGCTTCCGGAGCAGGCACAGATTCGCGATGGTTTGATCCGGATTTCTCGCGAACTCAAGCTTCCGCTTGTCGCCACAAACGACGCTCATTATCTGTGCAAAGCTGACTCTCAGCCACACGACGTGCTTCTCTGCATCCAAACGGGTTCTTTGGTTGCGGACGAGAAGCGGATGAGGTTTTCAACCGACGACTTCTATTTGAAGTCGAAGGATGAGATGCACGCCCTCTTTTCCGAAACAGAAGAGGCGCTTGAAAACACAGCAATGATCGCGGAGATGTGCGACGTTGCCCTCGACAAGCAGCGAGCGCCTATGCCCCAGCCGGATGTTCCAGAGGGAATTACGTCCCGGGAGTACTTGCGGCAATTGGCTGAAAAGGGTCTAAAGGATCGCTGCAAAAATCCAGAGCTGGCGCTTGATCGACTCAACTATGAGTTGGGAGTCATTGAGAAAACTGGCTTTGACGACTACATCCTGCTCGTTCGGGAGTTTGCCGACGCGACCAGGGAGCGCGGAATCTATTTTGGTGTTCGGGGCTCTGCCGCGGGATCGTTGGTTTCCTATTGTGTGGGCATCACGGATGTCGACCCCATCGAATACGGACTGACGTTTGAGCGATTTCTAAACCCCGACCGAATCTCCATGCCGGACATTGACATGGACTTTGAGGATGCCCGTCGGGATGAAATCATCCAGTACGTGACGGAGAAGTACGGCACAGACCATGTCGCTCAGATCGTCACCTTTGGCACTTTGGGTGCAAAGGCAGCGATAAAAGACTGCGGCCGAGTTCAGGGATACACACCGGCGGAAACTGATCGACTGACAAAGACGATCCCGTCGCTTCCCGGTTGGAATCTCGACAGGGCCTACAAGGAAGTTGTTGATTTTCGTCAGATCGTCGATTCAGACCCTCGGATGCGGAGCCTCTTTGAAACGGCAAAGTCCGTGGAAGGTATGGCACGCAACTCAGGTGTCCACGCCGCCGGCGTCGTCATCAGCAAAGATCCGTTAGTCGACTATGTTCCCCTTTACCGAGGCAACGATGGTCAAGCCATCACAGCTTATGAGATGGGCATTCTTGAAAAGATTGGCCTTCTCAAGATGGACTTTCTGGGACTCAGCAACCTCACGGTGCTAGCCCGTGCTGTTGAGAACATCAAGCGTCACAAAGGGATTGACCTGGACGTAAAAAACGTTCCAGACGGTGACGCAAAGGCTTACGAAATGCTTGGTCGAGGCGAAACAATTGGCGTCTTCCAGCTTGAAGGTGGCGGAATGACGCGATGGGTTCAGCAGCTGAAGCCCAGCAACATCCGTGAGCTGAGCGCAATGATCGCGCTTTATCGGCCGGGCCCGATGGAGCATATTCCTCGCTTCATCGATACGAAGTTTGGAAAGTTGAAAGCGACCTACCTGCACGAGAGGATGGAGCCGATCCTCGAAGAGACGTTTGGCGTCATCGTCTATCAGGACCAGGTCATGCAGCTGGTTCAAGCTATCGCAGGCTTTTCTCTAGGAAAAGCCGACATCCTTCGCCGGGCGATGGGTAAGAAGGATGCCAAAGCGATGGACAGCATGAAGGTGGAGTTCCTTGAAGGAACCGCCGCCATCGGAATGAGCGCCGAGAGCGCCGAGAAGGTTTGGGAACTGCTGCTTCCGTTTGCTGGATACGCCTTCAACAAGGCGCATGCAGTTTGCTACGGAATTCTTTCGTACCAGACTGCCTATCTCAAGGCGAATTTCCCGGTCGAGTACATGGCTGCCTCCCTCAGCGTCTATCTTGACAAAGAGGACCGAGTCACCTCGTTTATCGAGGAATGTCGGCGACAAAAGATTCCGATTCTCCCACCCGATGTGAATCGTTCAGTTCGCGACTTTTCAATTGAACCACTGCCAGAAACTAAGTCCCGCAGTGGAAAAGAAGGTCCAACTGCAGGAATTCGTTTTGGAATGGCCGCGATCAAGGGAGTCGGCGAAGGCATCGTCGATGCGATCATCGCCGAACGACAGAAGAACGGGCCATACGTTCACCTGTATGAGTTTTGTGACCGTGTCCGTCACGCTGGTCTGAATCGGACTGCCGCTGAAGCGCTCATTCGTGCGGGTGCACTTGACGGAATAGACCTCAATCGCAAGAAGCTCTTGGCTTACGTTGAGGGTGCGCTTCAATATGCCGATACGCAAAATCGCTCTAGACTTGCAGGTCAAGATTCGCTGTTTGGCGATGATGCTGACAGCGGGCCGATGAGTTTCCCACCACTTCCGGACGTGGAGATGGCGACCCGAAGCGAGATTCTCGTAATGGAGAAGGATGTGATGGGAATCTATGTCTCAGACCACCCTCTTCGCGGTCATGAGAAGATCGTTGCGAAGAGTTCGACAAACACCTGTGCCTCGATCGTCGAGCTTGAAGAAAATGCATTCGTGAAGTTGGCTGGTGTCCTGGCCAAGATGCGCCAGATCACCACGAAATCCGAAGGCAAGAAGATGGCGACGCTGACGCTTGAGGACTTTAGCGGTCAGGCGAATCTGATTGCATTTCCTGCGACATTTGAAAAGCTGCGCGAAGTGCTTGTGAAGGATTCTTTGGTCCAGGTCACCGGCTACACCATGCATCGTGAGATGCGCGGAGAGAAGTCAATTGAGATTCGACTGGAAGACGTGAAGCCCCTTGAGGATTCTCTCTTCCCGGAGTCAGGAGGAGCATCTTCTGCTGGAATCGTGACGATCTCAATTTGGCGAGCGACCGAAAGCCAGATGTTCAAGTTGCGCCGGGTGATCGAGGAGCATCCAGGTGAATACGAGCTACTCATTCAGATCGTGGAGGGAGGAACGACGGTTCCGATCTACCTGCCACATCATGTGAACCCTACTGAAACGTTTATGAAGGCGGTTTCTCTGGGACTTACGCGATGTGAATTAGGAATTGAGCACAATGAAGCAGCGTAAGCGCTCCAATGGCGAACGAAGTTGGTCTGAGAAGCGTTTGTACTATCCGGCTTAATCATGAATTTCAAGGCTTCCGTTTTAGCGGCGTGCGTGCTCGCCACCTCAATCTCTTTTGCTCAGAAGATGGACTCGTTCGACGAGCACGTCGCAGACTATCGACTCCTTCAATCCAAAAAGATTCAAGTAGAGGTCGGCATCAGCGAGGCTCAGCGCACGAGACTGAATGAGATCGCGACGGCTCAGCGAACCGAGGTTGTGCCCTACCTTCAACAGCTCCAAAAGCAGGGAAAGACGTCAGCCGAGTTGGATTCAGATCCTAAGTATCTAGCATACATTTTCAAATATCGAACTCAGTTCTTGATGGCCCTGAACCCTCGACAGCTTCAGCGTCTCCGTGAGCTGTCGCTCCAAAATGTTGACGTGGTCGGCGCCCTAGATATCGTGGTTTCCAAGCGCATTGGCCTTTCCGCAGACCAGTTGAAGCGGGCAAGGGATGCCTACGGGGTAGGAGTCAAGAAGTCACAGGCGATCATGATGCAGGTCAACCAGATCGTGACGGGCCCCTATAAGAATGTGAAGGTAACCACGCAGGCGCAAGCCAAAACGATTAACGAAGCCATGCAAAAGGCACAGACGGCAGAGATAAAGAAGCGTCAGCCTGAGATCACAAGGGTACAGCTGGAAACAAAGAATTCTATCCTTGCCGTATTCACCTCAAAGCAGATATCGGCTTATCGCGCCCTCCAAGGAAAAGCTTTTTCTCCGAAATAAGCGCAATTCGACCGCTCTAAAGCCGTCATAGACTCAGAACATGAAGCAATCAGTCTCTCTTGGGGTTTCCGTCGTACTCAGCGTCTTCCTTTTTGGGTTCGCATACTCGCAGGATGGACGCATAAAGCTGACCGTCTCGGAAGAGTGTGCGCTTCGGCTAACTCAGCAGCCTGTAGCCAGCAAACTGAAGCTGACAAGTGCGCAGCGAAATTCAATCAAGGCTGCGCAGGTGGGTTATGAAGCGCGTGTAAACAAGCTGACGGCGAAGCTGGACCCAACTGGGGCGAAGCTGGATGGGGCCACCAAATCTTACGCTGACACCTGCCTAAACGCTTTGACGCCCGGCCAGCAGAACGACCTTCTTTCCTTGGGCGTTCCGGAGATCGGTATTCGTGCCCTTCAAGATTCGGTTGTTTCGGCGAAGCTGAACCTGACGGCGGTCCAAGAAACGAAGATCCGATCGATAGTGAAGTCGTGGGACAAAGAGGATGAAGACTACAGTGCCATGATTGCCAACGCGCTGATGGCTATCCCGGAGCCAGCTCCGGGTGCTGATCGTTCTCAATACGATAAGAAGTGCGCAGACACGCTAAGGACTTACGAGGGCGAAAGGCAGCGGATTGCTAGGGATAAAGAGGATGCCGAGCACAAGGTTCTTGCGCTCATGTCTAAAACCCAACAGTTGCGATGGGCCGCGATGTCTGGAATTTCCGGTAACGCTCCCAAGAACTAGGCATCCCAGCCGGAATAGGCTAGGATGGGATCGCTGCCACGGCTGGAACGTACAATCCAACGAGTTGACCGTAATGTCGCTAATTGTCGATGACGAGTGAGCGCTGGAACCGACAAGGGTGACAAAATCTAGGGAGTGCCGACACTTGCTGAACGATTTGAACTTTTAAAGCGGCGAAATGAGAAAGCGCTCGTACTGTTTCTAACGGCTGGGGATCAGCCGTTATCAGAGCTCTCCTCAATCGTAGCGACCCTCGAAGAGGGAGGAGCCGACGTGATTGAGATTGGCATTCCGTTTAGCGATCCATTCGGCGAGGGTCCCACGATTCAAGCTTCCAGTCAAAGATCGCTGGATAACGGTACAAATCCCAGGGCAATCCTCGAAGCGCTTGCCACAATCGACGCTGGCATTCCAATCGTCACGATGGGCTACTACAACCCGATACTGCGCTCAGGGTTGAGCCACTTTGCGGAGGAAAGCGCAAAGGCCGGAGTGTCAGGAACGATTGTGAGCGATCTGGTTCCCGATGAGGCGGATGCCTGGTGTGCCGCCAGTTCCGCCGCGGGCCTCTCAACAATCTTTTTGGCTGCCCCTACAAGCACCTCCCAGAGAATCGATGACGTTTGCGCCAAGGCGACTGGGTTCGTTTACGCCGTTTCGAGAACGGGAGTCACGGGCGCGGAAAATCAAGTGCCTCCCGACGTCGCTGTGCTTGTTTCCCGCATTCGGGAAAAGACAGATAAACCAGTTTGTGTCGGATTTGGTATCTCGAGCCCGGAGCATGTGCGAATGGTCTGTCAAGCTGCAGACGGCGCTGTGGTTGGTAGCTTTTTGGTGGATCTGCTTCACCGAGAGTGGAAGGATGGTCAGGGTCGAGAGAAGGTGCTCGAGGCGGTTCGGGCACTCAAAGCTGCAACCTTCGTAGAGTAGGTTGAGATGATTCTCCTAACGCCTGGACCCTGTATGACAAGCGAGGGGGTTAGGCAAGCCGCGGCTCTACCAGACCTCAATCACAGAGACCCGGAATATCTTTCTCTAGTGCAGGAGGTCAAACGGCGATTGCTGGGCCTCTACACTTCTACTACTGAAGATTGGCACTCGTACCTTCTTGGCGGATCAGGAACCCTCGCAGTTGAGGCGATGGTCACGTCTTGCATCCGGACTGGGCCAGTGCTTATTCTTGAGAATGGCTATTACAGCAGTCGGATTCGGGAGGTTCTGGAGATCCACGGAATCCCATATAAGGCTCTCGCCTTCGGATGGCTTGAACCGATCAACCTGGACGCAGTCCGACTGGAGCTGCAGAACGGCTATGAAGCGGTTTTGGCCACTCACAACGAAACCACGACTGGCCGGCTCAATGATATCAACGCGATTGGCGTTCTAGCTAAAGCACATGGCGCCCGATGTCTCGTCGATGCGATGAGCAGCTTTGGGGCAGATGCCATTGATTTCGAAGACCTGGACGCAGTTTGCTCCTCGGCCAATAAGTGTCTTCATGGGTTGCCCGGCGTCTCATTTGTCCTGATGGCTGAGGAATTGGCGAAGGAAATCAGCTCTTTTCCAAGGCGGAGCTACTACATGAGTTTGCCTATGTACTCTGGCGACAATCCTCCGCTAACACCTCCAGTTCCTGTTCTTCAGGCTCTCAGAACGGCGCTTCGAGAGTATCCGGAGGGAGGGGCCGCGGCTAGGGAAGTGGACTATCGATCCAAGCGTGAACTCATCAGGTCTGGTCTAAGCGAAATGGGGCTGAACCCTGTTTTGGGGCCCCAGGAAAGTTCGGTGACGCTTACCACGGCAAATCTGCCGATTGGGTGGACGTATGAAAAGTGGTTTGAGGCGAACTACAATGCGGGCTACGTTCTTTACGGCTGTAAAGGGGAATTAAAGCGGAGCTGCTTCCAGGTGAGCAACATGGGCGATCTAACGATCTGTCAGATTGAAGACTGGATTAAGGCTGCGAAGCTACTTCTCACGGTGAACTGACAAAGCAAGAGGAGCTTTGGTAAAAACCAAAGCTCCTCCGGGCGAGATATACCGAATTTCGCTAGCTTTTAACGGGCGTAGTACTCAACGACCTGCTGCTCTTGGAAGAACTTGGGGAAGTCTTCGCGCTCTGGCAGGGAGCTGATTTTGCCCTTGAAGTTGGTGACGTCCGATTCGATGTAGGCTGGAACTGCCGCACCTTCGAAGTGGTTGGCTCGCGCCATTCCTCGGCTCACTTCTCTATCTCGGACTTCGATAACGTCTCCAACCTTGAGCTGGAAGCTCGGGATGTTGACAACTCGTCCGTTCACCAGGATGTGACAGTGGTTGACCATCTGTCGAGCCTGGAAGACTGTCTTTGCATAGCCGAGTCTCCAAACTGCCGTAGCAAGTCGGAGCTCGAGCAGGCGAAGGAAATTGAGGCTGGTGTTGCCGCTCATTCGCTGTGCCTTTTTGAAGGTATTGGAGAACTGCTTCTCCAGCATGTTGTAGTAGCGGCGGATAACCTGCTTCGCCAACAGCTGTTCGCCGTACTCGGACTGTCGTCGGTCCTTAAGGTTAGGGCCGTGCTGTCCAGCTGGGTAGGCACGCTTGGTTGCAGGGCTCTTTGCCCGGCCCCAAATGTCATAGCCGACGGTTCGGCAAATATCGGTTTTTCTTCCTCGGTAGGTCGCCATTAGATCGGTAGAATATACCCGATTCTGGAAGGAGGTGTCGACACCCGCATTCCCTCATATGAAAACCGACCGAAGCTAGGGTTGTTCCGTCAAAACTAAAACCGACCGAAGCAGGCTTGCATTATGGCGAGCGAGCGGAGGCATGAGATGAGTGTACAGAGCATAGGCGAGCTTGCTCGCTCTC